>NZ_JAPMIU010000004.1 GCF_026410505.1 Frateuria hangzhouensis
GCTCTTCTCTCTCACCGCGCTCCACAGACCCTTTCTTTTGGTTACTTTTCTTTGGGTCCGCAAAGAAAAGTGACTCGAGCGCCGACAGGCGATCGAAAGCCCGCCGCAGGCGAGCCAGGTCGCGGAAAGACCCAGCAAGTGCGACAACCGGCACAGCGTTCTTGCCGACATCCGCGCAAGCCCCGGCCCCTCACCCCAGCTCTCTCCCCGGAGGGGAGAGGGAGCCATATGAGGCGCGCGACAATTCCGGGCGAGCCCTTCCCTTTCGCGGGAGAGACAGGCAACTCCTACGCCGCGCGGGCATCGGCCTGCGCACGTTCCAGCGCACGCCGCTCGCGGCGCAGGCGGAGCCAGTCGGAGAAGCGCTCCATGTACAGATAGATCACCGGCGTGGTGTACAGCGTCACCAGCTGCGAAAGCAGCAGGCCGCCGACGATCGACACGCCCAACGGCCGGCGCAACTCCGCACCGATGCCATTGCCCAGCGCCAGCGGCAGCGCACCGAGCATCGCCGCGGCCGTAGTCATCATGATCGGACGGAAACGCAGCAGGCACGCGCGGTGAATCGCATCGCGCGCGTTCATGCCGTCGCGCTGCGCCTCGATCGCGAAGTCGATCATCATGATCGCGTTCTTCTTGACGATACCGATCAGCAGCACGATGCCCACGATGCCGTCCACCGACAGGCTCATGCCGCACAGGATCAACGCCAGCAGCGCACCCACGCCGGCCGGCGGCAACGTGGAAATGATCGTCAACGGATGGATGTAGCTCTCGTAGAGCACGCCCAGCACGATGTAGATCACCACGATCGCCGCCAGCAGCAGCAAGACCTCGTCGCCCAGCGAGGCGCTGAACTCCGCCGCCTTGCCGATGAAGCCGCCACGCACCTGCGGCGGGAAGGCCAGCTGCGCCTCGACCTCGTGGATCGCCTCGACCGCCTGCGACAGCGAGTAGCCCGGCGCCAGGTTGAACGACAGCGTCACCGCCGGCAGCTGCTGCTGGTGGCTGACCACCAGCGGCGCGTTGGTGACCTCGGCGGTGGCCAGCGAGGCGATCGGGATGGTGCCGCCCGCGCCGATCTGGAAACCGACGTTGTTGTTGCCGATGCCCGCCGGCGTGGCGGAATTGGCGGACGTCAGCTGGCCGAAGCTGGTCGCGTTGGAGCCGGTCAGCGCGCCCGAGCCGTTGCCGCGCACGGTGAGCTTGTTGAGCAGGTCGCGGCTGGTGCGGAATTCCGGTGCCACTTCCAGCACCACGCGGTACTGGTTCAACTGGGTGAAGATGGTGGAGATCTGGCGCTGGCCGAACGCGTCGTACAGCGTGTCGTCGATGGTCTGCACCGGCACGCCCAGGCGGCTGGCCTTTTCGCGGTCGATGGTCAGCTTGAGCGCGTTGCCCTGGTTGGCCAGATTGTTGTCGACGTCGGCCAGTTCGGGCCGCTGGCGCAGCGCCTGCGTCATCTGCTCGGTACGCTTGGCCAGGTCGGCCGAGTTCACCTCCGACAGCGAGTACTGGTACTCGGTGGAGGACACGCGGCTGTCCAGCGTCACGTCCTGCACCGGCTTGAGGTATAGCGCCACGCCGGGGATGTTGGCCACCGCCTGCTGCAGGCGCGGCAGCACCTCGTCCAGGCCGGCGCGGTCGCCGCGATCCTTCAGCACGATCGAGAGCTGGCCCTGGTTGAGCGTCGGGTTGATCGCGCCGGCGCCGATGAACGCGGCCACGCCGGACACGGCCGGATCCCTGCCCAGCGCGTCGGCGACCGCCTTGGTGCGCTGCTCCATCTGCGGGAAGGCGACGTTCTGGTCGGCCTGCACCACGCCGGTGACCAGGCCGGTGTCCTGCTCGGGCAGCAGGCCTTTGGGGATCACGATGTACAGGAACACGGTCAGCACGACGGTCGCACCGGCCACCAGCATGGTCAGGCGGCGGTGGTCGAGCACCCAGTCCAGCGTGCGACCGTAGAAATCCACCGTGCGCAGCCACACGCCGCGCTTGCCGGCGGCGGCGTGGCGCTCGTGCGCGTCGTCGCCTTCCGGAAGCTGGTCCGGCTTGAGCAGGTAGGCGCACATCATCGGCGTCAACGTCAGCGACACCAGCATCGAGATTGCCACGGCGATGGTCAGCACCCAGGCGAACTCGTGGAACAGGCGGCCGGTGACGCCGGGCATCAGCAGCAGCGGCAGGAATACCGCGATCAGCGAGACGGTCAGCGACAGCACGGTGAAGCCGATTTCCTTCGCGCCGGTTTCCGCGGCCTCCTTGCCGCTCTTGCCCTGCTCGATGTAGCGCACGATGTTCTCGATCATCACGATCGCATCGTCGACCACGAAGCCGGTGGCTACGGTCAGTGCCATCAGCGAGAGGTTGTCCAGCGACATGCCGGTGAAGGCCATCACGCCGAAGGTGCCCATCAGCGACAGCGGCACCGCCACCGACGGAATGATGGTGGCCCACAGCCGGCGCAGGAACACGAAGATCACGCCCACCACCAGGAACACGGTGAGGATCAGCGTGAACTCCACATCGTGCACCGAGGCGCGAATGGTGACGGTGCGGTCGGCGAATACGTCCAGGTGCACGTCGGCCGGCAACACCGCGCGCAGCGAAGGCAGCACGGCGCGGATCTGCTCGACCGTCTGCACGATATTGGCGCCGGGCTGGCGGCGGATGTCCAGCAACACCGCGGGCTTGCCGTTGGCCCAGGCGGCGAGCTGATCGTTCTCCACGCCGTCGACGACGCGGGCGACGTCCTTCAGCCGCACCGGCGCGCCGTCCTTGTAGCTGATGATGGTCTGGCCGTAGGCGGCCGCGTCGCTGAGCTGGTCGTTGGTGCCGATCGAGTAGCTCTGCGTGGCGCCGTTCAAGGTGCCCTTGGGCGCGTTGACGTTGGCCGCCTGCAGCGCGGCGCGCACGTCCTCCAGCGTGAGTCCGAGATTGGACAGCTGCGAGGGGTTGACCTGCACGCGCACGGCCGGGCGCACGTTGCCGGCGATCGAGACCAGGCCCACGCCCTGCACCTGCGAGAGCTTCTGGGCGATGATCGAATCGGCCAGGTCATTGACCTCGCGCAGCTGGCGGCTGTCGGAGGTGAGCATCAGGGTGAGGATCGGCGCGTCGGCCGGGTTCACCCGGTTGTACACCGGCGGGTACGGCAGATTGTTCGGCAGCGTGCCGCGGGCGGAACTGAGCGCCGCCTGCACGTCCTGCGCGGCGATGTCGATGTCCCGGTCCATGTTGAACTGCAGGATGATCGTCGACAGGCCGGCGGACGAATCCGAGCTCATCATCGACAGGCCCGAGATCTGCCCGAGCTGGCGCTCCAGCGGCGTGGTCACCAGCGCCGCCATGGTGGTGGCGCTGGCGCCGGGGTACTGCGTGGTCACCACCAGGCTGGGTGCGTCGATTTCCGGCAGCGCCGAGACCGGCAGCTGGCGGTAGCCGAGCACGCCCAGCAGCAGCACCGCGACCATCAGCAGCGAGGTGGCGATCGGGCGGCGGATGAAGAGGGTGGAGAAGCCCATGGGGTATCCGGATCTGTGTGTTAGGTAAAGGCGTACGCCATCCGTGGATCGCGACCCAACCACCGTTCGCCCCGAGCACAAGCGCAGCGAAGTCGGAGGACTGCCCCTGGACTTCGGCCTGCGGCCTGCGCTCGGGGCGAACGGCTATTTTTCAGCAAGCCCCGGAGCTTTCGAAAAGCCCGGGACTGCCTTCTGTCATCAGTGCCCGCGGCGACCACCGCCCTTCTTGGCCTTCTCCAGCTCTTCCTTGGTCGGCGCCGGCGGCACCTCGCCGGGCTTGAGCGGATTGACCTTGCTGCCGGGCTTGAGCCGGAACTGGCCCTCGGTGACCACGCGCTGGCCTTCGGTCAGGCCGCTGGCGATCATCACCGCGCTGTCGCCCACTTCCTGGGCCACCTGCACCGGCTGCATCTTGACCGTGTTGTCCTTCTGCAGCAGGTAGACGTAGTCGCCGTCCGGACCGCGCTGCACCGCCTGCGCCGGGATCACCAGGCCGCCGCCGACCGTGCGCACCTTCAGCCGCACGTTGACGAACTGGCCCGGCCACAGCTCGTTGTTGGTGTTGGGGAACTCGGACTTCAGGCGGAACGTGCCGGTGCTGGCATCGATCTGGTTGTCGATCACCTTCAGCACGCCGCCACCGGCGACCACGTGCGAGTCGCCGCGATCGAGTGCCGCCACGGTCAGCTCGCCCTCGCCCATCGCCGCTTGGCGCACCATGTCGAGGTTCTGCTCGGGCAGGTTGAACATCACGTTGATCGGGTGCAGCTGGGTCAGCGTGACGATGGTGCTGGTGGTGGTCACCACGTTGCCCGGGTCGACGCCGCGGATGCCGGCCAGGCCGTCGATCGGCGAGACCACCTTGGTGTAGCCCAGCTGCACCTGCGCGTCGCGGATCTGCGCCTGGTCGGAGGCGAGGGTCGCCTCCAGCTGGCGCACCGTGTTGCGCAGCGCGTCCAGGTCCTGCTTGGCGATGTAGCCCTTCGGGCCCAGTTCCTGGCTGCGCGAATAGTTGGCCTTGGCGGTGGCCAGCTGCGCCTGGTCCTGGTGCAGCCGCGCCACGGCCTGATCATAGGCGGCCTGGAAGGTGCGCGGGTCGATCTGCGCCAGCACCTGGCCCTTCTTCACCGGCTGGCCTTCGGTGAACTCCAGGCTCATCAGGCGGCCGCTCACCTGCGGGCTGATCGCCACGGTGTTGAGCGCCTGCACCGTACCCAAGGCGGTCAGGTACACCGGCACGTCCTGACGCGCCACCGGCACCACGGTGACCGGCACCGGCGGCTGCTTGTCTTCCTTGCCCTGCGCCTGGGCCTGGCCTGCCTTGCCGTCCGGCTTGCGCACCAGGCTCAGCCCGACCACGAGCAGCACCACTACCGCCACCACGACCAGCGCGATCTTCCAAAAACGCGACATTGAAAAAGCTCCCGGGGAATGAAGTCGATCCGTGCCGGCCGCGCGCTGCGCGCAGCCTGGTTGAACCTGTGAAAAGCATAGGGTTACAGCAACGGCCTTGGACAATGCCAGTTGACAGGGGTGCCCCATGACCGATGACACGTTACCGGTGGCATGGACACCGCAGGTGCGCATCGTAGGGCCTGCGCGCCGCACTGCGGCGGCCCGCCGCGCATGCGGCCTGCAAACTTGGCGCGCGCTTTGATCTATAATCGGCGTCTTGTTTGTCCCGCGCCGGCCGCTCGACGGAGTTTACCGGCACGTCCACAGATCATTTGGAGTTACTTGCGTGAGCGGTTCCCTGACCAAATCGGACCAGAGCTTCATCCGCCAGTTCGGCTGGCTGATCGCCGGTCTTCACGTGCTGGCACTGGTGTTGCTGGTCATGGCGTACAGCATCTACACCAGCTCGGCGAAGGAAACCAATCCGCATGCCGCGCAGCGCATCGCCGAGCGCCTGGCCCCGGCCGGCGCCGTGTACGCCGGCGACACCGGCCGCTCCGCCATGCTGGCCGCGCAGGAAGCGGCCGCGAAGGCCGCCGCCTCGCAGGTCGCCTTCGGTGGCAGCACCGACGGCAAGACCGTCTACGAGGGCCTGTGCCACAGCTGCCACACCGCCGGCGTGGCCGGTGCGCCGAAGCTGGGCGACAAAGCGGCCTGGGCGCCACGCATCGCCCAGGGCATCGACACCCTGGTCAAGCACGCGATCGAGGGCTACCACGGCCCGGACGGCAACTTCATGCCGCCCAAGGGTGGCATGCCTTCGCTCACCGACGAGCAGGTGGCCAATACGGTCAAGTGGATCGTCGACCAGGCCAAGTAGACGCGCCGACGCTGAATCGGGAACGCCGCCTCCGGGCGGCGTTTTTTTTGCGCAACGCTTCCCGGATCTGCTTGTTGCAGGAGGCCTCGAAATACCGGGTCGATGTCTGGTGCAGGGAAGGGCCAGCTGATTTCGGGGTTATCTGGAGCAATCCGTAGGGTGGGCTTCGGCCCACCATGGAAGGTTCCCGCAACGGGGATGGTGGGCAGAAGCCGATCCTACGGTCTCCACGTGCTGGCGAAGCGCTGCAACTGCGGAAAGAACGCCTCGAACCGCTGCTGCAGCGGTTCGTCCAGCGCCTGCAGCGCCGGCAACATGCCGCCCAGCGGGTTGTCCCGCTTGAGCCGTTGGCCGATGCCGGCCAGCGCGCGTTCCAGCACGGCCGGGTCGGCGTAGGCGGCGGGCAGGTCGTTGGCCTGCATGTACCGGGCGAAGCGCCTGGCGGTGTCCGGCAGCAAGGCGTCCTGCTGGTGCAGCAGTTCCCGCAGGCCGGTCGAAAAGGCCGCCAGCGGCAGCGGCGACCAGCGGCCGAAATCGCGCGCCAGGCAATGGTCGAACCACATGTCCAGCGCGATGCCAGCGTAGCGCCGGTACGGCGGCTCGAACAGCGCACGCGCCGCGAGTACCTCCGGGTGGCGGTCGGTGTAGCCGTCGATCGCCCGGTGCAGCGCGATGCCCTGGCGCACGCTCGCCGGCAAGGCGGGGTCCGGCGCCCCGCGCACGAAGTCGCCGAGCACGCCGCCCAGGCGCCATCCTTCGTCCGCCCCGGCCAGCAGCGCGTGCGCCAGATGGTTCACGTGCGCGCCCGCGGCAGGCACGACGGCCGATGCACGGCCGCGACGGTTATCATTGTGCGCATGACGCCCACCACCGCTCCCGACAATCCCGCTTCGTTTCCGCGCGAAGAGGCGAGCTTCGCGCTCGACGGCCCCGCCGGCAAGCTGGAGGCCATCGCCAACGTCGCCGCGCCCGCGGAGGCGCGCCGCGGCGTGGCGGTGATCTGCCATCCGAACCCCGTGCAGGGCGGCACCATGCACAACAAGGTGGTGACGATGGTCGAGCGCAGCCTGCGCGAATCGGGGCTGGATACGCTGCGCTTCAATTTCCGCGGCACCGGCGCCTCCGAGGGCGAGTACGACGAGGGCAACGGCGAGGGTGACGACCTCGCCGCGGTGGTCGAGTGGGTGCGCCGCGTACGTCCCGACGACGCACTGTGGCTGGCCGGGTTCTCCTTCGGCAGCTACGTGACCATCCGCAACGCGGTGCGGCTGCAGGCCGCCGCGCTGGTCAGCATCGCGCCGCCCGCCGGGCGCTTCGCGCTCACCGAAACCGATCCGCCGCAATGCCCCTGGCTGATCGTGCAGGGCGAGGCCGACGAGGTGGTCGAGCCGCAGGCGGTGTTCGACTGGATCGAAAGCCTGCCGGTAACACCCGAAGTGGTGCGCATGCCCGAGACCAGCCACTTCTTCCACCGCCGGCTGATGGATCTGCGCGGGGCGGTCAAGCATGCCGTGCAATCGTGGCTGCCGCCGCGACGGAACGGGTGAGTCGCCGTTGCCCCTTCCCTGCCATGCCGGGCAGGGTTGGGGAGGGTGCTTTCCCTCACGCCCGCACAACCCCTCCCAACCTCCCCCTGCAAGCAAGGGGAGTAGCCGCCATGCCTGACCCGTCCCGATGACCGACCTCACCCCTTCCGCCCGTTACCACGAAGGCGTCGCCGCCCACCGCTGGGAATCGGACCCGGCGCAGCTGGCGGTGCTGCCGACGTTCGATCGCCTGCACGCGGCGCTGTGCGCGGCACCGGAAGACGGCGGCCTGTTCGGCCGGCTCAAATCGCTGTTCGGCGACGACGAGCGTGCGCCAGTACCGGGCCTGTACCTGTGGGGCAGCGTCGGCCGCGGCAAGACCTTCCTGATGGACCTGTTCGCCGCCAGCCTGCCGCACGGCGTGGCGCTGCGCCGGCATTTCCACCGCTTCATGGGCGAGGTGCACGCGCACCTGCGCGAACTGGGCGAGCGCGCCGATCCGCTGGAGGACGTGGCCGAAGGCCTGGCCGCGCGCTGCCGCGTGCTGTGCCTGGACGAGTTCCTGGTGCAGGACATCGGCGATGCGATGATCCTGGCCAACCTGCTCGAGGCGCTGTTCGCGCGCGGCGTGTCGCTGGTCACCACCTCCAACACGCCGCCGAAGCATCTCTACAAGGACGGCCTGCAGCGCGCCCGCTTCCTGCCCGCCATCGCGCTGATCGAGAAGCACTGCCAGGTGGTGGAGATGGTGTCGCCGCACGACTGGCGCCTGCGCGCACTGGCCCAGGCGTCGGTCTACCTGACCCCGCCGGGCGCCGAGGCCGAACGCGCGCTGGCGCGCATCTTCGCCAGCCAGGCCGATGACGAGGCGCGCGAAGACGGCACGCTGGAGATAAACGGCCGCCCCATTACGGTGCGCCGGCAGGCGCCGGGCGTGCTGTGGTTCGACTTCGAGGCACTGTGCGAGGGCCCGCGCGCGGTGGCCGACTACATCGCGCTGGCGCGCATGGTGCCGACCGTGATCGTCTCCAACGTGCCGCAGTTTTCCGTGTTCAGCGAGGACGCGGCCAAGCGCTTCGTGCTGTTGGTGGACGAGTTCTACGACCGCCACGTCAAGCTGGTGTTGTCGGCCGCCGCGCCGATCACCGAGCTGTACGACGGCGAGCGCCACCGCGCCGAATTCAGCCGCACCGAGTCGCGGCTGATCGAGATGCAGAGCGAGCAATACCTGGCGCTGCCGCACCGGCCCGACTAGCCGGCTTCCTGTAGGAGCGCCCTTGGGCGCGACCGAGCCCCTTCACGATCGCAACGGGCTGCCCGCGCCGGAGCCGCCGCACCAAGCGCCTGGCGCCATCGCCCGCCTTTTCGCACGAGTGCCGTCGGGGCCAGCGGGAGGTCTCGCGGTCGCGCCCAAGGGCGCTCCTACAGTGGGCCCCGTGCATGGCGCGGCTTTCGCTTTTTCGCATTGCGGCCGCCGACGCGGCCGAAGTACTCTGCCGAAGGGTTACTGCGGTTCCCACCAGGTCGGCCGGAGGGGAGAACGCCATGCACACGACCGTGGAGCACGAGCTGGAGGCGGCGTCCCTGGACGAGGACAGCGTTTCGGTCACCAGTGTGTGCCCGGCCTCTGCGGCGGACGAGTACGCCGTGCCGGGTTTCGATGCGGTCGCGCACCTGGCGGCCGCCTCGCTCGACGTGGCGATGGTTTCGCTGGTGCTCGACAGCGGCGGCGCCTATTGGTACAGCCGCGACCCCGACAGCCGCCGCCCGCACGCACTGCATCCGCTGTACCTGGAAGCGGCGCGCCGCGGTGCCGGCCAGGTGCTGCCGGACATCGCCGCCGACGCGCGCTACCGCGACACCCCGCCTCTGACCGGGCCGTTGCCGGCCGCGTTGCGCTTCTTCGCCTGCGAACCGGTGTTCACGCTCAACGGGCGCCATGTCGGTGCGCTGTGCGTGATGGACCATGCGCCGCGCGCGGGCCTGGACGAGGCCGGGCGCGAGGCCTTGCGCAATGCCGCGCGGCTGGCCGGCGCCGGCGTGGTGCTGGGCGGCTACCTGGGCCGCACCGATCCGGTCACCCAGCTGCCACATCGCAGCGCGTTCTTCGAGGACCTGCGCGCGCGCCACAAGAACGGTGCGCAGCAGGCCAGGCTGATCGCCATCGAGGTGGCGCCGGTGGAGCGCTTCAACGCGTTCGTGCGCGCGATGGGCTTTCCCTACGCCGACGAGCTGATGCGTGCGGTGGCCGCGCGCGTGCAGACATGGATGCCGCTGGACACCCATCTCTACCAGGTCGGCGCCACCCGTTTCGCCGCGGTGCTGCCGGAGGCCGACCGGCCGCTGGACGACTGCCAGCTGGACGACCTGGTGAGCCGCCTGCGCGCGCCGTTCGACTGCCTGGACATCCCGCTCACGCTGCAGCCGGGCGTGGGCCTGCTCGACCTGGACGTGCGTCGGCTCGACGGCACCGATCCGCTGCGGCAGGTGATGAGCGCCTCGCACGCGGCGCAGCGCCACCCGCGCGGCTGGGCGCTGTACGAGCGCAGCCAGGACGAGCGCCACCGGCAGGAGTTTTTCCTGGTCACCGAACTGGCCGCCGCGCTGACCGAGCGCACCGAGCTGTACCTGCAGTACCAGCCGCGCGTGCGGCTCAGCGACGGCCATTGCGTGGCGATGGAAGCGCTCGCGCGCTGGCGCCATCCGACCCTGGGCGAGGTGGCGCCGGGCCAATTCGTGCCGCTGGCCGAGCGCGCCGGCCTGATGCGCGCGCTCACCGGCTGGGTGCTCGACCGCGGCGTGGCGCAACTGGCCGCCTGGCGCCGCGAGGGCTACGACATCGGCCTGTCGATCAACATCTCCAACGCCGATTTCGACGCGGACCTGGTCACCCGCCTGCAGGCGGTGTCCAGCCGCCATGGGGTGGATCCGCGCGCGCTGGAGCTGGAATTCACCGAGAGCACGCTGCTGGCGCACAACGACGCCACCAGCCGCCACCTGGCGGCGGTGCGCGAGCTGGGCGCGGGCATCGCCATCGACGACTTCGGCACCGGCTACAGCAACCTGGCCTCGCTCAGGCAGATGCCGGCGACCTGCCTGAAGATCGACCAGTCGTTCGTGCGCGCGATGGATGCCAGCCCGCACGATGCGGCAATCGTGCGATCGACCGCGGCGCTGGCGCACGATCTGGGCTTCCGCGTGGTGGTCGAGGGCGTGGAGAACCGCCGCATCTACGACATCGTGCACCGGATGGCCTGCGACGAAGTGCAAGGCTTCCACGTCTCGCGTCCGCTGCCGGCCGCCGCGGTGCCGGCCTGGCTCGACCGCGCGGCGGACGGATACCACGGCGGGAGCGGTGGATGAGGTTGACCGATATCCTGCGCGACCAGCATGCGCAGCTGCACGTCCTGCTTGATGACCTGCAACGCCTGGGCGTGGCCGGCCCGGAGGGTCGCGATCGCCTGCAGAAGGCACGGCAGGCGATGCTTTCGCATTTGAGCCTGGAGGACCACCGGCTCTATCCGGCCCTGCATGCCAATCCGGCCACCGTCGGCCTGGCACGTCAGTACGCTGTCGAGATGGAGCAACTGACGCCCGCGCTGGTGGCCTTCTTCGACACCTACCACGACGGCAGCGTCGACCCGCAAGCGTTCTCGCGCAGCCTGGCGCAGTTGCAGGCGGTGCTGCGGCAGCGCATCGGTCGCGAGGAAGGGCGCTTGTATCCAGCCTACGAGGCGCATTGCGAAAGACTGGATTGAGGCTTTCCTGTGGGAGCGCACCCTGTGCGTGACCGGGATGCGTGGCGGTCGCGCACAGGGTGCGCTCCTACAGAAACCCTGCCCGCTCAGTCGGGCTTGGACGCTCTCAACACACTGATCTTGCCGTTGGCCTCCAGCCGCACCTCGGCCACGTCGCCCACCTCGCGCAGGCCCTTCTCGCGCAGCACGCGGCGAAACGCTTCCTCGGACATGTCGTGCTTGCGCAACGCGCCGTCGATCACCCGGCCGTCGCGCACCAACAGGCTTGCGTGGCCCTCGACCAGCCGGTCCAAACGCGGCCAGCGCGCGCAGGCCCAGGCGATGCCCTTGTCCAGCAGGAAGATCGCCAGCACGCCGATGATCGCCGCCAGCGGCGTCTTGTCGTCGCCGATGATCGCCGTGCGCAGGGTGCCGCCGACCAGCATCAGCACGACGATGTCGAACGTGGTCATCTCGCCGAACGAACGCTTGCCGAGCAGCCGCAGCAGCACCAGCAGCCCCAGGTAGACGCCGGCAACGCGCAGCGCGTACACCCACCACGGACTGGAGATGTCCACGCGCTCAGCCGGTCGAGCCGCCCATGACCGGCAGGATCGCGCCGTTGATGTAGCTCGAGCAGCTCGGCGCGGCCAGGAATACGTAGGCGGGCGACAGCTCTTCGGGCTGGGCCGGCCGGCCCAGCGGGTTGGACTTGCCGAAGTTGGCCACGCCCTTGGCCTGCTTGTCGGCCGGGTTGAGCGGCGTCCACACCGGCCCGGGCGCCACCGCGTTGACCCGGATGCCGCGCGACACCAGGTTGCTCGCCAGCGACATGGTGAAGGCGTGGATCGCGCCCTTGGTGGCCGAGTAGTCGAGCAGGTGCGCGTTGCCGAACAGGCCGGTTTCCGAGCCGGTGTTGATGATCGCGCTGCCCTTGTGCAGATACGGCAGCGCGGCCCTGGCCATATGGAAGTAGCCGTATATGTTGGTGCGCATGGTCAGGTCGAAGTGTTCCTCGGTGATGTCCTCCAGCGCGTCGGCGTGTTCCTGGTAGGCGGCGTTGTTGACCAGCACGTCGAGCCGGCCGAACGCGCCCACCGTCTGGCGCACCGCCTTTTCGCAGAACTCCGGGTCGCGCACGTCGCCGCGGATCAGCAGGCAGCGCTGCCCTTCCTTCTCCACGTGGCGCTTGGTCTCGCGCGCGTCCTGGTCCTCGGACAGGTAGACCACCGCCACGTCCGCGCCTTCGCGCGCGAACAGCACCGCCACGGCGCGGCCGATGCCCGAATCGGCGCCGGTGATGATCGTGGCCATGCCTTCGAGCTTGCCGCTGCCGCGGTAGTCGGGCGCCTCGAACTGCGGGCGCGGATCGAGCCGGGATTCCTGGCCCGGCTTGCGCAGGTGCTGCTCGGGCAGCGGCGGGCGCGGTTTTGGGCGCGGGCTGGTGGGTGCGGGCTGCTTCTTCGCGGTGTCCTTCTTGCCCGCCGACTTCGATGCCTTGGTCTTCTGCTGGTCCTTCGCGTCGGTCTGCTGCTGGACGCGCCGCCCCTTGGCGACGGCTCCCTTGCTGCCGGTGGCGCGCGCAGGGGTCTTTTTCGAAGTGGCCATCGTGCCGCTCCCGTTGTGGCTGGGTATGGCCCGCGACGATAGGCAGCCCGTCGTGGCGGACAGGTGAGCGGAGCGTCGGGGTCGACGAGCCCAGCCGCGTTCCCCCGCGAAAACTGCAGAAGCCCACTGGCGGGCGATGCTCTTGGGTGCATCGGAATAAGAGCATCGCCCACCAGTGGCCTCCTGCAGGGAGCGCGGACCCTTGGTTGCCATCAAACACGAGATATTGGGTTGACCGTTGCCATCCGTGCCGATATGTTGTGCCCCGTCGGTGCCCGTCCAGACGCGACTGTCGGTCGGGCTTAAAAGGGAATCCGGTGCGAATCCGGAACTGCCCCGCAGCGGTAAGCGGAAACGAACGTCCTCACATGCACTGGGCCGCAGCGCCTGGGAAGCGGGGGCAAGTAGGCAGGGATCGAAGATTCGATCCCACGTCCGCGAAGTCCGAAGACCTGCCGGCACGCCGGGCCCCACGGGCCGACGGTCGCGTCCCCTGAGACGCGCCCGTCCGACCCTGACGCGGCCCGGCGCGGGTGACCGCTTCCGCGGGGAGGCGCGTTGCATGCGGGTGTCCTGTGCCTGCGTGATGCGCGTCATTCCGTGGCAAGCGGACCCTCAGGCCCTGCGCGCGGGAGCAGGCGTTTGAAGTTTTCGGAACCGTCGCGTCGGTGCGCCACTCCTCCGCATCCGGCGCGACGGCTTCCCTTCCGGAGATCCGCATGGACACCCTCGACACCCCTTCCCGCGAAGGCACCGCCACCGCGCCCGACGACGACAGTTTCATCCTGACCCCGCCGCACAACCCCGCGCAGATGCGCGTGACCAAGCGCAACGGCGCCACCGAAAGCGTGGACGTCAACAAGATCGTGCGCGCGGTGACGCGTACGGCCGACGGCCTGCACGCGGTGGACCCGCTGCGCGTGGCGCTGAAGACCATCGGCGGCCTCTACGACGGCGCCACCACCGCCGAGCTGGACCAGCTCTCGATCCGCACCGCCGCCGCGCTCACCGCGGAAGAGCCCGAATACGGCCAGCTCGCGGCGCGGCTGCTCGGCGGCTTCATCGACAAGGAGGTGCGCGGGCAGGAGATCCAGAGCTTTTCGCAGTCGATCGCGCGCGGTGCCGGACTGGGCCTGCTCAACGCGCGGCTGCGTGATTTCGTCGCCGCGCACGCACGCAAGTTGAACGACGCGATCGATCCGCTGGCCACCCGCCGCTTCGAATACTTCGGCCTGCGCACGGTGTACGACCGTTACCTGCTGCGCCATCCGCAGCAGCGCACGGTGGTGGAGACGCCGCAGTATTTCTTCATGCGCATCGCCTGTGCGCTGGGCGGCAGCGACGTCGGCGAGACGCTGGAGCTGTACCGCCTGCTCTCGGCGCTGGAGTACATCGCCAGCTCGCCGACGCTGTTCAACGCCGGCACCGCGCACGAGCAGTTGTCCTCGTGCTTCCTGCTCGATTCCCCGGCCGACTCGCTGGAGGCGATCTACGACAAGTACGCCGACGTGGCCAAACTGTCCAAGTTCGCCGGCGGCATCGGCCTGTCATTCACCCGCGTGCGCTCGCGCGGCTCGCTGATCCGCGGCACCAACGGCCATTCCAACGGCTTGGTGCCGTGGCTGAAGACGCTCGACGCCTCGGTCGCGGCGGTGAACCAGGGCGGCAAGCGCAAGGGCGCGGCGTGCGTCTACGTCGAGCCCTGGCATGCCGACGTGGAGGAGTTCCTGGAGCTGCGCGACAACACCGGCGACGAGGCGCGACGCACGCACAACCTCAACCTCGCCAACTGGATCCCCGACGAGTTCATGCGCCGGGTCGAGGGCGACGGCGAGTGGTCGTTGTTCGATCCCAAAGCCGTGCCACATCTAGTCGATCTGTGGGGCGCGGCCTTCGAGCGCGCTTACCGCGACGCCGAAGCGGCGGGCCTGGCGGCGAAGACGGTGAAGGCGCGCGAGCTCTACGCGCGCATGCTGCGCACGCTGGCGCAGACCGGCAACGGCTGGATGACCTTCAAGGACCGCTGCAACGCCACCGGCAACCAGACCGCCGAGCCGGGCAACGTCATCCACCTGTCCAACCTGTGCACCGAGATCCTGGAGGTCACCTCCGACGCCGAGACGGCCGTGTGCAATCTGGGCTCGATCAACCTGGCGCGGCACGTGGCCGACGGCGGCTTCGACTTCGAGAAGCTGGCCGCCACCGTACGCATCGCAGTGCGCCAGCTCGACCGCGTGATCGACCTCAACTTCTATCCGATCGCCACCGCGCGCGAGGCCAACCGGAAATGGCGGCCGGTGGGACTGGGCGTGATGGGGCTGCAGGACGTGCTGTTCCAGCTGCGGCTGCCGTTCGATGCGCCCGAGGCGCTGGCGCTGTCCACGCGGATTGCCGAGGAGATCTATTTCCATGCGCTGGAGCAGTCCTGCGCGCTGGCCGAACAGTACGGCGCGCATCCGGGTTTCGCGCAGACCCGTGCCGCGCGCGGCGAGCTGCAGTTCGACTATTGGCCACAGGCCGCGCCGCACGACGGGGAGCGTTGGAACGCGCTGCGCGAGCGCATCAAGTCCGGCGGCCTGCGCAACTCGCTGCTGATCGCGATCGCGCCCACCGCCACCATCGCCTCGATCGCCGGCTGCTACGAATGCATCGAGCCGCAGGTATCGAACCTGTTCAAGCGCGAAACGCTCTCGGGCGATTTCCTGGTGGTCAACCGCTACCTGGTGGATGAGCTCAAGACGCTCGGCCTGTGGACGGCCGAAGTACGCGACGCGATCAAGCTGGCCGAGGGATCGATCCAGGGCATCAAGGCCATTCCCGAGCGCCTGCGGCAGGTCTACCGCACCGTGTGGGAGCTGCCGCAGAAGGCGTTGATCGACCTGGCCGCCGCGCGCGGCGCCTACATCGACCAGAGCCAGTCACTCAACCTGTTCATGGAGAACCCGAACATCGGGCAGCTCAGCTCGATGTACATGTACGCGTGGAAGGCCGGGCTCAAGACCACCTACTACCTGCGCTCGCGGCCGGCGACGAAGATCGCCAAGACCACCGTGGCGGCCTTGCCGGATCAGCAGCAAGCGAGCGCAGCGGTGTTCTGTTCACTGGAGAATCCGGAGTATTGCGAGGCCTGCCAGTGAAGCGAGGCGCACATGCAACGCTATGGGAATCTCGAAGGCGACTCGGGCATAGCCGAGTACGAGTTCGCACCCGGTCGGATACTCATTCGATTCGTGGGCAAGCCAACCATCTACGAGTACGACGGCATGCATCCTGGTGCCCGGCAAGTACGCGAGATGAAGGCGCGAGCGAAGGAAGGCCGAGGACTCGCCACCTATATCAGCCAGCGCGTGGGAACCAACTACGCCCACAAGTGGGAGTAACCGCAAAGCTGGCGCGGGCCGCTCCCCTCTCCCGCCGGGAGAGGGGCTGGGGGTGAGGGTGCGACCCTTGCCACAAACCCGTTCTCCCTGAGCGTAGGCGCGCAGCGCCGAAGTCGAAGGGCCCGCACGCACCCCAATGTCCCCGCAAGTACCGCACCCTCATCCGCCCCTTCGGGGCACCTTCTCCCGGTGGGAGAAGGAGCTCGCATATCCAAGGCCACCCCCATGACCAGCCAACTGCTCGACCCCGGCTACGCCCTCACCCTGCGGCCGATGCGCTACCCCGCGTTCTACGAGATGTACCGCGCCGCCATCCGCAACACCTGGACCGTGGACGAGGTCGATTTCGCCCCCGACCTCAACGACCTCAACGGCAAGATGAGCCCCGCCGAGCGCCACCTGATCCAGCGCCTGGTCGCCTTCTTCGCCACCGGCGACACCATCGTGGCCAACAACCTGGTACTCAACCTCTACCAGCACGTCAACGCCCCCGAAGCGCGCATGTACCTGTCGCGCCAGCTCTACGAGGAAGCGCTGCACGTGCAGTTCTACCTGACCCTGCTGGATACCTACATTCCCGATCCGGGCGAGCGGCACAAGGCGTTCGACGCGATCGAGACCATCCCTTCGATCCGCGCCAAGGGTGCGTTCTGTTTCAAGTGGATCGACTCTGTCCAGCAACTGCGCCGGCTCGACACCCGCGAGCAGCGCCGGCAGTTCCTGCTCAACCTGATCTGCTTTGCCGCCTGCATCGAGGGCCTGTTCTTCTACGCCGCGTTCGCTTACGTCTACTACCTGCGCTCGCGCGGCCTGCTGCATGGGCTGGCCTCGGGCACCAACTGGGTGTTCCGCGACGAGAGCGGGCACATGGCGTTCGCCTTCGAGGTCGTGCGCACGGTGCGCGCGGAGGAGCCGGAGCTGTTCGACGACGCGCTGCGCGCGCAGGTCGAGGCGATGCTGGAAGAGGCGATCGATTGCGAGACGCAGTTTGCCCGGGACGTGCTCGCCGGCGGCGTGGCCGGCCTGTCGGTCGAGGACATGCGCCAGTACCTGGAGTATTGCGCCGACCAGCGGCTCGCCCAGCTCGACCTGCCGAAGAAATACGGCGCGACCAATCCGTTCGATTTCATGGACCTGCAGGACGTGCAGGAAGTGACCAACTTCTTCGAGCGACGCGTCTCGGCGTACCAGGTCGGCGTGCACGGCGAGGTGGCGTTCGACATGGCGTTCTGAGACGCTCGTCGGATCGCCCGCCGCGAGGAACCGATGAGCCTGGCCGACGCCACCGTGCTGTTCGACAGCCCGCTGCTGCGGATCACCGGCATCGACTGCCGCCACCCGCGCGGCGGCTGCGGCTGCGAGCGCGGCGACGAGCGCACCCACCTGGCGCTGCTGCGCCGCGGCGGCTTCGGCTACCACCTGCGCGGAGCGGTGCACGTGGGCGACCCCGCTACCGCGCTGCTCTACCGCGCCGGCGACAGCTACCGCGTCTCGCATCCGTTCGGCGGCGGCGATGCATGCACCTGCTTCGAGGTGGCCCCGGAACATGAGGAGGAATGCTTCGGCCGCCGGCTGCGCCACGGCGATGCGGCGCGGGCGCTGCGGACGCAGGAACAGTACCGGCATCGCATGCTGCACACCGCGCTCGTGCGCGGGCAGACGGAGCCACTGGCGGCCGAGGAATTCGCCGCGGTGCTGTGCCACGACATCCTGCATCGCGAGGGACTGCCCCAGGCCACACTGTCGCCCGCCGCCCGCAGGCTGGCGCGGCGGGCGCAGGAGGCGCTGCTTACCGACCCCGCCGGCAATGCCGGCCTGGCAACGCTGGCCACGCGCGTGGACTGCTCGCCCTTCCACCTGGCGCGCGTGTTCCGCCGCACCTTCGGCCTGTGCCTGAGCGACTACCGCATGCGGCTGCGACTGGCGCGCGCGCTGGACCGGCTCGCCGAGGGTGCGGACGACCTCGCCGCCCTGGCCTGCGACCTGGGCTTTGCCCACCACAGCCATTTCGGCGCGGCGTTCCGCCGGCACATCGGCATGACTCCTGCGATGGCACGGGCGCGGCTGCGCCTGGACGGGCCGCAAGTGAGCAGGCATTTGATAGCGGTGCCGTGTCGCGATCGTTAGCTTTTTCCCGGTCATCATCCCGCTGGAGAACGCCATGAAGATTGCCACCGCCGTGTTCGCCCTCGCCGTCGCCTTCCACGCCCACGACGTGCACGCCACCTCGCCCCACGCGATGTTGCCGCCGGCACTGGCCACGGCGGTCGCTGCCTTCGATCGCGCGCAGGTCGATGGCGATGGCGCTGCGCTGCAGCGGCTGCTCGCCGACGACTACGTGTTGTTCAACAGCCGCGCCCGGGTCGAGGACAAGGCCGATTTCATTCGCGACTACACGGCGGCGGGTTATTCGCTGAAGCCGTTCACGGTGGAGGAGGAGGTGGTGCGCCACTGGCCGGGTGGCGCGGTGCTCGGCGGCGTGGCAACGCTGGAGGGCACCAGCGAGGGCAAGCCGTTCAAGGTACGGCTTCGCTTTGCGGACATCTGGCGCGAGCAGGATGGCCGCTGGCAGGTGATTTTCACCGAGGCCACTCGCGTCCCATCGCCGTAGCCGCTCGGCCTTTCAGCTCCCCGGAAAGAGAGTTGGGGTGAAGGCTTGCCAGAAGTCGTCGAGCGCCTCACTTTGCTCCCTCTCCCCTCCGCGGAGAGGGCTGGGGTGAGGGGCCGGGGCTCGCGGGAATGTCGGCAAGAACGCTGTGCCGTTTATCGCACTTGCCGGACTTTTCGCGACCTGGCTCGCCTGCGGCGGGCTTTCGATCGCCTGTCGGCGCTCGAGTCACTTTTCTTTGCGGACCCAAAGAAAAGTAACCAAAAGAAAGGGTCTGTGGAGCGCGGTGAGAGAGAAGAGCTAGGTGCCTTCTTGCCTTGCCTGGTGGGCGCCTGCTCATAGAGGAGCTACCGCCGCTTTGCCGCGGTCGCTCGGGAGCCGCGTGCTTGCTCCCTCTCCCCTCCGGGGAGAGGGCTGGGGTGAGGGGCCGGGGCTCGCGGGGATGCGGGCAAAAACGTTGTCGTTCTTGTGCGGTCCTTCCGCGACGTGGCTCGCCTGCGGCGGGCCTTCCGTGCCGGTCGGCCTATTGACTACACGTGTAGTCAGCGCTAGCTTGACTACATCTGTAGTCAGGAGTGCGCCATGTCCCGTCCCACCATCGGCGATCAGGAACTCGCCCTGCTGCACTATCTGGCCGAGCACGCGCCTGCCTCGGTGGGCGAGGTCGCGGCCGGTTATGGCGAGGTGCGGGGGCTGGCGCGTTCGACCGTGCTGACCATGATGGAGCGCCTGCGTGGCAAGGGTTATCTCAAGCGCCGGCAGGCGGGCGGCGTGTATCGCTACAGCCCCGCCACGGCGCCGGGCGAAGCCATGCGCCACGCGGTCGGCAGCTTCGTGGAGAAGACCCTGAGCGGCTCGGTGTCGCCATTCGTGGCGTACCTGTCCGAGCGCGCCGAGGTCAGCGATGCCGAGCTGGCCGAGCTGGAGGCGCTGGTGGCCCAGTTGCAGTCACGCCGCAGGGAGCCCTGACCATGGCTACGTTCACCTTGCTGCTGGATGCGCTGTCGGCCCGCCTGCTGTGGACTTCGGCCCAGGCCTGCCTGCTGATCGGCGCGGTGGCGCTGGCCTGCCGCCTGCTGCCGCGCCTGCCGGCGGCGATCCGTTGCGCGCTGTGGTGGCTGGTCGGCGCGCAGTTGGTGCTGGGCCTGGCCTGGCATACGCCTCTGCAGCTGCGCTGGCTGCCGGCGCCTGCCCAGGCCACGGTGTCGACGACCCGGGCGGCGCCGGTGGTGGTGTTGCCGATGTCCACGCAGGCTGTGCCGGTGCCCTCGCCACGGGCCATCCAGGCGCCGGCCAACCCCTCGCCGCTGCCGTGGCCGCGCCTGCTGCTGGCGCTGTGGCTGGCTGGCGTGGCGCTGCAGCTGGCGTTGCTGGCGCGCCAGGCGTGGCACGCGGCGCGGGCACGCGGCGCCGCGCGGCCGGCGCCGGCGGACTGGCAGGCCGTCTGCCGTGTGCAGGCGCAACGGCTGGGCCTGCGGCGTGCGCCGCGGCTCGCCTTTTCCCCGGCCATCCGCTCGCCGCAGGTGCTGGGTGCCTGGCGTCCGCTGGTGTTGTTCCCGACCGATGCGCGCCTGTCCGACGAGGAAACCGCGATGGCCATCGCGCACGAACTGGCACACCTGCGCCGCGGCGATCTGTGGCTGGGCTGGATCCCGGCGCTGGCGCAGCGGCTGTTTTTCTTCCATCCGCTGGTGGCCTGGGCGATGCGCGAGTACGCGCTCAGCCGCGAGGCCGCCTGCGATGCCCAGGCGCTGGTCTCGACCGGCGGCGCACCGCAGGCCTATGGCCGCCTGCTGCTGCGGATGGGCGTGGCCGCACCGCTCCCCTCCGGCCTGGCCGGAGCTTCCCCCACGTTCCACAACCTCAAGAGGCGACTGACCATGTTGCAGCACATCGAGGCTACTTCCCGCCGCAGCCGCGGCTGGCTGCTGCTCGTCGCGATCGCGATCGCCGGCGTGGTGCCTTACCGCGTGACCGCCACCAGCGCGGACACGCCCGTGGCCAGCACGCAGGCCGGCCACGTCCAGCCGGCGCCGGCGCCTCCCGCGCCACCGGCACCCCCGGCTGCGCCGCCGGCCCCGCCCGCGTTCGCACCTCCGGCGCCGCCCGCGCCGCCGCCGCACGCACCACCGCCGCCGCCACCGCCCCCGCTGGAATTCGACGGCCTTTCCGCCAGCCAGGTCTACATCGACAGCAGCGCCCCCGGCGAGAGCGTCTTTGCGCTGCTCGACGACGAATCGATCGTGGTAACCGCGCCGCGTAACGAGCTCGCCGGCATCGAGCGCCTGCGCAAGGAAACCGGGGGGCCGCTGCTGTGGTTCCGCCACGATGGCAAGGCCTACATAAGCCGCGACCTGGCCACCATCGCCGAGGCGCAGAAGGCCTACGCGCCCGTGTCCGGGATGGCGAGGCAACAGGGCAGGCTTGCCGGCGAACAGGGCAAGCTGGCCGGCAAACAGGCGGGGCTGGCTCAGCGCGACGCCGCGATCGCCCGCGCACAGGCCGTGGTGGCGCGCCAACAGGCTGCCCTGGCGCGAGAGGCGGCGTTTGCGACGCCGGCCGCCGAAACCGAAGTCGCGGCACAGGCGCGCGAGGCCAGGCAGCGTGCGCTGGAACAGCAACAGGACCGACTTGAACAGAAGCACGCGGCGCTGGAGAAAGCGACTGCCGCACAACGGCAGGAGCTCGAGAAACAGCAGGCTGCGTTCGAGGCGAAGCAACAGGCACTCGCGCAACGCCAGCAGCAGGCCAGGGAGCAAGCCGAAAAGCAGATGCAGCAGGTGCTGGAGGAAGCGGTCCGCAACGGCAAGGCGAGGGCCGTCTCGGCGACGGCGAACTGAATCGACGGATCGCGCGTCACCCGGGAGCCCGCCCCTCGCGGCGCTCCCCTGTAGGAGCCCGGTTTTTTCAGGCCATGCCGCCGTTGATGCCGATGACCTGGCCGTTGATGTAGCCGGCGGCGTCCGAGCAAAGGAAGGCGACCAGCGCGGCGACTTCCTCCGGCTTGCCGGCGCGCTGGGCCGGGACCATCTCGCGGATGCGCTCGGGCGGGAACGTCTCGCCGATCATGCGTCCGGCGATCACGCCGGGCGCCACGACATTCGCGGTAATGCCGCGCGAGGCCATCTCGCGCGCCAGCGACTTGACCGCGCCGTGCAGGCCGGCCTTGGCCGCGGCGTAGTTGGCCTGGCCCCGGTTGCCGATCTGGCCGGCCACCGAGCCCACCGCCACCACGCGGCCGAAGCGCGCGCGCGCCATCGGCAGCAGCAGCGGCTGCACCACGTGGAAGAAGCCGTTGAGCGAGGTGTCGATCACGCGCTGCCACTGGCCGGCGTTCATGCCGGCCATCGGCGCATCGTCGTGCACGCCGGCGTTGCTGACCACGGCGTGGATCGGGCCGTCGGCCAGCAGGCCTTCCAGCGCGGCCTGCGTAGCGGCGCCGTCGGTCACGTCGAAGGCGACCGCCTGCGCCTGCCCGCCGTCGTCGCGAATGGCCCCGGCAAGCGCCTCGGCACGCTCCAGCGTGCGGTTGGCGTGCACGATCAGCTGGTAACCGGCGGCGGCCAGTGCACGGCAGATCGCGCCGCCGAGGTCGCCGCTGCCGCCGGTGACCAGGGCGCGGCGCGGGGTCGTGTGGGTACTCATGGCGTAGGCTCCCGGGGATGGATGACCGCGGCGCGGCCGCTGGCCAGCTCGCGTCCGGCCTGTTCGATGCGAAAGGTGTACTGCGCGCCGGCGTCATCCGCATAGAGGCATTGTGCATGGACGTCCAGACGTCCATCTTCGGGAACGTACTCGACCGCCAGGCGCACCTCGCGCAGGCTGACCAGCATGCCCGGCCGGGCCGCCTCCACGCCCCGCACACGCGCCAGCAGCGCGCCGTGCACGGCCATCGCCTGCGCGCCGTATTCGGCCAGGTGCACCGCATGCAGGCCGCGCGGTCCGCGCAGCGGGTTGTCGCCGTGGGCGTGGTCTTCGCTCATCGCGTGGAGACTATCGGCGTCCCAGTCCAGCACCGCGTCGAGCAGGCACATGCCGCCGGCGTGCGGGATCAGGTGGGACCAGTCACTCTTCGGCAGCATGGTCGGCTTGCGCGTGCGGCGCCATCAGGATGGAAAGGCAGAAATGGAAGGCTACGCCGAGGCTCACGGTCAGGCCGATCGCGCGCAGCACCGGGATGGTCGCCCAGGCCAGCATGCCGAACACCAGCAGCGCCGAGAGCACGCAGACCAGCGTGGCGTGCAGTGTGCGCCGCTGCTCGGCCGCATCGCCCGTGTCGCGCTCGAAGAACAACGCGTAGTGCAACCCCAACCCGCCGGCCAGGATCAGCGCGACCAGGTGGAACAGCGAGATCTCCACGCCGGCCACGCGTTCGACCGCCAGCACCAGGAAGGTCGCCAGGGTCATCGGCGCCAGCACGTGCCAGGCGCGGCGCAGGCTGCGCAGGGCCAGGCTGATGGTCAGCACCAGCAGGATCGTGGCGGCCAGCAGCGCCTGCAGGATGCGCGTGCGGTAGGCGACCACCAGCGATTCGGCGGCGCCCTTCAGATCCAGCAGGCGCACGGCGCCGCCACTGCCCCGGGCCAGCGCCGCGAGCGCCGCGGCGTCATGCACGCCACTGACCGTGCCCAGGCCGAGCCAGTGGCCGTCGCGCTCGACCAGCATGCCGGCCAGGCGCTGGCCCAGCGGGCTGGCCGCGAAGGCCTGCGGCGTGAGTGGCGGCAGGCTGCGCGCGGTGGCCACGTCGGCCACGAACGGTGCGAACAGGTCGCCGCGGAATGGCAGGCCGTCGGTGGCTTCGGCGAGCGCGTGCTCCAGCCTCGGACGGGCGGGCAGCTTCTGCTGGCGCGCGCGCTGGGTCGCCGCGCTGGGCAGGTAGCGCGAGGGCAGTTCGATGGCATCGACCGCGTGGTCGGCGACCAGCCCGCCCACCGCCGGCTCCAGCGTTTCCGACAATGCCAGCACCGCCTCGGGCGTGGCCGCCTGCAGGATCAGCAGGTAGCGCACATCCGGGGCGCCCAACGCGGCGCGCAGCCGCGCGTCGCGCTGCAGCAGCTCGGTCGGCAGCGGGGTGAGCGCGGCCAGGTCGTTCTGCCAGAACGGTCCGCGCGCCAGCGCCAGCATCGCCACGATGACGACCGCCACGGCCCAGGGAATCCAGCGCGGCCGCGGCAGCGTGTCGACCGCGCGACGCAGGCGCGTGAGCCACGGCAGCGCGGCGACATCGCGCACGCGCGCCGGCAGCAGGTACGGCAGCAGGTAGCGCGTGCTGAAGCCGGCGGCGAGCAGGCCCACGATGGTGAATACCGCCAACTGCTTGAGGCCGTTCACGCCCGAGGCGTAGAAAGCCAGGTAAGCGATGCACGCCGAGGCGATCGCGGTGAGCAGCAGCGGCCACAGGTCGCGCACGCTGGCCACCGCGTCCTCGCCGGCGCGGCGATGGCTGAGCACGCGGATCGGGTATTCCTGCGCCACGCCGAGCAAAGTGAAACCGAACGCCAGGGTGATGCCGTGCACCTGCGGGTAGATCAGCGTCAGCGCGGCGATGCCGGCCAGCGCGCCGCTGGCCACCGGCAGCGCGGCCAGCAGCAGCGAAACCACGCTGCGGTAGGCGAGCAGCAACAGCACGATAAAGCCGATGGTCGAGACGCGTCCGATCCAGTCGGCCTGGGTGCGCGTCTGCGTGCTGGCGACCACGCTGAAGTAGCCCGGGCCGGAAACGACCAGCGTCGCGTCGCGCCCCTCCGGCAGCGCGTGCAGCGCCTGCTCGATGCCGGCGATGGCCGCCTGCTGCGCGTCCGGATCGAAGCCGGGTGCGCGCGTCTGCACCAGCAGCAGCGCCTCGCCCCTGGGCGAGAACCACACGCCGTCGCGGATCTCCGGCGAGCGCGCCGGCGCCCAGCGCTGCGCGAGCTTCAGCACCTCCAGCGTGGGATCGCGCGGCAGCAGGCCCTTGAACAGGCTGGCCGCCGGCGATGAGAGCTCGTCCAGGCGCTGCTCCAGCTGGTCGCGCAGGAACGGCGCGTCGAGCATGTGCGTATCCAGCGTGGGCGAGAGCAGGTAGCGATAGGGCAGCAGCTTCGGGTCGAGCGTGGTGAGGTCGAAGCTGCCGTTGAGCACCTGCGCGTAGCGCGGATCGGCCGCGAGCCTGGTGGCCAGCGCCTGGCTCAGGCGCGCGAGGGTGGGCTCGTCCTTGCCGGTGATCGCCAGCAGCAGCAGGCGCGAACCGGGGCCCTCGCCGACCTGCTCCATCAGCAGGCGCTGGTCGGGCGTGGTCGGCGCCGGCATGAAGCTGCGCAGGTCGGAGCTGACCTCCAGGTGCCTGACCACCCACCACCCCAGCAGCGCGAGCGCCAGCAGCCATCCGGCCAGCAGCGCTGCGCGCGCGCGCAGCGGCATGCTCAGGCGACCGTGCACCCTCATCCGCCCTGGCAGAGCGCCGCGAGCGCCTCGCGGGTCGGCTCGGCCGGCATTTTTGCGGCCAGGCTGCCGAGCAGGTCGATGGCGACGTCGCCGTCGGCTTCCTGCATCCACATGCAGCGCGCTTCGTTGCCCTGGCCGTCGATGCGGATGCTGGCCACGGTGCGGGCCACGTCCAGGTCGCGCGGGGTCAGGGTAAGCGTCCAGGTGCCGCGGGCATCGCCGCGGCGGGCGATCGCGAAGGCCTTGCGCAGCCGGCCGGGATCGCCGCCGAGCAGCGCTACGAAGCTGTCCACCAGCACCTTCAGCTGCGGCGCGCGTTCCAGCGAGAAGCTGCGTTCGCCCTTGCCCTCGCGCTGCTGGGTGACCTTGCCGTCGGCGATGCGCGCGGTTTCCTCGTGCGGCTTGAGCACGTGGCGCTCGAGCGTGTCGCCACCCAGCCAGGACAACTCGCCGGAGACCACCAACGGACGCTCCAGCACCTGCATGAAGCGCGCTTCGGCAAACGCGGTGCGCGCCGGCGCGGGGCGGCCGAGCCCGGCGATCAGCGCGTCGGTGGCGTCAGGTGCCGAGGCGCTCGCCGAGCAGCTCAGGGCCAGGGTGCACAGCAGTGCGCCGATCTTGCTGCCAGAAGTCATAGAAGTTGAACCAGTTGTAGGGGGCCACGTGCACGTAATGCTCCAGCCGCTGGGCATAACGGGCGATGAGCGCGTCCAGCGCCGGGCCGCGGTCGTGGCGCGGGATGTCCACCCGGTCGGCCATCGGTTCGAACACCAGCCGGTAGCGGCGGCCGCCCAGGTACAGCCCGAAACAGAGCACGACCGGCACCTTGAGCGAATGCGCCAGCAGCCAGGGGCCGACCGGGAAGGGTGCGTTCTGGCCCAGGAACGGCGCGTGCCGCAAGGCTTCGTGGCTGCGCCCGCGGTCGGCCAGCAGCGCCACCAGCGCGCCGCGCTCGCAGGCCTCGGCGATGGCCAGCGTGATCGAGGTGCCGTCCTGCGCGGCGTCGATCACGCAGGCGCCCACTTCCGGCGCCAGCGCTTCGAGCAGCTCGGTCATCGCCGGCGTCTTCTGCTTGTCCAGCAGCACGCGCAGCGGCATGTCCGGGCGCCGCGCGCCGATCGCACGCAGCGCCTCGAAGCTGCCCTGGTGCGAGCCGAACAGCAGCACGCCGCGGCCCTGCGCCAGGCGTTCGTCGAGCATCTCCAGGCCGACCGTCTCGATCTCGAACGGCTTCTCGCCGTGGGCGAGCAGGAAGATCCGGTCCATGATCGTGGCGGCGAAGCAGTGGATGTGCCGCATCACCTGCCAGGTCGAGGCGCGGCGGCCGAATGCACGGGTCAGGTAGACGCGCGAAGCGGCGCGCTCGGGTCCGCGGCGCAGGAAGAAGTACAGCGTGATCGGATACAGGAACAGCCGCCCGAACCGCCGCCCGCCGTAGAGCGCAATGTTGCGGATCAGCCACAGCGCGAAGCGGCCGCCGCCCTCGGGCCGGCTTTGCCAGTGTTCGGTCATGCGTGCGCCGCTCCCTCGACCAGGCCGCGCGCCAGCAGGGCGCCAGCGCGGCGTATCTCGAAGCGTACCTGCGCGCCGGCCGGCGTCAATTGCAGTTCGGCCGGCTCGTCCGGCAGCAGCGGGGCGACGAACTTGGCTTCGCGCACGCAGGCCAGGCGCTCGCCGCGCCACGCCCGCAGCGCGTGGGCGACCTGTTCGAGCAGCAGCACGCCGGCGACCAGCGGCCGTCCCGGAAAATGCCCCGGCAGGCTCGGATGGTCGGCCGCGAAGGAAAAGGTGGCGTGGTAGCCGTCGGTGGTCATGGTGCGCGGTTCCTGCCGCGGATCAGCTGCGGCCAGCGTAGCGCCAGCCGGTGCAAGAGTGCATGCAGGCCCAGGTGCGGCAGGTGTCGCAGGTGCCAGCGACGGTACAGGTACTCCAGCACGAACACCGCGGCCAGCAGCAGGTAGACGCCCACGTGCACGTAGGCCTGCACCCAGGCCTGCGGCACCGGCCACGGCGGCGCCACGCCCAGCCGCGCCAGCACGCCGCCGGGCACCTGGCAGAACAGCATCACGCCCAGCACCAGCGCCTGCGCGGCCAGCAGCACCGCCCAGAACGCGGTGAGCTGGCGCGCGTAGCGGACGATGCCGGGCATCGCCAGCCGCGGCGTGCCCTCGATCGCCTCGATGAACTGCTCCACCAGCGGTTGCCAGCCGGCACGCAGGGTGCGCCCGAAGATCCAGGCCAGCAGCAGGTTCAGCGCCAGCGGCACGGCATCGAGCGCCAGCGCGGCCAGGTCGCGCGCGGCCAGCACCGCCATCGCCCCCAGCAGGCCCAGCCAGAGCAGCCACGCGCCCGGGCGTCCGCGACGCAGCGCCGGCCACAGCAGCAGGCCCAGCAGCAACGCCAGGGCCGCCAGCGACAAGCCCTGGCGATGGGTAAGCGCGCCGGCGACCGCCAGCAGCGGATAGGCGAGCAACAGCGGCAGCGGGCGCCCACCGGGGCGCCGGGACTCGGACATGACGTGCGCGTGCATCAGGGTGGGAAGGGGCAATGATCCGCGCGAAGAATGGCCGGACACGCCATGGCGGCGCGCGCGCCCGGGTTCAGGCGGCGCGGTTCTGCTCGATATGTGCCGAAAGCGTGGCCAGGCTGGTGAAGATCTGGCGGTTGTCGGGGTTGTCCGAACGCAGCTGGAAACCGTAGCGCTTGGACACGGCCAGCGCGATTTCTAGGGCGTCGATCGAATCGAGCCCCAGTTCGCCGCCGAACAGCGGCGCGTCCGGCTCGATCTGCGCGGGCGCGACCGATTCCAGGTTCAGGCTCTGGACGATCAAGGTGGCCAGCTCGTGCTGCGCCGCGGTCTGTTCTGCCATGCGAAGTTCCGTACCCCATGTGTGCCTCCCCCCGGCGGCAACAGGCGCGGAGTGTAACATAGCGGCCTTGTTGCTCCTGGTTCGCAAGGCATGATGCAAGGTTGTGAAAACGCGCTGGTCGAAACGTTGCCGCGGCGCGCGCCGCGGGTCGCCTACCGCAGCGGGAAGGTAGCCGCCGCGCTGGCCGAACCGGGCACGCTGGCGGTGTTCGGTTTCGGCAGCGGGACGGCGGCGGAAGAGGATCCGCGCTGGTTCCGCGTGGCACTGGAAAGCTTCGATGCGCCCGCGCCGCTGGAGCTGTGGCAGGTCGACGCCGAGGTCAGCCACGGCCGCGACGGCGCGGTGCGCTGGGCGGCCGGCGGCGGCTGGCTGTTTGCCGCGGTGGAGCTGGACGAGGCCGACCACGGCGGTCCCGGCGGCGCGGCCACCTGCGCTTACCAGGAGCTGCGCCGGCTGGTCGAGTGCCGCGCCGAGCGGCACGTGCTGCGGGTATGGAACTATCTCGAAGCGATCAACCAGGGCGAGGGCGACGCCGAACGCTACAAGCAGTTCTGCGAGGGCCGCGCGGCGGGCATGGGGTCGTTCTTCGCCGAAGGTTTTCCGGCGGCGACCGCAATCGGTCATCACGGCCCGGCCGGCCGCCTGCAGGTGTACGTGCTGGCCTGCGACCAGCCGGGCGAGCGCGTCGAGAACCCGCGCCAGGTCAGCGCCTGGTGCTACCCGCGCCAGTACGGCCGCACGCCGCCGAGCTTCGCCCGCGCCATGCTGCTGCCGGCGCAGGACGCGCTGGCCATTTCCGGCACCGCCGCGGTGGTCGGCCACGCCTCGGCGCACGGGGACGACCTGCAGGCGCAGCTGGAGGAGACCTTTGCCAACCTGGAAGCACTGCTGGCCCAGGGACGGCTGGCGCCCGGCTTCGACACGCAATCGCCGCTGAAGACCTACGTGCGCCATCCCGCCGATGCGGCGCAGGTACGCGAGTTCATCGCCCGCCGCCTGCCCGGCGTGCCGGTATTGCTGCTGCACGGCGACATCTGCCGCAGCGAGCTGCTGGTGGAAATCGACGGCTGGCGTTACGCCTAGAGCTCTGCTCCTCCCTCTGCTCGCAGGGGAGGCTCGGAGGGGGTCGCTCTTGTGCCAGACCCAGAGCACCCCTCCCCAACCCTCCCCTGCAAGCAGGGGAGGGAGTGGTCCGACGCGAACCGGAGCGTTCCTACTTCGGCTTCTTTACCGGGCGCCGGTAGCCCTGAATGGTCTGCTGCCGCCCGCGCGCCACGGTCAGCTCGCCCTCGGGCGCATGATGGGTGATCACCGAGCCGGCACCGATGGTGGCGTTGGCACCGATGTTCACCGGCGCCACCAGCGCGCTGTTCGAGCCGATGAAGGCGCCGTCGCCGATCTGCGTCAGGTGCTTGTTGGCGCCGTCGTAGTTGCAGGTGATCGTGCCGGCGCCGACGTTGACGCCCGCGCCAATGCGCGCGTCGCCCAGATAGGTGAGGTGGTTGGCCTTGCTGCCCTCGCCCAGGCGCGCCTGTTTGGTCTCGACGAAATTGCCCACGTGCACGCCTGCTGCCAGTTCGGTGCCCGGCCGCAAACGCGCGAACGGACCGATGGTGCAGGCGCCGTGGGTGACCACGCCCTCCAGGTCGCAATGGGCCAGAACCACGGTACCGGCGGCCAGCTGTACGTCCTTCAGGCGCACGAACGGGCCGATGCGCACGTCGTCGCCCAGTACCACGCGGCCTTCGAGCACGACGTCGATGTCCAGCTCCACGTCCATGCCCGCCTGCACTGGGCCGCGGACCTCCAGCCGCGCCGGGTCGGCCAGCCGCACGCCCGCCAGCAGCAGTTCGCGGGCCGCGCGGCGGCGATGCTGGTCCTCCAGTTCGGCCAGTTGCAGCGGGTTGTTGGCACCGGCCGCCTCGACCGGGTCGGTGCATTCGATGCAGGCGGCAGGCTTGCCTTCAGCGGCGGCCATGGCGAAAACGTCGGTGAGGTAGTACTCGCCCTGGGCGTTGTTGCGGTCGAGTCGGCCGATCCAGCCGCGCAACGCGTCGGCGCCTGCGGCCAGGATGCCGGTGTTGACCAGGCGGATGGCCCGCTGGCCGGCGTCGGCGTCCTTTTCCTCGACCACTCCGGTGATGCGGCCGTCGGCATCGCGCAGCACGCGTCCGTAGCCTTGCGGCTCTTCCAGCACGGTGGCGAGCAGCGCCAGGCCGTCGGCCGCAGCCAGTGGCGCCACGGTGTCGGCACGCAGCAAAGGCACGTCGCCGTAGAGCACCAGCACGCGCGCCTGGCCGGGAACCTGCGCCAGCGCCTGCGCCACGGCGTGTCCGGTACCCAGCCGCTCGGCCTGTTCGACCCAGTCCAGGTCGGCGTCGGCGGTGAAGGCGGCCCGCACCTGCTCGCCGGCATGCCCGTGCACGACGTGGATGGCCGCGGGCGAAAGCGCCCGCGCGGTGTCCAGCACGTGCGCCAGCAGGGGCCGGCCGGCCAGCGGCATCAGCACCTTGGGCTTGCGGGATTTCATGCGCTTGCCCTCGCCGGCGGCGAGGATCACGACGTGCAGGGGCGAGGCGGGCATGCGGGCACCGGAGCAGGTGGAAGTCGCCGGTCAGGATAACAGCGCGTCCGTGAAGCGGACTGGTCAGCCTTCCTTCTCGGGCGCCGGCTTCAGGTCTTCCAGCTTGGGCGAGTAGGCCTGCACGAAGGCGTTGTGCAGCACGTTGAGGACCGCCCGCCAGGTGCCCAGGTCCTTGCTGTCGATGCGTCCGCTGATCGGCACCTTGGTGGCGAACTGGTCCTTCTCATGGTTCTTGAACAACCAGGTCACGCCGCTGGCGACCGCCTCCCACGCGACCCGCAGCGGGTTCTCGCCATCCTGCTCGACGTCCTGCTTCCAGCTGAACACCTTGACGTCGTGCAGCAGCGGCTTGGCATAACCGTTGAGCTCGCCATTCTTGGCTTCCAGCTGCATGACGAACGTGCCGGCGCCAGCGGCGAAATCCAGTTTGGCATAGGCGCGCGCCAGGTCGTTCAGGCGTTTGAGTTCGATGTCGCGGATGCGCAGGGCGAAGGTGAAATCCAGCAGCTTCGGATCCAGCGGATCGAAGCTGGCCTTGGCCATCATCGGGGCATTGCCGAGCACCCTGGCGGTGGCGTTGAAGTCGGCCACGCGGCGGCCGCCGCTGCGATCGGCGTTGCTCAGGTTGACCGCGGTGGCCTCCACGTCGGTCATCTTCATGTCCACCTTCGGATGCGAGACGAAGTTGTGGAAGGTGACCTGGCTGTTGTGCACGGTCAGTTCGTCCAGGCGGATCGGCAGCAGTCCCTCGAGTTGCGCACGCCAGTCCACGCCCTTGCCGGCCTGGCTCGCCGCCTGCTCGCCGCCGTCGACGAAATTCAGGCTGGCATGGTCGAACACCACCCGACCGCGGACGGTGCCATGGGTGAGCGCGCGCCAGCTGATCGCGATGTCGGTGGTGGCCACGGAGAAGAATGGCACCGGCACCTTGCCGTCGACCTTGTCGATGCGCAGGTCGCCGAGGCTGTAGGCGCCGCGCCAAAGATGGATGTCCACGTCGGCGACATGGCCGTGGTAGTCGCCCATGTGGTCCATCTTGCGGTTGAGGTAATCCTTGACCACGTAGGGCAAGGCGATCCGCGCCACCACGAGCAGCGCAACCACGATCACGACGCCGATCAGCGTGCGGCGGACAGCGTGTTTCATATGCGCTCCTGACAGCCCAGCCCGGATGAGTCTAGGCGCGCGATTGTGGGCGGCGCGTCCAGAGCGCCGCGCTCAGCGGCGTGCGGGATCCGGGCCGGAGGACACCGAAGCGTGGCCATGCTCGCAGCGAAAACTGAACACGTAGTCGAGGCTGAAGGGCTTGGTCTCGCGGTCCACCGGATGGCTGGTACCGTTTGCGTCGGACGCCCAGCGGGTGATGGTGAGCGGCGCGTAGCGCCATTCCCGCACCGCCTGGCGCACGGCGGCGACGAATGACCGGCGCGTCGGGGCCGGGTCTATGCGCACGTCGCTGACGTGACCATCGGCGGCCACGATCACCCGCGCCGGCAGCTCGACCAAGGCTGCACAGGCGGCCAGCATGGACTTGGGGTAGGCGGGCGGTTCATGTGCCTCGAGCGTGGCGCCCATGGCGATCTGGCCCAGCGCCAGCCGGTAATGCGCCAGACTGCTGTCGGTGGCGCTGCGGTAGCTTGCCGAGCCGACGCCAGGCTCGGCCGGCGGCTTCGGCTTCGGCACGGTGCTGGCGCAGCCGGCCAGCAAGGCGACGGCGAGGACCATTGTCACGCGGGTCATGGCGATTCCTTCCCTCGGGGCCCAAGGCAGCCTAGCCGGGCGGATTCGAGGCGACAATCGGCGCGCTCCTTCGTTTTCCGGAGCGAGGGTTCGGATCGGTACTTTTCGCAACACCCCCGTCCTATCCCCGAAGGAGGGAGGAGCCAAACGAAAACGCCGGCGCAAGGCCGGCGTTTTCGGTCAGGGCTGGCGGCCCGTCAGTGCTTGAGGTTCTTGCGCAGGCGCTCGAGCGCCTGCAGCTGGGTCAGTGCGGCGACCAGCTTGGCCTGCGCCTCGGCCACGTCAATGGCGTCGGAGCGGTTGGCCAGGGCTTCCTCGGCTTCCTTCTTGGCGGCCAGCGCGGCGGCTTCGTCGATCTCCTCGGAACGCACCGCGGTGTCGGCCAGCACGGTGACCGCGTGCGGCTGTACTTCCAGGATGCCGCCGCCGGTGATCGAGATGTCGACCTTTTCGCCGCCGGCCTCGGTCACGATGACCTTGCCCGGCTTCAGGCGGGTGATCAACGGGGCGTGGCGGGGCGTGATGCCCAGCTCGCCTTGGTCGCCGGTGGCGACGACCATCGTGGCCTCGCCCGAGTAGATCGCGGCTTCGGCGCTGACGACTTCGACGCGGATGGTGGTGGTCATGCTTGGTCTCGCTCTGCTCGACGGGATTCGGGAGTCGGGAGTCGGGATTCGCCAGGCGGAGCGGGCTTCGCTTTAACGAATCCCGACTCCCAATCCCGAATCCCGGAAGGCGCTTACGCGGCCTTCTTCGCCGACATCTCCTCGCCCTTCTTGATCGCCTCGTCGATGCCGCCGACCATGTAGAACGCCTGCTCCGGCAGGTGGTCGACGTCGCCGTCCACGATCATCTTGAAGCCGCGGATGGTTTCCTTCAGCGACACGTACTTGCCCGGCGCGCCGGTGAACACTTCGGCCACATGGAACGGCTGGCTGAAGAAGCGCTCGCACTTGCGGGCGCGCGAGACGACCTGCTTGTCTTCTTCGCTCAGCTCGTCCATGCCCAGGATCGCGATGATGTCCTTGAGCTCCTTGTAGCGCTGCAGCATGCCCTGCACGCGGCGGGCGACGTCGTAGTGCTCCGGGCCGATCACGTTCGGGTCGAGCTGGCGGCTGGTCGAGTCGAGCGGGTCCACCGCCGGGTAGATGCCCAGCGCGGCGATGTTACGGCTCAGCACCACGGTCGCGTCCAGATGCGCGAAGGTGGTCGCCGGCGACGGATCGGTCAGGTCGTCCGCGGGCACGTACACGGCCTGGATCGAGGTGATCGAGCCGGTCTTGGTGGAGGTGATGCGCTCCTGCAACACGCCCATTTCCTCGGCCAGGGTCGGCTGGTAGCCCACCGCCGACGGCATGCGGCCGAGCAGCGCGGACACCTCGGTACCGGCCAGCGTGTAGCGGTAGATGTTGTCGACGAACAGCAGCACGTCCTTGCCCTTGCCGCTCTCGTCCTTCTGGTCGCGGAAGTACTCGGCCATGGTCAGGCCGGTCAGCGCCACGCGCAGGCGGTTGCCCGGCGGCTCGTTCATCTGGCCGTAGACCATCGCCACCTTCGACTCGGGCAGCGCGTCCAGCTTGACCACGCCGGCATCCTGCATCTCGTGATAGAAGTCGTTGCCCTCGCGGGTGCGCTCACCCACGCCGGCGAACACCGACAGGCCCGCATGCTGGGTCGCGATGTTGTTGATCAGCTCGAGCATGTTCACCGTCTTGCCCACGCCAGCGCCGCCGAACAGGCCGACCTTGCCGCCCTTGGCGAACGGGCACACCAGGTCGATCACCTTGATGCCGGTTTCCAGCAGCTCGTTGGCCGCGGCCTGCTCGTCGTAGGACGGCGCCTCGCGGTGGATGACCCAATGGTCCTCGGCATTGATCGGACCGACTTCGTCGATCGGGTTGCCGAGCACGTCCATGATGCGGCCGAGCGTGGCGGCACCGACCGGCACCTTGATGCCCTCGCCGGTGTTGTGCGCGACCAGACCGCGGCGCAGGCCCTCGGTGGAACCCAGCGCGATGGTGCGGACGATGCCGTCACCCAGCACCTGCTGGACCTCCAGCGTGATGTCCATGCCGTCGATCTTCAGTGCGTCGTACACCTGCGGCACCTGATCGCGCGCGAACTCGACGTCGATGACCGCGCCGATGATCTGAACAACTTTGCCCTGGCTCATGGATGTGCTCCGGATGGATTTCTTAGGTTTCTTTGAAAAGCGCCACCGAAGCGTCGCTCTTGTGAAGAGTGCGGCCATGGATGGCCGCTTTTTGATCTGTTCTTGCGAGCATGGATGCTCGCACTAGTAAACACCGCAGCACTCACACCGCCGCAGCACCGCCGACAATCTCGGAAATTTCCTGCGTGATCGCTGCCTGACGCGCCTTGTTGTAGCTCAGGGTCAATTCGGCGATCACCTTGTTGGCGTTGTCCGAAGCGCTCTTCATGGCCACCATGCGCGCGGCATGCTCGCTGGCGAGATTCTCCAGCACGCCCTGGTACACCACCGACTCGACGTAACGGCCGAGCACGTGCTCGAGCACCGCCGCGGCATCGGGTTCGTAGATGTAGTCCCAGTCGTGGCTCTGCTCCAGCGTGATGCCGGCATAGGCCGACTCGCCGGCCTGCTGGTGTGCTGCCAGTTCGGCCGCCACCAGCGGCAGCGGCAGCAGCGCGTCGACCGACGGCTTCTGCGTCATGGTGTTGACGAAGTCGTTGTAGGCCAGGAACACGCGACCAAGGTCGTTGGCCGTATAGGCGTCCAGCACCACCTTGATCACGCCGACCAGCTGCTCCAGCTTTGGACGCTCACCCAGCTGGCTGACGCTGCCGACCAGGTTGACGCCCTTGATGCGGCGGAAAAACTGGTTGGCCTTCTGGCCGATGGCCACCACGTCGACCTGTACGTTCTGGTCCTGCCACTGGCGGATGGCCGGCAGCAGGCGGCGGAACAGGTTGGAGTTGAGGCCACCGCACAGGCCGCGGTCGGTGGAGATGACGATGAACGCCACCCGCGCCACGTTGTCGCGCTCGACCAGGAACGGATGCTTGAAGTCGGTATTGGCCTGCGCAACATGCGCGATCACCCGGCGCATCATCCGCGCATACGGACGCGAGGCCTTCATCAGGTCCTGCGCCTTGCGGATCTTCGAGGCCGAGACCATTTCGAGCGCGCGCGTCACCTTGCGCATGTTCTGCGTGCTCTTGATCTTGGTTTTGATTTCGCGACCGCTTGCCATGCTCTGTGCTCTCGGGTTCGAACTTCGTAGGGCGGGCTTCAGCCCGCCGTCGTCGTGCCTGGTGGGCCGAAGCCCACCCTACGGGTTCACCAGGAACCGGTCTTCTTGTACTCGTCCAGGCCGCTCTTGAAGGCGCCCTCGATCTCGCCATTCCAGTCGCCGGTGGCCACGATCTTCTTCATCAGGTCCTCGTGGTTCTGATGGAAGAAGGCGTGCAGGCCCTTTTCGAACGGCAGCACCTGGGCGACCGCGAGGTCGTCGAGGTAGCCCTTCTCGGCGGCGTACACCGACAGCGCCAGCTCGGCGATCGACAGCGGCGCGTACTGCCGCTGCTTCATCAGCTCGGTCACGCGCTGGCCGCGGTCGAGCTGGGCGCGCGTGGCCGGGTCCAGGTCCGAGGCGAACTGCGCGAACGCGGCCAGCTCACGGAACTGCGCCAGCGACAGCTTCACGCCGCCGGAGAGCTTCTTGACGATCTTGGTCTGCGCCGCACCACCCACGCGCGACACCGAGATACCGGCGTTCACGGGCGGACGGATGCCGGCGTTGAACAGGTCGGTTTCCAGGAAGATCTGGCCGTCGGTGATCGAGATCACGTTGGTCGGCACGAACGCCGAGACGTCGCCGGCCTGGGTCTCGATGATCGGCAGCGCCGTGAGCGAACCGGTCTTGCCCTTGACCTCGCCGTTGGTCTCCTTCTCGACGTAGGCCTCGGACACGCGCGCGGCGCGCTCGAGCAGGCGCGAGTGCAGATAGAACACGTCGCCCGGGTAGGCTTCGCGGCCCGGCGGGCGCTTGAGCAGCAGCGAGATCTGACGGTACGCCACGGCCTGCTTGGACAGGTCGTCATAGACGATCAGCGCGTCTTCGCCGCGGTCGCGGAAGTACTCGCCCATGGCGCAGCCCGAATACGGCGCGATGTACTGCAGCGCGGCCGACTCGGAGGCCGAGGCGACGACGACGATGGTATTGGCCAGCGCGCCGTTTTCCTCGAGCTTGCGCACCACGTTGGCGATCGACGAGCGCTTCTGCCCGATCGCGACGTAGATGCTGTAGATGCCCGAATCCTTCTGGTTGATGATCGCGTCGATCGCCACCGCGGTCTTGCCGGTCTGGCGGTCGCCGATGATCAGCTCGCGCTGGCCACGACCGATCGGGATCATCGAGTCGATCGCCTTGTAGCCGGTCTGCACCGGCTGGTCGACCGACTTGCGCCAGATCACGCCCGGCGCGACCTTCTCGATCGGCGAGGTCTTCTTGGCGTTGATCGGGCCCTTGCCGTCGATCGGATTGCCCAGCGCGTCGACGACGCGGCCGAGCATCTCCGGGCCGACCGGCACTTCGAGGATGCGGCCGGTGGTCTTGGCGGTGTCGCCTTCCTTCAGGTGCTGGAACTCGCCCAGCACCACGGCGCCGACCGAGTCACGCTCGAGGTTCAGCGCGAGCGCGAAGGCGTTGCCCGGCAGTTCGATCATTTCGCCCTGCATCACGTCGGCCAGGCCGTGGATGCGCACGATGCCGTCGGACACGCTGATGATCGTGCCCTCGTTGCGGGCCTCCGCGCCGAGCTTGAACTGCTCGATGCGGCTCTTGATCAGTTCGCTGATCTCGGACGGGTTCAAGGTGGTGCTGGACATGGTCGCTTTCCTGAATTTGGGAATGCTTTTCAAGAGTCCGACCCCATGGTCGGCGTGCTCTTTGATTTTTTTCAGAGTCGGCCATGGATGGCCGGTTCCGCTTTCGCGGCACGCATGCCGCGTTCAATCAATGCGTCAATGCGGTCGAGAGCCGCTGCAGGCGACCGCGGGCGGAGCCGTCGATCACCTCGCTGCCGGTGTCGATCACCACGCCGCCGAGCAGCGCCTCGTCGACATGGGTCTCCAGCTCGATCTCGCGCTTGAAGCGGCGCTTGAGCGAGTCCTTCAGCTGGTCGGCCTGGGCGGCGTCCAGCGCCATCGCGCTGGTCACCTTGACCTTCAGCTGTGAACCGGCCTCGCGCTTGTGCTCCTCGTACAGCTCGGCCACTTCGGGCACCAACGCCAAGCGGCGCTGTTCGGCCAGCGAGGCCAGGAACTGCGCGAACGGCGTATCCGTGCCCATGCCCTGCGGCAGATGCAGCGCCACCAGTTGCGAGGGCAGCACGCGCGGGTCGCCGACCAACGCGGCCACGCGCGCATCCTTCGCCACCACGGCGGCGAAGGCGAACGCCTGCGACCAGTCGCCGAGCGCACCGGCCTCGTGCGCCAGCTCGAAAGCGGCGCGCGCGTACGGACGGGCGAGGGTGATTGCCTGGGCCATGGCCTTTAAACCTCGGCCGCGAGCTGGTCGAGCAGGGCCTTGTGCGTGGCCGGGTCGATCTCGCGCTGCACGATCTTGGCGGCGCCCTGCACGGCCAGCGCGCCGACCTTCTCGCGCAGCTCTTCGCGGGCACGCTGCGCCATCGAGGCGATGTCGTCCTGCGCGGCGGCCTTCAGGCGGTTGATCTCGCCGATCGCATCGGCACGGGCCTTGTCCAGGATCTGGTTGGCCTGCTGCTGGGCGCGATCGATGATTTCCGAAGCCTGCTGGCGCGCCACCTTGATCTCGGCGGCCACCTTGGTGTCGGCGTCGCGCAGCTCGGCGCGGGCGCGCTCGGCGGCATCGAGGCCTTCGGCAATCTTGAGCTGGCGCTCTTCGATAGCCTTGTTGAGGTGCGGCCAGATGAACTGGACGCAGAACCAGATCAGGATGGCGAAAGCGATCATTTCGCCGATCAAGGTCGCGTTGGGAAGCATCGCTGCATACCTATAAATGCGGTGGTACGGCTACGGGCGCCGCGGCGACGCCCGTAGGGGAACGGCGCCGAAGCACCGTCGAGGCGACTTAACCGGCGGCGGTCAGGCTGGCCAGCAGCGGATTGGCCACCGCGAAGTACATCGCCAGCGCCACGCCGATCAGGAACGCCGCGTCGATCAGGCCGGCCAGCAGGAACATGCGGCCCTGCAGCAGCGGCACCAGCTCCGGCTGGCGGGCGGCGGCTTCCAGGAACTTCGAACCCATCACACCGATGCCGATACAGGCACCGAGGGCGCCCAGGCCGATGATGAGGCCCAGCGCGATGGCGGTGAAACCCTGGACTTGCGCGATTTGAACGATAGCTTCCACGACGATCTCCTCAGAAAGAAAAGCTTTGTTGTTCGGTTGAAAATTGTTCGACTAGAAAATTGTTCGACTAGAAACGGACAGCAAATCAGTGGTGCTCGTGGGCCATCGAGATGTACACGATGGTCAGCACCATGAAGATGAAGGCCTGGATCGAAATGATCAGGATGTGGAAGATGCCCCACACGGTGTAACCGACGATGCCCATGCCGTAAAGCAGCCAGCTGCCGGCGCTGAACAGGCCGGCAATCAGCATGAACACGAGCTCGCCGGCGTACATGTTGCCGAACAGTCGCATCGCCAGGCTCACCGGCTTGGAGAGCAGCTCGACCAGGTTCAGCGCGAAATTGGGGATCCACAGCAGCGGGTGCTTGCCGAACGGCGCGGTGAACATCTCGTTCATGTAGCCGCTGAAGCCCTTGGCCTTGAAGCTGTAGAAGATGATCAGGATCAGCACCGTCAGCGACATCGCGAAGGTCATGCTGGTGTCGGCCGTGGGCACGGCGCGGAAATGGCCGATGCCGAACTTCTCGGTGATCCACGGCAGCAGGTCGACCGGCAGCAGGTCCATCGCGTTCATCAGGAACACCCAGACGAACACCGTCAGTGCCAGCGGGCCCAGCACGCGGCGATCGCCATGGAAGACGTCCTTGACCTGGCCGTCGACGAACTCCAGCACGATTTCGGCAAACGCCTGCCCCCTGCCCGGCACGCCGGCGGTTGCCTTGCGCGCCTTCATCCAGAACCACAGGCAGAACAGCACACCGAGCACCAGCGACACGGTGATCGAATCGATGTGCACCGCCCAGAAGCCCTCCGGATTGGCGTGCGGAGTCAGGTGCTTCAGGTGGTGGGAGATGTATTCGGTAAGACCGCCGTGCGGCTCGCTTGCCATGTGTCAACCCTTGAATCGAAACGCCAGCAGATGGACCGCGTAAGCAGCCGCCAGCCCCGTAATGGCGGCCAGCGGCGGCAACTTCAGTTGAATCAGGATCATGCCCATCCCTCCGATGACCACGATCCACTTGAGGATCATGCCCATCAGCAGCCGGCCAAACGCCATGCCTGCCCCATGCATCCCGGCGAAGGCCCGCGCGCCAAGCAGCGCGTTGCCCAGCGCCACCACGAGGGCGGCTGCAGCGGCCGCCAAGGCTTCACGGCGCCCCTGCATCAGGAAAACGAGGCCGACCAGTACCGCCACGGCCAACTGCCACATCACGATGCGCAGCGCCAGACGACGACCGGAGGCAAGACTGTTGAGCACGTGTGTCCCCGCGAGGCTTCGCACCAGGCGTCACCCTTACCGCCACGGGCCACGATCCAATCCGCAAAAGTATATCAGTCGGCCATTTGGCCGGACAAGCCGCAACGACTGCGACATGTTGTCGTGCGGGCGCCGGCGTTCACTTTTCGCACGACGCAAGTTCTTGCACGCGGCCAAAAAAAGGGCCGGACAATCCTGTCCGGCCCTGGGAGCGCGCCCGTCGAGGGGAAGGGAGGGGCGCCGCAGAAGGTTTTACTTCGCCGCGGCCTTGCGACCACCCGGCGCCACGGCCGCATCGTTGGCGGCCTGCCGCGGCTGCGCGAGCGCGCCGAGCGATTCGGCGGTCTGCCTGCCCACGGCGACCAGGCCCTGGCTCAGCACCACCGCCTGCTCGGCCTGCTCGCGGCCCAGCGCCACGCCCTTGTCCCACAGGCCACGAAGCGCCTCGGCGTCACGCGCCTGGCCGGCAGCTGCAAAAAAACCCGCGGTGGAACGGGACTGCTGTTCCAGCGCGCCCAATTGCAGGCCGGCAGCCTGCTCGATGCCCTTGAGCATCAGCGCCTGCGCCCTGAAGGCGTTGTCGGCGAACTGGCGGGCGTAGTCGAACACCTGGGAATCGAACGGATGGGTCATGGCTTGTCCCTCGCGGGAGTCTTGGGAGTGAGACAAGCCTAGCAGACATTTTTGTGCGGTGCAACATGCATCGTGTATAGATACCGCCTGCCGCTATGGGGAAAAATTTTGCGGCGCGTCAGAAACTGGCCCGGCTGCAACTGGCGCCCGACGTACAGGTTTCATGCACCACCACCCGGTCCAGCCCCGACAGGCGCGGCTCCAGCCGACGGAAGATCCAGCGCGCCAGCGTCTCGCTGGTGGGGTTTTCCAGTCCGTCGATGTCGTTGAGGTAGTGGTGGTCCAGCTGTTCGAACAAGGGGGCGAAGGCCGCCTTGACGTCGGCGAAGTCCATCACCCAACCCAGCGCCGGATCGGGCTCGCCCTCGACGTGGATCTCGATGCGGAACGAATGCCCGTGCAGGCGCGCGCACTTGTGGCCGGCCGGCACGTGGGGCAGCCGATGGGCCGCCTCGATCTGGAACACTTTATGGATATGCATGGCGAGCCATTGTATGACGGCCCATGGCGGGACCGCGGGCAGCGGAAGCAGCGATGCGAGGAAAACACGGCGCCGCAGGCGCGTGGTGGCTATGGGTGGACTCGAACCACCGACCCCAGCATTATGAGTGCTGTGCTCTAACCGGCTGAGCTACATAGCCTTGGGGCGTCGCCGGCGCGGTGCGCCAACGGAGCCCGGCAGTGTAATCGGCGCACCCGGCCGGTTCAAGCCTCTTCGCTTTCCGGCTCGGCGCGCGCTATGGTTGAATCCGGGCCCCGGCCGCTGCACGCGCGGCATGCACGGCTCGAGGAGGCGACATGATCGACGCGGATGGCTATCGCCCGAACGTAGGCATCGTGCTGCTCAACGGCGATGGTCAGCTGTTCTGGGCGCGCCGCGTCAGCCACGACGGCTGGCAGTTTCCGCAGGGCGGCATGCGCAGCGACGAGACGCCGCTGGAAGCCATGTACCGCGAACTGGCCGAGGAAACCGGGCTGGCGCCCGATCAGGTCGAGGTCATCGCCAGCACCCGCGGCTGGCTGCGTTACCGCCTGCCCAACCGCTACGTGCGCCACCACCAGCGCCCCACCTGCATCGGCCAGAAGCAGGTGTGGTTCCTGCTGCGCCTGGCTGCCGGCGAGGACGCATTCAAGCTCGACGCCTGCGACAAGCCGGAGTTCGACATCTGGCGCTGGGTCGACTTCTGGTACCCGGCGGTGCATGTGGTGAACTTCAAGCGCCAGGTGTACGAGCGGGCGCTGCGCCATTTCGCGCCGCTGGTGGAGGATTTGCTGAGCGTCCAGCTCGGCACCCTGCCGCGCACGGCCGACGACGGTGCCCGCCCCGGCAACCGTGCGGTGGCGTGAACCACCAGCGAAGTATGTTTGACAATCATTCGCATTCGCGCTTGAATGCGCGCCCATGTACATCTGTCTCTGCAACGCCGTCACCGACAACGACATCCGCCGCGCCGTGGCCGATGGCGTGCGCAGCTTTGCCGAACTGCAGGCACGCACGGGTTGCTCCGATTGCTGCGGCTGCTGCGAGCCCGAAGCACGCGCCACGCTGGATGCCGCACTGGCGCAGGTGACCTTCCCGCTGCCGCTGATCACCGCCTGACGCACGCTCGGGCGCGAAGCAAAAACCGCAACCATTCGCGTTTCCACGCGGCAGCGGGCCAGCCCGTATAGTCACCGGTCGGACGGCACCGGAGACTCCCCATGAAAGGCGACGCGAAAGTCATCGAGCACCTCAACAAGGTGCTCTACAACGAATTGACCGCGATCAACCAGTACTTCCTGCATTACCGCATGTTCAAGGATTGGGGCTACGGCGAACTGGCCGAGCACGAGTACAAGGAATCGATCGAGGAAATGAAGCACGCCGATCGGCTGATCGAACGCATCCTGTTCCTCGACGGCCTGCCCAACCTGCAGCACCTGGGCAAGCTGCGCATCGGCGAGAACGTGCTCGAATGCATCCAGGGCGACCTGGACCTGGAGCTGGCTGCCGCGATCGACCTGCGTGCGGCGATCGCGCACAGCGAAGGCATCGCCGACTACGTCAGCCGCGACCTGTTCAAGGCCATCCTGCACGACGAGGAAGAGCACATCGACTGGCTCGAGACGCAGCAGAACCTGGTCAAGGACATCGGCGCCGAGCGGTACCTGCAGAGCAAGATGGGCAGCTGAGCCTCCGCGGCCTTCCTTGCGGGGGCCCACTTGCGGGCGATGGTCTTCTGCCACCGTGGCAAAAGCATCGCCCACAAGTGGGCTCCTACAGGAATGCTGGCCAAAGCGTGCGGCCGTTCCTTGACGCTTTCGTCACGCTCCGGCTATATCGATCACCCCAGCAGTGCCGGATTTCCACATGGCTTCACGCCCGCCCCCGCGCTTCGTCGTGCGACCGCACGATGAAGCCAGCCTGCGCCGCCGCCGGCTGTGGCTGGGCGTTGCGTGGCTGGCCAGCCTGCTGGTGACCGCGGCCGTGGTCGGCACCTTGGCCTGGCGCACCACGCCGGCGGCGGTCGACCATCGCGAAGCCAGACAGCTGGCCGCGCAGAACGAACAGCTCAAACAGCAGATCGCCAACCTCAAGCGCGCGCAGCAGGTCACCGAAATCGCCACCCGGTCGCTGCGCGGCACGCTGACCGAGCGCGACGAGGAAATCAACGGCCTGCGCGCGGACCTGGGCTTCTACTCGCGCCTGGTTGGCGGCAGCGCGCAACGCGAAGGGCTCAAGGTGCAGGAGGTGCAGCTGCGCCCGGTCACCGGCTCGCGCGCCTGGAACCTGGCGTTGAGCCTGACCCAGAACGCCAAGCGCGGCCGCGACGTCAGTGGCATCGTCACCCTTGCCGTCGAAGGCGTGCACGGCGACAAGGTGGTGGCGCTGGACTGGTCCCGGCTCGGCGACGCCGCGCAAAAGGACGGCCTGCCGTTCCGCTTCCGCTATTTCCAGCAATTGCACGCCACGTTCATGCTGCCGGCCGGCTTCAAGCCGACCCGGCTGCGCATCCATGTCAAACCCGAGGGCGACGATGCCGTCGACCGCACCGTGGCCTGGAACGACGCCCTCTCGGGCAACCTCACCACCATCGAAGGGGGAAACTGACCATGCTCAACCGTCGACGCACCGATCGCGCCAATGGCAGCAACGAAACCAGCCTGATCGCGCGCGGCACCGTGATCCGCGGCGACCTGCGCTTCAGCGGCGCGCTGCATCTGGACGGCCGCATCGAGGGCGCCGTCCTGGCCGAGAGCGAAGATGCGGTATTCACCCTGAGCGAGCAGGGCCAAGTGCAGGGCGACATCCACGTGTCGCACGCGATCATCAATGGCTCCGTGCAGGGCGACATCCACGCCGCCGAGCGGCTGGAACTGGCACCGCTGGCGCGCATCACTGGCGACGTGCACTACCGCACGCTGGAAATGGCCGCCGGGGCGCAGGTGAACGGGCGCATGAGCCATCGCGTCGAGCCGGTGGCACGCGAGCTGCCCTCGCCGGCCGCCGTCGAGGACGCCGAACTGGATGAGGCGGTGCCGGCCTGATCCGCCAGGCGCTATCCTTGAGATCGCGCCTTCGCAACCGCAGATTTGCCGCATGGAAACCTTCGTTTCGATTCCCGATTACCGCCAGGCCGGCGCCCCGCTGGTCTTCACCGAGGCCGCCGCGCGCAAGGTGCACGAGCTGATCGTCGAGGAGGGCAACCCGGCGCTGAAGCTGCGTGTGTACATCTCCGGCGGCGGCTGCTCGGGCTTCCAGTACGGCTTTACCTTCGACGAGGCGCAGGCCGAGGACGACTTCGCGCTCGATCGCGAGGGCGTGACGCTGCTGGTCGATCCACTCTCGCTGCAGTACCTCACCGGTGCGGAAATCGACTACGCCGAAAGCCTCTCCGGCGCGCAGTTCGTGATCCGCAATCCCAACGCCAAGACCACCTGCGGCTGCGGCTCCTCGTTCTCCACCTGAGCCGCCGATGAGTGCGGGCGCCACCAATGTCTTCGCCGGCCTGAGCCTGGTGCTGGACCGGATGTCCGAACGCCGGGACGAGCAGGCGTGGCTGGCCGAGCAGGCCGGCTGCGGCGAAGCGCGCTACCTGCTGCTCGATCCTTCCGGCGAAAGCTACCTGCTGCGCGACGCCGAGAGCCTGCGCTGGCTGAGCGGCGCCGAACGGTGCGAACTGTTCGCCGAACTTCCGACCAGCTTGCTCGGCATCGCCGACGGCTGTCCGCACTTCCTGCTCGCGCTGGACGAAGGCCACGCGCTGGAGACGCTCGAAGAGCGCCTGGCTGCCCGCCGCATCGGCCTGCGCGAGGCCGGTCTGCGCCTTCCCACCGCCGAGGCGGGCCTGTTCGCCTATGCCAAGGGCCTGGCCCACTGGCAACGCGAGACGCGCTTCTGCAGCGGCTGCGGCGCGCCGCTCGAGCGGGTCGCCGCCGGCCATCGCATGAAGTGCACCGACGCGTCCTGCGGGCGGCTGCACTTTCCGCGTACCGACGCGGCGATCATCGCGATCGTCGAATACGAAGGGGCCTGCCTGCTCGGCCGGCAGGCGGGCTGGCCCAAGGGACGCTGGTCGGCGCTGGCCGGCTTCGTCGAACCGGGCGAATCGCTCGAAGACGCCGTGCGCCGCGAGGTGGCCGAGGAAGCCGGCGTGCGCGTGGGCGAGGTGCATTACCACTCCTCGCAACCCTGGCCGCTGCCGGCGTCGCTGATGGTCGGCTTCATCGGCGCCGCGATCGACCCGACGATCGACCTGCGCGATGGCGAGCTGGAAGACGCACGCTGGTTCACACCCGGACAGATCGTCGCCGGGCTCGCCGACGGCAGCTTCGCTCCGCCGACGCGGCTGTCGGTGTCCTACCAATTGCTGGCGGACTGGCTGCGCGAACACGCCGGGCTCGAACTCGACGCGCTCACAACCTGACCGCTCTTTTGTAGGAGCCCACTTGTGGGCGATGCTCTTGCGGTGGACGCCAAGGCATCGCCCACAAGTGGGCTCCTGCATGCTTGCCCTAGAATGGCCGCGCATCCTCAGGAGTTTTCGATGGCCCTCAGCCTGCTCGCCGCACTCATCGCCCTCGGCCTGTTGCACCTGTTGCCGCAACTGGCGCAGTGGCGCGGCGACGGCGTGTTCCGCGGTTGGGTGCGGCAGCTGGACGACACCGCCGGTCGCGGGCGCGTGCTGCTGACGCTTATCGTGCCCACGGTGCTGTGCCTGCTGCTGGCCGAGCTGCTCGGGCAGGTGCCGCTGGGTGGTTTCCTGCAGCTGGCCTTCGCCGTGCTGGTGCTGCTCTACGCGCTGGGCCCGCATGCGTTCGAGGCCGACCTTGAGGCGATCCTTCGCGCGCCCGACGCCGTCTCCCGCCACACCGCCGCGCAGCGGCTGGCCGAGCCGGGCGGGCAGGTCGCCTGGAGCGCCCACGCGCTGGGCGAGGCGGTGGCGATCGCCGCGCTGCGCCGGCGCTTCGGCGTGCTGCTGTGGTTCTTCCTGCTCGGGCCCGCCGGCGCCCTGCTGTACCGGCTGGCGCAGACACTCGGGCGCGACGACACGCTGGCGCTCGATGCCGGCAGCCGCACGCATGCGCGCTTCGTCGCCAACGCGCTGGACTGGCTGCCCGCGCAGCTGCTGGTGTTCACCCTGGCGCTGGTCGGGCACTGGGACGCGGTGATGGCCGCCTGGCAGCGCTGGCGCCTGCACGCGGCGCCGACCAGCTGGTACACCGATGGGCCGGATTTCCTCGCCGCCGCCGCCTGCGCCGACATCGACGTGGAGATCGATGCGGGCGACGGCTATGCCGAGGAACGCACTGATCCGCTGCTGGAGCTTACCCGCATGCGCAGCGCGTTCCTGCGCGCGTTGCTGGCATGGTTGAGCATCGTCGCGCTGATCGTGCTGGGCGGCTGGGTCACCTGAGTCCCGACACCCTGTAGGAACCCACTTGTGTGGCGATGCTTTTCGCCACGGTGGCAGAAGAGCATCGCCCACAAGTGGGCTCCTGCAAAAGTAAGTAATCGACCTTCAGGCCAGTGTGCCGCGCAGTTCGCGCACGCGCGTTTCCAGCAGGTCCAGCCGCAGCCGCTCCGGCGCGACCGGCGCATCGACCACCAGCTCCACTCGCGCCCGGAAGCGCCGCGGCAATCGCCAGCGCCCGAGCCGCGTGTCGCGCCGGCTCCATACGCTGCCCCACAAGCCGCGCAGCGCCATCGGCACCACCGGCACCGGCCGGCGCTCGAGGATGCGCAGCAGGCCCGGACGGAACGGTGCGATCTCGCCATCCGCGGTCAACCCGCCCTCGGGGAAGATGCACACCAGCTCGCCGGCCGCCAGCGCCTCGTCGATCGCCTCGTAGGCCGCCGCCAGCACCGACGGATCTTCCTTCTGGCCGGCGATCGGAATGGCCCTGGCGGTGCGGAACACGAAGCGCAGCAGCGGGATATGGAAGATGCGGTAGTACATGACGAAGCGTGCCGGCCGGCGCAGGTTCGCCATCAGCAGCAGCGGGTCCATGAAGCTGACGTGGTTGCACACCAGCAGCGCCGGCCCTTCCTCCGGCACGTGGCGCATGCCTTCCACGCGTACCCGGTAGAGCGCGTTGACCAGCACCCAGGTGATGAAGCGCATCGGGAACTCGGGCACCAGCGTGAAGATGTACGCCGCCACTGCCACGTTGAGCAGCGCCGCGGCGAGGAACGTCTCCACCGCATCGAAGCCCAGCGCGCCCAGGCCCAGGCCGAAGCCGGCCGCCAGCACGATCAGCAGCGCGTTGACGATGTTGTTGCCGGCGATCACGCGCGAGAGCTGCTCGCGCGGCGCGCGCGCCTGCACGAAGGCGAACAGCGGCACCACGTAGAAGCCGGCGAACACGCCGATCAGGGTGAGGTCCAGCGCCACCCGCCAGCTGCCCGTGCCACGCAGGAAGGCCAGCCAGTCCAGCCCCTGCGCCAGCGCCACGCCGTGCCGCGCGAAGTACAGGTCCACGCCGAACACGGTCAGCCCGAACGCGCCCAGCGGTACCAGGCCGATCTCCACCCGCTTGCCGGACAGGCGCTCGCACAGCAGCGCACCCACGCCGGTGCCGATCGAGAACAGCGTCAGCACCAGCGTGTTGACCGAACCGTCGCCACCCAGCGTCTCGCGCGTGTAGTTGGGCAGCTGCGCGATCAGCACGGTGCCGAAGAACCAGAACCAGGAGATGCCCAGCACCGCGTTGAACACCGCGCGATCGCACCGCACGATGCCAAGCACGCGCGCGGTTTCGCTCAGCGGGTTCCAGTTGAACTTCAGCGCCGGCGCCGTCGCTGGCGCCGGCGGAATCCGCCGGCTGGCCAAGTAGCCGGCCACCGCTACGGCGATGGTCGCGCCGGAGGCCAGCCACGGCCCGACGCCTGCCACCAGCATCAGCGAGTTGCCGGCGATCATGCCCACCAGCATCGCCAGCTGCGTGCCCATCTCCACCAGCCCGTTGCCGCCGACCAGTTCGCCCGGCTCGAGCGCCTGCGGCAGGATCGCGTACTTGATCGGGCCGAAGGTGGTCGAGTGCATCCCCATCAGGAACAACACCACCAGCAACAGCGTGGTGTCGTGGGTGTGGAAGCCGATCGCCGCCAGCGCCATCGCGCCGATCTCGAACAGCTTCACGGCGCGGATGATGCGCGTCTTCTCGAACTTCTCCGCCAGCTGCCCCGCGCTCGCCGAAAACAGGAAGAACGGCAGGATGAACAGCGCCGGCGCCAGGTTGGTGTAGAGCGACACGCTGTGGTCGTCCAGGCCCATCTGGAAGGCCACCAGCATCACCAGCGCGTTGCGGAAGGCGTTGTCGTTGAACGCGCCCAGCGCCTGGGTCCAGAAGAACGGGGCGAAGCGGCGCTGGCCGAGCAGGGTGAATTGGCTCATGCGGGTCCTGGGCTTGGAGCTGGCGCTAGCCTAGCCTGAAAGCTCGCCGTGGCGGGCCGCCCGCTCGAAGCGTTGCGGGCCGGTACGGATGGGCATACCTTGCGCCGGGGAAGGTGCCGCCGGGCGGCGTCGCGGCGGTCGCGCATGCCGGTGAGACCTTCCGCGGCGCTCGCGGCGCCCGCCAACCAGGCGTCCGTGTTTCGAGAGGGGAACACCGATGGACATGAGCCGGAGATACCTGGTCTGGTCGCTGAGCTATGCCGCCCTCGGCATGGCGCTGGGCATCTACATGGCCGCCTCCCACAACCACGGGCAACTGGTCACCCACGCCCACGTGTTGATGGTCGGCTTCGTGTTGTCGCTGGTCTACGGGATCATCCACCGGTTGTGGCTGGATGCACCGCGGCGCGCGGTGGCAATGACCCAGTTCGTGCTGCACCAGCTGGCCGCCGTCGCGTTGCTGGCCGGCCTGTTCATGCTCTACGGGGGCAAGGCGGGCGAGGAGACGCTCGAGCCCCTGCTGGGCATCGGCTCGGTCGGCGTGCTGGCCGGCATGCTGCTGATGCTCTACATGGTGCTGCGACCGGGCCGGGCACGCAGCGCCGAGCCGGGCGCACCGGACCAGGCGGCCGCCTGATTCAGCCCCGCCGTAGCGCGCGGTGCGCGATGTCGCGCCGGCAGAACGCGCCGTTGAAGTGGATTTTCGACGCCGCCTCGTAGGCGTGTTCGCGCGCGGCGGCCAGATCGCTGCCCAGTGCGCAGACGGTCAGTACGCGGCCGCCGGCGGTGGTCACGCGGTCCTGTTCGTCGAGCCGGGTGCCGGCATGGAATACCTTCACGGTGGGAGCGAAGGTCCCATCCAGGCCGCCGACGGGATCCCCGCTGCGCACGCGGCCGGGGTAGCCCTCGGCGGCGACCACCACGCCGATCGCCGGGCGGCTGTCCCACTGCACGCGGGTGTGGTGCAGCTCGCCGTCCAGCGCGGCGTCGATCAGGTCGACCAGGTCGGACTTCAGGCGCAGCATGATCGGCTGGGTCTCCGGGTCGCCGAAGCGCACGTTGAATTCGATCACCCGGGGCGTGCCGGACGCATCGATCATCAACCCGGCATAAAGGAACCCGATGAACGGCGCGCCCTCGGTGGCCATGCCGCGAAGGGTCGGTTCGATCACCTCTTTCAGGATGCGCCGCTCGACCGCCGGGGTCACCACCGGCGCCGGCGAGTAGGCGCCCATGCCGCCGGTGTTGGGCCCCATGTCGCCCTCGTCGCGGCGCTTGTGGTCCTGGCTGGAGGCCATCGGCAGCGCGTGGCTGCCGTCGCTCATCACGATGTAGCTCGCTTCCTCGCCTTCGAGGAATTCCTCGATCACCACGCGCGCCGACGCATTGCCGAACAGGTGGCCGCCGAGCATGTCGTGCAGCGCCTGCTCGGCGTCGGGCAGGGTCAGCGCCACGACGACGCCCTTGCCCGCGGCCAGGCCGTCGGCCTTGATCACGATCGGCGCGCCATGCTTGCGCACGTAGGCCAGCGCCGCGTTGAGCTCGTTGAACACCGCGTAGCGCGCAGTGGGAATGTTGTGGCGGAGCAGGAAATCCTTGGCGAAGGCCTTGGAGCCTTCCAGCTGCGCAGCGATCGCGCGCGGACCGAAGATGCGCAGGCCGGCGGCGCGGAAGCGGTCGACCACGCCGGCGACCAGCGGTACCTCGGGCCCGACCACGGTCAGTTCGATTTTTTCGGCCTTGGCCAGCGCGAGCAGCCCGTCGAGGTCGTTCATGGCCACGTCGGCGTTGCGCACGCCGCGCTCGCGTGCGGTGCCGGCGTTGCCGGGGGCCACGATCACCTCGCTGACCCGCGGCGACTGCTTGAGCTTCCACGCCAGCGCGTGCTCGCGCCCGCCGCTGCCGATGACCAGGACCTTCATGCGCTCTCCCGAAGCGTGTGGTGCGCCCCGTGGCGCAGGCGCGCATTGTAGCGGTGGCGACGCGATACGTCGGGTGGCCGTTCGTAGGGCGGGCTTCAGCCCACCGACTTCCGACGCAGACCGGTGGTGGGCTTCGGCCCACCCTGCAGGCCCTACGGGTGCGGGTGGTGGCGGACGAGCAGGTCCAGCAGGGCGGCGCGCGGCAGCTTGCCGGTCTCGTTGCGGGGCAACGCGTCGACTTTCAGCAGCGGGCGCGGCAGGAAGACCGGGTCGATCGCACGGCGCAGCGCGTCGAGGATGGCGTGCTCGTCCAGCCCCGGCGCGACCGCCAGCGCGGCGATGCGGTGCACGCCCAGGGTGTCGCCGTCGTCGAGCTGGAACACCACGCCATCCTGCACGCCGGGGATGGCCAGCAGGCGGCGGGTGAGGTCGCCGAGCGAGGCGCGCTTGCCGGCGATTTCCAGCATGTCGGCCTGGCGCCCGCGCAGGCGGAAACCGCGGCCGTCGGCGGACAGGCTGACGATGTCGGCCAGCAGCCGCGGCGCATCCAGTTGCGGCGCATCGACCTGGGTGCCATCCGGCTGCGGGTGCAGGTGGACGTCGGGATAGAGCCGCCAGTCCGCCTCGATGGTGGTACGGCGACTGGCGAACACGCAGGTTTCGGTAGAGCCGAACACTTCCTGCAGCGGCGCGCCGAAGCGCTGCTCCGCCGCCTGGGCCAGCTCCGGCGGCATCGGCGCGGTCGCCGAGACCATCGCCGCCAGCGGCGGCAGCGCGATGCCCGATTCGACCAGCGCGCGCAGGTGCACTGGCGTGGTCACCAGCACACGCGGCGCCGGCAGCCCGGCCAGCGCAGCGGCCACGTCGGCGGGAAAAAACGGCCGTCCCGCGTGCACGCCGACGCCGCCCAGCAGTGGCAGCAGCACGCTCATCTCCATGCCGTACATGTGCTGCGGCGGCACCGTGGCGACCACGCCGAAGCGTGCACCGACCGCCGCGTGCAGCATCGCCAGGTTGCCGGCGTTACTGGCGTGGAAGCTGCGCCAGGTCTTCAAGTTGGCGCTGGGCGTGCCGGTGGAACCGGAGGTGTAGCCGATCGCCACCACCTGGTCTGCCGGAATCTGCGGCCAGCCCTCGTCGCCGGCAGCCGGCTCCGCCGACAGCATCGGCAGCCGGTGGTAGTGGGCCGGCGCCGGGTCGAGCGTCTGCTCGCCGATGGCGTAACAGCCCGGGTGCGCAGCCATCACCTCGTCGACCGCCTGCGGCGCGCGCGAGGAGGGCAACAGGTTTGTCTGGCCGCGCAGCACGATGGCGCAGAAGGCGACCAGGAAGGCGTAGCGGTCCTCGCACAGGTTCACCGCGGCGCTGGCGCCCGGCAGCGTGACGGCGGCCTGGCGCACGTGCGAAAGGAACTGCGCCGCGCTGACCGGGCGGCCATCGCGCCAGGCCAGCACCCGTTCCGGCGTATCCGCCTGCAGCAGCGCCAGGCGCTGCGGCGCCTCACGCTGGAAAGTGTCGTAAACGATGGCCAAGCCGCTTATCTCCAAGTTCGCCATGCGCCAGACGCACACAGCATGGCGACCGGCCGCTGCAAGCCGGCGTGAAGCACGCGTGTGCTGCTGTCCACCGCAGGCCCTCCAGCGGCCCGTGGCGCCCCTGGACGCTCAGGCGCGGATGATAGCGCCGGTGATGGCATCGCGGATCATCGTGGGGCGCTCCTGGCCGCCCAGCGGGCCATCGAGCACGCCATCGAGCGCGTCGCCGAAATAATCGAGCGCCATCTGTGCGCTGCGAGCCGGCGGCAAGCCGTGCGGATTGGCGCTGGTGGACACGAGGGCGCCGCCGTAGGCGCGGCAGAGCGCGGCGGCGGGCGCATGGGCGGTGACCCGCAGTGCGATGCCGGCATGCGCCCCGGCCACCCAGGCCGGCACGGCCGCGCTACGCGGGAAGATCCAGGTGTTGGGCCCGGGCCAGCTGGCCTTGACCTGAGCCATCACTGCGGCGGACACCTGCGCCAGGTCGATGTAGCGCTCGACCTGGTCGAAATCGGCGGCGATCAGCAGCACCCCCTGGGTCGGCGGGCGTTGCTTGAGCGCGAACAGTCGATCGAAGGCGGCCTGGTCATGCGGATCGCAACCGAGGCCGTAGACCGCCTCGGTCGGGTAGGCCAGCACGGCGCCGCCGTGCAGCGCCGCGGCCGCGGCGTCGCATTCGGGCAGGGTGTAGCGGGTGGTCATGCTCAGGCGTCGGCCTTGCCGGTGGTCTTTTTCGCGGCCGCCTTTTTCGTGGCGGTCTTCCTGGCTGTTTTCCTGGCGGCGGCCTTCTTGGTGGCGGTCTTCTTTGCCGGCGCCTTCTTGGCGGCGGCTTTCTTCGCCGCTGGCGCCTTCTTCGCGGCGGCTTGTTTGGTGGCCGTCTTGCGCGCGAAACGACCCTTCTTGGCCGGTGCGGCGGCGAGCAGCTCGATGCACTGCGCCTCAGTCAGCTCTTTCGGTTCCTGGTCCTTGGGGATGCGTGCGTTCTTCTCGCCGTCGGTGATGTAGGGACCGTAGCGGCCGTTGAGCACCTGCACACCGTTGCCGAAGTCGGCGATCACGCGGTTGGCCAGCATCTCCAGCTTCTCGCTGACGATCTGCAGGGCGCGCGGCAACTCGATGGTGTAGGGGTCGTCCTCCGGCTTGAGCGAGGCGTAGGTGCTGCCCTGCTTGACGAACGGACCGAAGCGACCGATGCCCACGCTCACCTCGTCGCCGTTTTCGGCGCTACCGAGCTGGCGCGGCAGCTTGAACAGCTCCATCGCCTGCTCCAGCGTGATGGTGTGCATGCTCTGGCCGGGGCGCAGGGACGCGAACTGCAATTTCTCGTCGGTGTCCTTGTCACCGATCTGGGCGTACGGCCCGTAACGGCCCAGCCGCACAGAGACCGGCTTGCCGCTCTTCGGATCGGTGCCCAGCTCGCGCGCGCCGGTGGCCTCGCTGCGATCGACCGATTCGGTCTTTTCGTCGACCTGGGTCTTGAACGGCTGCCAGAAGCGTTCCATCAGCGGCACCCAGGCTTCCTCGCCACGGCTGACCGCGTCCAGCTCGTCCTCAAGCCTCGCGGTGAAGTCGTAGTCGACGTACTGGTTGAAATGCTGGGTCAGGAACTTGCCCACCGCGCGGCCGACGTCGGTCGGCTTGAAGCGGCGGCTGTCCAGGAACACGTATTCGCGGTTCTGCAGCACCTGGATGATGCTGGCATAAGTGGACGGGCGTCCGATGCCGTACTCCTCCAGCGCCTTGACCAGGCTGGCTTCGGAGTAGCGCGGCGGCGGCTCGGTGAAGTGCTGGTCGGCCAGGATGTCGGAAAGCGCGACCTGCTCGCCCTTGGCCAGGCGCGGCAGCCGACGGGCCTCGTCTTCGTCCTCGGCGGCCTTGGTGTCGCGGCCTTCCTCGTACACCGCCAGGAAGCCGGGGTCGACCACCGTGGTGCCGGTGGCGCGGAACCCGGCCGGACCACCGGCAGCGTGGGGCAGATCGAAGTCCACCGAGACGGTGTTGAGCGTGGCGTGGATCATCTGGCAGGCGACCGTGCGCTTCCAGATCAGCTCGTACAGCTTGCGCTGATCGTCGTTCAGGAACGCGGCCACCTGGCGCGGCGTGCGCATCGCCGAGGTCGGGCGAACCGCCTCGTGCGCTTCCTGCGCGTTCTTGGACTTGGTGCGGTAGACCTGCACGCCGTCGGGCAGCGCGCGCTGCCCGAAATCGCGGCCGATCAGCGCGCGCAGTTCGTCGGTGGCCTCGTTGGACAGCGCGGTGGAGTCGGTACGCATGTAGGTGATCAGGCCGACGTTGCCCTCGCTGCCGAGGCTGACACCCTCGTACAGGCCCTGGGCGATCTTCATCGTGCGGCTGGTGCCGAAGCCGAGCTTGCGCGCCGCTTCCTGCTGCAGGGTGGAGGTGGTGAACGGCGGCGCCGGGCGACGCTTGCGCTCCTTGGAAGCGACCTCACTGACGGTCAGGTGGCCGCCGGCGGCATCCTTGAGCGCGCCGCGCGCGGCCATCGCATCGGCCTCGTTGGTGAGGTCGAACTGTTCGAATTTCTTGCCGTTGAGCCGGGTCAGGCGCGCGCCGAAGTCACCGTCGGCGTGCTTGAGCTGGGCCTGCACGGTCCAGTATTCGCGAGCGACGAAGGCCTCGATCTCCTCCTCGCGCTCGACGATCATGCGCAGCGCGGGGCTTTGCACGCGGCCGGCGGAAAGCCCGCGCTGCACCTTGCGCCACAGCACCGGCGAAAGATTGAAGCCGACCAGGTAGTCCAGCGCGCGGCGGGCCTGCTGGGCATCGACCATGTCGTACGAAAGGTCGCGCGGCGAGGCCACCGCGGCCTTGATCGCCTTGGGCGTGATCTCGGAGAACACCACCCGGTGCATGCGCTTGCCGTCGGTCAGGCCGCGTTCCTTGAGGATCTCGCTGATGTGCCAGGAGATCGCCTCGCCTTCGCGATCCAAGTCGGTCGCGAGGTAGATGTCGTCGGCCACCTTGGCCGCCTTGGCGATCGCGTCGACGTGTTTCTCGTTGCGCTCGATCACCTCGTACTTCATGGCGAAGCCGTTGTCGGTATCGACGGCTCCCTCCTTCGGCTTCAGATCGCGCACGTGGCCGTAGGAGGCCAGGACCTGGAAGTCCTTGCCGAGGTATTTGTTGATCGTCTTGGCCTTGGCGGGCGACTCGACGATGAGGAGGTTCTTGGCCATGGGGGAGGGGGGTTCCGGAAGCGGTCCGTGCCGCCGGTTGGCGGGCACACTCTTTATTAGTTGAGCCATGCGCCAGCGGGAGCTGTCAAGCCGGATCGCGTGAATCCGCGATGCGGCGCGGGTTCACGCGGCATCCCCCGACGCCGCGCGGCGCCGGCCCCGGAGCCGTCGAACCGCTACGCCAGGCACTGGTAGCGGTTGCCGGGCAGGCTCTGCACCTGCCCTTCCAGCTCCAGCATCAACAGCATGGATGCCAGTGCGGACGGTGCCAGGCCGGTACGTGCGGCCAGTTCGTCGAGCGTGGCCGGATCATGGCCCAGCGCATGCCGCAGGCGCCGCTGGTCCGGCTCGGCCGAAGGAAGCGGCGGCGGCCGGTCCGACGGCGACGCGGTGCCGGCGGCCTCGTCCGTGGCCAGCCGCGCCGCCAGCTCCAGCCCCAGCGCACGTGCGGCCGGCACCAGCGCCTCGACCAGCTCGGCCGGCGCCTCGACCAGCCGCACGCCCTCGCGGATCAGCCGATGGCAGCCGCGCGCCAGCGGGTTGTGCACCGAGCCGGGCAGGGCGAATACCTCGCGGCCCTGCTCGCCGGCCAGCCGTGCAGTGATCAGTGAACCGGATTTCAGCCCCGCCTCGATCACCAGCGTGCCCAGCGACAAGCCGGCGATGATGCGGTTGCGCCGCGGGAAATGGTCCGCCCGCGGCGCGGTGCCGGGCGGAAACTCGCTGACCAGCGCGCCGTGCGCGGCGATCGCCTGCGCCAGTGCCTGGTGCTTGCGCGGATAGACCACGTCCGGGCCGGTGCCGACCACCGCGATGGTGGGCGCGCCGGCGTCCAGTGCGGCGCCGTGGGCAGCGCCGTCGACCCCATCGGCCATGCCGCTGGTGATGACAAAACCGGTCTGCGCCAGCGCGAGCGCAAAGCGGCGTGCCTGCGCCAACCCGTTGGCGGTGGCACCGCGCGCGCCGACCACGGCCACCTGCGGGCGCAACAGCAGGCCGGCGTCGCCGGCCACGAACAGCGCCGCCGGAGCCTGCGCGATCTGTTCCAGCGGCGGCGGGAAGTCGGCGTCGGTGCAACGCAGCAGGCGGTGGCCGGGCGCGGCGAGCCAGGCCAGGTCCGCCGCCAGGCGTTCCTCGTCCGGCCGCTTCAGCCAGCCGCGCGCTGATGCGTCCAGGTTTGCCGGCGCGTGGCGCAGCCCGGCCAGCACGGCTCCGATGTCGCCCGCTTCGGCGGCCAGCCGCTCGCGCAGCCAGGCAGGCCCGAGGCCGGGCGTCCGCAGCAGGACCAGCCAGGCGCGTAGTGCATCCGTGTCACTCATCCGGCCAGTGTAGGTTCGCGCCAACGAAAAACGGCGCGGCCAAGGCCGCGCCGTCGTGTCGGGGAAAGCCGAGCCGAAACCTTATTCAGGCATCGCCAGGCGCGCCCCGCGGTGCACCGGGCGCAGGCCGTCCATCACCAGGCCGTAGCTGACCCGGTCGAAGGTGCGGAACACCATCACGTGGCCGGCGAACTCGTCCGGCAAGGTGACGTTCTCGCCGCTGCCGCGGCTCCAGCTGCTGCTGGCGACGTCGTCGTGGATGGCCTGGCCGGGCTCGAACAGCGCGTAGGTCTGGCCGTTCTCCACGCCATCCTTCGCACCGATCGACAGCGCCACCACCTGGCGCCGGCCGGCCGCGGCCATCGCGTCGGCGAACGCGATCACTCGCGCGTTGGCCGGCACCGACTGCGGCGCGTGCGGGTAGTAGTACGGGTCGTAGGTCGGGCCATCCAGCGGCAGCACGCGGTCGCCGGCGCGGATTTCCTGGGTGGCGTCGAGCAGCAGCAGGGTCGACGGATCGCCACCGCGCAGCGCCTCGGCGGTGCCGATCACGCTCACTTCGACGCCCAGATCCTCGCCACGCCCGACATGCCCGTCGTCGCGGAAATCCTCCGCCCACGGGGTGCGCACCATCGCCACGTTGCTGTCGAGGGTGTGCGCGACGACTTCGTTCCCGGCATCGTCCGCGTCATCCTGCTCGAAACCGCGGTAGACGTGGGTCGGGCGCACGATCGCCCAGCGCTGGCCGGGCGCGCTTTCCAGCCCGCGCACGTACAGGTTCTGGCCCACTGCGCCGCGCAGCCGCGCCTCTTCGAAACCGACCACGTAGGGCGCCGAACTGACCGCGTTGGAATCCATCACCCGCATGTCCTTGAGGAACATGCGCAGCTGGTCCAGCGGGATCGCCGGCACGGCCTGGCCTTCGCGGTGCACGCTGGGCTCGAGCTTGAGCCGCGGTCCGTTGATGAAGGACAGGTTGAGCACGTCGCCCGGATAGATCAGGTGCGGATTGCGCACCTGCGGGTTGGCCTGCCAGATCTCCGGCCACAACCAGGGCTTGGAGAGGAACTTGGCCGAGATATCCCACAACGTGTCGCCACTGCGCACGGTGTAGGTGTCGGGATGATCGGCACGCAATTGCGCACCGGCGGCGTACACGGCCACGGTGACCAGCATGCCGGCCAGCAGCCCGATGGACTTCTTGATCATATAAGGGATTCCCCTACCCCCGAGGCTCGGGCGAGTGTAACCGAATGGTGAAGGCCCGCAACCGGGTGCAGTTGGCAAAATCGCCTGCCGCACGGGAGCTTGCCGCCGTACAATGAGGCCCATTCTAGTTTGCGCCGGGGCTTTCGTTTCGCCGATTCGCCCGCATCTGAGGCGCCTGAGGTGAAGATCATGTCCGTGCTTTCCATCCTTGAGTTCCCCGACCCCCGGCTGCGCACGCAGGCCACGCCGGTAACCGTGTTCGACGCCGAGCTGAAACAGTTCGTCGCCGACATGTTCGAAACCATGTACGCCGCCAATGGCGTCGGCCTGGCAGCGACCCAGGTCAACGTGCACAAGCGCGTGCTGGTGGCCGACATGAGCGATGAGCGCAACCAGCCGCTGGCGTTGATCAATGCCGAGATCGTCGGCAAGGAAGGCACCCAGGTGTACCAGGAGGGCTGCCTGTCCTTCCCGGGCATCTATGCCGACGTCACCCGCGCGCTGAAGGTCACGGTCAAGGCGCACGATGCCGAGGGCAAGGAGTTCACCGTCGAGGCCGAGGGCCCGCTGGCGGTGTGCATCCAGCACGAGCTGGACCACCTGGCCGGCAAGGTGTTCGTCGATTATCTGTCGCCGCTCAAGCGCAACATGCTGCTCAAGCGCCTGGAAAAGCAGCGCAAGCAGGCGGCCAGCGCTTGAGGATCGTCTTCGCCGGCACGCCGGAGTTTTCCGTCCCCTGCCTGGAAGCCTGCCGCGCCAGTGGCGCACAGGTGGTGGCCGTCTACACCCAGCCCGACCGCCCCGCCGGCCGCGGGCGCAAACTCGCTCCCGGCCCGGTGAAGCAGGCGGCGCTTGCCGCCGGGCTGCCGGTGGAGCAACCCGAATCGCTGAAATCGCCCGAAGCGCAGGCCGCGTTGGCTGCCTACGCGCCGGACCTGATGGTGGTGGTCGCCTACGGGCTGATCCTGCCGCGCAAGGTACTGGCAATCCCGCGGCAGGGCTGCTGGAACGTGCACGCCAGCCTGCTGCCGCGCTGGCGCGGCGCGGCGCCGATCCAGCGCGCGATCCTGGCCGGCGATGCGCAAAGTGGCGTCGACCTGATGCAGATGGAGGCCGGCCTGGACACCGGGCCGGTGTTGCTGGAAAAGCGCACGCCGATCGGCCGCGACGACACCGGCGGCACCCTGCATGATCGGCTGTCGGCCCTCGGCGCCGAGGCGCTCGCCGAAGGGCTGCGCCGCACGCTGGCCGGCGAAATGCTGGCCGCCACGCCCCAACCGGCCGAGGGCGTGACCTATGCCCACAAGCTGGACAAGGCCGAGGCGAGGCTGGACTTTGCGCGGCCGGCGATCGAACTGGAGCGCACCGTGCGCGCGTTCGATCCCTGGCCGGTCGCCGAGGGTGCGATTGCCGGCGAGCACGTACGGATATGGAGTGCGCGGGCGATCGAGCGCGGCCACGATTCGGCGCCCGGCGCGGTGCTCGCCGCCAGCCGGGAGGGCATCGAACTGGCCTGCGGCGAAGGCGCCCTGCGGGTGACCGCCCTGCAGCGCCCGGGCGGCAAGCGTATCAGCGCCGCCGACTACCTCAACGCCCGTCCGGAACTGCGCGGAGCCTCCAAGTGAACACGCTGTCGCTCCCCTCCGGGGAGAGGGCTGGGGTGAGAGGCCAAGGCTTGCGGGCAGCTGGATCCGGGGCGGACCGCGCTTTTGCTCTTCAGGTCGAGCGCGACCGTCGTACCCACAGAATTTCGGGCAAGCCCCGCCCCCTCACCCCAACTCTCTCCCAGCGGAGTGGGAGCAGGTGTCGGCCATGACCGATACCCGCGCCCTGGCCGCCACCGCGCTGGCCGATATTGCGCTGCGCGGCATGTCGCTGCGCGAGGCGATGGAACGGCACGCATCCAGGTTGCCCGATCCGCGCGACCGTGCGTTGCTGATGGCGCTGCTCAGCGAAGGCGCGCGCTGGTGGCTGCGCTTCGACCCGGTACTCGACCGCCTGCTGGCACAGCCCTTGCGCCGCAAGGAGCCGGCGGTGCACGCATTGCTGATACTCGGCATCGTGCAGCTGGAGATTCTCGAGCTCAGCGACTACGCCGCCGTCGCCGCCACGGTCGAGGCCACCCGCGCACTCAAGCGCCCGCGCCTGGCCGGGCTGGTCAATGCGGTGCTGCGCCGCTGGCAGCGCGAACGGGTCGGGCTGCTGGCGGCGCTCGATGCCGCGCCGCAGACGCGCCACGCGCACCCGCCGTGGCTGGCCGAAGCGATCACCCGGGACTGGCCGATCCACGCCGAAACGGTGATGGCGGCCGACAACCTCGAACCGCCGCTGATGCTGCGTGCCAACCGCCGCGTCACCACCCGCGAGGCGCTGCTCGAACGGCTGCACCTGGACGGCCAGACCGCCACCGCGCACCCCTGGCTGACCGACGCCATCGTGCTGCCGCACAGCGGCGACGTCACCCGTCTGTCCGGCTTCGCCTCGGGCGAGTTCGCGGTGCAGGACGGCGCCGCCCAGGTCGCCGCCGACCTGCTCGACCCGCGTGCGGACCAGCGCGTGCTCGACGCCTGCGCCGCGCCCGGTGGCAAGGCCTGCCACCTGCTCGAACGCGCCGCTCTGGCGCTGACCGCGCTGGATGCCGAGCCGTCGCGCCTGCGCCGGATCGGCGAGAACCTGCAGCGGCTGGGCCTGCACGCCGAACTGCTTGCCGGCGACGCCAGCGCCCCCGACACCTGGTGGGACGGCCAGCCGTACGACCGCATCCTGGTCGATGCGCCCTGCTCGGCCACCGGCGTGCTGCGCCGGCGGCCGGACGTGCGCCTGCATCGGCGCCAGAGCGACATCCCCACGCTGGCCGCGTTGCAGCAACGCATCCTGCTGGCGCTGTGGCCGCTGCTCAAACCCGGCGGCCGGCTGGTCTACGCCACCTGCTCGCTGCTGCGCGCGGAAAACGAGGCCTCGGTGCAGGCTTTGCTGGCGGCCGCCGGTGACGCGCGCGCGGTGCCCTTCACGCTACCGACAGGCCAGCCTGCCGCGGTCGGCTGGCAGATCCTGCCCGGCGATGGCGACCTGGACGGCATGTACTATGCCGTCATCGAAAAGCAGTAACCCAAACAGCTCAGCACCTGGTAAGCCCGTCCCGGTTACAACGCCCAAGCTGACTGGCACAGATCGCTCCATGTCCCTTCCCCATGCAAGCTCACTGGACCGCCGCCGCTTCTGGCTGCTGATGCTGATCGCCCTGGTAGTGATCGGCGCCGGCATCGGCATGCGCGATCCATGGCCGTCCGACGAACCGCGCTACACGCTGGCAGCCAGGCAGATGGTCGAGGGCGGCGACTGGCTGTTCCCGCATCGCGGCAGCGAGCTGTACGCGGACAAGCCGCCGATGCTGATGTGGGCCGAGGCGATCAGTTTCGAGCTGGTGCGCAACTGGCGCATCGCCTTCCTGCTGCCATCGCTGCTGGCCGCGCTGGGCACGCTGGCGCTGGTCTATGACCTGGGCCGCCGGCTCTGGAGCCGGCAGGTCGGCCTGTATGCCGCGGCGGGCCTGCTGCTGGCGTTCCAGTTCGTCTACCAGGTCAAGCGCGCGCAAATCGATCCGCTGCTGATGCTGCTGATCACCGCGGGCAACTGGGGCCTGCTCAGGCACATGTTGTGCGGGCCTCACTGGCGGGCGTACTGGCTGGGTTGTTTCTGCGCCGGCCTGGGCGTGATCACCAAGGGCGTCGGCTTCCTGCCATTGCTGCTGCTGTTGCCGTACGGGTTCGCGGCAAGGCGCGGCTGGGACGGCGTCGTGCGCATGGGGCCGGGCCAGGCACTGCGCTGGTGGCTGGGCCTGCTGGCCATGCTGGCGGCGATCGCGCTGTGGCTGGTGCCGATGCTGCTGGCCGCCGGCGCGCGTGACGGCAACCCGGCCTATGCCGCCTACGTGCAGGACATCCTGTTCCACCAGACCGCCGATCGCTACGCCAACTCGTGGGGGCACATCCACTCGCCGCTCTATTACATCCCGATCGTGCTGTTCAGCTGGTTGCCGCTGTCGCTGACCTATCCCGGCACGCTCCCGCGCTGGTGGCGCGCGCTGAAGGCGAAGGATGCGCGGCTGCTGCTGCCGGTGGCCTGGGTGGCGCTGGTGCTGGTGTTCTTCTCGATCCCGGCGGGCAAACGCGACGTATACATCCTGCCGGCGCTGCCGATGCTGGCGCTGGCCACGGCGCCGTTCCTGGAAGAACTGCTGCAGGCGCGCTGGCTGCGCGCGGCGGGACTGGGCTTCATCGGATTGCTCGGCACGCTGCTGCTGGCGGTGGGCGCCTATGCGCTGCTCGCGCATCCACGCTTTGCCACCGATTGGGCCACACAGCGCGAGTTCGACGATGGCGGCAGGGCGCTGTTCGGTTGGCTGACGGCCATCGGTGCGAGCCAGCTGGCGCTGGTCGCGGGATTGCGACTGCGCGGCGCGGTGTGGGCGGTCAGCGGCGCCATGGCCGTACTCTGGCTGGGTTGGAGCATCGGCATCACGCCGCGGTTGAACGATTCGAGCTCGTCCGCGGCCCTGATGGCGAAGGTGCGCGCGCAACTCGGGCCGGGCGACCAGCTCGGCCTGGTGGCCTGGAAGGAACAGAACCTGCTGATGCTCGATCGCCCCGCGGTGGATTTCGGTTTCAGCCAGCCATGGACACGGCAGTACGCCGACGCCGTCGCCTGGCAGGCAAGCGACCCGGCGCATCGCTGGCTGTTCGTGCAGCAAGCGGCGATGGGCGAGTGCGTGCTTCGCCAGCGTGCGGTCGACCTGGGCCACGCCAACCGGCGGCAATGGTGGTTGTTCAAGGCCGGCGCCGTGGTGCCTGGCTGCCTGCCCGATGCCGATGCCGAAGCGGCCGACGCCAGGGTGGGCGAATGAGCGGTGCAAGCAAGGCCCTGGGCGGCACCGGAGCGACGCGAGCCGCTTGGCGCGCCTGGCCGGACTGGACACTGTCCGCGTTGCTGGCGTTGTTGCCGCTGTCGTTCTCGATCGAACTGGACATCAAGGCGTTGCCGGCGGCGCTGTTGTTCTTCAGCGGCCTGGCGCTGTTGTGGCGTGCACCGGTGCGCCAGGCCTATCGCGCCGCCGCCGGGGTGATCGGTGCTTCGTTGTTGTTGCTCGCCGTCGATCTGGCCAACGTGTTGTGGCACGGGCTGGGCTGGCGGCCGCTCGACCACGCCGCGCACGTGCTGCTGTATCTGGTCGTGGCCGCGGTGTTTGCGCGGCAACTTTGCATGACCGTGGTGTGGGTCGGCTTCAGCCTGACCGCGATCGGACTGGGCGCCGTCTGCCTGGCACAACACTACGTGCTGGGCATCGACCGGGCCTACGGCCTCAACGGCGGCGGCTCCAGCGCGATCGAGTGCGCCACGCTGCTGCTCGGACTGGCCCTGCTGGCGCTGGTGCGCCTGCTGCACGAGCGCCCGTGGAGCTGGCGCTGGTGGCTGCATGGCGTAGGGATGGCGCTGGGCATGTACGGCGCGTTGCTGACGCAAAGCCGGGGCCCGTTGCTGGCGTTCGTGCCGGCGTTCCTATTGGTGCTGCTGGTGCAGGCCCGCCGCAGCGGTCGCTGGCGCTGGAGCCTGGCCCTGGGCGCCGCCGTCTGCCTGGGCGGCGTGGTCGCCACCGTGTCGCTGCATGGCGCGATGCTGGGCCGTTTCACCACCATCCAGAAAGAGGTGGCCGGCTTCGACCAGGGCGATCCGGACGGCTCGATCGGCGAGCGGCTGGAAATGTGGCGCACGGCGCTCAGTGCATTCGCCGCGCACCCGCTGGACGGCATCGGCATCGACCAGTACGCGGCCTACGCCCAGGCCGAGATCGGCGCCGGACGCAGCGACCCTTCGATCGCCCGCTACAACCAGCCGCACAACGAATACCTGCGCGCACTGGCCGCCGGTGGCGCGCCACTGCTGCTGGCGGTGCTGGCGATGTTCGCGCTGCCATTGCGCTACTTTGCCCGCCGGGTACGCCATGCCGACGGCACGATCGCCGCCACCGCCACGGCGGGCCTGGCGATCGTGGTGCTGTATCTGTTGTGCGCGTTGGGCGAAAGCGTGTTCTACCGCGTCATGTCGCAGTCGTTCTTCTTCTTCCTGGTACTCGGCCTGGCGTTGCGGGTGGGCTACCTGGAACGCCTCAGGGCCGCTGGCCGCGCTCCAGCAGCCACAGCTTGAGCGCCTTGCGGCGCACGTATTCCACGCGTACCAGCGCGTAGACAAGCCCGCGCCAGCCGTCCAGGAATCCACCGCGCAGCACATAGCCGCGGACGAAGCGCCACCAGGGGTTGAGCAGGATGTGCCGCAGCCGCGCGCGCTTGCCGCGCGCGTACTGGTACTCGGCCATCATCTGCGCATAGCGTTCCTGCTTGGCCAGCTGTTCGGACAGCGAGCGGTACGGGTGGTGTTTCAGGTTGCCCGCTAGGCGGTGCACCGGGCCGTCGACGCTGACCGCCTCGTGGATCTCCCGGTCGCCGCGCCAGCCGCCACGGCGGCGGTCGAAAAGGCGCAGCACGCGGTCAGGATAGGCGTTGCCGTGGCGCAGGAAGGCACCGAAGTATTCGGACAGCCGCGCGAAACGATAGCCGGCCGCGTCCCCGAAACCGCCGGCGCACGCCGCCTCGATGCCCGCGCGCAGCGTGGCGTCGACCCGCTCGTCGGCATCCAGGCACAGCACCCAGTCGTGCCGCGCCTGCTCCACGGCAAAGGCCTTCTGGCTGCGGAAGCCGTCGAACGGGCGTTCCAGCACGCGCGCACCGTGCGCCGCCGCGCGCGTGCGGGTGTCGTCGGTGGAGCCGGAATCGACCACCACCACCTCGTCGCAAAACGCGAGCGAGGCCAGGCACTCGTCGATGCGGTCGGCCTCGTTGAAGGTGATGATGCAGGCGGAGATCGGGGTGAGGGTCATCCGGAAATCGACGGGTTGTGCGTGGGAAGCGGGCCCGTCCGGGACGGCGGCATTCGCGTGGGCGGCCCCGGCATAATGCCAGTTTGTTGCCGTGTGATGCCCCCGATGGACTCGTGCCTGCTGTTCGCCACCGAACTCTACGCGCTGCCGATCCTGCGCCCGCTGGCTGCGGCGGCGCGGCGCGAAGGCCAGCGCGTGGGCTGGGTCGTGCCCGAGACCGTGGCCGGCTACCTGCGCGGGGACGAAACGCGGCTGCGCTCGGCGCGCGACGTGCGCGCCCTGGCACCGCAGGCGGTGTTCTGTGCCGCAAACTGGGTGCCGCCGGCGTTTCCGGGCGCCAAGGTGCAGGTGTTCCATGGCTTCAACGCGGAAAAGCGCGAGCCCGGTCGTGGCCACTTTCGCCTGCGCGGCTTCTTCGACCTGTACTGCACGCAAGGGCCGGCGACCACCGCGCCGTTCGAGGCGCTGGCGCGCGAGCATCGCTACTTCGCGGTGGCCGAAACCGGCTGGCCCAAGCTCGATCCGCTTTTCGCGCCGCCGCCGGGCGCGCCCGACCTGAACCCTGCCGACGGCAAACCGGTGGTGATGTACGCGGCCACCTTCACCGAATCGCTCAGCTCCGCGCGCGCCATGTTCGATACGCTGCGCGGGCTGACCTCGCGCGGCGACCGCCACTGGCTGCTGACCCTGCACCCGAAGTGCGATCCCGGGCTGATCGCCCGCTACCGGACACTGGAGGGCCCGTACGCGCGCTTCTTCGAGTCGGACCGGCTGCTGGACATGCTGCGCGCCGCCGACGTGCTGGTCTGCGACACCTCCTCGGTGATCGACGAGTTCGCGGTGCAACTCAAGCCGGTGGTCACGCTGCGCAATCGCCGGCCGAAGCCCTTCATGCTGGACGTGCAGGAGCCGGCGCAGGTGGACGCGGCGATCGACACCGCGCTGTCCCATCCGCCGGTGCTCGGGCGGGCGCTGGCCGAGCACGCCGCGGCCACGCATCCCAGCCGCGACGGCCGCTCCAGCGAACGGGTACTGGCGGCAACCGCACGCCTGCTCGCCGGCGATGGCGGCCCGCTGGCGCGCAAGCCGCTGAATCTGTGGCGGCGCTGGCAGGCCTCGCGCGACGCACGCGCGCTGCTGCCGGGCTGATCCTGTCGCTCGGGTGCGAACGGCGAACAGGCTAGACTTGGCTTTTCCCACCAGCGACCTGCCGCCCGTGCCGCCAACCGCCTTCAGTCGAACCGAACACCTGCGCGCCCTGTGGCCGTGGCTGCCGTTGTGGACGGCGGTGGCGTTGCTGGCGATCTTCTCGCACGGGCCGATGCCGCTGTATTCGACCCGTACGCTGGCGGTGGCCTGGGAGATGTGGCAGCACGGGCACTGGCTGGTGCCGTTCAACAACGGCGTGCCGTACAGCGAAAAGGCGCCGTTGCTGTTCTGGCTGATCCATGCCGGCTGGTTCGTGTTCGGCGTCAGCGATGTGTGGCCGCGCGTGCTCGAGGTGATCTTCGGCGGCAGCCAGCTGGTGCTGCTCTCGGTGCTGGCGCGGCGGCTGTTCCCCGATCGCCCGTGGGTGGCCAAGGCGGCGCCGTGGATGCTGCTGGCGCTGGGCTACGCCTTCCTGTTCGGCCTGCAGATCATGTACGACGTGCTGCTGGCGATGTGGTCGCTGGCCGCGCTGCTGTGCCTGACGCGCACGTCCACGCGCGGGGAGCCGCGCTGGTGGCTGTTCGGCGTGTGCCTTGGCCTGGGTCTGCTCACCAAGGGCCCGGTGGCGGCATTGCACGTGGTGTTTCCGTGGGTGCTTGGGCCGCTGTGGAACGACTGGGCCAACCAGCATCGCGCGCGCTGGTACGGGCGCGGCCTGCTCGCCTTCGGGCTCGGCTTCGCGATGCTGCTGGCCTGGGCGCTGCCGGCCGGCTTCAGCGGCGGCGAGGCGTACCGGCAACGGCTGTTCTTCACCCAGACCGCCGGTCGCGTGGTCAACGCATTCGACCACGCCCGCCCGCTGTGGTGGTACGTGCTGGCGCTGCCGGTGCTGATGTTCCCGTTCAGTGGCTGGCCGCGTGCCTGGGCGGCGCTGCTGCTGCTGCGCCGCCCGCTGGATGCCGGCGTGCGCTTCGCGCTGTGCTGGGTGGTGCCGGTGTTCGTCACCTTCTCGTTGATCAGCGGCAAGCAGTTGTACTACCCGCTGCCGGAGTTCGCCGGTGCGGTGCTGCTGCTGGCCGGCGCCATCGCGCTGCTGCGCGAACGGCGACCCGCGCTGTCCTACAACGGCTGGCTCGGCACCTGGCCGCTGGCGCTCGGCGGCATCGGTTTCGGCGTGTTCCTGTTCGTGCTGCCCTGGCTGGCCGCCGGCGGCTACCTGCACGGCGACTGGGTCGACGCGGCCGCCGCCTATAGCCGCTTCTTCGCCGTGGTGTTCTGGCTGCTGGGCGCGCTGCTGCTGCTGCGCGGCCGTGGCGAGATGCGCCGGCTGGCGTTTGCCGGGCTGCTCGGCACGCTGGCGATCAATACGCTGTTCACGCTTACGCTGTGGCCGCGCTACGACCTGGCCCAGGCGACCCGGTTGCTCAGTGCCGCCGATGGGCAGAATCGCGCCATTGCCTATACCGGCGTGTACGAAGGCCAGTTCCATTTCGCCGGACGCCTGCTGCATCCGATCACGGAGTTGCACGGGAGCGGCTCGGTCGAGGCGTTCGCCCGCGCCCATCCCGGCGGCCTGATCGTGACCCATCCGGACGAGCTCGACGCCGCCGCGCTGCGGTATCCGCTGCTGGCGCAGCGGTTCCGCTCCGGCTGGGTGGTGGTCTGGCCGGCGCGCGCGCTGGCCGACCTGCGCGCGGGCCATCGCCCGCCGGAGCCGGCGCAACCGACCCGCATCTACCCCAGCCCCGACGGCCGCTCGCGGCAGCTGCCGTGAGCGATGCGCTGATCGCCGGCCTGCGTGCGCAGTGCGGCGGTCCGCGCGACGGGGCGCTGCTGCGCTTTTCGCTGGGCAACGCCCTGCTGGGTGACGGCCTCGCGGCGGAGGCGGCCGAAGAGCTGCGCCGGGCGCTCGGTTTCGACCCGTCCTATTCGGCGGCGTGGAAGCTGCTCGGCAAGGCCTGCCTGGCGATGACCGACCGCGCCGGTGCAGCGGATGCCTGGCGGCAAGGAGTCGCTGTTGCGCAGCAGCGCGGCGACAAGCAGGCGGAGAGAGAAATGGCGGTGTTCCTGCGGCGGCTGGACCGGTCCTGACGAGCTGCCGGAGCGGGTGCGCTCGCGATGCTCTTGCCCGGTACTACGCACCGTGCACGGCCACGTAGGGTGGGCTTCAGCCCACCGGCGCTTCGCACACACCGCATGAAGCCGCCTGACAATGCTTACCCGTGCTTCGCCCGGTTGTACGGATTGGGCAACCCATGGCCCGACCAGCGCCGGTAATGCCACTGGTACTGCGGGAACGCCAACGCCACGCACGCCTCCACGCCACGGTTCAACGCCGCGCAGGCACGTTGCGGATCGGCATCGTCCAGCCCCGCGGGCGCCGGCAGCAGGTGGATGCGGAAACCCTGCCCGCGTGGCAAACGCTCGGCAAAAGCAAACAGCACGGTGGCCCCGGTGCGCGCCGCCAGCCGCGGCAGCAACACCATGGTCAGCGCATTGCGGCCGAAGAACGGCGCCGGTTCGCCCTCCCCGGCGCGCGGCTTCTGGTCGGGCAGGATGCCGATCGTGCCGCCCGCGGCCAGGCGCTTGTACAGCGTACGCACGCCCGCACCCTCGGCGCGCACCTGCTCGGGCGCCAGCGCGCCACGCACCTTGCGCAGCAGCGGCTCGACCGCGGCAATGCGCGGCGGCCGGTACAGGATCGCCATCGGCATGCGGCTGCATAGCCAGTAATTGAGCAGCTCCCAGCAACCCAGGTGCGGCGCGGCGATGATCACCCCCTTTCCGGTCGCCCGCGCGGCGTCCAGCAGCTCGCCGCCGCGCACCTCGCGCACCAGCCCCAGCGCACGCTCGGCGCCGGCGCCCCATACCTTGAGGATCTCGATGACGGACTTGCCGCCCTCGGCCATCGCCTCGCGCAGCAGCGCCGTGCGCGCCGGTTCGTCCAGGCCGGGCCGTGCGATCGCCAGGTTGGCCGCGGTGTCGCGTGCCGTCCCCCCATGCCACCACAGTGCCAGCTGCCCCATTCCAGCGCCCACGCCATGCAGCAGGCGCAACGGCAATCGCCCGAGCAGGCGCAGCAGGAGATAGAGCAAATAGATATCCGGGCGCATCGAGGGTCTGCCGCTTGTGCACGTTCAAGTGCGAGGTCAAGGAAACAACCGCCCTGCCGTTATGGCAGGACGATCCCTTATTCTCGCAGGGACGCCCTGCCTTTCGTTACCGTTGCCCGATGATCAGCCTGATCCAGCGCGTGCTGTCCGCCAGTGTCGAGGTCGACGGCGCCACCGTGGGTGCGATCGGCCCCGGCCTGCTCGCGCTGGTGGCAGTGCAGCCGGACGATGGCGAGCCGCAGGCCAGGCGCATGCTGGAGCGGCTGCTGGGCTACCGGGTGTTCGCCGACGAGGCCGGCCGCATGAACCGTTCGCTGGCCGACACCGGCGGCGGCCTGCTGCTGGTCAGCCAGTTCACCCTGGCCGCGGACACCCGTTCGGGAATGCGCCCCAGCTTCACCAGCGCGGCACCGCCGGAGCATGGGCGGCGCTGGTTCGAGCGGCTGCTGGAGCTGGCCCGGGCCACGCACGCGGGAGGGGTGGAAACCGGACGCTTCGGCGCCCATATGAAGGTTCGGCTGGTCAACGATGGCCCGGTCACGTTCTGGCTCGAAGTGCCTTGATCCGGTCCGCGACCCGATGGCAAGCGACACGCGATTCACCCACGCAAACGCCCGTCTGGCGCGATTTTTGCGTATAGGCCATGCGAAATTTTTCCCTTTAAAACTGGTCAAAAAAGCGCCACATCGCTATACTGATCGGTTCCTGCATCCGCGGCGGTAGGTATGAACAACAAAGCTCCCGAGCAACAGTCCGAAATCAAGGCGCTCATTTCCAAGGGCCTGGAACAGGGCTACCTGACCTACGCCGAGATCAACGACCACTTGCCCGATGACATCGTCGATCCGGAGCAGATCGAAGACATCATGGCGGTGCTCAAGGGCGTCGGCATCGAAGTGCACGACGCCGCGCCGGATGCCGACCCGCTGGCCGACAACGCCCCCGGCTCCGGCAACGACGACGAGGCCGCCGCCGAAGAAGCGGTCGCCCTGCTCTCGGCCGTCGACGCCGAAGTGGGCCGCACCACCGATCCGGTGCGCATGTATATGCGCGAGATGGGCACGGTCGAGCTGCTTACCCGCGAGGGCGAGATCGCCATCGCCAAGCGCATCGAGGAAGGCCTGGGCCAGGTGCAGACCGCGCTGGCCAGCTTCCCGCTGACCATCGAGCTGCTGCTGGAGGAATACGACCAGCACCTGGACGGCAAGCGCCGCCTGTCCGAGATCCTGGCCGGCTTCGCCGATCTGGAGCTACTCGCCGACCAGGCCCGCGAGGAGGCCGAGGAGGCCGCCGCCAACGGCGAGACGGTCGAGTCCGAGGGTGACGAGGAGGACGACGACGACGAGGAAGAGGAAGCCGGCCCGACCGGTCCCGATCCGGAGGAAGTCAAGCGCCGCATGGAGCTGTTGCGCGACTACTACGCCAAGTTCCAGAAGGCCGCGCCCAAGGCCACCGACATCACCGACAAGAAGATCGTCAAGCTGCGCGACCAGATGGCCGAGGAGTTCCTGAAGCTCAAGCTGCCGTCCGCGCTGATCGACAGCTTCGTGCGCAAGCTGCGCGAGGTGGTGGGCAACATCCGCCATCACGAGCGCGTGCTGATGGAGATCTTCATCAAGCAGGTGAAGATGCCCAAGGCCGAGTTCATCAAGACCTTCCCCAGCAACGAGGGCAACGTCGAGTGGGCGGCCGAGCTGTCGCGCAAGCGCCAGAAGTGGTCGCCGAACGTCAAGACCCATCGCGAGGCGATCGACGCCGAGCAGGAGAAGCTCGCCGCGATCGAGAAGAAGCTGTTCCTGCCGCTGACCGACATCAAGGACATCAACCGCGCCATGTCGATCGGCGAGGCCAAGGCCCGCCGCGCCAAGAAGGAAATGGTCGAGGCCAACCTGCGCCTGGTCATCTCCATCGCCAAGAAGTACACCAACCGCGGCCTGCAGTTCCTGGACCTGATCCAGGAGGGCAACATCGGCCTGATGAAGGCGGTCGACAAGTTCGAATACCGCCGCGGCTACAAGTTCTCGACCTACGCCACCTGGTGGATCCGCCAGGCGATCACCCGCTCGATCGCCGACCAGGCGCGCACCATCCGCATCCCGGTGCACATGATCGAGACGATCAACAAGTTGAACCGCATCTCCCGCCAGATGCTCCAGCAGTTCGGCCGCGAGGCGACGCCGGAAGAGCTGGCCAAAGAGATGGAGATGCCCGAGGACAAGATCCGCAAGGTGCTCAAGATCGCCAAGGAACCCATTTCGATGGAGACCCCGATCGGCGACGACGAAGACTCCCACCTGGGCGACTTCATCGAGGACACCAACGCGTTCTCGCCAGTCGAATCGGCCACCGAGACCGGCCTGATGGAAACCGTGCGCGACGTCCTCGCCGGGCTCACCCCGCGGGAAGCCAAAGTGCTGCGCATGCGCTTCGGCATCGACATGAACACCGACCACACCCTGGAGGAAGTCGGCAAGCAGTTCGACGTCACCCGCGAGCGCATCCGCCAAATCGAAGCCAAGGCGCTGCGCAAGCTGCGCCACCCGAGCCGTTCGGAGCAACTGCGCTCGTTCCTCGACCTCGAGTAAGCGCCGGCCGCACGCACCACCACGACGCCCGCCCTCGCGCGGGCGTCGTCGTTTCGGGAGCCCGGCTCTTCGTAGGAGCCCACTTGTGGGCGATGCTCTTCCGCACGATGGCCCAGGAGCATCGCCCACAAGTGGCTCCTGCAAGAAGGCACCGCGCCGCACGGCACCTACCCACACGCCGCCACCCCAAGTACCATCCCCGCCACGGGCCTATAGCTCAATGGTTAGAGCAGGGGACTCATCGAAAGGTGCCGCCGCGCCGTAATGCGCGGACGGGAACGGGATGAATTCAGGGAAACCTCAGCGGCACGGCCGGTGGCAACCCTGAGCCAAGCCGGCGGTACACCGCCGGAAGGTGCAGAGACTACCTGGGGGCTAGAGCGCCCTTGATCACAGGCTGGAGCGTCCCGCGCCCCACCCACCGCAAGGCGGAGGGCGAAGAGATAGTCCGCGCCGGAGGGAAACCTTCGGACCACGCGAATCCCTTGGTTCCAGGTTCGAGTCCTGGTGGGCCCACGAATTTGCGATACCTCACGCGCCGCCGCCGAGCGCGCGCGTGATGAGCCACGTCCCCGCGGCGATGGCCAACGCGCCGACCACACGCCGGCCGGCCTGGCCGCCGGGCGCGAGGCGCTCGACGGTGATGGCGCCGGTTACGGCGGCCATGGCACGCAGGTCCATGCAGCCGAGGGCGAGAAGGCTCGCGGTGAGGCCGGCGCAAGCGCAAACGCAATGGCGGCCGAGTCGCCAGCCCGCGCGCCAGGCGGACGCCGCGCCATCGGGCAGCGGGTCCGGATGCTGACCGGGTGCGGCGCGGCAGTAGGCCAGGTGTCGAGCCTTCCATCGGGAGAACTGGAGGAAGCCGGCTAGCGCGACGACGGTACCGACGACGAGCGGCGCGGACCGCGCCAACACCGGCAGCCCACTCCCGGCGACCGTGGCCAACGCCACCACCGGATACGTCGCCAGCCCGAACAATACCCACACCGCGAAGTACGCCAACCCCATCAGCATGATCCATCGTTGCGGCCGTGCGCCGTCGAACCGGTGCAGGGCCTCGCGATAGCGCCACAGCGAAGGCAGCAGCGAGGGCAGCATCATCGCGACCATCATGACCAGCCACATGCCGGTGAACGAGGCCACCGCAGCCCACCCAGACCCGCCCGGCACCTGCAACCGTGCCACCGACATCGTCGGGTCATCGACCATGGGCATCGCCGCCACGGATGCCCCATGGGCGAAGGTCGCCGCCGCGCAGATGGCGAAGAGCAGGACACCGGCGCCAAAGAACAGCCACCGTGCGCCCCGCCCGTCCGCCGGCGGATCGGGGACGGGCGGACCGATCGGCAGGCGTGCGTCCCGGACAGCCACGGCTCAACGCTCGCCGTATTCGTCGTGGCGCCGCCACCACACGCCCTGCTCGTTGCGACCCTTGGGTGCGCGGTCGAGCCATTGGTACATGTTCCACAGGCCGTCCAGGCCGCGCGCGTAGGTGGAATAGGTGTGGAAGATGTCGCCGCCTTCGCGCACGAAGCTGCTCAATCCGGGGCGGTCGCGCACGTAGGTGGGCGCATCGGTGCCGCAGGTGGCGGCAAACTGGTGGACCGGTTCAGAGTAGGCCTCGGCGGCCATCGGGTGCCCGCCGCGGCGGTAGTTGTATTCGACGCCCCCGGCCTGCTGTTGCGCCTCGGTGATCGAGACGTTGAAGTCGTAGTTGAAGTCGCCCTCGGACGAGGACGCCCAGGGGAAGCGCCAGCCCATGCGCTGCCTGTACGCCTGCAGCTTGGCCAGCGGCGCGCGCGAGACCGCGCAGAGCGTGACGTCGTGGTGGGCCAGGTGGGCGACGATGCCGTCGAAACCGTCGGCGATGGCCGAGCAGGATGGGCAGCCGGCGGCATAGCCGGGGCCGAACATGAAGTGGTAGACCAGCAACTGCGAGCGGCCCTGGAACAGGTCCGCCAGCGTGGCGCTGCCCTGGTCGGCGTCGAACCGGTAGGTCTTGTCGACACGGACCCACGGCATGGCCTGCCGCTGCCTTGCCAGCTCGTCGCTGCGCCGGGTCAGTTCCTTTTCCGCCTCCAGCAGCGCCAGTCGCGCTGCCAGCCATTGGTCGCGTGTTGCGAGGGTTGCCTGCGTCATTGCCGTTCTCCGTGGTCGTAAGTGGCGTCGGCTACGCTAGACCCGGAGCGCGGAATGCGGGGAGTGACAACTGTGGCGCGATTGCGCGGCCGGACCGGATGGATGCGCTGATCACTGCCGCGGCGCGCGCCTTGGCGGCGGGCGACCCGCTGGGCGCGTTGAACCGCGTCGCCCTGCGTGACGACGCGCCCGCGCTGGCCCTGCGCGGTACCGCGATGGCACAGCTCGGTGACTTGCCGCGCGCGAAGGCGCTGCTGCGCGCCGCGGCGCGTGCGTTCGGGCCGCGCGAGGCGCTGGCCCGTGCGCGCTGCGTGCTGGCCGAGGCGGAGATCGCGCTGGTCTCGCGCGACCTGCGTTGGCCGACGCGCGCGCTGGAGGCGGCGCGGATCGCGCTGGAGACACATGGCGACCGGACGAACGCCGCCCATGCGCGCAATCTGCAGGCGCGCCGGTTGCTGTTGATCGGGCGCCTGGACGAAGCCGAGCGTGTGCTCGACGGGCTCGATCCCTCGCTCTTTCCCCCACCGCTGCGCGCGGCCCACGAACTGGTGGTCGCCGGCATCGCCGTGCGCCGGCTGCACACCGCGGCGGCGCGCACGGCGCTGGCGCGGGCCACGCAGGCGGCACGCCAGGCGCGGATCCCGGCGCTGGTGGCCGAAGCCGAAGACGCGGCGCGCGTGCTGGCAGCTCCCGCGGCGCGGCGCATCGCGCACGACGGCGAGCGGCTGCTGCGACTGGACGAGGTGGAGGCGCTGCTCGGCTCGGACGCGCTGGTGGTGGACGCATGCCGCCAGGTGGTGGGCGATGCACACGCGAAGGTGCCGCTGTCCAGCCGGCCGGTGTTGTTTGCGCTGGCGCGCGCGCTGGGCCAGTCATGGCCCGGCGACGTGCCGCGCGACGCGCTGGTGGCGTTGGTCTTCCGCAGCCGCTATGCGGACGCCTCGCACCACGCGCGCCTGCGGGTGGAGATCGGCCGCCTGCGCGCGCTGTTGCGCGACGTGGCACAGGTGCGCGCGACCCGGCGCGGTTTCGAGTTGCTGCCGTTGCAGGCGCACTCGGTGGTGGTGCTGGCACGGCCGGTCGAGGAACGGCACGGGGGGGTACTCGCGCTGCTGGCCGACGGCGAGTCCTGGTCGAGCTCGGCGCTCGCGCTGGCGCTCGGCACGAGCCAGCGCAACGTGCAACGCGCGCTCGATGTGCTCGCGGCCGAGGGCAAGGTGCAACCGGTCGGGCGCGGGCGCGCGCGCCGCTGGATGACACCGCCCCTGTCGGGATTCGCGACCACCTTGTTACTCCCGCCGCCGCCATCGGAGGGCTAGGATCGCCGCATGAAACCCACCGCCGCAAACATCCTCCAGGAACTGGGTCCCTTCCCGGGCGTCGATAACGTGCATGGCGTGAGCTACGACGGCGAGCGCGTCTGGTTCGCCTCCGGCGACCGCCTGAACGCGCTCGACCCGCACAGCGGCCAGACGCTGCGCTCGCTCGATCTGGCCGCGGACGCGGGCACCGCGTTCGACGGCCGGCACCTGTACCAGATCGCCGAGCGCGAGATCCACAAGATCGACCCGCAGACCGGTCGCGTGCTGGCCACCCTGCCGGCACCGGGCGACGGCGGCGATTCCGGGCTGGCCTGGGCCGAGGGCTCGCTGTGGGTCGGGCAATACCGCGAGCGCAGGATCCACCAGGTCGACCCGCAGACCGGCGCGGTGCTGCGCACCCTCGAAACCAACCGGTTCGTCACCGGCGTCACCTGGATCGAGGGCGAACTCTGGCACGGCACCTGGGAAGGCGACCAGAGCGAGTTGCGGCGGGTCGACCCGCGCACCGGCGAGGTGCTGGAAAGCGTGGAGATGCCAGCCGGGGCGGGCGTGTCGGGGCTGGAATCCGACGGCGCGCAGCGGTTCTTCTGCGGCGGCGGCGGCAGCGGCAAGTTGCGGGTGGTGCAGCGTCCGCGGCGTTCGGTGGCGACGGACTGATCGCTACCGGCGCGCCGACGTCATCGCGGCGCCTGCCAGCGCGCGCCGCCCGGCGGCGCGGCCACCGCGAATCGCACGCTCGCCCACGCGCCATCCGACGACAGCGCGGTCAGCGCGTGCGCGCCCGGATGGGCGAGCGCCAGCGCGAGGCTGCCCTCGCCTTGCGTGCTGCCTTGCAGGCGACCATCGAGTAGCCACTGCACATGGGTCTGCGCGCCGAGCGCGCGGACGTCGATCCGCAGCGGCCGGTCGCTGTTGGGTGCCTGTCGCAGCGTGGCGCCATCGCGCAGCCCGCTGATGCGGATCGGGGTGGCGACGGCGAGCGAGTCGGGCGCGCAGCCGGGAGCCAGCGGTGGCAGCCGGGAGGCCGCGCGGTCGGCGGCGGTGAGCCACGGCGTGGCCAGGGCCGGCCAGCGGGCGAGGGTTACGCGTTGCTCGTGCGATGCGTGGCAACCGGCGCTGAGGCGGCGGCCCTCGGCATCGACCCGCAGTTCGAGGCGGCCGCTCATCCAGGCGCCGGGATCGCGTTCGGCGAAGGTGGGTGGCAGGGCGTTGTCCAGAGCCCAGGCCGTGCGGCGGTGGCGGCACAGATCGGGCTCAGTGCGGTCGGCGGGTTGGCCCAACGGCCAGCAGATGTCGACGGCGCGCACGCTGGTCGGGCGCGGCGCGTGCACGCCGCCGCGGCCGGGCAGCATGTCGACCAGCTGGAACAACAGAGGCAGCGCGGTGACGGCGCCGTATTGGCCCGGCGACGGGGTGCCGTCGGGGCGGCCGATCCACACGCCGATGGTCCAGCGGTCGGTGACGCCGATCGCCCAGGCGTCGCGGTAGCCGTAGCTGGTGCCGGTTTTCCAGGCGACGTTGGCGTGCCGCTGGATGGTGCCCTGCAGTGGCGCACCCTCGACGTCGGCGGGGTTGCTGGCGAGGATGTCGCGGACGATCCACGCCGCACCCGGCGAGAGCAGGCGGCGCGGGCGCGCCGGCTGCCCGGGCGTGTACCGCGGCGCACCGGCGATGCCGCCGTTGGCCAGCGCGCTGTAGCCGCCGACGAGATCTTCCAGCCGCGCGGCCGTGCCGCCCAGGATGATCGAGAGGTTGGGACGCGCGCCGGCGGGCAGCTGCAGGTCGATGCCGCCGCTGGCCAGCCGCGCGACGAAGCGGTTCGGGCCGACGCGGTCGAGCATGTCCACCGCCGGCACGTTGAGCGAACGCTGCAGTGCCTCGGCCACGCTGACCGGGCCGCTGAAGGCCTCGTCGAAGTTGCCCGGGTGATAGCCACCGAAGTCCTGCGGCGCATCGACCAGCAGGCTTTCGGAGGTGACCAGGCCATCGTCCAGCGCCAGCCCGTAGAGGAAGGGCTTGAGCGTGGAGCCGGGCGAGCGCGCCGCCCGCACCATGTCGATGTGCCCGGCGCGCTCCGGGTCGGCGAATTCGCCGGTGCCGACGTAGACACGGGTGGCGAGCGTGGCGTTGTCCACCGCCAGCAGCGCGACCGAACTGCGCGGCGGCAGCCGCGCGAGGTAGCTGGTGACGTGGTCCTCGGCGGCGCGCTGCAGGTTGGCGTCGAGCGTGGTGACGATGCGCCGCGCATGGGGCTGCTGCTGGTGCAGGCGCCCGGCCAGCAGCGCGGCGGTCAGCGGCGCGCGCAGCGAGCGGGCGACCACCGGTTCGATCGCCGCCTGGCGTACCTGTTCGGCCGTCCAGATGCCCTCGTCGCGCAGCCGGTGCAGTACCTTGTCGCGGGCGGCGCGCGCCCGTTCCGGGTGGCGGTCCGGGCGCAGCCGGCTGGGCGCTTGCGGCAGCACCGCCAACAGCGCGGCCTCGGCGCGGGAGAGCCGGCGGGCGCTCTTGCCCAGGTACGCCCACGAGGCGGCCTCGACGCCTTCGATCGTGCCGCCGAACGGCGCGTGGTTGAGGTAGAGCTCGAGGATCTGCGTCTTGCTGAGGTGCGCCTCCAGCTGCAGCGCGCGCAGGATCTGCCTGAGCTTGCCGCCGAAGGTGTGCGGGATCGGCTCGATGATGCGCGTGACCTGCATGGTCAGCGTGGAGCCGCCGGAAACGATGTGGCCGTGCAGCGCGCCCTGCATCGCGCCGCGGATCAGCGCGAAGGGATTGACGCCGGGGTGGTAGCGGAACCAGCGGTCTTCGTAGCCGAGCAGGGCCTGGCGGTACAGCGGCGAGACCTCGGCCGCGGTGGTGGGATAGCGCCAGACGCCGTCGCGGTCGGCGAAGGCGCGCAGCGGCGTGCCGTCGCGGGCGAGGACAACGGTGCTGCCGGTGCCGGGCGGCGGCAGCGGCAGCGGGAACAGGCGATCGAGCGCGAACGCGATTAGCAGGACGGCGACGAGGGTGATCGCCATGCCGCGCAGCCAGCGTTTGCGGCGGGAGCGGTGCTGCGGTGTGGAGCTATGGGTCATGGTCGAGGGCGGTCCGCGACCTGCGCTTGCCGCAGGGCGGCGCCTGCCGTTGCAGGAGCGCACCCCGTGCGCGACCGGGAGGATGGCGGTCGCGCACAAGGTGCGCCCCTACAGGATCTTGCGCGAGCCGGGGCTTCCATGGCTGTCGTGCGATCAGGGCTCGACCACGGTGATCTTCGCCGGCGCGGCCTTGCCGATGCCGCGCAGGGCCGGGCGGTACATGTCTTCGACCAGCGGCGGCGGCACGGTGTAGACGCCCGGGGTGACCGCGCGCACCAGGTAGAACACGTGGGCCGGATCGCCGCGGCGCAGGCGCAGCGCCGCGGCGTAGCGGTCGTCACGGTACTCCTCGTGGACCAGGTCGGCGGCGCCGGCGTGCTGGTCCATCTCGATGCCGTCGACCACCACGCCTTCCCATTGCTGCGCGCCGCCGAGGTTGAGGTTTTCCACTTCCAGGCCGCCGGGCAGCAGGTCGGTGACCAGCGCGTCGGGCATGTCGGCGCGCGCCTCGATGGTGAGCTCGACGATCAGGCTGTCGCCTTCCTTCAGCGTGTCGGCCTCCCACGGCTTGCCGTCGGTGGTGAAGTAGCGGCGGCGCACGTCGACCTGGCTGGCATCGGCGGCCGGCGGCTGTTGCGGGATGCCGGCGATGTCCAGGGTGGCGAACACGGTGCCTTCGCCGGCCGGCTGCACGGTGATGCCGCCGGCGAGCTCGGCAAGGCTCAGCTCGCGCGTCCACAGGCGCTTGTCGGCCGGTGCAGCTTCGCGCTTGCCGGCGATGGTGAGGTCGACCGCCAGCGGCGCGGCCTTGCCAGCGTCGAAGGCGCGGGCCACGCGGGCGATCGCGGCCTGCTCCTGGGTGGACAGGTAGGACCACGACCAGTGGTAGTAGGGCACCTTCTGGTTCGTGGCGTGCTCGCGCGCGGTGGCGTTGCGCGCCCACTCGATCAGCTTGGCGTCGTAGGCGGGCTTGGCCAGGCCGTAGCGGTGGGTGAGCGCGACCATCAACGCCAGGTCGCGCAACTCCGAGCCGTAGTCACCGACATACCAGGGGTGCTCCCGGGTCCAGGCAAAGGCTTCGTCGATGGCTTTCTGCGCGCGCCCGCCATCGCCCATCAGCTTGAGCGCGACGCCGAGGTGCACCAGCGGCAGCGGCGCGACCAGCTTGCTGCGGTCGTTGTCGAAGATCGCGCGCAGAGTGCCCAGCGGGGCGCGATTGACGCGGGCCAGCACGAAACCGGAATAGGCCTCGTCGGCGATGCGCAGGTGATCGTGATGTTCGTAGCTGTAGTAGCGGTGGCCGCCGCCGAGCAAGTCGTCGCTCAGGCGCTTGAGCGATTTCTGCAGCACTTCCTGCGGCACGGCGAAACCTTCCTCGCGCGCATCGAGCATGAAGTCGACCACGTAGGGCGTGATGAAGGTCTGGATCGGGCTGGTGCCGCCCCAGAAGCTGTAGTGCCCGTTGCTGGCCTGGAACGAGGCGATGCGCGCCAGCGCGCCGTCGACCGCGGCCTTGCGCACCGCCTCGTTGGTGGACTGGCCCAGCGCCTTGGCGGTGGCCGGGTCCAGGATCAGCGCGGCGTAACCCTTGCTGGTGGTCTGCTCGATGCAGCCATAGGGGTAGTCGAGCAGGTGGCGCAGCGCCGAGCCGTAGGGCAGCGGCGGCAGCGTGCTGAGGGTGAGCTGGGCGCGCACGGTGGCGGGCAGCAGGCCTTTGGCGGCGCCGGCGTCGAGGTGGGCGGGCTTGCCGGCCTCGATCGCCAGCGGCACGGTGTGCTGCTGCTCGGGCCAGGCCGGACGCACGGCGAACTCGAAGTGGCGATCCACCACGTAGTCGTTGAGCGTGGCATGGATATCCAGCTTGGCCACGGCGGCACCGGCGCCGGCGGTGACCGGCATGCTCAGCACGGTGCCGGCACCGTCCTTCAGCGCCACCTCGCGGCTGGCGTTGGCGATGCTGATCGGGCCGCTGCCCTTGACCACCACCCTGGCGGTGCCGTCGTGGCCGGAGAGGTTCTTCAGGTCCAGGCTGATGCGCGCCTTGTCGCCGGCGGCCATCACCCGCGGGGTGCCCGGCTCGACCACCAGCGGCGCCCGCACGGTGACGGCGCCCTCGGCGTTGCCAAAGCGGTCGGCGCTCCACGCCAGCGCGGCCAGCCGCAGGCGGCCGTTGAAGTCCGGCACCTCCACCCGCAGCGTCGCCTTGCCCTGCGCGTCGAAGGCGACCGGGGCGGCGAACAGGTCGACGATCTGCACCTTGGGATTGAGTCGCGCCGCGTGCGGCAGCGCCTTGCCGCTCATGTCGCCGCCGTAGCGCAGCCGGGCCTCGGCACCGTCCATCGCCTCGATGATGCGGCTGTACAGGTCGTAGGCGTCCACTCCGAACGCACGCTTGGCGAACATCCACGCCCAGGCGTCGGGCACCGGGTAGCCGGTGATGTTGATGACGCCCTGGTCGACCGCCGCCAGGGTGACGTAGGCGCGCGTGTTGGCCAGGCCTCTGGCTTGCACGGTCACCTCGAGCGGATTGCCTGGCCGCATCCGGTCGGGCGCGGTGAGGGCGAGCGGGATGCGCCGGTCGTTGCGCTCCATGGTCACGTGCTGCACGCCCAGCGCGCGCGCCGGCGTGGTGTGCTCGGTAGCCTCGCCGCCACGGAAGACCAGCGCCGAGACGTACACGTCGTGGCGCTCCCAATCCTTGGTCACCGGGATATCGAAGGTGGCGCCAGCCTTGGCGTCGATGTCGCGCACGTAGAGCAGATGGTCCGACTCGACCAACAGCAGGCCGGGGCCCTCCTGCGGCGGCGTGACCGTCACTTTCATGGTGTCGCCGGCACGGTAGCGGGCCTTGTCCAGTTGCAGCTTGACCTTGTCCGGGCGCGCCTCCTTGCCCAGGTTCTCGTCCTCCCAGCTCCAGCCGGCGAAGAACGGGAACACGGTGGTGAGCTGCGTCTGCGGGTCGTACACCTCCAGCCGGTAGCCGCCCCACTCGACCGGAAACTCGACGTGCGCGCGCTGGCCGGCCGCCAGGTCGATGTCCTTTTCCTCGATCAGTTGCAGGCGCTGGTGGGCGTCGGAGCTCCAGCCGCCGCTGCGCTCGTACAGCCAGTAGAAGTCGCGCAGCTCACGCTGCAGGCGCACCTTCAGATGTTTGGCGGCGACCAGCTTGCCGTCGGCATCGGCCCGCAGGATCTCGAACGCGGCCTGGCCCTCGCTCTGCGCGCCCTGCCCGGGATCGAACAGCGGGCGCACGCCGACCAGTTGCGGCGCCGGCCAGTACACGCGCTCGAGCAGGCGGGTGACGGCGCGGCCGCCGCTCTCGAACACACTGCCGGAAAGGGTCACCGCCAGCGGCGCGAGCGGCTTGACGTCGGCCGGCAGCGTGATGTCCTGTGTGAGCTTGCCGTTCGCGTCGAGCCTGGAGTCGACGACGTCGCTGGCGCTCTTGGGCAGATCCACCGTGGGATCGCCGAAGAAAGTGTCCTTGAGCTGCTCCAGTGGATGCACTTCGGGCGCCACCAGCAGCTTGGCGGTGAAGCGGTTGCCTTCGGCGGGCGCGCCATAGAGGTAGCTCGAGGCCACCTCGAGCTTGAGCGGCTGGTTGGGCGCAAGCCGCGCCTGTGGGCTGTCCAGCGCAAGTTTGAGGCGTTCGGGCAGGAACTCCTCGACGTGGAACGGGAACGCCTCGACCGCCTCCTTCGCCGCCGGATCCAGGCGGAACTCGAGCTGCCACAAACCGGTGGGCGCGTCGGGCGGGACCACCTCGCTGAGCTGGAAGTAGTTGAGGTCGGCCGGCTGCAGCCGGGTGTCGGCCAGTGTGCGGCCGTCCGGCTGCTTCAGGCGCACGAACAGCGACTGCGGCTTCATCGGCTTGCCGTCGCCATCGCGCAGCAGCGCGGAGACGCGCATGGTCTCGCCGGGCCGGTACAGGTCGCGGCTGGACCAGGCGTAGACCTCGAACGGCGCCTGCCGGCGGCCGGTGACGTCGAAGTTGGAGATGTCCAGCGCCGGCCGGTTGAACGGCAGCACCGAGACGTCGTCGCCATGGCGCGCGATCAGCACGTCGGCCGGATCGAGCTTGTAGGCGATCAGCGCGTTGCCGTCGCCGTCGGTGGTGGCGGTGACCCGGGCCTCGCCGGAGGGCCCGTCGATGCGCACCTCCACGCCCGCCACCGGCGAGCCGTCACGCAACGAGGCCACGTGCAGCAGCGCGTTGTCGCGGTACACGCGCAGGTGCAGCCCGAGGTCGCTGACGAAGAAGATCGCGCTGTCGTAGCTGCCCTTGAAGGTGCCGCCCTGCTTGACCACCGCCATGTACACGCCGGGGCGCTGCAATTCGTGGATGTGCTGGATCGGCAGGTAAGTGACGGTGCGTTCGTTGTCCTCGCCGCCGAGCGCGAAACGGTTGGCGTAGACCGACTCGGCCATGTCGGTGATCGGCCGCTTCACCCGGTCGCCGTGCTCGCAGACGTTCCAGCGGTTGATGTCGTGGTCGAGCTCGTAGTTGTCGCGCTGCTTGTTGGACGGATAGGCGCAGTAGAGATCCGACAGCGCGTCGTCATGCACGCGGAAGAACTCCACGTCGGCGTCGTGCACGTTGACCGACACCAGCGGCAGGCCGCGGCTGCCGCGCGCCGGCAGCACGCTGCCGTGCGAGGCGAAGCCCACCGCTGCCGGCACGCTGCCCGAGTAGATGTCGCGCTTGAGTTCATGGCCCAGCGTGCGACCGTCGGCGGCGAGCAGGCCGGCATGCAGCAGCACGGCGTAATGGGTGTCCGGCTGCACGAACGGAAAGCGCAGCGTCCTGCCGTCGTCGCCCAGGCTCCAGCTGCCGCTGACGGACGCACCGTTCGGGCCGGTCACCGCGAGCTGGCGATCGAACGGCTGTGCGGCGGCCAACGGCACGTTGAAGCGCAGCACCAGCGCGGTGCGCGCATCGCGCCGGTCGGAACCGGCCGAGGCCAGCGCGAAGGCCGCCTTGCCCGGCGCGGACGCGGCGGAGGCGCTGGCTGCCGGGGCGCCCTGCAACGCCGGCTTGTCCTGCGATGGACGTTGGCAGCCCGCCAGCGTCACCAGTCCTGCCCATGCCAGACACAACACGACCTTGCGCGCCGAAAGCACGCGGAACGACTGCCACATGACGATCCCCTTTCCTTGAGGTGCGGATGCATTATCGCCGGGATTCGTGGCAGCTCGCGGGCAGGGCGGGGACGCAGCGCTGACCGATTCCGTAGGGTGGGCTTCAGCCCACCATGTGCATCAGAGCCGGTGGGCTGAAGCCCACCCTACGATCGGCTAGATCAGCGGTTGCAGGGCGCGCGCGGCCACCTGCGCGTCGGCGTCATCGGCGCGGCTGACCATGGCGTAGTTGTAGCCGTTGCCCGAGCCGTATTGGGCCAGCAGGCCGCCGTCGATGCGCTCGCCGCGCGGCAGCAGGTGGCGGCGCGGACCGGGCGGACGCACGTAGAAGCTGATCGCGTGGCCGGCGGCGTCGCGGTAGAGCACCATCGCCGCGGCGCCCTGTTCGGTGGCGAACAGGCGCCCGCCGACCGGCCGGAAGTCGGCGGCGCGCAGGTCGGGCATCGCCACGCGGCGCTGGAAGTGGCGGTCCAGCCAGCCCTGCAGGTCACCGTCACGTTGCGGCACCAGATCCGGCCGGGTGCCGGGTTCCAGCGCGAGCAGGCGGTAGGCGGTCAGCGCGTCGCCCATCGGCAGAGCGGCGGCGCGCCAGCCGCGCACCTGCCAGCCGCCCAGTCCGCCGAGGCCGAGGCACAGCACCAGCGAGGCGGCCAGCGCCAGCCGCGCGACCGTGCGCTGGTGCCGGCGCCGGCGGATCGCGGCCGGGTCGAGCGCCGGGTTGTCCGGCAGCGCCGGGCCGCCGGCCAGGGAGGCGCGCAGGTGCTGGGCGTCGCGTTGCCAGGCCTGCAGTTCCGCGGCGCGTTCGGGGTGTCGGGCCAGGTAAAGCCCCACCGCCGCGCGGCGCTCGCCATCGAGACGGCCGTCGACGTAGGCATGGAGGTCGTGTTCGCTCGGTTGGTTCATCGCAGCACCCGCAGGGTGGGAGTGGTGGTTTCGCCCTCGCCGAGGCGGCGCAACGCCTGGCGGGCGCGCGACAGCCGCGACATCACGGTGCCGATCGGCACCTCGAGGATCTGCGCGACTTCCTGGTAGCTCAAGCCCTCCACGGTGACCCACAACAGCAGGCTGCGCTGCTCGGGGTTAAGCCGCGCAAACGCCTGCAGCATCGCGTGCGCCACCGCCTCGCGCTCGGCCGAGGGCCACTGCGGCTCCTCTTCCGTGCGCAGGCGACCGAGCAGCCAGGCGTGGCGTTGCGCGCGGCGACGGCCATCGAGGAACTGCCGGTACAGAATCGCGAACAGCCAGCTGCGCAGCGAGGCGTCCGGGCGCCGGCTGGACCAGCGCGACAGCGCGCGCTCGAGCGTGGCCTGCACCAGGTCGTCGGCCGTGGTGGGGTCGCGCGTGAGCCACTGCGCGAAGCGCCGCAACCGCGGCAGCAGTTCGCGCAAGGCATCGTCGAGCGGGTGGTGAAGCATGGCCGACTCCGGCGGGGGCTTGGTCGGGAGACGCGGTTCGGGGCCGATTATTCCATTGCGCTGCGACGCGGGTCCGTGGATGGTGGGCTGAAGCCCACCCTACGACGAGCGGCGGGCGGACGCGGTGACGGGATTACGGCGCGGCGCGATGGCGGCCGCGCTTGGCGTCGAGCATCAGCAGATCCGCCTCGCGGTACGCCTCGCCCAGGTCGCGGCCCGGACCGCGCCAGCTGTAGCCGAGGGTGGCGGCCACCCCGGCCGCGCGCAGGGTCTGCTCGATGCGGGTGGCCTGGCGGGCCAGTTCGGTGGGGCCGACGTCCAGCACCAGCACCACGAATTCGTCGCCGCCCAGGCGCGCGACCACGTCGACGCCGCGCACCGCGTTCGAGATCTCCTGTGCGGCGCGCTGGATCAACGCGTCGCCGGCGTTGTGGCCCTGGCTGTCGTTGGTCTGTTTGAGGCGGTCCAGGTCGACCACCACGACGCCGGCGGTGGTGTGTTCGTCGCGGCAGCGCTGCTCCTCCAGCGCGAGCAGTTCGCGCCAGCCGCGGCGGTTGAAGATGCCGGTCATCGGGTCGGTCATGGCTTCCAGCTCGGCCCGTTCGGCGCGGCGCTGGGTTTCCTTCAGGTCGACGTCGTGGCTCCACAGCGTGGCGAGCATCTGCGCGCACAGTTGCACGATCGGCAGCCAGCGCTCCACGTCCACCGGGACCGGCTGCGGATCGATCGCGCAAAGCGTGCCGATCGCGCCATGGTCGAGCTGCACCGGCACGCCCAGGTAGGCGCCGATGCCGCGGCCGACGATCGGCGCGGCGGCGTACGGCGCATGCGCGGCGACGTCGGCCACCACGCACGGGCCGCCGCGCACCATGCGCGAGCAGATCGAATCGGCCCATTTCAGCGCTTCGCCGCTGCGCACGCCGTAACGATCGTCCGAGGCGGCCAGCACCAGCCAGTCTTCGCCGTCGACGCGGGTGAAATACCAGGCGCCCACGCCGGTGCGCTCGCGCAGCATCGACAGGCAGGCCTGGGCCGCTTCGCGGAAGCCGCCGAACGAGGGCAGCGGAGGTAACAGCAATTCGGGCGGCGAGCTCATGGGCGGATCGATGCGATGGCGACAAACGGCGGCGGGTTTCACGAGGCCCGCCACGATCGTGCCGGCATGTCGATGAATTCCCCCCTGCCCGCGGCGCAGCAACTTCCATGCCACGGAGCCGGCTTACCAGGGCGCCAGCAGCGGCGCGCGCGTCAGCACGTCGGCCAACGCCAGCGCGATCATCACCGCCAGCCAGGCGAAGCCCGCACTGGCGACAATGCGCAGCAGCGCGTTGTCGGTTTTCAGGCGCATGAAGATCGTCAGCACGAGCAAGGCCTTGGCCACCGCGATGCCGAGGTTGGCCACGGTATTGAAGACCCCGAGCTCCAGCAGCGCACTGCCGGCGCTCAGGCCCAGCAGCACCAGCAGCGCGAGCAGCGTCCACAGGTTGCCGCCGAGCGAGGGCGGCCGCGGGCCGCTCCCGTGGCTGCGCTGTGGCCGCGCCGCGGGAGTGTTCATCCGGCCCTCCCGACCAGGTAGATCAGCGGGTAGACGAAGATCCACACGATGTCGACCAGGTGCCAGTACAGCGCGGTCAGTTCCAGCGGCGTGTGGTACCGGGCGTCGTAGGCGCGGTGCCAGGTGCGCCAGGCCATCACGATCAGCAGCACCACGCCGATGGACACGTGCAGGCTGTGGAAGAGCGTGATGAAGTAGTACAGGCAGTAGAAGATCTCCATGCCCTTCGCGTACACGCCCTGCTGGGTCCAGTGGACGGCCGGGATCAGCCCTTCCCGGTACTCGGCGTAGTACTCGAAGCCATGCATCACCAGGAAGCTGGCGCCCAGCGCCGCGGTGATCCCCAGCAATGCCGTGGCCAGCTGCCGGCCGCCCAGTTGCACCTCGCGCACGGACAGCGCCACGGCGCAGCTGCTGGTCAGCAGCACCGCCGTCTCGATCGTGCCCAGCAGCATGTCGGTATGCCGGCTGCCCGCGGCAAAGGCATCGGGAAAGCGCACGCGGCACAGCGTGTAGCCGGCGAACAGCACGCCGAAGAACAGGATCTCGGTGGCCAGGAACGCCCACATGCCCAGCGTCGCGGCCTCGCGCTGCTGCACGGGGTCGTCGAACTGCTCGGGCACGGGATGGAGGCGGGCGTTCATTGGCGGTAGGCGTAGGGGCCTTCGGTGACGGTCGGGGTCTGGGCGAAGTTGTGCAGCGGCGGCGGCGAGGGCGTCTGCCATTCCAGCCCGGTGGCGTCCCACGGGTTGGCGCCGGCGCGCGCGCCGCGGCGCAGCGACCAGCCCAGGTAGAGCAGCGGCAGCAGGTAGGACACGCCCAGGATGGTCGCGCCGGCCGAGGAGAGCACGTTCCATACCTGATACTGCGGCAGGTACTCGTGATAGCGCCGCGGCATGCCCTCCCAGCCCAGGATGTACTGCGGGAAGAAGGTCAGGTTGAAGCCGAAGAACATCAGGATCGCGGCGAACCGCGCCCAGGCTTCCGAATACAGCCGCCCGGTGATCTTCGGCCACCAGTAGTGCACGCCGCCCAGGTAGGCCATCACCGCGCCGCCGACCATGATGTAGTGGAAGTGCGCCACCACGAAGTAGGTGTCGGTGAGGTTCACGTCCAGCGCGGTGGCGGCCAGGAACAGGCCGGTCAGCCCGCCCAGCATGAACAGGCCGACGAAGCCCAGCGCATAGAGCATCGGCGCGTCGAAGGAAATGTCGCCCTTGTACAGCGTGGCGGTCCAGTTGAAGACCTTGATCGCCGAGGGCACCGCGATGATGAAGGACAGGATCGAGAACACGATGCTCGCGTACATCGACTGCCCGGCCACGAACATGTGGTGGCCCCATACCAGGAAGCCGACCACGGCGATGCCGATGATCGCCCAGACCATGAACTGGTAGCCGAAGATGCGCCGGCGCGCGCCGTGGGTGATCAGCTCGCTGACCACGCCCATCGCCGGCAGGATCATGATGTACACCGCCGGGTGCGAATAGAACCAGAAGAAGTGCTGGAACAGCACCGGATCGCCGCCCAGCGCGGGGTCGAAGATGCCCACGCCGAACAGCCGCTCCAGCGCGATCAGCGACAGCGTCATCGCCAGCACCGGCGTGGCCAGGATCATCACCAGCGCCACCGCGTACATGGCCCACACGAACAGCGGCAGGCGCATCCAGGTCATGCCCGGTGCGCGCAGCGTGTGTACGGTGACGATGAAATTCAGGCCGGTGAAGATCGAGGAGAAGCCCACGATGAACACGCCCACCACGGCCAGCATCACGTGCGAGTTGGAGAACATCGTCGAGAACGGCGTGTAGAAGGTCCAGCCGGTGTCGATGCCGCCGAGCAGCAGGCAGGCCAGGGTGAACAGCCCGCCGACGATGTACAGGTACCAGCTGAACAGGTTCAGTCGCGGGAAGGCCACGTCACGCGCACCGATCATCAGCGGCAGCAGGAAGTTGCCCAGCGTGGCGGGGATCGAGGGGATCAGGAAGAACCACACCATCACCACGCCGTGGAAGGTGAACGCCTTGTTGTAGGTCTCCGCGCTGACCAGGTCGCCGGCCGGCGTGACCAGTTCCAGGCGCACCAGCGCCGCGGCCAGCCCGCCCAGGAAGAAGAACGCGGTGATGCCGATGCCGTACAGGATCGCGATGCGTTTGTGGTCGTGCGTGGTCAGCCACGAGCGCAGGCCGAAGCCTTCCTCCAGGTAGCTGCGCGGCGGCGCCGGGCGCTCAACGGTGCTCATCATCGTTCTCCGTCTGCGTGCCGCGGGTCTTCAGGTAGGCCACCAGGGCCAGCACGTCCTCCTCGCCGATGCGGCCCTCGAAGCTCGGCATGATCGGTTCGTAGCCGGCCGCGATCTGCTTCTTCGGCAGCAGGATCGCGTCGTGCAGGTAGCGCTCGTCGGCCAGCGCCTGCGAGCCGTCGGCCAGCGGCACGGTACGGCCGTAGAGGTCGTCGAGGTCGGGCGCGTGCACGCCCGCCCGGGGATCGTGGCATCCGCTGCAGCCGAGCTGCCGGAACAGCGCCCTGCCCTGCGCGGCCAGGCCGACGCCCGCGTGTGCCTGCAGCCAGCGCGCGTAATCGCCCGCCGCCATGGCCACCACCCGACCGCGCATGCGCGAGTGGTCGGTGCCGCAGAACTCGGCGCAGAACAGATGGTAGGTGCCCGCCTTCGTGGCGGTGAACCACAGTTGCGTGTAGCGGTCGGGCAGCACGTCCTGCTTTACCCGGAAAGCCGGCACGTAGAAGCTGTGGATCACGTCCTGCGAGGTCATCATCAGGCGGATCGGCTGGCCCACCGGCACGTGCAGCTGGTCGATCTCGCGCTGGCCGCCGGGGTGCTGCACCTTCCACATCCACTGCTTGGCGACGACGTAGACCGGTGCGGCGTCCTTCGGCGGCGTGCGCAACTTGATCCACAGATGCACGCTCCAGCCGAAGATGCCCATGAACAACACGAAGGGCACCAGCGTCCAGGTCAGCTCCACGCCCAGGTGCTGTCGCGGCGGCGTGCGCTCGGCGGCGGTGCCGCGGCGGTATTTCACGCAGAACACGATCATCACCGTGAACACGCCGACCACCACCAGCGTGCACAGCGCCAGCAACGCGTTGAACAGGTCGTCGACGTTCGCGGCGACGCTGGAGGCCTGCGGCAGGATCATGCGCGCGCCCTCCGCCGCAGCCACATCAGCCAGCCGCCCAGCGCCAGCACGAACGCCACGCCCAGCACCTGCATGGTGCGGCCGATCGCCAGGCTGTAGCGGCCGGTGGAGGGGTCGTAGCCGCAACACAGCAGCACCAGGCGGTCGATCACGCTGCCCAGTTCGCCCTGCGAGGCGTGCACCAGTGCCAGGCGCAGCGAGGCCGGCGGCCAGGACACGCCGAAAAAGTACTGCGCCACCTTGCCGTCGGGGGTGATCGCCACCAGGCCGGCGGCGTGGGCGTACTGGTGGAGGTTCTCGTCGTAGAAGTAGCGGAAGCCGACCGCCCGGGCGAGCGCGGTAATGGACGGCTGGTCGCCGGTGAGGAAATGCCAGCGCGGCACCGACGCCTTCGGCTGCATGCGCGCGAGCATGGCCTGGGCGTGGCGGGCATCGGCCGGGGTTTCGGCCGGGTCGATGCTGACGAAGGCCACTTCGAAGTCGCGACCGGGTCGCAGGTCGAGTCCGGCGAGGGAGTGCGCCATGCCTTTGAGCACCACGTCGCACAGGTTGGGGCAGCGGTAATAGCCCAGCGCGAGCAACAGCGGCTTGCCGTTGGCGAGCGTGTGCAGGTCGACCGGCTTGCCGTTGACGTCGCGGAAGCCGGCATGCGCGGGGATCGAAGCGCCCAGGCGTTGGTCGAAGCCCGCGCGCTGGGTGAGATCCGGCGGCGGGAACGGCGCCTGCGTGGCCGAAACGACGGTCGCGACCAACAACAACACTAGCGCACGGAACCCTTGTAGGAGCGCACCCTGTGCGCGACCGCGACGCATGGCGTTGCCCCCCGGTCGCGCACAGGGTGCGCTCCTGCAGGTGTCCCGGAGGATCATCGGGCACGCTCCGTCGATGCGGCAGGCGCGGGCTTGGCGGCCAGCAATGCCATGGCCCGCGAAATCGGAATCCGCGCCACCGTGTGCGTACCATCCATCCACTCATAGCCATCCAGACGCGAACGCTGCAGCGCGCGCTCTGCCGCAATGTCGACGGCCGGGTCCTGCTGCAACCGCGGCTGCGGCGGGATCGGCCGCGCCGGCTGCTCACCCGCGGTCAGCACCGGCCGCGCCCACATGTACACCAGCAGCACGATCGCCAGCAGGCTGAGCGCCAGGATCGCCGCCGCCCAGTGCAGCAGGCCGGCGGCCACCGTGTAGGACTCATGCGAGTCAGGCTGCCGACTCATGCCTGCGCCTCCAGCGCGGCACGGCGCCGCGCACCGAAGCCGAGCCACCAAAGCCCACCGATGCCGATCCACGCCAGCGGATCGCTCCAGGCCAGCGCGTGTTCGCGCAGGCCCGGCAGCACCAGCCAGCCGACGTAGCCGATCTGCGCGATGAACAGCCACAGCGCCACGCCGGCGAGCCAGGCCGCGCGCTGCCTGGCCTGCCGCGAAAGCAGCACGGCGAAGGGCAACGCCAGGTGGAACAGCACCAGGAACGCGCCCAGCCAGCGCCAGCCGGTGTTGACGCGTGGCAGGTACCAGACGGTTTCCGACGGCAGGTCGGCGATCCACACGGTCAGGTAATCCATGAACGCCAGGTAGCCCCAGGCCAGCACCAGCACCATCAGGATACTGCCCAGGTCGTTCAGCCGTCTGGGCGTCCAACTGGCCGGCGCGGCGTTGCGCCCGGTCACGCTGATCCACACCGCCAGCCCGGCCGCGGCAAGCAGCTGTGCGGTGCCGAGCAGGATGCCGAGCGTCGTCGAATGCCAGCGCGGCACCAGCGACATCACCCAGTCCACCGCCGCCACCGAGACGGTCAGCGCATAGAGCACCAGGCCCCCGGCGGCGAACACCCTGGCCGAAGGCCATGCCGATCGGCGGCGGATCCCTCGCGCCAGCCACAGCCACAGCGCGAACACCACCACTGCGCGCACGATGAAGAACGGCACGTTGAGCCACCAGCGCTGGTGTTCGAGGTCGGGATCGGCCGCCTGTGCGTCCGCCCAGGGAAACAGTACCTTCGCGCCGATCAGCACCGGCAGCAGCAACAGCGCCATCAGCGGTAGCCGCCGGCTGGCGGCGAGCAGCGCCGGGCGCAACGCCAGCCCCCAGTCGCCGCCGGTCAGCGCATGGACCATCAGCAGGCCCACGCTGCCCAGCGCCGGCGCCAGCCAGAACAACCAGGCGAACAGATAGGACAGCAACACCTGGTGCGGTGCGCGCAGGCCCAGCACCAGGCAGGCGGCGAGGGCGAGCAGGCCGATCGCCGCGGCGATGCCTTCGCGGTGCGAGATGCGGGGCCAGTGGCGGTTCACCGGTGCGCTCCCGCATCTTTCGCCGGGGGGCCCGGCAGGCGTGCCAGATCCTGCGGCGCCAGCCGGTCGCGCGGTGCGTGCTGGCTGAGCTGCAGGGCGCGGACATAGGCCACGATGGCCCAGCGGTCGTGCGGGCTGAGCCGGTCGGCGTAGGGGTACATCACTCCATAGCCGTGGGTGATCACCTGGTAGAAGTGGCTGTCCGGCGCGTTGCGCAGGCGTTCGGTGTGGTAGCTCGGCGGTGCCGGGAAGCCGCGGCGCACGATCATGCCGTCGCCGTTGCCGCTGCGGCCGTGACAGGGCGCGCAATAGATGTCGAAGCGTTGCCGGCCACGCTGCAGCAGGGCCAGGGTGAGCGGCAGCGGGTTGGCGTAGCGGCGTTCGCCGACTTCGCCCTGGACGAGGTTGCGGCCCTGCGCGTCCAGCGGCAACGCGGGCCCGGGATCGGACGGCAGCGCGATCTGTCCGTGCCGCCCGCTGGCCGTGTCGGCGGCCGCGCCCTGCGCCATCGGCACGCTGCCCGGGGGCGGCGTGCGCGCACTGTTGCCGTCGGCGAACAGCGGGCTGGGTTCCAGCGGCTTGTACTTCGGCTGCGAGTACATGTCGTGCATGGCCTGCTCGCAGCCAGTGAGCGCGAATAGCGCCGCCAGCACGAACAGGTGCCTTGTAGGAGCGCACCCTGTGCGCGACCGGATGCCGCGCCGGAGAAATGGCGGTCGCGCACAGGGTGCGCTCCTACAGAGGAGGGTTTGGCGCTTCATGAACCCACCCGGTCGATTGCCAGCGGCGCCAGCCGCGCGAGGTCGTCGTGGGCCAGGGCCGCATCGAAGCAGGGATCGTCCGCGCGCAACCACAGGAAGAAGCCGTCGCGGCTGGCCGCCTCGAAGCCCGGTACGTCGAACAGCGGGTGGTTGAGCCGTGGTAGGCCATTGGCGAAGAACATGCCGACGATGCCGAACAGCGCGGCAAACAGGATGGTCATTTCCAGCGCGGCGGGAATGAAGGCCGGCCAGCTCGCGTCCGGCCGTCCGCCCACATTGATCGGGTAGTCGATCACCGAGGCGTACCACTGCAGCAACAGCGTGCCGAAGCCGCCGGCCAGGCCGCCCAGCAGGACCAGCAGCGGGATGCGGTTGCGCATCGGCCCCAGCGCCTGCGCCAGCCCCTCCACCGGATACGGCGTATAGGCCTCCAGTTGCGTATAGCCGCGGCCGCGCAGTTCGCGCACCGCCAGCAACAGCGCGCCGGCGTCGTCGAACCGGGCCAGCCAGCCCCGCTCGTGCGGCCGGCTTTCGTATGGCGTATTCATGCGCCCTCCCGCTCGAGCCGGGCGCGCAGCTTGCGCAGCTCGAACATCGGCAGCAATGGCAGCAGCCGCACGAACAGCAGGAACAGCAGGAAGAACAAGCCGATCGATCCGGCCAGGAAGGCGATGTCCCAGAAGGTCGGGTAGAACATGCCCCAGCTCGACGGCAGGAAGTCGTGGTAGAGGCTGCTGACGATGAGCAGGAAGCGCTCGAACCACATGCCGATCAGCACCAGCAGCGCGATCGCGAACAGCGCCGCGTGGCTGCGCCGCACGCGGGGGAACCACAACGCCTGGATCGACACCGCGTTGCAGCCGATGATGGTCCAGTACACCCAGGCGTAGGCGCCGGTCAGCTGCTGCATGGCGTGCGCGATCTCGTAGCGGTCGCCGCTGTAGAACGCGTTGAACATCTCGCTGGCGTAGCTGTAGTCGACGAACAGGCCGGCGGCGAGCATCAGCTTGGCCAGGTTGTCCAGGTGCCGCTCGGTGATGAAATCGCCCAGGCCGAAGAAGTGCCGCAGCGGAATGCCCAGCACCAGCACCATGCCGAAGCCGGAGAACAGCGCGCCGGCGACGAAGAACGGCGGGAAGATAGTCGAGTGCCAGCCCGGCAGCAGGCCCTCGGAGAAATCCAGCGCCACCATCGAATGCACCGAGAACACCAGCGGCACGGCCATCGCGGCCAGCAGCAGGTTGAGCGTCTCGAAGCGCTGCCAGTGCCGCGCCTCGCCGCGCCAGCCGATCGCCAGCAGGCCGTAGAAGACCTGCTTGCCGCGCGTGCGCGCGCGGTCGCGCAGGGTGGCCAGGTCGGGAATCAGGCCTACGTAGAAGTACAGCACCGAAACGATCAGGTAGGCGACGATCGCCGAGAAATCCCAGAACAGCGAACTGCGCCATTGCGGCCATAGGCCCATGCGATCGGGATACGGCGCCAGCCAGTAGAAGAACCACGGTCGCCCCAGGTGCAGGATCGGAAAGATGCCCGACACCGACACGGCGAACACCGTCATCGCCTCCGCGTAGCGGTTGAGCGCGTTGCGCCACCCCTGCCGCGCCAGGTACAGCCCGCCGGAGATGAAGGTGCCGGCCATGCCGATGGCGATCCACCAGACGTAGTCGGCGATGGCGAAAGCCCAGGCCACCGGCATGTCCAGCCCCCAGATGCCCACACCCTTCGCCAGCAGCCAGACGATGCCGGCGCCGAGCCAGGCGGTGAGCACGAACGACAGCGCAAAGGCGAGCAGCCAGAGGCGGCCGGTGGGGCGTTCCAGCGTGATGTCGCTCACCCGGTCGGTGAGGGTCGCGAAGGTTTCGCGTGGCGCGAGCAGCGGCGTGTTCATGCCGATGCTCCCGCATCGGCCGATACAACTCCCTCTCCCCCATTCTTGATAAGAGACGGGGGAGAGGGAGCCTGGACGAGGCCAGCGCGGGACAGGTGCGAAGTGGGCGGGGCGACGCGAAGCGTGCTCATGCGTCGTCCTCCAGCGCCGGGTGCGGATTGCGGATCGAGGCGAGATAGGTCGTGCGCGGGCGGGTGTTGAGTTCTTCCAGCAGCGTGTAATGCCGTGGCGAGGCCTTCTGCCGGCTCACCGCAGTGGCCGGATCCTGCTGGTCGCCGAACACGATCGCCTGGGTCGGGCACACGGCCTGGCAGGCGGTCAGCACTTCGCCGTCGGCGATGCGCCGGCCAGCCTTGTCGGCGGCGATGTGCGCGGTCTCGATGCGCTGGATGCAGTAGGTGCATTTCTCCATCACGCCGCGGTTGCGCACGGTCACGTCCGGGTTGCGCTGCGCCTTGAGCGTTTCGGTGTGCAGGTCGCTGTACTGCAGGAAGTTGAAGCGGCGCACCTTGTACGGGCAGTTGTTGGAGCAGAAGCGGGTGCCCACGCAGCGGTTGTAGACCTGCACGTTGAGCCCTTCGGCGTCGTGCACGGTGGCGCCGACCGGGCAGACCACCTCGCAGGGCGCGTGCTCGCAGTGCATGCACGGCACCGGCTGGTGGTGGATGCGCGGTGCGCGGACGTCGCCCTCGTAGTAGCGGTCGACGCGGATCCAGTGCATCTCGCGGCCGCGCTCGACCTCCGCGGCGCCCACCACGGGGATGTTGTTTTCCGCCTGGCAGGCGATCGTGCATGCGCCGCAGCCGATGCAGGCGTTCAGGTCCACGCTCATGCCCCAGGCGTAATCGCCGTGCAGGCGGTCGGGATAAAGGCTGGGCGGGTCTTGCGCGTGCCCCTGCGCGATGGCCGGGTCGGTGCGGAACGCATCGAGAGTGGTGGCGCGCACCGGAGCGCGGCCCTCCATCGCGTGATGGCGCTGGGTGGTGGCGAGCGCGTAGTGCGCGTCGGTGCGGTTCACGCGCAGGCCGTCGACGCGCCACGGCGCGGCGGCGGTGCGCAAGGCGTAGGCGTCGAAGCCCAGCTGACCGCCCACGCGCCCGGCGTGACGGCGGCCGTAACCGAGCCAGACGGTGACGCTGCGCGCGGCCTGCCCGGGCATCACCCACACCGGTGCCTGGGTGTGGCGGCCGTCGATGCGCATCTCCAGCGCGTCGCCGTTCTTCAGGTCGTGCGCGAGCGCGAGTTCGGGGCTGACCAGCGCCACGTTGCTCCAGGTCAGCGCGGTCAGCGGCTTGGGCAGTTCCTGCAGCCAGCCGTTGTTGGCGTAGCGGCCGTCCCACACGGTGGGGTCGGGGGCGAACAGCAGTTCCAGCCCGGGCTGGTCGGCGGGGGTCGGGATGTGCCCGAGGAACGCGTCATCCACCCGCGGGTGCTGCGCCGGCGGCGCGCTGTGGGGAATCACGCCGCTCTGCAGGCTGGCGCGCCACGCGTCGTCGTCGGCATGCCAGGTGGCCTGCACGCGCTCGCGGGGACTTTGCGTGTCGCCCAGGAACATGGCCAGCAATTCGTGCGTGCTGCGGCTGTCGTACAGCGGCGCGATCACCGGCTGCACCGGACTGGCGGTGCCGTCGGCGGCGCGCAGGTCGGACCAGCCCTCCAGCGCATGCGAGCGCGGCAGGTGCCACTGGCAGGCGAGGGCGGTCTCGTCGCGGTAGAGGCCCAGGTGGATGCGATGCGGCACCCTGGCCAGCAGCCGGGCGAACTGCGCGTCGACCGGGGTGGCGTACAGCGGGTTGCCATCGAGCAGCAGCAGCGTGTCGACCGTGCCCGCGGCCATCGCGCGGGTCAGTTCGCGCAGGCCATCGGCGGAAGAGACCCACGGCTCGGCCGGTTCGTAGTAGTCGACCGTATGGCCGACGTTGCCGAGCGCTTCGTTGAGCAGGTGCGCCAGCGCATGCACCCACGGCGGTTGCGTGCGGCCGGCCAGCACCAGCGAGGTGCCGCGCTGGTCGGCCAGGTCACGCGCCAGGGCGCGCAGGCGGCGCGCGGACATGCCGCTGGCTTGCGGCGCGTGCACGCCCGGCAGGCCTAGCAGGTCGCCAAGCTCCAGCGCGACCATGCCGATGTGCGCCGAATCCAGCGCCCAGCGATGGTCGGCCCTGGCGCCGGTGAGCGTGGGCGAGGCCTCGACCACGTACAGGCGGTTGAACTCCTCCGACGCCGGATCGCGGCCCGCGATGAAGTCGCGGGCATGACGCAGGCTGCCCGGCTGGGAACCGAGGAAGTCCGCCTCCAGCGCCAGGATCACCCGTGCCCGGTCGACGCGGTGGCGCGTGCGCAGCGGCGTGCCGAAAGCGAGCCGGGCGCCGGCGAGTGCGTTGTCGTCGTCGATCGCTTCGTACGCGTGCCACTGCGCGCCGGGGAAGCGTGCGAGCCAGGCGTCGCGCTGGGCCGCCAGCGTGGGCGAATCGAGCCGGCCGCCGAGCACGTGCAGGCCGTGCCCGTCGCGGGCAAAGCGCGCGGCGAGCCGGCCTGCTTCGGCGCGGAACGCGTCCCAGCTGGCCGCGACGCCGTCGTGCACGGGGCCTTGCGAACGGTCCGGGTCCCACAGCTCCAGCACCGCCGCCTGCATCGCCGGCGTGGTGGCGCCCAGGCTCATCGGGTGCGCCGGGTTGCCCTCGATCTTGGTCGGTCGGCCCTGATGGGTTTCCACCAGCACCCCGGCCACGTCGCCAGCACAGGCCAGGGTGCTGGCGTAGAAGCGCGGCAGCGCCGGCGGCAGCTGGTCGGGGCGGCGTACCCACGGCACGATCTGTTCCTGCGGCGGACGGCTGCAGGCACCCAGGCCGGCCAGCGCGAGCGAGGCGCCGATGAGCTTGAGGAAATCGCGGCGGTCGAGCGCAGGCTCCAGCCGGGCGAGCTGCGGGAAGGCTTCGTGCAGACGGCTGCGCCAGGCCGGTTGCTCGATGATTTCTTCCAGCGCGCGCCAGTAGCGCGGGCCGCGGCTGTCGCCGAGGCGTGTGCGCAGCGCGTCACGGGCGGTGGGCCGGGTCATGTCCGCGCCACCCTCCCGCGGTGCGTCCGCAGGAGCCCGCCTGTGAGCGCCGAGTGCAGGAGCATCGCCCACAAGTGGGCTCCTACAGCGGAGCGCGGTTTCCGAGGGGTCAGCGATGACATACCGAGCAGTCCGTCAGGCGGCGGGTATCGATGTGGTAGCGCTCGACCAGCGCCAGGCCGAGCTTCTCCTGGTCTTTCGCCTTCCACCCCATGGTGAACACCTGCGTGCGCGGGCGCAGGTATTTCTGCGGCGCGCGGTGGCAGTCCAGGCACCACTCCATCGACAGCGACTGCGTGCGCAGGGTCAGCGGCATGCGGTCGACGCGGCCGTGGCAGCTTTCGCAGCCGACGCCCTTGGCGACGTGAATGGAATGGTTGAAGTAGACGAAGTCCGGCAGCTGGTGCACCCGGTTCCAGTGCAGCGCCACGCCGCGTTGCCAGCTTTCGACCACCGGCTGGAGCACGGCCTGGTCGGTGTACAGCTGCGAGTGGCAGGTCATGCAGGTGGAGATCGGCGGGATGCCGGCGAAGGAGGAGGTTTCCACCGTGTCGTGGCAGTAGCGGCAGTCGATGCCGTCGTCGCCGACGTGGTGCTTGTGGCTGAAGGGGACGGGTTGCTCCACCGCCTCGCCGACGCGGTGCGCCTCGTTGGTCAATCCACGCCATGCCAATACCGCGGCGCTGGCCAGGGCCAGCAGCGCGAGCAGGGTGAGCTTGACGACCAAGCCGAAACGCGGATGGAAGATCTGGGTCATCGCCCTCTCGTGGTGATCCCTTCAAGCGAGCGTTCGCCGTCTACCATGGCAGGCGTGGCGTGAAGCGCGTGCGGCTTTTTCAAGTAGCGCGGGCGCGAAGCGCCTCCTCTCCCCTGAGGGAAGAGGATTGAGGTGAGGGGTCGCTCTTGCGGGGAGCCCCCCACGGAAATCCTTCCCCGCAAGCCCCCCGCCCCTCACCCCTGCCCTCTCCCCGAAGGGGAGAGGGAGCAGAGCGTGAGCAAAAGCATCAGCCATCCGGCGACTTGCGCAAGGTCTCGCGCAGATCCTCCACGTGGCCCGCATCCACCGCCTCGGCGTGGTTGCCCCAGGCGTTGCGGATATAGGTGGTGAGGGTGGCGATCTGGGCGTCGTCGAGGTGGTCGGCGAAGCCCTGCATGGCCAGCCCGGTCGGCTCGGCTTCGGTGCGGGGAATGCGCGCGCCGTTGAGGATCACGCCGATCAGCGTGTCGGCGCTCTGGGCTTGCACGGCGGTGCTCTTGCGCAGCGGCGGGAAGGCGCCCAGTTCGCCCTGGCCCTCGCCGAGATGGCATCCGGCGCAGTTGTCGACGTACAACGCCGCGCCGCGGCCGAGGGTGTCCTTGTCGACGCTGGCGACGGATGCATCCTTGGTCGCCGGCAGGCTCTTGAGGTAGACCGCGATGGCCTCGAGATCGGGCTTGCTCAGGTACTGGGTCGACTGCTCGATCACCTCGGCCATCGGCCCGGCGGCGGCGGTGCGGCCGTTCCGGCCGGTGCGCAGGTATTGCACGATGTCCTGCCCGGTCCATGTGCCCAGGCCGTCGCGAATGCCGCCGGCCAGGTTGGGCGCGAAGGCATGTTCGGCGAAGCCGCCGGTGAGCGGATCGTCCTCGTCGGTGGCGCCGGCCAGATTCTTGTCGCTGTGGCAGGCACCGCAGTGGCCCGGGCCCTTGACCAGATAGGCACCGCGATTCCACTGTGCCGAGCGGTCCGGATCGGGCCGGTAGGTGCCCTCGTCGAAGAACATGCCGTTCCACACCGCCAGCACGCCACGCTGGCCGAGCGGCCAGGGCAGTTCGTTTTCGCGATGGTTCTGGCGCACCGGCGCGAGCGTGTCCAGGTAGGCCTTGATCGCCCGCACGTCGTCGCGGCTCATCCGCGTGTACCAGGGATAGGGGAAGGCCGGGTACAGGTGGTTGCCGAGGCGGTCAATGCCCTCGTGCATGGCGCGATAGAAATCTTCGTCGGTCCAGCGGCCGATGCCGGTTTCCGGATCGGGCGTGATGTTGCTCGAGTAGATGGTGCCGAACGGCGTGGGAATGGCGCGGTCGCCGGCGAAGGGCGCGCCGCCGGGCGCGGTATGGCAGGCCTTGCAGTCGCCGGCATGCACGAGGTAGCGGCCGCGGGAGATGTCGCCCCACGGGCCGGCGCTCATGCGCTGGCCAAGCTTGACGGTCGAGGGGGCGGCCGGTTCGCGGTCCGGGCTGCAGGCGCTGCAAAGCACGGCGGCGAGGAGCAGGCCCGCCAGCGCCAGGCTTCTGCGCAAGCCCATCCGCCGCTGCGAAAACCTGGCAAGCGAAGCCCTCATGCCGTCACCAGCGGGCCGGGGTTCTTCAGATAGCGCTTCATCGCCGCGGCCGACCAGAAAGTCAGCGCACCCACCGTGCCGGTGGGGTTGTAGCCGGCGTTCTGGGGGAATGCACAGGCGCCCATCACCCACAGGTTGGGCACGTCCCAGCTCTGCAGGTAGCGGTTGACCACCGAGGTCTTCGGATCGTTGCCCATCACCGCGCCGCCGGTGTTGTGGGTGGTCTGGTAGGGCACGATCGAGTACGGCCCCTGGCGCTTCTTCTCGTGCACGGTGGCGCCGGGAATCGCGCGGCCGATCTGCGCGGCCTTGTCGGTGAGGAAGCCCGACATCTTCAGTTCGTTAGGCTGGAAGTCGAAGGTCAGCCGCAGCAGCGGGTTGCCGTAGACGTCGCGCCAGGTCGGATCCAGGTCCAGGTAGCTGGAGCGGTAGCTCATCACACTGCCGTGGGTGACGACGGAGCAGGCGGTCAGATAGTTCTCATGCATCGCCTTCTTCCAGCCGGCGCCCCACTTGGGCGCATTCTCGGGCAGGTAGTGCTGCAGGATCGGCCGCCCGCCGGTATTCCACAGCGCGACGTAGCCGCCGCCGATGAACCCTTGCGGGCCGTGGTCGAAGTTGTCGCCGTTGAACTCGTCGATGGCCTGGCCCAGCGCGCCGGCGCCCATGAACGGGTTGAGCCGCTCCTTCTGGAACACCTCGGCCGAGGAGGTGATCTGGTAGGCGTAGTTGCGCCCGACCACGCCGGTGTTGGAGACCGGGTCGTAGGGCTGGCCGATCTTCGACACCAGCAGCAGGTGCACGTTGTGCTGGGCGAAGGCGCACAGCACCACCATCTGCGCCGGCTGCTCGATCTCGTTGCCCTCGACGTCGACGTAGGTGACGCCGGTAGCGCGCTTGCCGGTGTGGTCGGTGTTGACGCGGGTGACCGCGCAGTGGGTCTTGAAGTGGAAGTTGTCCTTCTGCAGCAGCACCGGCAGGATCGTGGTCTGCGGGCTGGCCTTGGAGTAGTTGCCGCAGCCGAACCACTCGCAGTAGCCGCAGTAGGTGCACTGCCCCATCTGCACGCCCAGCGGGTTGCGATACGGCCGCGAGGCGTTGGCCGCGGGGCACGGGAACGGCTTGAAGCCGACCTCGCGCGCGGCCTTGTCGAACAGCACGGTCGAGGCGCTGCGCTCCAGCGGCGGCAGCGGATAACCGCGCTGGCGGGCCCCTTCGAACGGGTTGCCGCCGGCCACCAGCTGGCCGCCCACGTTGCCGGCCTGGCCGGAGACGCCGCAGAGGTATTCGAAGCGGTCGTAGTGCGGTTCGAGCTCCTCGTAGGTGACACCCCAGTCCTGCAGGTTCATGCCCTCGGGAATGAAGCCCTTGCCGTAGCGCTGCTCGGTGTGCGTGCGGATCACGAAATCCTGCGGCAGGAAGCGCCAGCACTGGCCGTTCCAGTGCACGCCGGCGCCGCCCACGCCGGCGGCGGGCAGGAACGAGCCCAGGTGGCGCATCGGCAGCGCGGTCTGGCTGGCGTCGTTGCGGAAGGTCAGCGTTTCGCGCTCGGGCGATTCGAAGATCTGCTTGCGCACCGCGTAGCGCAGCTCGTCCTGGATGTGGTCGGTGGCGAAGTCCGGCACGGTGTCGCGCCAGGCGCCGCGCTCGAGCGCCAGCACCTGCACGCCGGCGTCGGTCAGCTCCTGCGCGATGATCGAGGCGGTCCAGCCGAAGCCGACCAGCACCACGTCCACCGGCGGCATGCGCCGCGCCATCAGGCGGCCCCTGCGGCGTGCGCCATCGCCGCGGTCGGCGCGCGTCCGATCAGGCTGACGAACGGTTGCTGGTAGGGCTTCCCGTACTGGCCGATCTCGCGCACGTAGTTGTAGCGCGGGCCGGGGAAGCCGATCAGCTTCCAGCCGGCAAAATCGCGGTTGCCGCCGTAGGCCGGATCGGCAAGAAAGCCCTCCTGGGTGTTCTGCCAGAGCAGGTCGAGGAAGGTTTTCGAATGCAGGTCGCCGAGCTTCACGTTGCCATCCTCGAGCGCGTGCAGCACTTCGTCCTGCTGGTCGGCTTTCAGTTTGGCGAACGGTTGCCGGTAGTGTGCCTGGCAATGCTTGTCGATGCCGGCGATGGCCTGGCGATAGATCTGCGCCGGCGTGTAGCGCAGCTGATAGCCCTGGCTGTTGCTGCCGCGCGGCCAGGGACCCTTCATGTACCAGCGCTCGGCGCGGCCGTAGGGCCCGGCCAGTTGCAGGTCCAGGAATTCGGGCACGCCGGCCTCGTCCGCGCCGGGACCGAGCGCGTCCTTGGGGATCAGGCGTCCGGTCGCGGCGCGGATGAAGTCCATTTCCTCCGGCGCGAAGAAGGCGTTTGCCTGTCCATGGGCGCCGGTGTCCCGGCCGCCGCAGGCGCACAGCACCATGCTGGCCGGTACCGCCACGCCGACGAGCCGAAGGAAATCCCGACGTGCCGGATCATGCCTCACGATCTGCCGCTCCTGTCCGTTGAAAGAAACGAGCCTAGGCAGGTGACGGTGAAAGGCCGGCGTCATCCAGGTGAATATCCGGTGTTAACCCGGCGCAAATTTTTTGCGGTTTCCTTCAAGGGTTTACCGCCAGAAACGCGCTGTCGAAGAGCCCGTTGATCCGTTACCGACGGATTCTTAAGACTACCGATAGCAGCCTCGGCCCAACGGCGATCCACGGGACATGACATTTCTGAACCGCTGACCGAAGATCGGCTGCTCGATGCTTGACGCAGCAGCGCTTCAGCCTGCACGCTTCTGTCACTTCTGTGTCGTCAGGATTCACGGTTCTGGCCGCGCGGGCGAGTGGAGGGGTCATGGCGAAGGACAACCTTGTATTGCTGGTGGAAGACGACTCGGACACGCGCGAGGTTATGGCGCTGTTGCTTGACGCGGCCGGCTACCAGGTGCTTTCCGCACGCGATGCCAGCAGCGGCATCCGGCTCATGGACGAACAGCCCCAGATCGACGTGATCGTCACCGACGTCAACATCGGCGGCGGCCAGGACGGCATCAGCATGACCGAGGAACTGCGCCGGCGCGGCTCGAACGCCGCCGTGGTGGTGATCTCCGGCGATCCGGAAGCCTCCAGCGACCGGCTCGGCCCGACCGCCACCTTCCTGCCCAAGCCGTACGATCGCAAGGCGCTGCTGGCGGCCATCGCCGACGCCCGCGCCAAGAACGCCCGCGCCTGCGCCGTCGCGAATGAGGGCACGCCGCCCTATCCCGGTTTATCTCGCTAGCTACTTGAGGTAGCTTCGGTTGGAGCCCGCCATGCGCAACCCGGTCGCGCCGCGGCTGCAATCCTTTTGCCCGGGACCCAGATACCGATGACACCGTCGTGGACGGCCGTGGCGCGGTGCTTGCTGTGCAAGGACGGTGGCATGGAGACGAGCGCAACCAACGCCTACCAACTGCTGGTGCAGTCCATCCGGGACTACGCCATCTTCATGGTCGACCGCCAAGGCCGCATCCGCAGCTGGAATGCCGGCGCCGAGCAGATCCACGGCCATCGAGCCGCCGACATCGTCGGCCGGGCGTTCGCGTTGCTGCATACCGAAGAGGAGCGCCACGGCGGTCGCCCCGAACTGATCCTGCACATGGCCGCCGCGCACGGCCGCTTCCAGGAGGAGGCCGAACGGCTGCGCCGCGACGGCAGCCGCTTCTGGGCGCACGTGGTGTGCGACGCGATGCGCGACGAGCACGGCAGCCTGCTCGGCTTTGCCATGGTTACCCGCGACATCACCGAGCGGCGGCTCACCGAAACGCAGTTGCGCGAGGTGGATCGGCGCTTCCGCCTGTTCGTCGACGGCGTCACCGACTGCGCGATCTGCATGCTCGACGCCAACGGCATCGTCACTGACTGGAATACCGGTGCCGAACGCATCAAGGGCTACACCGCCTCGGAGATCATCGGCCGGCCGCTGTCGCAGTTCTTCGTCAATCCGCTGGTGGCGCAGACCGCGATGACGGTGGCCAGCGAGGCCGGCCGCTACGACGTGGTCGACTGGCAGGTGCGCAAGGACGGCTCGCGCTTCATGGCCGAGATCGCCGTCGACGCGATCCGCGACAACGACGGCCGACTGCTGGGCTTTGCCAAGATCACCCGCGACATCACCGAGCGCGTGGATGCCGAGCGGCACCTGGAGGACACCCGCGCGCAGCTGTTCCAGTCGCAGAAGATCGAGGCGCTGGGCCAGCTTACCGGCGGCATGGCGCACGATTTCAACAATCTCCTGCAGGGCATCATCGGCTCGCTGGAAGTGGTCGAGATGCGTCTGGCCGCCGGCCGCCAGGACGTCGACCGCTTTCTCGGCAACGCGCTGGAGTCGGCCAAGCGGGCGGCCACGCTGACCCATCGCCTGCTCGCCTTCGCGCGGCGCCAGCCGCTGGCGCCGCGCAGCGTCAACCTGAACGATCTGGTCGCGCAGATCGCCGAACTGCTGCCGGCCACGCTGGGCGAACGGGTCGAGCTGAAGCTGGATCTGGCGCCCTCGCTGCTGCCGGTGATGTGCGATCCCAACCTGCTCGAGAGCGCGATCCTCAACCTTTCGATCAATGCCCGCGACGCCATGCCCGAGGGCGGCCGCCTGACCATCCGCACCGCTTCGGTGCCGCCGGGCGAAGGCCCGCTGCACCGGCCGCACAGCCTGCGCGATGCGCCGACGCTGCTGCTGCAGGTCAGCGACACCGGCGTGGGCATGAGCGCCGACGTGCGCGCGCGCGCATTCGATCCGTTCTTCACCACCAAGCCCAAGGGCCGCGGCACCGGGTTGGGGCTGTCGATGATCCATGGCTTCGTCAGCCAGTCGCGCGGTGCCATCGAGCTGGACAGCGAACCGGGCCGCGGCACCACCGTGTCGGTCTACCTGCCCAGCGGCGAGCGCCGCAGCATGCGTGCGCTGGACGACCGCAACCCGGGCCGGGACTGGGAACCTGCCGCCGGCGAAACCATCCTGCTGGTGGAGGACGAGGACGTGGTGCGCGACCTCATCGCCGGCAAGCTGCGCGAGCTGGGCTACCGCGTGATGGAGGCGCGCGACGGCCACGCCGGCCTGTCGCGGATCGAATCGGCCGAGCACATCGACATGGTGGTCTCCGACATCGGCCTTCCGGGCCTCACCGGCCTGCAGATGATCGAGATCGGGCGGCATCACCGGCCGGACCTGAAGGTGCTGTTCGTGACCGGCTACGCCGAGACGATGCCGGAGGACTGGACGCTCGACGCCAACACCGACCTGCTGACCAAGCCGTTCGAGTTCGACACCCTGGTCCAGCGCATGCGCACGCTGCTGCCTACTCCGCTCGAGCGCGCGCAAATCCCATAGGGCGGGCTTCGGTCCACCGGGCCACACGCGCGTGGATGGACTGAATGGCGATCCCCTGACTTGCAGGCAGGCGCCTGCCTGTAAAAACTGCCGGGCCCGGTAAAAGCTGCAACGGCCGTACGCGTGGCCGGGCCTGTCGCCGTTCGCGCAGCGTGCTTGGCACGTGGCTTGTATGACCCAAGGGTGATCCTCCTTCCACGAGGTCTCCCATGCATCTGTTCCTGCCCTGTCCGCCGGCCGTCCGACCGATCCGCATGCCACGCATGCCGATCGGTGGGATGGTGCCGTCCAAGCCGGTCGGCGATCCCGAATCGCTACCGCCCGATCCCACGCCACCGCAGCCCTACGACCCGGGAGACCCGGTACGCGCGCCGCGGCCGCGCGAGCCGGACATGCCGGCGATCGATCCGCATGAGCCCGGCCTGCCGGTGCCGCGCATCGGCGAGCCCGGCACACCCACGCGCTGCTGGTTGAACTGACGCAAAAGTTGACATCGACGCTGGCAATTTTTTCGCACGTTGCCATCCGACGTGGCCCATTGCCCCCAAAGGAGTCCCCATGAGCCGACACGACGACGACGAACGCTCGCGCTACCGCACTCGCGGTGACGATATCCGCGAACGCAACCTGCGCGATCCCTACGAGGCGCGGCGGCAGGTACGCACCTACGAAAGCGACGACGGCTGGGCCGCCGAGCATCCCTGGCAGGCCGCGCATCCGCCCCGCGACGAGGGCCGCCGGGCCGAACGGTCGGCCCGCGACGGCGGCTACCGCGACGACGAGGAGCTGTGGTCGCGCCCGCGCGATGCCCGCGGCGACGCGCGCTACGGGCTGGATACCGAGGCCGAACGTCATTTCGCACAGGAGCATCCGAACCCGGGCTCGCGCCACCGCGAGCACGGCCGCGACCGCGGCGACCACCGCCAGAGCAACAGTGGCTACGACGCCACGCGCGCCTATGGCCAGGGCAGCCGGCAGGACGATGCGCGCAGCGACTACGCGCACGCGAGCTGGACGCAGGAACACGACTACCAGGGCCCGCGCTACGGCACGACCCACCGGCCCGGTCGCGGCGGAGAAGGCAGCCAGCGCGCGCACGAGGACACCTACGGCAGCGCGGGGTTCCGCCAGCAGGGCAAGCGCTACTGGTTCGACGGCAGCGACGAGCGCGGCCACTTTCGCGGCACCCCGCCGCGGGGCTACCAGCGCAGCGACGAACGCCTGCGCGAGCTGGCCTGCGAGCGCCTCACCGACGCCGACCTGGATGCCAGCGACATCGAGGTCAAGGTCAGTCAGGCTACGGTCACACTCGAAGGCAGCGTGAGTGCGCGCTGGATGAAGCATCAGGCCGAAGACCTCATCGACGACCTGGGCGGCGTCAAGGACATCCAGAACCACCTGCGCGTCGATCGCGGCGAGGGCGACGCGGGCGGCGCGCAGGCCTTGCCTGGCGCCATCGGTTCGCCGGCGCAAGGCAGCAGCGCCGGCGGCGGTTCATCGAAGCCGGCGACCGGCGCGAGCGATCCGGGAGGCGATATCGGCGGACGCAGCAGACATTAGGGGTGTCGCCGGATGCCCCGGGGGGCGGACACGCGTGCGGCATGCGCTGAGCGCGTGTCAGGCATCGCCTACAAGCTAGAACAACTCTTCGACGCAGCTTGCACTTCGCTTGCGGCAAGGTCGGTGCTGTCCACGCCGATCCGCCATGCGCTGCACAGCTGCGGCTGTCGCCGTGGATGCACGGGTACGCATGGCGCACCCGCTCCCTCCACGCGACAGCCTGTGGTCGATGACCCCACCCCGGTGAAATTGTGCCGACGAACGCTTCCATCCTGCTCGTTGACGACGACCTCCAATTCCTAGACGTGGTAACTGCCTTCGCCGAATCGAAAGAATGCACCGTCACCGGCGCCGCCAGCCTTGCGCATGCGCTCAAGCTCGTCGCCGAACAACGCTTCGACCTGCTGATGCTCGACCTGTCACTACCGGACGGGCACGGGCTGGAGCTGATCGGCCGGCTGGACCCGCAGCAGGCTGGACAGGTGGTCGTGGTGACCGGACACCCCTCGGTGGAGACCGCCGTGCGCGCACTGCAACTGCCCGTGCTGGATTACCTGATCAAGCCGATCGACGGCGTCCAGCTCAACCGCCTGCTCGACCAGGCGATCGCCGCGGCCAAGCTGTGTGCCGCGCCGGAGGGTGGTGACGAGCGCTGCGGCGAGCTGATCGGCGCCAGTGCGGTGATGCAACGCCTGTTCGACAAGATCCGCCGCGTCGCGCCGCTGGACGTGACCGTGCTGATCTACGGCGAAAGCGGCACCGGCAAGGAGCTGGCCGCGCGCGCGCTGCACGAGTTCAGCGAGCGCAGCGGGCGCTTTGTCGCGGTCAACTGCGGCGCGATCGCGCCGGACCTGCTCACCAGCCAGTTGTTCGGCCACGAGCGCGGCAGCTTCACCGGCGCGGTGAAAGACCACGCCGGCTTCTTCGAACAGGCACAGGGCGGCACGCTGTTCCTGGACGAATGCACCGAGATGCCGCTGCAGTTGCAGACCCACCTGCTGCGCGTGTTGGAGGAGCGCGACGTCACCCGCGTCGGCGCCAGCGCCAGCAAGCCGGTGGACGTGCGCGTGATCGCCGCGACCAACCGCGACCCGCTGCAGGCTGTGCGCGAGGGCGTGCTGCGCGCCGACCTCTACTACCGCCTGATGGATTTTCCCCTGGCGATGCCGCCGCTGCGCGACCACGCCAGCGACATCCCGCTGCTGGCCCAGCGCTTCCTGGACCGGCTCAATGATCGCTACGGCACCACGCGGCGGTTCGCGCCCGATGCCACGCGCCGGCTACTGACTTACGACTGGCCCGGCAACGCGCGCGAGCTCAAGCACGCCGTGCAACGGGCCTGGGTGATGTCCGGCGAAGAGCTGGACATGCACATCGCACAACCGCCGCAGCACCCGCTGCACCAGGCACACGAGCACGGCAGCATGCCTTTCCGCATCGGCATGACCATCGAGGAAATGGAAAAGCAGATGCTGCTGCGCACGCTGGCGCATTTCGACAACGACAAGACGCGAACGGCCGAGGCGCTGGGGGTCAGCCTCAAGACGATCTACAACAAGCTGTCGCGCTACCAGCACGAAGACCGCGAATGACATGAATGCACGCCCGGCAAGCTCCGCCATCACCCCCATCCCCCTGCCGCTGCCGACCACCCTGCAAGCGCTCGACGCCTCCTCCGCGGATCAGGCGATCACCCGCCTGTTGCAGCACGTCGGCATGCAGTGGCACGCCGAGGTCTGCCTGCTGGTGGCGCCGCATCGCCCGAGCGGGCAGGGCCGCTATTGCTGGCAGCTGCCGCCGCCGCCAGCCACGCGCCGCGAGGCGCGCGCGCTGGCCGGGCAACTGGCCGCGCAATCACTGCGCACGGCGCGCACCGTGGAGCGCACCGATGCACATGAGCGCAGCGGCACCGCCCGCCTGCGCGCGATCGCCCTGCCCTGCCGGCGCCAACGCCGGCCTGCCGCCGCGCTGGGCCTGGCGCTGTACCGGCCGCGCACGCTCGACGCCGAGGAACGCGCGGCGCTGGCCCATGTCGGCGCCTGGCTGGCCGTGCTGCTGCAGCGCGAACGGCGCGAAGCCAACGAACAGGAACAGAGCGCCGACCCGGTGCCAGTGGTCGACGCGATCAACAACGCGCTCAACGTCATCCTGATGCGCACGGACCTGGCCGCGCTGATGCTCGAACGCGAGGAACACGCCAAGGTGCTCGCCGTGCTCAACCAGATCGGCCGCGGCTGCCTGCGCTGTGCCGAACTGGCCCGCGGCCTGCTCGCCGACCCGCCCCCGCCACCCCCGTCCGAAATCAACTGACGCTTCGCCGCGAGCGACCTGCCCGGCTCAAGGGCGGCTGACCCGCTAGGCCTTGGCGCGAATGTTCGCCTTCATGCTTTGCGACTGCGCTGCCTGCCTGCCCTCGCCCCGCCCGGCCATCCAAACGTCTACCCGCGCTGCACGCTGCCGTCACCGCCCCTAGCTGCCCGACTCGGCAAGTTTTCCAAGCGGCTTTGTAGTTTTGCCGCGACCGCTTCCGAGCAGGCACGACAGCGTTCAGCCTGTCGACGACGTTGCCGGCGTTACGGCGGCGTTCGCCGCACTTTCGTTACTGGCATGGATGTTGCGATCACCCGGCAGCCGCCGCGCAACGCGGCGTGCCGTCGGGCCCCCGCTGCTCGACGTCCCCGAACGCACAAAGAGAGCACCGACATGTCCAGCAAGAACCCAGGCAGCGGCACCAGCAAGCGCGGCTTCGCCAGCATGGACGAGGAACGCCAGCGCGAGATCGCCAGCGAAGGTGGCCGTGCGGCGCATGCCAGCGGCCACGCCCATCAGTTCACGTCCGAGGAGGCGCGCCGCGCCGGCCAGAAAGGTGGCGAGGCGGTGAGTTCCAACCGCGAACACATGGCAGCGATCGGCCGCAAGGGCGGCGAAGCCAGCCATGGCCGCCGCGGCGGCGAGGGCGTGCAGGCCCGGTCCGGCCGGGAGGGCCAGAAGAACGAGGAAGGCGATTGACCGGGCCCCGCGCAAGCGGCGGCCCCGCAAACCCCCCACATAGGAGAACGACATGACCGCACGACGCATCACGCTGATGCTCGGTACATTGCTGCTGGCCGGCTTGGCCTGCACGGCTTTCGCGCAGGGCAACGCCAGCCCGGACCGCAGCGACAGCATGAGCAGAAGCATGAGCGGCAACGGCAACCATGACGCGATGTTCATGCGCCACGCCGCCGCCGATTCGATAGCCGAGATCCGGATGGGCAAGATCGCGCTGGACAAATCGTCCTCGACGCAGGTCAAGCAACTGGCCCAGCGCATCATCGCCGACCACACCAACGCCAACAACCAGTTGATGAGCATCGCCGCGCGCAAGCAGGTCACCCTGCCGACCGAGCCGATGCCGATGGCCAGGCAGGAGGCCGACCGCCTGCAGGCGCTCAGCGGGACCGCCTTCGACCAGGCCTATGCCGACACCATGGTCAAGGATCATCGCAAGGCCATCAAGATGTTCGGCATGCAAAGCCAGAACGCCAGCGACAGCGACCTCAAGCAGTTCGCCAGCACCACGCTGCCGGCGCTGAAGACCCATCTTCAGATGGCCGAGCAGATCGCCGGCAACCCGGACCGCGGACACGATGCCATGAGCCACCCCGATGGCACGCCGATGGACAACAGCGGCTCGATGGGCATGCCCGCTTCCGGCAGCAGTTCGCGTTGATGCCGTGAACGCCACCGCCCACCAGCGCTGCGCCCACCCGGCCTGTCACTGCAGCGTGCCGGTCGGTGACACCTACTGCTCCGACCACTGCCGCCAGGTCGTCGACGAGCCGGCCAAGGGCCCCTGCGGTTGTGGCCACACGCCCTGCGAATCGAACGATCCGCGCGTCGGCCCCGACGTCCCACCGTAGGGTGGGCTTCAGCCCACCGTCGCGATCCGACGGCGGTGGACCGAAGCGGGGATCCGTCACGCCTGTCTAGGAATGCGGCACGGGCACGCCCCGCATGGCGCCCAGGTTTACCTCCAGCCACTGCGCCAGCTGGGCCAGCACCTCGCTGCGTGCCGGCTCCGCCTCGTTGAACAGCTCATGGCACAGCGTGTCGAATACGCGCATGGTCAGCTTCCCGCCAGCCTGGGCGGCCGCGGCGAAGGCGCAGCTGCCGCGGGCGTCGACCAGCCGGTCGGCGCCGGCCACCAGCAATAGCGTGGGTACGGACAGTTCCGCGGCCCGCGCGATGCAATGCCGTCCACCGTCGAAGATGAACCGCGCCAGCCGCGGCGTGATCCAGCCCGAGCGCAGCGGATCCTTGCGGTAGGCCGCCACCACCGCGGCATCGTGCGAAAGCGCCTCGAACGGCAGTCCACTGCGCAGCGGCAGGTTCGGCAGCAGGCGCGCCAGCCGCGTGGCCAGGGCCTGTTCCCAGCGCGGCTCCCAGGTGCGCAGCGCCGGCGAGGAGAGCACCAGCGCGCGCGGCGCCACGTAGCCGTCCAGCACCGCGCGCAGCGCGACCAGCCCGCCCATGCTGTGGCCCAGCAGCAGCGGTGGCGTCGCCAGCGTTGCTGCGAAGCGCCGGTGCACCTCGGCCAGGCCATCGAGCAGTTCGAGCGGCCGCGAAAGCGCGCCGCGCCGGCCTGGCGAGCGGCCATGGCCGCGCTGGTCGTAGCTGCGCACGGTATAGCCGCGCGCATTGAACCAGGCCGCCAGCCGCCCATAGCGCCCGGCGTGTTCGCCCAGGCCGTGCACGATCAGCACGCCAGCACGCGCATCCGGCAGCGGCCAGTCATGCAGGCACAGCCGCCGGCTGTCGGCCAGGGTCAGCCAGTCGAGCTTGCCCCCGCTTGCCTGTCGTACAGCTTCCACGCGCCTGCCTTTGCGTTCCCGAACCCGTACCGTAGCCCGATCGCGACAAGCTGAACAGGCACTCGAAGCAAAGCCGCCGCGCCCCTATATCATCGGTTCCGCCCGCATCCGCTCTCAAGCCGCCGTGCCGCTCGAACACTTCCATCCCGCCGTCGCGCGCTGGTTCCAGCGCAGTTTTCCGGCGCCGACCGCGGCGCAGGCCGGCGCGTGGCCGAACATCCATGCCGGCCGCCACACGCTGGTGGCCGCGCCGACCGGCTCGGGCAAGACGCTGACCGCCTTCCTGGCGGCCATCGATGCGCTCGTGCGCGAGGGCGTTGCCCACGGCGGCGCGCTGCCGGACCAGACGCGGGTGGTCTACGTGTCGCCGCTGAAGGCGCTGTCCAACGACATCCACATCAATCTTGAAGCGCCGCTGGAGGGCATCCGCGCGGAACTGGAGCGCGAAGGCCTGCCCGACGTGGCGATCCGCACCGCCGTGCGCACCGGCGACACGCCGCAGGCCGCGCGCGCGCTGATGCGCAAGGTCAGCCCGCACATCCTGGTGACCACGCCCGAATCGCTGTACGTGCTGCTGGGGTCGGCCTCGGGACGCGCAATGCTGGAAAGCACGCGCACGGTGATCGTGGACGAGATCCACGCACTGGCCAATTCCAAGCGCGGCACGCACCTGGCTTTGTCGCTGGAACGGCTGGAATCGCTGTGCCAGCGGCCGCTGCAGCGGATCGGCTTATCGGCGACGCAGAAGCCGATCGATGAGGTGGCGCGGTTCCTGGTCGGTGCGCGCCCGCCTTTATCAGAGCTTTCGCAGCGCGAAGCGCCGCCTTCGCCTCCTCGCCCCTCCGGGGAGATGATTGAGGTGAGGGGCCAATCTTGCGGGGATCTCTTGCCGCGAATCCCCGCGAGCCCCGACCCCTCATCCGACCCTTCGGGCTACCTTCTCCCCGGATCGGAGAAGGAATGGTTGCGCTGCGCGATTGTTGACGTGGGCCACACCCGCCAGCGCGACCTCGCCATCGAAGTGCCGCCCGTCCCGCTCGAAGCGGTGATGTCCAACGACGCCTGGGACACCGTCTACGACCGCCTCGCCCAGCTCGCCCGCGAACACCGCACCACGCTGGTATTCGTCAACACCCGTCGCATGGCCGAACGCGCCGCGCGGCACCTGGCCGAGCGGCTGGGCAAGGAAGCGGTCGCCGCGCACCACGGCAGCCTGGCCAAGGAACTGCGTCTCGACGCCGAACAGCGCCTCAAGCGCGGCGACCTGAAACTGCTGGTCGCCACCGCCTCGCTGGAACTGGGCATCGACATCGGCGACGTCGACCTGGTCTGCCAGCTCGCCTCGCCACGCTCGATCGCGGCCTTCCTGCAGCGAGCCGGCCGCTCCGGCCACGCGGTCAGCGGCACGCCCAAGGCGCGCCTGTTTCCGACCAGCCGCGATGACCTGCTCGAATGCGCCGCACTGCTGGACTGCGTGCGCCGCGGCGAGCTCGATGCGCTGGTGCAACCGGTGCAACCGCTGGACGTGCTGGCCCAGCAGCTCGTGGCGGAAATCGCCTGCCAGGAATGGGACGAAGACGCGCTGTACGCGCTGGTGCGCGGCGCCCATCCCTACCGTGAACTGCCGCGCGAGCAGTTCGACGCCATCGTGCGCATGCTCGCCGAGGGCTTCAGCACCCGCCGCGGCCCTCGCGCGGCCTACATCCACCGCGACGCGGTGCACCGGCAATTGCGGGCGCGGCGCAATGCGCGGCTGACCGCGGTCACTTCCGGCGGCACCATTCCCGACACCGCCGATTACCTGGTGGTGCTGGAACCGCAATCGACCATCGTCGGCTCGGTCAACGAGGATTTCGCGGTCGAGAGCCTGGCCGGCGACGTGTTTCAGCTGGGCAACACCAGCTACCGCATCCAGCGTGTGGAACGGGACCGGCTGCGTGTGGAGGACGCGCACGGCGCGCCGCCGAGCATTCCGTTCTGGCTGGGCGAGGCGCCCGGGCGCAGCGACGAGCTGTCCTCCGGCGTGGCGCGGCTGCGCGAGGAGGTGGCCAACCTGCTCGATGCCGGCGGGCTGCCCGCGGTGATGGAGTGGCTGCGTACCACGCTGGCGATGAACGAGGCGGCCGCGCAACAGCTCGCCGACTACCTGCACCGCGCCAAGGCCGCGCTCGGCGTGCTGCCGACCCAGCACACGATCGTGTTCGAGCGCTTCTTCGACGAAGCCGGCGGCACCCAACTGGTGATCCACACGCCGTTCGGCAGCCGCATCAACCGCGCCTGGGGTTTGGCGTTGCGCAAGCGCTTCTGCCGCCAGTTCAACTTCGAACTGCAGGCGGCGGCGACCGAAGATGCCATCGTGCTGTCGCTCTCGACCAGCCACAGCTTTCCGCTGGAGGAAGTGTCCCGCTACCTGCATTCGAATTCCGCCGAGCACGTGCTGGTGCAGGCGCTGCTGGACGCGCCGCTGTTTCCCGCACGCTGGCGCTGGAACGCAGTGACCGCGCTGGCGCTGCCGCGCTACACCGGCGGCAAGAAGACGCCGCCGCAGATCCAGCGGATGAAGAGCGAGGACCTGCTCGCCACCGTGTTCCCCGATCAGGTCGCCTGCCTGGAGAACATCGTCGGCGAGCGCGAGATTCCCGACCACCCACTGGTCAACCAGACCCTGCACGACTGCCTGCGCGAAGCGATGGATGTCGACGGTCTGCTGCGCATCCTGCGCGGTTTCGAGACGGGCGCGATCACGGTGGTCGCGCGCGACCTCACCGGCCCCAGTCCGCTCGCCTCGGAAGTGCTCACCGCCGCGCCCTACGCCTACCTCGACGATGCGCCACTGGAAGAGCGCCGTACCCAGGCGGTGCAGAACCGGCGCTGGAATGCCGAGGACGCCGACGACCTGGGCCGGCTCGACCCGGAGGCGATCGCCGCCGTGCGCGAGGAGGCCTGGCCGCAGGTGCGCAGCGGCGACGAGATGCACGAGGCGCTGACGTTGCTGGGCTTTGTCACGGACAGCGAGGTACGCGACAACACCGGCTGGCAGGAACGTCTGGAGGCGCTCGCCAGGCACCACCGCGCGACGCGCCTGGTGCTTGCTCCCTCTCCCCCGGCTTCCATCAAAGATGGGGGACAGGGCTGGGGTGAGGGGCCGCGCTTGCCGGGAACCACCCAAGAGCAAACTGCAAGCGGAAGGGCCGGGGATGTGTGGGTCGCGGCCGAAGTGTTGCCGCTGTGGCATGCCGTGCATGCGAACGCCACGGCACACCCGCCCATCGGCGTCCCACCCGACTACGCGGCCCAATGCTGGAGCCGCGACGACGCCTTGCTCGAACTGGTCCGCCGCCGCCTTGGCGGCCTCGGCCCCGTCAGCGTCGATACGCTCGCCGCCTCGCTCGCCGTCGCAGCGGACGATATCGATCCGGTGTTGCTGCGGCTGCAGTCCGAAGGCTACGTCATGCAGGGCCGCTTCACCCCGGACGCGCCCGCCATCGAATGGTGCGAACGCCACCTGCTCGCGCGCATCCATCGCTACACCATCGGCCGCCTGCGCCGCGAGATCGAACCGGTCAGCCGCCGCGACCTGCTCCGCTTCTTCGCCGACTGGCAGCACCTGTCGCCCGACACGCGGCTGGAGGGTCCCGATGGCCTGATCGCTGCGCTGCATCAGCTGGAGGGCTTCGAGGCCGCCGCAGGTGCGTGGGAATCCGAAGTGCTGCCCGCGCGCGTGGGCGATTACACCAGCCGCTGGCTGGACGAGCTGTGCCGCGCCGGCCGCTTCGGCTGGAACCGCCTGCGCGCCGGCGGCGGCAGCGCGGGACCCGTTCGCGCCACGCCGATCGTGTTGCTGCCGCGCCGGCAGATGGCCGTCTGGACGTCCATGGCGTCGGACGGACAGGCGCAGGAGGCCCTGCTCTCCTCGCGCGCGCAGGCCGTGGCCGATGCGCTGGCCGCGCACGGCGCTCTGTTCTTCGACGAGCTGCTCGATGCCACGCGCCTGCTGCGTACCGAACTGGAGAACGCGCTGGGCGAACTCGTCGCCGCCGGGCGCGTCAGCGCGGACAGTTTCGCCGGCCTGCGCGCGCTGCTGCTGCCCGCGGCCAAGCGCGATTCTCGACCGCACCGGCGTGCGCGGCGCCATGCTCTGAGCGAGATCGAGGATGCCGGGCGATGGTCGCTGGCGCGCCCTGTCCTTCTCCCCGCCGGGGGGAAGGTGGCCCCGAAGGGGTCGGATGAGGGGTCGGTGCTTGCGGGGAATCAACCTAGCGCTGGCTCTGGGTTGGGCCAAGGCAAGAGCGACCCCTCACCCCAACCCTCTCCCCGGAGGGGAGAGGGAGCAGAAGATGCGGAGCACATCGCACGCGTGCTGCTTCGCCGCTATGGCGTGGTGTTCTGGAAGCTGCTCGAGCGCGAGGCCCCGTGGCTGCCCTCCTGGCGCGAGCTGCTGCGCGTGTACCACCGGCTGGAGGCTCGCGGCGAGATCCGCGGCGGACGCTTCGTGGAAGGACTGGTCGGCGAGCAATTTGCCTTGCCCGAGGCGATCGGCGCCTTGCGCGCGGTGCGCCAGCGACCGCCTTCACAGCAGCTGGTGTGCGTGAGCGGTAGCGACCCGCTCAACCTGGTCGGCACGGTGCTGACCGGCGACAAGCTGCCCGCGCTTGCCGGCACCCGCGTGCTGTACGAAGACGGCGTGCCGGTGGCGGCGCTGGTGGCGAACAAGCCGCAATTCCTGCAGGACGCCGACGGCGCCACCCAGCAACGCTGGCGCAACGCGCTGCTGCGCCGAGCCGGCAGCGAGGCGCATGGGATCGGCCTGGCGGTGTGAGGAAGGTGGGCTGAGGCCCAACCTACAAGTCACGGCGGCGCGTAGGGTGGGCTTCAGCCCACTACCCATCCGCCTCAGGTGCTGATATCGGCGATGTGGATCAGCAGCCCGTCATGCACACGGAACTCGCTGCGCCCGTCCAGCGCGATCGCCTGGCCGGCGCGCGCGCCGTTGGGCAGGTCCAGCGCGAACACGCCCTCGAAAGCGATCGCCACCTCGGCCACGCCGTCGCGTTCGGCATACGCCGTCACCGTCTGCCGTCGCCGCGCGAACAGCGGCAGCGTGCTCTGCGCCAACCGGCGGAACTCCTCGATGCCATGCGTACTGACCGTGGTGACGCCCGCGGTGATGTTCTCGAAAGTGACCTGCGGATGCAGCGTCGCCAGCATGCCTTGCACGTCCAGGCGGTTGTAGGCGTCGATATAGCGTTCGATCAAATGGCGCATGGGACTTGGTCTGCATCGAGGGCGCCGGGAGCATAGCGCGACCGCGGTGATGGCAGGCTCGCGCAAGGGCGGCAGGGCGTCGCCGGCCCGTGCGGTCCTGCGAAAAGCGGCATGATGCTCAGCCGCGCGCGAGCAGGGCGATCGCCAGCACGGCCAGCGCCAGGGCCACCAGGTTGAGCCGCGACAGCCGCTCGCGGAACACCAGCAGGCCCGCCAGCGCGCCGAGCGCCACCACGCCCAGGTTCATGCCGGCGAACACCAGCGCGGGACGCCCGGGCAAAGCCTGGTGCGCGCGCAGGTAGAACAGGATGTTGCCGAAGTTGAGCAGGCCCAGCAGCAGGCCGGCCGCCAGGCTGCGTCCGCCCAGGCGCACCTGGCCGCTTGCCAGCCGCCAGCCCTGCAGCACCAGCGACACCAGCAGCGCCATCACGAACATCGCCAGCAAGGCCGCGCCCAGCGGTACGCCGGCCTGGGCGACGCGCTTGAACAGCACGTCGATCACGCCAAAGCCGACGAACACCAGTAGCGGATAGACCCACCGGCCCGCGCCGTGCAATCGTTCGCCCGCATGGTGCGAGGATCGCCACACCAGGCCCAGCAATGCCGCGAAGCCGGCGGCGATGCCCCAGACCTTGGTGACGCTCAGCGGTTCGCCGAACAGGACGAATGCCGCCAGCAGCGAGATCAGCAGCGACAGCCGCTGGGCCACCTCGGAACGCACGATGCCGGCGTGGCGTACCGAACCGGCCAGCGCCAGGAAAATGGTCGGCAGCAGCAACCCCAGGCCGAGCAGCGCCGGCCACGCCGCAGTGGCTTGCCGCAACGCGGCGGGTGCCGGCGCGAACACCAGCGCGCTCGCGGCAGCGGCGATCACGTAGTTCCAGGCGATCGCCTGGCCCACGTCGACGTCGAGCCGGCGGGCCAGCTTGAGCAGCACCGAGACCAGCACGCTGCATAGCGCGGCGGCCAGGAGGAAGGGCATGGTCGTGATCCAGGGCAAAGCGCAAAGGATAGCGGCACGCGCAAGGCTGGCCGCGCCCGCCCGGGAACGGCGCCCTCAGGTGCGGGGCAAGGATGCCGCGGCTCGCGCCAGTTGCTCGATCCCGGCCCAGTCGCCCGCGGCGAGCTTGTCCGCCGGTGTGAGCCACGAGCCGCCCACGCACAGCACGTTGGGCAGGGCGAGGAACTCGCCGGCGCTGGCGGCGCTGATGCCGCCGGTGGGGCAGAAGCGCAGTTGTGGCAGCGGGCCGCTCCAGGCGGCGAGCAGCCTGGCTCCGCCGGCGGGCACGGCCGGAAAGAATTTCAGGTGGCGATAGCCGCGCTCGAGCAATGCCATTGCTTCGCTGGCGGTGGCCGCACCGGGAAGCAACGGCAACGCGATGTCCTCGGCCGCGTCGAGCAATCGCGCGGTCGCGCCCGGCGATACCGCGAAGCGCGCACCGGCTTCGTGCGCCGCGCGCAGGTCAGCTTCGCAAAGCACTGTCCCCACGCCGACCACCGCGCCCTCGACCTCGGCGGCAATCGCACGTACCGCCTCCAGCGCCACGGCGGTGCGCAGGGTGACCTCGATCGCGGGCACGCCGCCGGCGACCAGCGCGCGCGCCATCGGCACCGCGGCGTGCGCGTCCTCGATCACCACCACCGGAATTACCGGCGCCAGGCGCAGGATGCCGGCAAGTTCGTTCTGGCGGGCGTCCGACGTCATGCAATCTCCCATGTCGCGTCTGTTTTTTGTAGGAGCCCACTTGTGGGCGATGCTCTTGTCCCGGTGCATCGCCCACAACGGGCTCCGCACGATAACCGGTGGTTTACAGCACGCCGGCGCCAAGATCGGCGTTCATGGCGTTGCTGCGAAACAGTGCGAACAGATCGCGGCCGGTACCGTCCTGATGGGCCGCCTGGTTGCCGGCGGCCGGCGCACGGGTGGCGAATTCGGTGGCGTCGACCAGGACGTCCAGACGTCCGTTCGCGGTATCCAGCCGGACCATGTCACCGTCGCGCACGCGCGCCAGCGGACCGCCGGAGACCGCCTCGGGCGTCACGTGGATCGCCGCCGGCACGCGTCCGGAGGCACCGGACATGCGTCCGTCGGTCACCAGCGCGATGCGGTGGCCGCGATCCTGCAGCAGGGCGAGCGTGGGCGTCAGCTTGTGCAGTTCCGGCATGCCGATCGCCTGCGGGCCCTGGAAGCGCACCACCGCGACGAAGTCGCGATCCAGTTCGCCGCGATCGAACGCCTCGCGCACCGCGTCCTGATCGTCGAAGACGATCGCCGGCGCCTCCACGACCTGCCGATCCTCCGGCACCGCCGACACCTTGATCACGGCCCGCCCCAGGTTGCCGTCGAGCAGGCGCAGGCCACCGTCGGGACGGAACGGTTCGCCGGCGCGGCGCAGCACGCCGCGGTTGCCGCTTTCCTTCGTTACCGGCGACCAGCCGAGCCTGCCCGCCACATCGAGCTCGGGTATCTGCGTGTAGAGGGCCAATCCCTTCCCGGCCACCGTCTGCACATCGGCGTGCAGCAGGCCGGCGTCCAGCAGCTGATCGATCAGGAAGGCCATGCCGCCGGCATGGTGGAACTGGTTCACGTCGGCATAGCCGTTGGGATAAACCCGTGCCAGCAGCGGCACCACCGACGAGAGCGCGTCGAAATCGTCCCAGCTGAGCACGATGCCGGCGGCGCGGGCCATGGCCACCAGGTGCATCAGGTGGTTGGTCGAACCGCCGGTGGCGTGCAGGCCGACCACGCCGTTGACCACCGCGCGCTCGTCGACCACATGGCCCAGCGGCACGCACGCGGCCGGCGCGGCGTTGGCGATGACCGTCTGGACCGCCGCGCGGGTGAGCGCATCGCGCAGCGGCGTGTCCGGCGCCACGAAGCTCGCGCCCGGCAGTTGCAGGCCCATGATCTCCATCAGCATCTGGTTGGAGTTGGCGGTGCCGTAGAAGGTGCAGGTACCGGGGCTGTGGTACGAAGCGGCTTCCGCTTCGAGCAGTTCGGCGCGGCTGGCCTTGCCCTCGGCAAAGGCCTGGCGCACCTTGGATTTCTGTTCGTTGGGGATGCCGCTGGGCATCGGGCCGGAGGGCACGAAGGCGCCGGGCAGGTGGCCGAAGCTGAGCGCGCCGATCAGCAGGCCGGGCACGATCTTGTCGCAGATGCCCAGGTACAGCGCGCCGTCGAACATGTCGTGCGAGAGCGACACGGCGGTGGCCATGGCGATCACGTCGCGCGAGAACAGCGACAGCTCCATGCCGGCGCGGCCCTGGGTGATGCCGTCGCACATCGCCGGCACGCCGCCGGCGACCTGCGCGGTGGCACCGAGCTCGCGTGCGAGGTCGCGGATCAACGCCGGATAGCGCTCGTAAGGGCGGTGCGCCGAGAGCATGTCGTTGTAGGCGGTGACGATGCCCAGGTTGGCCGCGCGGCCCTCGCGCAACGCCGCCTTGTCCGGCGCGCTGCAGCCGGCGAAACCGTGCGCGAGGTTGCCGCAGGACAATTGCGCGCGGTGCGGACCATCGCCACCGACGGCCGCGTCGATGCGCGCCAGGTAGGCCGCGCGGCTTTGCCGGCTGCGCTCGATGATGCGCGCGGTGACTTCGGCGACGACGGGATGCAGCGAACTCATGGCAGGGAACTCCGGGGAAATGCCGGTCGACGCGAACGCAGCCCGGCGGTCGACAACGAATCTAGGGACACCAGTACACCGCCAGCGGCACCGGCGAGCGCTCCAGCACCGCGCGCACCGGGTAGTGCGCGGCGTCGCCCCCGCCCAGGCGGGCCTGGGCGAGCACATCGCGCTTGGCCTCGCCCTCGATGTGCAGGAACAGGTGGCGGGTCTCGAGCAGGGTGGACAGGGTCAGCGTGATGCGGGGTTCGCCGGCACCGGGCGCACGCATCGGCACCGCGCCGTTGGGCAAATTCAGGTCCAGGGCCGCCTCGAGCTGGTCGCCGCCGGGGAAGAACGAAGCGGTGTGGCCGTCCAGACCCATGCCCAACACCACCGCGTCGAACGGCAACGGCAACGCATGCACGCGCCGGCCAGCCTCGGGCTGCCCTTCCTCCGGTGTGGCATCGCCGGTGTACAGCGGCACGAAACGGGCGGCTGCCGCGGCGTTCTGCAGCAGGTGTTCGCGCACGAGCCGCGCATTGGAGCGTGGATCATCGCCGTCCACCCAGCGCTCGTCGACCAGGGTCACCTGCACCCTGGACCAGTCCAGCGTCGCCTGCGACAGCAGGTCGAAAAACTGCAGTGGCGTGCGGCCGCCGGAAACGGCCAGCAGCGCGAAATCGCGTTCGACGAGGCCGGCGCGCAGGCGATCGGCGACGCGCTCGGCCAGCGCCACGGCGAGCGCGCGGCCGTCGGTGAAGTTGTGGATGGATACGTTGAGCGAAGGGGTCATGGGCGCAGGGGGCAAAAAAAGGTCCGACTACTGTGGAAAGCGCAATGCCGGTACCGGGTGAAAACACCTGGTTATTCGCTGTCCTCGTTCCAGGTGCGGCCGTCGCGCTCGATCAACGCCACCGCCGCGCTCGGCCCCCAGCTGCCGGCCGCGTAGGGACGCGGCGGCTCGCCGGCGGCGCTCCAGGCGGCCAGGATCGGGTCGATCCAGCGCCAGGCGGCCTCGACCTCGTCGCGGCGCATGAACAGCGTGGGATTGCCGCGCACCACGTCCAGCAGCAGCCGCTCGTAGGCATCGGGCTGCTGCACGCCGAAGGCCTCCACGAAGCTCATGTCCAGCGGCACGTGGCGCAGGCGCAGGCCACCCGGGCCCGGGTGCTTGATGGTCAGCCACAGCTTGACGCCTTCGTCCGGCTGCAGCCTGAGCACCAGACGGTTGTGCGCCAGCGGGCCGGCGGAGGCATCGAAGATCGAATGCGGCACCGACTTGAACGCCACCACGATCTCGGACAACCGGTTGGCCAGCCGCTTGCCGGTGCGCAGGTAGAACGGCACGCCGGCCCAGCGCCAATTGGCGATCTCGGCCTTCAGCGCCACGAAGGTCTCGGTGCCGGACTGGCCGTCGTCCAGTTCGTCCAGGTAACCCGGCACGCGCTCACCGTCGATCGCGCCAGCCTTGTACTGGCCGCGCACGGTCAACTGCGCGACGTTGCGCATGTCGATCGCCTTGAGCGCATGCAGCACCTTGAGCTTCTCGTCACGCACGGCGTCCGGCGAGAGCGAGGCCGGTGGCTCCATCGCCACCATGCACAGCAGCTGCAGCATGTGGTTCTGCACCATGTCCCGCAGCGCGCCGGCGCGGTCGTAGTAGCCGGCGCGGCGGCCCAGGCCCAGTGTCTCGGCCACGGTGATCTGCACATGGTCGATGTGGCCGGCGTTCCACAGCGGCTCAAACAGGGCGTTGCCGAAGCGCAGCGCCAGCAGGTTCTGCACCGTCTCCTTGCCCAGGTAGTGATCGATGCGGAAGGTCTGCGCCTCGGAGAACACGCGCCCGACCGCCTCGATGATGCACATGGCGCTGGCCAGGTCGCGCCCGATCGGCTTCTCCAGCACCACGCGCGCATTGGGCCCGTTGAGGTCGTGCGTACCGAGCCGGTTGCAGATGTCGACGAACAGCTCCGGCGAGGTGGAGAGGTAGAACACGCGGATGTGGTCGGGCTGATCGTCGACCAGTGCCTTGAATGCGTCCCAGCCTTCGTCCTTGCGGGCATCCAGCGGCAGGTAGCGCAGCAGCGGCAGAAATGCGTCGATGTGCTCGGTCGTGCCGCCGCCGTCGGCGAGCACGTCGCGGGCCAGGTCGCGGTAGCCGGCATCGTCCAGGCCCTCGCGCGCCACGCCGATGATCCGGCTGGCCGCGGGCACCTGCCCGTCCACGAAACGATGGAACAGCGCCGGCAGCAGCTTGCGCAGGGCCAGGTCGCCGGTACCGCCGAAAATCACCAGGTCGAACGGGTCGACGGGCGGGGGGGAAGCCGTCACGGTTCACCTCGATTGCGTTTGGGACAGACGGAATGGACCATCCCGTCTCGGCGCCAAGGATGGTACCAGTGAAATACCAGATTACGCAGCCATGCGTCGATGGGATGCATACGTTTTCATAGCTGCTTGCTGCAAATGGTGTGAGATTGGTATTGTTTCGGCATGGAAACCGCGCTCGCCGCCGAATATCGCCGCCTCTGCGAAAGCTCCGAGACGCGCCAACCACTGGCCTACCTGCGGCTGCGCCGGGCGATCCGCACCGTGGTCGAGCATCGCGACATCGAACCGGGCCAGGCGCTGCCCAGCGAGCGCGACCTGTCGCAGGCGCTGGGCCTGTCGCGGGTCACCGTGCGCAAGGCCATCGCCGGGCTGGTCGAGGAAGGCCTGCTGACCCAGCGCCACGGCGCCGGCACCTTCGTGGCCGAACGCATCGTCAAGCCGATGTCGCGGCTGACCAGTTTCACCGAGGACCTGCGCGCGCGCGGGCTCAACCCGCGCTCGGAATTCTTCGAGCGCGGCATCGGCGAGGTGACCCCGGAAGAATCGATGGCGCTCAACCTTTCGCCGGGCGTGGCGGTGGTGCGCCTGCACCGCGTGCGCTACGCCGGCGACGAGCCGGTGGCGATCGAGCGCAGCGTGGTGCCGGCGAGCATTCTGCCCGACCCCCTGTTGGTGCACGATTCGCTCTACGAGGCGCTGGAGCAGCGAGACTGCCGTCCCTGCCGCGCGCTGCAGCGCCTGCGCGCGGTGTCCCTGAGCGCCCAGCACGCGCGCCTGCTGCACGTGGCCACCGGCAGTGCCGGCCTGAGCATCGAACGACGCAGCTTCCTGGACGACGGGCGCGTGGTGGAATTCACCAGCTCCTGGTACCGCGGCGACATCTACGATTTCGTGGCGGAGCTGCATACCGACTGAGGGCGCGCCGTACCAGGATCGGCCGGCAGGTGGCAGCACGGACGCGGATCGCCCTGCGGCAGCCGCGCGACCGATTACTTGCCTAGGCCCGCGATGGCGAGATGGCGATCGAGCGCCGCTTGCAGTTCCGTCAGGTGCTCGGCGTAGTTGCGCCATTGCCCTAGCGCGCGGGTGTGGATCGGCGCCCGCACCTGCACGCTGCTGGGCGTGAGAACCGGTGCAGCGTTGTGTTCGGGAGACAGGCAGCCTGTTTCGAAATCCAGCCCGCAATAGTCGAGCACCCGACGCAGCGTCGCTTCGGGCTCCTGCACCAAGGCAGCGTAGGAAACATCCAGCATGGGTTGCGGCAAGGTGGCGCGCCAATGGTCCGCCTGGCGGGCGTACTGGGCGTAGTAATGGGCCATCGCATCGATCTGGTAGCTGTAGGCCGAGATGCTGCCGAACATGGCCTTGAGGTTGGAAAAGCAGACATCCATCGGATCCCGCACCAGATGCAGGATGGGCGCGTGCGGCAACGCGCGCCGGATGAACGGGACCATCTGGATGTTGGAAGGCAGCTTGTCGATGTAGTGGGACCGCCCTTGCGCGCGCCACTGGGTCTGCTTGAGATAGCGTGCCCCCAAGGTCGCGAAGTCGATGTCCCGGCTACGCTCGATCGCCTTCAGCAGCCCTTGGGTGCCTGTCGGGGGAATTTCGGTCGCGCTGAGCAACTGGCGCCGGAAGTCGTTGATCTCGCCTGCGGACACCACGCGCGAGTGGCTGGAAAGCATGCGATCGAGCAACGTGGTGCCTGATCGCGGCAGGCCGACGATGAAGATGGGGGTGGGACCTTTGTGGGAAGGACCCATGCCCGGGTTTCCCCTCCCGTCGGGCGCCGACGCGCCGGTGAGTGCGGCAGTGAGTGCTGCCTCGCTGGGCGCGTCATAGGGGTTGAGCGCGTGCATCAACGCATTGCTGCGCGCCAGGGCCGACCATGCTTCCTCGTAGCGCCCGAGGTCGTCGAGTTCCTTGAACAAGGCGGACTCGAACTCGGCGCGGACCAGGTTGTCTGCCGGATGGCTGGTGCCCTGGGGGATCCGTTCCAGCTGCTGATGCAGGAAATCGAGGTCATGGGTTGCTGCAGTCTGCTTGCGCAGGTTCGCCAGCGCCATGGCGGCGCCCCCGAATAACGGCCAGCGGCGCAGGCAGGTCTCGAGCGCTTCCTGTGCGGCAGCCAGCTCGCCGCTGTACTGCAACAGCACGGCGTGCTGGAAATGGTCGTCCGGCGTATCGGCCCCTGCTGCGATCGCTCGCTCCATCAGGGATTTCGATTCTGCGACTTCGCCAAACATCTTCCGCAGGCCCGCTTGCGCCGAGAGCACATCGGCAGGCAAGCCGGGGATGGTGGCGAGCCGGTCCAGGCAGGTGCGCGCCGCCAGGGTTTCGCCACTGTTGTAGAGGGCGCGCACCAGCTCAAGGATCCGTCCGGCCTCATCGAGCGGCATCTTTGCGACTTGCAGCAACTGGCTCGTCGAAGCCCGCAACTGCCCCCGCCTGAACATCACGTCCGCCAGCTCCATTCGAGCGGACGCATCGTTCGGTTCAAGCTGCACGAGAGATTCCAGCGTCGCCTGCGCGGCGGCCAGCTGCTGCGTGTCGATGTAATGCCGGGCGCGGCGGCGCCGGCGGCATTCAGCCGTCGAAGAGTCTGGTGTGTTCATGAGTCATGTCATCCGGCGTGTTCATCCGGAAAGATCCTCCCGACCGGCAGAAGGATCATCCCCGCCATAAGCTTCGCGCACGCCTGGCGCACGCATCGCTGACCAGTCTGATCGAATATGGCCTGCACTTCCAGTTGGAAAGATGGGCCGGGCCGGGTGTCTTTCGCCTCTGGTCGCGGCGACATGGGATCGCTGACGGACCCAGTCGGAACCGCCACTGTCGACAGGCCCGGCCTCATGTAGCCCGCCCTCAAAGGCCGCCGCGGCCGGGTCGCGTGATGTGCAGCGTGGCGCATGACGAAGAAAAAAAAGCGCCACCCCTGCGGGTGGCGCTTCCTGTGACTCTCACGAGTCGCTACCGCTACTTTGCCTATCAGTAGTCGTAGGACACCGACAGACGCATGTAACGCGGATCCTGGAAGTACAGAGCCTCGTGGTACGTGTTGCTGATGGTGCTACCGGACCGCGGATACAGATGCGGTTCGGTCTGCAGCACGGTCTGCTTGTCGAACACGTTGAACACGTCAAGCTTGAACGCCAGCTTGTGCTCGGCGAAGGCCGGACGGTAAGCCAGGCTCAGGTCGACGCGGGTCTGCCAGGGGTTGGTACCCGCCGAGCCCGGGGGCGACGGCACGCCACGGCACCAGTGGTAATCGGTACCGTAGGCACCGCCCGGATTGGTCTGCTCGGGACCGAACCAGCCCAGGCACGATTCGGGCGCGCCCGACTGCACCAGCGCCGTGCCGGCCACCAGCCATTCCGGCGTCACCTGCCAGGCACCATAGGCCTTCAGCTGGTGCTTGCGGTGGTTGGCCAGATAGCCACGGGAGCTGCTCATCAGCTCGACGTAATCCCAGTCCTCGGTGACCGAGACGTCGGTCTGGCCGATGTCCGAGCGCACCTGGCCCTCGGCGTTGCCCCAGCTGCGCGCGTAGGTGTAGCTGACGCGACCCATCCAGGTGCCGTTGAACGGATGCTCCAGGTACAGGTCCAGCGCATAGTAGTCACGCTGCACCTTGGGCGTACCACCGAAGTCCGCCGCCGTCATCGGCACGATGACCGAATCGGTGCCGTCAACCGAGTTGACCTTGATGTTGGAGGTCAGGTTCGGATTGACGATGCGGCACCCGGGCGTATCCCACAGCCACTGGTCGGTGTTGTAGCCCATGGAGGCCATCTTGTCGCGCACGCGGACCGGATCGCACTCGTCGTCGATCACGGTGCCGACCGTGCGGTAGGTGCCCTTGGCGCCATACACCCAGTCCGCACCCAGCGTCTTGTCGAAGCCCAGGATGTATTCGTCCTGGTACTGCGGCTTGAGGTTGGTGGAGGTGACCGTCTTCGGGTCAGGCGGAATGCCGAACTCGTTGTTTGCCGACACCGGGCCCGGGGCTGCACCGCCATCGGCGCCGCGCACCGGTACCAGACCGGTCGGAATGCCGTTCGCATCGATGCCGGTATAGGTGAAGTATTCACCGGTATTGATGGAACCGGAGGCCGCGCGCTCGCCGGTAGCCTGCGGAATGGCCAGGTAATAGCGGCCGGCGCTGCCGTAGAGCTTGAGCGACGAATCGCCGTTGACGTCCCAGCTGAAGCCCAGACGCGGCTCCCACTGGTCCTTCTGGACCACGAACTGGTTGCCCTGGGCGTTGCTGTTGGTGAAGTCGTCGTTGCGCAGGCCCAGCTGCAGCAGCAGGTTGGGGGTGATCTGCCACTTGTCCTGCACGTACCACGCGCGCTGCGAGGCGGACATGCTGGTGACGGTGGTGAAGATGTTCCGCTGCACGTAGTAGCCGTCACCGCCCGGCGCGCCCACGTTCAGAACCGTGTTGATGTCGTCACCCGGCTTCGTGCGGTTGTAGATCCAGACATAGCCCGGACCCGAGCGCGTCCTGCCCTGGTTGTCGGCGGTGTAATCGAGGTTGTCGATACCGACCTGCAACAGGTGGTCGCCCAGGCGATAGTCGAAGTCGACACGCAGGCCCTTGGAGGACTGCTTCGATTCGGGCGAACTGATCGTGGCGACGTTCTGGGCGTTGACGATGCCCTGGCCGCCGTTGAGCGCCGGGTTCTGCAGGTCGGAGCCGGAGATGAACGGCAGGTCGCTGGGGTTGGGCACCAGCGTCGGGTTCTTCACCTCGGTCTTGCCGTACAGGATGCTCAGCGTGGCCGCATCGCTCAAGTAGCTGGTGTACTGGAAGATGTCGGTCTTGTTCTCGTAGTCCAGGTAGCTCAGGTCGCCGGTCTTTGCGATGTCGGTCGCCGTGTCGCTATCGAACGAATACGACTCGCCGTAACCGTTCTTGGAGTTCTGCTGCAGCCGGGTGTACTCGAGGATGTTGCTGTCGTTGATGTTCCAGTCGATCTTGCCGTACCAGCGCAGGTCACGATTGGTGTAGTAATCGTCACGCTGGTTCTCGGCATACTGGACGCTGCGGCCCTTGGTCTTGGTCTGGTCGACCGACACGAAGGCGAACAGCTTGTCCTTGACCAGCGGGCCACCGGCGTAGACCGAATAGGTAGTGCTCCACTGCTTGTTCTCTTCGCGATAGCGGTGCAGGTCGCCAGGGGACTTGGTCACGTCCTCGAAGCTCTCGCCCGGCTGCAGCTGGACGTCGGGGTAATAGACGTTGCGCAGATCCGATTCCATGGAACGCGGGGCCCAGGTCACCTGGCCGCCGAAATGCCATTCGTTGGTGCCGCGCTTGCCGATCTGGCTGAGCACGCCGCCGTCGGAGCGACCGTATTTGGCGTCATAGCCGCCGACGATGGTCTGCTGCTGGTCGATCGAGCCGTACGGCAGCTGGTACGCCGCACCGGTGTAGTTGTACAGCGAGGTGGTGTTGAAACCGTTGACGTAGTAGGCGTTCTCGGTGGCGCCGGCGCCGGCAAACGTGATGACCGGGCCGGTCACCGAGTTGCCGAAGTAGCCGCTGCCCTGGACGACGCCCGGGGCCAGCAATGCGATCGCCTCGGCGCTGCGTGCGAGCGGCAGCTGGGCCAGCTGGGCCGCGGTCACGGTCATCGAAGAGGCGGCGGAGCTCACGTCGATCGACGGCAGCGCGCTGGCATTGACCTGCACGGTGGCCAGTTCCGTGGCGAAGTCGACCTCGGTGCCGGCACCGGCGGCAATGGTCACGTTGTTGCGCGAAGTGACGGTCTCGCCATCCTTGCTGAGGGTGACCGTGTAGGTGCCGACCGGCAGGTTGGCGGAGAAGCGACCATTCTCATTGGCCGTTACCGTGCGGCTGACGCCGCCGGCGCTGGTCATGGTGACCGATTCGCCCGCGGGTGCGGTACCGAAGATGGAACCATTGGTGGCCTGGCCGTAGGCGAAGCCCGAAAAGCCCAGGCCGATAGCCACGGCCATCACCAGGGCGTTGCGGCGAGGTTGCGCCCCGCGCGGAATAAAGCGCTTGTTCATCAAGTGATCTCCCCAGATCGACTCGCAGACGAGTCATGTAAAAAGCCACGCGGCCGACACAAAGCCCGGCTCGCTGGAAAACCCACGAATAACGCTTTCCTGTTGCACCCGATACGGTAATTACCGCTCTTTGGCCTCGCCCCAGCGTTCGTTCGTTTGTTGCATTCACCAACCTAAGACGGTGAATTGCTGACGGAACGTAGCGCCGAGCGTAACTTCGTGTCAACTTTTTTTTAGCAATTTCCTCTCGGCTCAGTAACCGGCCTGGAGTATGGGAATCGCTTTCCCTACTATGGGATCGTTTCGGGTGTTCCCTGCAGGCATAGGCCGGCACGGAATGAAACGGGAAGCCGGTGCGTGGTGCCATGCACCACAAGGCCGGCGCTGCCCCCGCAACGGTAAGCGAGTCGAACGGACGGCCCACGCCACTGTGCCAGTGCATGGGAAGGCGCCGCCCCGGCAGGCCCCAGGCCTGCGCCCGCGAGTCCGGAGACCGGCCCGAAGCGTTGCCTGGTGGACCTGCGGTGGGCGGGGCGGACCTCGTGCGGCCCCGCGCCTGCCCGTCGTTCCTTCTGTTCCCGCTGATCGGCCAGCCTATCCATCGCTCGGGCCGTGCGTGGGCGCGCGGCCGAAGGAACACCGTACCTATGAAGAAGACCCTGTTCGCTGCCGCCCTGTGCGGCTGCTCGTTCGTTGCCGCGGCGGCCGACGCCACCGACCCGGCCGCGCTTTCGCCGGTGGTGGTCACCGCCACGCGCACCGCCATCACCGTGGACGACGCGCTGTCGTCGGTCAGCGTGATCACCCGCGCGGACATCGACCGGCTGCAGCCGGTGTCGCTGATCGACCTGCTGCAGAACCTGCCCGGGGTGAGCTTCGCCCAGGCCGGCGGGCTGGGCCAGCAGAGTTCGCTGTTCCTGCGCGGCACCAATTCCTCGCACACGTTGCTGCTGATCGACGGCGTCCGCGTGGGCACGGTCAGCGCCGGCATCCCGGCGTTCGACCAGTTGCCGCTGGACCAGATCGAGCGGATCGAAGTGGTGCGCGGGCCGCGTTCCAGCCTGTATGGCGCGGACGCGATCGGCGGAGTGATCCAGATCTTCACCCGGCACGGGCCGCGCAACGGCGGCCTGGCGCCCTCGCTGCGCCTGGGCACCGGCAGCCGTGGCTATGCCGACGGCCAGCTGGGCCTGGCCGGCGGCGACAAGCACGCCTGGTACAACCTCAGCGTGGGTGGCCAGTACACCCGCGGCATCAACGCCTGCCGGGTCGGCGCGGCGGCCGCGTTCGCCGGTTGCTTCGCGGACGAGCCCGATGCCGATGCCTACCGCAACTACAACGCACTGGCCAACCTCGGCTACCGCTGGGATGGCGGCACCGAACTGGCGGGCACCTGGTTGCGCAGCGACAGCCGCGTGGAGTTCGACGGCGCCCCGTACGGCAACCAGCACCACAACCGGCAACAGGTGGCCGGCGCACGATTGGGTTTCGCACCGCGGCCGGGCTGGACGGTGACGCTCGCCGCCGGACAGAGCCTGGACGAGCAAACCACCTACAACGACGGCGTGTTCGTGCGGTACGGCAATTCGCGCCGCGACCAGGCCTCGTGGCAGAACGACCTGAGCCTGGCCGACGATCAGCTGCTCACGCTCGGCATCGACTGGCAGCACGAGCACCTGTCCAGCGACACCGGCTATCTGGCCGACGACCGTGGCGACACCAGCGGCTACGCGCAGTACCAGGGCAGCTTCGGCCGGCATGAGCTGCAGCTTTCCGTGCGCCACGACGACAACCAGCAGTTCGGCGGCCATACCACCGGCGCGGCCGCCTGGGGTTACGCGTTCGACCACGGCCTGCGGCTGTCGGCAAGCTGGGGCAGCGCCTTCCATGCGCCGACCTTCAACGACCTGTACTACCCCTACGGCAGCGGCAACCCCGAGCTCGAGCCCGAAACCTCGCGCAGCGCTGAGCTCGGCCTGTCGCAGCGGCTGGACAACGGGCACTGGGCGCTCAACGCCTACCAGACCCGCATCGACCAGTTGATCTCGCTGGACGCCAACTATTTTCCGCGCAACATCAGCCGCGCGCGCATCCGCGCGCTGGAAGCGCAGTTCGGCACCCGGCTTGGCGATTGGCGGCTGGAAAGCTGGCTGACCCTGCAGCGCCCGGTCAACCGCGACGGCGGCGCCAACGAGGGCCACCTGCTGCCGCGCCGTCCGGAGCGCACCGCGCGGATCGAGCTGGATCGCCAGTTCGGCGCGTTCGGCGTGGGCGCCACGGTGCTGGCCGCCGGCGGACGCTACGACGACCTGGCCAACCTGCGCCGGCTGGGTGGCTACGCCACCACCGACCTGCGCGCCAGCTATGCCTTCGCGCCGGGCTGGCAGGTGCAGGCGCGGCTGGCCAACGCGTTCGACCGCCGCTACGAGACGGTGTACTACTTCAACCAGCCTGGACGCAGCTGGTACCTGACGGTGCGCTACACGGCCGCCGACTGACCGGACCCTGTAGGAGCCCACTTGTGGGCTCCTACATGAAGGCGGCGACCGCGGGATCATGCCCTGCCTTTCGGCAGGGGCCGGACTTCAGGCACATCCGCGGGCGCAACGCCCAAGGCATAACGTGGGCATGACTTCGCCCACCTTCTGGCCCACGAACCGGGCCCCGCCCGCGCGTTACGCTAGACGCCCCGGTCCGGCGCTTGCCTGGCCCCCCCGCCGCGGTATGGACGCCCCGTGAATATCTTTGCTCCGCTGATCCGACGCCCTATCGGCACTTCGCTGCTGGCCGTGGGCCTGACCCTGGCCGGCTTCTGGGCCTACCTGCTGCTGGGCGTGGCGGCGCTGCCGTCGCTGGACTTCCCCGGCGTGTACGTGGTTGCCAGCCAGCCGGGCGCCAGCGCGCAAACCATGGCCAGCACCGTGCTGGCGCCGCTGGAGCGGCACCTGGGGCGCATACCCGGCGTCGACGAGATGTACGGCAATGCCACCGAGGGCCAGGCCTCGGTATCGGTGCGCTTTACCTTCGACCGCACCGCCGACAGCGCCGCGCGCGACGTGCAGGCGGCGATCAACGCGGCCGCGGCGGACCTGCCGCCGGGCATGCCCAGTCCGCCGCAGTACTTCAAATTCGATACCTCGCAGATCCCCATCCTGTTCATCACGCTGACCTCCTCGGGGCTGCCGCAGGACCAGCTGTTCGACCTCACCGACACCCTGCTCAAGCCGGCCGTGGCGCAGATCCCCGGCGTGGCGCAGGTGCAGGTGTTCGGCGGCACGCCGCACGCGGTGCGCATCGAACTGGACAACGACGCGCTGGCCGCCAAGGGCCTGACCGCCAACGACGTGGCCAACGCGCTGCGCGCGGCCAACGTCACCTCGCCGCAGGGCACGCTCAGCAACGGCCGCACGCAGATGACGGTCACCGCCAGCGACGGCCTGCACACGCCGGACGAGTTCGCCCGGCTGCTGATCGCCATGAAGCGTGGCGTGCCGGTGCGCCTGTCCGACGTGGCGCACGTCTACGGCGGCCAGGAGGACAAGTACCAGGCGGCCTGGTTCAGCACTCCGCAGGCCAATGCGCGCACGGTCGGCATGCAGATCACCAAACGGCCCGAAGCCAACGCGGTGGCTACCGTGGAGGCGATCCGCGCCAAGCTGCCGGCGTTGCGCGCGACGTTGCCCGCCAACGTGCACGTGAACGCGGTGTTCGACCTCACCCAGACCACCAAGTCGGCACTGCACGAGGTGGAGGTGGCACTGCTGATCTCGATCGTGATGGTGGTGCTGGTGATGCTGGTGTTCCTGCGCCGGCTGCGGCCCACGCTGATCGCCACCCTGAGCGTGCCGCTGTCGCTGGCCGGCGCGTTCGTGGCGATGTGGGCGCTGGGCTACACGCTCAATACCCTGTCGCTAGTGGCGCTTGTGCTGTGCATCGGCTTCGTGGTGGACGATGCGATCGTGGTGATCGAGAACATCGTGCGCCACATGGAACACGGCATGCCGCCGCTGCAGGCCGCGCTGACCGGCGTGCGCGAGATCGGCTTCACCGTGGTGTCGATCACGCTGTCCCTGGTCGCCGTGTTCGCGCCGCTGCTGTTCGGCAACAACGTGCTGGTGATGCTGCTGCGCGAGTTCTCGGTGACGCTGACCGCGGCGGTGGTGATCTCGGCGATCGTCTCGCTCACCCTCACGCCCGCGCTGTGCGGGCGCCTGCTCAAGCCCGAGCCGGCCAACCCGCGGCCAGCCGGTCGCATCGAACGCGCGGTGGAGAACTTCGATCGCGCGATGCTCCGGCGCTACGAGCGTGCGCTGGACTGGGCCATGCACCATCGCCGGCTGATGCGCTGGCAGCCGCTGCTCCTGCTGGTGCTGACCGTTGCGCTGGGTATCGCCGTGGTCAAGACCGCCGGCGGCACGTTCATGCCCGACGAGGACACCGGCCAATTGCAGGCCGACGTGAGCGCCGACGCCAACATCTCGCCGGCGCTGCTCACCGAGCGGGTGCAGCAGGTGGCGCGGATCATCCAGGCCGATCCGGCCGTGGCCGACATGCTCACCATGCTCGGCGGGCAGGGCGGCGGAGGCGGCGCGGTCGGCAATTCGGCGCAGATGTTCATGGACCTCAAGCCACACGGCAACGGGCCGGGCGAGCGTACCGTGGGCGCCAAGCAGGTGGTCGAGCGCCTGTCCAAGCAGCTGGACAAGCTGCCGGGGGTGGAGGTCGAACTGAACGTCGCGCAGTTCCTCGGTGGCGGCGGCAGCGGCGGCGGTGGCTCCCAGTACGAGTTCCAGCTGGTCAGCAACAACGGCGGCGACCTGCAGCCGTGGACCCTGAAGATGGTGCGCCAGCTGCGCACCGTGAAAGAGTTCCGCGACGTCGGCAGCGACTTCGACCAGGCCGGCAAGCAGCAGATGCTGAAGGTCGACCGCGAGGCCGCCGGCCGGCTGCACGTGAGCATCGGCGACATCGACTCGGCGCTGTACAACTCCTTCGGGCAGAACCAGGTTTCGGTGATCTACTCGGACATCAACCAGTACCGCGTGGTGCTGACCTCGGCCGGCGCCGAAACGGTCAGTCCGGCGTCGCTGTTGAATGTGCATGTACGCAACAAGCAAGGGCAGATGATCCCGCTGTCGGCGCTGGCGCGGATCGAGCCGAACATCACGCCGATGCGCGTCCGCCACCACAAGCAGCTCGAAGCGGCGACGGTGACCTACAACCTGGCCAAGGGCGTGGACCAGGCGCGCGGCGTCAAGCTGGTCGAACAGGCGGCCTTCGCGGTGCATCTGCCCGAGGGCATCCGGGTCGACTTCACCGGCGCCAACCAGCGCCTGCAGCAGGCCAGCTCCAATGGGATGATCCTGCTGCTGGCCTCGATCGTGGCGATGTACATCGTGCTGGGCATCCTGTACGAGAGCCTGGGCCATCCGCTGACCATCCTCTCCACGCTGCCGGCCGCGGGCGCGGGTGCGTTCCTGGCGATGCTGGTGACGCAGACGCAGCTGTCGCTGATGGCGATCATCGCGATCCTGATGCTGATCGGCATCGTCAAGAAGAACGCGATCCTGATGGTCGATTTCGCGCTGGTGGCCCAACGCGAGCGCGACCTGCCGCCACCCGAGGCGATCCGCGAGGCCGCGCTGGTGCGCTTCCGCCCGATCACCATGACCACGCTGGTGGCGATGGGCGCGGCGCTGCCGCTGGCGATCGGCTTCGGCATCGGCTCGGAGATGCGCCAGCCGCTGGGCATCGCCATCGTCGGTGGTTTGCTGGTGTCGCAGCTGCTGACCCTGCTCAGCACGCCGGCGATCTACCTGTGGGGCTACGACCGCAAGATCCGCAAGGCCGCGCGCAAGCAGCGGCGCGAGGAGAAGAAGCGGCTCAAGGCGCTGGGCAAGCAGCAAACCGCCTGAACGTGCCGCGCATCGCCGCTCGCTACAGGCAACATCGAATAGCTTTCTTCGCGCGCCGCTTTTGTAGGAGCCCACTTGTGGGCGATGCCCTTACGCCTGGTTGCACGCCAAAAGCATCGCCCACAAGTGGGCCCCTACAGTGGGCGTCGAAGCTTTCGGGGTTTATCAGTGTTCCCTTACAGGCGACCTCGAATAGCCCACCGGGTCGGACTTTTGCAGGAGCGAGCGGCTTTTTTGGAGGCTCCTCACCCTTGCGCGCGACTGCCCCCTTTCCGCTGCGCGGGAGTCGTCGCGGATCACGCCCGGGCGTTAGCGGCCGGCTTCGTCCCAGGCGATCGCGGCCAGGCGGCGCAGGTGGTCGCGCACGTCGGCCGGCCATGCTTCGGTCAGCTGCGTGAAGCGCTCTCGCTCGCCGCGCCAGAACGCGCGGCTGGCTTCCTCGTGGGCGGGCAGGTTGCCGGTCATCGCCAGCATGAAGCGGTCGACCGATTCGGCCGACTCGCGCGCACGCTGCGCGGCGCCGCCTTCGCGGATCGCCTGTTCGACCAGCCGGCGCAGCACCGCCGAGGCGCCGCCGGGCTGACCGGCCAGCCAGTCCCAATGGCGCGGCAACAAGGTCACCTCGCGCGCGGTCACGCCCAGCCGCGGGCGGCCGGGACCGCGCGGCGGCGGCGGTTCGGGCTGCAGTCGCGCCAGTACGTCGGCCTCGCTGCCGCGCAGGTCGAACTCGACCGGGCGGCCGCTGCGGTCGTCGAAGATGAGGGCGTCGGCGGCGCGCGCGCGCTTGACCGCCAGCGCCACGTCGGCGCAAGGGCCGGATGCGAGCAGGCGGTGGCCGTCGAAGGCGGTGCAAGTGGCGCTGGCCTGGGGATGCATGGGAAGTCCTTGCTCGGGGGGGCCAGATATTTTTACCCGGGTTAAATAGGGAAATCAAGCGTCGGGACGGGGTCGAGGCCGATGGCCTGCACCGCACGGCTGCCCCATCAGTCCTGCATCCGTTGCCGACACCTGCTTGCTATCGTGCTGCCTTTCCACCGGAGGGATTCGTCCATGCGCATGCGCCGGGCCAGCTGGCTGGCTTCCATTCCCCTGCTCGCCGCGATGGCGGGCACGCCGCTGGCGGCCGCCGAGCTGACGGTGCCGCCCATCCCGTACCACCAGCGCACGCTGGCCAACGGCCTGGAGGTGCTCAGCATCGAGGACCACGCCAGCCCCACCGTGGCGGTGCAGGTCTGGTACCACGTCGGCTCGAAGGACGATCCGCGGGGCCGCTCCGGCTTTGCGCACCTGTTCGAGCACCTGATGTTCAAGAGCACGGCGCACATGCACGCCGAGCAGATGGACCGGCTCACCGAAGACGTCGGTGGCGCCAACAACGCCTCTACCGGCGACGACGTCACCAACTACTTCGAGGTCATCCCCAGCAATTACCTCCAGACACTGCTGTGGGCCGAAGCGGAGCGACTCTCCAACCTCAACGTGGACGAGAAGAACTTCAAGTCCGAGCGCGCCGTGGTGGAGGAGGAATACCGCCAGAGCGTGCTGGCCAATCCCTACGGCAAGCTGTTCAACGCGATCGACCCGCACTCGTTCACGGTGCATCCGTACAAGCGCCCGACCATCGGCAGTATCGCGGACCTGGAAGCGGCCTCGCTCGAGAACGTGATCGACTTCCACCGCACGTTCTACCGCCCGGACAACGCCACCCTGATCGTCGCCGGCGATTTCGACCCGAAGCAGCTCGACGCCTGGGTCGACCTCTACTTCGGCTGGATCCCCAGGCCGGCCACGCCGATCCCGCAGGTCACCGTGCATGAACCCGCGCGCACGGCCGACAAGCGCTATACCGAGACCAGCGCCACCGCACCGCTGCCGGCGCTGGCGATGAGCTGGCTGATCCCGCCGGCGCGCGATGCCGACACCATTCCGCTGCAGGTCGCCGCGGCGCTGCTCTCGCAGGGCGAGTCGTCGCGGCTTTACCAGTCGCTGGTGTACCGCGCGCAGGTTGCGCAGCAAGCCGGCGCCGAGGTCGATGCGCGGGTCGGGCCGGGGCTGTTCGTGGCCTACGCGATCCTGGCCAGCGGCCACACGCCGGCCGAGGCGGAAAAGCTGCTGCGTGCGGAAATCGGCAAGCTGGCCGATGAGCCGATTCCGGCGGCGGAACTGGACAAGGTCAAGACGCAATTGCTCACCAGCGAATTGAAGGGTCGCCAGACCGCCCAGGGCAAGGCCTTCGGGCTGGGCCAGGCGGCGCTGATCGAAGGCGACCCGGCACGCATCAACAGCGACCTGGCGGCACTGCAGCGGGTCAGCGCCGCTGACGTGCAGCGCGTGCTCAAGCGCTACGTGACTGCTGCGCACAGCGTCACCATCGATTACCTGCCGCAGGCCAAGGCCGACGGCAAGCATCGGGGAGGTGCCCGATGAACCGCCTGATCCGCACTCGTCTGGCCGTCTTTACGGCCGTGCTCCTGTGCGCCGCGCCAGCGCTGGCTGGCACCACGGACTTTCCCGCCACGCCGCCGGCGCCGGGTCCGGCGCCCACGCTGTCGTTGCCCACGCCATCCAGCCAGACCCTGGCCAACGGCCTGCGCGTGGTGAGCATTCGCCGCGACGGCCTGCCGCTGGTCACCGCCGAGCTGCTGCTGCGCCGCGGCATCGCGATGGATCCGCCCGGCAAGGCCGGTCTGGCCAAGCTCACCGCGACCCTGCTCACCCGCGGCGCGGCCGGGCGCAGCGCCCCGCAGATCGCCGCCGCGGCCGAGGCGCTGGGCGGTTCGCTCGATGCCGACGCCGACTGGGACCACAGCAGCGTCGGCATCACCGTGACCACGCCGAAGCTGCCTGCCGCGCTGGCGCTGCTGGCACAGGTGACGCTGCAGCCCGCGTTCGCCCCGGCCGAGCTGGAACGCGCGCGCAGCCAGGCTTTGGACGACCTGCACCTGATGCTCAGCCAGCCGACACAGCTGGCGATTCTTGGCGCCGGCCGCGCCGTGTTCGGCGACGGAGCCTACGGCCATTCCCCAGCCGGCACCGCGGCCTCGCTCAAGGCGATCGGGCGCGACGACGTGCTGCGCATGCACGCCGCGGTCTACCGACCGGACGACGCGGTACTGATCCTCACCGGGGACGTCACCCCGGCGCAGGCGCGGGCGCTGGCCGAACAGAGCTTCGGCGACTGGAAGCGGCCGCAGACTCCGCTGGCCGTCGCGCCCGCCGGCATGGGCAAGAGCCAGCTGCCGGCCGTGCTGGTGATCGACCAGCCCGGCGCCGGCCAGGCCGGCGTGGTGGCGGCGCACGCGGCGCCACCACGCAACGATGCGGGCTACTACGCCGGCACGGTGGCCAATGCGGTGCTCGGCGATTCCTACTCGGCGCGGTTGAACGAGGAGATCCGCATCAAGCGCGGCCTTTCCTACGGCGCCTTCAGCGTGCTCGACGGCCGCCGCGGCAACGGCATGTGGCTGGCCCAGGCGCAGACCAAGAACCCGTCCGCGGCGAAGGTCGTCGACCTGATGCTCGGCCAGTTCGCCCGCCTCGGCCAGGCTCCGGTGCCGGCCGACGAACTGGCCGCGCGCAAGGCCACCCTGATCGGCAGCTACGGCCGCAGCCTGGAGACCACCGCCGGGCTGGCCGACCGCCTGGGGGCGCTGGCCACCTACAACGTGGACCTGGCCGAGATCGGCCGCTACATCGGCCGCGTGCAGGCGGTGACGGCGGCGCAGGTGCAGGCCTACGCCAGGGCGCACCTGGACATCACGGCCACCCACGTGGTGGCGGTGGGCGATGCGTCGAAGTTCGGCGAAGCCCTGCGCAACGCCCATCCGGACGCGGTACGGCTGGACGCCGCGGCCCTGGACCTGGATCGCCCGTCGCTGGGCCTCGGCCAGGCCAAGGGCACGGGTTTCTAGCTGACAGGCACTCTGCGAGCGAGCCCGAACCCGGCCGTTGGCCGGGTTCCTTTCTGGGTTTGACCGCCGCCACTACCCGCTCCGGGACATCCGGCGAGGCATGTGCTGGAGCCCACTTGTGGGCAATGTTTCTGCCTCTGATGCCACCAGAGAGCATCGCCCACAAGTGGGCTCCTACGAGATCCCGGCGTAGCCGCGATGGCTCGGGCAACGAACCGCTTTCTCGCCGCTCGCGCCACACAGTGTTTCCCACCATGCACGCGCGTGCTTCACCCGCTGGCGACGAGATAAATTAAACTATCGAGTACACAAACCTTCCCCCATCCAGAAAGGTCCCCCATGCTCCACGCTACTTCGCGTTTGCGCGTCGCGCTGACGCTGCTCCTGACCACCATGGCCCTGCCCGCCGCCGCCGCCCACCTGGAAGTGCAGGGCGGGCGCAGCTACATGGACGACCACGGTGCCAACGCCGCCTTCGTCGAGGCCACGTTCGCGGCGCATCCGACGGGCATCGCCCAGCTCGACTGGTCGCCGGACATCTCCGCCGGCTGGATCGACAGCCGCGACGTCACCCGTTATCGCGGTGCCGAGTTCGATGCCCGCGATCCGGTGGCACTGCTGGCCGCCGGCGCGCGTTTCCACTACGGCGCCCCCGACGCCTGGTACCGCCCGCTGTTCTTCAGCTTCCAGCTCGCCGGCATCAACCACACCACCCAGGCGCTGTCGAGCCACTACCAGTTCGTCAGCACGCTGGGCTGGCAGGGCGAGCATCTGAGCTTTCAGCTGCGGCACGTTTCCAATGGCGGGATCAATGGCCCCAATCGCGGCGAGACGATGGCGCTGGTCGGCGTCGGTTTCGATCTCTGATACCGACCGGTCGGCAGGAGCGCACCGCGTGCGCTCCTGCCGACGGGATCTGCGCCGTCAGTGCCCGCCGCTGGCCGCGGGGCCGGCCTTGGCGACGAACGGCGGCCGGGTCAGCCAGATCACCAGCACCAGGCTGATGAAGATCCAGCCGAGCACGTGGAAGATCTCGTTGAAGGAGATCTGGTAGCCCTGCTGGGTGGCCATCTGGTTGATCATCGCCGCGGCAGTCTGCGGATCGCCCATCGCGTTCATCGTCGCGCGCGTGGCCGGGTCGTACGCGGTGACGTGTTCGACCAGGTGCTCGTGATGCGCCACCGCGCGGCGTTCCCAGAACAGCGTCGTGAGCGAGGCGGAAAAACTGCCGCCCAGCGTGCGCAGGAAGGTGGCCAGGCCCGAGCCCGACGCGATCTCGTTCTGCTGCAGGTCCGACAGCAGGATGGTCAGGATCGGCATGAAGAACAACGCCACGCCCAGCCCCTGGATCAGTTGCACCAGCGCCACGTGGTAGAAGTCGATGCCGATGTAGAAGTCCGAGCGCATGAAGCAGGTGACGCCCAGCACCACGAAGGCCACCGAGGCCACCGCGCGCAGGTCGAACTTGGGTGCGAACTTGCCCACGAAGAAGGTCAGCAGTACTGGCAGCACGCCGATCGGCGCGGTGGCGTAGCCGGCCCAGGTCGCCGTGTAGCCGAGGTTGCGCTGCAGCCACAGCGGCATCAGCAGGCTCATCGCGAAGAACGCCGCGTAGGCCAGCACCAGCCCGATCGTGCCGTAGGTGAAGTTGCGGTGGCGGAACAGCTTCAGGTCGACGATCGGATCCTTGTCGGTCAACTCCCAGATCAGGAAGATCGCCAGCGCGATCACCGAAACGATGCTGGTGACGATGATGAAGGTGGAGTTGAACCAGTCCTCGTCGTTGCCCTTGTCCAGCACCACCTGCAGCGCGCCGACGCCGATGATCAGTGTGATCAGGCCGACGTAGTCCACCCGCGGCCGTTCGGTCTTGTCGGTTCGCCCGCGCATCTGGTTGCCCACCACCATGCTGGCGAAGATGCCGATCGGCACGTTGATGAAGAAGATCCACGGCCAGGAATAGTTGTCGGTGATCCAGCCGCCCAGGATCGGGCCGGCGATCGGTGCCACCACCGTGACCATTGCCAGCAGCGCCAATGCCATGCCGCGTTTGGCCGGCGGGTAGATCGAGATCAGCAGGCTCTGCGTGATCGGGTACATGGGGCCGGCCACCGCGCCCTGCAGGGTGCGGAACACGATCAGCATCTCCATGCTCTGCGACACGCCGCACAGGAACGAGGTCAGCGCGAACAGCAGCGTGCACCAGATGAACAGCTTGATCTCGCCGAAACGGCGGGTCAGGAAGCCGGTCAACGGCAGCGAGATGGCCATGCTGACGGCGAAGGAGGTGATTACCCAGGTGCTCTGGTTCACGCTCACGCCGAGATTGCCGGCGATGGTCGGCAGCGACACGTTGGCGATCGTGGTGTCCAGCACCTGCATGAAGGTGGCCAGCGAGATGCCGATCGTGGTGATCGCCATGCTGGGCGGACGGAATTGGCTGGTCATGGGCTGCGTGGTGTCCGGGGTGAATGGCCCCTCCCCCTGCTCGCAGGGGGAGGCTGGGAGGGGGTTGCTCGGGCTTGCCGGAAAGCGTGACCCCTCCCCAACCCTCCCCTGCATGCAGGGGAGGGAGCTTTCGCTTACTTGTCGCTGGAGGCCTTGCCGCTGCCGGCCATGTTCGCGTGGATGATCTTCGCGATCAGGTCGTCGGCCTTGTGCAACTGCTGTTCGTACACGTCGGTACTGAAGGCCGGGCGGGTCGGCGGCTCGGGCGCCAGCATCGCGCCGCGCTGGTCGTGCAGGTCGACCGTGACGTCGGAGGACAGGCCGATGCGCAGCGGATGCTTGTCCAGCTGCTGCGGGTCGGTGAACACCACCCGCACCGGCACGCGCTGGACGATCTTGATCCAGTTGCCGGTGGCGTTCTGAGCCGGCAGCAGCGAGAAGGCGCTGCCGGTGCCCACGCCCAGGCTCTGCACCATGCCCTTGTAGGTCACGTCGCCGCCGTAGACGTCGGCGTGGATCTCCACCGGCTGGCCGATGCGCATGTGGGCGAGCTGGGTTTCCTTGAAGTTGGCATCGATCCACGCCTCGCCCAGCGGCACCACCGCCATCAGCGGCGTGCCCGGCGCCACACGCTGGCCCAGCTGCACGCCGCGCTTGGCGACGTAGCCATCGACGGGCGCCACGATCGTGGTGCGCAGATCGTCCAGGTAGGCGGCACGCAGCCTGGCCGCGGCCGTCTGGACGTCCGGATGGGAGGCGACCACGGTGTCGTCCACCAGCACCTTGCTGGTCTGGTACTGCTGGGTGGCGGCGGTCAGGGCGCTCTGCGCGGAGGTCAGTTCGTCGCGGGCGTGCGCCAGTTCCTCGGCCGAGATCGCGCCGGACTTGGCCAGGTCGCGGCGACGGTCGTAGTCGGCACGCGCCTTGGCCACCGCCACCTTGCGCGCGGCCACGTCGGCCTGCGCGCCGCTGACGGTGCTGTACAGGCCGCGCACCTTGCGCACGGTGCCGGCGAGATTGGCGCGGGCCTCGGCCAGCGCCACTTCGGCATTGCTGGGATCGAGCTTGATCAGTACCTGGCCGGCCTTGACGCGGTCGCCGTCGTCGGCACCGATCGAGACCACGGTGCCGGGGATCTGCGGGGTGATCTGCACGATGTTGCCGTTGACGTACGCATCGTCGGTACCTTCGTACCAGCGGCCGTCGAGGTAGTACCACAGGCCCCAGCCGATCAGGGCGAGCAGCACCACCACGCCGAGCGCGCGCAGCAGAAAACCGCGTTTGTTCTTGGCGGCCGGCCGGTTCGGGGCGGGCGCGGCGGCGTCTTCGTTCAGTTGGGAAACAGGCTGGCTGGACATGGAAGAGCCTTCAGGATTGAGCGGGGGTGGATGCGGGAGTGGCGCTGTCGACGGCATCGGGGCGGTAACCACCGCCAAGGGCCTGGATCAGCTGCACGGAGAGGTCGACCTGCTGCGCCTCGAGCGCGGCCATGCGCTGCTCGGCGACCAGCAGTTGCTGGCGCACGCTGAGCGCTTCCAGGTAGCTGCCCACGCCGGCCTCGTAGCGCTGCTGCGCCAGGCGCCAGGCATCGTTGGCGGCATCCAGCGCGCGCTGCTGCGCGTCGATCTGGGTGACCAGCGACTGCTGCGCGGCGTAGTCGTCGGCGACCTGGTTGAGCGCACCGACCAGGGTGCGGTTGTACTGCGCCACCGCCAGGTCGTACTGCGCGTCGCTGGCCGAAAGGTTGGCGCGCAGCCGGCCGCCGTCGAAGATCGGCAGGCTCAGCGACGGGCCGACCTGGTAGAAGCGCGCCGGCGCCTGCAACAGGTTGGTGCTGCCCATGGCGACCAGGCCGGCCAGCGCGCCGATGTCGACGTTGGGCAGGAACTGGGTCTTGGCGCTCTTGATGTCGCTGGCCGCCGCCTCGACGCGCCAGCGCGCGGCAACCAGGTCGGCGCGATGGCCCAGCAGGTCCACCGGCAGGTTGGCCGGCGCGGCCAGCTGCGCTGGCGCGAGCAGCTGAGGACGGGCGATGTCCAGGCCGCGATCCGGGCCTTTGCCCAGCAGCACCGACAACGCCGAACGGGCCGCGTCGATCGCCCGGCTGGCGAGCGCAAGCTGCTGTTCGGCGCCGGCCACTTCGGCATCGCCCTGGCGCAGCTGCAGTTTGCTGTCGATCCCGGCATGGACGCGCTGGGCGGTCAGCTCGCGCGCCTTGTGGGCACGCTCCAGTTCGGCCTCGGCCACGTCTTGTTGCGCGTAGGCATAACCCAGTTGCGCGTAGGCGCGCGCCACGTTGGCCGACAGCTCGATGCGCGCGGCGCGCGCCTCGACCTCGGCGGCGCGGCCCTGGCCGACCGCCGCTTCCCAGGCGGCGCGCTTGCCGCCCCACAGGTCCAGGCCCCAGTTGAAGCTCAGGTAGCCGTACTTGGCCCAGGCGAAGTGGCCGCCACCCACGTCCGAGGGCATCACGGTGGCGGGCAGGTGCGCGCCGGAGACCGCGGCGCCCGCGTTCACGCTGGGGCCGCGCGCGGCGTCGGCGATGCCGGCGGCGGCCTGCGCCTGGCGCGCGCGCGCGTCGGCCGCGGCCAGGCCGGGGTTGTTCGCCAGCGCCTCGGCGATCAGCGCATCCAGCTGCGAATCGCCCAGGCCGGTCCACCAGTCGGCGGCCGGCCAGGCGGCATCGGCGTCGGCGTGCGCGGCGAGGCTGTGCCGGGCCTGCAGCGCGGACGGCTCGAGCAGCTTGCCGTCCGGGTGCAGGCCGCCGCTGCTGGCGCAGCCGGCCAGAACGAGGGTCAGTGCGGTGGCCGCCGCAAGGGATTGCAGACGCATGGTATGGGGTTCCGGGTGAGGGTCAGTCTTTGTCGCGCAACGCGTGCAGTACGCGCGTCAGGTAATCGTGCAGGCGGCGGCGCTCGGCCTCGCCGAGCGAGCGCTGCGCCGCGCCCAGCACGCGCTCGTTGCAGTCGGTCAACTGCTGCCACAAGGCGTTGCCCTGGTCGGTCAGCTCGATGCGCAGGGCGCGGCGGTCCTGTTCATGCGGGCAGCGCCGCAGGTAGCCGCGCCCTTCGAGGTGGTCGAGTTGCCGGGTCATGGCGCCGCCATCGAGCTCGACCGCGCGGGCCAGCTCCGAGGCGGACATCGGACCGAGCCGGGCCAGCCGCTTGAGGATCAGGAACTGGGTGAAACGCAACTCCACGCCCGCCGCCGCCAGCTCCGCCTCCATGGCGCGCACGATCTCCGTGCGCACCAGGCCGAGCAGGACGCCCAGGCTCTCCTGGGACGCGGCAAAGGCGGGCGAGTCATTTTCCATGCCGCGCATTCTATTGCCGCGCAGATAGTTGTCAAGGCAACTGTCTCGCTGGATGCATTTGCGCAGGCAAGCATTCAGGCGCGCAGCGTAGCCATTTCGTCGCGCACCAGCGCCGCCAGCGCCGGGTCGCGGATGGCGAACAGCTCGAACACGCCCAGCGCATGCAGGGTCGGCAACTGCGCGAGCAGGCGCGGTTCGGCTTCGCGCCGCAACGGCTCGGGGGTGGCCGGGTCCAGCATCAGTTGGGCATGCACCACGAAGTCGGTGAGCGCATCGGTATCGGGGACGGGAACGGAAACGGGAAGCAACGGCATCGGCATGCTCCTTGGTCTTGTCTGCACTGGCGAGGACGCGCGGCAGGGCCGCGGCGTGACATGCCGGCTTCGCGAGGCCGGCATCGGTCCGCGCATTGCACGCGGTCGGGTACGGGGGGAGCATCAACCGTACGTCACCTGCACTCGTTGGCGGAAGGCAGCCGGTACTGCTGTTACTCTCACTACTACCCGGCATCCGGCGATCCCGGATACGGCAAGCCCCTTCCCCCTGGGACTGTCCATGGAACTGACCCGACAGCGTTCCGAGCTGAAGGCCTTCCTGCGGGCGCGCCGCGCCGCGCTGGCGCCGGAGGCGGCCGGCCTGCCGCGTGGCCGACGGCTCACGCCGGGCCTGCGCCGCGAGGAAGTAGCCACCCTCGCCGGGGTGGGCGTGACCTGGTACACCTGGCTCGAACAGGGCCGCGCCATCAACGTGTCGGCCGCGGCGTTGGGCCGCATCGCCCGCGCGCTGGCGCTGGATGCCACCGACGAGTCTTACCTGTTCGCTCTGGCCGGCGTGCCGCGCGCCGAACCGACGGCCGCGCAGCCGGAGCTGCCACCGGCCATGGCCGGCATGCTCGAGCTGTACCGGGCGCCGGCGTTCGTGATCGATCCGGTATTCGACGTGCTGGCCTGGAACCGGCTGGCCCAGCACCTGTACGACTTCGGCGATTTCCGCGGCGCGCTGGCGCACAATCATCTTTGGAACGCCTTCATGAATCCGGCGCGACGGCGGCTGTACGCGCCCTGTTTCGAGCCGGGGATGCTCAACCTGCTGGGCATCTTTCGCGTCAACCACGCGGCGCACCCGGACGACCCGCGCTTCGAACAACTGATCGAGGCGTTGAGCCGGGCCAGTCCGCAGTTCGTCGAATACTGGGGGCGCCAGCAGCTGGCGCCGCTGAGCACCTGGACCGCGCATTTCTTCCATCCCGATTTCGGCGACGTGCGCGCCCATTCGGTGCGCATGCCGCTGCGCGATGGCCGCGCCGATGGCGCCACGGGGTTCTTTTTCGTGCCGGAGGACGCCGCTACCGCGGCCAGCTTCGCGCGCATCGCCGCGGAGCTGGAGCAGGCCGGCGTGCCGGCCTGACCGACGGCGGTCCTCAGGCGGCCGCGGACAACCCATCATGCACGGCCATTTCGTCGCGCAGCAGCGCGGCCAGCGCGCGGTCGCGCACGTCGAACAGCTCGAACAGGCCCAGCGCGCGCACGACCGGCAGCAGGCGCAGCAGTTGCGATTCCAGTTCGCGGCGCAGCGGTTCGGACGTGGCCGGGTCAAGCATGCGCCGGGCGCACTCGGCGAAACGCGGCAGCGCCTGCTCGGCCGGCAGGATGTGGGTCGGACGGGACATGGGGTGCTCTCCTCGGAAGCGATGCGCCACTGCGCATGGGAAACCCGTGGTCGAGGCCACGGGACTCCTGGAACGTCGGGTAGATCAGGCTAGTATCGACGCGGGTGGCGCGTTATCGTCATTCGGTCAACTTTTATCGAGAACCTGCCATGTCCCACGACGAGGCCATGTTCGAACGCATCGAGAACGCCGGCGGCCCGCCGCTGATCGCCTTCCTGGTGGACGGCTCGGGCGAGCACCAGCCGCACGTGGAGGAGAGCGACTGGCACACCCACGTGCGCGGCCAGTTCTTCTACGTCGAGCGCGGCATGGTCAGCATCCGCACGCGCGAGGGCGCCTGGGCGCTGCCGCCGCAACGGGTCGGCTGGATGCCGCCGGGCGAGCCGCACACCGTGCGCATGTCCTCGGCATTGTGCGGCTGGGGTGTGTTCGTGGCGCCGCAGGCGGCGGCCGGGCTGCCCGACCACACCTGCGTGCTGGGCGCCAATGACCTGATGCGCGCGCTGGTGCTGCGCGCGGCCGACTGGACCATGCTGGACGAACTGGACGCGCAGCAGGAGCGGCTGTTGACGGTGCTGCTGGACGAACTGCGCCGCGCGCCGCAATTGCCTCCGCAACTGAACCTGCCCAGCGATCGCCGCGTGCTGCGCATCGCCCACGCGGTGCTGGAGCACCCGCAGGAAGACCGCAGCCTGGAGGACTGGGCCGCCTGGGCCGGGCTGTCGGCACGCAACCTGAGCCGGCTGTTCCGTCGCGAGACCGGCGCCAGCTTCGCCCAGTGGCGGCAACAGGCACGGCTGGGCCATGCACTGGAGCTGCTCGCCGACGGCACCGCCGTCAGCCAGGTCGCCGACGCGCTGGGCTATGCCAGCGTCAGCGCCTTCGTGGCGATGTTCCGGCGCAGCTTCGGGCAGTCGCCCGGGCGCTATTTCGAGAGGATGCCGCTGTCGGCCTGACGCGCGCGTCACGAGCGCGCCCCGACCATCCTCCGCCATCGGGACAACCCGGGGAGGGCAGGCGATGGAACCGATGTTGAGCATGCGCACTGCAGTGGTGCTGCTGGCGCTGGCCGCGCTGGGTGGCCTGCTGATGGCCGCCATCCGCTTCGCCGGCAAGCCGCATCCGCCGACCTGACTGGCGATGGGGCACGGCTTCATTGCCGGCGCCGCCGTCACCCTGCTGGTCTATGACTACTTCACCGTAGGCCTGCCGGGGCTGGCACAGCTCGGGCTGCTGCTGTTCCTGCTGGCGGCCGCCGGCGGCATCGTCATGAACCTGGGTTACCACTGGAACCGGCTGGCGCTGCCGAAGTGGATGGTGGTGGGACATGCGCTGATCGCGGTGGCCGGCTTCGTGCTGCTGCTGATCGCCGCCTGGTCGTAACCCCGTTGGTGTAGGGTGGGCTTCAGCCCACCGGGCAACCTCGTGGGAAACGGTGGTGGGCTGAAGCCCACCCTACGATCGCCCGCTCCCGACGTGAGAGGGGCCAGCCAGCGCCTACCTCGCGGGCTTGACGTACGTATCGAACAGCTCATCGATGCGGCGGTACTCGTCGTGCCACGAGTCCGGGTGCACGAAGCCGTGCCGCTCCATCGGGTACAGCGACATCCAGAAATCCTTCTTGTGCAGCTCGATGAAGCGCTGGTACAGGCGGATCGAATCGGCCGCCAGCACGTTGTCGTCGATCAGCCCGTGCTCGATCAGCAACGGATCGGCCAGCTGGTCGGCGTAGGTGATCGGCGAGCTGATGTCGTAAGCGTGCGGATCCAGCTGCGGGTCGTTGAGGATGTTGGCGGAGTATTCGTGGTTATACAGCCGCCAGTCGCTGACCGGGCGCAGCGCGGCACCGGCGGCGAATTCGCCCGGCGCGCGCAAGAGCGCCATTTCGGTCATGAAGCCGCCGTAGCTGCCGCCGTAGATCCCCACGCGCCGGGGGTCGACATGGTGGTGCTTGACCAGCCAGGCCTTGCCGTCGAGCAGATCCTCCAGTTCCGGATGCCCCATCTGGCGGTAGATCGCGTCGCGCCAGTCACGGCCGTAGCCCTCGGAGGCGCGGTAGTCCATGTCCAGCACCACGTAGCCCTTGCGCACCAGCAGGTTGTGGAACATCTGCTCGCGGAAGTAGTAGCTCCAGCCCAGGGTGACGTCCTGGGTGTAACCGGCGCCGTGCACGAAGAGCACCGCCGGGCGCGAGGTCGCGTGGTCGTCCGCCGGGCCGTAGAACTTGGCGTAGATGGTGCCGGCGCCATGGCTGGAGGGTACCTGCACGATCTTCGGCTCGATCCAGTCGCGCGCGGTGAAGGCACGCTTCATGGTGTCGGTCAGTTCGCGCGCGGCGCCGCCGGCGGCCGGCTGCACCGCCAGCTGCGAAAGCCGGTAAGGCGCCGAATGCAGCACCGCCAGCCGGCTGCCGTCAGGCGACAGCTGGAACTCGTCCATGCCCTGGTAGTGCGTGACGCGGGCCAGCTCGCCGCCGCCGCTGGACACGCGGTAGACGTCGTAGCTGTAGGGCGCGACCTGATTGGTGCGCAGGTAGAACCAGCGCCCGTCCCCGGACAGTTGCGGGTGGCTGACTTCGAATTTGCCGTGGGTCAGCGCCCTGGCCTTGCCGTCCAGCGATTTGATGTAGAGCTGCGAGTAGCCGGTTTCCTCGGACAGGTACCACAGCGTGCGGCCGTCCTTGAGCCAGCCGAAATCGTTGAAGTTCCAGTTGATCCAGGCGTCGTCGTGCAGCCGCTGCTGGTTGACCAGCGCGTGGCGGGTGAAGTCGACGCTGGCGATCCAGCGGTCCTTGTTGTCGATCGCGCGCAACTGGATGGCCAGGTTGCTGCCGTCCTCGCTCCACACGATGCCGCCGCCACCGCCGTCCTCGGCGCTGGAGACGATGCGCACCGGGCGTACGTCGGGCGCCTTGAGCGCCTTGGCCTGGTCACCCTTGCCGCCCTTCTTCAGGGCCGCGATCGTCCGCGCGCGGATGGCCGCAAGCGGGTCGTCCTTGATGCCGGGGAGATTGTCGGTCGGCACCGCGTAATGCCGGTGGGCGTGCAGGTCCAGCAACAACAGCGATTGCGCCGCCGGGTCGTCGCGGCCGACGTAGACGCGCGCATCCTCGGTCTCGGCGTAGCCCGAGTCGCTTACGTAATGGGTCACCTTGGGATGACGGCCGGACTCGTAGCTCTTCGGCCGCGTGACCACCAGCAGCCAGCGGCCGTCGGGCGACAGCTCGGTGTCCACCGCCACGATCTTGTCGCCCAGCCAGAACGGTTGCGACGCGCGGCCCGGGTCGGCGGCGGCCAGCGCCCTGGCGTTGGCTTTCTCGGCCTGCTTGTCGGCCTCGAGCTGGCGCAGGGTGGAGAACAGCTTCAACTGCCCGGCTTCGAGCGCATCGTTGCTCTTCTTGTCCGGATCGTCGGAAAACTTCAGCACCGCCACCGGCGCGCTGACCCCGCGGGCGAGGTCGTAGCGGTACCAGTCGTTGCCCGAGCGGTATTGCAGGGCGCGGCTGTCGGCGGAGAACTGCGGCGCCGATTCGTCCTCCACGGTCTGCGTGACCTGCACGGTGCGACCGTCGGCCAGCGTGCGCAGGAACACGTCGCCGTGGCGCACGAACGCGGCATAGCGGTGCGTGCGGTCGTACACCGCCGGACCATCGGCCTGGGCGATCGCGGCCGGATCGAGTTTCTCGCTGCGGCCGGTCGCCGGATCGACCCGGTACAGGTCGCGCACGTTGCTGCCGTCGCGCTTGAGCCGGTAATAGATCGCCTGGCCGTCGGCACTCCAGTACGGCGATTCCACCGCCTGCCCGATCCAGTCGGGATTGGCCATGATGGTTTCCAGGTCCAGCGGCGCCGCGGGCGTGGCCGCCATCGCGGGCAACGCGGTGAGGGCGGCCAGGCCAGCCAGGAAAAGTCGACGCATGGGGGTGCTCCGCTTGTCGCAAAGCACCCGAGCATAGCCAAGCGGGCCTGCGCCGCAAGCGCCGGAAGTCCCGGCGAGGGCGCGGTCCGTATGGCGGCGGCATGACGCATGGGCGAGACTGGGCAGTCTGCCCAACCCACCGGTATGCCCATGAGCCTGCTTCCCAGCGTCGAACACGAAACCGGCCCCGAACCGCGCCACAGCGTGATCTGGCTGCACGGGCTGGGCGCCGACGGCAACGATTTCGCGCCGATCGTGCCGGAGCTGGTGGATCCGGCCTGGCCGGCGCTGCGCTTCGTGTTCCCGCACGCCCCGGTGCAGCCGGTGAGCATCAATGGCGGCGTGCCGATGCGCGCCTGGTACGACATCTTCGGCTTCGACGCGCGGGCGCCGCAGGACGAGGCGGGCATCCGGCGTTCGATCGAGGCGGTGGAGGCGCTGATCGCGCGCGAACACGATCGCGGCGTGCCCAGCGAGCGGATCGTGCTGGCCGGCTTCTCGCAAGGCGGCGCCATCGCGCTGGCCGCCGGCCTGCGCCACGCCCGTCCGCTGGCGGGCATCGTGGCGCTGTCGACCTACCTGCCGATCAGCACCACGCTGGCGTCCGAGCGCAGCGCCGCCAACGCGCCAGTGCCGATCTTCTGGGGCCACGGCAGCGCCGACCCGGTGGTGGTGCTGCAGCGCGGGCTCGATTCCCGGTTGCTGCTGGAAGCCCTGGACTACGCGATCGACTGGCACACCTACCCGATGCCGCATTCGGTCTGCGCCGAGGAAATCGCCGACCTGCGCCACTGGCTCACCCCACGCCTCAGCTAAAGCTCCCTCTCCCCTCCGGGGAGAGGGCTGGGGTGAGGGGCCGCTCTTGCCACGAACCTTCCCAGGCAAAAAGCGAAAGACCCCCTCTCCTCGACCTGCAGCGGGGAAGAGGGAGCAAATGCGCGCTACGTTGCCGGCATACTGGAGCACATGAGCCGCACCTCCCGCCCGACCACGCCATTGCCGGACTTCTGCCGGCTGCCGGCCGTGGCTGCGCTGTTCGCGGTGGGCGCGCTCACCGTCACGCTGATGTGGCTGGCGCCGGACAACGCGCGCGGCTGGCGCGGCTACAGCGTCGGTATGCTGTTCGTCACCTGGCTGTCGGTGCTGATCGCGCTGGCGTTGTGCTACGCGCGGCGATGGCTGCAGCGGCTGGGCGGCTGGATGCCGTATGCCGGCGTGTGGCTGCTGATCGAGCTGGTGGTCGCCCTCGCCAGCGTGGTGGCGCGCTGGATGGACATCGCCTTGCAACTGGATCTGGTGCACACCACGCCGGCGGCGTTCGTGCGCGACAACCTGCTGATCACCGCGCTGCTCGGGGCGGCGATGCTGCGCTACTTCTACGTGCTGGCGCAGTGGCAGGCACGGCTGGCGGCGGTGGCGCACGCGAAGGTCGATGCATTGCAGGCGCGCATCCGGCCGCATTTCCTGTTCAACAGCATGAATACGGTGGCCGCGCTGGTGCGGGTCGATCCGGCGGCCGCCGAGCGCACCATCGAGGACCTGTGCGAACTGTTCCGGGCGGCACTCGGCCATTCGGAAAGGGGCCAACCGGGACACGAAGGCACGCTGGGCGAGGAGCTGACGCTGATCGAGCGCTACCTGGCCATCGAGCAGTTGCGCCTGGGCGAGCGCCTGCGCGTGCGCCGCGAGCTCGACGGCCTGCCGGCGGATTACCCGCTGCCGCGCCTGTTGCTGCAACCGCTGGTGGAAAACGCCGTGCGCCACGGCGTCCAGCCGTTGCGCGAGGGCGGCGAGGTCGTGCTGCGCGGCCACGTGGCCGAGCGCGCGCTGCACATCGAGATCGGCAACCCGTTGCCGCCGGGGCCGGGCACGCCGGGGCACGGCCACGGCCTCACCAACGTGCGCCAGCGGGTGGCCTGGCGCTACGGCGCACGCGCCACGGTCGCGGCCGGCCCGCAGCAAGACCGCTTCGTGGTGCAACTGCGCCTGCCGCTCGATCCACCGCCGGCGGAGGACGCCTGATGCGCGTGCTGATCGTCGACGACGAACCGCTGGCGCGCGCCCGCCTGGCCGCCCTGCTGGGCGAATGCGAGGACGTGGCGCTGGCTGGCAGCGTGGCCGACGGCGAGGCCGCACTGGCCGCCCTCGGCGAGGCGCAGCCGGACCTGCTCCTGCTGGACATCAACATGCCGGGACTGGACGGCGCCACGCTGGCCGCGCGGCTGACCGGGCAGGCGCGGCCGCAGGTGATCTTCTGCACCGCCTACGAGAACCACGCCTTGACCGCCTTCGAGTTGGGCGCGGTCGACTATCTGTTGAAGCCGGTGCGGCTGGAACGCCTGCGCGAGGCCCTGCAGCGCGCCCGCCTGCGCCTGGCCGCCGCGCCGGCCGAGCCGGTGGGCTACCTGCGCGGCCGCCTGCGCGGCGAGCAGGTGCGGATCGCGCTGACCGAGGTGGTCTGCCTGCTCGCCGAGGAGAAGTACGTGGTGGTACGCCACGCCGGTGGCGAACTGCTGATCGAGGAATCGCTGCGCCAGCTCGAGGAGGCCTATCCGGCCCAACTGGTGCGGCTGCACCGCAATTGCCTGGTGCCGGCGCCACGCCTGCTGGGCCTCAAGACCCTGCCCGACGGCCGCGTGCTGGCGCGCCTGGCCGGTACCGGATTCAGTCCCGAGGTGAGCCGGCGCAACCTGCCGGCGGTGCGCAAACTGTTGCGCACCGGCTGAGCCGCGCCCTACAGATCGTCGCAAGGCAAGGCAGCGCAAGCGCTCCTGCGCGACAATACGCACCTGTTTTCCCTGCACGGAACCCCGATGGCCGTTTCCCTCCTGCGCATCGCCACCCGCAAAAGCGCGCTCGCGCTGTGGCAGGCCGAGCATGTCGCCGCGCGGCTGCGTGCGGTGCATCCGGACCTGGCGGTCGAGCTGGTGCCGATGACCACCCGCGGCGACGAGATCGCCGACCGTCCGCTCGCGAGCATCGGCGGCAAGGGCTTGTTCCTGAAGGAACTGGAGGTGGCGATGCTGGAAGGCCGCGCGGAGCTGGCGGTGCACTCGCTCAAGGACGTGCCGGCCGAACTCGAACCAGGCTTCGTGCTGCCGGCGATGCTGCCGCGCGCCGACGCCGCCGACGCCTTCGTCAGCAGCGAGCACGCCACGCTCGCCGACCTGCCGCACGGCGCCCGCGTGGGTACGTCTTCGCTGCGCCGGCAGGCACAGCTGCGCGCGGCGCGACCGGACCTGCAATTGCTCGATCTGCGCGGCAACGTCAACACGCGCCTGGCCAAGCTCGACGCCGGCGACTACGACGCCATCGTGCTGGCCTGTGCCGGACTGGAGCGGCTGGGCCTGGCCGCGCGCATCCGCCAGCGGCTGGCCGCGCCGGACTGGTTGCCGGCACCCGGGCAGGCGGCGATCGGGATCGAGGCGCGCGCCGACCAGCCGGCCGTGCTGGCGTTGCTGGCGGCGCTGGACGATGCCGACACGCGCGTGACGGTCAGTGCCGAGCGTGCCATGAACCATGCGCTCGGCGGCAGCTGCACGGTGCCGGTGGCGGCCTGGTGCGTGCTGGGCGAGCGTGGCCTGCACCTGTGCGGGCTGGTCGGCGACGCAGCCAGCGGACGGCTGGTGCGGGCCGAAGCCAGCGGTCTGGTGGATCAGCCGGAGGCGCTCGGCCGCACGGTAGCCGATGCCCTGCTGGCGCAGGGAGCCGGCGAAATGCTCGGCTGACCACTCCTGCAGGAGCCCACTCGTGGGCGATGCTCTTGCTCTGATGCCACCCAAAGGGCATCGCCCACGAGTGGACGCCCACAAGGGCAGTGCGGGGCTAGAAGTTGTAGACCAGGTTGGTCGTGGTCAGTGTGTCGGTGCTCTGCGTGCCCGGCTGCGTGTTGGAGTTGTAGCGCACCTGGAAGCCGAGCTTGAGCGCCATCTTCTTGGTCATGCTGACCGACAGGCCGGCGTCGTTCTGGTAGTACTTGTTCTTCGAGCCCGCTTCGATCAGCACGGTGTCCTCGAAGGCGGTGTTGTCGGTCAGGCGGTATTTGAAGTTGATCAGGCCACGACCGACCGCCTCGCTCTCGGTCGGCTGGCGTACCTCGGTCGGCACGCTGTCGATCAGCACGGTGGTATTGGCCGGCCGGTAGCGCTTGTAACCGGGGCCGATCTCGAACGACAGCTCGGCGCGCTCGTTCTTCAGCGCGATATAGCCATAGCCCAGCGACACGATGCCCTGCCACAGGTTGGAGCCGAAGTCGTCGTGCTCGTAGCGCGCGGCGCCGACCACGTAGCTGCGCGGGTCGAGCTTGTACCCCACCGAAGCGCCGCCGTCGTAGCGGTTGGCGGTGGTGCTGAAGCGATCGACCGTATTGCCTTGCGCATCGACCACGGTCACTTCGCCTTTGGAGCGCATGCCGTTGAGGAAAAAGCTGTTCTTCCAGTACTCGTTTTCCTGATTCAGGCCGAGCTTGGCGTTGACGTTCTCGGTACGCGAGTTGCCGCGCGCCGAGGCGAAGCCGAACTCGCCGGAACCGGACCAGCCGCCGTTGTCGGTGGCGGCGTCCTGCGCCTGGGCCACGCCGGCCAGGGCGAACAGGCACACGGCAGCAATCAGGGTCTTGTTCATCGGGCGATCCAGGGAAGGGGGGTGGGACAGAGAGTCCGCCACCTTAATGCGGCGGTTTGAACTCGCAGTGAACATGCGCCGGTGCACGGGCCTGCGCTACCGGCCCCGGACGCCGGCGTGGCCGGCCCGGCACAGCTGCGCCAGCGCCGCTTCGTAGGCGCGTTGCTCGATGGTGCGGCCGAGCAGGCAGCTGATCGCCGCCAGCGCCACCAGTGGCATGCCGGCATCGGACAGATCCACCACCAGCAGCGCCAGGCTGGGCACCGCGTAGGTGAGCAACGCGGCGACGAAGCGCGCGGTACGGCCACGCGTGCGCGGCATGGCGGAGCGGCCCTCGGGCTGGCTCAGCGCCTGCCAGCGCAGGCCTTCGATCAGCCCCAGCAGCAAGGCCAGCACCAGCAGCACCATGATCCATGGCCGCGTGCCGGCCGGGTGCACGGCGCCGTCCTGCGCGGCCAGGCACAGCCACAGCCACAGGCCGCCGGCATACCAGGCGGCCACGACGCGGCTCACCGGCAGCTGCGCCGAGCAGCGCAACACGCCCTCGGACAACCGCCGGCGATAGCGGTGCACCGTGTAGGCCAGGCTGGCCAGGCTGCACAGCGCCAGCGCGGCGCCGGCCAGGCGGGTCGCCCAGAAGGCGTTGTCGCCACGGACCAGGCCGGCCACGGCCAGCATCGGCAAGTACGCCGCCAACGCCAGCAGCGCTTCGCGCGTGGGCCGGCTGCGCCGCGCCGGGAACCAGCCATGCCATTCCGACAGCCCCGGCAGGCGCAGGCAGGCGACCGCCAGGCCGATGCTGACGAATACGGCGCCCAGCGCCAGCGGCAGCAAAGCCTCGCTGCGGCCACCACGGTAGATGCCCAACGCCAGCGCCAGCCCCAGCAGCATCCACAGGCCGTAGCCGGAAAGCGCCAGCATGCGCAGCAACGCCGCCGGGTAGGCCGGCGGCAGCGGATAGGGCCGCTCCTCGGTCATGGCGGCACAGGCCTGCATGTCGCTGGATGGTTGCATCACATCGAAGGCTCGGCGGTTGGGGGAGAAACCGCGACCCGACTCACGCGTCGAGCCGTGCGGTGGACTTGCGGCCACCGCGGGCCGTACCCATGCTACACAAAGCTCGGCCTCGAACGGTATGCCATGGATCGCTACGAACGCATTCTTACCCTGCACCGACTTCTCAAATCGGCGCATTACCCGGTTCCGCTGGCGCGCCTGATGGATGAGCTGGAGTGTTCGCGCGCCACGCTGTACCGCGATGTCGCCTTTCTGCGTGATGCGCTGGGCGCGCCGATCGAGAGCGCCGGCAACGACCAGGCGGCATTCCGCTACGAGCTGGGCGAGGGCGAGCGCTTCGAGCTGCCCGGGCTGTGGCTGACCTCCGATGAGCTGGCCGCGCTGCTGGCGTTGAACGAATTGATCGGCCGCACCGGCCCCGGCGTGCTGGCTGGCGCGCTGGCGCCGTTCAAGGCACGCATCGAGCGCCTGCTGACCGGGCAGGAGAAGGACAAGGCACTGCCGATCGAGCGCATCCGGGTGATCCCCTGGGGCGAGCGCAAGCTCGACCAGCAGGTGTTCCGCGTGGTTGCCGGCGCGGTGCTGGAGCGCCGCCGGCTGCGTTTTTCCTACCGCGCGCGCACCACCGATTCGGACAGCAAGCGCACCGTCTCGCCGCAGCGGCTCACGCACTATCGCGACAACTGGTACCTGGACGTGTGGGACCACGACCGCGAGGCGCTGCGCAGCTTCGCGGTGGACCGCATCCGCCAGGCCCATGCGCTGGACGAGCCGGTCACCGACGTGGCCGAGTCCGACCTCAACGAATGGCTTGCCTCCAGCTACGGCATCTTCGCCGGCAAGCCCAAGGCCTGGGCGACGATCCGCTTTTCCGCCCACGCCGCGCGCTGGGTCGCCGACGAGCACTGGCACTCGCAGCAGAAGGGCGAGTGGCTGCCGGACGGACGCTACGAGCTGAAGGTGCCCTATTCGAAGTCGCGCGAGCTGCTGATGGACGTGCTCAAGTACGGCCCGGATGCCGAAGTGGTGGCGCCACTACCCCTGCGCGAGGAGATGAAGAGCCTGCTGCATATGGCGCTGGGCGCCTACGGGAATCGTTGATTGGGATTCCGCATTCGTTAGACGCAAAGGCAGCGCCCCGCGAGCGCCAGCTTTTGCAAATCCCGAATCCCGGATCCCGAATCCCGGCCCTCACGGATGAAACGGCCAGAACTGCGGGATCAGCCACATCGACAACGCGCAGAACAACGCGATCAGTGGGATGCCCACTTTCATGAAATCGGTGAAGCGGTAGCCGCCGGCGTAATAGACCATGGTGTTGGTGGGGTAGCCCACCGGCGTGGCGAACGAGGTCGCGGCGGCGAAGGCCACCGCCACCACGAACGGCCGCGGGTCGGCATTGGCCGCGTGCGCCACCGTCACCGCGATGCCCACCATCAGCACCACCGAGGGGTTGTGTCCCATCAGTTCGGTGAGCAGTGCGGTCAGCAGGTAGACCATCAGCAGCGCGGCCAGCGGACCGTGGCTGCCGACCAGCCCCATCGCGCCATGCACGACCACGGTGGACAGCCCGGTCTTCTCGATCGCGATACCCAGCGGCAGGATGGCGCCGAGCAGGATGATGATCTTCCAGTCCATGCCCTCGTAGATGTCCTTGCGGCCGAAGCAGCCGGTCAGCGCCATCGCGGTGGCGCCGCACAGCGCCGCGATCGGGATCGGCAGCCAGTGCATGCCCGAGGCGATCACCACCGCCGCCATGATCACCACGGCGATCCAGGCCTTGCGCATGCTGCCGCGGGCGTCGTCGCGTTCGGACAGCACGATGAAGGCGTCGTCGTTGCGCAGCTTCGGCATGCCGCCCTCGTCGACCAGCGCCAGCAGCACGTCGCCGACCGCCAGGTCGGTGTTGCTCAGCTTGTCGCGCAGTACCTGGCCGCGCCGGTGCACGGCCAGCACGCTGGCGCGGTAGCGCCAGTCCAGGCCCAGCTCGGACAGCCGCCGGCCTTCGGCGGGGCTGCCCGGGGCGACCATCAGCTCGGCCAGCACGCGCGTGCGGTCGTCCTGGCGCGCGTAGTGCTGGTCGGGCGCATTGCGCAGGCGCGCGCGGCGCTGGAAGTCCTCGATCTTGTCCCAGTCGCCGCGCACCAGCAGCACGTCGCCAACGGTCAGCTTCTGCTCGCGCGGCGACCACATGCGGCGCTCGCCGCGCAACAGCTCCAGCGGATAGACGCCGTATTTGTCGCCCAGTTGCGCCTCGGCGATGCGCGTGCCCACCAGGGGTGACTCCTCGCCGACCACCAGTTCGGTGACGTACTTGCCGACATCGCCGCCCTCCGGCAGCGCCGCGTCGATCTGCTTGGGCAGCAGCTTGCGGCCGACCAGCATGAGGTAGGTCATGCCGGCCACCGCCAACAGCGCGCCCATCTTGGTGAATTCGAACACGCCGAACGGCGGCAGCCCGTGCTTCTGCGCCAGGCTGTCGGTGAGCAGGTTGGAGGAGGTGCCGATCAGCGTGCACACGCCGCCCATCTGCGCCGCGTAGGCCATCGGCATCAGCACCCGCGCCGGCGAGGTGCCGGTGCGCTGGCACACGCGCAGCGCCAGCGGCAGGAACGTGGCCACCAGCGCGATGTTCTTCACGAACGCGCCCAGCGGGGCGATCGCCAGCATCATCGCCAGGGTCAGCAGCCAGGGTTTGCGGATGCGCATCAGCAACTGCGTCAGCGGCTCCAGCGCGCCGGAGCGTTCGATGCCCAGGCTCAGCGCGAACATCGCCGCCACCGTCACCGTCGCTTCGTTGCTGAAGCCCGACAACGCCTCCACCGGCGTGACGATGCGCAGCACCACCAGCGCGGCCAGCACCAGCAGCGCAACCAGGTCGATGCGCACCTTCTCGCTGGCGAACAGGCCCATCGCGCCGACGATGATCGCTACCGTGGCCCATGCCTGCCAACTCATGCACGCGCTCCGCGGCGGCGGGCGGATCCGGCCGGGGTCGCGCGAAACGGGGCGTTCAGGCGGGTATCGGCTGGCATGGTTCCTTGGGGCTGCCTCGTCAATGGCGCGGACGCCGACCCGTCCATCATAGCGGCCGCGGTCGCTGGCGTCGGACGGACGACTTCACCACAGCACCACGCTAACGTATCGTGAGGGTCCGCTCTTCTGCAGGCCGACCGCATGAGCCATTCCGACCCGGTACCGGCCACGGACGCACCACGCCAGACGATCGCCCTGGCCCTTGGCGCCGGCGGCGCCAAGGGCCTTGCCCACATCGGCGTGATCGAGGAGCTGGAGCGCCAGGGCTATGTCATCGGCGCCATCGCCGGCAGTTCGATGGGGGCGCTGATCGGCGGCATCTACGCCATGGGCAAGCTGCCGGTCTACCGCGACTGGGTATGCAAGCTGGCGCGGTTCGACGTGTTGCGGCTGGTCGACTGGACCTTCCGCGGCGGCCTGATCAAGGGCGAGAAGATCATCGAGACCCTGCGCCAGCTGATCGGCGATGCGCGCATCGAAGATCTGCCGCTGGCCTACACCGCGGTGGCCACCGACATCGACCGCGAGCGGGAGGTGTGGCTGACCCGCGGCGAATTGTTCGACGCGATCCGCGCCTCGATCGCCATTCCGACGATCTTCCGACCGTACACCATCGATGGCCGCCGGCTGGTCGATGGCGCCTTGCTCAACCCCGTGCCGGTCACGCCGCTGATCCGCGAACGTGCCGATTTCCTGTTCGCGGTCAGCCTGGACGGACCGACCGAGCGCCGCGCCCCCGAGCAGGACGTCGTGGCCAGCGGCGACGCACCGCCGGGCTGGCTCGGCCGGCTGTTCGCCCACGGCGAGGACAAGCCGCCGCAGGCGCACGAGCCCGGCGCGCTGGCACTGCTGACCCAGTCCATGGACCTGATGCAGTCGAACCTCTCGCGGCTGCGCCTGGCCGCCTACGACCCGGACCTGCTGATCCAGATCCCGCGCGACGCTGCCGCCACATACGAGTTCTATCGCGCCAGCGAGTTGATCGAACTGGGCCGCAAGCGCACCCGCGAGGCACTCGAGCGGTTCGACGCCACGCGCGACTAGCTCGCCGCCGGGTCAGTGCGGCCCGTGCACGGACAGGTAGTTTTCCAGATAGGCCTTCAAAGCCACGGCGTTGTTGTGCTCTTCGTCGCGGGCGCCGAACAGCAGCGTGACGTGGCCGCGGCGGGCCTTCTCGGCCAGCGCCTGCCACGCCTCGGGCATGGCATCGAGCTCGCCCGCGTAGCGGTGGCGAAAGCCCTCCCAGCGGTTCGGTTCATGGCCGAACCACTGACGCAGATCGCGCGAAGGGCCGACCTCCTTCACCCACAGGTCCAGCGCGGCGTCCTCCTTCTTCAGGCCGCGCGGCCACAGGCGGTCGACCAGCACGCGGTAGCCGTCCTTCGATGACGGCGGGTCGTAGACGCGTTTGACGGTCAGGCTCATGGCGCCCCCTGTAAAGGAACCTGCCCCAAGCTTACCCCTGGCGGGTGAACGCGCCGTAGGGTGGGCTTCAGCCTGCCTCGGGGAATCGGAGCCGGTGGGCTGAAGCCCACCCTAGGCCCTAGAGTTCCTCGACATGGGTGACCTTGGCGCGGCGCATCAGCCAGGCCACGCCACGCAGGTCGGCCAGCCCAACCCAGAGGCGGTCGAGCATGCCGTACTTGGAGGTGCCGGCGGTACGCGGGCGATGGCCGACCGGCACGCTCTGGCTGGCGAAGCCGGCGCGGCGCACCAGCGCCGGCAGGTAGCGGTGCATGTGGTCGAAGTAGGGCAGGCGCAGGAAGGTCTCGCGCTCGAACAGCTTCAGGCCGCAGCCGGTATCCGGGGTGGCGTCCTTGAGCATGCGCGAGCGCACCGCGTTGGCGATCTTCGAGGAGATCCGCTTGTTGAAGCTGTCGCGGCGCGTGGTGCGCCAGCCGGCGAACAGTTTGACCTCGGGCGGCGCGCTGGCGCGCGCGGCCAGCAACTTGGGGATATCGGCCGGATCGTTCTGGCCGTCGCCGTCGAGGGTGGCGATCCAGGCGCCGCGCGCGGCGCGCACGCCATTGGCCACCGCGGTGCTCTGCCCGCTGCGGCTGACGTGGTGCAACACGCGCAACTCCGGATAGCTCGCCTTCTGTGCGGCCAGCACGGCACGGCTGTCGTCGCTGGAATCGTCGTCCACGTAGACGATCTCGAAGTCGGCCTTGCCGCGCAGCGCGGTGGCGATTTCGGCAAGCAGCGGCGGGATGTTGTCGCGCTCGTTGAACACGGGCACGACGACGGAAAGCTCGGGCATGAGGCCAGTCCGGGGGGAACGATTGGGCGGGGATTATCGCCGATGCGCGGCGTTGGCGCAGGCGACGCGCCAGCTTCTCTGCAGGAGCGCCCTTGGGCGCGACCGTGATGGATGGCGGTCGCGCCCAAGGGCGCTCCTACATGAGGCCAACTCAGCGCAGCTTGCCCAGGATCCCGTCCAGCTCGTCGTTGCTGTGGTAGTGGATCACCAGCTTGCCGCGCCCGCCCCGGCCCTGCGCGAGCTCCACGCGGGCACCGAAGCGTTCAGCCAGCTCGCGCTCCAGCGCGTCGACGTTGGGGTCACGCGAGCCACCGGTTCTGGCCTTGCCCTTGGGCGCGTTCTGCGCGCGGCGCGCGGCGTCTTCCAGCTCACGCACGCTCCAGCCCAGGGTCGAGGCCTGGCGCGCCAGCGGCACGGCGATGGCCTCGTCCAGGGTGAGCAGGCAGCGGGCGTGGCCCATTTCCAGCTTGCCCTCGTCGAGCAGCTTCTTGATCGCTGCCGGCAGTTCGGTCAGGCGCAGCAGGTTGGACACGGCCGCGCGCGAGCGGCCGACCGCGTCGGCGGCCTGCTGGTGGGTGAGGTCGAAGTCATCGATCAGACGCTTCAACGCGTCGGCTTCCTCCAGCGGCGTGAGGTCCTGGCGCTGGATGTTCTCGATCAGCGCCATCGCCGGCACGGCGGCCTCGTCGACGGACTTGACCAGCGCCGGGATCTCGCTCATCTGCGCACGTTGCGCAGCGCGCCAGCGCCGCTCGCCGGCGATCAGCTCGTAGCTGTTCGTACCCAGCGCACGGACCACCACGGGCTGGATCAGGCCCTGCGCCTTGATCGAGGCGGCCAGTTCGTCCAGCGCCTCTTCGTTCCAGTGCCGGCGCGGCTGGTACTTGCCCGGCTGGATCTGCTGGATCGGCAGGCTGCGCAGTTCGCCTTCCTGTTCGAGCGGCGAGGCGGTGCCGGCGCCATCGCCGCCGAGCAGCGCGTCCAGCCCGCGGCCGAGTCCCCGTTTCTTCGCGGCGGCCATGGTTACTCCTGGTGGATGTCGGCAGCCGCGTTCAGCGTGGCACCGGTGTCATGCATGTCATGGAGGGCGGCCACGGCCGCCTGCGCACCGCGCTCGCGGCGGATGATCTCGCCGGCCAGGCCGATGTAGGCGATCGCGCCGCGCGAGCTGCGGTCATACAGGTGGATCGGCTGGCCGTGGCTGGGCGCCTCGGCCAGGCGCACGTTGCGCGGGATGATCGAGCGCAGCACCTTGTCGCCGAAGTGCTGGGTGAGCTGCGCGGAAACCTCGTTGCCCAGGTTGTTGCGCACGTCGTACATGGTGCGCAGCAGCCCCTCGATCTCCAGCTTCGGGTTCAGCCGCTGGCGCACCGCCTTGACCGTTTCCAGCAGGCTGGAAAGCCCTTCCAGCGCGAAGTATTCGCACTGCACCGGGATCAGCAGACTGTCGGCCGCGGCCAGCGCGTTCAAGGTGAGCAGGTGCAGCGAAGGCGGGCAGTCGATCAGGATCGTCTGGTAGTTGCCGCTGACCTTGGCCAGTTGCTCCTTGAGCCGGCTTTCGCGGGCGATCGCGTCCATCAGTTTCAATTCGGCCGCGGTCAGGTCTCCGTTGCCGGGCAGCAGGTCGTAGTGCGATTCTGTGCCGACGATGGCGCGCTCGATCGGCGCTTCGTCCAGCAGCACCTCGCAGCCGTTGGGCTTGGCCTCGCGCTTGTCCACGCCCGAGGCCATGGTCGCGTTGCCCTGTGGGTCGAGGTCGACCAGCAGCACTTTGCGCTTGGCCGCCGCCAGCGCCGCCGCGAGATTGACTGCCGTCGTGGTCTTGCCGACGCCGCCCTTCTGGTTGGCGACAGCGATGATGCGGGCCATGGGTCGATAGCTACCGGTTGCGCGGAAAGGAACCTAGTGTAGTGCGTCCGGCGCGGCGGGCGACCCCGACCGTGCCGGCGCTCCCGGCGGCGTGCGGCGGCTCAATGCGAACCGGCGGCGCCGGCGCGGCGACGGAGCCGGTGCCAGGAGAACAGCTCCAGACCCAGCCCGACGAGCAGCAACGGCACGCCGAACAGCGGCTGGCCGAAGAAGGCCGGACCCAGCCCGAGCGCGAACACGACGGCGCCGGCGACGAGGAATGCGATGCTGGCCAGGCGGTGCATGCGGTACTCCCTCCACGGATCGGAATGCCGAGCATAGTCCGGAAACGGCATGCGCTACGTACGGCCGAGCACCAGCACCTGCCGCTCCGCCGCCAGCCCAGGCACCTGCAGCGCATGACGCCCGCGCAAGCCGAAGCCGGCCGGAATCCCGTGCAGCTCGTCATCGGCCGAGCGGCCCTTCATCGCCAGCCAGGTCCCGTCCGGCGCAAGCAGGTGCCCGCCCAAGGTGAGCATGTCGGCCAGGCTGGCGAAGGCGCGCGCGGTGATGCAGTTGAACTGGCCCTGGACATCCTCCACCCGGGACTGCACGGCACGCACGCCCTCGAGCTTGAGCGAGCGGATCGCCTCGCGCAGGAAGCGCACCTTCTTGCCGTTGGAATCGACCAGCAGCACGTCGCGTCCCGGCGCGGCGATGGCCAGCGGGATGCCGGGCAAGCCCGGGCCGGTGCCCAGATCGGCCAGGCTGGCGCCCTCGACGTAGGGCAGGATCGCCAGCGAATCGAGCAGATGGCGGGTGACCATCCCGGCCGGATCGCGTACGGCGGTGAGGTTATAGGCGCTGTTCCAGCGTTCGAGCAGCGCCTGGTAGTCGAGCAGCCGCCCGATCGCCTCCGCCGGCAATGCCAGGTCGAGCGCAGCCAGGCCCTGTTCGAGCTGGAGATGCAGGTCGGGGCGGGAGCTCATCGGCAGTCCGGTGCGTGGGCGGGACCGCCCAGTATCCGCGCGCGGGCGCGCCGAAGCCAGATGAGCGCCGCTCAGGCGGGGTCGAGCTCGACCCGCGTGACCATCAGGCCACGTTCGCGCAGCGCCGCGTTGAGCGCGCGCTTGAGCCGGCTGCCGAGCGCGCGAGGGTCGTGGCCGGGCTCGGCCTCTTCGTGCAGCGCTTCGAGCGCGCTGCGGCGGATCAGCTGCGCCGCCTGGTCGATGACCGGGTCGACCCGTTCGGGCTCCAGCACCTGCCAGTACACCCGACCGCACAGGCCCTGGGCATCCGACGCATCGCGCAGCTGCAGGATCTGCCCGGTCAGGTCGATCCGATGGCCCAGCCGGTCCAGCCCCGGCAGCACCAGGTGCAGGCCCGGTTCGAGCATGCGCGGCGGGCGGCCACGGCGGTGCAGGCACTGCACATGGCCTGCCGGCACCCGGCGCAACAAGGCGCAAAGCAGGCAGGCGAGGACAGCGGAAACCAGGAGCGCGGGCATGGCGGATGGCCGTTGGGTTGCGGACGACGCGGCAGGGGTCCGATGCTAGGGCGACCGGTGCCGTGCAGAATTAATGGCTTTTTAACGCCTTTGGAAACAGATCGGCTGCCCGCTTCCCCGCTTGAGTGCCGCAACGTGATTGAACGCACAATTTTTCCGCCTTTCCCGGCCGCCACGTGCCGGTGACCCGCCCGGACGCGCCGGCGATGCTGGTGGTGATGGGCGTCTCCGGCTCGGGCAAGAGCACCATCGCGCGCCGGCTGGCCGATGCGCTGGGCTATGCCTTCCTCGACGGCGACGACCTGCATCCGCCGGCGAACATCGCCAAGATGAGTCTCGGCGTGCCGCTGGAGGACGCCGATCGGTGGCCGTGGCTGGAAGCGATCGCCGCCTGGATGCGCCAGGAGCTGGCCGCCGGCCATAGCGCCGTGGTCGCCTGTTCGGCCCTCAAGCGGGTCTACCGCGAGCGCCTGTGCCAGGTCGGGCCGGCGCTGCGCTTTGTCTACCTGGACGTGGGCCACGACGAGCTGGCCCGGCGCATGCGAGGACGCGAGCACTTCATGCCGCTGGCGCTGCTGGACAGCCAGTTGGCCACGCTGGAACCGCCGGCCCGCGACGAGCCGGCGTTGCGGGTGGATGCGAACGGGACGGTGGAGGAAACCATAGCGCAGGCGCTGCGCGGGCTTGAGCGGCAAGGCCTCGGCACACCGCATACCTCGTAGGGTGGGCTTCAGCCCACCGCCTTTTCGCGACATCGTGGTGGGCTGAAGCCCACCCTACGCCACCTGCGCGCCTGCAGCCACGTCAGAAGCGGCCGGCGCGGAAGTCGGCGATGGCCTCCTGGATCTGCGCGGGCGTGTTCATCACGAACGGCCCGTAGCGCGCCACGCTCTCGTTGAGCGGCCGGCCGGCGACCACCAGCAGCCGTGCGGCGCCGGTGCCGGCGGCCAGGGTCAACAGGTCGCCTTCGGAGAGCACCGCCAGTTCGCCGCGCGACACCGGCTCTCCGGCCACGTCGGCCGACTCGCCTTCGAACACGTAGGCGAAGGCGTGGTGTTCCGGCGGCAGGTCCAGCTCGAAGCGCGCGCCGGCGCCCAGCGCGATATCCAGGTACAGCGGCGCGGTGGCCACGCCCTGCACCGGGCCGATCGCCTCGCCGAGCCTGCCGGCGATCACCCGCGCCTCCACGCCGGGCGAGGGCTGCACGCGCGGGATGCGATCGGGGCCGATGTCCTGGTAACGCGGCGCGTTCATCTTGTCCGCCGCCGGCAGGTTCACCCACAGCTGCAAGCCCCACATCAGGCCGTTTTCCTGCTGCGGCATTTCCGAATGCAGGATGCCGCGCCCGGCAGTCATCCACTGCACGCTGCCGGGACCCAGGTCACCCTGGTTGCCGTGGTTGTCGCCGTGGCGCATGTGTCCGGCGAGCATGTAGGTGACCGTTTCGAAGCCGCGGTGCGGATGCTCGGGGAAACCGGCGATGTAGTCGCCGGCCTGGTCGGAACGGAACTCGTCCAGCAGCAGGAACGGATCGAGCATGTCCAGGTTGGGCTGGCCGATGATGCGCTTGAGCTTCACCCCGGCGCCGTCGTTGGTGTCGATGCCGCGCACGCGGCGGGTGATGGTGCGTTGGCTCATGGAAAGCCTCCGGATGGGAAGGAATGTTCCGAGCATGGGGCCGGCGGCGGGCGCGGCCAAGCGCGGCGGTGTGAACGGATTGTTCGCCGGAAGCCACGGGCTTCTGTAGGAGCGCACCCTGTGCGCGACCGTGATGTTCGGCGGTCGCGCACAGGGTGCGCTCCAACAGGGATCCTCGGATCAGTTCCTTTCCTGCGATGCCTTGTGGGAAGCCGTCGCTACGGGGTGGGTGCCAGCCAGGCGAAGGCGCGGCGCAGTTCGGCCTCGCCGTTTTCCATGAAGCAACGGCCGTGCGCCAGGATGATCCGCTGCGGATGCCAGGCCAGCATGCGCTCGAGGCAGGCGCGCGCGGTGTGCTTGTGGCCGAGGAAGGTCAGGCGCATGTCCAGCGGCATCTTGCCGTCGGGCGCCAGCACGCCACCCAGCCGCGCGATCCAGCGCATCGGCGTGTCGAGTCGCCCGGCCTCGAAGTTCTCGATCAGGTCGGCCAGCAGCAGCGTGCCGCTGGGGCGGTGCAGGAACACCACTTCCTCGATCGCGCGGCTGCCCTTGAAGCGCAGCTGTTCGAGCGTGCCGGCCCAGGCCGGCGGCACCGCGTCCTCCAGCTCGGCATCGAACCGCACGGCGATGCGCTGGCTGGCGGCGCGCTCGCGCACGCCGGGAGAGGCCCAGGCGATGGCCTCCGGATAGCGCTGTTTCCAGGACGCGATGTGCGCATAGTGCAGCTTGTTCGGCGAGACCAGGTGGCGCACCGGACCCAGTCTGTCGATCGCCTCGAACAGGCCCGCGTCCGGCGCGATCGGCGAATGGCACCACAGCCCGCCATCGGGCAGGCGCACCACCGTCATGCGGGTGGGGAAGGGCACGCTCGTACCGAACGGCGCGGCCATGCGCACGATCGGGCCGTCGGCGATCCACAGTTCGGGCGCGACGGGCTTGAGCGTGTTGACCGGTTCATACAGCGCCGCGTGTGCAGCCATGCCTCACCCTCTTGCAGGAGCCCACTTGTGGGCGATGCCCTTTCGCAAGTTTGCCTACAAGCATCGCCCACAAGTGGGCTCCTACGAAGAGCGACCGTGCAGCTTTGGTGCGCTCAATGCACCCAGTGGCCGCTGCGCTGGCGCGGTGGCGGCGGTGCCTCTTCGCCCGGGGGCGCGGGCACGCGCGCGAGCGTGGCCAGCTCGGCTTCGCTGGACGGATGCTCGCGCCAGTAATGGTCGACCGCGCCGAGCACCGGTGCGACCTGCGCCAGGCACTCGTCGTATTCCTCGTCGGTGAGCTTGTCGAATTCGGCCTCGGCGCTGAGGATGCCCTCGTCCACGGCCAGTGCCATCACCGGTCCGAGCATTTCCATCAGTTGCGGATCGTCCGCCAGGCGCTTTTCCCACAGCGCCGCGCGCAGGTCGATGCCGCGGCTGAAGCCTTCGCACCAGCCGGCCGCGGACAGCGTCGGCCCGGTGTCGGTGTCGACCTCGCCCAGGATCGGCTCGTAGGCGTCCACGTCCAGTTCGACGCGGATGGAGTCGTTCAACTTGGCCAGCAGTTCGAGCACGCGGTTGCCCTCGGCCTCGTCGGCGAAGGGGTCGTGCAGCACTTCGGGCAGCCATTCGTCGGGCAGTACCTCGTGCGGGCCGACGGTGATCGCCGAGAGCATGCCGTGCACGCCGTCGAGCAGCAGGCGGCCTTCGCCGGCGTGGGTGCGCAGGTAGCGGTCAAGCTCGTCCAGCTCCTCGTCGGTGAGGGAGCTGGGCCATTCGGTGGAAGGAATGTTCATCGGTCCTCAGATATCCAGATCGAGCGTCACCGGGGTGTGATCGGACGGCCGTTCCCACTGGCGCGGCACGCGGTCGATCGCCGCCGCGCGCGCGGTGCCCTTGAGGGCATCGCCCAGCAGGATCAGGTCGATGCGCAGCCCCAGGTTGCGGCGAAAAGCGGCCTGCCGGTAATCCCACCAGCTGTGGTGGCCGGCATCGTGTTCGAACAGGCGGAAGCTGTCGTGCAGCCCCAGCCCGGTAATGGCGTTGAGCGCCTCGCGCTCGGGCACCGAGCACAGCACCGAGTCGCGCCAGGCGACCGGGTCGTGTACGTCGCGGTCTTCCGGCGCGATGTTGAAGTCGCCCAGCACCACCAGGTTGGGGTGGCGCTCGTGCTCGCGCGCCAGGAATTCGCGCACCTTCGAAAGCCAGTCCAGCTTGTAGGCGAACTTGGGGTCGCCCACCGCCTTGCCGTTGACCACGTACAGGTCGACCACGCGCAGGTCGCCGACGGTGGCGGCCAGGATGCGCCGCTGCGGATCGTCCAGCCCGGGGATATCGGTGACCACGTCGGCGGGCTCGGCGCCGCGCGCGAGGATCGCCACCCCGTTATAGGTTTTCTGCCCGGAAAACACCGCGCGGTAGCCGGCCGCGGCCAGTTCGTCGACCGGGAACTTGCCGTCTTCCAGCTTGGTTTCCTGCAGCGCGACGATGTCCGGCTGCGCCTCGCCCATCCACTGGGTCAGCTGCGGCAGGCGCACCTTCAGCGAGTTCACGTTCCAGGAGGCGATCTTCATCCGCCCATTGTAAGGGATGCGCGGCACACGCCAGTCAGCGCGCCTCGGCTTTGCGACGCGCGGCGGCCAGGCGCCGGCGCCGCCAGGCCAGCAGCGGCTGCGCGCTGAAGCCGTGCACCACCACGCTCAGCGTGATGGTGGTGACCGCCACGCCGGCGACCAGTCGTGCCGCGCTGCCGTCCAGCCCGTGCACCAGCGCATAGGCCAGGTAGTTGAGCCCGCCGATGCCGCGAATGCCCAGCCAGCCCAGCAGCAACCGCCGGCGCCAGTTGAGCCCCATCCCCAGCGTGGTGAGCCAGGTGGCCAGCGGGCGGATCAGCACGAATAGCACCAGCGCGATGCTCCAGGCCTGCGGCTCCCAGTGCCGTGCCAGCGCGATGCCCAGCAGCAGCACCAGCAGCGGGCCGAGCAGGTGTTCCATGACGCTGCCGAAGGTGAGCGCCTCGGCGACCACCTGGCCGACGGCTTCGACCGGCTCGTCGCGGTCCACGCCGCCGTCCATCGCCGGGCGCACCACGAATTCGGCCGGCGGCGTGCGGGTGAAGTCGTGCTCGTGCGGCAGCCGCGGGTGCGGGTGTTCCTGCACCACGCCGACTTCCACCTTGCGCAGGCCCACGCCGGCGGCAAACACCGCCAGGAAGCCGAGTGCGCCGACCGCCTCGGCCACCGCGTAGGTGACCGCGATCAGCCCCGCCGTGAGCAGTGCGCCGGGCCCGGGATCGCGCCCGATGCTGACCAGCCGCGTGCCGAGCTTGCCGACCAGCCAGCCCAGGCCAAAACCCAGCGCGATGCCGACGCACACGCCCCACAGCAGTTCGACCAGCGCCCAGCGGCCGAGCGCGGACCACGACAGCGCGCCATGCAGCCAGGCCAGCCCCAGCAGCAGGAACGGCATGGCGCTGCCGTCGTTCATGCCGGCCTCGCCCGACAGCGTCACACGCAGGCCATCGTGGTCGGCCGCGTTGTCGACCGCGATCGCGCTGGCCAGCACCGGATCGGTTGGCGCCAGCATCGCGGCCAGTAGCAACGCGAGCGGCCAGGCAAGCCCCAGCAACAGGTGCGCCGCCAATGCGGTGCCGGCAATGGACAGCGCCATGCCCGGAAATGCCAGCCGGCGCGCGGCGCGCCAGGGACGCGCGCGCCACGGCACGCGCAGCTTCAGGCCACCGGCGAACAGCGAGACGACCAACGCCACCTCGGTGAGCCGTTCCAGCCAGTGCGCATCAGCCAGGAAGTCGATATCCAGCAGATGCAGGCCCCACGGCCCCACCGCCACGCCAACCACCAGGTAGAGCGCGAATTGCGTCAGCGGCAGCGGGCGGATCCAGCCGGCCGCCAGCGACATGCCCACCAGCAGCACGCCGATCGCCGCCATCCATCCAAGAAAGCCCATGTCGGTTTCCGTCGACCGAACCGACCCCTAGAGTCACGATCGCGGCATCGACGCCAGATGAACGGCGGTCCGCATCCTTGCAGATGGCGCACGCGCGATGCCTGCGGGCGATCCGCGGGCATCGCCCCCATGTGGAAGCCTCCAGCGGAGGCGTTCCTCAGCTCAGCCCATGGCTGCGCAGCAGCGCCTCCGGCTCGGGCTTGCGGCCGCGGAAGGCGACGAAGCTTTCCAGCGCCGGGCGGCTGGCGCCGACGGCGAGGATCTCGCGGCGGAAGCGTTCGCCGGTGGCCTGGTCGATCGCGCTGCCGCCGTGCTCGGTGAGCTCCTCGAAGGCGCCGAACGCGTCGGCGCTGAGCAGTTCCGCCCACAGGTAGCTGTAGTAGCCGGCCGCGTAGCCGCCGGCGAAGATGTGCGTGAACGCGTGCGGAAAGCGCTGCCACGCCGGCGGGTGCAGCACCGCGACCTGGCTGCGCACGTGCTCGAGCACTTCCATCGTGCGCGCGCCGCGCGCCGGGTCGTACTCCAAGTGCATCAGGAAATCGAACAGCGCGAACTCGAGCTGGCGCACCAGGAACAGGCCGGCGTGGTAGTGCCGCGCGGCCAGCATCCTCTGGTAGAGCTCCTCCGGCAGCGGCTCGCCGGTTTGCCAGTGGCGTGCGAACAGGTCCAGCGCCTCGCGGTTCCAGCCGAAGTTCTCCATGAACTGGCTGGGCAGTTCCACCGCATCCCATTCCACCCCGTCGATGCCGCCGATCGAGGGCAGCGCGATCTCGGTGAGCAGGTGGTGCAGGCCGTGGCCGAACTCGTGGAACAGGGTCAGCACGTCGTCGTGCTTGAGCAGCGCCGGCCTGCCCTCGGTGGGCGGGGCGAAGTTGCAGGTGAGGAAGGCGATCGGCAGCTGGTGTTGCGCGGCATCGTCGAAGCGCGCGCGGCAAACGTCCATCCAGGCGCCGCCACGCTTGCCGTTGCGCGCGTACAGGTCGACGTAGGCACCGGCAAACACGCGGCCGTCGGCGTCGCGGACGTCGTAGTAGCGCACGTCCGGATGCCATACGTCGACGTCGTCGCGCTGGCTGAGCGTGATGCCGTAGAGCCGGCCGGTGAGTCCGAACAGGCCCTCGATCACCGCCGGCAGCGGGAAGTACGGCTTGAGCTGTTCCTCGTCCAGGGCGTAGCGCTGCTGGCGCAGTTTTTCCGCGACGTAGGCGACGTCCCACGGCTCGAGGTTGTCCAGCTCCAGCTCGGCCTGGGCCCAGGCGCGCAATTCGTCCAGTTCGCGCTGGGCGACGGGGCGGGCGCGCTCGGCCAGGTCGTGCAGGAATTCCATCACTTCGGTAGGCGAGGCGGCCATCTTGGTGGCCAGCGATTCCTCCGCCGCGTTGGCGAAGCCCAGCAGCTGCGCCACTTCATGGCGCAGCTTCATGATCTGCTCGATGCGCCCGCTGTTGTCGAACCGGCCCGCGTCGGGACCCTCGTCGGAGGCGCGGGTCTGGTAGGCCCAGTAGACGCGCTCGCGCAGGCTGCGGTTGTCGGCGTAGGTGAGTACCGCCTGCACGCTGGGCTGCTTGAGCGTGACCAGGAAGCCGTCCAGCTCCTGCGCGGCGGCGTACTGGCGCAGCACCGCGCGGCCGGACTCGGGCACGCCGGCCAGGTCGCGCTCGTCGGTGATGTGCTCGTGCCAGGATTCGCTGGCGTCCAGCACCGCGTTGGCGAATTCGGTGGACAGGCGCGACAGCGTCACGCCGATGTCGCGGTAGCGCGAGCGCGCCGGCTCCTCCAGCGCCACGCCGGAGAGCCTGAAGTCGCGCAATGCATGTTCGACGAGCGCGCGCTCGGCGCGCGGCAGGTCGGCGAAATCCAGTGCATCGGCCAGCGCCTGCACGGCCGCGTACAGCGCCCGGTTCTGGCCCAGTTCGATGGCGTGCTCGGTCAGCTTTTCCTCGGCCGGCCCGTACACCGCGCGCAGCGCTTCGCTGTCGGCCACCGCATGCAGGTGCCCGACCGGCGCCCAGGCGTGCGCCAGGCGTTGCTCCAGTCGCTCCTGAGTGAGCATCACCGTGTCGAAGTCCTTTGGCGTATCGGGTGCGGTCAGCAGATCGATGCCGGCACGGTAGTCGGCCAGGATGGTGTCGAGCGCCGGCGTCACGTGTTCGGGCCTGATCTGCGAAAAGGCGGGCAGCGGGCTGTCGGCGAGCAACGGGTTGGTCGGGTCCATGAAACGCTCCTTGGGATCACTCCAGCGTGGCGACCGGCCTGGACGAATTCAAGGCGCGCGCTTATCGCCGCCGGCCTGCACTCACTTACAATCCGGCGGATGAACAATCTGCGTATCTACAGGGGCATCGCCCCCACCCTGGGCCCGCGCGTATACGTCGACCCGGCCGCCAGCGTGATCGGCGATGTGGTGCTGGGCGAGGACGTTTCGGTGTGGCCGGGCGTGGTGTTGCGCGGCGACGTGCATTACATCCGCGTCGGTGCGCGCACCAATATCCAGGACGGCACGATCGTGCACGTCAGCCATGAAGGTCCCTACGGCCCGGGCTTTCCCTGCCTGATCGGCGAGGGCGTGACGATCGGCCATGCCGCGGTCGTGCACGCCTGCACGCTCGAGGATTACTGCCTGATCGGCATGCAAGCGACCGTGCTCGACGGCGCGATGGTGAAGAAACACGGTTTCGTCGGCGCCGGCGCGGTGGTGCCGCCGGGCAAGGTGGTGGGCGAGCGCGAACTGTGGCTGGGCAACCCGGCCAAGTGCGTGCGCCTGCTCAGCGACAAACAGGTCGAACAGCTGCACTACTCGGCCGAACATTACATGCGGCTGAAGGACGCCTACCTGGCACCCTGAGCTCGGCCACCTTGCGCACCCCTGTAGGAGCGCACCCTGTGCGCGACCGCCCGACCTTCCGGTCCCGCGCAGTTGCACCTTTGCACAGATGTTCGCCGCTTCGCCCTGGACGAATGACCCAAACGCGGCCTATCCCGCCGCGTAGCCGTTATTGCTCCGCGCGCAGTCGGGCATACACCGGATCGGTCGCCGGACGGCGACCGTGCCACAGCGCGAATGCGTCGGCGGCCTGCTCCACCAGCATGCCCAGCCCGTCACAGGCGGCCCTGGCGCCGGCTGCGCGCGCCCAGCGCAGGAAACTCTGCGCGCCGTGGCCATAGGAAAGGTCGTAGCCGACCGTCTGCGCATCGGCCAGTCCATGCGGCAGCGGCAGCGGCTGGCCCAGCACCCCGGCGGAGGTGGCGTGCACGATCAGGTCGAAGCTGCCCAGCTCGGCCAGATCCTGCCAGTAGCGTGCACGCGCCCGCGTCACGCCCAGCGCACCGACCAGCGCGGCCGCGGTGTCAGCGGTGCGGTTGACGATGGTCAGTTCCGCCACGCCGGCATCGAGCAGCTCCCAGGCCACGCCGCGGGCGGCACCGCCGGCGCCCAGCAGCAACACGCGGCAACCCTGCAGGGGGCACTGCTGGCGTTCGGTGAGGTCGCGCACCAGTCCGCTGCCGTCGGTATTGTCCGCGGCCAGTCGGCCGTCGGGCCGGCGGGTCAGCACGTTGGCGCTGCCGGCACGGATCGCCGCGGCGCTGCGTTCGTCGGCCAGGGCGAAGGCCGCCGCCTTGTGCGGCAGGCTGACGTTGGCCCCGTGGGCATCGGCCAGGAAGCGTCGCGCGTCGGCCTCGAACGAGACCGGCGGGGCGTCGATCGCCACGTATTCCAGCGCGATGCCGCACTGCGCGCCGAACAGCCGGTGGATCGCCGGCGACAGGGAATGGCTGATCGGGTGGCCGAACACGGCGTAGCGCGCGGGAAGGTCGGTGCCGTGCGGCATGGGCGGTCCTGTGGCGGTTCGTGCGCGCATTCTAGGGGCCGGCGCGGCAGAAGCCAGCCGGCTCGCAGACCGTGCCGCGCCATCGCACGCGGCCGGTCGCAACCGGTGAGATGGTCGCCGCGCAGGCTGCTGTCATCGTCGCCCTGCGGAGTCCGCCATGCCGCTTTCCCGTACCCGTGCTTTCACCTTCCAGCTGGCCGCCGGCGCCGGCCTGTGGCTGCTGTTCGGCGGCTTCCTGCTGGCATTGACGCCGCTGCCGGCGCATACCGAAGCACTGGGCTGGGCGCCGCTGTACTGGCTGTTGCTGGCACCGCTGTGCGTACTGGCCGGGTTGCGTTTGCGGCGGCTGGCGCTGGCGCTGCCGATCGGCTGAGCGTTCGCGCACGGCCATCCGCCCGCCGCAGTGGCCGTGGTTGTGCTACAAGGCGCGATTGTTATTTCGCGACGCGCTGGCGTCCCGGCGGGGGGCCGGCAACCCAAGCATGATGGCGGTGAGTTACAACCCGTGGCTGGTGGCGCTGTCGCTGGCGCTGGCCGCGCTGGATGCGTATGTCGCCTTCAGCGTGGTGGGCCGCATTGCCCGTTCGCGCGGGCCGGCGGCGGTGTTGTGGACCGCCTTCGGCGCGCTGGCGATGGGTTCGGGCGTGTGGGCGATGCATTTCATCGGCATGCTCGCCCTGGAGGTGCCGGTGACGCTCGGCTACGACAGCCGGCAGACCGCGCTGTCGGCGGTGCCGGTGGTGCTGGCGACCGGCGCCACGCTGTGGCTGCTGGGCCGGCGCGGCACCCGTGCCAGCGCCGTCATGGCCGGCTGCATCCTCGGCCTTGGCATGGCGGCGATGCACTACCTGGGCGTGCATGCGCTGCACATGCGTCCGGCGGTCGCCTGGAGCCTGCCGTGGGCCGCCGCCTCGCTGCTGCTGGCGCTGGCCGGTTCGACCGCCGCGATCAGCCTGCACAGCATCATCTGGCGGCGCGAGCGGCGCCATCGCTGGTGGCTGCGGCTGCTGGCCGCGCTGCTGCTCGGCGGCACCGCCACCGGCGTGCACTACCTGGGCATGGTGGCGCTGCGTTTTGCGCCGGACGCGGTCAGCCTGGAGGCGCAGACCGGCCTGCGCGGGCTCGGCCTGGGCCTGGCGATCAGCCTGGTCTCGGGCCTGTTGTTGTTGCTGACGCTGGGCGTGAGCCTGGCGCACCGGCAACTGCAGCGGCACACGGCCGCAATCGCGCGCGAGCTGGGCCAGGCGCGCGACGCGCTGAGCTGGCTGGCCTACCACGATGAGCTGACCGCGCTGCCCAACCGCGCCAACGTGCTCGACCTGCTTGACCGGCTGCTGCCGCTGGCCCGCGACGAGCGCTTCGAGGTGGCGGTGATGTTCGTCGACCTTGACGGCTTCAAGTCGATCAACGACACGCTCGGGCACGAGGTGGGCGACGAGTTCCTGCGCTCGGTGGCCGACGCGCTGTGTGCCAGCGTGCGCAGCCGCGACACGGTGGCGCGCTTCGGCGGCGACGAGTTCGTGGTGGTGCTGGAGCGTTTTCGCAGCGAGGACAACCTCAGCGCCATCTGCCAGAAGATCCTCAGCCTGGTCAGCCGCCCGGTGACGGTCGCCGGGCACGGCGTGAGCGCCACGCCCAGCATCGGCGTGGCGATGTTCCCGCGCGACGGCGAGGATTCGGCCAGCCTGCTGCGCCACGCCGACCTGGCGATGTACAGCGCCAAGGAACACGGCAAGGCCGGCTACTGCTTCTACCAGCCGCGCATGCGCGAGCAGGCGCGCGACCGGCTGCTGCTGTCGGCCGAACTGCGCGAGGCGCTGCAACGCGACGAGATCACCGTCCATTACCAGCCGAAGGTCGAGCTCGACGGCCGGCGCGTGGTCGGGCTGGAGGCGCTGGCACGCTGGCAGCATCCCGAACGCGGCCTGTTGCTGCCGAACAGCTTCGTGCCGCTGGCCGAGGCCAGTGGGCTGATCGCCCAGCTGGGCCAGGTGGTGCTGCGCCAGGTGGCGCGCCAGCTGGCGCAATGGCGCGCGCGCGGGTTGCCGCTGGTACCGGTGGCGATCAACGTGTCGCTGCAGGAAATCCAGAACGACCAGTTCGTCGCCGGGTTGGTGGCCGCGCTGCGCGAGTTCGGCCTGCATCCGAACCTGTTCGAGCTGGAGATCACCGAATCGGCGGCGATGAAGAACGCCGAGCACACCTTGCGCCAGCTGCGCCAGCTCGAAGTGCTGGGCTTCCAGATGGCGATCGACGACTTCGGCACCGGCTTTTCCAGCCTGAGCCACCTGCGCCAGTTGCCCACCCAGACGATCAAGATCGACCAGAGCTTCGTGCAGGGCGCCGGTCGCAACCCGGCCGACCGTGACATTACCGAGGCGATCATCGCGCTGGCGCACAAGCTGCGGCTGACGACCGTCGCCGAGGGCATCGAAACCGAGGCACAGGCGGCGTGGCTGCTTGAGGCCGGCTGCGGGATCGGCCAGGGTTTCCTGTTCGTGCCGCCGTTGCCGGCCGAGCAGGTGCCGGCACTGCTGCTGGCCGAACGCACGCCGCTCGCCAACGCCTTGTAGGAGCGCCCTTGGGCGCGACCGTCATGCCGGCGGTACGGCAAGTGTGGAACCCGCGGTCGCGCCCAAGGGCGCTCCTGCAGGGGACAGCGCCGGTTAGCGGCCGATGCCCAGGCGCTTGTGTTCCATCCGCCGGAGGAACTCCTGCATGATCCGACGGTACAGGTCCACGCCCAGGTAGGCGTCTTCCACGCCGGCGTCGATCGACGGGTTGTCGTTGACCTCGATCACCACCGGCCTGCTGCCGACCTGCTTGAGGTCGACGCCATACAAGCCGTCGCCGACCGCCTGGGTGGCCTTCAGCGCCAGTTTGACGATCTCGGCCGGCGCATCGCGCACGGGCACCGTCTCGAAGCCGCCGGACTTGGCCGTGCCCTTGGCGCCGTGGTTGTAGATCTGCCAGTGCCCGCGCGACATGTAGTACTTGCAGGCGTACAGCGGCGTGCGGTTGAGCACGCCGATGCGCCAGTCGAACTCGGTGTAGACGAATTCCTGCGCCAGCAGCAGCGCGCTGTGCGAGAACAGTTCGCCGGCGGCCTTCTCTAGTGCCTCGGCGCTCTCGACCTTGACCACCCCGCGCGAGAACGAGCCGTCGGGGATCTTCAACACCAGCGGAAAGCCGAGCTTGGCCGCGGTGTCCTTCCAGGTCTTCGCGCTGTCGCGGTAGAGGATCTCGGTATGCGGGACGGCCAGCTTGCGCGACACCATCAGGTCGTTGAGGAAGATCTTGTTGGTGCAGCGCAGGATCGAGGTGGGGTCGTCCATCACCACCATGCCTTCCTTCTCGGCGCGGTGGGCGAAGCGGTAGGTGTGGTTGTCCGAGGCGGTGGTCTCGCGGATGAACAGGCCGTCGTACTCGGCCAGCCGCGGGTAGTCGTTCTTGCCGATCGGATCGACCTCGATGCCCAGCTCCTTGCCGGCGGCGATGAAGCTCTTGAGCGCCTTCCTGTTCGACGGCGGCATCGCCTCGTTCGGGTCCACCAGCATGGCGATGTCGTAGCGGTACAGCTTGCGCGTGCGCGGCTTGCGCCAGAGCTTGCGCGAGAAGCGGTCCAGTTCCGCGGCGAAGGCATCCTCCTGCGCGTCGTCCAGCGTGTGCAGGCCGACCGGCTTGATCGAGGCGACCTGCCACACGCGCTCGCGCTCGAACTCGATGCGCAGCAGCGGGCAGGGAAACATCTCGAACACCTGTCGCGCCAGGTCCTGCAGGGCGGGATAGGCGGTCTCGCCGAAGTAGACCAGGATGCCGAAGTCGGTGGTGTCGCGCCCGCCGGCGGGCAGGAAGTGGGTCAGCTTGCTGTTGAGGTCCTCGATGTCCAGGCCGTACAGCGAGCGCCGGCGCAGGTCGTTGATCGTGCGCACCGAAGGCATCACCTTGTGCCCGCGCGCCTCGCCCAACAGCGACACGTAGTAGCCGGTGCCCAGGTACTTGTAGCTGCGGCACAGGTTGATCACGTGGGTGCGCTCGTCGTCGCCGCCGACCGGCTTGCGCAGGTATTCCATCGCGCTCATCACGTCCACGGACGGGTAATAGGCACCCCAGTCGGAGGCCTTCTCGACGACGATCACCAGGCGGGTCATGGCACCTCGCTACACGCAAAAGGGATGCCCTCGCGCGGCGGAACGAGGCGGCAGGGGCGCAAGGCGGAAAGTGTGGCATAGGCGCGGCGGCTCGCAATGGTGCCGCGCGAGGGCATTCAGCGTGGCGTACGCGTGGACGGGCCTGGGCCCGGCCATTGCCAGCCGCAGGGTTCAAGCCCAACCTACGGGATGCACGCCCATTGGAGCATCGCTTGGCCTCGAATCCGCCCTGCACGTTCGTGCGCGCCGCCACGTCGGCCGACCTCGATGCCCTGGTGGCACTGGAGCTGCAGGCCTTCAGCGGCGACCGCATGAGCCGCGCGCAATACCGCCGGCATCTGGCCAGCCTGGGCGCCGCCGTGCTCATCGCCGAGGCCCCCGACGATGGCTTGCTCGGCAGCGCGCTGGTGTTTTTCCGGCGCGGCAGCTCGCTGGCGCGGCTGTACTCGATCGCCACCGCGCCGGCAGGCCGTGGTCGCGGCATCGGCGCGAGTCTGCTGGCCGCCGCCGAAGCTGCCGCCCGCGCGCGGGGTTGCCGTGCGCTGCGGCTGGAAGTGCGCGTGGACAACGTGGCCGCGATGGGGCTGTACGAGCGCGCCGGCTATCGACGCATTGGTGGCTACCCGGGCTACTACGAGGACGGCGCCGACGCCTGGCGCTACGAGAAGGGCCTGGCCGCTTCCTGAAGGCTGCCGCGTCCGTGCGGGACCCTTCGACTTCGACGCTTCGCGCCTACGCTCGGGGCGAACGAGTCCAGGGAAAACTCCGTTCGTGCGAGCGCAGGCCGCAGGCCGCCGCCGCGGCACCGCCTCAAAGGGGATGCGCGATCTCTTCGGCCGTCTGTTCGTCCGGGCGCGCCACCAGCGCGCCGGTGCGCATCAGGTTCACCGTGTAGTGACCGCCATCGACCAGCGGCAGGAATGTGCCGCTGCCATAGACGGTGTCGACCATCGGCAGCCAGCCGGGATGCTCGCGCGCCAGCGTCACCAGGTCGAACCCGCCGCCGGGGCGCAGGTCGATCACCGTGCGCAGGGCATGCATTTCATCGGCTGGATCGTCGTAGCGGCCGGACAGGCGGTCGAGGCGATACAGCGGCGGCAGTCCGGCGAGCAGGGCAGGCAGTTTCCATTTCAGCACCACCGCCTCGATCCGCCAGGCATCGCCGGCCAGGCCCACGTCGCGGCGCTGGCCATCGGGCCAGGTCAGCGTGAGCGCCCAGCGCTGCGGAGACAGGATCCGCACATCGAGCGTGGCCACCGGCGCCTCCTCGCCAAGCAAACGGTAGCCGCGCAGGCTCCAGCCGGCGCCGGCCAGCAGCAGCGTGAGGCCCAGCCCGACCAGCAGGAACAGCGTGCGCAGGATCGCCGCGAACGGCCGGCGCGTGCGCAGCCGGCGGCCCAGCGCCACCAGTTGCACCAGCGCGAACAGCAAGGCCAGCGCGGCGAGGATCCACAACAGGGTGCTCGGCAATTGCAGCAACGTGGCCCAATCCATCGAAGGGAAGTCCGCGACGTTATGATGCGTTCCATCATAGCCGCCGCCCTGTCGAGGAAACCCGATGCGCCGATCCATCCTGTGCACCGCCCTGCTGCTGGCCACCGGCCTGCTCGCCGGTTGCGGCAACAAGGGCCCGCTGGTGCTGCCGCCGGCACACCCGGGCGATACGGTGGCGCCGGCCGCCTCCGCTCCGGCGCCGGCCACGAGCGTCGACCTGCCCGGCTGAGCGCCATGCGTTTTTCCAAGATGCACGGCATCGGCAACGACTTCGTGCTGATCGATGCGCGACAGGCACCGCTGGCGCTGGCGCCGGACCGGATCCGCGCGCTGGCCGACCGCCACACCGGCATCGGCTGCGACCAGCTGCTGAGCGTGGAGGCGCCGCGCGATCCTTCCTGCGCGTTCTACTACGGCATCTGGAACGCCGACGGCAGCCCTTCGGGCCAGTGCGGCAACGGCGTGCGCTGCGTGGCGGCCTGGCTGCATCGCGCCGGCGCTCTGGCACGGGATGCACCCGTGCGCATCGAAAGCCCCTCCGGCCCGGTTGGCGTGCGCGTGCTTGATCCGCAGCGGGTGACCGTGGACATGGGCGAGCCGGTTTTCGAACCCGCGCGCATTCCCTTCGTTGTCGCGACCGCGGTCGAGGCCCACCCGCTCGTACTTGGCGATGACGCCGTGCAGATCGGCGCGGTGTCGATGGGCAACCCGCACGCGGTCATGGTGGTGGAGGACCTGTCCGCTCCCGCGCTGGAGCGATGGGGCCCCGCGCTGACCGCCCACCCGCACTTCCCCGAAGGCGCCAATGCCGGCTTCGTGCAGATCCTGGGCCGTGGCCATCTGCGCCTGCGCGTGCACGAGCGCGGCAGCGGCTGGACGCAGGCATGCGGTACCGGCGCCTGCGCCGCGATGGCGGTACTGCGCCGCCGCGGCCAGGTGGACGAAAGCGTCCAGGTCGACCTGCCCGGTGGATGCCTCCAGATCGAATGGGCCGGTCCCGGCCACACGCTGTGGATGACCGGCCCGGCCGCGTTCGCCTTCGAAGGCGAGTGGCCCTCGGAGGTTGCGTAGGGTGCGGCAAGGGTGGGCTGAAGCCCACCCTACGCGCAGGCGTTCGGCCGAAGACTGCAATGGCGATTGATGCGCGGGCGCGCGCGTCGCACACTCGGGCCAGGCCGATCCGCTGCCTGACGTTCATCTAGGTCGCCCATGTCCGACACCCTGCTCGACGAGATCCCCGGCGCCACCGCGGTGGCCGCTTACCTCAAGCGCCATCCGCACTTCCTGGCCGATTACCCGGACCTCGCCGCCCAGCTCACGCTGCCGCGCAGCGAAGGCCCGGTCGCCTCGCTGGCGATGTACCAGTTGCAGCAACTGCGCGAGAAGAATGCCGACCTGGAAGGGCGGCTGGCCGAGCTGGTCACGATTGCCGCCGAGAACGAGCGGCTGATGCAGCGCGTGCACGAACTCAACGTGACCATGCTGCGTGCGGCCACGCCCGCGCTGGCGGCGCGCAGCGTGATCAGCCGGCTGGCCAGCGACTTCCGCATCGAGCAAGTGCGGCTGCTGTTGTTCGGCCACGCCCATGGCCTGCCGCAGGCCGAGTGGCTGGTAATCGAGCCGGGCGGCCGCGCCGCGCTGACCGAGTTTGCCGGCTTCCTCGGCAATCACGAACCGCTGGTCGGCCGGCTCTCGGCCGAGCGGTTGTACCGCCTGTTCGGCGACCAGGCGCCGGAGGTGCAATCGGCCGCGGTGATGCCGCTGGGCGAGCTGGGCCTGCTCGCGCTGGGTAGCGCCGACGTCAACCATTTCCAGCCGGGCATGGGCACGTTGTTCCTGAAGATGCTCGCGGCCACGGTGAACGCGGCACTGACCCGCTCGCAGGAGCTGGCCTGAACGCCACCGCGACCGCCGCTACGCAGGTCGAGGCCTGGCTCGGCCGCCTGGCCCATGAACGCCAGGCCTCCGCGCACACGGTGGCTGCCTACCGCCGTGACCTGGCCAAGCTGCTCGGCTGGATGGTGGCCCAGGGCGTGGACGACTTGGCCGCGCTGACACCGCACCGGCTGCGCGCCTTCGTGGCTGCCGAACACCGCGCCGGGTTGTCGCCGAAGAGCCTGCAGCGGCTGCTGTCCTCCTGCCGCAGCCTGTTCGGCCAGCTCGTCCGCGAGGGCGTGCTGGCGCACGATCCGGCCGCCGGCGTGCGCGGCCCCAAGGTGCACCGCAAGCTGCCGCAGGTGCTGGACGTCGACGAGGCTGGCGCGCTGGTGGAAAACCCTGGCGACGGTGCGCTCGCGCTGCGTGACCGGGCCATGCTCGAGCTGTTCTATTCCTCCGGCCTGCGCCTGTCCGAACTGTGCGGCCTGCGCTGGGGCGATCTCGCGCTCGAGGAAGGCGAGGTGCGCGTGCTGGGCAAGGGTGCCAAGACGCGCATCGTGCCGGTCGGCAGCCATGCCGTGGCGGCGCTGCGCGCGCTGGGCCAGAGCCAGGGCACGCTGCCAGCCTCGCCGGTCTTCCGCGGCCGTGGCGGCGCGCCGATCAGCCCGCGCACGGTGCAGGCGCGGCTCAAGCGGCTGGCGCTGGCGCAGGGCTTCGCCAGGCGCGTGCACCCGCACCTGCTGCGGCACACCTTCGCCAGCCACATGCTCGAATCCTCCGGCGACCTGCGCGCGGTGCAGGAACTGCTCGGCCACGCCGACATCGCCACCACGCAGATCTACACCCATCTGGATTTCCAGCACCTGGCCAAGGTCTACGACGCCGCGCATCCGCGCGCGCGACGCAAGGGGTGAAGTCTCCGGCTCCTCCTGTCCTCGGGAAGAGCACTGCCACTGAGCTGGTCCAAGGGAACGGGGTCGCGACACTCTCTCCATCTGCACGCGCGTGACGCTGGTGGTCGAAGCCCACCTACGGGTGCCATCGGCGATATTGAAGGCCACCCCAGCGACCCCATGTATGCACGCTCGAGCCTTTCGCGGAGCCATGCATGGAATCCTTCCACGCCACCACCATTCTTTCGGTCCGCCGCGGCGGGCGCGTCGTGCTGGGCGGCGACGGCCAGGTCACCCTGGGCAACACGGTGATGAAGTCCAACGCGCGCAAGATCCGCCGGCTCGGCAACGGCGACGTGCTGGCCGGTTTCGCCGGCGCCACCGCTGATGCCTTCACGCTGTTCGAGCTGTTCGAGCAGAAGCTGGACAAGCACGGCAACAACCTCACCCGCGCCGCGGTGGAGATGGCCAAGGAATGGCGCACCGACCGCCGCTTCGGCAAGCTCGAGGCGATGCTGGCGGTGGCCGACAAGGACGCCTCGCTGCTGATCTCCGGCAACGGCGACGTGCTGGAGCCCGAGCACGGTCTGATCGCGATCGGCTCGGGCGGTCCCTACGCCCAGGCGGCGGCGTTGTCGTTGCTGGAAAACACCGACATGGACGCGCGCCAGGTCGTCGAGAAGGCACTCAAGATCGCCGGCGACATCTGCATCTATACCAATCACAGCACGACCATCGAGGAGCTGGCCGGTAGCGGGGATTCGTCAGACGGGATTCGGGATTCGTAAGAGCCCAGTCCCGCAACCCCGCGACAGCCCGCCTGCTTTTCCGAATCACCAATCCCCGAATCACGAATCCCGGCCCCCTCATGTCCGAACTCACTCCCCGCGAGATCGTCAACGAACTCGACCGTTTCATCATCGGCCAGAACGACGCCAAGCGCGCCGTCGCCATCGCGTTGCGCAACCGCTGGCGGCGCATGCAGCTGGAGCCGGAGATGCGCAACGAGGTAACGCCGAAAAACATCCTGATGATCGGCCCCACCGGCGTGGGCAAGACCGAGATCGCGCGCCGGCTGGCGACGCTCGCGAACGCGCCGTTCGTGAAGGTGGAGGCGACCAAGTTCACCGAGGTCGGTTACGTCGGCAAGGATGTCGAGTCGATCATCCGCGACCTGGCCGACGTGGCCTACAAGCTGACCCGCGAGCAGGCGGTCAAGCGCGTGCGCTCGCAGGCCGAGGACCGCGCCGAAGACCGCATCCTCGACGCCCTGCTGCCGCGCCGTCAGACCGCCAGCGACTGGTCGCACGACCTGACCGTGTCCAGCACCGACAGCGACACCCGCCAGAAGCTGCGCAAGCAATTGCGCGAAGGCGTCCTGGACGAGCGCGAGATCGAGCTGGACTTCGCCATGAACGTCGGCGTGGAGATCATGTCGCCGCCGGGCATGGAGGAGATGGGCCAGCAGTTGCGCCAGATGTTCCAGAACATCGGTGGCGCCAAGACCCAGAACCGCAAGCTGCCGATCAAGGCCGCCCGCCCGCTGCTGATCGACGAGGAAGCCGGCAAGCTGCTCAACGAGGAGGAGATCCGCGCCCTCGCCGTGGAGGCGGCCGAACAGAACGGCATCGTCTTCATCGACGAGATCGACAAGGTCGCCCAGCGGTCCGAGTGGGGCGGTGCCGGGGTCAGTCGCGAGGGCGTGCAGCGCGACCTGCTGCCGCTGGTGGAAGGTTCCACCGTGTCGACCAAGTACGGCCCGATCAAGACCGACCACATGCTGTTCATCGCCTCGGGGGCGTTCTCGCTGTCCAAGCCGTCGGACCTGATTCCCGAACTGCAGGGCCGGCTGCCGATCCGCGTGGAGCTTTCAGCGCTGTCGGTGGACGACTTCAAGCGCATCCTGCGTGAGCCCAACAACGCACTGACCAAACAGTACGTGGCGCTGCTGGCCACCGAGGGCGTGGCGATCGAGTTCGCCGACTCGGGCGTCGACCGCCTGGCCGAGGTCGCCTGCCAGGTCAACGAGCGTACCGAGAACATCGGCGCCCGCCGCCTGCACACGGTGATGGAGCGGCTGCTGGAGAAGATCTCGTTCGAGGCAGCGGACAAGTCCGGCGAAAAATACCTTATCGACGCCGAACAGGTTGACAAAAACCTGGGATCGTTGGTGAAAGACCAGGATCTCAGCCGTTACATCCTCTAAACAAGCCGCATCCACCGGTCTGGTAAAATTCCTGTCATGGGCAAGATCATCGAACTCAAGACCACCGGCCAGCGGGCACAGCTGCGCGAGGCGCAGCAGAGCCAGCAGCTGATCCGGCTGTGGCGCGCCGAGCTCGAGCACGGCAGCTTCTGCGGCTACGTCGGCGGCGTCGGCCGCGAGTTCTTCCTGTTGTGGGTGGTCGGCGACGGCATCACCTATGACGGCATGTACGTGATGCGCCACCGCGATGTGTCCGAGCTGGAAACGCCGGACAAGCACCACGAGTTCATGGAAAAGGCGCTCAAGCACAAGCAGCTGCTGCCGCGCACGCCGCGCGGCTTTCCGCTGGACGCGATCCGCGAAGTGGTGCAGGCCGCCGGCAAGCTGGCGCCGGTAATCGGCGTGCATGTGGACAGCGAGGAAGAGGCCGAGGTCTGCTACATCGGCCGGCTGGTCGGCGTGGAGGAAGACGGCTTCACCCTGCAGGAAATCAGTCCCGACGCCGAATGGATGCGCGAGGCCTCGTTCTTCAGCTGGGACGAGGTCTCCACGATCAGCATGGAAGACGGCTACGCGCAGGCACTGCTCGCCGTGGCCGGCGCCCCGCCGCCGCTGGAACAGGGCGATTCCGGCATCGGCCGCGCGCACTGACTTGGTCCCGTAAGGGATTCGGTCCGCCGAACGTTCCGCGTTTCCCACGAGGGTCCCCATCCGACGCAGCCCGCTGCGTCGGGTCGTTGTGCCGACTTCGCATCGGACGCGGTCGCTTCCTTGCGGGCCGGGCTTTCGGGCGCCCGACCGCTATGCTTGGGTGATCTCTTCGCCAAGGAACACGCATGGCCCGCCGCATCGCCGTCGTCGGCAGCATCAACATGGATCTGGTCACCCAGGCTACGCGCTTCCCGCAACCGGGTGAGACGCTGCTGGGGGAGGACTTCGTCACCGTGCCCGGCGGCAAGGGCGCCAACCAGGCGGTGGCCGCCGCCCGGCTCGGTGCCACGGTGACCCTGATCGGTGCACTGGGACGTGACGGTTTCGGCGACCAGTTGCACGCGGGACTGCGGCACGAGGGCGTGGACCTGGCGCACCTGCGGCGGCTGGACGACCAGGCCAGCGGTACCGCGTCGATCACCGTGGCCGGCGGCGAGAACCAGATCGTGGTGGTGCCCGCCGCCAACGCCGGCCTCATGCCCGCGCACGTGGAAGCCGCACGCGACGCGATCGCCCGCGCTGACGTCGTGCTGGTGCAGATGGAGATCCCCCTGGAGACGGTCGACGCCACCCTGCGGCTGGGCCAGCAACTCGGCGTGCCGGTGATCTTCAACCCGGCGCCGGCCAGGCCGCTGCCCGCCGAGTGGCTGGCGCGCGCGCGCTACGTGACGCCCAACCAGCACGAGCTTGCGGTCCTGCTCGGCGCCGACCCGGCCGAGGATTTCCGCACGCTGATGCGCCGCGCGCCCGGCCCGGTCGTGCTCACCCGCGGCGGCGAGGGCGCCTGGTACCGCGAGCAGGGCGAACCACGGCACCAGCGCGGCTTCGCCGTCGAGGCGATCGACAGCACCGGCGCCGGCGACACCTTCAATGCGGCGTTGGCGGTGTTCCTGCACGAGGGCCTGGCTGCGGCCGTTCGCAAGGCCTGCGCCGCCGCCGCGTTGTCGGTGACGCGGCTGGGCGCACAGCGGGGGATGCCCCGCGCAGGAGAGCTGGACGCATTCCTGGCCGCAGCCCCCTCGCCCCGCCCGTAACTGAACTCATCTGCGAAGAGCATGCCGGAGCCTGCGGCGCGCCCCCGGCCATGTCGCCTAGGCGGCCTCGCGGGCTGCCTTCGGCCAAACCGCGCTGCAGGCATCATTTATTTGCCGATACAGAAGCTGCCGAAGATGGCGCCCAGCAGGTCGTCGCTGGTGTAGCTGCCGGTGATTTCGCCCAGTGCGTGCTGCGCCTGGCGCAGATCTTCGGCCGCCAGTTCGCCGGCGCTGGCGGCGAGCGCGCCGGCAGCGTGTTCGAAGTGCGCCTGCACGTGTTCGAGGGCAAGCACGTGGCGGCGGCGGGCGCTGAAGGCACCTTCGCCGCTGCCGGCGCCGGCGCGCGCCCTGAGTTCGGTGCGCAGCCCGTCGAGGCCGGCGCCGGTACGCGCGGAAATCCGGAGGTGGTCCACGCCGGCATGCGACAGCTCGGTCGGCGCAGCGGCGTCCAGGTCGATCTTGTTGACCAGCACCAGGCACGCGACGTTTGCCGGCAGTTCCGCCAGCAGATGGAGATCGGCGACCCGGTGCGCGGCCTCGGTGACCAGCAGGACCAGGTCGGCGCGCGCCAGTTCGCCGCGCGCTCGGCGCACGCCTTCGCGTTCGACCTCGTCCTGTGTGTCGCGCAGGCCGGCAGTGTCGGCCAGCTCCAGCACCACGCCGTCCAGGCTGACCGTCTCGCGCAGCACGTCGCGGGTGGTGCCGGCGATGGGCGTGACGATGGCGCGCTCGCTCTGTGCAAGCGCGTTGAGCAAGCTGGACTTGCCGGCGTTGGGCCGCCCCACGATGGCGACCTTCAGGCCGTCGGTGAGGCGCACGCCGCGGCGCGTTTCCACCAGCAGGTCGGCCAGTTGCGTGCGCAGCGCCTGCAGCTGGCGAGCGATGGCCGGGTCGGCGAGGAAGTCGATTTCCTCCTCGGGAAAGTCGATCGCCGCCTCCACGTGCACGCGCAGCGCGACCAGCGCATCGAGCAGCGCCTGCACGCGTTGCGAGAAGGCGCCGTCGAGCGAGCGCAGCGCGGCGCGCGCGCCGGCTTCGGAGCGCGCGGCGATGAGGTCGGCCACCGCCTCGGCCTGGGCCAGGTCCAGCTTGCCATTGAGGAAGGCGCGTTCGGTGAACTCGCCCGGCCGCGCCAGCCGCGCGCCGAGAACGCAGACGCGCCTGAGCAACAGGTCCAGCAACACGGCGCTGCCGTGGCCCTGCAGTTCGAGCACGTGCTCGCCGGTGTAGGAGTGCGGAGCGGGGAAGTGCAGCAGCAGGCCGTGGTCGATCAGGCTGCCGTCGTCATCGTGGAACACCGCCAGGTGCGCATGGCGCGGTTGCGGCGCGCGGCCGAGCAGGGCCTGCGCGATGGCCGGTACGTGCGGTCCGGACACGCGGACCACCCCGATGCCCGCAGCGCCGGGGGCGCTGGCGATCGCGGCGATGGTGTCGGTATCGGCCATGCGGAAAACCTCGGAAGACCGCCGAAAACCGTAGGGTGGGCTTCAGCCCACCGCAAGCCCGCATGGAAGTTGAAAGCGGAAGGTGGGCTGAAGCCCACCCTACGCCCACCCCACGCTCAGGCCTTGGCCTTGACCTCGGCGTTGTCCACCTTGTGCGTGATGTACCACTGCTGGCCCAGGCTGACGAGGCCGTTGACCACGTAGTACAGGCACAGGCCGGCGGGGAAGAAGGCGAACAGCACCGCGAAGATCAGCGGCATGAACTTCATCATCTTCGCCTGGGTCGGGTCCATGCCGGTGGCCGGCATCAGGTACTGCTGGCCCAGCATCACCAGGGTGTACACCGCCGGCAGCACGAAGAACGGATCGGGCGCGGACAGGTCGTGGATCCAGCCGAAGAACGGCGCCTGGCGCAGTTCCACGCTCTCGCGCAACACCTCGTACAGGCCGTAGAAGATCGGGATGGTGATCAGCACGGGAAGGCAGCCGGTCATCGGGTTGACCTTCTCCTTCTTGTACAGCTCCATCATCGCCATCTGCATCTTCTGCTTGTCGTCACCGTAGCGCTCCTTGAGCGCGGCCACGCGCGGCTGCAGCTTGCGCATCTTGGCGCTGGATCCGTACTGCGCGGCGGTCAGCTTCCAGGTCAGCGCCTTGATGATCAGCACCAGCAGAATGATCGCCACGCCCCAGTTGCCGCTGACCTTTTCCAGCCAGGACAGCAGCGCGTGCATCGGCTGGGCGATGATGGTGAACATGCCGTAGTTGGTGGCCAGCGCCAGCCCCGGCGCCACCGAGTCCAGCGTGCCGGCCAGTTTGGGACCGACGTACAGGCGCGCACCGGTGGTCTGGCTCTGGCCCGGCGCCACGGTCAGCGCGGGGCTGACGGCGCGGATCAGGTAGGTCGGATGCGCGCCGCCGGCGTTGACCACGTCGGTGCTGTAGCTGGCCTTCTGCTGCGCTGGCGGAATCCACGCGGCGAAGAAGTAGTGCTGCAGCATCGCCGCCCAGCCGCCGGCGAAGGAACCGCGCAGCGGTTCATCGCCGAAGTCGTCGAACTTCAGCGACTGGAAGTGATCCTCCGGGCTGTACCAGCCGGCGCCGAAGAAGCTGGCGGCCGCCGGATCGGTCATGTTCTGCAGCCAGCCGGTTTCCTTCGTGCGCGGCGCGCGCTGCAGCTGCTCGTAGGCGTTGCCCTGCCAGACGGTGGCGCCGGCGTTGTCGATGCGCTGGTCCAGCTCGACCACGTACTGGGCGCGCTTGAGGGTGTAGCTCTTGGTGACGGTGATGCCGCCCTGCTGCCAGGTCAGGTCGACTTTCAGCTCGGTCTGCCCGTCGGCCAGTTCGTAGCGGCTCTGCGCCGACTGGAACAGCGCGCGGTGATCCGGCGCCGGGCTGCCGGCGCTGACCAGGCCGCTCTGCGCCACGAAGTAGTCGCCCTGGGTGTCGTCCAGCAGGCGCACCGGCGGCGGGCCGGGATGCTTGTCGGTGACCGGCTCGGATGGATAGGCCAGCAGATCGGCGCGTACCACGCTGCCGCCGCGGGTATCGACGGTCAGGCGCAGCACGTCATTGCTGATGGTGATCAGCTGGCCGGCGGCGGCGACCGAGGCCGGCGCGCTGCTGGCGATCGCCGGCGCGGCCGCGTTGTCCACTCCGGGGACGGCCCGGTCGGCCGGCGCGTTCGCGCTGGCGGCGGCCACCGGGGCGGTGGGCGCCGGGGCCGGCGCGTAGTCCTTCTCCCAGGCCATCCACAACAGGTAGGCCACGGCCAGCAAGGCAAACAGGAGAAACGTACGCGTCTGGTTCATCGCGGGGCAATTCCGGTGGCACCGCGAGCCGTAGCCGCGGAAGGACAGGAGGGAAGGCAGGTCAACACGCGATTGTGCCGGCGCCTTCGGTGGGCTTCAACGGCGGCAACTTGCGCCAGAGCGCGTCGATCTCGGCCAGCAGTTCGTTGCCGGGCACGCCGGCAGCCGCTTCGCGCGCCATCACTACCAAGTCGATCGGCGGCAATTGTGTGCGGGCGCGGCGGAACGATTCGCGCAGCAGCCGCTTGATCCGGTTGCGCTCGACCGCGCGCTTGGACACGCGCTTGGAGATGGCCAGCCCGAGCCGGGCATGGTCCAGCCCGTTGGGACGCCAACGCACAGAAAAACAGCGGCCGCCAAGGCGGCCGCTGGCTTGACGCAAGGCGGCGAAGTCGCCAGCGCGGCGGAGCCGCGCGTCGCGCGGCAGGCCGGCGGCGGGCATGTCGCGCAGGCCGCTTACGGGATCAGGCGCTTGCGACCCTTGGCGCGACGGGCGTTGATGATCTTGCGGCCGTCGGCGGTCGCCATGCGGGCACGGAAGCCGTGGGTGCGGGCGCGCTTGAGCTTGCTCGGCTGGAAAGTCCGCTTCATGGCTTGAGCTCCAGAAGAAAGTCGGTAAAAAGGTTGGAAATTATGGGGCTTGCGTGCACAAGCTGTCAAACGGCCCACAACGCCGCGCGCGGACCAGGTCGCTGCGCCCTGTGGACATCGCTGGGGATATGTTGGGGGTGGGCTGCTAGACTCGCCGGTCCATCCTGCGCGTCAAGCGCCCCTGCGTTGGTCAAGAATTATCCCATGAGTGAACTGTGGCGGCGCTGCCTCGAGCGTCTGGAAAGCGAGCTGAGCGCCGAGGAGCTGCATACCTGGCTGATGCCGCTGCAGGCGCGCGAGGAGGGCGCGGGCGTGCAGTTGTTCGCGCCCAACCCGTACACGCTCGATACGGTGCGCGAGCGTTTCCTGGCACGGATCGAAGTGGTGCTCGGCCAGCTGGCCGGGCGCGATTGCCCGGTGCGGTTGGAGGTCGGCTCCAGTGCGCCACGCGTCGCGCGCCCGGTGCCTGGCGCGAAGGCCGTTGCGGTGGAAGCGGCGGCGCCCGCCCCTATGTTCCCGCACAACCTGGATCCGCACTACACGTTCGAGACCTTCGTCGAGGGCAAGTCCAACCAGCTGGGCAAGGCCGCCGCCATGCAGGTGGCGATGAATCCGGGCCGCGCCTACAACCCGCTGCTGCTCTACGGCGGCACCGGCCTGGGCAAGACCCACCTGATGCACGCCGCCGGCAACCTGATGCGCGAGCGCAACGCCAGTTGCAAAGTGATGTACCTGCGCTCGGAACAGTTCGTCGGCGCCATGATCGAGGCGCTGCGCACCAAGAACATGGACCAGTTCAAGCAGCGCTTCCGTTCGGTCGACGCGCTCTTGATCGACGACATCCAGTTCTTCGCCGGCAAGGACACCACGCAGGAGGAGTTTTTCCACACCTTCAACGCGCTGTTCGAGTCCAAGCAGCAGATCATCCTGACCTGCGACCGCTACCCGAAGGAAGTGGACAAGCTCGAGCCGCGCCTGAAGTCGCGCCTGGGCTGGGGCCTGTCGGTGGCGATCGAGCCGCCGGACTTCGAGACGCGCGCGGCGATCCTGCTGTCCAAGGCGCAGGACAAGGGCGTGGCGGTGAGCGAGAACGTGGCGATGCTGCTGGCCAAGCGCATCCGCTCCAACGTGCGCGATCTGGAAGGGGCGCTCAACACGCTCGCGGCGCGGGCCAATTTCTACGGCAAGCCGATCACCACCGATTTCGCCGAGGAGACCCTGCGCGACCTGCTGGCCACCCACGCGCAGGCGGTGACGGTACCGAACATCCAGAAGATCACTGCCGAATACTTCAACGTGCGCCTGCAGGACCTGCTATCCAAGCGGCGCGTGCGCTCGCTGGCGCGGCCGCGGCAGATCGCCATGGCATTGTCCAAGGAGCTGACCGAACACAGCCTGCCCGAGATCGGCGAGGCCTTCGGCGGGCGCGACCACACCACCGTGCTGCACGCCTGCCGCACGATCCGGAAGCTGTGCGAGACCGACGCTCGCATGCGCCAGGACTGGGAACAGCTGATCCGCGTGCTGACCGGCTGACTTCGGTGGAAACCGCTTGAAAAGCGGGCTGCGAAGCTGTGGATAATAGGTGGATGACTCGGCACCGAACTTTATCCACAATCGACCCACAGCCGGCCAGCCCAGTTGAACACAATGGAGTTCTTTCGCAACTTTTTGAATATAAAAGGAAAGTTGGCGAAATCGAGATATCCACCGCACCTACTACTACTACCGTACTTCTTTTAAAAAAACAGAACAGCAGTTAGGGGAAGCCGACAATGCAATTCAGCATCCAACGAGAAGCCTTGCTCAAGCCGCTGCAGCAGGTCGTGGGCGTGGTCGAACGGCGGCAGACCCTGCCGGTTCTGGCCAACCTGCTGGTGAAGGTGGCCGATGGCCGTCTCGCGCTGACCGGCACCGATCTGGAAGTCGAGATGGTCGCGGGCACCGCGGTCGAGCAGTCGGGCGACGGCGAGATCACGATCCCGGCGCGCAAGCTGTTCGACATCGTGCGCGCCCTGCCCGACGGTGTGCGGATCGACTTGAAGCTCAACGGTGACCGGGTGGCGATGACCGCGGGCCGCAGTCGCTTCACCCTGGCCACGCTGCCTGCCAGCGAGTTTCCGACCATCGACGAGATCGAGCTGGTCGAGCGCGTGAGCCTGCCCGAGGAAGTGTTGCGCGACCTGATGGAGCGCACCGCTTTCGCCATGGCCAACCAGGACGTGCGCTACTACTTGAACGGCATGCTGCTGGACCTGCAGGAGCACACGCTGCGCTGCGTGGCGACCGATGGCCATCGCCTGGCGCTCAAGGAGACCCAGCTGGAAAGCAAGGTGGCCGCGCGCCGCCAGATCATCATTCCGCGCAAGGGCGTGAACGAGCTGGTTGGCTTGTTCGAGACCGGCGATGGCCAGGTGGAGCTGGAGTTCGGCCGCAATCACCTGCGCGTGCGCCGGGGTGATGTGGTGTTCACGTCCAAGTTGATCGACGGACGTTTCCCCGATTACGAAGCGGTGATCCCGCTGGGTGCCGACAAGCGCGCTACGCTGGATCGCGAAGTGCTGCGGGGTGCATTGCAGCGCGCGGCGATCCTTTCCAACGAGAAGTACCGCGGTGTGAAACTGGAACTGTCGCCCGGCAAGCTGCGCATCGTGGCGCACAACCCCGAGCAGGAAGAAGCGGTTGAGGAAGTCGAGGCCGATACCGTCGTGTCGGACCTGGCCGTGGGCTTCAACGTGGGCTACCTGCTCGATGCCCTGGCGGCGCTGAAGGGCGAGCGCGCACGGTTGAATCTGCGCGACGCGCAATCGAGCTGCCTGGTGCAGGAAGACGACAACGACCAATCGCGTCACGTGATCATGCCGTTGCGGCTCTGATCGCATGGGGTTCGGTCGACGTCGAGTCGCCACGAAACGCCGGAGCCGTCGCGAGACGCTCCGGCGTTGTTCGTTGAGGGCAGGGTCGTGAAATTCGAGCGCCTGCGCATCCACGGCCTGCGCTGCCTTACTGATGTGGCGGTGGATTTGGCCGAGGGCATCCATGTCTTCGTCGGCCCCAACGGCGCGGGCAAGACCAGCGTGCTGGAAGCGGCCTATCTGCTGTCGCATGGGCGATCGTTCCGCAGTGGCGCCCGCGAGGCGCTGTTGCAGCGAGGCCTTTCATCACTGGCGGTGTTCGCGGAGACGAGCGGTGAGGGCGGAGTTCGCCACCGGCTGGGGCTTGGCCGCGAGGGGGCGCGCTGGGAGGCGCGACTTGATGGCCTGGAGGTGCCATTGGGCCAACTGGTGCAGGCGTGTGCCGTGGTCTGTTTCGAACCTGGCTCGCACGCACTGATCGCGGGGGCGGCTGAAGAGCGTCGGCGCTTTCTCGATTGGGGCGTGTTCCACGTGGAACACGATTTCCTGGCGGTATGGAGGCGGTACCAGCGCGCCCTGAAACAGCGCAATGCCTTGTTGCGCAGCGGCGGCGCGCCCGACGAGCTCTTCTTGCCGTGGGAGCGGGAGCTGGACGAGGCCGGCGGGGCCATCGATCGCTTCCGACAGCACTATCTGGATCGGCTGCTTCCTGCGGTGGCGGATAGCGCCGCCGACCTGCTGCCGGAGCTTGGGTCGGTTGCCCTGCGCTATCGACGCGGCTGGGCCGAGGACACACCCTTGCGCGAGGTGCTGGCCGCGCAACGGGGCAGGGACCTGGCCCGGGGACACACCACGGTGGGCGCCCACCGCGCGGACTGGTCGCTGGCCTTCGAACACGCCCCGCTACGGGAGCACCTGTCGCGCGGCCAGGAGAAACTCACGGCACTCATCTGCCTGTTGGCGCAGGCGACGTTGCATGCCGAATGCCGCGGCGAGTGGCCCATTGTCTGCCTGGACGACCTGGCCTCGGAGCTCGATCAGGAGCACCAGGCGGCGGTGGTGGAGCGGCTGGGTACGGTCGGCGCGCAAGTGCTGATCACGGGTACCGAGTGCCCGGAATCCCTGCGGACAAGCCCCCACCGCATGTTCCACGTGGAACAGGGACAAATTCGCCCTCTGCTATAATGGCCTGATGGCTTTTCCCGCCCCGACGCCGTCGGCAGGTGGGGCGGCGCCGCAACGGGCAGGGCATGAACGCAACCTACGATTCGAGCAACATCAAGGTTCTGAAGGGCCTGGAAGCGGTGCGCAAGCGCCCGGGCATGTACATCGGCGACACGGATGACGGCACCGGCCTGCACCACATGGTGTTCGAGGTCGTCGACAACGCCATCGACGAAGCGCTGGCCGGCTATTGCGACCACGTTACGGTCACCATCCTCGAGGATGGTTCGGTCAGCGTCAGCGACAACGGCCGTGGCATCCCGGTCGGCATCCATCCGGAAGAAGGCCGTTCCACCGCCGAGGTGGTGATGACCGTGCTGCACGCGGGCGGCAAGTTCGACGCCAACTCCTACAAGGTCTCCGGCGGTCTGCACGGCGTGGGCGTCTCGGTGGTCAACGCGCTGTCCTCGCACCTGTGGCTGACCATCCAGCGCGATGGCCGGGAGTACCAGCAGGAATACTCGCTGGGCGAACCGTTGTACCCGCTCAAGGACGTGGGCGAGTCGACCCGGCGCGGCACCACCGTGCGCTTCCTGCCCAGCCCGGGAACCTTTTCCAATATCGAGTTCCACTACGACATATTGGCCAAGCGCCTGCGCGAGCTCGCGTTCCTCAATTCCGGCGTCACCATCGAACTGCGCGACGAGCGGGGCGAGGGCCGGCACGACACCTACGCCTACGAAGGCGGCATCCGTTCGTTCGTGCAGCATCTGGCGCAGCTGAAGACCGCGCTGCACCCGAACGTGATCAGCCTGTCCGCCGAGCAGGACGGGATCACGGTGGAACTGGCGATGCAGTGGACCGACTCCTACCAGGAGACGATGTTCTGCTTCACCAACAACATCCCGCAGCGCGACGGCGGTACTCATCTGACCGGCTTCCGCGCCGCGCTGACCCGCTCGCTGCAGAACTACATCGAGAAGGAAGGCCTGGCAAGGAACGCCAAGGTGGCGCTCTCCGGCGACGACATGCGCGAAGGCCTGATCGCGGTGCTGTCGGTGAAGGTGCCCGATCCGAAGTTCTCCTCGCAGACCAAGGACAAGCTGGTCTCCTCCGAGGTCAAGACGGCGGTCGAGCAGGCGGTCAACGAGAAGCTGGGCGAGTTCCTGCTGGAGCACCCGAACGAGTCCAAGGCGATCGCCTCCAAGGTGGTCGACGCCGCGCGTGCCCGCGAGGCGGCACGCAAGGCCCGCGAGATGACCCGCCGCAAGGGTGCGCTGGACATCGCCGGCCTGCCCGGCAAGCTCGCCGATTGCCAGGAGAAGGACCCGGCGCTGTGCGAGCTGTTCCTGGTCGAGGGTGATTCGGCCGGCGGCTCGGCCAAGCAGGGCCGCAATCGCAAGACCCAGGCCGTGCTGCCGCTGAAGGGCAAGATCCTCAACGTCGAGAAGGCGCGCTTCGACAAGATGCTGTCCTCGGCCGAGGTGGGCACCCTGATCACCGCACTGGGCACCGGCATCGGCAAGGAGGAGTACAACCCGGACAAGCTGCGCTACCACCACATCATCATCATGACCGATGCCGACGTGGACGGTTCGCACATCCGTACCCTGCTGCTGACTTTCTTCTATCGGCAGATGCCCGAGCTGATCGAGCGCGGCCACGTCTACATTGGCCTGCCGCCGCTGTACAAGCTCAAGCAGGGCAAGCAGGAGCTGTATCTGAAGGACGACGCGGCGCTCAACGCCTACCTGACCTCCAGCGCGGTCGACGGTGCGGCGCTCGAATACAGCCCGCACGCCCCGGCGATCACCGGCGAGGCGCTGGAAAAGCTGTTGCGCGAGTACCAGAGCGCGCTCGACCAGATCCATCGGCTCGGCCACCGTTTCGACGCCAACGTGCTCTCGGCCATGCTCGAACATCCGGCGCTGGACGCCGCGTTGTGGGCGGACCCGGAGGCGATGCACGGCTGGCTCGAGACTCTGTCCGGCCGTCTGGCCGCCAGCGGCCTGGGCAAGCCGCGCTACCGGCTCGCCTTGCGCCCGGCGAACGAGCAGCAGCAGGCCGCGGTGGAGGTGGTGCGCGAGCAGCATGGGCTGTCGCACACCTGGCTGCTGCCGCAGCCGTTCTTCGCCAGCGCCGAGTTCCGCCCGATCCTGACCGTCGCCCAGCAGGTGGCGGGCCTGGTCCAGGCCGACGCGGTCGTGCGCCGGGGCAACGCCTCGCGCGGCGTCACCAGTTTCGCCGAGGCGCGCACCTGGTTGCTGGACGAGGCGAAGAAGGGCCGCAGCATCCAGCGCTTCAAGGGCCTGGGCGAAATGAACCCCGAGCAGCTGTGGGAGACCACGGTCAACCCGGAAACCCGGCGCATGCTGCAGGTCGGCGTGGAAGACGCCATCGCTGCCGACCAGATGTTCTCGATGCTGATGGGCGAGGCGGTCGAGCCGCGTCGCGACTTCATCGAAGCCAACGCGCTGAAGGTAGCTAACCTCGATATCTGAGGCTCGCGCCGCCGCCCCTTCGCGGGCGGCGGCGGCATCGGCGCGACCGATGTGTTAATACGCTAGTGTGCTGCCACTCGCCCTTGGCGAGCCGCCAAAACCCGCGCGGCCGGCGATGTGCGTTTGCCCGCCATGACATGGATTTGCCGGGAAATTTGCGCCCCTCGTGGCAACATGTTCGCAACCCATTGATTTGCATAAGGCTTCCATGCGGCAGTGCGACTTGTTATCGCCTGCCTGCTCGCGGTACGCTCAGCGATCCCCCGCACTGCATGTGCGAAAAACCTTACACGAGGACTGCCATGAAGCATGCTCCCTTCCTCAAGCTGTTGAGCGGCGCCGCACTCGCGCTCGCCCTGGTGAGCAGCCCGGCGATCGCCCGTGACCGTCATGGCGACCAGGCTTCCAAGGACAGCAAGCAGGCGCTCTATCCGAACGCCACCCGCAAGGAGCCGAAGCTGGACCTGACCAGCCAGAGCGAGCAGAAGAAGCTCAACGCAGGCCTCGAAGCGGTCAACGCGGGCGACAACGCCAAGGCCATGGAGCTGCTGCAGCCGATCGTGCAGGACGAGGACAGCAGCAAATACGCCCAGTCGCTGGCCCTGCAAGGCATCGCCAACATCAAATACCAGGGTGGCGATACCAAGGGCGCGATCGATGCGTTGAAGCGCTCGCTCGACATTGGCGTGATGCCGAACGACACCTACTTCCAGCTCGAGTACGAACTGGCCCAGTTCTACCTGGCTGACGAGCAGTACCAGCCGGCCCTCGATACCCTGTCGAAGTGGCGCAGCGAAGGCAAGCGCGAGACCGCCGAGTCCTACGCGCTGGAGGGCAACGCCTACTACCGCCTGGAGAAGTACCCCGAGGCGATCGCCGCGATCAAGAAGGCTATGTCGCTCACCGACAAGCCCCAGGCCTCGTGGAACCAGATCCTGATGGCGTCCTATGCCGAATCCGGCCAAGCCGACCAGGCGGCCGACGTCGCCCAGCAACAGTTGCAGGCCAACCCGAACGATGCGACGGCCATGAATAACGCCGTCGCCGTCCTGATGCAGGCGCAGAAGTATCCGCAGGCCATCGAGCTGATGGAAAAAGCGCGCGCCAACGGCACCCTGAAGGACGAAAAGCAGTACGTGAACCTGGCCAAGCTCTACCTGATCACCGGCCAGAACAGCGACGATCCCAAGCCCGGCGCCAAGAAGGCCGAGGCGGTGCTCGAGGACGGCATGGCCAAGGGCGTGATCACCTCCAGCTATGAGAACTACAAGCTGCTCGGCGATGCCGCCTACATCGCTGGCGACGACAGCAAGGCGATCGCCGGCTACAAGAAGGCCATGCCCTTGGCGCAGGATGGCGAGGCCGCACTGCGGGCCGGCCAGCTGCTGCTCAACCAGCAGAAGTACAGCGACGCCCGCACGCTGATCAAGCAGGGCATCGCCAAGGGCGTCAAGCACCAGGGTACCGCCTACATGATGCTGGCCGAAGCCGAGCGGGCGTTGAAGAACAAGCCGGCCGCCATCGCGGCCATGAAGAAGGCCGCGCAGGACCCCGATACCGCGGCCAAGGCCAAGGCCTGGCTCAAGCAGGCGGGGGCCAAATAGGCGGTTTTGGCGCAGGCTCCCGTGAGGCCGGATGGACGTCCATTTGGCGGTCTCACGGGTGCTATACAAACGCCATGGCCTGTTGTACCGTTGAGAACCCTTTCCCGCGCGTTGTCCAGTGGCAGATGTCACCCTCAAGGGTCGAGATTTGCCGTTTGATGCTGCGACTCCGTCTTTCCGATTGACTAGCTCCAGAAAGTGACAGATGGCCTCGAGTAACGAAGAAACCGGCCGCGCGCCGTTCAGTTGGAGGCGCACCTGGGCGTTGGCTGTAGCCATCGCGCTGCACTCGTTTGCCTTCCTTTTGCTGATCGCCCCCCCGGCGCCGCCCCATCAGGCGGAAAAGCAGAAAGAACGCATCGTCCAGGTGAACTTCATCGAACCGCCGCCGCCGCCGCCGCCCCCGCCGCCGCCGCCGCCGGAACCGCCGAAGCAGCCGCCGCCGAAGATCATCCAGCAGGTGACGCCGCCGCCGACCCCGCCGCCGCCGGCTCCGCCGCCGGCCGTGGAGGAAGCGACGACCAATCCGATCCCGGCGCCGCCGCCGGCGCCGCCGGCTCCCCCGGCTCCGCCGCAGGACATCACGGCCAGCCAGGACATCAGCTACAACAATCGCATCCAGCCCCGTTACCCGCCGCAGGCGATCCGCCAGCGTCACGAGGGCACGACGACCCTGTTGATCCTGGTGGGCACCGATGGCGCGCCCAAGGACATCAAGGTCGAGACTTCCAGTGGCTATCGCGAACTGGATCGCGCGGCGATTGAAGCGGCCAGAAAATGGCGGTTCAATCCTGCCATCAAGAACGGCCGGCCGGCCGAGGGTTACGTCCGCGTGCCCGTCGCCTGGAACCTCAACCAGCTGTAATTCCGGTTACAGTCCTTCAGTTAACGCCTGACATCTCTCTAAAGGTAGCGTCATGATGTTCCTACAATCTGCACCGCCCCAGGGCAGCACCTCCAACGCCGAAGCCATGAAGCAGATGGGCTTCGGGGACCTGATCCACAACTTCGACGCGCTCGGCTGGATCGTGTTCATCACGCTCGTGGTGATGTCCTTCGCCTCCTGGTACTTCATCATCGCCAACGCGATCCGCAACGCGATGGTCCGCTCGCGCGCCGAGAAGGTCATCGCGAACTTCTGGAGCACCACCTCGACCCAGGAAGCGATCCGCGAGCTGGAAGCCCAGCCCAAGGGCGAACCGTTCTCGAAGATCGCGCTGGACGCCGCCTCGGCGGTCGCCCATCACCAGCAGGCCGCAGCTGCCGCTACCAGCGGTCGCCTGGCCGAGTCGCTGAGCCGCTCGGAGTTCATCGATCGCGCCCTGCGCCAGGCGGTGGCCCGCGAGAGCCTGCGCCTCGAGGGTGGCATGACCCTGCTGGCCACGGTCGGTTCGTCCGCACCATTCATCGGTCTGCTCGGTACGGTGTGGGGCATCTACCACGCGCTGATCAAGATCTCCGCCTCCGGCAATGCCTCGATGGAAGCGGTCGCCGGCCCGGTGGGCGAGGCGCTGATCATGACCGCGTTCGGTCTGTTCGTCGCAATCCCGGCCGTGCTCGCGTACAACTTCTTCAACCGCTCGAACCGCATGACCTACGCGCAGTTCGACGAGTTTGCGCATGACCTGCACGACTTCTTCGCCACCGGTTCGCGTGTCGAAGGCGTGGCGCCGACCCAGAAGTGAGGGCTTGAGCCATGGCGATGAGTACCGGAGGCAATTCCGGCGGTCCGATGTCGGAGATCAACGTCACGCCGCTGGTCGACGTGATGCTGGTGCTGCTGATCATCTTCATGATCACCGCACCCCTGATGTCGCACCGGATCACGGTGCCCTTGCCGAACGCGAATCCGAAGACCCCTGATACCGGGCACATGGAGCCGATGGATCTGGCGGTGAAGCAGGACGGGACGATGTACCTGGACGACGCCGAGGTGACCGAGGCGGAGTTGAAGGCACGTTTCGCGGTGGCGGCGTCCAAGACGCCGCAGCCGGAAATCCAGCTTCGTGCCGACAAGGACACCGAGTATCGGTACGTCCGCAAGATCCTCGCCGACGCAAAGGCAGCAGGCATGGTCCATGTCGGTTTCATGACGACCGGCAAGGAGTAAGACGATGGCTTTCAGTTCCGGAAACACCAGCGGCCCGATGGCCGACATCAACGTCACGCCGCTGGTCGACGTGATGCTGGTGCTCCTGATCATCTTCATGATCACGGCACCGATGCTCACCCACAAGGTGAAGATCGACCTGCCGCAGCCGTCCCACAACACGCCGCCGCCCGACAAGCTGCTGGAACCGATCCGGTTGAAGATCGACCGTTCCGGCGCGTTGTACTGGAACGACACGCCGGTCGACGAGCTGGGCCTGAAGGCGCAGATCGCGGTAATCGCCCAGCAGACCAACCAGCCCGAACTGCAGATCAACGCGGATGACGGCGTGGCCTACGAGGTGGTGGCGCGCGTGCTGTCCGACGCCAAGAGCTACGGTTTGACCAAGATCGGCTTCACCGAAGCGCAATGATCTCAGGCGGATCAACGCTACCGGCAAACCCCCGCGCGAGCGGGGGTTTTGCTTTATGGGGGATGGGATCCGGTGGTCGGCGCTAGGGGGCCCGTTCAGGCAGAGCGGGCTTCAGCCCACCATGGCGGCGCCGGTGAAAGGCGGCGGGCTGAAGCCCACCCTACGAGTCCACGGCGTAGTCAGCGCAGGATCTGCAGGTAACGGCGCACGGTCGGTGCCAGGCCGTCGTACAGAGCCTCGCCGATCAGCGCGTGCCCGATCGACACCTCGGCAAGCCCCGGGATCGCCGCCTTGAAGCCGCCCAGGTTGGCCTGGTTGAGATCGTGCCCGGCATTGACTGCCAGTCCCGCCCGCTGCGCGTTACGCGCGGTGTCCGCGCAGGCGGCCAGTGCGATGCGGGCATCGCCTTCGGCGAACGCCTCGGCATACGGGCCGGTATAGATCTCGATGCGCTCCACCCCGATCGCCACGGCCCGCTCGAACCCCTGCGCGCCGGCATCGACGAACAGGCTCACGCGGCAGCCCAGATCGCGCAGTTCGCTGACCAGCGGCCGCAGCCGGTCGCCCTCGGCGGTGAGGTCGAAGCCGTGGTCGGAGGTGATCTGACCATCGCTGTCCGGCACCAGCGTGACCTGCGCCGGCCGTGCCTCGCGCGCCAGCGCGACCAGGCCCGGATACGCACCACGCGGCGGCGCGAACGGGTTGCCCTCGATGTTGAACTCGACCTTGCCGCGCAGCATCGCGGCCAGCGCACGCACGTCGTCCGGCCGGACATGGCGAAGGTCCGGCCGCGGATGCACGGTGATGCCGCCACATCCCGCCTCGATGCAGGTATGCGCTGCCTGCAGGATGTCCGGTTCGGTGCCGCCGCGGGAGTTGCGCAGTACGGCGATCTTGTTGAGGTTGACGCTGAGCAGGGTCATGGGCACCGCTTCGCGGGAACGGGACCGGCAACACTGCGCCGATCAACCGGCGTCGGCAAGTACCCATCGATGCACGTGGCGCCCGGCGCCGCGCCAGGCAAGCGAGGCCACGTATCCTTGTTCGATCGCCAACTCCCGCAATTGCCAGGCGCCGGCATCGTCGTGCTCCAACCGCTGCAACCGCGGCGCTCCCGATCCGAAGTCGATCGCGAGCCGATGCAGGCCGAACGCCAGTCCGCGGCCGAGCGCCTTCAACACAGCCTCCTTGGCGGTCCACAGCGCCAGGAACGCTTCGTCACGCCGCTCGGCCGGCTGCTCGGCCAGCCACGCGCTCTCGGCCGGATCGAAATAGCGTTGCGCAAGTTCCAGCACGCGCGGCCGCGCGCGGCGGCGTTCCACATCGATCCCCGGCGCTATCCGGTGGCCCAGGGCCACCAGCGCGCAATCGCCGCTGTGCGACCAATTGAAGTCCAGCGTCTGTCCCGGCGCAGGCGCAAGTTGCGGCCGCCCGTGCGGGCCCGCGACCAGCCGCACTGCATCGGCCGGCACACCCAGATAGCCGCCCAACAGGCCGAGCAACGGCGCGCGGCCCCGGCTCCGGTCGTAGGGCAGTCTCCACACGTGGAGCGCGTCGTCATCCAGCTCGGTGGCGATGGCAGGGATGTCGGACGGCGGGATCGGCATGCACGGACGGTAGCACCTGCCGGCGCACAACGAACCGGCGGCTTTGTAGGAGCGCCCTTGGGCGCGACCGCAATGCCGCACATCCTTCGCGCATCGTGGAGAGCGGTCGCGCGCTAGGGCGCGCCTGCAAGGAGCCCTATTTGACCAGCCGTTCGTCGACCAGCTTCTGCACCACGCCCGGATCGGCCAACGTGGAGATGTCGCCCAGCTGGTCGGGCCGGTTCTCGCCGATCTTGCGCAGGATCCGCCGCATGATCTTGCCCGAACGGGTCTTGGGCAACGATGGCGCCCACTGCAGGTAGTCCGGCGTGGCGATCGGACCGATCTCCTTGCGCACCCAGGCCACCAGCTCCTTGCGCAGTTCGTCGGTGCCCTCCTCGCCGGCGACCAGGGTCACGTAGGCGTAGATGCCCTGGCCCTTGATCTCGTGCGGACAGCCGACCACGGCCGCCTCGGCCACCTTGGGATGGGCCACCAGCGCGCTTTCCACCTCGGCCGTGCCGATGCGGTGGCCCGAGACGTTGATCACGTCGTCCACGCGACCGGTGATCCAGTAGTAACCGTCTTCATCGCGGCGCGCGCCGTCGCCGGTGAAGTAGTTGCCCGGGTAGGCGCTGAAGTAGGTGTCGATGAAGCGCTGGTGATCGCCGTACACCGTGCGCATCTGGCCCGGCCAGGAATCGGTGATCAGCAGGTTGCCCTCGGCCGCGCCCTGCAGCATCTGGCCGGCGGCATCGACGATCGCCGGCTGCACGCCGAAGAACGGCAGCGTGGCCGAACCCGGCTTGGCGTCGATCGCGCCAGGCAGCGGGCTGATCAGGATGCCGCCGGTCTCGGTCTGCCACCAAGTGTCGACCACCGGGCAGCGCTCGTCGCCGACCACCCGCCAGTACCATTCCCACGCCTCGGGGTTGATCGGCTCGCCGACCGTGCCGAGCAGGCGCAACGACGCGCGCGAGGTCCTCTTCACCGGCGCCTCGCCTTCGCGCATCAACGCGCGGATCGCGGTGGGCGCGGTGTAGAAAAGCGTCACCTTGTGCTTGTCGATCACCTGCCAGAAGCGGCTGCAGTCGGGGTAGCTCGGCACGCCGTCGAACATCACCGTGGTTGCGCCGTTGGCCAGCGGCCCGTACACCACGTAGCTGTGGCCGGTGACCCAGCCGACGTCGGCGGTGCACCAGTAGACGTCGTCCTCGCGCAGGTCGAACACGCACTCGTGGGTGTAGCTGACGAACACCAGATAGCCGGCCGAGGTATGCAGCACGCCTTTGGGCTTGCCGGTGGAGCCGGAGGTGTAGAGGATGAACAGCGGGTGCTCCGCCTCCATCGGCTCGGCCGGGCAGTCGGCGCTCTGGCCTTCCATCAGCACATGCCAGTAGCGGTCGCGTGGCGACTGCATTGGCACCGACGCGCCGGTGCGGCGGACCACGATGACGGTCTCCACGCTGGTGGTGCCGGGCCGTTCCAGCGCGGCGTCCACGTTCGCCTTGAGCGCGATGTGCTTGCCGCCGCGCATGCCTTCGTCGGCGGTGACCACCAGCTTGCACTGCGAGTCCGCGATGCGTCCGGCCAGCGAGTCGGGCGAAAAGCCGCCGAACACCACCGAATGGATCGCGCCGATGCGCGCGCAGGCCAGCATCGCCACCGCCGCCTCCGGGATCATCGGCAGGTAGATCGCCACGCGGTCGCCCTTGGACACGCCCAGATGCTTCAGCGTGTTGGCGAACTTGCACACTTCGGCATGCAGCTCGCGGTAGCTGATGCGACGCGATTCATCCGGGTCGTCGCCCTCGAAGATGATCGCGGTCTTGTCGCCGCGCTCGGCCAGGTGCCGATCAAGGCAGTTGGCCGCCACGTTGAGCGCGCCATCGTCGTACCAGCGGATGTGCAGGTCGGCCGGATCGAACGACACGTCCTTGATCCGCGTCGGCGCCTTCGCCCAGTCCAGGCGCTTGCCGACGCCGGCCCAGAAAGCCGCCGGATCACGCACCGACTCGGCGTACAGCCGCTCGTAGTCGGCCTTGCCGATGCGCGCCTTCTCGGCAAAGGCAGCCTGGACCGGATGGAGCGTGGACATGGGGGCATCTCCTCGGTGAATGCGGTTTTGGACGTCCGAGTGTAGCCTCGCCGCGGCAAGGCTGCGTCAGGTCGCGCCGGCTGAGACGGAGGCGCGCTAGATTGCCGGGATGTCCGAGCCACCCCCGCATGCCATCAAGGGTCGCGGCGCCGCCTCCAATCCGGAGGGGCGTTTCGAGAGCGTGCGCCACCACGCCGAAGACGACGGCTGGCAGAGCGCGCTGCTGGACGAGGCGGCCCCGCGGCCCCGCACCGAGGTCACCGAGGAACGCGCGCGCAGCGTGATCAGCCGCAACGACTCGCCCGACATCGGCTTCGAGCAGGCGATCAACCCCTACCGCGGCTGCGAACACGGCTGCATTTACTGCTACGCGCGCCCTTCGCACGGCTACCTCAATCTTTCGCCGGGTCTGGATTTCGAAACCCGGCTGCGTGCCAAGGGCAACCTTGCCGAGGTGCTGCGCGCGGAACTGGGCAAGCGCGGCTACCTGCCCAAGCCGATCAACATCGGCAGCAACACCGACCCGTATCAGCCGGTGGAGAAGCGCTGGCGGCTGACCCGCGCCGCGCTGGAGTTGCTGGCCGAGTGCCACCATCCGTGCACCATCGTCACCAAGAACGCGCTCGTCGAGCGTGACCTGGATCTGCTCGCCGCGATGGCGCGCGAGCGGCTGGTGCAGGTGTTCGTCTCGGTCAACTCACTGGACAACCGCCTGGCGGCCAAGCTCGAACCGCGCGCAAGCGCGCCCCATCGGCGCATCCAGGCGATCGCGGCGCTGGCGGGTGCCGGCGTGCCGGTGGGCGTGCTGGTGGCGCCGATCATCCCCGCGCTTAACGATGGCGACCTGGAGGCGGTGCTGCAGCAGGCCCACGCCGCCGGCGCACGTTGCGCCGGCTATACCGTGGTGCGGCTGCCCTACGAATTGAAGGCGCTGTTCCGCGAATGGCTGGCGCTGCACGCGCCACAGCGCGCCGCCCACGTGATGAGCCTGATCCAGCAGATGAACGGCGGGCGCGACTACGACAGCGACTTCCGTACCCGCATGCGCGGGCAGGGCGTGTTCGCGCAGCTGCTCAAGCGCCGCTTCGAGGTGGCCTGCCATCGGCATGGTTACGGGCGCGCGCGCGAGCTCGAGCTCGACACTTCGCTTTTCATGCCGCCGCGGGAAGCCTCGCCCCAGGGTGATCTGTTCTGACGCATCGCCGCGCGCCTGCCATATCCCCTGTAGGATCCCGTTTGCGGGCGATGCTCTGCGGCTCCGGCGTCGTAAGGGCATCGCCCGCAAGCGGGCTCCTACAAGGCAGCAAAGAAGGGCGGCGCGTCAATCCGGCGGCCGGTTTGCCGCTCTTTCGACCTTGCCGTCACGCCGCAGCGCACTGACGATCAGGCTCAGCCCCAGCGCCCCCGCCGCGATGATGAAAAGCGTGGAGAGAATCGGCAGCCCGAACAGCATTGGCCCGGTCTGCATGCGCGCGGTCAGCGCGCCGCCGACGACCAGCGCCGCGATGATCAGGCCGGTGCTGATGCGGTTGGCGATCTTTTGCAGGCTTTCCATCATGTGCGACTCCTCCAGCCCGTCCACGCGCACGCGCAGGCGGTTCTGCGCCAGCGTGCGCAGGATCGCCGCGACGTGCTGCGGGGTGTGCCGCGCCAGCTCCTGCATGTCCAGCCATTCGCTGGCCAGGCTGGCCGGGGAGAGCGTGCCCAGCGCCTGCCGCCGCATCACCTTCTGCAGGTGGTCCTCGACCACGCGGCGGGTATCGAGGGTCGGGTCGAGCGCGGCGGTGACCGCCTCGAGGTTGAGCAGGGTCTTGCCCAGGATGCTGAGCTCCGCCGGCGGCCGCAGCCCGCAGGATGCGCCCACGCGGGCCAGTTCCAGCACCAGCCGGCCCTCGGAGAATTGCCGGCTGGAGTTGTGCAGGCCGACGTAGCTGGCCACCAGTTGCTCGACCTGGCGCTTGTACAGGTTGTGGCGGAAGTCCTCCAGCGCGGTGCCCATGGTCTCGTTGATCTCGGCGACCTGGTCGCCGTTGCCCGAGATCGCGCCCAACATCAGCTTGAGCAGCCGGTGCCGCGTGCGGGGCACCAACCGCACCACCATCCCCAGGTCGAACAGCGCCAGCCGGTGGTCCTCCATCAGCAGCACGTTGCCCGGGTGCGGGTCGGCGTGGACCAGGCCGTGCACGAACACCTGGTCGAGATAGGCGCGCAGCAGCTCCCTGGCCTGCTCCTGCAGCGGGTGGTCGACGCGCCGCAGCGCGGGGATGTGGGTGACCTTGATACCGCGCACGCGCTGCATGGTGAGCACGCGGGTGGTGGTGAAGTCGGCCAGCGGCAGCGGCACGTAGAGCAGATCGTAGCCGCGCAGGTTCTCGGCGAAGCGGCGCAGGTTCTCCGCCTCCAGCTCGAAGTTGATCTCGTTGGCCAGGCTGTGGCGCAGCTCGTTGACCAGCGCGGCGAAGCCGTAGCGGCGGCCGACGTCGGTCATGCGGTCGGCGGCGCCGGCCAGCTTCTCCAGGATCGCCAGATCCTCGCGCAGGGTCTGGGCGATGTTTGGCCGCTGCACCTTGAGCACCACCTCGCGCCCGTCGTGCAGGACGGCCGCGTGCACCTGCGCCATCGAACCGGCGGCCAGCGGTTCGTCGTCGAAGTCGGCGAACAGCGTGCCGATGCGCGCGCCCAGTTCCGCCTCGACGATCACGCGCACCTCGGCCACCGGCACCGGTGCGACATCGTCCTGCATCCGCTCCAGTTCCGCGATGTAGGGCGCCGGCACCATGTCCGGGCGCGTCGACAGCGCCTGGCCGACCTTGATGAAGGTCGGCCCCAGTGCTTCGAGGTCATCGACGAACTGCTTTGGTTGACCCGGCTTGACCGCGTCTTCCTCGTCGGCCAGCGCGGCCTCCTGGATGTCCAGTTCGAGCCCGCTGAACAACCCGGCCTTGCGGTAGCGCAGGAGGAACGCACCGATCCGGGCATAGCGGGACAGACGGCTGGTTTCGTTCACGCCTTCGGGCTCCACGCTGTGGTCTGGCGATCGACGCAGCGTGGAGTGGAGGGCGGCAACAGGGCGTCAAGGCAGCGCGGCCGGATCAATGCGAGGCAGCGGGAGGACCGCGCACCATCCGCACATGGTGAGCCCGCATGCAGGGCCCCCTTCGTCGTTCTCCCTGGGCACGGGCCGCAGCCCGACGTCGAAGGGTGCACCCGTCGGTTTCACGCGCCGGTGATCGCCGAGCCGTTCTGCTTGCCGGGAACCCGTTCCGGAGCCCAAGCGATGTCCTCGTTCTCGCTCTACCTGCTCGGCATCCTCGTGCTGATCGCCGGCCTGGCCTACGTTGCCTGGCTGATGCACGTGCCGCTGCCATGGATCGGCGCCGGGGTGATCGTGGTGTTCGGGCTGGGTATCCTGGGCGCGGTCAAGCACACCCAGCGGCGCGATCCGCCGAATTAGACCGGCCCTCTTCGGCGCGGCCTGCGGTCAGTGCACGGCGACCGGCGTCGGCGCCTGTCGCGCGCCAGCCAGTCGCGCCCGCAGCAGCGGCATCGCCGCCAGCGCAGCCTTCTCGCCTTCCATGATCGCGCGGTCCTTCTGTGCGAAATCGGTGGCGCCGATGCCGGCCACGTCGGGTCGGATCACGATGTCGGCGCGCGCCAGCTCCTGCGCGCCCAGGTGCTGGCCCATGATCGTCACCGAGCGGCCGACGATGCCCAGCATGTCGTCGGGCAGGCTACCGTCGCTGCGCGCAGAGATGTCCACCGCGATGACGAAATCCGCGCCCAGCTCGCGCGCGGCGTCCACCGGCACCGGGCTGACCACGCCGCCGTCGACGTAGTGCCGGGCGCCGATCGCCACCGGCTCGAACACGCCGGGAACGCTGCAGGAGGCGCGCACGGCGCGGCCGGTGCCACCTTGCCGGAACACGGTGCGGCGGCCGCTCTCCAGCTCGGTGGCGACCGCTGCGAAGGGTCGCTGCAGCCGCTCGATCGGGCGCTGGTGCACCAGGTCGTCGACGTAGTCCTGCAGTTTGCGGCCCTGCACCAGGCCGCCACCGAACAGCCGTACGTCGCGGATCGAGGCCTCGTCCAGTGCAATGGCCGCCTGCTGCATGGCGAAGGCATCCATGCCGCTGGCGTAAAGCGCGCCGACCACGCTGCCGGCGCTGGTGCCCGCGACCACGTCCGCTTCGATGCCGTTGGCCTGCAGCATCTTGATCACGCCGATGTGCGCGAAGCCCTTGGCCGCACCGCCGCCGAGCGCCAGGCCGATCACCAGCTTGCGCGGCGCCGCGGGTGCTACCGGTGGCGGCGTGCGCACGGGCGCGCAGCCGGCCAGGGCGACGGCGAGAAGCAGCAGGAAGCGGAAGCGTTGGGCCATCGGAGGCATCGGCAGGGAATGGAGCGGAGAGCTTGCGGCAGCGCGGTGGCGGAACCGGGGCGGGCCGCGGCAAGCGCACGGGCGCCTGCCGCCTGCCGCCTGCCGGCTCAGGCGTAGGCGACGTCGGCCTCGCGGTGGTAGCGCGTGGCCACCTCCACCTCGCCCCGGGAGCCGAGGAACACCGGTACGCGCTGGTGCAGGCCGGTCGGCTGCAACTCCAGGATACGCTCGCGGCCGGTGGTAGCCGCGCCGCCGGCCTGCTCGACGATGAAGGCCATCGGATTGGCCTCGTACATCAGTCGCAGCTTGCCGCCCTGGGCCCTGATCTTGGCGTCCAGCGGATAGAAGAACACGCCGCCGCGGGTCACGATGCGGTGCACGTCGGCCACCATCGAGGCCACCCAGCGCATGTTGAAATCCTTGCCGCGCGGGCCTTCCTTGCCGGCCAGCAGTTCGCTCACGTAGCGCTGCATCGGCGCTTCCCAGTGGCGCTGGTTGGACATGTTGATGGCGAACTCGCCGGTCTGCTCGGGGATGCGGATGTCGCGCCGGCTCAGCATGAAACTGCCCACCTCGCGGTCCAGCGTGAACTCATGGGTGCCGTGGCCGAAGGTGAGTACCAGCAGCGTGGCCGGGCCATAGACCACGTAGCCGGCGGCCAGCTGCCGCGTGCCCGGTTGCAGGAAGTCCTCGACCTTCGGCTGCACCACGTCCTCCGGACAGCGCAGCACCGAGAAGATGGTGCCGACGGAGATGTTCACGTCGATGTTGGACGAGCCGTCCAGCGGATCGAACAGCAGCAGGTGGTTGCCCTTCGGATACATGTCGGGGATCGGCTGCGGGTCTTCCATTTCCTCCGACGCGCACGCGGCCAGGTGGCCGCCCCAGGCGTTGGCTTCCAGCAGGATCTCGTTGGAGATCACGTCCAGCTTCTTCTGCGCCTCGCCTTGCACGTTGTCACTGCCGGCATTGCCCAGCACGCCGCCCAGCGCGCCCTTGCTGGTGGCCACCGCGATGCGCTTGCAGGCGCGCGCGACCACCTCGATCAACAGCGACAGCTCGGCGTTGATGTGGCCGGCGCGGCGTTCCTCGATCAGGAACTGGATCAGCGAGACAGGCTTCATGTCGGGTCCGTGGCAGGAAGGAACGCGCATTCTAGAGCGTTGCGGCAAGCGCAGGCCGTGAATCGCGAGCGCGCGTTGCGAGCGCGTACAGCTCCTGGCTCCTTGTCCTGCAGGCAGGGGAGCGGCCGTCCGCGATGGCGCACGCGATTTGCCCCACTACTGACATCACGCTGGCAGCAGCCCCGGCGCATCCTGCCCACCTTGCAACGGAGGCGATGGCGATGCGCGACACGATCTATTTCCTGGTGTTCGACGGTTTTGCCGATTGGCAGGCAGCGCTGGCCCTGTGCGAAGTGCGCCGCCCGGGCGACTGGCAGGTGGCGACAGTGGGGTTCACCCGCGCGCCGGTGTTGTCGATGGGCGGGCTGACGGTGCAACCGGAGCTGAGCCTGGCCGAGCTGGACTTTGCGCGTGCGGCGCTCGCCCTGGTGCCCGGCGGCCACCTGTGGCAGCGCGGCGAAGGGGCCTCGGCCGTGGCCGCGCTGCGCCATCTGCACGGTGCCGGCTCGGTGGTGGCCGGGATCGACAGCGGCGTGCTGGCGTTGGCCCGCGCCGGCCTGCTCGACGGCTGCCGACACACCGGCAACTGGGCCGGGCATATCGACGCGCAGGTACCCGGCTACGCCGGCAGCGGGCAGTACGACGCCTCGGTGCTGGCAGTCAGCGACGGCGGCACCATCACCGCCAGCCACCTGGGCAGCGTGGAGTTCGCGCACGAGGTGATCCGCACGCTGGACCTCTATGCCCCGGCCGACCGCGAGCACTGGTACCGCCTGTTCAAACACGCCCAGTTGCCACCGTGGTGCGTAGGCACGGCGGCGGCCGCATGAGGAGCCACACCATGCATCCGATCCTGCAACGCGTCGCCGGCGCCTATGGTCCGCTGGGCGCACGCAATCGTCTGGTGGAGGGGGCACCACCGCCTCCCGCGCTGGCGCCGCCGCACCGTCGACTCACGCTCGTTGCGTTGCTGGGTGCGCTATGCGGGAAGCGCCCGTGAGCGGCCACGAGGTGTTCGAGCTGCGCCAGTACACGCTGCGCCCGGGCCAGCGCGACCGGCTGGTCGAGCTGTTCGAGCGCGAGTTCGTCGAGTCGCAGGAGGCGCTCGGCATGCGCCTGCCCGGGCAGTTCCGCGACCTCGACGATCCGGACCGCTTCGTCTGGTTGCGCAGCTTCGAGAACATGGAGGCGCGCGCCGCGGCGCTGGCGTCGTTCTACGACGGCCCGGTCTGGCGCGCGCACCGCGAGGCGGCCAACGCCACCATGCTCGATTCGGACGACGTGTTGCTGTTGCGACCGGTCCAGGCCTTCGCGCTGCATGCGCTGGCCCGGCCCGCGCCTGGCGAACACGCGAGCGCGGGCCTGCTCACGGCCACCATCTGCCCGCTGCCGCCGGGCAACGCCGCCGCGCTGGCGCGCCACTTCGATGCGCAGGTGCGGCCGGTGCTGGAACGGCTCGGTGCGTCGATGCTGGCGCAGTTCCTCACCGAGCCGGCACGCAATACCTTCCCGCGGCTGCCGGTGCGCGAGGGCGAAAGCGTGTTCGTCTGGTTCGCCGCCTTTGTCGACGCGCCGGCACAGGCGCGCCACCAGGCCATGGCGGCGCTCGACCCGGTCGTCGATGCGTGGATCCATCGCCTTGACGCCATGCCGCAGATCCTGCGCCTGGCACCCGCGCCGCGTTCGCTGCTGCGCGGCATCCCAACGACCTGCGCACCCCGGGAGCACGCATGACCAAGACCTATCACGGCAGCTGCCACTGCGGCGCGGTGCGCTTCGCCGCCGACATCGACCTGGCCGCCGGCACCGGCCGCTGCAACTGCTCGATGTGCAGCAAGACACGCCGCTGGGCCGCGATCGTCAAGCCGGCGGCCTTCCGCCTGCTGGACGGCGAAGCGTCACTGGCCGATTACCAGTTCGGCAGCCTCAGCCTGCATTACCGCTTCTGCCGGCACTGCGGCATCCAGCCGTTCGCCAGCGGTCACCTGGAGCAACTGGGTGGCGACTTCGTCAGCGTCAACCTGGCCTGCCTGGACGACGCCACCTCGCAGGAACTGGCCGAAGCGCCGGTACGCTATTTCGACGGGCGCCACGACAACTGGGCGAATTCGCCGTCGGAAACCAGCTATCTCTAAGGAGCCGCACGCATGAGCCCATCGAAAGTCACCTTTTTCCACGCGCCGCAATCGCGCTCGGGCGGCACCCTGGCGCTGCTCGAAGAGCTGGGCGTGGATTACGACCTGCACCTGCTCGACCTCAAGGCCGGCACGCAGCGCGATCCGGCCTATCTGGCGCTCAATCCGCTGGGCAAGGTACCGGCGATCCGCCACGACGGGGTGATGGTCACCGAACAGCCGGCGGTCATGATGTACCTGGCCGACCTGTACCCGCAGGCGGGCCTGGCACCGGCCATCGGCGATCCACTGCGCGGCACGTATCTGCGCTGGATGGTGTTCTACGGCTCCTGCTTCGAGCCGGCGCTGGTCGACCATTCCATGCAGCGCGACCCGGCGCCGCACGCGACCTCGCCCTACGGCACCTGGCAGGAAGTACTCGACACCCTCGTCGCCCAGCTCACGCCCGGGCCCTGGCTGCTCGGCGAGCGCTTCACGGCCGCCGACGTGCTGTGGGGTAACGCGTTGCACTGGACCACGATGTTCAAGCTGGTTCCCGATACGCCGCCGGTGCGCGCGTACATCGACCGGGTGCGCGCGCGCCCGGCGATGCAGCGGGCCGAGGCGAAGGATGCCGGGTTCCTCGCCAGCCAGGGTTGACCTCGCACGGCGCCGCGCCTGCTCCTTCTCCTCCGGCCCCGCCGGAGAAGAGGACCGGGGAGCGGCGAGCGCCCGATGCATCGCGGCGGGGTGGCCCGCGCGCCGCGCCTCGGCGATCATGCCCGCATGCGCCGCGCCGATCGCCTGTTCCTCATCATCCATGCCCTGCGCGGTCGCCGCACCGCGCTGCAGGCGCGCTCGCTCGCCGAGACGCTGGGCGTGTCGCTGCGCACGGTCTATCGCGACGTCGCCGACCTGCAGCTCTCCGGCGTGCCGATCGAGGGCGAGGTCGGCGTCGGTTACGTGCTGCGCAAGGGCGCGGACATCCCGCCGCTGATGTTCACCGCCGAAGAGCTCGAATCGCTGGTGGTCGGCACGCGTTTCGTGCGTGCCTTCGCCGGTGAACGCCTGGCCCAGGGCGCGCAGGCCGCGCTGATGAAGATCGAGGCGGTGCTGCCGCCGGAGCTGCGCGAACGCGCCGGACGCACGCGCATCTACGCGCCGGTCTACCGCGACGAGATGAAGCTGGCCTTCGCCGCACGGATCGACCGCCTGCACGCGGCGATCGAGGGCCAGCTCGTGCTGCGGCTGGTCTACCGCGACGAAGCGGGCCAGACCAGCACGCGCGACGTCGAGCCGCTGTGCCTGGCGTTCTGGGGCGGCAAGTGGACGCTGGGCAGCTGGTGCCGCCTGCGCGGCGCGTTCCGCAACTTCCGGCCGGACCGCATCGACCAGTTCGACGAGACCGGCGAGCGCTTCGCGATGAGCGAGGGGCGCAACCTGGACGCCTATCTGGATGCCATGCGCGGCTATTACGCCGGGGTCTGAGGCTTGCAGGCGGAGTCGAAGGGCCCACACCGGAGATCCCGATTCGGCGGCAGTGCATTCACCCGCACGTCTTCTTTGCGATGATCACCGCATTCCCTCGCAAGGAGCTCCCCATGAACCACCTGCTGGGCGGCCTGTTGGCCGCGGGCCTGTTGCTCGCCCCGGTCGTGCACGCCAACGATGCCGACGACCGCTTCAAGACGATCTACACCCACGAGTGGGCCTGGCGTACGGGGCAGGGCGACATCAGCGCGTCGGGCGAGCCGCAGCCGAACAACGGCCGGCTGGACAACGTCGATGCGCACAGCCAGCAGCAGCGGCTGGAGAAGTGGCAGGGCGTACTGGCCAGCCTGGAGGCGATCGACGCCGGGCAGCTGTCGCCGGCGAACCAGGTCAACTACGCCATCTACCACGCGCAGATCGCCAACCTGCTGGCCGGCCAGCGCTTCAAGGCCTGGCAGATGCCCTTCAACAGCGATTCGGCGTTCTGGAGCGACATCGGCTATGAGCTGGGCGGCGACCACCTGCGCACGGCCGCCGACTACCGTCGCTACCTCGACCGGTTGGCGCAGATCCCCGCCTACTTCGAGCAACAGGTCGCCAACATGCGGCTGGGCCTGAAGCGCGGCTTCAGCGTACCGCGCGCGGTGCTGGACGGGCGCGATGCCTCGATCGCCGCCGTGGCGGAACTGAAGGATCCCACCGCCAGCAGCTTCTACAAGCCGTTCAAGCAGATGCCCGGGGCGATCCCCGTCGACCAGGCGCAGGCGATGCGCGGCGAGGCCTTGCGGCGCATCCGCGACGAGGTGATTCCCGCGTACGCGAGGCTGCTGACCTTTTTCCGCCAGACCTACGTGCCGCACGCGCGCACCACGCTGGCGGCCGAGGCGATGCCCGACGGCAAGGCCTACTACCGCCAGCAGATCCGCGAATACACCACGCTGGACCTGGACCCCGACGCGATCCACAAGATCGGCCTGGAGCAGGTGGCGATGATCCACGCGCAGATGCTGCAGACCATGAAGGAGAGCGGCTTCAAGGGCGACTTTCCCGCGTTCCTCCAGTACCTGCGCACCGACCCGCGGTTCTACGCCAAGACCCCGGAAGAACTGCTGCGGCGCACCGCCTGGGTCGCCAAGGAAGTGGACGGCCAGATGAGCCGCTTCTTCGGTCATCTGCCGCGCGCGCGCTTCGCCATCGTGCCGGTACCGGCCGACATCGCGCCGTATTACACCTCCGGCCGCGGCGGTGCGGATGCGTACCTGGTCAACACCTACGACCTGCCGTCGCGCCCGCTGTTCAACATGCCGGCGCTGACCTTGCACGAGTCCTACCCCGGCCATGCGCTGCAGCTGGAGCTGGCCGCCGAGCAGCAGGGGCAGCCGGCGTTCCGCCGCGAAAGCTACATCTCCGCCTTTGGCGAGGGCTGGGGCCTGTATTCGGAATACCTGGGCCGGGAGATGGGCATCTACAAGACGCCCTACCAGCGCTTCGGCTACCTCACCTACCAGATGTGGCGCGCCTGCCGGCTGGTGGTCGACACCGGCATCCACCACCTGGGCTGGACGCGCCAGCAGGCGATCGACTACCTGACACAGAACACCGCGCTCTCCGCGCGCGAGATCGCCAATGAGGTGGACCGTTACATCAGCTGGCCGGGGCAGGCGCTGTCCTACGAGCTGGGGTACCTGAAGATCCGCGAGCTGCGCGGCAAGGCCGAGCACGCACTGGGCGCGAAGTTCGACCTGCGCCACTTCCACGACACCGTGCTGCAGCTGGGCTCGGTGCCGCTGCCGGTGCTGGAAAAGCGCATCGAGCGTTTTATCGCCGAAGGTGGCCCGGAGCCCGACTACGGTTGCGATTGCAAGTAACTGTAGGGTGGGCTTCAGCCCACCGCGGCAGTGCGAAATGGTGGGCTGAAAGCCCACCCTACGCGATGCAGTTCCCCTGTAGGGGCGCGCCTGTGCGCGACCGCCACGGCATCCCGGTCGTGCACGGGCGCTCCTGCAGAATCGGGGCGGTTGGCGGGTACTGCATATTTGCAGTAAAATGTTTGCGAACTCCAACAGGAGAGTCCGCATGCTGGCCCATCCCCGTCCCGAACAGGCTCCTGCCGACGACCTCGGCGGCCCGGCGCTACGCTCCTTTTTCCGCCTGGCCGGGCACTGGAAACTGCGCATCTCCGAACAGCGCCGCCTGCTCGGCGAACCGGCCGAATCGACCTTCTTCAAATGGAAGCGCGACCAGGACGGCAACCCCGGCCGCGATGTGATCGAGCGGATCAGCTACCTGCTCGGCATCTGGAAGTCGCTGCAGATCCTGTTCCCCGACCCGGCCCTGGCCGACGCCTGGCTGCGCAAGCCCAACCAGGCGCCGCTGTTCGGTGGCCACTCGGCGCTCGAGCGCATGCTCTCGGGCAACGTGGGCGACCTTTACGTGGTGCGCCAGTATCTGGATGCGCAGCGCGGCTGAACCGAGGGCACCCTCCCCTGCAAGCAGAGGGAGCTGGTCCGGAGACCCAGGTCGCGTGCGGCGAGACCTCCCGCTGCCATGCTTGGCTCCTGCAAAGCAGCGGGAGGCCGGGAGGAGGTCACCCGGGCTGGCGATACAGTTCAAGCGCACCCTCCCGACCTCTCCCGTGCAGGCAGGGGAGGAAGCGATCCGGAGCCGAGATGTCCATTGACTTGCCGCCCATCAAGCGCGTCCGCTGGAGCCATGCGTACCGCATCGTGCCCAGCCGCTTTCCGCCGGTGGGCGTGTTCGACCGCATCGCCGATCCGGCGGACCTGGATGCGCTGTTCGCCATCGAGGCGATGACCAATCCGCGCCTGCGCGAGGAAGCCGGTGCGCTGAAGCTGGTGCCACCGCAGCGGCGTATCGGCGGCCCGGGCAGCACGCCGGTGATGGCCGCCTTCACCCACCTCAACCCGCAGGGCAGCCGATTCTCCGATGGCAGCTGGGGCGTGTTCTACGCCGCGCACAGCGTGGCCACCGCGGTGGAGGAAACCGTCTACCACCGCGAGCTGTTCCTCGCCGCCACCGCCGAGCCGGCCTGCGAGATCGAGATGCGCTGCTACCGCACCAGCCTCGACTGCAAGCTGCACGATTTGCGCGGCGGCTGGCCGGCGGCGCACGACCCGCGCGATTACGCCGCCAGCGTGGCGCTGGCCCGCACGCTGCGTACGACCGGTTCCAGCGGCATCGTCTACGACAGCGCGCGCCACGCCGGCGGCGAGTGCGTGGCCGCGTTCTATCCGGACGTGGTGGCGCCGTGCGTGCAGGCACAACATTTCATCTACCGCTGGGACGGTGCGCGCATCGCGCAGGTGCTCGAAGTAAGCGAGCTCAAGCGACCGTAGCCCGCACTCCAGTCCGCCAACGCCACATTGACCGCCACCCGCCTAGGGTCGGATATCACCCTTGCGCGGAGGTGGCATGCTCGATTCCCCCACATCCCCGTCCGGCGGCGAGGCCGCCGAATTCATCGAATGGCAAAGCGAGATCGCGGCCTTCGCGGCGATCGACCGGCTCGAGCAGCCTCCCGCCCACGCGGTGCTGTTCGTCGGCAGCTCCTCGATCCGCCTGTGGCACACGCTGGCGGCCGACTTCCCGGAGCTGTCGACGATCAACCGTGGCTTCGGCGGTTCGGAAATCGCCGACAGCGTCTACTTCGCCGAACAACTGGTCGGACCCTACCGGCCCGGCGCCATCGTGATGTACGCCGGCGGCAACGACCTGGCCGATGGCAAGTCGCCCGAACAGGTACGTGATGCCTTCGGCGCGTTCGTCACCCAGGCGCGGCGCTGGGCGGGGGAGGTACCGTTCGCCTATCTCTCGATCAAGCCCAATCTTTCGCGCCGCAGGCAGCTGCCGCGGATCCGCGCGGCCAACGCGCTGATCCGTGCCTGCGCGCAGGCTCGTGGCGTGGATTACCTGGACATCCATGCGCCGATGCTCGGCGCCGACGGCGAGGCCGAGCCCCGCTGGTTCGACGACGACGGGCTGCATCTCAACGCCGAGGGCTACGCACTATGGACCGGCGTGGCGCGCGACTGGCTGGCCAGAAGGGGCTTTCTGTAGGAGCGCACCTGTGCACTCCTACAGGAACGCCCACTGCAGGAGCCCACTTGTGGGCGATGCTTTTGGCGGTGCAATCAGGCGCAGGGGCATCGCCCACAAGTGGGCTCCTGCAAAAGCATCGCCCGAAGGGAGTTGTTCGAGGTTCCCTGCAGGGGCAGGTAGACGCTGTGCGCCGGCGTGCGCGCGCCGTATCTGCTCAGGGCAGGTGGTCGAAGCCCACCCTGCATCTCAGGTATCGGCGTTGGTGGCGAAGCCTTCGTGGCTGCCGCGGTGGTGCACGCGATCGCCCTCCAGCACGTCGGCGGCCGCGTGCGGCGTCTGTTCGCGCAGGCGCGCGTAGATCGGGGCGAAGTCCGGCGTGGTGGCCTCGAACAACTGCTCGAAGCTGTCGATCACGAAATAGGTCTGCTGGTAGGTGTCGATGCGGTAGCGCGTGCTCATCACGCGCGCAAGCTCGAAGCCGATCCGGTTGGGCGCGTCCGAATCCAGGCTGTAGATGGACTCGCCCTTGGAGCTGACGATGCCGGCGCCGTAGATGCGCATGCCCTGCGGCGTGGCGATCAGCCCGAACTCGACCGTGTACCAGTACAGGCGGGTGAGGTTCATCAGCGCCTCGGGCCCGATCGCGAAGGCCTTCATGCCTCCTCGCCCGTAGGCCTGCATGTAATCGGCGAAGACCGGATTGAGCAGCAGCGGCACGTGGCCGAACAGGTCGTGGAACAGGTCCGGCTCGGACAGGTAGTCGAGCTGGTCGGGCTTGCGGATCCACCAGCTCACCGGGAAACGGCGGTTGGCCAGGTGGTCGAAGAACACCTCGTCCGGCAACAGGCCCTCGACCGCCACCAGCTCCCAGCCGGTGGCCTTGGCCAGCACCTGGTTGATGTCGGCGAACTTCGGGATGCCGCCATCGCCCAGGCCGAATTTGGCCACGCCGTCGAGGAACTCCTGGCAGGCGCGGCCCGGCAGCATCTCGCACTGGCGCGCGAACAGCGTGTCCCACACCTCGTGATCGGTGCGGGTGTAGCCCGACCACGGCTGCTCGACCACGCCGGTGGCATAGACCGGCACGTAGCCGCGGTCGGTCTGCTGGTGTTCGACTTTGCGGGGGCTGGCAGTGGACATGGCGGCTCCGGGAAGTGCGTGGCGCGATGCGCTCTCGAGCCTCAAGAATACGCCGCTCAGGCCGCACGAAGGTTGCATTTGTTGTGAAACCATCGTGATACCGCGCATGATTCGTGCGCAAGAGAAATAAAATACGGAGCAAGCTGCCATGCCCAAGCTCGATCGCACCGACCTGCGCCTGCTCGCTGTGTTGCAGGGGGAAGGGCGCATCACCAACGCCGAGCTGGCCGAGCGGGTCAGCCTGTCGGCCTCGGCCTGCCTGCGCCGGCTGCAGCGGCTGGAGGCTGAGGGCGTGCTTACCGGTTACGCGGCGCAGATCGACCCGCAAGCGGTGGGGCTAGGCCTGCAGGCGTTCGTGCGGGTGCAGTTGGCGCGGCACGAGGCCGGCGCGATCGAGCGCTTCGTGGAAAAGGTCGAAGGCTGGGAGGAGGTGGTCGCCTGCCACGCGCTGACCGGCGACATGGATTACCTGCTGCACGTGTACGTGGCCGATCTGCCGCACTTTTCGCGCTTCCTGCTGGATCGGCTGCTCAACGACGCCGGGGTGGCCGACGCCAACTCGAGTTTCGTGCTGCGCACGGTGAAGCGTTCGCCCTCGCTGCCGTTGGGCCAGCTGGAAGCCTGAGGGGCGGATCGGGCGCGCGCCTGCACGGATGAAAACGCTAAACTAACCCGCTCATGGATACCGCCACGACCCCCACCCGCGACCCTTTGAGCGCCTTGCGCTATCTGTGGCGGGTACCGCTGCTGCTGCTGCACATCCTGCTCGGCATACTCCTGTGCGCGGGCATCCTCAGCTGGAACCGGCACCGGGTGATGGTCGACGGTCGCGAGCCGTTCGCCCACCGCATGACGCGCTGGTGGTCGTCCATGCTGATGCGCATCTTCGGCCTGCGCTCGGTGCGGGTAGGCAAGCCGTTGCCCGATCCGGTGCTGTTCGTCGCCAACCACACCTCGTGGATCGACATCGAGCTGCTGCACTCGCAGCGGATGGCCTGCTTCGTGGCCAAGGCCGAGATCGCGCGCTGGCCGCTGGTCGGCTGGATGGCGGCCACCGGCGGCACCATCTTCCACCGCCGCGGCAGTAACCATTCGCTGGCGGTGGTGATGCAGACGATGGTCGAGCGGCTGCGCAGCGGCCGTTCGGTGGCGGCGTTTCCCGAAGGCGGCACCGGTTACAACGGCGTGCTCAAGGTGTTCCACGCACGCATCTTCCAGGCCGCGCTGGATGCGCCGGTGCCGGTTCAGCCGGTGGCGCTGCGCTTTGCACGCCACGGCAGGCGCGTGGTCGACGCCGGTTTCCGCGAGGGCGAAAGCTTCCTGGCCAACGTCGTGCGCCTGCTCGGCCAGGCGCCGCTGGACGCCGAGGTGCATTTCCTCGCGCCGGTACCGGCGATGCCCGACGCGCGCCGGCGCATGGCGGAGCTGTCGCGCGAGCGCATCGGCGTGGCCCTGGAAGACCGGCACGCATGAGCGCGTTGCCGAGCGGAAAGGATTTCCGTCCCCCCTGGCCGCTGACCAGCGGCCACGTACAGACCATGCTCTCCTCCAGCGGCGTGCGCCGGCTGCTGTTGCCGCGCAGCGCACGCGCGGTGCTCGAGGGCGCCGAGCAGGTGGTGGTCGACGGTGGCGGCGGCGTGCGCCTGACCGGCGCGTTCACGGCGCAGCGCACGGGACGCGAAGGGCGCGGCCTGGCGGTGCTGTTCCACGGCTGGGAAGGCAGTGTCGATTCGACCTACGTGCTGCAGACCGGCAGCCGCCTGTTGCGCGATGGCTGGGACGTGTTCCGGCTCAACTTCCGCGACCACGGCGCCAGCCATCACCTCAACGAGGCGCTGTTCCACTCCTGCCGCATCGACGAGGTCGTGCACGCGCTGGGTGACATCGCCCGCCGCTGGCCGCGGCCGATCACCGCGCTGGCCGGCTTCTCGCTCGGCGGCAACTTCGCGCTGCGCGCTGCGCTGCGCTCGCCGGCGGCCGGCGTCCCGCTGGACTACGCGCTGGCGGTGTGCCCGATCATCGACGCCAGCGAAGGGCTGTTTTCGCTGGAGGAGACCGCGCCCTGGATCTACCAGGCGTACTTCATGCACAAGTGGCGGCACTCGCTGAAGACCAAGCAGAAGGCGTTTCCGCAACAGCAATACTTCGAGTTGAAGGAACTGAAGCAGAGCCTGCGCGGCCTGACCGAATCGCTGGTGCTGCGGCATACCGACTTCGGCTCGCTGCAGGCCTATCTGGACGGCTATTCGGTGGGACACGATGCGCTGTCGTCGCTGACCATCCCCGCGACCATCCTCACCGCGCGCGACGATCCGGTGATCCCGGTGAGCTCGTTCGAGCAAATGGAGTTGCCGCCCAACGTGGAGCTGGACATCGCCGAGCATGGCGGCCATTGCGGTTTCATCGGCGGCCGCAACATGATCAGTTTCACCGACGACTACATCGCCGCGCGCTTCAACGCCATCGCCGCGGGCAAGCCGGACTTCGAACGCGCCCTGTCTTCGTAGGCCCTTGCAGGCGCGTCCGCCTGGGGTGCGCGCGGCGCCCATGCGCACCACGCTCCGGGGCACGGCCGATCGTCGGCGCCGTCGTTCACGCCGCCCGCGCCGACGCGGCGCCATGCTGGTCCACCTGACCCCGTGCAGGTACCGCATGCCCGCCACGCACCCACCCCCACCGCTGCGCAGGACCCCCGGATGGCGCTGACCCCGGTTGTCGCCGCGTGCCTGGGCGGCTGCGCGGGCGCCGCCGCCACCGCGCTGGGCACCGTGCCGGCGGTGTTCGCGCGGCACATCGACCAGCGCACGCAGGACACCATGTTCGGCTTCGGCGCCGGTGTGATGCTGGCAGCCAGCGCGTTCTCGCTGGCGCTGCCGGGCATCCACGAAGCACAGCGGCAGGGCCAGGGACCCTTGGCCGCCGGCGCGCTGGTCGGCATGGCAATCCTCGTCGGCGCCGCGGCACTGGTACTGCTCGAGCGCGTGCTGCCGCACGAACACTTCATCAAGGGGCCCGAAGGCCATCCCTCGCTGCGGCTCAAGCGCGCATGGCTGTTCGTGTTCGCCATCTGCCTGCACAACCTGCCCGAGGGGCTGGCGATCGGCGTCGGGTTCGGGCCGGGCCTGGCGCACGGCGTGGCGCTGGCCACCGGCATCGCCATCCAGGACCTGCCCGAAGGCCTGGTGGTGGCGATCGCGCTGATGGCCGCCGGTTACGGTCGCCGCTGGGCGGTGTCGGTGGGAATGGCGTCCGGGCTGATCGAGCCGGTCGGCGCGCTGATCGGCGCCGGCGTGGTGATCGATTACCCGATGCTGCTGCCAGTGGGCCTGGGCTTCGCCGCCGGGGCGATGCTGTTCGTGGTCAGCCACGAGATCATCCCCGAATCGCATCGGCAGGGGCACGAGCACTTCGCCACCGGCGGGCTGATGGTGGGGTTCGTCTTGATGATGCTGCTGGACACCGCCTTCGGCTGAGCAAAGCCAACGTAGGGTGGGCTTCAGCCCACCACCCCTCGCGGGAAAGGTGAGCTGAAGGCCACCTTACGGTCGAGTTAGTGGCGGGTGCCTTGCGGGCCCGTGCCGCTGCCCAGGTCGGCGCCGGTTTCCGGGTTGCTCGACGGATCCGAGCGCGTGCGCTTGGCCATCTGCATCAGCGTGGCCTGCTGTTGCTTGTCCAGCGACACCTCCGGCATGCCGCTGCCGCCATCCATCGCCAGGAATTTCTCGCGATCGCTGAGGAACTGGAAGTTCTCGTCGCTGTTCCAAGGCCCGCGCATGTCGCCTTCGCCCTGCGACGTGTTGACGTAGACGTTGGCGAATTCCGGCTTGCCGGGCAACTTGCCCGGCGGGAAGTTCGGCTGGATCGCGTACAGCGCCTTCTCGAACGATTGCTGGTGCGAGATCTCGCGCGTCATCAGGAAGCCCAGCGCATCGCGTACGCCGGGGTCGGCGGTGAGGTTGATCAGCCGCTCGTAGATGATCTTCGCGCGCGCCTCGGCGGCGATGTTGGAGCGCAAGTCCGCGGTCGGCTCACCGATCGAATCGATGTAGCCGGCGGTCCACAACTGGCCGCCGGAATTGGTCAGTGCCGGGCCACCGCCATAGAGCACCTGGGTCACGTGCGAGTCGTTGCCGGCGCCCTGCAGCTCGCGGAACGCCTGCGCCTGTTCCTCGGCGCCCTCGGCCAGCTTGCCCTTGGCACCCTTGTTGAGCATGCCCACGATGGTGCCGATCACCTCCAGATGGCTGAGCTCCTCGGTGGCGATGTCCAGCAGCATGTCCTTGCGACCGGGGTCGTCCTCGGCCAGCGCCTGGGTGAAGTAGCGCATCGCCGCGGCGAGTTCGCCCTGCGGGCCGCCGAACTGTTCGAGCATGAGATTGGCCAGCGCCGGGTTGCATTCGGCAACCCGCACTGTGTATTGCAGGCGTTTGTTGTGAGCGAACATGGGAGATCCTTGTCGTCTGCGGGGAAGACGACCGGCACGGGGCACCGGCCGCGAGGACGTCCGGGAGCCGCAAGAAGCGTGCCCCGGCCACGGGCGGAGTTTTGCTGGGCGATCGCGGCTGGGAAGGGAGCAAGATTTGCGCTTTGCTGCAACATTTGCAGGCCGCGCGGGCCCATAGGGTGGGCTTCAGCCCACCAGCGACAGGCCGGCAGGGTGGTCTGGTGGGCTGAAGCCCACCCTACGTCGCTAGTCGGCGGGGACGCAGCGTTCGCGCGCCCACGCGCGCAGGGCCTGGACCTGCTCGCGCATCAGCACCGACAACGGCCGGGTCTGCGCCATCGCCTGGCACAACGCGTCCTGGTCGGGTGGCGCACCGCTGCCGGCGGTGTCGTAGAGGGCGCTGACGATGGCCTGTTCGATCTCGGCGCCGGAGAAACCTTCGCTGGCGGCGGCCAGCGCCGGCAGGTCAAAGCTCGCTGGATCGAGCGTACGGCGTTTCAGGTGCAGCTCGAAGATCGCCGCGCGCGCTTCGGCCGTAGGCAGGTCGACGAAGAAGATCTCGTCGAAGCGGCCCTTGCGCAGCAGTTCGGCCGGCAACTGGTCGACCGCGTTGGCCGTGGCGACCACGAATACCTTGGCCTTGCGTTCGGCCATCCAGGTCAACAGATACCCCAGCACCCGGCGCGAGACGCCGCCGTCCTCGCCGCCGCCACTGGCCAGGCCCTTCTCGATCTCGTCGATCCACAGCACGCAGGGCGAGAGCAACTCGACGCTGGCCAGCGCCTCGCGCAGGTTCTTTTCGGTTTCGCCCTGGTACTTGTCGTAGAGCGTGCCGAAATCCAGCCGTACCAGCGGCACGCCGAAGCCGCCGGCGGTGGCCTTGGCCGCGAGGCTCTTGCCGCAGCCCTGCACGCCCAGCAACAGCACGCCACGGGGTGGATCGAGCGCCGGCTCCGGATCCAGGAACACCGCGCGCCGGCGCTGTATCCAGGCGTTGAGCCGGGACACGCCGGCGACGTCGGCGAAGCTGGCGGTGGCGTATTCGTAATGCAGCAGGCCGGAGCGGTTGAGCAGGTCGAACTTCGCGCGCATCAGCTCGGGCAGGTCAGCCGCGCCCAGCGCGCCATCGTTGTAGATCAGCTTGCGCACGATGCGCCGCGCGTCCGGTCCCGACAGCCCGACCAGGTTGCGCACCAGCGTGCGCGCCGCGTCGCCGTCGACCTCCAGCCGGCGGCCCTGTTCGCGCTGCCAGGCGGCCGCCTCGCCACGCAGGATCCCGGCCAGTTCCTTCAGTCCCGGCAACGCCAGCGGCACGCGCATGGCCAGCGCTTCCAGCGCCGGCGGCAGTTCGATCATGGCGCCAACCAGCACGATCGTGTGCGCGGCACTGCGATGCCGCTGCACGATCTCGCGCAGCTGGCGCAGGCTCATCGCGTAGCGCAGGAACGGATGGAAATCGAACAGCAGGTAGATGCCGCGCTCGTCGGCAGCGCGGATCGCCTCCAGCGTGGCGCTGGCATCCGGTGCGACCTCGGCGCCGGGCTGGGCGAAATCCAGGCGGCCCAGACCGTCGGTGAGCGTCCAGCGCCACAGCGGCCGTAGCGCCTGGCCGATCACGTGGCGGAAGCATTCGATCACCCGCTGCTCGTCCACCGTCTCGATCACCAGCAGCGGCGTGGCCGCGCGGACCAGCGTGGTGAGGTCGTCCAGTTCGCTCATCGTTCCCCCTTGCGAGCCCGGTACGGTAGCAGGAGCCGCGATCCTGCACCGCCTGCCGGCTCGATGCGCTGCGAGGTCGCGGTCATCACGGCATGGCCAGGCCGACCGGGGTCGTTCATGCAGAAGCCCACTTGTGGGCGATCGGACCGGCCCCAGAGCATCGCCCACACGTGGGCTCCTACGGGTTGCTCGCACGATGGCCTGCAGGCGCGGGCTTCTCTCAAGGGATGTTGCAGGAGCCAGGCCCATCCTTTCCCGCTTCATGGTGGCGGCGTTACGCTGCCGGTTCCGTCGCAAGGAGAGCCGTCATGCGTCTGCTGCTTCCGCTGCTGCTGGCCCTGGTCGGCGCGCCCACCTGGGCGGCACCGGCGCTGGACCGGTTGACCCTGCCCAAGGGCTTCCATATCGCCGTCTATTCGGATCAGGTGCCGCAGGCGCGCGAACTGGCGCTGGGCGACAAGGGCACGGTGTTCGTCGGCTCGATGGATGCCGGCAAGGTCTACGCGCTGACCGACGCCGACCACGATGGCCGCGCCGAAAAGGTGCGCCCCATCGCCAGCGGCCTGCAGTTGCCGGTGGGCGTGGCCTTTCACCACGGCGATCTGTACGTCTCGGCGGTCAGCCGCATCCTGGTGCTGCGCGACATCGAGGCGCACCTGGACGATCCGCCCGAACCGGAGGTGGTCTACGACCGCTTCCCCACCGAAACGCACCACGGCTGGAAGTTCATCGCCTTCGGCCCCGACGGCAAGCTGTACGTGCCCATCGGGGCGCCCTGCAACCTGTGCGACAAGGGCAAGGCCTACGCCAAGCTGACCCGCATGAACGCCGACGGCACCGGGCTGCAGGACGTCGCCTACGGCATCCGCAACACGGTCGGTTTCGACTGGCGGCCGGCCACCGGCAAGCTGTGGTTCACCGACAACGGCCGCGACCTGCTCGGCGACGACGTGCCCAACGACGAGCTCGACCGCATCGACCGCCTCGGCGAGCATTACGGCTATCCGTACTGCCACCAGGGCGACATTGCCGATCCCGAATTCGGCAAGGACCACCCCTGCAGGAACTACGCACCGCCGGTGCTCAAGCTTGGCGCGCACGTGGCCTCGCTGGGCATGCGCTTCTACACCGGCAAGCAGTTTCCGGCCGGCTACCACGGCGCGATCTTCATCGCCCAGCACGGCTCGTGGAACCGCACGAAAAAGTCCGGCTACCGCGTGATGACCGTGCGGCTGGATGGCGACAAGGTGGCTTCCTACGAGCCGCTGATCACCGGCTTCGAGCACGACGAACAGGCCTGGGGCCGGCCGGTGGACGTGCAGCCGCTGCCCGATGGCAGTCTGCTGGTCAGCGATGACCTGGCAGGGGCTGTTTATCGGGTGACGTACGGGCGCTAGCGCTCTGCTCTGCTCCCTCTCCCCTTCAGGGAGAGGGCCGGGGTGAGGGGTTGGGGCTCGCGGGAAAGGTTGTTCGTGCGAACAAGAAAAGCCACGCGCTTGCGCGACTTGGTCGTAAGAGCGACCCCTCACCCCAACCCTCTCCCCAGAGGGGAGAGGGAGCAGTCTTTGCCCGGCTTGTGAGCCTTTCGCAACCCAAAGGAGACCCCCCATGCAACTACGCAGCAACGATTTCCAGGACGGCCAGCCGATCCCGGCCCGGTGCGCCTTCGGCAAGCCGGGCGATCCGATCGGCCTGTCCGACAACCGCAATCCGCACCTGGCCTGGCGCGACGCGCCGCCGGGCACGCGTTCGTTCGTGCTCACCTGCATCGACGGCGACGCGCCCAGCCGCGGTGACGACGTCAACAAGGAGGGCCGCACGGTCAGCGCGGATCTGCCGCGCATCGACTTCGTGCACTGGCTGATGGCCGACATCCCGGCCGAATGCGGCGAACTGGGCGACGGCTCCTGCAGCGACGGCGTCACCCCGCACGGCAAGCGTGCCCCTTCGGGCCCGCCGGGCAGCCACCAGGGCGAAAACGGCTACAGCGGCTGGTTCGCCTCCGATCCGCAGATGGCCGGCACCTACCTGGGCTACGACGGCCCGTGCCCACCGTGGAACGATGCGCGCGTGCACCGCTACCGCTTCGAGCTGCATGCGCTGGACACGCCCGGCCTGGGCCTGGCCCATGGCTTCGGCCTCGAGCAGTTGCGCGCCGCGATGGATGGCCATGTGCTGGCCAGCGCCGCGCTGACCGGCACCTACGCGATCAATCCGCACGCGGGGTGAATGGAGGGCGCGCTGGCACGCGCCTCTTCACATGCAGATGGCAGCCCGTGTGGATGAATGAGTCGCGTCTGGCCTTGCCGGCCGGCCCATGAAGGGGGTCGTCTCTTACCCATGAGGAAGCCGTCATGCTGCATTACGCCATTGTCTTTCTGGTCATTGCCATCATCGCCGCCATCCTCGGTTTCGGCGGCATCGCCGGCGCGGCCGCGGGCATCGCAAAGATCCTGTTCGTCATCTTCCTGATCCTGGCGATCATCGCCTTCTTCCGCCGCGCCAGTTGAGCGGCGGCATCGTCACCCTCCACCGGGAGAAAGCCATGCCCAACCCGATCCACAGTTCGTCCACGCCGCGTGATCCCGGCCTGAACCCGGCAGTGCCCAACCCGGCCATGGCCGACCCGAACCTGGGGTCGGACGCGGCCGACCCGCTGCTGGCCGACACGGCCACCTCGTCCAAGGGGCACACGCGCATCGACCAGGGTGCCGAGCGGGTCAAGCACGCCACCTCCGAGGCGGTCACGCGCACCAAGCAGGCGGTCAACCAGACCGCCGACAAGGTCGAGGCGGGCGTGCACCACGCCACCGACAAGGCCGCCGGCGCCGCGCACCACGCCACCGACAAGGCGGCCGACCTCAGCGAGCGCAGTCGCCAGATGCGCGACGAGGCGATGGACAAGGCCGAGGACTGGATGGCGCAGGCGCGCGAATACGTGCGCGACAAGCCGATGCAGTCGGTCGCCATCGCGGTCGGCGCCGGCTGGTTGCTGGGACGGATCCTGCGCCGCTGACTTCTTCGCTGACGAGTGCCAGGGATGCCTGAGGCCGGACAAGACACGCCCGACGGCGCCGACGATGCGGCGCCGCGCCCGGGCGTACTCGATGAACTGGGCCGGCTCGGCGATGCCGCCAGGGACCTGTTCGGCGCGCAGAAGGAACTGCTCTCGGCCGAAGTGGGGCTGGCGCGCAGTGCGGTTTCATGGATGCTGCTGGCGGCGCTGGCCGCCACCGTGTCCGGCGTGGGACTGGGCCTGACCCTGCTGGCGCTGGTCGGGGTGCTGCTGGCCAAGTGGTTCGCGTCCTGGGCGTGGGCGCTGGTCGCGCTGGCGGTGCTGCAATTGCTGTTCACGCTGGGCGCGATCGTCTTCTTCCGCCGCTGCATGCACTGGATGAGCCTGCCTGTCACCCGCCGCGAATGGAGTGCGATGATGCGCGACACGCGGGCGCGGGCCCGGCGGCAGGTGGAACGGGAGGACGCGCCATGAGCATGTTCAGCGAGCGCGCGCGGGTACGCGCGGCGCAACAACGGATGGCCGCGGCACGCCGCGCCGTCGCGATGCCTGCCTCGGCGCTGCTCGCACGCGGCCAGCAGCATCCTTTCGTGATCCTTGGCGCCGCCGCCGCCGGGGGTTTCCTGCTGGGACGCACCAACGCCCGCCCGCTGCATCTGCCCGGCATGGGCCACCTGCTCGGTGCGCTGGCGAGCGAGGCCACCACGATCGGCGCCAGTTTCCTGGCCGCCCACAGCGCCGCGCAATCGGTTACCGAGGACGCATGAACCGGCCCGACCCCGTGGTTGCGCCGGCCGTGGTCGACGTGGCGCCGGCGGCTGCCGCGCAACCGGTCGCCGCCTCGCCGCAGTTGCGCTTCGCGCGCAGCCTGCGGCGGCATCTGCTGGCGGTGCGCGTGGTGCTCAACGCGCTGCTGGTGCTGGCGCTGCTGTACACCGTGACGATCGCGCACGTGCTGCTGATTCCGCTGGTGCTGGCGGCGTTCATCGGGCTGGCGCTCAATCCGCTGGTGGCCGCCGGCGCGCGCCATCGGTTGCCGCGCTGGTTGACCGCCAGCGTGCTGATGCTGGTGCTGCTGACCGGGCTGGGCGCCGGCGTCGGCGCGCTGGCGCAACCGGCGCTGGGTTGGTTCCACGGCGCCCCGGCGGCGATCCGCAGCTTCGTCCCCAAATTGCGCAGCGTCACCCAGCCGCTGGAGGCGGCCAACCGCGCCACCCAGAGCCTGGTCGGCGGCTCGCTGCGCGCGCAGCCGCCGCGCCCGACCGCGGTGGCGATCACCGCCTGGGACGTGGTGTCGACCGCACCCAAGGTGCTGGCCGCCGTACTCACCGTGGTACTGCTGGTGTTCTTCTTCCTCGCCTACGGCGATTCGCTGCTGCGGCGGCTGGTGGAAATCTCGCCCGGCTTCGCCTACAAGCGGCATGCGGTGGAGATCGTGCGCAGCATCCAGATCGAGGTCTCGCGCTACCTGCTCACCGCGCTGGCGATCAACGCCACCCTGGGCGCGCTGACCACGCTGATGCTGTGGCTCTACGACATGCCCGACCCGCTGCTGTGGGGCGTGGTGGCGATGACGGCGAACTTCATTCCCTACGTGGGCGCGATCACCACCACCATCGTGCTCGGGCTGGTCGGCATGATCCATTCGCACGACCTGGGTACCGCGCTGCTGCCGGCGGTGACCTTCGCCGGCATCACCGCGATCGAGGGCAACCTGGTCACGCCGATGATCCAGGGCCACCGCATGCGCCTGTCGCCGATCGCGATCCTGATCTGGCTGTTGGTGTGGGGCTGGCTGTGGGGCATTCCCGGGGCGCTGCTGGCGGTGCCGATGCTCACCAGCGCCAAGCTGATCACCGAGCGGGTGCGCGGCTGGGGCTGGTTCGCGGTGATGGTGCAGCGTTGAGGACGGCGCCGGCCTGGCACAGCCCGGCCCGGTACACGCGGAGCGGCGGCCGGGGGACCGCCGGTCTCAGCGCGCGGCCTCGCCCGGCGTGGCGTTGAGCAGGATGTACTGGCGCTCGACGCCTTCGATGCGGCCGAGTTGCGCGGAGGCGAGGGTCACCGGGCGCGTGCTGACCAACTCGTCGCTGAGCACGATGCCGTCGCGAAACGTGGTGCGCCCATGCCAGTGCGCGCGACCGGACTGCCGCGTCACCGGGTAGGAGCGATCACCGCGGGTCAGCGCCAGTTGCGGCGCATCGCCCAGCCACGGCCCGTTGCCGCTGCCTTCGCGCTCCAGCGATACGGTGTGGCTGGCCGGATCCAACGCCACCACGGTCACCGTCTGGCGGCCGGCCGGGCCCAGTTCCCACGGTGCCCCGATGTCCACCGTCCAGCGCTGGCCCACCCGCAACGTGGCCGGCGCGCGGCCCCACAAAAGCGGGTTGTAGGCCAGTCCGCTGGCATCGGTGTTGGGCGCGCACTTGCCGTCGTAGCAGTTGGTGGCGCCCTCGTCGGGCAGCACCACCGTGCCGCTGCCCGCGGGCCGGCCGTCGTAGTGGTAGTCGATGCGCAGCTGTGGCGGGGTCGTCGTGGCGTCGAGCACGCGATAGGTCGCGGTACCGCTGACACGGCGGACGGCGTCGTCGAAGCCGGGCGCCTGCAGGGCGATGGTGCGCGAGAAGACATTGCCGAAAACTGCGCCGGCATGCAGCGCCGGCGTCAACGCCGCGGCGGTGGCCGACGGCGTGGCGCCGCCGCCCGTGGCGGACAGCGACAGCAGGGCCAGCAGGGCGGGCAGGAAGCGGGTGCGGGACATGGGTTCCTCCTCGATCAAGACGTGATTCCGTGCGCGCGCAACACGTCGGAAATATCCACGCGCCAGACGTTGCGCGAGCCGTTGAGCGGGCCGGACAGGCGCTGCTGCAGCGAGCTGGCGTCGTCGCGCGCCTTCGGGAAATGCACCTCCGGCTGCCGGTTGCTGGACACGTACAGTTCGCCGAAACGGCGGCCCAGTGCGGGCGCGTTTTCCAGCGCCGCGCTGTTGACGTCGCCGCCCAGATGTTCCGGCTTGCCCCAACGGCCGTCGGCCTGGCGGAAGGCGATGTAGATGTCGGCGCGGCCCAGCGCATCGCCCTCGTCGCCGGCGAACAGCAGGAAGCGTTGCCCGGGATCGATCGCCGGGTCCATGCGGTTGCGCGCGACGTCGCCCAGATCCACCCGCTCGGGCGCTGCATGGCCGTGCGCGGTGTGGCGCGCCACGTAGATCTGGTAGGCCTTGCCCGAATCGGGCCGGTGCGCGGAGAAGTAGATGTCGCCGTTGGCCGCGATCGAAGGGTTGTAGATCATCGCGCCGTCGTTGAGCGCGCCCTGGACGTGCAGCGGTGCGCCCCAGCGGCCATCGGCCCGGCGTTCGACGTACCACAGGTGGGTGCCGGGAAAGCGGCGACCGGCCATCTCGGCCTGCACCGGTGCTGCGTGCGGCCGCGGCGGGCGGTTGGACACGAAGTACAGACGCTTGCCGTCCGGCGCGAAAGCGGGCTCGGAGTCGTGCCACTGGCCGGAAAAGCTGGCGACCTCCGGTGTCGACCAGTGGCCGCCGCGACGGTGCGAGACCAGGATGGTGTCGTCTTTCTCGCCGAAATCCGAGCGCATGAAGTAGACCGTGTCGCGATCGGGCGAAAACGTCGCCGAGGTCTCCTGCAGGCTGGTGGAGATCACGCCCGGGCCGAGCAGCTCGGCGGCGGCGGTAGTGGCGCAGGCCAGCGCAAGCGCCAGGGTCCAGGCGACGCGGTGTGGTTTCATGCTGCGGTCCTTGCCAAGGTGGGCGTCCAGCGTGGTGCACGCGCGACGCGCGCCGCTGCGGGTTTGTGACCGGCGGTCGCCCTAACGTGACGGGCGGTCCTTTCGGCGGTCGCGCGGCTCTCCCTGAGCGGCTCCCAGCCCGAAATTCCGCGCTCACCCGGAGCCCGGTCAAAGGGACGAACATGGAAGGGAGCCGATCCCGGCACCTTTCGCCCCGGCGGCTGGGGGACAAAAGGTATGGGGGATCAGGCGATGCCCAGCGCGCGCCGTGCGTGGGCGCGGAAGCGCCGGCTGAGGTTGAGCCGGGTGCCGTCGTGCAGCACCACCTCGGCGTTGCCCTGGAACAACGGATGGATCTCGCGGATGCGCTCGACGTTCACCAGCGTGCCGCGATGGATGCGCAGGAAGCGCGCCGGATCGAGCGTGGCCAGCAGGCCACTGAGCGTCTCGCGATGCAGGTACGCCTGCGCCCCCACGTGGATGTGCACGTAGTTGCCGTCCGCCTCGATCCAGTCGATCGCCTCGGTGGCGACCACGCGCATGTGCTCGCCCACGCGCACGCTGATCCGCTGCGCCGGTACGGCCGCCTTGGCCGCCGGTGCGCCCGGCCCAGGCGCCTGCCGTGCGCCCCAGTGCCGGCGCACGCGCGCCAGCGCCTGGTCGAAGCGGGCCTGGTCGATCGGCTTCAAGATGTAGTCCAGCGCATCGGCGTCGAACGCACGCAGCGCATGTTCGCCGTAGGCGGTGGCGAACACCACCATCGGCAGGGCGTCGGGCTTGAGTTCGTGCAGCAGCATGAAGCCATCCAGTCCCGGCATGCGGATGTCCAGGAACATCAGGTCCGGCGCCAGCGCGGCCATCGCCTGCATCGCCTCGGCCGCGTTGCCGCATTCACCGACGATCTCGACGTCGGGGTGCGGAGCGAGCGCCTGGCGCAGCGCCAGGCGCGCCAGCACTTCATCGTCGACCAGCAGGGTGCGGATCGTGCTCATGCCACGTGCTCGCGGAACGGGAAGCACAGCTCCACCCGGGTGCCGCCCCCGGCGCGTCGGTGCAGGTCCATGCGGGCGGCGGCGCCAAACAGCACCTGCAGCCGCGCCCGCGTGTTGCCCAGGCCGACGCCATCGGCCGGTCCCTCCGGCGGCAGGCCCAGGCCGTCGTCCTCGACGCACAGATGCAGCAGTTCGCCGTCGCGGCGGCTGGCGATATGCAGGCGCCCCGGTTCGGGCTTGGCCAACAGGCCGTGGCGCAGCGCGTTCTCCACCAGCGGCTGCAGGATCATGCTCGGTACCGCGGCGTGCAGTGTGTCCTCGGCCAGCGCCAGCCGGGTGGAAAGGCGGTCCTGGAAGCGCACCTCCTGGATCGCCAGGTAGCAACGCAGGAATTCCATCTCGCGTGCCAGCGGCACCTGCTGCGCATGGCGTTGCTCCAGGGTCATGCGCAGGAAGTCGCTCAGCCGCGCGATCATCAGCCGTGCGCGTAGCGGATCGGCCAGCGCCAGTGCGGAAATCGCGTTCAAGGTGTTGAACAGGAAATGCGGCTGCAGCTGCATGCGCAACGCCTGCAGCTGCGATTGCGCCAGCTGGGTTTCCAGGTGTGCGCTGCGCAGCCGTTCGTCGCGCAGGCGCCGGCGCGACTCCAGCCCGCGCAGCACCACCAGGATCACCCAGTAGGTGAGCAGGGCCAGGTGGCAGGTGTAGGCGAACTGCATGCGCACGAAGTCCGCCAGCGAGGCGACCGGCATCCGTCCGGGTCCGCAGGCGTACCAGAACACGGCCAGGTGCAGCAGCGTCTGCGCCAGCGCGATGGCCAGGCCGGCCGGCACGTGCACGGCCAGGAAACGGCCCCAGCCGGCGTTGGCGGTACCCCGTCCCAGCCAGCCGACCAGCGGCGCCAGCGCCATCCACGGGTAGAAGTTGGCGGCGTTCCACACCAGTGCCCGCGTCCAGCCCGGATCGTTGCCCTCGCTGATCGACGACAGCACGCCGCTGAGCGTGTAGGACAACGTCAGCAGGGTCCAGAAGCCGAACGCGAGCAGGCCGGTCCGCGATGCCGTCGGCGCGGCAGGCGCGTCGGCGCTGGTGGCCGCGACGGTGGCGGGTAGGGCGCTCATGGCCGCCAGTGTACGCAGCCGGCGGCCGTGCGGATGTGCCGGAAGGTCCACGTCCGCCCGACGACGCAGCGTCGCCTCCGCGCAACGCGTTGCGCGCGCCACTCGTCACCACGGAGGGTGCGCTCATCCCAATCCGGCGGACACGGCGCACTTCGCGGGTCATGTTGGTGGCCGGCAATCGTGCCGGTTCGGAGGACTCCGCATGCGCACCCTCTCTGCATCGATGCTGGCCACCGGTCTCGCGTTGGCCGCCGCCGTACCCGCCGCTCCGGCCGCCGCGATGAACGAGACCGCGCACAGCCCGGCGGCGGTGAAGGCGGTCGACCAGCACTGGCTGGATGCCGAGCTGGACGGCGACACGGACTACCTCGCCTCGCTGCTGTTGCCGGCCTACCGCTCCGTCGGCGCCGACGGCGTGGTGCATGCGCGGCGGGCGATCCTCGCGAACGCGGCGAAGAACCGCGGCTCGGACCGCGCGCGGCGCAAGGCCGAGGCATGGCGCAAGACGCACCCGTCGGGACAGCAGGTGGTACTGCAGGGCGATACGGCGATCCTGTCGTTCTACGACCCCGCGCTTGGTCCGGTACGGGGCGTGCGCTCGTCCGACGTGTTCGTGTACGTCGATGGCCGCTGGCGCGCGATCTATTCCCAGCACTCCCGGCCCGGTGGCAACTAGCGAAGCCGCGCCGCGCCCGTTTTCCTTGCCGCGGTGAGCGAGGGCCGTTCAATCGTCGGCAACGCCTGCGGCCGCTCGGCGGACACGATGCAGCGGTCGATCGCATCCGTGAGTGTCATGGCATGTCCTCCCGCGACATCAGGGAGTGCGCGCCAGCGTGGTGCAGCGCTCATCGGCGCAGGCCTGCCAGCCACCGCCCAGCGCCTTGTACAGCGCGATCGCCCGCAGGTTGATGCCGGCCTCGGCCTCGGCCAGCTGGTCCTCGGCGGCCAGGTGGGTGCGCTGGGCGTCGAGCAGTTCCAGGTAGTCGATGGCGCCGGCGTCGTAGCGGATCTTCGCCAGCGTGGCGGCCTGTTCGCTCTGGTCGGCCTGTTCGAAAAGGTGCTGCACGCGCGCGCGCTGCTGGTTGTAGCCGACCAGTGCATTGTCCACGTCTTCCAGCGCGCGCAGCACGGTGCGCTGGTAGCTGGCCAGCGCCGCGTCCGCACGCGCCTGGGTGGCCTTTACGCCCGAGCGCACGCGCTGCACGTTCAGTCCCGACCAGCTGATGCTGGGCGCGATCGACCAGGCGCGCGTGGCCGGGCTGCCGAAGTCGTTGCTGCGCCCGGCCAGGAAGCCAAGGAAACCGCCCAGCCGGATGTGCGGGAACCACTCGGCCTTGGCCACGCCGATGCGCGCGGTGGCCGCGGCCAGCTCGCGTTCGGCGATGCGGATGTCGGGGCGGCGCTTGAACACGTCGTCGGCGTTGCCGATCGGCAGCGTGGTGTCGATCGGCGTGAAATGTGCGGGCGACAGATCGATATCGAGCTCGCCGGGGCGCTCGCCCAGCAGCACGGCCAGCCGGAACCCGTCGGCCTGCGCCTGCGTCCTGAGCACCGGCAGCGTCGCCTCGACGCCGGCCAGGCGCGCGCGGGCGCTGGCCACGTCCTGCGCCGAGCCGGTGCCCAGCACGGCCCGGCTGTGGATCAGTTCCAGTGCCTCGCGCTGATTGGCGATGTCGCGCTCGGCCACCTCGATGCGCAGCTGGGTGCCGCGCAGGTCGAAGTAGTTGCGCGCGACCTCGGCGAACAGCGTGACCTGGGCGTCCTGCAGCGAGGCGGCCGCGGCAACGCTGTCGGCGCGCGCGGCTTCCACCTGGCGACGCACGCCGCCGAACAGGTCCAGCTCCCAGCTGGCGTCGAAGCCGGCCTGGTAGGCGGTGGTGGTGGTGCGCTGCTCGCTCACGCCCGGGGTCTGGCCGCGGCTGCGGGTGTAGCTGGCGCCGGTGTCGACGTCCGGCCACTGGTCCGAGCGCGCGGTGCCGAGCAGGGCGCGGGCTTCTTTCAGATGGGCGAGGGCGATCTTCAGGTCCGGCGCGTTCTTGGCGGCGCGGGTGATCAGGGCGTCGAGCGTGGGGTCGTTGAACTGCTTCCACCAGTCGGCCTGGAAGTCGGCGTTCGACTGGCGCGTGGTGTCGATGCCCTGCAGGGCGACCGGCTTTTCTTCCGGGCGCTGGTAGTCGGGACCGACGTTGATGCAGCCGGCGAGCAGCACGGTCGAAGCGATCGCCAGCAAACGGAGCGCACCCTTGGCTCCCTCTCCCCTGCCGGGAGAGGGTTGGGGTGAGGGGGCGGGGCTTGCGGGGGCGCTCATAAGAGCTGGCTCTGATGTAAGGGCGCGGCTAGAGCGGCCCCTCACCCCAGCCCTCTCCCCGGAAGGGAGAGGGAGCAGATTCATCGTATTTCGAAACATCTCAATGCTCCTCGATCGCGACCGGCAGCGCCGGATGGTGCGCGGCGCGCCTTGCCGCCGCGCGCTCGCTCCAGCCACGCACGATCACGTAGAACAGGGGGGTGAACAGCAGCCCGAAGAAGGTCACGCCGAGCATGCCGGCGAACACCGCCACGCCCATCGCATGGCGCATCTCCGCGCCGGCGCCTTCGGAGGTCACCAGCGGCACCACGCCCATGATGAAAGCGAAGCTGGTCATCAGGATCGGCCGCAGTCGCAGCCGCGCCGCTTCCAGCACCGCCTGCCAGCGGTCCAGCCCTTCGTGGATTTGCGCCTCGCGGGCGAACTCCACGATCAGGATGGCGTTCTTGCAGGCCAGGCCCACCAGCACGATCAATCCGATCTGCGTGAAGATGTTGTTGTCGCCGCCCGACAGCCAGACACCGGCGATCGCGGACAGCAGCACCATCGGCACGATCAGGATCACCGCCAGCGGCAGCGTCAGGCTCTCGTACAGCGAGGCCAGCACCAGGAACACCAGCAGCACGCACAGCGGGAACACCAGCACCGCGGTGTTGCCGGCCAGGATCTGCTGGTAGGTGAGCTCGGTCCATTCGAAGCTCATGCCGTTGGGCAGGTTGTCCTTGGCCAGCTTCTCCATCGCCGCCTGCGCCTGGCCCGAGCTGTAGCCCGGTGCCGGGCCGCCGTTGATCTCGGCGGTGGGATAGCCGTTGTAGTGCTGCACGCGATCCGGGCCCACGCCCTGGCTCACGGTGACGAACGAACCCAGCGGCACCGCGTCGCCCGCGGCGTTGCGCGTCTTAAGCCGCAGGATGTCCTCCGGCTCGCGGCGGAAGCCCGGCTCGGCCGAGACGTTGACCTGGTAGGTGCGCCCGAAACGGTTGAAGTCGTTGACGTAGAGCGAGCCCATGTACGCCTGCATGGTCTGGTACACGTCGGCCAGGTTGACGCCCTCGGCCTTGGCCTTCTCGCGGTCCACCTCGGCGTCGACCTGCGGCACGCTGACCTGGTAGCTGGAGAACAGGCCGGCCAGCGCCGGATCCTTGCGGCTTGCGGCGATCAGGTTCTGGGTCTGCTTGTAGAGCTCCTCGAAGCCCTGGTCGGCGCGGTCCTCGATCTGGATGCGGAAGCCGCCGATCGTGCCCAGGCCCATCACCGGCGGCGGCGGGAACACCGCGATGTAGGCGTCCTGGATCGCCGCGTACTTCTGGTTGAGCGAACCGGCGATGGCGCCGGCCGACAACGCCGGGTCGGTGCGATCCTCGAACGGCTTCAGCGTCACGAAGACGATGCCGCTGTTGGGCGAGTTGGTGAAGCCGTTGATCGACAGTCCCGGGAACGCCACCGCGTTCTCCACGCCAGGTTGCTTCAGCGCGATCTCGCTCATGCGGCGGATCACGTCCTCGCTGCGGTCCAGCGAGGCGGCGTCCGGCAACTGCGCGAAGGACACCAGGTACTGCTTGTCCTGCGAAGGCACGAAGCCGGTCGGCACGTGGATGAAGCCGAACACGCCCAGCGCCACCAGCGCGCCGTAGATCAGCAGCGCCGGCGCGCCCTTGCCGAGCACGCGGCGCACGCCGCCGACGTAGCGGTCGGCGCCGCTGACGAACATCCGGTTGAACGGGCGGAACAGCCAGCCGAAGCCGCGGTCGAGCAGCAGGCTGAAGCGGTCCTTCGGCGCGCCGCGTTCCTTCAGCAGCAGCGCGGACAGCGCCGGACTCAGGGTCAGCGAGTTGAACGCCGAGATCACCGTGGAAATGGCGATGGTCAGCGCGAACTGGCGGTAGAACTCGCCGGTCAGGCCGCTGATGAAGGCCGCCGGGATGAACACCGCGCACAGCACCAGCGCGGTGGCCACGATCGGCCCGGTCACCTCGGTCATCGCGCGGCGGGTGGCTTCCTTCGGCTTCAGTCCGTGCTCGATGTGCCGCTCGACGTTCTCCACCACCACGATCGCGTCGTCCACCACGATGCCGATCGCCAGCACCAGGCCGAACAGGCTCAAGGCGTTGAGCGAGAAGCCGGCCAGATACATCACCGCGAAGGTGCCCACCAGCGACACCGGCACCGCCACCAGCGGGATGATCGAGGCGCGCCAGGTCTGCAGGAACAGGATCACCACCAGCACGACCAGCAGGATCGCCTCGAACAGCGTGTGCACCACCGCCTCGATCGAACCGCGCACGAAGACGGTCGGGTCATAGACGATTTTGTAGTCCACGCCCTGCGGGAAGTCGGCCTTCAGTTGCGCCATGGTGGCGCGCACTTCGTCGGAGATCTGGATCGCGTTGGAGCCGGGACGGGCGAAGATCGGCAGCGCCACCGCCGGCTTGTTGTCGAGCAGGCTGCGCAGCGCATAGTTGTCCGAGCCCAGCTCCACCCGCGCCACGTCGCTCAGATGCGTGACCGCGCCGTCGGGGGTCGAGCGCAGCACGATGTTGGCGAAGTCCTGCTCCGACACCAGTCGGCCGCGGGTGTTGATGTTGAGCTGGAACGCCGCGCCGTTCGGTGCCGGCGGCGCATTGAGCGCGCCGGCGGCCACGTCCACGTTCTGCTCGCGGATCGCCTTGACCACGTCGCCGGTGGTCAGCCCGCGCATCGCCAGCCGTTCCGGATCGAGCCACACGCGCATCGAGTACTCGCCGGCGCCGAACAGTTGCACGTCGCCCACGCCATCGAGGCGGGCGAGCTGGTCCTTGATGTGCAGCCGCGCGTAGTTGGACAGGTACAGCATGTCGTAACGCTGGTCGGGCGAAATCAGGTGCACGACCATGGTGAGATCCGGCGAGCTCTTCTGCGTGGTCACGCCCAGCCGCTGCACTTCCTCGGGCAGCCGCGGCAGCGCCTGCGCCACGCGGTTCTGCACCTGCACCTGCGCGTTGTCCAGGTCGGTGCCTAGGGCGAAGGTCACGGTCAGCGTCATCGCGCCGTCGCTGGTCGCCTGCGAGGAGGTGTAGAGCATGCCCTCCACGCCGTTGATCTGTTCCTCCAGCGGCGCGGCGACGGTGGCGCCGATCACCTTGGGGTTGGCGCCGGGATAGTGCGCGCGCACCACCACTGTCGGCGGCACCACCTCCGGATATTCGCCGATCGGCAACTTGAACAGCGAGATCGCGCCGGCGATCACGATCAGCACCGACAGCACGCCGGCGAGGATCGGGCGCTCCACGAAATATTGGGCGAGTTTCATTGCTTGGGTTTCCTGGGAGGTGCTCCTCCCCCTGCCAGCAGGGGGAGGTTGGGAGGGGGTTCGCTCTTGGGCGAAGAGCACCCCTCCCCAGCCCTCCCCTGCAAGCAGGGGAGGGGGGTCAAAAGCATCAGTTGCGCGAGGCGACCTTGCCGTTGCTGCCGCCGGCACCAGCCAGCCGGTTGTCGGCATCCAGGCTGCGGCTGTCCATGGCAACGAGGGTGGGATTGACCTCCATCCCCGGCCGCACGTGCTGCAGGCCGTTGACCACCACCACGTCCCTGGCGGTCAGCCCGGTCTTGACCACGCGCAGCCCGTCGACCAGCGGCCCCAGCGTGACCTTGCGGTATTCGACCTTGCGGTCCTTGTCGAGCACATAGACGAACTTGTTGCCCAGATCGGTGCCCACCGCACGTTCGTCGATCAGCGCGCGCGGCTTCGTGCTGGGCGTACGCAGCTCCAGCCGCACGTACAGGCCCGGCGTGTAGCGGCCTTCGTCGTTGTCGAACACGGCGCGCAGGCGGATCGTGCCGCTGCCGGCGTCGAGCTGGTTGTCGACGAAGTCGATGCGGCCCTCGTGCGGGTAGCCCTGCTCGTCGACCAGCCCCATCGCCACCCTCGGCGCGGTGCCACGTTGGCGGCGCAGCGTGTCGAGTTTCAGGAAGGCATGTTCGTCGATGGTGAAGTACGCGTACATCGGGTCGACGCTGACCACGCTGGTGAGCACGTCCGCCGGTGTGACCAGGTTGCCGGCGGTGATCCGCGCGTTGCTGACGCGGCCATCGATCGGCGCGCGCACCTCGGTGAAACCGCGATCGAGCTGCGCCGCATCCAGCGCCGCGTCGGTGGCCGCGGCGTGCGCGCGGGCGCTGGCCGCGGCGGTGGCCAGGCGATCGGCCTCCTGGGTGGAGATCGCATGTTTGGCCAGCAGCTTGTGCGCGCGTTCGGCATTGGACGCGGCCAGCTTCTGCTCGGCGCGGGCCTGGTCGAGCGTGGCGGCGAGCCGGTCGACCTCGGCCTGGTAAGGCCGCGGGTCGATGGTGAACAGCAACTCGCCCTTGCGCACCCGCGCGCCTTCCTTGAAATGGACGGCGGTCACGTAGCCGCTCACGCGCGGATGCACCCGCACGGTGTCCACTGCTTGCAGCCGGCCGGTGAAGGCGTCCGTGTCGCTGACCGGGCGCACCAGCGTCTGCGCCACCGTGACCGCAGGCGGCGGCGGTGTGCCGGCTTCCTGCGCGTGGCTGTCGCCCGGGCCGCCGAGCAGCGCCCAGCTGCCAACCGCTACGGCTACCGCCGCGCTCAAGAGGATCCATCGCTTTTTCATGCTGTGCTCCCGGGTTTTCAATTAGTGCACCGGCGAGTACAAAACCGGCGAAGGCCCGGGAGAATAGGTACACTTGCCGGTATAGAAAACCGGGGCTTGGTGCAATGCAATAGTGACACCCAGTCACGAATGTCCCTTGGAGGCACCCAATGGAAGACTTCGCAGCAATTTCAGCTTTCGTCCGCGTGGTCGAAGCCAAGACCTTTGCCGCCGCCGCGGCGCAACTGGGCATGACCCCGTCCGGCGTCAGCCGCGCGGTGTCCCGGCTGGAGGAACGCCTCGGCGCGCGGCTGCTGTTCCGCTCCACCCGGTCGCTGCGGCTGACCGATGACGGCGCCGTGTTCCATGCGCGCTGCAAGGACATCCTGGCGGATCTGGCCGAAGCCACCGAGGCGCTCGGCTACGCCACCCGCAAGCCGGTCGGCAGATTGCGCGTGGGCCTGTCGCTGGCGGTGGGGCGCGCCGCGCTGATCCCGCGCCTGGTCGAGTTCGAACAGCGCTACCCCGACATCCGCCTGGAACTGTCGATGAGCGACCAGCCGTCAGACTTGAACGGCGAGGGCATCGATTGCGCCGTCCGCGTGGGCGAGCTGGAGGACTCCAGCCTGATCGCGCGCAAGATCGGCTACCTGCGCAACGTGGTGTGCGCCTCGCCCGCCTACCTGGCCCGTCACGGCGTGCCGCAGACCATCGACGACCTCAAGCGGCACCGTTGCATCAACTACGTCTATCCCAACGGCCGCCCGCGCCAGTGGATGTTCGACGGCAGCAACGGGCCCGTCGCCGTGGACGTGGAAGGCCACCTGCTGATCAACGACGCCGAATCGGTCATCCAGGCCGTCGCCGCCGGGCTGGGGATCACCCAGGCCCCACACATGATGGTGGCCTGCATGCTCGACCTGGGCAAACTGGAGCTGGTGATGACCGACACCCGCTCCACCGGCAAGCCGGTATGGATCGTCTACCCGCAGAAGAAGCACCTGTCCGCGCGCGTGCAGGCGTTCATCGAATGGGTGCGCGAGCTGTTCGAACGCACCAATGAGCCGCCGTGCCGGTTGCCGGCGCGGCCGCCGGCGGACAAGACGTCCAGCGTGCGGATCACCGCGAACGCCTGAACCCGTGCGGCGAGGCCGGTCGTGCGCACGGCGCAGCTTCAACCGCCGGCCGGCAACCACACCAGCAATGCTGCGCCCAGCGCGATGCGGTAGATCGCGAACGGCGTGAAGCGGTGCGTGCGGATGTAGCCGAGCAGCCATTTCACCGCGGCGAAGGCGACGATCGCCGAGACCACGAAGCCGACGATGAGCGCGCTCCAGTCTTCGTGCACCGCGCCGCCGTTCTTGACCACCTTGAGCAGCTCGTAGCCGGTGGCCGCGTACATGGTCGGGATGCCGACCAGAAAAGCGAACTCGGTGGCCGCGGCGCGGTTGCTGGTGCCGGCCAGCAGCGCGGCGAAGATGGTGGCCGCCGAGCGCGAGGTGCCGGGGAAGATGCCGGCCACCATCTGCGCGATGCCGACCAGTACCGCCACTGTCCAGGTCACTTCGCTACGGTCCGGCTGGCGCGCCGCGACGGCCTCGGCGCCCAGCATCCACAGGCCGCCGATGACCAGCGCCCACGCGATCGGAGTGACCGTGTCCGGCAAGGTGAAACCCAGCTTGACCGCGGTAAAGCCGAGCACCGCGGTGATCAGGAACGCCACCGTGAGCTTGGCCAGGTAGTCGCGGTTGGCCGGCTCGCGCCATTGCGTCAGCAGCTGCCACAGGCGCTTCCAGTAGATCAGCGTCACCGCCAGGATCGCGCCGGCCTGGATGCCGATGTTGAACAGGTCCGAGCGCTCCCCCAGCCCGAGTTGTTCGGCGATCAGCAGGTGGCCCGTGCTGGAGATGGGCAGGAACTCCGTGATGCCCTCGATGATGCCGAGCAGGATGACGCGGATCAGATCACTCACAAGGACTCCGGATGAGGGCGAACCGATAGCTTACGGGAACGGCGAAAAGACACCGTAGAGATCGCTTCCAGCACGAACGCCGTAGTCGTCGGCGCGCCCACGACGGTTGCACCACATCGGAAAATTGTTTGCACCATTTAAGGGCGCTCCTGCCATGTCGGGCTGGCACGGGCGTTGCTACGACGCTCGTATCCCTATCATCGCCGAGGCCCGTGCCCATGACCGCCCAGCAAGTGCTCGACCTGATCGCCGAACACGACGTCGAATTCGTCGACCTGCGCTTCGCCGACATGCTCGGCGTGCACCATCACCTGACCTATCCCGCGCACGCCATCGACGAGGGCGTGTTCGAGGACGGCAAGATGTTCGACGGCTCCTCGATTCCGGGCTGGAAGGGCATCGCCGAGTCGGACATGGTGCTGTTGCCCGATCCGGCCACCGCGCATCTGGATCCGTTCTCGCAGCACAAGCAGCTGATCCTGCACTGCGACGTGCTGGAGCCGTCCACCATGCAGGCCTACGGCCGCGACCCGCGCTCGATCGCCAAGCGCGGCGAGGCGTACCTGAAGTCCACCGGCATCGCCGACACTGCCTTCTTCGGGCCGGAGCCGGAGTTCTTCATCTTCGATTCGGTGCGCTGGCAGAACGACATGGGCCGCGTGTTCTACGAGATCGGCTCCGAAGAGGCGGCGTGGAGCTCGCGCTACAAGTACGACGGCGACAACACCGGCCATCGCCCGGGCGTCAAGGGCGGCTACCTGCCGGTGCAGCCGGTCGATTCGCTGGGCGACCTGCGCGCCGACATGTGCAAGGTGCTCGAGTCGCTCGGCCAGGTGGTGGAAGTGCACCACCACGAGGTGGCCAACGCCGGCCAGTGCGAGATCGGCGTGCGCTTCAACACGCTGGTGAAGAAGGCCGACGAGTTGCTGACGATGAAGTACGTCATCCGCAACGTGGCGCACCAGAACGGCAAGACCGTCACCTTCATGCCCAAGCCGCTGGTGGGCGACAACGGTTCGGGCATGCACGTGCACCAGTCGCTGGCCAAGGACGGGCAAAACCTGTTCGCGGGTGAACTCTATGGCGGCCTGAGCCAGCTGGCGCTGTGGTACATCGGCGGTATCTTCAAGCACGCCCGCGCGATCAACGCCTTCGCCAACTCCACCACCAACAGCTACAAGCGCCTGGTGCCGGGCTTCGAGGCGCCGGTGATGCTGGCCTACTCGGCGCGCAACCGCTCGGCGAGCTGCCGCATCCCGTACGTGTCCAGCCCGAAGGGCCGCCGCATCGAGGTGCGTTTCCCCGACCCGATGAACTCCGGCTACCTGGTGTTCACCGCGCTGATGATGGCCGGACTGGATGGCATCATCAACAAGATCGACCCCGGCGCGCCGGCCGACAAGGATCTCTACGACCTGCCGCCGGAAGAAGAGAAGAACATCCCGCAGGTCTGCGCCAGCCTGGACGAGGCGCTGGCCGCGCTGGACAAGGATCGCGACTTCCTCAAGGCCGGCGGCGTGTTCACCGACGACTTCATCGACGCCTACATCGAGTTGAAGATGAAGGAGGTCACCCGTTACCGCGCCAGCACGCATCCGCTGGAATTCCAGATGTACTACTCGATCTGAGCGGACGGGTCCGGTTGTCGTCTGCGCACGTCGCTGCGCATGCGAAACAAGATGAATTACCGCTTTCGCGGGCATGACGCCCGAGCGGTGGGCTAGGCTCCCTCTCCCCTCCGGGGAGAGGGCTGGGGTGAGGGGCCGGGCTCGCGGGGAACTTCACTGGGCGTGCATCTCGCTCCAGTTTTCAACGACCGCGTCGGCCACACTTTCCGTCACACCCGTTCGACCACCATCGCCACGCTGCCGTGATTGTTGGCATAAGCCTGCCAGGCATCGTTGGCGTAGGCGTACAGGTAGCCGCCGGTGGCGGGCGTGAAGCTGGCGCCTTCGCCGATCAGGAAGGTCTCGCCGCGCGCCTCGCCCTGGTTGTCGGCGACGAAGCCGATCAGCGCGCACCACGGTGCCGACTCCACCCGGCGGGTGAACCAGAAGTCGTTCTGGCTGTCGGTGACCGTGTTGAACAGGTGTTCCACCGAGCCGAACGCGGAGGCGGCCAGGCGCGCGATGTCGGAGACGTGGTGGCCGTCGACCTCGCCACCGGCGGCGGAGAACTTGGCACCCGCGTCGAGCCACTCGCCCGAGGCCGCGAAGCGGTAGCGCGTACCCGCCTCGAGGTAGAGGCCGGTGGCGTTCCAGTGTGGCGAGGCGAACACGTCCACCATCGCGTGCTCGCCCTGCGCAAGCGTGCGGGTGGGCCAGTAGTCGCCCTGCGCCAGCGGCGGATCGGCCTGCCGCGCGAGGGCGGCCGGATGCAACAGGCCGGCGCGCGCGCTGGTGTCGGCCACGCACGGGACCGCTCGCGGCTGGTTGCGGCCGAGCTTGAACAGGCCCTGCCGCGAATCGTGCAGCACGCCCTGCGGATCGGGCCGCAGTTGCGCGCGGGTGCCTTCGCGCAGGCGCAGGCCACAGGTCGCCGCCTCGTCCAGCATCCACTCCAGCGCGATGTCGGACAGCCCCGCCTGCGCGTAGCCGCCGCCCACGTCGCCGTGCACGCCGGGAAACCAGACCTGGTGCACCCGCTCGGGCCGGCGGATGTTGGTCCACAGGGTCGGCATGAAATCGGCGCGGCGTTCGTCCATCGCCACTGCGTGGCGAGCGTGGGCGATCATCGGGCTGATCTTGGTGTCGTGGAACTGGTAGCGGTGCGGATCGCCAATGAAGCGCAACACCGACAACTCCAGCGGAATGCCCAGCGCGCCGACGGTGTCCCACACGCCCATGAAATGCACGCTGATGGTGCCGGCAGTGGGCTTTCCGGGCGCCACGCCGTGGAAAGCGTAACCCTTGGCGTTGGCGAACGGCTGCCCGGAGCGGTAGGCCTCGAACACCGCCTCGACGCGCGACCACGTTTCGGCCGGCACCAGCGTGGCATCGGACAGGTCCAGCAACCCGCTGTGCGCGAGCAGTCCGCCCAGGCTGCGCACCGTGTAGGCGCCGCGGCTGAAGCCGAACAGGAAGATCCGGTCACCGTCGTGGTAGTGCGTGGCCAGCCACTGGTAGGCGCTCATGATGTTGCGTTCCAGCCCGGCACCGGTGCCGCCGCCGACCATGCGGTCGAGCCAGCCGCCGTTGGTGCCCACGCCGGGGTGGTAATAGGCCAGCTGCTGCCCGTCCTTCACCGCGGCGTTGTAGACCTTGGCCACGTTGGTGGGCGCGGGCAGGCCCTGGTCGGTGTGCTCGAGGGTGTTCCAGGTGCCGTCGCAGCAGACGATCAGTTGGGTCATGGCAGCATCCTCGCAGGCCGGTTCGAGGGTGGATGCGCCGCGTCCGGCTTTGCGGCCGCGACCGCCAGGATCACGCCTGGCGCTGGCATCTTGCGCCGATCGGCATCCTGCGTCCGTGATACGGCGTTGGTCGGGCGGCCACCGCGCGGGCACGCCGCCGTCGCGTCAACCGTTGCCGGCATAGGCCAGGCACCAGCCGCGCGGGCTGATGTCGCCGGCGACGATGATGCAGTGGCCCGGCGCCCGGGCGTCCTCGCCCGCAATGAAGTTGGCGCAGTTGGCGCAGGCGGACGTGCCCCTGGGCTGGTCCTGGTACTGCAGGGCCGCCTTGCTGGCCGTGCCGGCGGGTGCGCCGCCGGAGGACGCCAGCGCGGCGCGGCCCGGCAGCGGCAGGGCGGCGGTCGCGCCGGCGGCCACCGCCAGGTGGCGGAGCAGGGCGCGGCGGGAGAGGCGAAGGTCGAATGGGTCGTTCAATGGATTGCCCTCCGGGGCGTGGCAGGCAGGCCGCATGCGCCGACTGCCATGGCGCTCGAAACGTGCGCGTTCAGTCGTTGCCGGGTACGGCGAGCCAGAACGGCAGCCGCCCGTGGGTGGCGAGCTGCCGCGTCACCTCCAGCGTGCGGGTGTCGATCACCGCGAGCTTGTCGGTGCCGGTGACGCCGACGTAGACCCAGCGCCCATCGCGGCTGGCGCGCACACCGTGCGGACCCTGGCCGACCTCGATGCGCTTGACCACCTTGAACGTGGCCGGATCGATCACGTCGACCACGTGGTCGGCGATCGCACCGGCAAACACGTAACGCCCACCCGGGATCACGTCGATGCCGCCGTGGCCCAGCCCGACCGGGATCACCGCCAGCACCTTGCGCGAGGCGAGGTCGACCGCGGCGACCTTGCCGACCAGGTCGCGCACCCACAAGGTCCGTCCATCGGCGGAAAGATCGAGATTGTGCGGGCCGTGGATGCCCGGCACGGGGAACGCGTCGACCTTGGCCAGCGACGCCATGTCCAGCACGGCCACGCCGCCGGCACCCTGCAGGGTGACGTAGGCCAGCTTGCCGTCGGCACTGAAGCGCGCGTTGTGCGGCACCTTGCCGACGGCGATCGACCTGGCCACGCGCTGCCCGGCCATGTCGATCACCGCGACGGTGCCCTGGCCGGCGCTGACCGCGAGGCCCCAGCGGCCGTCCGGGCTGATCGCCACGCCCTGCGGTGTCGGGCCGACCGGCAAGGTGGCCAGCTTCCGCCCGTTGCGCGGATCGAGCAGGTACGCCTCGGGCCGGTCCTTGCTGCTGACCAGCATGCGGCGGCCATCGGCGCTGATGGCGTCGTAATGGGCGCCGGGCAGGGCGTCCCAGGCGGCGTCGGAAGGCATGCGTTCGACCGCGTCGCTGGATTGCAGCGTCACGTAGACGGGCTCGGGAAACCGCTCGTGCGATTCGGCGGCGCGGGCGGCCGTGGCGCCCAGGCAGCCCGCGGCCGCGAGCGTGCAGCAGGCCAGCGCCAGGCGCAGGCGGTGCGGGGTCGATCGATCGTTGTTCGGAGGCATGCTGGATCCTGTGTGGGGGGAACGGGTCGTTCCGTGCGCCGGGTCGTCCGCAGCGGCGTTCATGCGCAAGACGCAGGTGCGCAGGATTTATTCCCCCAACGACATTGGGTGGCGGATACGGACGGCGTTGCACCAAATCGGCGCAATGCCCATCATGGGTGCAATGAACGACATCGATTGGCGCACATGGGCGGAGCAGGCGACCACCGGGCTGGGCCTGGTCGACAGCGAGCTGCGCCTGGCCTGGCTCAACCCCTCATTGGCCGAGGCGCTGGAGCTGGGGCCGCGGCGTGCCGTGGGCCAGCCTTTGCCCGCGCTGCTGGACGAACCGGGCCTCGCCGCCCAGGCCGCGCGTGCGCGCGGCGGGCAGCACGCGGTGCATTGGCGGGACCTGCGGATACACGCACGGCGCCTGGATGCCTCGCTGCAGCCGCTCGGTCCCGAGGCCTTCCTGCTGGAGGTGCATGTGCTGGCCGAGCCGGCCGGCAGCGATTCCCCGGTGTCGGCCAGCCTGCGCGGGTTCGCCCACGAGGTGAAGAACCCGCTGGCCGGCCTGCGCGGCGCCGCGCAACTGCTGCAGCGGCGGGTCGGCGATGCCGACCTGCAGGCACTGGCCGGCATGGTGATCGCCGAAGCCGATCGGCTGGCGGCGCTGGCCGACCGGCTGCTGCGCCATGGCGGCGCGTCGCAGTGCGCGCCGCTGAACATCCACGCCGTGCTCGAACGTGTGGTGGCGCTGTTGCAGGCCGAGCCGGCGCCGCTGGTCATCCATCAGGATTACGACCCGAGCCTGCCCGACCTGCGTGGCGACGCCGATCGCCTGCAGCAGTTGTTGCTTAACCTGGCGCGCAACGCGCACGAGGCCGGCGCCCGCGCCCTGATCCTGCGCACGCGTGCCGAGCACGGGGTGCGGGTCGGCGAGCGCGTGCTGCGCACGGCAGTGCGGCTGGACGTGGTCGACGACGGCGCCGGCGTGCCGGCCGAGCTGCGCGACACCCTGTTCGAACCGCTGGTGTCCGGCCGCGCCGAGGGCACCGGGCTGGGCCTGGCGCTGGCGCGCGAGATCGCCCACGAGCATGGCGGCGAACTGCGCCACACCGGCGCGCCGGGCGCCACCACGTTCACCCTTTGGCTGCCGCTGGAATCCGCATGAGCCGCGTCCCGTCCTTCTTTTTCATCGCTTTGCCGGACAAGCCATGAAACCCGAGGTCTGGATCGTCGATGACGACCGCAGCATCCGCTACGTGCTGGCCGAAGCCCTGCGCGAGGCGGGCCTGGCGGTACGCGAGTTCGGCGACGCCGCGGCCGTGCGCATCGCGCTGCGCGAGGCGCGTCCCTCGCTGCTGCTGACCGACGTGCGCATGCCCGGCGAAAACGGCCTGGCGCTGCTCGCCGAATTCGCCGCGCGGGCCATCGGCCCGGTGATCGTGATGAGTGCCTACACCGATGTCGCCACTACCGCCGCGGCCTTCCGCGCCGGCGCGGCCGACTACCTGGCCAAGCCGTTCGACCTGGACCACGCGGTGGCGGTGGTGCGCCGCGCGCTGGCCGAGCAGCCTGTCGCGCCGGCGCCGCCCGCACTGGCGCCGACCCATGCGCTGCTGGGCGAAAGCGCGCCGATGCGCGAGGTGTTCCGGCTGATCGGCCGGGTCGCGGCGAGCGACCTCAACGTGCTGGTCACCGGCGAGACCGGCACCGGCAAGGAACTGGTGGCGCGCGCGCTGCACGAGGAGAGCGCGCGTCGCGGCAAGCCGTTCGTGGCGCTCAATACCGCGGCCATTCCCAGCGAGTTGCTGGAAAGCGAACTGTTCGGCCACGAAGCCGGCGCGTTCACCGGCGCGGCCCGGCGCGTGGCCGGGCGTTTCGAGCAGGCCGAAGGCGGCACGCTGTTCCTGGACGAGATCGGCGACATGCCGCTGGCGCTGCAGACGCGGTTGCTGCGCGTGCTGGCCGGCGGCGAGTTCTACCGCGTGGGCGGGCGCGAGCTGATCCGCGGCAATGTGCGGATCATCGCCGCCACCCATCAGGATCTGGATGCGCGGGTGGCGTCCGGGCAGTTCCGCGCGGACCTGAAACACCGTCTGGACGTGGTGCGCATCGAATTGCCGCCGCTGCGCACGCGGCGGGCGGACATCCCGCTGTTGGCGCGGTACTTTCTGGCGGCGGCGGCACAGGAGCTGAAGCTGCCGCCAAAGCGGTTTTCGCGCGCGGCGCTCAAGGCGCTGGAGCAGCGTGGGTTCCCGGGCAACGTGCGCGAGCTGGAAAACCTGTGCCGGCGGCTCGCGGTGATCGCGCCCGGCGCCGAGATCCAGGCGGCGGAGCTGGGTACGGTGGCGCCGCCGCTGGCGGCCGGCGATTGGACCGGCGCCCTGCGCGACTGGGCGGGCGAGGCCCTCGCGCGCGGCGAGGCGGACATCCACGCGCGCGCCCGCGATGCGCTCGACCGCACCCTGCTGGAGGCGGCGCTGGCAGCGCATGGCGGACACCGGCAGCATGCGGCGGCGGCGCTGGGGGTGGGGCGCAACACGTTGACGCGCAAGCTGGGCGCCTCGAGACGGCGCACTCCTTAGCTGGATAAGCCAAGCCCATCCGCCGCGCCCCTGTAGGAGCCCACTTGTGGGCGATGCTTTAGCGCAGGTTGAACGAAGAGCATCGTCCACAAGTGGGCTCCTACAGGTTCGTCGCGCGTCGGAGCCGATAATCGCGAAGCCGCCTGGAGATCCTGATGCCCGATACGCCCGTCATCCGCCCCGCCACTCGCGCCGACATCCCCGATCTGGTCGACTGGAATGCCGCCATGGCGCAGGAGACCGAAGCCAGGGCGCTCGATCGCGCAGTGCTTTCGCGCGGTGTCGAAGCGGTATTCGATGAACCGCGGCGCGGCTTCTATCTGGTGGCCGAGCGTGGCGGCGTGGCAGTGGGCAGCCTGCTGGTCACCTACGAATGGAGCGACTGGCGCGCGGGCGATTTCTGGTGGATCCAGAGCGTGTACGTCGCGCCGGCGGCGCGACGCGGCGGCGTGTTCCGCGCGCTCTACGCGGCGGTGCGCGACAAGGCGCACGCCGCCGGCGCGGTGGGCCTGCGGCTGTACGTGGAAACCGCGAACCACCGCGCCCAGCGCACCTACGCCGACCTGGGCATGGCGCCCTGCCATTACCTGATGTACGAAGAAGCGCTGCCGCCCTCATAGCGTGGGCTTGAGCCCACCGTGCAGGCTTCCGGCAAGTGAGGATGGTGGGTTGAAGCCCATCCTACGGATCGTTACGGGCGGTCGGACGCCCAGCGCAACAGGTGCTGCTCGGTCAGCAGCCGGCCGAAGGCCGCCGCATCCATCGGCGCGCCGAACAGGAAACCCTGCAATTGCTCGCAACCGGCCGCGCGCAGGTACTCGGCCTGGGCCTCGGTCTCCACGCCTTCGGCCACCACCGTCTTGGCCAGGCTGCGCGCCATGGCGATGATCGCCTGGGTGATCGCGGCGGTATCCGGGTCGCTTTCGACGTCGCGCACGAAGGCGCGGTCGATCTTCAGCGCATCGACCGGGAAATGCTTCAGGTACGACAGGCTGCAGTAGCCGGTGCCGAAGTCGTCCAGCGACAGCCGCACGCCGCAGCGCTTGATCCGCTGCAGCAGCGCGATGGTGGCGTCGCCGCCGGCCATCACGGTGCGTTCGGTCAGCTCCAGCTCCAGCAGCGCCGGGTCGAGCGTGCAGTCGGCCAGCACCGCCTCCAGTTCGTCAAGGAAACCGGCCTGCTCGAACTGCAGGGAGGAGACGTTCACCGCGATCGGCACGCCCATTTCCTGCTGGTGCCAGACGTCGGCCTGGCGGCACGCCTCGCGCAATACCCAGGCGCCGATCGGCACGATCAGGCCGGTGTCCTCGGCCACCACCACGAACTGCTCGGGCGTGTAGCGTTCGGTGCCGTCGGGGCCGTACCAGCGCAGCAGCGCCTCGGCGCCGACGATGCGGCCGTCCCTGGCGTCCACCTTGGGCTGGTAGTAGAGCGACAGTTGCTCCTGCGCCATCGCCAGGCGCAGTTCGGCCTCGATGCGCCGGCGCGCCGAGGCGCGTTCGTTCATCGAGGCGGTGAAAAAGCGGTAGCTGTGGCGGCCGCCGACCTTGACCTCGTACATCGCGCTGTCGGCATGGCGCAGCAACGCCTCGGCGTCGCTGGCATCGTCCGGGTACAGGCTGATGCCGACCGACATGTGCAGCGCCAGTTCCGGCAGGCCGCCGACCGCGGTGCGTTCGCCGTAGGCGATCAGCCGCTGCGCGATGCTGGCGGCGTGCCCGGGCGATTCCACCTGCGGCAGCACCGCCACGAACTCGTCGCCGTGATGGCGGCACAGCAGGTCGTCGTCGTGCAGCGCCTGGCGCAGCTGGCTGGCGAACGCGCGCAGCACGCGGTCGCCATTGGCCGGGCCGTGCTGGTCGTTGATCTGCTTGAAGTGGTCGATGTCGATGTGAAGCAGCGCGCAGCGCTGCTGGCGGCGGCGCGCGGTGGCCACCACCTGCTCGACCTGCGGTTGCGTCTGGCTGCGGTTGGGCAGGCCAGTGAGCGTATCGAGCTGGGTCAGGTGGATCATCTTCAGCGCCAGCGCGCGCGTCTCGCTGACGTCGCGGAACACCAGCACGCCGCCGACGGCATGGCCGGCGTGATCGTGGATCGGCGCGGAGGAATCCTCGATCGGCGTCTCGAAGCCGTTGCGGTGCGTCAGCACCGCGCGGCCTTCCAAGTCGACGATGGCGTTGCGCTCGATCGCCGCGCGCAGCGGGTTGGGCAACGCCGCGCCGGTGCGCGCGTCGCGCAGGCGGAACACCTCGTCCATCGGCCGGCCGCGCGCCTCGGTCGCGCTCCAGCCGGTGAGCCCTTCGGCGATCGGGTTGAGCGAGGTGATGCGCAGTTCCAGGTCGGCGGCGATGACCGCGTCGCCGATCGACTTGAGCGTGACTTCGGCCAGCTCGCGTTCGCGGAACAGTGCCTCCTCGTACTGCTTGCGCGGGGTGATGTCCTCCACCTGCGACACGAAATACAGCGGCTTGCCATGCTCGTCGCGCACCAGCGAGACGCTGAGCTGGAAATGCACCACGTGGCCGTCCTTGTGCAGGTTGCGCTTTTCCACCTGGTAGGCGTCGCTGCTGCCGGCAAGCATCTGCTGGAGCTGCCCGGCATCGACGGCGTGGTCGTCCGGATGGGTGATGTCGGCGATGCTGAGGGTGAGGAACTCCTCCTCGGCGTAGCCGAGCATGCGGCAGACCGCTTCGTTGACCCGCAGGAAGCGGCCGTCCGGGCGCACCAGCGCCATGCCGATGGCGGCGTGCTGGAAGGCGCCGAAGAAGCGTTGCTCGCTCTCGCGCAGCTTCAGCTCCAGCGCGTGCCGCTCGGTGATGTCGATGAACACCGCGAACACGCCGTCCACGCGGCCCTGCGCGTCGGCGTCGGGCTGGAAGCTGGCGTGCATGTAGCGGTGCGCGCGCCCGGCGAACAAGACCCCTTCGAGCGTGCCCGGGCGGCCGCCCAGCGCGGCCTGCAGAGCCTCGATCGCGCGCGGCGCGTTGGCCTCGTCGAACAGTTCGCCAGCGGCGCGGCCGGCCAGGCTCTCCGCCGACAGGCCCAGCCAGCGTCGCGGCGGCTGGTTGGCATAGCGGACGCAAAGGTCCGGATCGATGTAGACGATCAGGCCGGGTATGCCGCGCAGTACGTACTCTGGCCACTTCCGGGTGGACTGGCCGGCCTCTTTGGCTGGATCGTCCAGCGATCCGTCCGGTGAAAGGGGTTGGTTCATGGCTCTCCCCCTGAGCGCATCCCCTGTTGCGGGGCCCATCATGCGCCTGAGATGGGGATGGGCGCCACAACCGACGCACGGCGGCCTGGTGGATCGGTGATGCATGTGGCCGGTCGCGGCAGTAGTTTCGCCACGCTTTCCGCGCGACGCCTCATGGGAGCCGTTCGTGGGCTCCGTGCGGATCCGGCGGCCGGCCTCAGTGCCGCGAGGGCGTCGGCGCGGTGAGGCCGTGGTCGTCCAGCACCACCTGGCCCTGCGCCTGCAGCGCCGGCTCGATGCCGTAGCGGGCGGCCAGCACCGCCACCAGCGGCCCGAGGGCCTGCGGCGCGAGCGGGTAGGCGTGGGCGAGCAGGCGCGGTCGTTCGCCGGTGCCGGCCTGGAAGGCGGTGACCGCCACGGTGCCCAGGCCGGGCGCCTCGTGCGCGATCAGCGTCGGCGCGGGCAAGGCCGGGTCGGGTTCGGCCAGCGTCTCCAGCATGCCGTGGCCGGCCGATTCGCCGTCTTCGAGCTGCAGCGGCACGTGATGCGCCTGCAGCAGGGCGGCGTACTGGCGCAGTTCGAACACGACCCCGGCAAAGGCGTGTGCGCGCTGCGCCGGGCCGCCCGGCTGGTCCGCCAGCCAGGCGGCGGGCGAGCCGGCACGTACGGCGCCGTCGGCGTAGCGCAGCGGCAGGCCGCGGGCGCTGAGCGTGGTTTCCGGCTGGTAGGGGGTAAGCAGCGCGGCCTCGAGCAGGGTCCACAACGGCGCCAGGTTGACGTGTTCGTACTGCACGCAGGTCAGCGCGAGCAGGTCGTTGCGGCTCAGGTAACGGGCGTGTTCGAGTTGCGCGCCGAGCGTGCGCATCAGCCAGTCGGCGGTGCGCGCGCCGGTTTCGCCGCGGCCGACCAGCTGCACTTCCATGTCCTGGGCCAGGCTGTCGGCCAGCGCCTCGGTGGCCAGCACCGACAGCGGCAGCAGGCGCAGCGCGCCGCCGGCATGTCCGGGTTCGGGCAGCAGCGTCGGTGCCGGCATCTGCCCGGCGTGGCTGCCGAAGGCGACCACGTTGTCCAGATGTCCGCGCGGCACGCGACGGGCCAGGTCGTCCAGGGTGGTCCATACCGGGAAGCCCGGGCGCAGCAGTTCGACCGGATCGAACAACGCGCCGGCCAGCGCCAGCCGCGCCTCGCCGATGCGCGGCAGCAACGCGTGCAGGTCCTCGGCGACCAGCGCCGCCAGGCCGTCGGCCTGGTCGCGGCTGAGCGTGGCGACGGACGGCGCCTGGCCGGACGAAAACTCCAGCGCGAGCACCGCGGGCAGGGCAATCAGCGGTTGCGCTTCCATCAGGTGGCGATCCGAACGGGGAGTTGCCGATTATACGGGGCGCCCCCCGTTCACGCTTTTGGGCTTCCGCCGCATGGGCCTGCGGGTTAGCCTTGGGGACTCAAGGCCCAAGGACCGCGCAGGACATGGAAAAAACCACCAAGCGTGTCGGTGTGATCGGCGGCGTGCGTATTCCGTTCTGTCGCAACAACACCGCGTACGCCGACGTCGGCAACTTCGGCATGTCGGTGAAGGTGCTCGGCGCACTGGTGGAGCGATACGGTCTGCACGGCGTGGAGCTGGGCGAGGTGGCGCTGGGCGCGGTGATCAAGCACGCCGCGGACTGGAACCTCGCGCGCGAGGCGCTGCTCAGTTCCGGCCTGGCCCCGACCACGCCCGGCATCACCACCGCGCGCGCCTGCGGCACCTCGCTGGACAACGCCATCATCGTGGCCAACAAGATCGCGGTGGGGCAGATCGAGGCCGGCATTGCCGCCGGCGCCGACACCACCAGCGACGTGCCGATCGTCTACGGCGAGCGCCTGCGCAAGCGGCTGCTGGCGATCAACCGCGCCAAGGGCTGGCAGGACAAGCTCGCTGCCGCCACGCGCGGCTTCTCGCCGGCGGAGCTCAAGCCGTCCTTCCCGGGCGTGGCCGAGCCGCGTACCGGGATGTCGATGGGCGATCACTGCGAGAAGATGGCGCGCGAGTGGCACATCGACCGCGAGTCGCAGGACCGCGTGGCGCTGGAAAGCCACAAGAAGCTGGCCGCCGCCTACGAGTCCGGCTTCATGGACGACCTGGTGGTGCCCTTCCGCGGCGTCAAGCGCGACAACATCCTGCGGCCGGACACCAGCATGGAAAAACTGGCCACGCTCAAGCCGGCGTTCGACCGCAGCTCCGGCCACGGCACGCTCACCGCCGGCAACTCCACGGCGCTCTCCGATGGCGCCGCGGCGGTGCTGCTGGCCGGTGAGGACTGGGCCGCGGCGCGCGGCCTGCCGGTGCAGGCCTGGGTGCGCGATGCCGAGGTGGCCGCGGTCGACTTCGTGCATGGCGAAGGCCTGCTGATGGCGCCGACCGTGGCGGTGGCGCGGCTGCTGACGCGAAATGGGCTCACGTTGCAGGACTTCGACTTCTACGAGATCCACGAGGCGTTCGCCGCGCAGGTGCTGTGCACCTTGCGTGCATGGGAAAGTGCCGACTACTGCCGCAGCCGGCTGGGCCTCGACGCGCCGCTGGGCAGCATCGATCCGGCCAAACTCAACGTGCACGGCTCCAGCCTCGCCGTCGGCCACCCGTTCGCCGCTACCGGCGCGCGGCTGGTCGCCACGCTGGCCAAGGAGCTGGCGCAGAAGGGCAGCGGCCGGGGCCTGATCTCGATCTGCACCGCCGGCGGCATGGGCGTGGTGGCGATCCTGGAGCGCTGAGCCGCGCGAGCTGCCATGCCGCGACTGCGCGTCAGCACTACCCTGAGCCTGCTGGCCCTGCTCGTCGGCATCGGTGGAACCCACTGGCTGAGCGGCTTCACCGACGACTGGACCGGCCCGCGCACGCGGCCGGCAGCCCCGATCGCAGTCCGGCCTCATCGCCGCCACGTGCACCCTCGTTCGCATGCGCCGCCGCGCGTGGTCGGTGCGCTGCCGGACACGGTAGTGTCTGCCACGCCGGCGGCGCCGCCGGCGTTGGTCCCGCTGGATACGCCGCCGGGCCCATCCTCGTGGGCCGAATTGCGCGGTCATCTGGACGGCCGCGTCATCCTCGATGTCGCCACTGACGGCAGCGGCCGCGTGGTCGGCGTGCGCGTCGCGCAGTCCAGCGGCGATCCGGTGCTCGACGCGCACGCCGTGGCCACCGTCCGCCGCTGGCGCTTCGCCGTGCCGGCCGGCATGGCGGGCGTGCACGGCGAACTGCCGATGCGTTTCGATAGCCGCGCCCCGGCCACCCCGCCGTAACAGGGAAGGCGCGGTGTCAGAGGATCCCGCTGGCGCTCGACCCGAACGCGGTGATCAACCGCGTGTAGATCAGCTTCGGCGACAACGCCACGTCCGGGAAATCGCCCACCGGTTCGTAGCAGCTGTAGAACGCCGGATCGCTCGGCCGCATCGGCGTGCAGCCTTCCTTGAGCTGGTAGCTGGTGGCGTAGCGGTAGGGCCAGAAATCGAATAGCGGCAGGCTCTCGGAGATGTCGCCGATGGCCTGGTTGAGCTTGGTCAACAGCGGCACCACCGGCCGCCGCGGCGCGATCACCCAGGCGTTCCGCGGCCGGATGTCGCGCAGGATCGCGCGGCGCAGTTGTTCGGCGAAGCGGCGGTCGTAGACGATCACGCCGGCCTCGGTGTTGTAGTGGTCCGAGCGCGGATCGAAATTGTGCGAGCCGACCATCGCGAAGCGATCGTCCACCACGATCGACTTGGCGTGCAGCGCGAAGCGGCGGCCCTCGCTGACCAGCGGCGCGGGGCGCCGGCTGCTGCCGTGGCTGCCGAGCAGGCCGCGGACCTCGGTGCCGACATAGCGCTCCGAGGCATCGTGCGCGGGATCGCCGCTGGCGCGCGCGCCCTCGCCGACCCATTCCAGGCTGGCGCGGGCGTTGGCCGCGGCGGCATCGGACGCGTGCGGCTTCAGTTCGTAGATCTCGAAGCCGTAATCCTTCAGGTAGCGCTTGCGGTGCTTGTAGGACACCGCATACACCGCGAACGCGTCGGTGGAGGCCAGCGAGTTGGTCGACACCACGATGCGCGGTGGCGGCGTCAGCTGGTGCAGATACTCGAAGATCCGCCGCGCGCGCCGGCTCATGACCAGGTAGGGCGTCTGCAGTACCACTTCCTGGCGGGCCGAGCCGACCATCTGCATGACGTGTGCGGTGAACTGGCGCGCCTGGCGCTTGAGCGGCTGATCGGTCTTGCCCGGCAGGTCGCTGAAGAATTCGACCTTGCCGGCCTGCAGGCTGTCGGCCAGCACGTGCGCGCGCAGCCAGGCGCCGTCGTCGGCCTCCTGCTCCACGCGATAGACCCGTTGCGGGTGGTCGTACTCCGGCGCCGGCCAGCCGGGAGCGGCCGGGTGCGCCAGGATGTAGTGGTTGACGTCGCGCAGGTGGGTCAGCGGCACCGAGCGCTTGTGCCGCCAGAACAGCGCGAAGCTCTCGGCCATGGACTGCGCGGCCGGCCCGCCGACCAGCACGTCGCGGTCGACGTAGTCGAAGTCGTCGTCCCAGTCGAAGTAGCGGTCCTGGTAGTTGCGCCCGCCGGTGATGCCGGCCGTGCCGTCCACCACCAGCACCTTGTTGTGCATGCGCTGATTGAAGCGGAAGAAGCAGCAGGCGATGCCGGCCGCCCATTCCAGCGGCGAAGTACTCGCTTCGTGGAAGGTGGGGTTGTACAGCCGCACCTGCAGGTTCGGGCTGGCGCGGGCGAGCCGGTCCAGTACCGCCAGGTCGCCGAAGGAGAACAGCTGGTCGGCCAGGATCCGCACCCGCACGCCGCGGCGCGCGGCCCGCACCAGCTCGTCCAGCACCAGCTGGCCGACGTCGTCCTGGTCCCAGATGTAGGTCTGCACGTCGATCGTGCGCCGCGCCGCGCGGATCAGGCTCAGCCGCGCCACCAGTGCCGGTTCGCTGGCGCCCAGCAGCGCCACCAGGTGATGCGGCCGCGCGGGCGTCGAGGCGCCCAGCGCCCGGGTCGCCGCGTCGAGCAGCGGCGAGGGCTGCGCGCAACGGTCGGCGCGGCTGCAGGCGGAGGCGTCGGGCGTCGTGGCCGCGACCACCGCGTCCGCGCGGCGGATCTGTGCGCGCGATAGCGTGCAGCCGTCGAGCAGCACGGTGGCGGCGAGCAGGAAAAACAGGGCGAGGCGGGGCAAGGGCATGCCGCCCATGATACGGGCGGCGCCGCGTGCGTTCAGGGAACGGCGTCCGCACGGCGCGCCCGGAACGGACGCGTTGCGCGCCTCACTCGGGCTGGCGGGCGATCGCGATGGACAGCGCCAGTTGCACGTGGTCCGAGAGCACGGCGTGGTGGCCGGTCATGCCGAACTCGCTGCGCCGCAGTTCGCCGCGCGCCTCGATCAGGCAGGCATCGGCAGTACAACGCGCGGGAAGCAACTGGAAACTCACCGGGCGGGTGAAGCCGCGGAGGGTGAGCTGGCCCGCCAGCGTGCCACCGCCGTCGAGCGTGGCGCGCGATACCGGCGCCGAGACGAAGTGCATGGTCGGGTACTGCGCGGCGTCGAAAAATTCCTCGTCCAGCACCCAGCGGCGCAGGCGAGACGATTCCATCGAGAGGCTCTTCGCGGCGATGCGGGCGTCCACCACCATGCGGCCATCCTCGCGCGGCTCGACCGCGCCGGCGACCTGCTCGAAGCGGCCGTGGATGGTATGCACCCACAGCAGGCGCACGCCAAAGTCGACGTGCGAGGGCGCGCTGCGGATGTGCCATTCGCGCGATGGCGCGGCGTGCCCGGCGAGCGCGAAGGCGACCAGCGCGACGACAGCCGCGCTGCGCATCAAGGCGACCAGAAGGCGTCCAGCCGCGCGGCGCCCGGTTCCAGGTCCCCCTGCAGGTGCAGCACCGCCAGCCCGGCCGGAGGCATGCCGCGGAATTCATCCGAGCGCCCTTCCACCAGCAAGGCGACCAGCCGCTCGAAGCCCGGGTTGTGCCCCACCAGCAGCACGCAACGGGCGTCCGTGTGCTGGTCAAGCAGGGCCAGCAGTTCGCCCGGGGTGGCGTCGTAGACCTCCTCGCACAGCCCGATCGCCGCGTTCGGCGCGAAGGCGCGCGTCGCCAGTTCGGCGGTGCGGCGGGCGCGCAGGGCGGGCGAGCACAGCACGCGATCGGGCCGCGCACCATGCGAGGCCAGCCAGCGGCCGGCCGCCAGCGCCTCCTGTTCGCCGCGGGGGCTCAGGGCGCGGTCGCGGTCGTCGTCGCCGGAGGCTTCCGACAAGGCCTCGGCATGTCGCAACAGAATCAGTTCGTGCATGGTATCCCTCGCATCAATGCTGGCGTTTGAGCCAGCGCAGCAGCGGCAGCCAGTCCTGTTGCTGGCTGCGCACCTGTTCGGAGTGGTAGTCGAAGATGCCCTTGCCAAGGGCGGTGAGCAGCACGTAGGCCTGGCTGTCGCGCAGTTCCGCGACAACCGGGAAAGGCGAGGTTTCTGCCAGTTGCGCCAGCGCATCCTGGCTGGCGTGGGTCCACGGCTTGAGGCGGTTGCCGACCAGCGCCACCGGCAGCTTGCCGCGCTTGATCCGGGCGAAACCGGTCAACTGCTCGATGAAACCCAGCGTGGCATGCAGGTCGAAGGAGGAGGGCAGCACCGGCACCAGCACCGCGTTGGCCTGTTCGAGTAGCGGTTCGAGCTCGCGCTCGCTGGAGCCGGCCGGGGTGTCGATCAACAGCCGTTCGGTGTCCGGCGGCAGCCGATGCAGGCCGCGTCGGCCTTCCAGACCCAACACGCCGGGCACGCCCTCCGGCCGCAACGTGGCCCAGCGGTAGCTGGAGCCTTGGCGATCGGTATCGACGATGGCCGTGCGCTTGCCCTGCTGCGCCCAATGCGACGCCAGCTGGGTGACCAGCGTGCTCTTGCCGCACCCGCCCTTGCTGCATGCCACCAGCACCGTCAGCATCGGACCGCCCCTGTTCGCCCAAGGTGGGGGCAAGCGTAGCTGGTGGGCGGAGGAACCGCGAGAGGTGGCTTGGACGTCGTGGGTGCCCTGATCACGGCCGGAAGTGCTGCCGTAGGGCGGGCTTCCAATCCACCTGTTCGCTGCGGTGATGCGGTGGTGGGCTGAAGCCCACCCGACGATCGTCGGCGAGCCGGAGGATTCAGTGCTCCTCGCCACCGGCCTTGCGCGGCTCCCAGCCGGGCGGCGCGGTGGTGGACACGCCAGCCTCGCGCAGTGCCGCCAGCACCAGGCTCATTTCGGTGCCGCCCCGGCGGGCCAGCGACAGCAGCTGCCGGGCCCGCGCCTTGTCGGTTTGTGCGCCTGCGGCCAGTCGCGCGAATTGCTGCACCTGCCAGACCAGGTCGCGGCGCTCGCGCCTGGCCTGTTCGCGTTCGTCCGCGGCGCCGGCGAGCGCCTCGCGCAGATGCAGTCCCAGCGAGCGGGCCAGCGGGCTGGAGCCCCATTCGAGCGTCTTGCCGAGCCGGCGGCAATCGGCGGCGAGCGACGGGTCCTCGCCGGCGCTGCGGCACAGTTGCGCGGCCGCGTGCAGGGCTGGCTGCGGCTGCGCGCCGGCGATCCCGAACACGATCATCGCCTGCACGCCAGCGGCGCCCGCAGCGGCCTCGGGGTCGAGCGTGGCGTCCGGTGGCGGCAGCGTGCCCGCGCCGGTGGCGAGCGCCTGCAGGCTGGTGCCGGTGTAGTCGTCGTAGAGCCCGGCCTGCGCGGCCCGGGTCAGATCGGTGCGGGCATCGTCGTGCTTGTTGTTGCGCACGTCCTGGCCGAGCTTGAGCAGCCACACCGCGGCGTTGTCCGGCGCCTCCTTCAGCAGCGCGGCGAGAGCCTGCGGATGGGGGCAGGCGTCCGCCTGGGCGTCGCAATCGGCCAGTTGCACCCAGCGCTGGGCCGGGCCGTGACCCGGCGCGGCCACGGCGCGCTCGATCAGGCTGTGGAAATCGTTGCCGCTGGGCTGGTCCGGCAGCGGGCGGGCCAGCAATGCCGCGCCCAGCAGAGGCATCGCGTCGGCACGCGGCGCCAGCACGCTGACCAGGTCGCGCTGGAAAGCGATCAGCGCCGCGTTGCGCGCCTCCTGTGCGGTCGGCTTCGCCGGACTGGCCAGCGCGGTCGAAGGCGCGATACCGACGCCAAAGGCGCACACCAGTGCAAGGCCGAGTTGACGCAATCCTGGCATCGCGGTTTCCTTGGGGCGAAAGCGGCAGGATAGCGGGCATGGATTAAGCCAGCCTGATCCGCCGGCCGGTCGCCTTGCGCGACGGCGGGCGTTGGTGGTTAGCATGGCCGCTTCCCCGATGCGTGCTTGCGCGCACCCCCGCGAACGACCGGAGAAATGCCGTGATTCAGTTTTCGAGTTGGGCCGATCCGCAGGCCGCGCCGTGGTTCGTCGGCTGGGGCACGCTGGCGTTGATCAATGCGGGCCTGGCGCAGGGCAAGAATCGCAGCGGCGGACTGTGGTTCCTGCTCTCGCTGCTGCTCGGGCCGATCGCCACGCTGGTGATCGTGCTGCTGCCGAAGGTGCGGCAGAAGATGTTCTGACCGCGCCTCGCGGTAGGGTGGGCTTACTCGCCCAGCGCCTCGCGCATGAATTCCGGTTGCGCCAGCGCGCCGCGGTGGGTGTCGGCGTTGTAGTAGCGGGTCGGGAAGTTCTTGCTGATCGCGCCGCGCTCGCGGAAGCCGGACAGGTCCGCGCCCTTGCGCGCCATCGTGCAGCTCCACCAGCCGGTCGGGTAGCACGGCTGCGGGAAGGGCAGCGTCTTGACCGCTGAGAAGCCCGAGGTGCGCATGGCCGAGCGCATCGACTTGATCAGCTCGATGTGCGCCAGCGGCGACTCGCTCTGCTGCACCAGGATGCCGCCGTGGCGCAGCGCCTTGTGGCAACTGGCGTAGAAGGCCGCATTGAACAGGCCCTCGGCCGGGCCCACCGGATCGGTCGAGTCGACGATGATCAGGTCCAGCGAATCGGGCTCGGCCTCGGCCATGTATTTGATGCCGTCGATGAACAGCAGCTCCGCGCGCGGGTCGCCGTTGGACTCGCACAGCTCCGGGAAATACTCCTCGGCCAGCCGCGTCACGCGCTCGTCGATCTCCACCTGTGCGGCGTGCTCGACTTCCTCGTGCTTGAGTACCTCGCGAAGGGTGCCGCAGTCGCCGCCGCCGATGATCACCACGCGCTTGGCGCGCGCATGGGTGAACAGCGCCGGGTGGGTCATCATCTCGTGGTAGAGGAAGTTGTCGCGGCCGGTCAGCATCACGCAGCCGTCGATGACCATCAGGTTGCCCCAGTCGGTGGTCTGGTAGATCTCGATGGTCTGGAACGGCGTCTTCTCCGCATGCAGCAGTTTTTCCACCCGGAAGCCGATGGAGGAGCCGGAGGCCTGGTGGGCCTCGGTGAACCAGCTTGGTTGCGACATGGTGCAGTCCTGCAATGGGAGACGTGAAAAGGCCGGCATTGTAGCGGCAACCGTGCGCAGGCAATGTGCGCGTTGACCGCCCGTTGCCGTCCGGCACCGCTACAATGCGCCTCCGGGTCGGCCGCAAACCGCCCGTTGGAGTTTGGGCGGTAGAAACGTTCGAGCCGAAAAGTTCGCTGTGCAGGTCCAGTTTTTCGTCGATTCGCCGGCCCATAGTGTTTCTATGGGTCAAGAATTGGCGGAAAGATGGGCGCGTACAGCGGGCTTTGCAGCCCGGGCGGCTTCTACCGTCCAGACTCCTGGAGCCCATCCGGCCCCGCGGCGTGCGAGGCTTCCGGCCGGCGGGCCTTCTGCTCATTCGAGCTTGGCGTCAAGGCTCGCCGCTGCGACGTGCATGGATCCGTTTGCCTTGAAGGAGACCCTTGCCATGTCCACGTCCTGGACCGTCGACGACGCCCGCCAACTCTATGCGGTGCCGTACTGGAGCGACGGCTACGTCGACGTCGATGCCGTCGGCGGCATCGTGATGCGCCCGCGCGGCGCGGGCGGACCGTCGCTGTCGCTGCCGCAGATCGTCGAGCAGGCCCGCGCGCAGGGCTCGCGGCTGCCGCTGCTGGTGCGCTTTCCCGACATCCTGGCCGATCGCCTCAAGCGCATGCAGGGCGCGTTCGCCCGGGCGATCGGGGAAACCGGCTACGCCGGCGGCTACACGGCGATCTTCCCGATCAAGGTCAACCAGCAGCGCGGCGTGGTGCAGGAGCTGGTGGCCGCCGGCAGCGAAGGCTTCGGCCTGGAGGCCGGCTCCAAACCCGAGCTGATGGCGGTGCTGGCGCTGGCCCGGCCGAATTCGATCGTGATCTGCAACGGCTACAAGGACCGCCAGTACATTCGCCTGGCGCTGATCGGCCGCAAGCTGGGCCTGCGCGTGTTCATCGTGATCGAAAAGCTCTCCGAGCTGGAGCACGTGATCGCCGAGTCCAGGGCGCTGGATGTCGAGCCGCTGCTCGGTGTGCGTGTACGGCTGGCCTCGATCGGCGCCGGCAAGTGGCAGAACACCGGCGGCGACAAGGGCAAGTTCGGCCTGTCGCCGGCGCAGGTGCTGGAGCTGGTGGCGACGCTGGCCAGGGCCGGCCTGAAACACACGCTCAAGCTGCAGCACTTCCACATGGGCTCGCAGATTTCCAACGTGCGCGACATCGCCAACGGCATGCGCGAGGCCACGCGCTATTTCGTGGAACTGTCGCGCATGGGCGTGCCGCTGGAGATCGTCGACGTCGGCGGCGGGCTGGGCGTGGACTACGAGGGCTCACGTTCGCGCAGCCACAACTCGATCAACTACTCGATGGAGCAGTACGCGCTGACCATCGTGCAGTCGCTGGCCGAGGCGGTAGCGGCCGAGAAACTGGCCGCGCCGCACATCCTCACCGAGGCCGGCCGCGCGATGACCGCGCACCACGCCGTGCTGGTGTCCAGCGTGACCGAGGTCGAGCAAGTACCCGCCGGCGCGCTGCCCAAACCGCAGGCAGAGGAGCCGGTGGTGCTGCGCCACCTGCGCGAGGTGCACGCGGCGCTGGCCGAGCGCCCGCCGCTGGAGCTCTACCACGAGGCCCAGCACCACCTGGCCGAAGGCCAGTCGCTGTTCGCGCTGGGCCAGCTGAGCCTGGCCGACCGCGCGCGGCTGGACGAGCTGTTCTACCTCATCGCCAACGCGGTGCGCGCGCGGCTGTCGCCGGCCGACCGCGCCCACCGGACGCTGCTGGACGAACTGGACGAGAAGCTGGTCGACAAGTATTTCCTCAACTTCTCCGTGTTCGAATCGGTACCGGACATCTGGGCGATCGACCAGATCTTCCCGATCGTGCCGATCACGCGGCTCGATGAAGCGCCCACGCGCCGCGGCGTGATCGTCGACCTCACCTGCGATTCGGACGGCCGCATCGACCATTACGTCGATGCCGAGGGCGTCGACGTGAGCCTTCCGCTGCATCGCCTCGAGGACGGCAAGGACTATTGCCTGGGGCTGTTCATGGTCGGCGCCTACCAGGAGACGCTGGGCGACATCCACAACCTGTTCGGCGACACCGACGCGGTGAATGTGCGCGCCGACGGCGACGGCTACGTGTTCGACCACGTGCGCCGCGGCGACACCACCGACGTGATGCTCGACTACGTCGGCTACGACGTGGCGGCGCTCAGGCTCAGCTACCGCGAGCGCATCGCGTCGGCCGGGATCGAGGGCGAGCCGGCCGAAGGGTTGTATCGCGACCTCGACGCCGGCCTCACCGCCTATACCTACCTGGCCGACTAGGCGCGGGTGCCTACAAGATCGTTGATTTGCGGACTTGCCCCAAAGTCCGATAGCGCACGTCGGCGCCAGTCCTACAATCGCAGGCTCCCCACCGCGGAGCGCAAGCCATGGCCAACCTCGACGGCAAGGTCGCCCTGATCACCGGCGCCGCCAGCGGCATCGGCAAGGCCATCGCCGAGCTCTACGCGCGCGAGGGCGCCGCCGTGGCGATTGCCGACATCGACCCGCGGGCCGCCGAGGCCACCGCCGCCGCGATCAACACCGCCGGCGGGCGTGCGTTGGGGGTGGCGATGGACGTCACCGACGAGCACGCGGTCGAGGCCGGCACCGAGGCGGTGGTGCAGGCCTTTGGCCGTCCGGACATCCTCATTTCCAACGCTGGCGTGCAGATCGTCAACCCGATCGAGAGCTTCGCCTTCGCCGACTGGAAGAAGATGCTGGCGATCCACCTGGATGGCGCCTTCCTCACCACGCGCGCGGCGCTCAGGCACATGTATCCGGGCGACCGCGGCGGCATCGTGATCTACATGGGTTCGGCACATTCGCACGAGGCCTCCGCGCTCAAGGCACCCTACGTCACCGCCAAACATGGCCTGCTCGGCCTGGCGCGCACGCTGGCCAGGGAAGGCGCGCCGCACAACGTACGCTCGCACGTGATCTGCCCCGGTTTCGTGCGCACGCCGCTGGTGGAGAAGCAGATCCCGGAGCAGGCCAGGGAACTGGGCATCAGCGAGGAAGACGTGATCCGCAACGTGATGCTCAAGCACACCGTCGATGGCGTGTTCACCACGCTGGAGGACGTGGCGCAGACCGCATTGTTCCTGGCCACCTTCCCCAGCGCCGCGCTGACCGGCCAGAGCCTGGTGGTCAGCCATGGCTGGCACATGCAGTAGACAGGTTTTCGTAGGGTGGCTGAAGCCCACCGGCACGCTTGCGGAAAAGACCGGTGGCTGAAGCCCACCCTACGTCATTCGCGGTGGACCTGGAAGCCGCCGAATGACTGGCTGGTCGGCATCAACTCGATGCGGTTGACGTTGAGGTGCGCCGGCAGGTTGGCGATCCACCATAAGGTGTCGGCGATATCGCTGGCGGTGATCGGCTGCGCGCCGGCATAGAGCTTGTCCGACGCCGCCTCGTCGCCGCCGGTGCGCACCAGCGTGAACTCGGTTTGCGCCATTCCCGGCTCTACCGACGTCACGCGCACGCCGGTGCCGTGCAGGTCCGCGCGCAGGCCGAGCGAGAACTGTGAGACGAAGGCCTTGGTGCCGCCATAGACGTTGCCGCCCGGATACGGATAGGTGCTGGCGGTGGAGCTGATGTTGATGATCGCGCCGTGGCGCTCGATCAGGCCGGGCAGCAGCAGGCGGGTCAGCGTCACCAGCGCGGTGACGTTGGTGTCGATCATCTGCTTCCATTGCCCCAGGTCGGCCTGCTGCGCCGGCGCCGTGCCCAGTGCCAGGCCGGCGTTGTTGACCAGCAGGTCGATGCCGGCGAACTCGGCCGGCAGGCCGGCATGCGCCGCGCGCATGGCCGCCTCGTCGCGGATGTCGAACGCCAGCGCGCGCACGCGCCCGGCACCGTGGCGGTCGACCAGTGCCTGCAGCCGCTCGGCGCGCCGGCCGCTGGCGACCACGCGCCAGCCGCCGGCGACGAAGCGATCCACCGCCGCGGCGCCGAAGCCGGAGCTGGCGCCGGTGATCCAGACGACCTTGCCATCCATCTCAGCGGCCTTCTTTGAGCGCGATCGCCTTGTAGCCCGCGCCGGCCAGGCGGTTCTGCACCGATTCGAGCTCGGTGGCGGAGCGGTACGGCCCCAGCCGCACGCGATGGAACGTCTGACCGCCCACCTGCACGGTCTGCACGTTGGCGACGAAGCCCTGCAGCGCCAGCTTGGCCTTCAACGCCTCGGCATCGGCCGCGGCGGGGAAGGCGCCAACCTGCAAGAGGTAGCCGCTGCCGGCGGCCGGCGGCGGCACCGCCGTGGCGGGCGCGGCCTGGATGTCCTGGCTGACCGCGGCCGGGGTGTTGGCGGCCTGTTGCCGGGCGGCCGCCGCGGCCTGCGCCTGTTGGGCGGCCTGCTGCTTCTGCTGCTGCTCGGCGCGCGCCTGGGCGCTGATCTGTTCGTCGGGAATGCGCACTTCCTTCTCCGACAGCACCGAATAGAAGTCGTACTGTGGCTTCTTCGGCGCGCTTTCGGCCGGCGCCAGGCCCTTGTCGCCGCCGCCCTGGGCGGTTGCCTGCGGGTTCGGCTGCGGGCCGGAAGGCGCCATCGGCAGCATCGAGTGGCGCGTCAGCATGACCATCGCGATCACGCCGGCGGCGATGCCGATCACCGCCCAGCCCCAGCCAGGGAAACCGCCCTTGCGGTTGCGCACGGCCTGCCGGCCCTTGCCCTTGCGTGTTGCCATTACATGCTCTCCGGGGCGCTCAGGCCCAGCAGGCCCAGACCGTTCTTCAGCACCTGCCGGGTCGCCACCACCAGCGCCAGGCGCGCGTTGCGCAGGGCGGCATCCTCGACCAGGAACTGGTGCGAGTTGTAGTAGGTGTGGAAGGCGTTGGCCAGTTCGCGCAACCAGCCGGCGAGCAGGTGTGGCTCGAGGTTGGTGGCGGCGGCGTCGACGATCTCGGGGTATTTGGATAGTTCGGTGAGCAGGATCTGCTCGTGTTCGTTGTCCAGCCGCGCCAGCTCGGCGAGGCCCTGGTCCAGCTCGACGCTGAAGCCCTTCTCGCCGGCCTGGCGCAACACCGAGCACACCCGCGCGTGGGCGTACTGGATGTAATAGACGGGGTTGTCGTTGGACTGCGAGCGGGCCAGGTCGATGTCGAACACCAGTTGCGAGTCCGCCTTGCGCGAGATCAGGAAATAGCGCGTGGCGTCGCGGCCGGCCTCGTCGATAAGGTCGCGCAGGGTCACGTAGCTGCCGGCGCGCTTGGAGATCTTCACCTCCTCGCCGCCGCGCATCACGGTGACCATCTGGTGCAGCACGTATTCGGGCCAGCCCTTCGGAATACCGACGTCGAGCGCCTGCAGGCCGGCCTTAACCCGGGCCAGCGAGCCATGGTGGTCCGAGCCCAGTTCGGTGATCGCGCGGGTGTAGCCGCGCTGCCACTTGGACAGGTGATAGGCGACGTCCGGTACGAAATAGGTGTATGTACCGTCGGACTTGCGCATCACGCGGTCCTTGTCGTCACCGTAGTCGGTCGAGCGCAGCCACAGCGCGCCGCCGTCCTCGTAGGTGTGGCCGTGGGCGACCAGTTCGCGCACGGTTTCTTCCACCTTGCCGTCGGTATACAGCGAGGACTCCAGGAAGTAGGTGTCGAAGCCGACGCCGAACGCCTTCAGGTCCAGGTCCTGCTCGCGGCGCAGGCTGGCCACGGCGAAATGGCGGATCGCTTCCAGGTCTTCCGGATCCTTGGCGCCGGTGACGGTCTGACCGTCGGCCACCACCGATTCGCCGGCCAGGTACGCCCGCGCCACCTCCGCGATGTAATCGCCGCGGTAGCCGGCCTCCGGCCAGCCGGCGTCGTCGGGCGCCAGGCCGCGCGCGCGCGCCTGCACCGAGATCGCCAGATTGTGGATCTGCACGCCGGCGTCGTTGTAGTAGAACTCGCGCTTGACGTCGCAACCGGTGGCTTCGAGCAGGCGCGCCAGGCAGTCGCCGATCGCCGCGGCGCGGCCATGGCCCACGTGCAGCGGGCCGGTCGGGTTGGCCGAGACGAACTCCACGCCCGCGGTGGTGCCCGCGCCGTTGGCGTTGCGGCCGTAGGCATCGCCTTCGGTGAAGATACGCCGCACTTCGGCGTGGTAGGCGCCCGCGCTCAGGAAAAAGTTGATGAAGCCGGGGCCGGCGATTTCCACCTTTTCCACCAGCGGGTTGGCTGGCAGCGCGGCAACCAGCCTGTCGGCCAGCTCGCGCGGCTTGGCGCGGGCCGGCTTGGCCAGCAGCATCGCGGCGTTGGTGGCGAAATCGCCATGCTCGCGGCTGCGCGCGCGCTCCACCACGAAGGCGGGAGGGGCGAAGTCGGCGGGCAGGACGGCATCGTCCTGCAGGGTCCGGATGGCCTGCAGCAGCAGGTCGCGCAGCGCTTGTTTCACGGCGTGGGATCGGCGTTCGATGGGAACCGTCAATCCTAGCAGAGGCGCGTGTTCGATCCTTCCCCTGGGCGCCGCGGGTGAAAGTGCGCGCGGGATGGATGGAGCTGGCGTTCCAGTGGGCCGTGGAGCCTCCCCGGGCGGGACAACCCTGTGGATAAGTCTGTGGGGAAAGCTGCGGCGCGGCGTCGGGATATCTCACGGCAACGGGCTGAAACCCGCTTGTAAAGAAAACAACCTATGCAATACAAGTACTTAATCGAAGTGTCTGAAGCGCTCTGCCAACTGCTGCCCCGCAACCCCGGTCCGACCGAATTGTGTATAAGTCGCGGCGCCTGTTTTCGCGGCTGTCAAGACCTCCTGGCTGTCATGGGACGGTCATGGCGCGGTGGCACGCTGTCCCGGTACCCGCCGACTCCCCCGATGGGTGCGCTCCCTGGCGGCGCGCTTTCCCCGAGCGCGCCGCCTTTTTGTTTCTTCGGAGTTCGCAGGACCGAGCCAACCGCCCTCCGCACTCGACCGCTGCCAGTCTTGTAGGAGCGCACCTGTGCGCGACCGCGCAGCAACGATCCAGCGTGGCGGTCGCGCATGGGTGCGCTCCTGCAGAAACCGAGAACCCATGGCTGTCGATCGGCCAACCACAGCCGCCCCTCGCGTCGGCGCCGTGGGCAACCGGGCGTTCTCAAGAAGCACGGCCACGGATCACTCCACGGCAGCCGTACCCAACCTTCGATGGCCCTAGAGCAAGCCGCGCTCGGCCATCGATACAGGCGTGCCATGGCCGATCACCAGGTGGTCGAGCACGCGCACGCCGATCAGTTGCAGCGCCTCGCGCAGTTCATGGGTGATCGCGCGGTCGGCGGCACTGGGCTCGGCCACGCCGCTGGGATGGTTGTGGGCGAAGATCACCGCGCAGGCGTTGTGCTTGAGGCAGGCCCGCACCACTTCGCGCGGATGCACGCTGGCGCCGTCCACGGTGCCGCGAAACAGTTCCTCGAAGGCCAGCACGCGGTGGCGGTTGTCCAGATAGAGGCAACCGAACACCTCATAGGGAAGGTGACGCAGGCGCGCGGAAAGGTAGTCGCCGCTGTCGCGCGGGCTGCCCAGGCTGGGCAGCGCCTGCAACTGCTCGGCCAGGCTGCGCCGCGCCAGTTCCAGCGCGGCCACGATGCGGGCGCGCTTGGCCGGGCCGAGGCCGGGCGTGGGGACCGGGCCGTCCGCGCGACCGAGCAGGGCGCCCAAGCCGCCAGCCGCCTGCAGCAGCTCGCGGCCGAGCGTGATGGCGTCCTTGCCGGGCACGCCGCTGCCCAGCAGCACGGCCAGCAATTCGGCGTCGGACAGGGTGGCGCTGCCGTGCTGCAGCAGCTTCTCGCGCGGGCGCTCGCCGGTGGGCCAGTGACGGATGCTCATCCGCCCATCGTGCCCGCCGGAGTGCGACCTCGGGCAGCGGTGGGCGTTGACGATTCCGGTAAGCTAGCGCTCCGCCCGGTTGTCAGGCCCGTCCTACATGAGTCTTGCCCAACGTCGCATCCTGCTCGGCGTCTCGGCGGGTATCGCCGCCTACAAGTCCTGCGAACTGGTGCGCCGGCTGCGCGAGCAGGGCGCCGAGGTGCGCGTGGCGATGACCGAAGGGGCGACCCGCTTCGTCGGCGCGACCACCTTCCAGGCGCTGTCCGGGCAGCCGGTGCGGGTCTCGCTGTGGGACGAGGGCGCCGAGGCGGCGATGGGCCATATCGAACTGGCGCGCTGGGCCGAGCGGGTGCTGATTGCGCCGGCCAGTGCCGACATCCTGGCCCGCCTGGCGCAGGGCCAGGCCGACGACCTGCTGACGACCGTGTGCCTGGCCAGCGCCGCGCCGCTGTATGTGGCGCCGGCGATGAACCAGCAGATGTGGGCGCACCCCGCGGTACAGGCCAATCTCGTCACGCTGCGCGCGCGTGGCGTGACGGTGCTGGGCCCGGCCGCCGGCGAGCAGGCCTGCGGCGACGTGGGTTCCGGCCGCATGCTGGAACCGGCCGAGCTGCGCGATGCCCTGGCGGGTTCTTTCGGCGGCGGCGCGCTGGCCGGCCTGCGCGTGCTGGTGAGCGCGGGCCCCACCTACGAGGACATCGACCCGGTGCGATTCATCGGCAACCGCAGCTCCGGCCGCATGGGTTTCGCCGTGGCCGAAGCGGCGGCGGCGGCCGGCGCCGAGGTGACGCTGGTGGCCGGCCCGGTCAGCCTGCCGAGCCCGGCCGGCGTGGCACGGCGCGTCGACGTGCGCAGCGCCGCACAGATGCGCGAGGCCGTGCTGGGCGCGGCCGCCTCGACCGACATTTACATCGGCGCCGCCGCGGTGGGCGACTACCGCCCAGCCGAAGTGGCAACCCACAAGCTCAAGAAGCGCGACGGCGCGCCGCTGGTGCTCGATCTGGCCGAGAACCCGGACATCCTGAAAGACCTGGCGACGGCCCGGCCGCACCCGTTCCTGGTCGGCTTCGCGGCCGAGACGCACGACGTGGCCGCCTACGCGCAGGACAAGCTGGCGCGCAAGGGCCTGGACATGATCGCCGCCAACCGCGTCGGCGAAGGGCTGGGTTTCGAGGCGGACGACAACGCGCTCAGCCTGTACTGGCCCGGCGGCGGCGAAGAACTGCCGCGCGCCTCCAAGCGCGAACTGGCGGCGCGGCTGGTCGAGCGGGTCGCCACGCGCTACCGGGCGGCGCGCGCATGATCGACGTCGAGCTGAAGATCCTGGACCCGCGCCTGGGCGACAGCATTCCGTTGCCCGAGGCAGCCACCGCCGGCAGCGCCGGGATGGATCTGCGCGCGGCGATCGATGCGCCACTCAAGCTGGCGCCGGGCGAGAGCGTGCTGGTGCCCAGCGGCATCGCCATCCACATCGGCGATCCCAACTGGTGTGCGCTGATCGTGCCGCGCTCCGGGCTGGGCCACAAACACGGGTTGGTGATGGGCAACCTGGTCGGCGTGATCGATGCCGACTACCAGGGTCCGCTGATGATTTCCTGCTGGAACCGCGCCAGCGCGCCGTACACCATCGGCGTCGGCGACCGCATCGCGCAGTTGCTGCTGGTCCCGGTGGCGCAGGCGGCGCTGCGCGTGGTGACGGAGTTCGCGCCGTCGGAGCGCGGCGCGGGCGGGTTTGGTTCGACAGGTATCCGGTAAGGCCAGGCACCGGCCAGGGCCGGTGCGTACGCGGGGGCGAGATGGCAAGAAACATCGCAAGAGAGTGGGATGCGCTGGCATGGCAGCGCCTGTTGCCGCTGGCGGGCGGCACCGTGCTGCTGCTGCTGGGCCTGTTTTGCGCCTGGCAGGCGTGGCTGATCGCCGGCGAAAGCGCCAAGGTGGCGCGTGTGCACGCGGCGCAGGACGAAGCCGTACGCACGCTCGCGGCGGAGATCGCCAGCGAGCGCAAGCAGGTCGCCCAGGCCGTCGGCGCGCTCGATCCGGCCGCGGCGCAGGGCGACCGCGCGCAGCTGGCCGAGACGTTGCGCGCGCGCCTTCCCGAGGCTCTGGACGTGGAGGTCTACAGCGCCGGCCTGGACGAAGTGCTGCACGCCAACTACCGCCAATTCGGCTACGCCAAGGCGGCCCAGCTGATGGCCGCGCAGACCGACAACGGCAGCCTGCCCGCACAGACCGTGGTGGCCGACGGCACGCGCCGGCTGAGCCTGGTGCAGCCGCTGGGATCGATGCAGCAGCCGCAGGCCTGGGTCTGGGTGGAATTGCCGTTCACGCCGTTGCAACGGCGTTTCGAGTCCATTGCCACGGGCAACGGGCGCATCGACCTGCGCCAGGGCGACGACCGTGGCGAACACAGCCTGCTCTCCCGCGGTGCCGCGTCGGCCGAGGCCGAGGACGACGCCAAGCCGGTGCCGGGCAGCAGTTTCAGCGTGCGCGCCGCGCTGCCGGCGGCTTTCATCCTGCTGCCGCGCGCCTGGCCGCTGGCGGTGTTGCTGGCGCTGCTGGGCATCGGCGGCGGGCTTTACCTGTTCTGGCTGCGCGGACGTGCCCCCGCGCGCCAGGAAATCCAACCCGAGGAGACCATGGTGTCCGATGTGATTCCCGCCAAACCCCAGCCGGCATCGCCGGCGCTGCGTCCCGCGGCCGCGCCGCCGGCGACCAGCCCGGCCGATGCGATCGACCCGAGCATCTTCCGCGCCTATGACGTGCGCGGAGTGGTCGGCAAGACGCTCACGGCGCGGGTGGCGCACCTGCTGGGTCAGTCGATCGGCACGCTGATGCGCGAGAAGGGTCTGAACGAGATCGTGGTCGGCCGCGACGGCCGCCTGTCCGGGCCGGAATTGGCCGGCGCGCTGTCCGACGGCCTGCGCGAGGCCGGCATCGACGTGATCGACGTCGGCGCGGTCTCGACCCCGATCGTGTATTTCGCCGCCTACCGCTTCAACACCGGCAGCGGCGTGGCGGTGACCGGCAGCCACAACCCGCCGGACTACAACGGCTTCAAGATCGTGGTCGGCGGCGAAACCCTGTCCGAGGGCGCGATCCAGGACCTGTACCGGCGGATCGCCTCGGGCGCGCTGGAGACCGGTGGCCAGGGCGGCCTGCGCCATGTCGACGTGGTGCCGGACTACATCGAGCGGATCACCTCCGACGTGCAGGCCGAGCGCCGCCTTAAGGTGGTGGTCGACTGCGGCAACGGCATCCCCGGCGCGGTGGCGCCGCAGGTGCTCGAAGGCATCGGTTGCGACATCGTGCCGTTGTATTGCGAGGTCGACGGCACCTTCCCCAACCACCATCCCGACCCGTCCGATCCCCACAACCTGCAGGACCTGATCCACGCCGTGCGCCAGACCGGCGCCGACCTGGGCGTCGCCTTCGACGGCGACGGCGATCGCCTGGGCGTGGTCACGAAGGACGGCGAGATCATCTATCCCGACCGCCTGCTGATGCTGTTCGCGCGCGACGTGCTGTCGCGCCAGCCGGGCGCGACCATCATCTACGACGTCAAGTGCACCGGTCATCTGAAGGGCCAGATCCTGGAGGCCGGCGGCAGTCCGCTGATGTGGCGCACCGGCCATTCGCTGATCAAGGCCAAGATGCGCGAGACGCAGGCGGAGCTTGCCGGCGAGATGAGCGGCCATTTCTTTTTCAAGGAGCGCTGGTACGGCTTCGACGACGGCATCTACGCCGGCGCGCGGCTGCTGGAGATCCTCGCCGGCGATCCCGAGGGCCGCACGGCCGAGCAGATCTTCGCCACCTGCCCGAAAGGCGTGTCCACGCCGGAGCTGAAGATCGAGCTGGCCGAGGGCGAGCACTACCGCTTCATCGAGAAGTTCAAGGAGAAGGCCACCTTCGGCGACGCCACCCTGACCACCATCGACGGCCTGCGTGCCGATTGGCCAGACGGCTGGGGCCTGGTGCGGGCGTCCAACACCACGCCAGTGCTGGTGCTGCGCTTCGATGCCGACAGCCAGGCGGCGCTTCAGCGCATCCAGCAGGCATTCCGCGAGCAGTTGTTCCTGGTCGACCCGGGGCTGAAGCTGCCGTTCTGACGACTTCGGCGTGGGCTGTGCCCGCCTGCGGAAAGCCGTTGCAGGAGCGCCGCCGGGCGCTCCTGCATGAGCCGGCCTAGTAGCGCGGCTCTTCCTGCGCCTTCTTCAAGGCGCGGTAGTGTTCCAGCTGCTGCGCGGCTTCCTTCTCGGCCGCCTCGCGGCCATCCTGCTGGCGGCCCAGCCGGGCCCGCTGGCCGGCCACCACGTTGCGCTGTTCGGCGATGCGGTCGACCAGGAACTTGGGCACCTTCTGCTTGGTCCGCTCCATGTCGGCGGCGCGGCCGAGCAGGTCGGCCAGGGTCTTCTCCTGGCTGTGCAGGTTCAGCCGGGTGGTGTTGATCTGCTGGTCGATGTTGTCCAGCTCGGCCTGCTGCGCCTGCTTGAGGGAGGCCTCGTCGCCATAGGCGTTGAGCATCTGCAGGTCCGATCGCTTGCGCGCTTCCTCGGAACGCCGCTGGGCCGCCTTCTCGGCGGCCAGCTTCTCGGCGGCGGCGCGTTCCTCCTGGCTCAGCTGGCGCTCGACGTGGCGCACCACGTAGCCCTGGTCGTTGACCAGGTCGTAGCCGTACTTCATCGCCTCGGCAGTAAGGCTGTCGCTGTAGTGCGACAGGCCGTTGCCGTCGCGCCAGTGGTAGCGGATGCCGGTGCTCTGGGCATGGGCCGTCAGGACCGTCGCCATGGCGATGGCGGCGGCGTAAGCGAACTTGCGCATGGATACCCCCTCCTGGCGGGCAGTATAGCCATCGTGCGGCGGCTGCCTGAAGCGTGGCCGAAGGACGCACACGGGCGTGTGACGCCGGTCGCCACTTGGGCGACCGGCAGCTACCTGGCCGTGCCGTAGCGCGCGCGGTATGCCAGCAGGCGGGCGTGTTCGGCGGCCAGCTCCGGGCGCTCGCCGGCATAGGCCAGCACCTCGTCCAGGCCGGTAATGGCGAGCACCGGGATGCCGTGGTCGCGCGCCACTTCCTGCGCGGCGGAGAGTTCGCCCTGGCCGCGCTCCTGCCGGTCCAGCGCGATCAGCACGCCGGCGGGGGTGGCACCGTGCGCGCGGATCAGCGCCAGCGACTCGCGCACGGCGGTGCCGGCGGTCATCACGTCGTCGACGATCAGCACGCGTCCGGCCAGCGGCGCGCCGACCAGCGTGCCGCCCTCGCCGTGGTCCTTGGTCTCCTTGCGGTTGTACGCCCAAGGCAGGTCGCGGCCATGCCCGGTAGCCAGTGCGATGGCGGTGGCGGCGGCCAGCGCGATGCCCTTGTAGGCCGGCCCGAACAGCATGTCCACCGGCAACTGCGCGCGCACCAGCGCGGCGGCGTAGGCCTCGCCCAGACGCGCCAGCGCGGCACCGGAATCGATGCGGCCAAGGTTGAAGAAGTACGGACTCTGGCGACCGGATTTGAGAGTGAATTCGCCAAAGCGCAGCACCTGGCGCTGCAGGGTCAGGTCGAGAAAGTCGCGCTGATAGTCGTGCACGGGGGCCTCGCGTCGGGCAGGGCGCGCCAGAGCAGGCGCTGCGGTTGGGAAGGGCCGCCATGATAGCCGCCGACGACCGGGACGAAGCCCGCGCGACGGTAAAGCGCCAGCGCCGGGGCGTTGTCCGCATCGACCGCCAGTGCGATCCCGCGGGCGTGCGGGTGGCGAGCGGCCAGCATCATCGGCAGTGCGTCCAGCGCCCGACCGCCCAGGCCGCGGCGTTGATGGCGCGCATCGATGAAGAAGGCACGCAGACCCAGGCTCGGCGGATCCAGCGCACGCCCGGCCACGCTGCGCGCATCCGCCTCGATGCGCACGAAACCGACGACCGTGCCGCCTTCCAGGATCGCCAGCGGCAGGCATCCCGGGCAGGCCTGCGCATCGGCCAGCAGGTCCCCGATGGCGCCCACGTAACCGCGCTGGTCCGGATGCACGCGCAGCTCGAGCAAGGCATCGCGATTGGCCGGGCCGACGGGCTCGAAATGGATGACGGGGCGATCGGGCATGGTTGTTATGATGATCCATCACCTCGAGGAGAGCGCATGCGCATCGTCACCTTGAACGCCAATGGCATCCGCTCGGCCGCCAGCAAGGGCGTGTTCGACTGGCTCCGCACGCAGGATGCCGACGTGGTCTGCGTGCAGGAAACCAAGGCGCAGGAAAACCAGCTGACCGATCCGATGTTCCGCCCGGACGGCCACCACTGTTTCTACCGCGACGCCACCTGCAAGAAGGGCTACAGCGGCGTGGCGATCTACGCGCGGCGCGAACCGGACACGGTGCTCACCGAGCTCGGCTGGGAGCCGTTCGACTGCGAGGGCCGCTACATCGAGGCACGCTTCGGCAACCTCTCGGTGGTCTCGCTGTACGTGCCGTCGGGCTCCTCCGGCGAGGAGCGCCAGCAGTTCAAGTTCAAGGCGATGGATTTCCTCGGGCCGATCTTCGACCAGTGGCTGAACAGCGGCCGCGACTACGTCATCTGCGGCGACTGGAACATCGTCCACACCAGAAACGACATCAAGAACTGGACCTCCAACCAGAAAAACTCCGGCTGCCTGCCGGCCGAGCGGGCCTGGCTGGACCTTTTGTTCCACACCCGCGGCTGGGTCGACAGCTTCCGCGCGATCAAGCCGGAGGCGGTCGAGTACACGTGGTGGTCCAACCGTGGACGCGCGCGCGAGAACAACGTGGGTTGGCGCATCGATTACCAGGTCTGCACGCCGGGCCTGCGCGACCGCATGCGCGCCTGCTCGGTCTATCGCGATCAGCGCTTCTCCGACCATGCGCCCTATACGGTCGACTACGCCGACTGAGACGGAGATCAGGCGCTGCGCCGAACGTCCGTTTCGGCGATGGCGCGGTCGACCAGGCCGGTGCGCATCATCCAGGCGAACAGCGCGATGCCCGGCAGCGCGGCAACCGTCGTGAGCAGGTAGAAATCGACGTAGCCGATCTGCACGATCAGCGCGCCGGCCGAAGTGCCGGTGATCAGGCGGCCGAGCACGGAGGCCGCCGCCGACAGCAGGGCGTACTGGGTGGCCGTGAAGGTGAGGTTGCAAAGCGCCGACAGGTAAGCCACCACCGCCACGCCGCCGATGCCGCTGGCGATGTTCTCGAAGCCGATGCTGAAGGCGAGCATGGCGTTGCTGTGTCCGACCTGGGCCAGTATCGCGAAGGACAGGTTGGAGACCGCCATCAGCACCAGGCTCAACAGCACTGAACGCTTGATTCCCAGCCGCGTGTAGAACGCCCCGCCCAGGAAGATGCCGACCAGGTAGGCGACGAAGCCGTAGCCGACATCGTAGGTCGCGATTTCCTGATTGCTGAAGGACAGATCGTCCAGCAACAGGCGGACCGTGAGGTTGGCCAGCGTGTCGCCGATCTTGTGCAGCAGCACGAACAGCAGGACCAGCCATGCGCCGTTGCGCCGGAAGAATTCCGCCAGCGGCTCGACCACCGTCTCGCGCAGCGCCGCCAGCCCCTGCAGCCGCGCCGGCGCACGGTGTCGCGAGGGCTCGCCCAGCCACAGGCCGGCGATGACCGCGGGCAGCGAGAACAGCGCGCAGGCCAGGTACGCGCGGGTCCACCCGGCGGGGCCGGCGAGCAGCAGCGCCAGCGCGCCGGCACAGACCGAGCCGATACGCCAGCCGTACTGCGACATGCCCGAACCGACGCCGAGCTGTCGCGGTTCGAGGATTTCGATGCGATAGGCATCGATGACGATGTCGAAGGTCGCCCCGGCCACGCCGACCAGGATCGCCGCGACGGCCGTGGCCAGAAGATCGGTAGACGGATCGGTCAGCCCCAGGAACACGACCGCCGCGGCCACTAGGGCGGCCGAGAACCATAGCCACGAGCGCCGTTGCCCGAAGCGCGACAGAAACGGCAGCCGCAACCGATCCACCAGCGGCGCCCACAGGAACTTCAGGTTGTAGACGAGGAACGCCAGCGAAAACTCGGTCACGCTGCGCTTGTCGATGCCCTGCTGGGCCAGTCGCGTCGTCAGCGTGGCGCCGATCATCGCGTACGGAAAGCCGGAGGAAATGCCCAGCAACAGCGCGCCGATGGGCGCGGCCTCCAAGTATGGGTGCAGCGAAGCGACCAGCGCGCGCAGGCCTCGGGGGCGGGATGTGCTCATGGCCGCCATGCTAAGTGCCCGATGCAGGCCAGAGGAAGCCTCGTGACCGCACCGTTCGCGTTCGCCCGGCCGCGTGTCCGGCGGCGCCGAAGCGGGCTCCGCCGCACAGCGGCAAAAAGTGCCACAATGCGCGGGCAAGGACTCCATGAGCCGGGTAGGAGGGATCGCACGTGCCGGACCTCGTCATACGCCATATCGACAGCTTGATGGCCGAGCGGATCAAGACGCTCGCCAAGGACCGCCACTGGTCCATCAACGATGTCGTGCTGCATGCGCTGCGGCACGGCCTGGGCATGAGCGCCGCCGGGCAGATTTCCAGCGAAGCCATGCTCGACCCGGGAAGCCTGGTACTGGGCGGCCAGTGGAACCTCACCGAAAAGGCGGCGTTCCAGGAAGCCCTGCAGGCGCTGTCGCTCGCCCGGCCGACACAGCTGGCACCCGTACGCGCATCGGCCCGGGCCTAGCTTTCGCCTGATACCGCTGGGCGGCCGCCTCGCTCAGGCCCGTGGCGCCAGGTACACCGCGCCCAGTACGCGCGGGCCACGCGCGCCGGTCACCGCCGGCAGGTTGCCCGGCAGGCCCAGCAGCCGTTGGCGCGCCAACCACGCGAACGCCGCCGCTTCCAGGTAATCCGGATCGATGCCGTACTCGGCGGTGCTGGCCACGCGGCGCGGGGCCAGCCACTCGGCCAGCCGCTGCATGAGTCGGGAGTTGTGCACGCCGCCGCCGCAGACCAGCACCTCCGTCGCCGCTGCCGCGTGGGCTTCGATCGCATCGGCGACGGTGTGCGCCGTCAGTTCCAGCAGGGTGGCCTGCACGTCGACCGGAGCCAGTTGCGTGACGCGCGGTTGGCGCAACAGCCATGCCAGGTGGAAATGCTCGCGGCCGGTACTCTTGGGGGGCGGCAGCGCGAAATACGGCTCGTCCAGCAGCCCTTCGAGCAGGGCCAGGTCGACCTGGCCGGCGGCGGCGAAAGCCCCGTCGCGATCGAACGGCTCGCCACGCTGTTCCATGCACCAGGCATCCAGCAGCCCATTCGCGGGGCCGGTGTCGAAGCCGAGCACCCGGCCGTCCGCGTCCAGTACGGTGATGTTGGCGATGCCGCCGAGATTGAGTACCACCCGTGTGTGTTCGGCCTGCCCCAGCAGCATCGCGTGCACGGCGGGCAGCAGCGGCGCGCCCTGGCCGCCGGCGGCCACGTCGGCGCGGCGGAAGTCCGCTACCACGTCGATGCCGCAGCTTTCGGCGATCACGCTCGGATCGCCCAGTTGCAGGGTGAACGGCGACTCGCCGCCGGGCCGGTGCCGCAGCGTCTGGCCGTGCGAACCGAGCGCACGCACCGCGGTCGCGGGCGTGCCGCTGGTTTCGAGCAGCCGGCGTGCCGCCTCGGCGAAGTGGCGGCCGATGGCCACGTCCAGCTGGCCGAAATCGTCCAGGTCGAACGCGACCAGATCCTGCGCCATCGCCAGCACGCGTTCGCGCAGAGCGTGGGGCCAAGGGTGGGTCAGCGCCGCGCGCAATTGCGGCATGCCCTGGTCGAAGGAAACCAGCGCGACGTCGATGCCGTCGGCGCTGGTACCGGAGATCAACCCCAGGTATAGGGCCGACGCGTCATCGATGGCGGCCAAGGGCGATCGGTCAGTTGTCGCTGCGCGTGGCCGAGTCGAGCCTGGCCAGCTTGATGCTGGCATTCATCGCCTTCAGGCGCGCCAGCTGCGGGCGCACGGTCTGGGCTTCGAAGCGGGCCAGCTGCGCCGCTGGCAGCGGCTGCGGTTTGGGCAGGGTGACCGTCTGCGGGTCGCGCTGCACGCCGTTGACGCGGAACTCGTAATGCAGATGCGGGCCGGTGGCCAAACCGGTCATGCCCACGTAGCCGATGACCTGGCCCTGGCTGACGTGCTGGCCCACGCGCTCCTTGGCGAAGCGCGACATGTGACCGTAGGCCGTGCTGATGTGCTTGTTGTGGCGGATCACCACGAAGTTGCCGTAGCCCCGCGCGCGGCCCCTGAAGGTGATCACGCCGTCGCCGGCGGCATGGATCGGGGTGCCCTTGGGCGCGGCGTAGTCGACGCCCTTGTGCGCGCGCATGCGGCCCAGGATCGGATGCATGCGGCCGGAGCTGAAGCGTGAGGAAATCCGCGTGAAGTCGACCGGGATGCGCAGGAACGACTTCTGGATCGGCCGACCGTCCTCGCTGAACCAGCCGTAGTGGCCATCGGCTTTCTTGAAGCGGTAGGCGGTGTAGCGGTGCCCCTGGTTGACGAACTCGGCGGCGATGATGTCGCCCTCGGAGAAATAGCTGCCGTCGCGGTAGACGTCGTCGTAGATCACCGTGAAGCTGTCGCCGTCGCGCAGCTCCTGCACGAAGTCGATGTCGTACTTGAACACGTCGGCGAGCTTGCCGACCATGCCCTGGCTCATCCCGGCCTTGGCCGCCGCGGCGTACAGCGAACTGGTGATGGTGCCGTGCGCCACGTGCTCGCGGGTTTCCATCGCGCGGGGCTGTACGGACAGCCTGGCCTGGCCGCCATCGAAGCGGACCACTGCGCGGTTGGCCTCGTCCTTGTCGAAGCGGATGCCTTTCAGGCTGCCATCGCTGCCGAGCAGAAAGTCGAACTCCTGGTGCGGACGGATGTTGTGGAAGGCGCCCTTGGCGGCGCCGGCCGCGTCGATCACGCGCTGCAGGTCGCCCAGTCCCAGGCCCTGGTCATGGAAGATGTCCGACAGCGTCTGGCCCGGCTGCACCTGCACCACGCGCCAGTCTTCCATCGCGCGGGCGGGCGCCGCCACCGGCGCGGCCTTGGGCAGCGTGAGCGGCAGCAGGGTATGCGCGACCGGTTGCGGATCGGGGCGCATCGCGCTGGCCCAGGCGGGCAGGAAAAAACCGGACAGCGCGGTCAGCAACAGCGCCGTGCCGGCCAGGATCCAGCGCTCGCGATGCCAGCGCAGCGGCTCGGCCTCGCCCAGGCGGCTGAACGACCAGTGCGCGCAACGTTCGTAGAAGTGCATGTGGCGACGCTGCGCCTTGCGGCGGATAGCCTGCTTGCGCGCCGCCCGCGCGATCTGGTCGCCCTCACCCATGCTCTTCGCCCCGCGTTACAAAGTACTCAGGCGCCGTACCTTAGCGGCCCCGTATAAAGTGCGTCAACGCCTTTTGTTTCAAGGATTTGCGCTAGTTTTATGATTAACGCACAATTAACGCGTTTTCGTGACCGCGGCCCCCTTTGCCACGGTCCATTGATCGTCACAGAGGACATCATGAACGAGCTTGAGCAGGCGCTGGCGACCATTGCCCGTGGCGCCGACGAGGTGATCAAGCAGGAGGAACTGACCGAGCGCCTGAAAAACGGCCGCCCGCTGCGCATCAAGGCCGGCTTCGACCCCACTGCGCCGGATCTGCACCTGGGCCACACCGTGCTGCTCAACAAGATGCGCCAGTTCCAGGACCTTGGGCATCAGGTGATCTTCCTGATCGGCGACTTCACCGGGATGATCGGTGATCCCACCGGGAAGAACGTGACCCGCAAACCGCTCAGCCGCGAGGACGTACTCGGGAACGCCGAGACCTACGCCAAGCAGGTCTACAAGGTGCTCGACCGCGAACGCACCGAGGTGCGATTCAACTCCGAGTGGTTCGGCAAGATGTCCGCCGCCGACATGATCCGGCTGGCGGGGCAGCACACCGTCGCGCGGATGCTCGAGCGCGACGACTTTGCCAAGCGCTACGCCGCGCAGCAGCCGATCGCCATCCACGAGTTCCTGTATCCGCTGGTGCAGGGCTACGACTCGGTGGCGCTCGAGGCCGACGTCGAACTCGGCGGTACCGACCAGAAGTTCAACCTGCTGATGGGTCGGGCCCTGCAGGAACACCATGGCCAGCCACCACAGGTGGTGCTGACCATGCCGTTGTTGGAAGGCCTGGACGGTGTCCACAAGATGTCCAAGTCGCTCGGCAACTACATCGGCATCGACGAGCCGGCGATCGATATCGTCACCAAGACCCTGAAGATCGATGACGCATTGATGTGGCGCTGGTTCGAATTGCTCAGTTTTGAGGTATCGCTGGACGAGCTGGCGCGCATGAAGCAGGACGTGGAAGGCGGCGCGCTCAACCCGCGTGACGCCAAGCTCCGGCTGGCGCGCGAGCTGGCCACGCGCTTCCATGATGCGGCCGCCGCCGAGCAGGCCGTCGCGGGATGGCACGCGGTGGTGCGTGGCGAGGGCGACACCTCGTTGTTGCCGCTGAACGAGATCGGCGTGCCGACCGAAGGCCTGCGCCTGCCGGCCCTGCTCACGGCGGCGGGCCTCACCGCCAGCAACTCCGAAGCCAACCGCAAGCTCAAGGAGCGCGCGGTGCGCATCGACGCGGCCGTGGTCGAGGACGCGCAGCGCGTGTTCAGCGCCGGGTTCGAGGGCGTGCTGCAGGTGGGCAAGCGCAATTTCGCGCGAGTCAGGCTCGTCGCAGGCTAGGTGCGGAGCGGCTTTCCGGGCGCACACAAAAAAAAATCCGCCGCGCTCGCTTGCCAAGTTCGCGTAGTGAACCTACTATTCGCGGCCCGTCGCCCAACTCCCCTTGGCCGGCAACTCCCCCAAGCAAAATTCTTCGCAAAAGGGTGTTGACGAACTGGCAAGGGAATGTAGAATGGGCGGCTCACCCGGGACGAAACGTCTCGGGGCGATTCAGAAGAAAGAGTCGCAAGTGATTGATCTTTGACAGTGTGC
>NZ_JAPMIU010000005.1 GCF_026410505.1 Frateuria hangzhouensis
GGCGCATCGCCGCGATCAAACGCGGCGACGTGGAGCAGAAGATCCGACCCATAGCGCCCAGCAAACCGTGAATTGCATGCTGGACCGCTTGACTGCCGTGGGCGGCGGTTAATCAGACCATCCCTAGAGCACCCATCGCAATCACCAGGTCGCGCACCGATAACGCACAAGCGGAACCCCGCGAGGTTCCGCATCGACGTCCAGATCACAGCCCCGGCGCGCTACGGTGGTCAACCGGAGAAGGCCTGGGACGGGACGGCGTCCAGGACCCTTCGTCAACCTGCAAGCGGCCACTACATTCAGCGCGCAATCCGGGATCTGGCTCCGAAGGCGGCAACAGCCGCCTCACCTGTTCAGGCTTTATTCCGCAAGACCGCAACCTTCGCCATGAGTTCGCTTATGGCAACGATCGCCGTCGGCTTGCCGCCCAATGCATGGGCCCGGGTGAAATCGAAATCCTTGTACCCGTTGCTGGTTTGCACACGAATACGGCAGCTCCTGGCCGCCACCATCCGCTCCAGCACCGAGTACGGGATGACGACTTCGTTGGTGCCATACAGTCGATTGGAGCCTGCAGTTCCAGCAACCGATCCCGCGTGGCTCGCCGGCTGACCGGCCGAGTACTGTGAAATGTTGCCATCGATGTTTACGAAGAATGCGCGAGTGTCCAAGAAAACCAGGTTGCCGGCGGCACCGGCGTTCCAGCTCATGACAAGCGCGACATTGTCCGGCGTTGCGCTCGACCAACGGGCTCCGAGCTCCAGCGATTCCGTCCACATGCCATCCACATTGACAAGGGCGTTGGGTGACGCCTCGATGAGAGTGGCGTTGTCGAAGCCGGACGTACGTTCGGTGACGACGCCATGCCCTGTCAGGTGATCCAGCGTGCTACAGCCCGACATCGCCAACGCAACGGCCATCGCGAACAAAGGTTTCCTGGTCATACCCTGCATCTCCCTTTTTGATGATCAATGGCGACCCTGCGCAATGCCGACCGGTTCGCGCAGAAGTCGATCGTGCACAGCAGGATCACCCATTGCCGTGCCCGCAACGATCAGCGCGAATCCCGCCCTGCCGTCATCCCTTCAGCCGATCCACTGTCAGAGAATGTCCGTTGCTTTTTTCGGGTCGACCTATGAGAGGCTCCTGAACCGACGGCTTTGCTGTAGGAGCGCCCTTGGACGCGATCTGGATGGCGGGCGCGCCCGAGGGCGCTCCTGCAAGTGTGGGTATTCGAGGCTCCCTGTAGGAGCGCACCCAGTGCGCGACTGCCATGCGAATGGTCGCGCACAGGGTGCGCTGCTACAGAAAACTTCAAAACCAACGGCTGTAGAAGCGCCCTCGGGCGCGACCTGGATGGCGGTCGCGCCCAAGGGCGCTCCTACAAGTTCGGGTAATTCATGGCCGCACTGTGCAGCAAGGAAGTCCCGCCGCTGGAACCTGGGTCCTTGTGCTGCATGATGTCGAAATCGTCCTATCTGTCGGACGACGGTGGACGACATGGCGCACGTCAGGTTCTACGCTCGATCGACGATGGCGCCAATGGGGTGTCGGGAAGGTGCAACCTGGCTCGGGTTCTACTCCGTCCCCTTGCCTGCGATTGCTAGACTGGACGCCCTGATTTTCCGGCGCTGATCCATGTCCGATCCGGTTCGACTGTCGAGATACGTTGCCGACCTGGCCCGGTGTTCACGCATCGAGGCCGAGCAGTACATCAAAGGTGGCTATGTGTCGGTCGACGGGCGCGTGATCGAAGATCCGGCGCATCCGGTATCGACCGAAGTCGTTGCGCTCGATGCCGCGGCGCGCCTGGAAGCCGTGGAGCCGGCCACGATCCTGCTGCACAAGCCGGTCGGCTATGACGCGATCAAGGGCCGCAAGGCCGCGGCGGGACTGGTGCAGCCGGCAACACGATGGCCCGATGACTCTTCCGGCGTGCGCCTGCTCGAGCGCCACTTCCATCGCCTGGTGCCGCTGATGCCACTGGATACCGATGCCAGCGGCCTGATGGTGCTGACCCAGGACGGCCGCGTGCGGCGCCAGCTGACCGAAGACCGGGACGAGATCGAACAGGAGTTCGTGGTCGAGGTCAGCGGCCAGATCGTGCCCTACGGCCTGTTCAAGCTCAACCACGGCCTGCAATTCCGCGGCCGGCCGCTGCGGCCGTGCAAGGTCAGCTGGCAGAACGAGATCCGCCTGCGCTTCGCGCTCAAGGGCGTGCAGGAAGGGCAACTGCGTGACATGTGCTCGCAGGTTGGGCTGGACGTGGTGGCGATCCGGCGCATCCGCATCGGCAAGGTCCCGCTGGCCAAGATGCCTGTCGGCGCGTGGCGCTACCTGCCCGCCGGCGAACGCTTCTGAGTCGCCCGCGGCTCAGGAGCCGCGCACGCGCAACGTCAGGCCCTTGAGGAAATTGCGCAGCAGCTGATCGCCGCACGGGCGGTAGTTCTTGTGCCCGGGTTGCCGGAACAACGCCGACAGTTCCGGCTTGGACACCGGCAAGCCGGCCTCGGCGAACACCTCGTGCATGTCCACGTCCTTGAGCTCGAAGGCCACCCGCAGTTTCTTCAGCACCACGTTGTTGCTGACGCGCTTCTCCACCGGCCGCGGCGGCACGCTCTCGTCCCTGCCCCGTCGATGAACGATCAACCCGTCGAGGAAATGCGCGAGCACCTTGTCGTTGCAGGGCTTGTACCCAGGCTCGTCTTCCTTGAGCAGGAAGGCGCGTACGTCGTCCTTTTCGACCGCGAAGGACGAATCGGCCAGGCCGATGATGTCGGCCACCTTGTTGTCACTGAGGTCGAGCATGTAGCGGACGCTGCGCAGGATGTCGTTGTTGATCATTGATCGCCGGGCGGTTGGGGCAAGTTCGCAAGTTTACCGGTGACGAACAGCAAAGCAGGGTCACGCAAGCAGCACACCGGCTGGCGCGTGCAGGCCGGGCAAATGCACATGGGCTGCTTGCTGAGTCGCCACGGCACCCGATGAGCGTTCCTGCCCGCTCAACGAATCAGCCTTGCTTGCGCCCCAGCGCACAGAGGATGGTCGCGGCCGCCACGGTGGCGCCATCCTCGCGCGCTACCTGGCTGCCGATCTGTGCCGCCGCGCGCGCGTAGTCCGGCTGATCAAGCAGCGCACGCAGGTTGGCGGCGATCTCTTTGCCGCGCCAGCGCTGCCGCGACAGCTCCCGGCCGACCCCGAGCCGCACCACCCGTGCGGCGTTGTCGGGCTGGTCGACCAGATAAGGCGTGATCAGCTGCGGACGGCCGGCGCGCAAGGCCTGCGCGGTGGTGCCGATGCCACCGTGGTGGACGTTGACGGCCGCCCGCGGGAACAACGCCGAGTACGGCGCGTAGCCGGTGACGTGGATCGTCGCCGTGGCGTGCGCTGCCCAGCGGCGCGCCTGTTCGTCGTCCAGCACCAGCACCGCGCGCATCCCCAGCAGGTCGATGGCGGCGAGGCTTTCGCGAACGAAGTCTCCGGCGTCGTGGATGGCCGACGTGCCCTGTGTGAACACCACCGGCGCTGGCCCGGCTTCCAGGAACGCCTGCAAACCGGGCGACAGCCTGGCGGGACCGCCCTTTTCGCTGTCGTAGAAGGCAAAGCCGGCGATGGTCGTGTGCGGCGGATGGTCGGCCTGCGGCGGGCCCAGCAGCGGCGAATAGAGCCCGATCGCGCCGGCGCCGCCGAACTGGCCCTCGAACAACGGATGGGCGGCGGCTGGCGGCAGTCCGACCTGATGACGGAAGCGGTCGATCGGCCGCGCCCAGCCGCGCGAGACGCGCCGGCCCAGCCCGACGAATGCACGCGTCCAGGCCGGCCCCAACCGATAGATCCAGCGCGACAGTCGCGGCCAATCAGCCACCACCGGCGGGTCGGTCACCGAGGCGAAGAGCATCGGCTGCAGCACGATGCCGACCTGCGGCAGGCCGCGCTTTTCCGCGGCCAGCCGAGCGCCGTAGGCCACCGAATGGGTGACTACCAGGTCGGCGCCGGCGAGCGCGACCACGGCATCGTCATACGCCTCGCGCAGCGACGGCAGGATGATGCGCTGGAGCAGGAACTGCGGTCGCGCCGCCACCGCACGCGCCAGTTCCCGCGGCGCCATCGCCAACCGGTCGGCGACCGCCTCGACGTCCGGGCGCATCGGGAAAAAGCCAATGCCCTCGGCCTCCACCTTGTCGCGGTACACCTCGCCGGCAGCCAGCACGGGATCCGCGCCGCGCTCGCGCAAGGCCAGCGCGAGCGCCAGGAACGGATGGAGGTCACCGTGGGTGCCGAATGTCGCCAGCACGATCCGTGGTCGAGGCGTGTTCGAAGCGGGCGAATGCATCGGTCAAGTCTCCTGGATCGGTCTGCCGTCCGCGACTGGTTGCGGCGAATCCGCCGGCGTCATCGGCCAGGCGCGGCAGGCTCTACGCAGCGCTCATGGCCCGGAGACTACAAAGGCGTACCCACCCACGGAGCACCGATCATGGCCGACGCAGGCGAGCTGAAGCAGAAATTCTGGGACGCGATCAAGGACGATCGTACCGTGATGCTTGGGCTGGCCGGCGCCAGCACCCACCCGCGCCCGATGACCGCGATGATCGAGGGCGACGAGGGCGGCCCGATCTGGTTCTTCACCGGCACCGCGACCGAGCTGGGCGCAGCCGTCTCCGGACCGGCGCCTGCCCTGCTGACGCTCTCATCCAAGGGCCACGACGTCTTCGCGACGGTCCATGGCCAGCTCTCGCGCACCCACGACCGTGCCGTCATCGATCGCTTGTGGAACCCGTTTATCGCGGCTTGGTACGAAGGCGGCAAGGACGACCCCACGCTGGTGCTGCTGCGGTTCGACCCGGCCGATGCCGAGATCTGGCTGGAAGGCTCGAGCCTGGTCGCCGGCGTCAAGGCAGTGCTCGGCGTCGACCCGAAGCAGGACTACCAGGACAACGTCGGCCAGGTGCGACTCTAAAAGCAGCAAGCTCGCGGGCGGGGGCATCAGGTCCTCCGGGAACCTGACCTCCCGCCCTGCCCCAGCGCAACGCTTGTTGCGGTCGATGCGCGCAGGCATGCCGCCGGACAGCGCGGCAAGACAACCGCTTCAATCCCCGGCTTGCGCCCCAGGACGTCGCGCTCCGCGCAGCCGCTTGTTCGCCAACGCCAACAAGGTTGCGCCGCCGAGCGTGCGCCGGAAGGGGCTGTCTCCGTCGAGCAGCTCCCGCCTCGCCCACCAGGCAAGCGCCGCGTCCCGGGCCGTCCCCAGCAGAGGCTCGGCCGGCCCGGCGGATGCGCGCGCCGCCGCCGCAAACATGGCCCACGCCAGTATCGGCCCATTGGGTGGCTGGCCCCAGCACGCCATAGCGCGTGGTCGGGTCGGGAAAGAGCGCTTCAAGCTGAGGCCCGGTGATCTGCTTCAAGGCGTTGCCCGAGAGCACGCGGCCGGTGGCGCGGCTTACGCTGGATTGGATCGAAAGCATCAATCGCACCGCCTGTCGAACCAAGGCGAAGCGACGGCGCAGCAGGTCGCGGGCGGCCCGTTGCTCGCGTGGATAGATGTAGCCCGTGGGCAGGATGCCCAGGCGCATCAGCTCCGCCAGGTGCCTTGCATCGGATTGGTCGTTGCCGTGCTTGAGCCCGTCGTATTGAGGGACGGCCGCGGTGTTTACCAGGCAAGCGACGTGGCCATGATCCATCAGGCCGTCGACCAGCCAGTACCAGTTGTAGGTTGACTCCACTGCCACGCCCGCGAGTTCGTCCCTGAAGGGCGCCAGATCGGCCAGGATGGCAGCGAGGTCGTTGGGTCGCCGTCGATCAAGCAGATGCCGGCCGGACTGATCGATAACAGCAAGTACGCTGTTGGTGGAATGCAGATCGATAGCTGCGTAGAGTGACATCGCTGCCTCCTGCCGTTTGGCGACGCTCAGAACTGTGGTGGTCCCGAACGTACCGCCGAACGCGGGAGGCGGCGACATGAGTTTTCAGAGTGCACTTTCCGGATGCTTACGTGGCCGGCCGATCTTCGCCGGGCCGGCACGGCGCCCCAGCTGCGCTTCGATGGCTGCACGGAAACGGTCCGTGCCCAACGCGTGCTGCCGCTGCACGTGCAGGCGGATGGCGGCCAGGTCATCGTCGGCGATCGCCTGCCTGACCAGCTCACGGTAGGCCATGTGGCGGCAAGCTGCGTCGCGTCCCAGCGCAAGAAACATCGGGTGCGGCATAACCACCGGATCCGCCGTGCCGTGCGCATTGGCAGCGTAGCTCGACCAGCGGTAGCCACCGGGGTCGTCGACCATCCGGGCACGTACCGGGTTCAGCTCAATGTACCGGTAGCAATGCAACAGGTAGCTTTCGCGATCCACCAGGCAGGCCTTGTAGCTCCCTTCCCACAGCGTCCCGGTGCGATGATGTCGGTCGTTGACGTAACGCACGTACCGGCGCCCGAGCGCCTGCATGAGGGCTGCCACCTGCCCCGCCGCCGAAGGCGTCAGCAGCAGATGCACGTGGTTGGTCATCAGCACATAAGCATGCACGGCGCAATGCTGGCGCAGGGCAAGCTCCTTCAGCTCCTGCAGATAGCGCAGGAAGTCAGCCTCCTCGAAAAAACACGGCTGCCTGTCGTTGCCCCGCTGCACGACGTGCTGAGGGATACCTGGTAGATCGAGCCTTGGCTGGCGTGGCATGGGAGCGTCCCTGAGCGAGCACCCAAGGTTGCCTGATCGCTCCATGCCCCGGCTGTCAGCCAGGCCAGCCTCACCGTGTCGGGAAAGTGCACTCTGGCTCGGGTTTTGCGGCGGCGAAATGGTGACCCGGGTTTTCGACCCGGGTTTTCGGGTTTTCAGGCGGGAAAGCTTGGCGCCTATTGATCCCGGCGGCGAAATGGTGACCCACTTAGTTGGATGACGGTTGTGCTTCCGAATCGGTGTAATGTAACCCGATCTTGCGCAGTCCGTCCGCAAGTGCTTTTGTATTCCCGCCTTTTGGCCATCCGATAACGGTTTCAACCAATTGGCCGTCCTTAAGGAAATAAAAAGCAGGAGTCTCCCAGCTGGAGATCATAGGCCAATCTGATTGCGCAGATGCAAGTGCGATAGATTCAGAGGGATGATCTCTATTCCACGAGGAAATGGCGTCGACGTCCAGGCTGCGGCCTGGTGGTGCTATCCAAGTAGAGTGTTCGGCCAGAACCCGCGCTAGAGCCGGATGATCTTCGATATAGCGCACGGCATTCTGGGTGAAGTGGCATTCCGGGTGTGAGACAACCACAATTTGGCTGGAGCCGATTTTTACATTGTGCCAAGCTAGTGATTTACCATTCTCACTGACTAGCAAACTCGAAGGACGATCTTCAAGCTTGGCGCCGTCAATTTTCGGAATCTCCTCTAAAGAAAGGTCTGGGTGGGCGGCGCTAAATATTCTTGCCTTGTTAAATTGGCGAGTTTGCAAAAAAGCCTCATACAGGTCTCTACGATCGTGCGCAGTAGCCTTTCCTTCTCGTTCCAACGCAGAAACATCGGCTTCCATATCATCAACAAACTTTGGTTCGCCAGAGTAGTAGCCAACGAGGTCAGCTGCTTGAAATAGGGTGGCTACTTGCTCAGGGCTCAACTGGGACAATTTAGATTGCCAAGGTTTGATGAGCTCAGAATATTTATCTGAAAGTAACTGCACTCTTTCCATGGTTGTCGGGTAGTCTTTCAGGCTGATCGATTCTATTTGATGATATGAATTATCGAGCGTCGCATCTTTAGTAGTGTCCAAGTGAGCAAAAAAAATAAAAACGGCTAGCAGCATGACTATGCTCCAAAGGTGTGCCAGCAATGTCTCAGGGGCGAGCGGATGTACCGCTCGCCTCTTGGTCGTTAACTGATCAGCAATTACCGGTACAAATCCAGCTAAATCGTGGGGCGCAAGATGCTCTGTCCGCGCAGTAAAATCCGTCATAGTCTTTGATTAATGATGGGTATGCAGCATTTGAGGGCGACAGAATTAGCTTGTCAGCTTGATTGTACGCGCGTATACCCTTTAGCCTCGGAGTGAGACGCTCCACCCCAAACAAGCTAAGAATTGCATACGCTTGCGACGCGGACAGCCCCTCAAGAGGCGCGTAACTGAAGCCAGTAATGCCCTTTTTCGTTGAAGGTAAGGATGTCAATAAATGTACGCCGATTTACTGGTGAAAGAGCATCTAGTGCAGTAGATTTGCCCTGATTTGACGCCACAAAGTTATGCAGTTCCGCTAGAAAGCGGACTCGAGCCATTTGCAATGCGATCTCGCTGCGGACGCGAGCTTGGTCTTTGAGATGATTGGCATCTAACTGATGGGCTTGCTGAGCAGCCTGGGTTGGAGGTGGCAGCGGTGATGGCCATGGCCACGGCAAGCAAAAGCCTATTCATAATCTTCTCCTTTCAAAGAAAGTAGTCGGTAGCGCAGAGCAAATCCGCGCAGGTATCGACAGAAGTGTTCGTGCGTGAACTATACGTCTATGAAGCTGCCGAGGTGGCCTAGCCGGACAGGATTGTCCCAAAGCCGGATCAGAGTGCACTTTCCGCATTCTTCTTGGGGCGGCCGATCCTGGCCGGACCCGCACGGCGCCCCAGTTGCGCCTCGATGGCTGCACGGAAGCGGTCCGTACCCAACGCGTGCCGACGTTGCAGGTGCAGACGTATGGCCGTGAGATCGTCATCCGAAATGGCTTGCCTGACCAGTTCGCGATAGGCGTACTGCCGGGACTCCGCATCACGGCCCAGGGACAGAAAGTTCGGGTGCGGCGTGACCAGCGCGTCGTGCCTTCCATGCGCATTGGCGCCGTAGCTCGACCAGCGATAGCCATCGGGGTCCTCCACCATGCGGGCACGCACCGGGTTGAGCTCGATGTACCGGTAGCAATGCAACAGATAGCTCTCGCGGTCCACGGGACACGCCTTGTAGCGTCCCTCCCACAGCGTTCCGGTGCGATGGTGGCGATCGTTGATATAGCGCACGTACCTGCGCCCGAGCGCCTGCATCAGCGTCGCTACCTGGCCGGAACAGGTAGGCGTAAGCAGCAGATGCACGTGGTTGGTCATCAGCACGTAGGCATGCACGGCGCAATGCTTGCGCAAGGCGAGTTCCTTAAACTCCTGCAGGTAACGCAGGTAGTCGGCCTCCTCGAAGAAACAGGGTTGCCGATCGTTGCCTCGCTGCACGACGTGCTGAGGGATACCTGGCAGATCGAGCCTTGGCTGGCGTGGCATGGGGTAGTTCGCTAGGCGAGAGAGCCCAAAAGGCTGCGGCAACCCTTTGCGATTCGCTGTCGGCGCGGACAGCCGCTCATTGTCAGAAAAGTGCACTCTGGCTCGGGTTTTGTCGAAGAGCTATGCGCCTATTGACCCCGGCGGCGAAATGGTGACCCGGGTTTCCTTTGAGGCGCCCCCCCCCCCGGGCGGGTCATGTGGCGCGGCATGCTCGACTCCGTCGCACACTTTGAGAACGGAATAGGACACAATGTCCGCATTCCGTCCCGCCGAGCGCCTTGCCATGTCCGAAGACCGCAAGCTCCTTTCCGAAGTCCGCAGGCGCTACACACAGGAGCAACTCGCCCAGTTGCTGAACACCACGGCCCGAAACATCCGACGCTGGGAGGTAGGGGAAACCGACCCTCCGCCCTATCTGGCCGATGCCATCCGCCAGCGACTGCTGCCGCTAGCCGATCCCCATGAGCAGGAGGAGCATGACTTCCGGTTCATCGACCTGTTCGCCGGCATCGGCGGCATCCGCATGGCCTTCGAGGCCCACGGTGGCCGCTGCGTGTTCACCAGCGAATGGAACACTTACGCCCAGAAGACCTACCTGGCCAACTTCCCGGAGTCGGCCCACACCCTGGAAGGTGACATTACCAAGGTGGACGAGCGCGACATCCCCGACCATGACGTGCTGCTGGCGGGCTTCCCCTGCCAGCCCTTCAGTATTGCCGGGGTATCGAAGAAGAACGCCCTGGGTCGCGCCCACGGCTTTGCCGACGAAACCCAAGGCACCCTGTTCTTCGATGTGGCCCGCATTATTGCGGCCAAGCGGCCCGCGGCCTTCCTGCTCGAGAACGTCAAGAACCTCGTCAGCCACGACAAGGGCAACACTTTCCGGGTCATCAGGAAGGTGCTGGAGGAAGAGCTGGGCTACCACATTGCCTGTAAAGTGGTGGACGGCGCGCACTTCGTGCCCCAGCACCGCGAGCGCATTCTGATCGTGGGCTTCCGCGAGAAGACCGATTTCGGCTTTTCTGACCTTGTTCTGCCGGAACATAAGCCGACCATGAAGGAAATTCTGCATCCGCAGGACGGCAGCGAGAAACCAGAGGGACACTACACCACAGGCCCGAAGGCCAAGGTGGACGAGCGCTACACGCTCACACCCAAACTTTGGGCCTACCTGCAGGCCTATGCGGCAAAGCACCGCGCTGCAGGCAATGGCTTCGGCTTTGGCCTAGTCGGCCCGGACAGCGTGTCCCGCACGCTGTCGGCCCGCTACTACAAGGACGGCTCGGAGATCCTCGTGTCACAGGGGCCGCGTAAACGCCCGCGCCGGCTCACGCCGCGGGAGTGCGCCCGCCTGATGGGCTTCCCGGATGACTTCATTATTCCGGTCAGCGACACGCAGGCCTACAAGCAGTTCGGGAACAGTGTGGTCATGCCGGTGATGCGGGAAGTCGCCCGCGCCATGAAGCCGCGGATCATGGAGCTCATCGACCCGGAGCTGGCCAAGCAGAGATCCCTGCTGGTTGCCTGAGTACGCATGGACATCGTGGATCGGCCCACTCGCAGCCGGATGATGTCCGGCATCCGCGGCAAGAACACCATGCCGGAACTGACCGTGCGCAGCTTTCTGCACCGTGCAGGACTGCGCTTCCGCCTTCACGCCAAACTGCCCGGCAAACCCGACCTAGTGTTTCCCAAGTACCGCACGGTGGTCTTCGTGCACGGCTGCTTCTGGCACCGGCACGAGGATTGCCGATATGCCACGACACCAGCCAGCAATCCGGAATTTTGGCAGCACAAATTTGCGGCCAATGTCCGTCGCGACGCAAAGGTCAGGGAGCAACTGGCAGAGCTAGGCTGGCGCGCATTGGTAATCTGGGCTTGCCAGTTAAATGAGCCCCGCCTCCGAGCGCTCGCCATGGAAATCCGGCAGGGAAAGTAGCGACCCGATTCCTCCGAATGTGGCTACCCCGTTTTGACACTTAAACCGGAATCTTTGCAACGTGCTTTCTGAGCACTTGACGGAGTTCCAACCTGTTCTTAGCGAAGTGAAGTTCGCGGTGATGATGCGGACACAGTGCCGCAGCATTCACCAAACTGTCGTCTCCCTTCTCTGACAGCGGGGTTATGTGGTGCACTTCAAGGTACGAGGCTCCGTTGTCCTTAAGAAAGAGCACGCAGGTGCAGCCAGGCATCTCGCATTTTCCGCTTGCCCTGATCAAGGCACCCGCAGCCACAATTGGGCTTCGGATGAATTCGGTCCGATCAACCTTGCGGGTCTTCGGCTTCCCTTTCGCCTTTTTTGCCAGAGCCATAATCTTCTTGGCGGCCTCCTGCGCAGCTTTGGCTATGTCGGCTGCGGTGGGGGCTGACGGCTGCTTTCTGCCGGGGGCTATGGTGGAAACGACTTTCTCGATGAATAGACAAGCCCCAACGTTGCCAATCAAAACGTAATCGCCCTTCCTTAGCCACGACGCGATTTCATGGCCCATCCTTGGCTCCGGCGTTCGAGTCGCCCCCTTTCTGAGAGCATGATAGTAGGAGGCGCCGACTGATTTTTTGACCGGGTCCCCGAGCACCGTGATCTTGAATTCTTCGGCTGGCCGACTTTCCGACCCTGAAATACCCGAATCCTCGATCGCTGCCACCTGTTGCTTGTTCGGCACGTAGGCCTTCTTAGCGACGTCGGTCTTTGAAACCTTCTTTACACCGTAGTTATCGAAACTGATCGCCATACTTACCCCTTGGTCGTCCGCGAGGTACGCGGCGTAGGCGCGAGCCTCCCATGGCTGCGCCACGAACTCAAGATGGAGAACGGGGATGCGAACAATGGACGGAGCAATGGGGAGCTTTAATGGGTACGGAGGGAATTACAGACTCGCCCTCCAGACGGCCCCTGCCGCAGTCGTCTCGCTCCACCGGCTACGCGGGCGATCGCCTGGCAACACGCTCGCATGCATGCCACGTCGCCCACGCCTCCAGCTTGCAGGTGCCCCCCCCACGTCACCCAGCGCCGTGTCGATGGCTGCGCAATGGGACGGACGCAGCCATCAGCGACCTTGCTACCACGATAGCGACCCACACGCTACGCGCTGACGGCTTTGCAGTGATTCTTGCCGCAGGTAACCTCGTGCCAAGTGAGCACGCGAGCCTCCCTGTGGAATCTTTCCCCGACCTCTCCACACTTGTTTCCCGCTTCCGGCACCTCGGCGCGACCCGGGTCTTCTACAAATTGCTGAGCGAAAACGACAACAGCAAGCAACAGATTTACCTCGGCAGCAGCTTTGGCGTCCTGACGTATTTCCCGTACGGACCCGTTCGACCGGAGGCGGGGGCGAAGGACCCGACCTTCAAGGCGCCGCTCGAATTTTTCTGGGTTGGCCCAACGACCTCGGAAAGGGCTCCCAATGCACAGCTGATCCTCTACTCAGGCTATCCAGAAGTGAGGCTTTCCGGGTTCCTGCGTGGCTGTCGAACTGGCCCGAATGAGCACCTGCGCCCCATCCCGAAAGAACACCGACGCGGTGTCGATGGCCGCGTTCTCTTCTTCGGCATAACCACAAGCAATCAGACCCTTGCGTACTTGGCACCGACAGGATCGGCGCTCGCAGCCGAAGCCATTCTGGCTTCGCATTCCGAGACGGGGTTGTTCCAGGAACTCGCGATTGCCGGTCCAACAGCCGGGGACTCCAAGTCACTCCTGCTAGCGAGACTTCGCGAGATCCAGCAGCTCGGGGCGGTTCCATCTATGAGATTGAACAATGCAGGCGAGCGTATCCCGTACAAGGCGCGCAATGGTGGTGGCTACACGCTGGAAGCCCTGTTGGGCATCAAGCCCAACGGAGACGCCTCTCCTGACTATCTGGGATGGGAAGTAAAGGCGTTCGGCGGCAGTTACCTTACGCTCATCACACCGGAACCCGACGGGGGCTACTACGGTTCGGAAGGTGTCGGCGCGTTCGTGCGCCGGTATGGGCGCCACGTAGCTGAAAAGGACCAGATGTACTTCACGGGGCGTCACTATTACGACCGGCCCGATACGACGACGTCCATGACTCTAGGTCTCATAGGGTTTGACGCCGCCAAGGGCGTCATCACCGATGCGGGCGGCCGCATAGTACTCACTGATAGAAACGGCAGCGAGGCTGCAACATGGAGCTACAGCCAGTTACTTACCCACTGGAATCGCAAGCATGCGTCTGCTGCGTACGTGCCTTATACAAGCCAGCGCAGCAGCGAACCAACCTATCGCTACCAGAACCCGGTGCTGCTTGGCGAAAGGACCGACTTCGCCAAGTATCTCAGCGCCATAGCCAAAGGGTTCGTGGCCTTCGATCCTGGCTCGAAGGTCGATGGCCTCACAACCGCACGCCCGAAAGTGAAGGCACGGAGCCAGTTCAGGATTCCCCGGGAGCGTCTGCCGGTTCTATACGAGAGCTTCGAAGAGCTCGACCTGACCCAAGGGACCTAACGATATCGCGAGTGAACTAAATGCTGAGAGCTCTTGCGGGTAACGCGCCAGAAAAGTGCTCTGACCCGGGCGTTAGGAACTCCGGGGTATGGCTCCGAACCCCCGCTCTGAATGGTCGCGTTCCGCCGGCACCCGCGTTGCAAGGCAGGACCGCGCGCGCACCGAGCCACGAACGAGTGGGCCTTCGAGCCCGCGACTCTGTGCAGCGCCTCGCTCGCACCTGGACGGCCACCGTGAAAACCGACGAGTGTTTGGGCAGCAAAAGGGCCGCTACCGCGGCCCTAACCAGAACGGTGACTGGCGCGCTCCTGGCGCCGGATCGAACGCAACGGACAGCGGAGCCTCAAGCAACCGGGATACCCCTACCCCGCGCACGCGGGCGGGAGAACTCTGTGTCTATTGACCCCAGCGGCGAAATGGTGACCCCGTTCGTTCGGCCGGGCGTTTCTCGCTACTGGCTGCGCACCTGCACGTCTCGTGTCCTATTGGGCAACTACGCCTTTTTTCCTCCGTCGCCCAGCCAAGCGTTTCCGCTCACTGCAGCCAACGTACGGAGCCTTCTTAAGCCACACTCCGGCCTACGCAGCTGAAGCCAACACAGGTGGCTCTCTGGGTAATTCAAAGGCTACGGCTTTAACGACCAAAGCAGGAAAAAGCCACCGGCCACACACAAAAAACCAGCAAGCAAAGGTGCCAAAACAACAAGTCGCGAATCCGGCTTATGGCAAGCAACCTTCACGGAGAAAGCTAAACCACGCTTAATCATAAAAGCGCCAAGCCAAACAACGATCACGACTGCAGATAGATATGCAACCTTAAGTACAAGAGCTGCGTCCATAGCCTCTCTTTACGCCGCCAACCTAGGATTACGCGCCAAAAGGCGCAACGAATAAGCCTCGAAGTCCGTGATCTCTCCTTCTGACCACGAGCCACCGCGTCTCCATACGCGCTCAGCCTCAGCGAGCCGCAACAAGCTTTTTGCGTCTTGGATCGGCGGCATCTTTTCTTCAACCAATGCCAACGGGTCCAGCCGAGAGATCTTTCGGGCCATTTCGAAGTGGCGCTCGTAAATATGCATGGATGCCGCATAATGGTAGTAATTACCGAGCCGCAAACCAAGCTCGACCGCCATTAACTCTTGCAAAGTCGTAAACAAGAATACGTCGTAGGGGACACCCCAAATAACGTCGTTACTCCTCATGTTCACGAATGCATGCAGCGCCCCCTCTCTAGCAATGAATTGAATCGTATTCGTGCATGACAAGTCGCTTGTGGGTGCAGATACGTCTTTCTCCCGCCTCAACGAAAGAACCGCTCGACGCGTTGTCGGCTCACGCCGAAGGAGAGCCTTCACGTTCTCCCATTGAGAGGATTCCACATCCTGACCAAAGATCGTAGCACCGTAGCAACTTCCCCTTATTTGCCCTTCATCGGCGAAGTCTCTCCACTTAGGCGCATAAAACGCCAAAGGTTCAACGGAACGCTCACCCCGCAAGTTCCAAGCAAGCTCTGCGATGGCCAAGGAGGCACTCCATCGACGTCCTGGGATGATAGTTAGCCTTTGGCGGGGGTCTGTGACGACAAATGAGACACCCAATAACTCGCGTGTTAGAAGACCGCGAGGATCCACCTCAACGCCTTGAGTCATCACCGCGCGGCAAAGCTCAATTTGGACACGGCTGGAGGAACAGCAGCTGATGTTCATAGGCTCTCCTATTCCCGTGAGCGGGGATCGGCTTTCGGGCTCGATCCTATTGTTGCGGGGGTAGATCTCGCGGATTGAGATTTCAGCAGACCCTCGAGTGCGGACACCTTGGCTTCCAGGCGTCGCATCTCAGCCATGTCCACTGGTGGTTGTCCTTGGCTGCTGTGATCCGCCGCTGACAATACTCGAGTGACCACAGCACCACCAACCGTAACCAAGAGCGCGAAAAACGCCAGCGAAAAAGCGGCAATCGGTAAATACTTGAGGAAAGCATCACGGAGCCTTGCATTTTCCTTCTCCGATGCTCTTCCCACCAGCTGGTCGATGTTAAGGAAGTATTTCCCAAAATTATCCACCGCTCGCGAACAAACTTCACGCTGATACGAGCTATCTTCAAAGTTGAGCGAACGATTGTCTCGGACATACTCGCTTCGCTCCTCCATTGAGACTCGGTGGAACGTCAACCTGATAAATTTGTCTCCCTTGGAGAGGAGTCTTCGTTCGGCACTAAAATTCAAAATTGAGGTGGAAATCTTGCCTGACCACCCCGGATCAACCACGCCTATATTCAGCGTCAACAAGCCTTGATTGCATTTGCGAGTAAGCACATGCGCCAAGGCGCACACATCCAAAGGAAGTCGAACTTCTTCTTCTGAGACCAAGTGAGCAATACCCTGCGGCTCCAGCACAAGAGAGTCAACCTTCCTCCCTTTATGGTCCACTATCTCGCCAACTGTCATAACTTGGCCGACTTTCCAGAACTCTTTAACAGGAGTTGCCGGATGTCCTCCAAAGCAGGCGATTTTGGACCCATCGAAGCTTGGCTGAATCATAGCCTTACCTTCCCTGAGAAATTAGTTCGGTAACAAAAGCCGTCCGGCTACATATTCCTCCGATACTCCCCACCCACGTCGTACAACGCGTGACTGATCTGCCCCAGCGAGTTGTACTTCACCGCCTCGACCAACTGCTCGAACACATTCCGCCGCTCCCGAGCCGTCTGCTGCAACCGCTTCAAGCTCTCCGGCGCCAACCCATTCCGCGCCTCTCCGAACGCCCGCACGTTGGCAATCTGCTGCCCCTTCTCCTCCTCCGTGGAGCGAATGAGCTCGATCTCGGTGGCCACTTCTCCACCATGCTCCTTCGGCAGGAAGGTGTTCACGCCAATCAACGGCAGCGACCCATCGTGCTTCTTGTGCTCGTAGTACAGCGACTCTTCCTGGATCTTGCCGCGCTGGTACATGGTGTCCATCGCCCCAAGCACGCCACCACGCTCGCTGATCGCCTCGAACTCCTTGTACACCGCCTCTTCCACCAGGTCGGTCAGCTCCTCGACCACGTAGCTGCCCTGCCAGGGGTTCTCGTTGAAGTTGAGGCCCAGTTCCTTGTTGATGATCATCTGGATCGCCACGGCGCGGCGCACGCTTTCTTCGGTCGGCGTGGTGATGGCCTCGTCGTAGGCGTTGGTGTGCAGGCTGTTGCAGTTGTCGAACAGCGCGTAGAGCGCCTGCAGCGTGGTGCGGATGTCGTTGAACTGGATCTCCTGCGCGTGCAGTGAGCGGCCGGACGTCTGGATGTGGTACTTCATCATCTGGGAGCGGGGGCTGGCGCCGTAGCGCTCACGCATGGCGCGGGCCCAGATGCGGCGGGCGACGCGGCCGATGACGGTGTACTCCGGGTCCATGCCGTTGCTGAAGAAGAAGCTCAGGTTCGGCGCGAAGTCGTCGATGTGCATGCCCCGGGCGAGGTAGTACTCGACGATGGTGAAGCCGTTGGACAGGGTGAAGGCGAGCTGGCTGATCGGGTTCGCGCCGGCCTCGGCGATGTGGTAGCCGGAGATGGACACCGAGTAGAAGTTGCGGACCTTGTGCTCGACGAAGTACTGCTGGATGTCGCCCATCATGCGCAGGGCGAATTCGGTGGAAAAGATGCAGGTGTTCTGCGCCTGGTCTTCCTTGAGGATGTCGGCCTGCACGGTGCCGCGCACGGCCTGCAGGGTCTCCTGCTTGATGCGGGCGTAGGTCTCGGCGTCGACGAGCTGGTCGCCGGTGACGCCCAGCAGGCCTAGCCCTAAGCCATCATTGCCCTTGGGCAGCTCGCCGGAGTAGCGCGGGCGCTCGCGGCCTTCGTAGAGCTTGGCGATGGTCTTCTCGGCCTCGGCCCAGCGGGCGGCATCGGCCTTGAGATACTTCTCCACGTTCTGGTCGATCGCGGTGTTCATGAACATTGCGAGGATCATCGGCGCCGGGCCGTTGATGGTCATGGAGACCGAGGTGCTCGGCGCGGACAGGTCGAAGCCGGAGTAGAGCTTCTTCATGTCGTCCAGGGTGGCGATGTTGACGCCGGAGTTGCCGATCTTGCCGTAGATGTCCGGGCGCGGGGCCGGGTCTTCGCCGTACAGGGTGACTGAGTCGAACGCGGTGGACAGGCGCGTGGCGGCGCCGCCCTGGCTCAGGTAGTGGAAGCGGCGGTTGGTGCGCTCCGGGGTGCCCTCGCCGGCGAACATGCGGGTGGGGTCCTCGCCGGTGCGGCGGTACGGGTAGACGCCGCCGGTGTAGGGGTAGTGACCGGGGAGGTTTTCCTTGCCGAGGAAGAGGAGTTGGTCGCCCCAGTTGGTGGTTTTGGGTGGGGCGACTTTGGGGATCTTCTGGTGGCTGAGGGATTCGCGGTAGTTGTCGACGCGGATGGTCTTGCCGCGGACTTGGTATTCGTTGACGTCGGTGGTGACGGATTCGCGGAGCTTCGGCCAGTCGCGCAGGAGATGGGTCGACTCGGCGGAGAGTTCCTTGACGGCTTCGTTGTAGCGCTGGCGTAAGAGCAGCAGTGTGCGGTCTACGGCAGGCGCTTCGACTTCGCCCTGCGGGCTACGCTCAGCGCGAACGGTTCCATTGGAGGTTTGCGCAAGACCCGTACCCTCACCCTCGGTCCCTCTCCCGGAGGGAGAGGGATGCACAGCCTCGGCCTTGGAGGTTGAGGGAGGCAGAGCCTCGGCCTTGGGGGTTGAGGGGTGCAGGGCGTCGCGGGGGTAGAGGTCGAGCGGGCGCGGGAGCGCCTGGTCGCCCAGTTCCTTGAGCGATTCGTAGTAGTGCTGGGCTTTGCTGGCGGCTTCGGCCTGGCGGGCGATGGAGCTGTTGATGCCCCGGCCCTGCTCGGCGATTTCGGCGAGGTAGCGCACGCGGCTGCCGGGGATGAGGACGGTGGCGCGCGGTTCCTTGAGGCTGGTGTCGAGGTCGGGCTGGAAATTGCAGTTCGGGCTGCCGATGGCGTGGGGGGAAGAAATGGGGTCAGAGTCATTTTTCGACCCACGCCCCTCGCCTGTGCCACCGCCTTCGTTCGAAAAATGACTCTGACCCCATTTCTTCTCTCGCAGCAGGCGGCAGAGGTTCACGAACATCCAGGTCACGCCCGGGTCGTTGAACTGGCTGGCGATGGTCGGGTAGACCGGCACGTCCTCGTCCTTCAGGGCGAAGGCGGTGCGGTTGCGCTTCCACTGCTTGCGCACGTCGCGCAGGGCGTCTTCGGCGCCGCGCTTGTCGAACTTGTTGAGCACGATCAACTCGGCGAAGTCGATCATGTCGATCTTCTCGAGCTGGCTGGCCGCGCCGTAGTCGCTGGTCATCACGTAGAGCGGGAAGTCGACCAGGTCGACGATCTCCGAGTCGCTCTGGCCGATGCCGGCGGTTTCCACGATGACCAGGTCGTAGGGCTGGCTCTTCAGGAACGCGATGCAGTCCTTGAGCACCTCGTTGGTGGCCATGTGCTGGCGACGGGTGGCCATGGAGCGCATGTACACGCGGTGGGAGCGCAACGAGTTCATGCGGATGCGGTCGCCCAGCAGCGCGCCGCCGGAGCGGCGGCGGGTCGGGTCGACGGCGAGCACGGCGATGCGCATCTCGGGGAAGGCGTGCAGGAAGCGCAGCAGCAGTTCGTCCACCACGGACGACTTGCCGGCGCCGCCGGTGCCGGTGAGGCCCAGCACCGGGGTCTTGCGGCCGGCCAGGTCCCATTCCTTGCGCAGGTGGGCCAGGTCGGTCTCGCCGAGACGGGTTTCCTCGATGTCGGTGAGCATGTGGCCGACGGAGATTTCGTCGTCGATGTCGACGGTCGGCACGCCGGCGGGCTCGGCCTTCAGGCGCGCGGCCTGGGCGGCGCGGGTGCGGGTGATGACGTCCTCGATCATCTCGGTCAGGCCCATCTTCATCCCGTCGTTGGGGTGATAGATGCGCTCGACGCCGTAGGCCTGCAGTTCCTTGATTTCTTCCGGGGTGATGGTGCCGCCGCCACCGCCGAACACGCGGATGTGGCCGGCGCCGCGCTCGCGCAGCATGTCGACCATGTACTTGAAGTACTCGACGTGGCCACCCTGGTAGGAGGACAGCGCGATGGCGTCGGCGTCTTCCTGCAGCGCGGCGCGCACGACGTCTTCCACGGAGCGGTTGTGACCCAGGTGGACCACCTCGGCGCCCTGGCTCTGGATGATGCGGCGCATGATGTTGATCGCCGCGTCGTGGCCATCGAAGAGGCTGGCGGCAGTGACGAAACGCAGCGGGGCGGTTTCGGCCTGCGCGGCGGTGGCGGGGACGTGGCTGGCGGGGGAACTCATGGCGACTCCGACATCTCTTTGCTCTGAACCCTTCGATTCTAGTGGGTTCAGGGTTAAGCGTGCGGAGCGCGGGTGGCGGGGGTTCGACGGCAGTGCGTACCTACAGGGAGCCTCGAAAGTTTCCTGGAGACGCCGCATCACCCGACAGGCCACTGTGCGGAGAACCTGTAGGAGCCCAGTTGTGGGCGATCGGACGACCCAGAGCATCGCCCACAAGTGGGCTCCTACAAGGGTGCGGCGGGTCGGGTTGGTGACTACGAATCCTCGTCGTCACCGCCTGTACGGTCACTGCCGTGCAGGGAGGCCTGGGCCGCGGCGTACTCGCGCGAATCGAGCGTGCCGTCGTGGTTGGTGTCGTAGGTGGCCAGGCGGGTGCGCAGCAGCGACATGTCCGACGGGATCTCCGAACGTGTGAGGCGGCCGTCCTGGTTGGTGTCCAGGCTTTCGAACGAAGCGCCGGCATTGCCCTCGGTCTTGTCCTGCTGCGCGGTTGCCACGCCGGCGAGGCCGAACAGGGCAAACGCGAGTGCGAAGCCCTGGGATGTCGAGAGTCGGGTCTGCATGAGTGGTCTCCTTGCGCGAATGACGGAGTGGCGCGCCCGCGAACGCGCGCCGATCGACTCTGCACCGGACCGGGTGAAGCTCGACTAAAAAACCTCGGGAGGGTTCAGCAACCAGGCGGGTCAGGCCACGCCGAAGGGCAGGTTGGCCGATGCGACCACGCGCTCGCCAACGGTTTCGTCGCGGGCGAAGGCGAGCACGGCCTCGATGACGTGCGGCGCATCGAGCACGCGGTGGTGCCCGAGCCCCTGGGTGGTGAGCAGTCGCGCGCTGGGCCAGTGGCGGGCGTAGCGTTCGCCCTCCTCCCACGGCACGTCGGCGTCGTCCAGGTCGTGCACGATCAGGCCGGGCTGGCCCAGCGCGGGTACGTGGCGGTGCATCTGCAGGTCGTCGACGTTGAGGCCGGTGCGTTTGACCAGCCAGCCGTAGAACGGACGGCGCAGGTGTTCGCCCAGGCGCACGAAGCGGAAATAGCGGGTGGTGGCGGCGTCCATGTCGGCGGCCGGTGCGACCAGCACCAGTTTGCGGGCACGCCAGGCTTCGCCTTGGGCCAGAACGAGCGCGGCGCCGCCGAGCGAGTGGGCGATCGCCAGTTCGGCTTCACCGTAATGCCGCCCCACGGCGCGGACTGTGTCGGCGAACTCCGGCAGCGTGCAGTAATGGCCGCTGCTGAAACCATGGCCGGGCTGGTCGAAAGCCACTACCGCATAACCCAGCGCGCGCAGCCGCTCGATCCATGGCAAAAAGCGCAGGCCGAAGCTGGACCAGCCGTGCACCAGCAGCACGTAGGGTTGCGTGGCCGGATTGCCCCAGACGTAGGTGGCGATGAATTCACCGTTGAGGGCCAGCGTTTCCCGGCGCATCGACGGGTCGGGCGGGACGGCGCGCGCACGGGCACGGCTGCTGGCAAACGGCGTGGCGAACAGGCGCGCCGCGCGATCGGCGGTGCGCCGGGGCGCCAGCCGCCCGCCGAGGGCAAAGCTGGTGCGTACGGTGGCGAGCTTGAAGCGGGCGGCCAGCCCGGGGCGGCGCATCACGGTGGACATGGGCGGTTCCTCTACGATTGCCAGCTTCGCCACAGGCGCTCGAAGGCGGCCTGCGTGCGTTGGTGGGCCTGCTCGAAACCGAACAGGCCGGCGTCGTGGTGCAGGCCGAGCATCAGTGCGTAGATCTCGAACGCGAGCTGGCCGGCGTCCGCGCTCGCATTCAGGTGGCCTTCGGCGGCGGCCTGGGCGATCGCCTTTTCCAGCTCGTCGCGCCAGCCGCCCTGCTGCGCCACCACGGCGTCGTGCAGGGCGCCGTCGCGGCCGTCGTATTCGCCCGCGGCGGTCAGCAGAACGCAGCCGCTCTGGTGCTTGCGGCCCCATTCGCTCCACTGCGCGACGATCGCGCGCAAGCGCGGCAGCCCGCGCGGCACGGACAGCGCCGGCAGCAGCACGTTGGCCATGAAGCGGCGGCCGGCCGTCTCCAGCACGGCCAGTTGCAGGTCTTCGCGCGAGCCGAAGTGCGCGAACAGGCCGCTCTTGGACATGCCGACGTCGGCGGCGAGCGAGCCGATCGACAGGCTCTCCAGGCCGCCTACGCGGGCGCGTTCGTAGGCGTGGTCGAGGATGAGTTCGCGGGTGGCTTGGCCCTTGGCGGGTGCGGTGGCGGCGGTCATGAGCGGATAATAGCACGACCGTTCGTTCTTTTTGACAATCGTGGTGTGCCGTTGCCGGGCACGTTGTAGGAGCCCGCTTGCGGGCGATGCTCTTGTCGCGACGTGTGGAAAGAGCATCGCCCGCAAGCGGGCCCCTACAGGGGCGGTCGCGGGGCCGAGCGTGTTGTCGGGCCTACGAGTTTCTGCGGGACGTCGGGTGCGACACCGCTGGCGACTTCATCCGTCATAGCCGGGCGCTGCGGCTATGCTTGGCCGCTGCCCATTGCAAAGGAGATGTTCATGAAGTCCCGCATGCTGATCGCCGCAGCCCTTGTGTCGCTGCTCGCCGGGTGCACGACCTCGCCGACCGGCCGGTCGCAGTTGATGATGGTGTCCGATTCGCAGATGAGCGAGATGGGCCTGGCCTCGTTCAACCAGATGCGCCAGCAGGGCAAGTTCGCCAACGCGCCGAAGCAGCGCGCGTACGCCACCTGCGTATCCCATGCCCTGGTCTCGGTGCTGCCGCCGCCGTGGAACACGCAGCAATGGGAAGTGCAGATCATCGAGGACGACACGGCCAACGCCTTCGCCCTGCCCGGCGGGCGGATCGGCGTGAACCAGGGCATGTTCAAGGTGGCCAGCAACCAGGACCAGCTGGCCGTGGTGCTGGGCCATGAGCTGGCGCACGTAGTGGCACGCCATGGCGCCGAGCGCGTTTCGGACAACCTGGCCACGCAGGCGGCAGTGGCCGCCGGCACCATCTACGCCGGCACGCGCGGCGGCGACGCGGGTCAGGTTGCGGCGCTGCTGGGTGCGGGCGCGGAAGTGGGCATCCTGCTGCCGTTCTCGCGCACGCAGGAATCGGAAGCCGACACCCTGGGCCAGCGTTACATGGCCAAGGCGGGCTTCGATCCGCGCGCGGCGGTGACGCTGTGGGACAAGATGGAGAAGCAGGGCAGCGGCAGTACGCCGGCGTTCCTGTCCACCCATCCGGCGCCGGACAAGCGCTCGCAGGTGCTTGGCGGGCAGGCGAAGGAGTTGATGCCGACGTACCAGCAGGCACGGGCTGGCGGACAAACGCCGAACTGCAAACTCTGAGGCGCGCGCCCCGACAGGCAACCTGCTCGCTCCCCTGCTTGCAGGGGAGGGCCGGGGAGGGGCGCTTTTTCGCTCCGGACGAACAACCCCTCCCAACCTCCCCCTGCAAGCAGGGGGAGGAGCCAATCCGCGCGCCGTGGCGTGAGACAAGGCGGCTACTGGGCTAGCGTCATACGCCCCGTCCGCTGGCTGAACGCGCGTGAGCGGCCTGTCAACATACGGCCGCCCGCGCCGTTTTCCGGATGGCACGCCGCCGCTGCGGCGCTACCGGAGAAGCCGATGACCGCCATCACCCGTCCCCTTGCCCTGCTCGCCGGCCTTGGCCTGGCCGTGGGCGCCCTTGCCTATGCACCCCCCACGCAGGCCCGCACCCACGTGTCGCTGGGCGTGGTGGTCGGCGTGCCGCCTCCGCCGGTGCGCGTGGTCCACGTGCGGCCGCGACACGGCCATGTGTGGGCGCCGGGTTACTGGCGCTGGAGCCCGCGCGCCCATCGTCATGTATGGGTGGACGGCCACTGGATGCGCGCGCGCCGCGGCCACCACTACCGTCCGGCACGCTGGGTGCACGAGGGGCGGCATTGGCGTTTGCATCGCGGCCATTGGGACCGCTGAGCACGCCGGCCGGGCGCCGCGCGCGCCCGGCTTGCTGCGGCGCAGAAGCAGCCTGCCCCCCGAAGTACTAAACTAGCGGACTGAATCGACCGCCCCGGCCCTTGCCGGGGCTTTGACTTTCAAGCGTTTTCTGCCGCTTCCGGCGGTCCGCACTGGATCGGCCCGCCACACTTTCTGCGGGATGCCCCTCCCCCGGGCATCCGCCAAACTCGTGGAGTCATCGTTCCAATGATCTTTGAAACCATCGCCAAGACGGGTCACGAAGAAGTCGTCTTCTGCCACAACCAGGAAGCCGGCCTGAAGGCCATCATCGCGATCCACAACACGGTGCTGGGCCCTGCGCTCGGCGGCCTGCGCATGTGGCCGTACAAGACCGAGCAGGACGCGGTCAACGACGTGCTGCGCCTGTCGCGCGGCATGACCTACAAGAACGCCGTGGCCGGCCTGAACCTGGGCGGCGGCAAGGCGGTGATCATCGGTGACCCGTCGAAGGACAAGTCCGAGGCGCTGTTCCGTGCGTTCGGCCGCTTCGTCAATTCGCTCGGTGGGCGCTACATCACCGCCGAGGACGTCGGCATCGACGTCAACGACATGGAATACGTGTTCCGCGAGACCGAGTACGTGACCGGCGTGCACCAGGTGCACGGCGGTTCGGGCGATCCCTCGCCGTTCACTGCCTACGGCACGCTGCAGGGCCTGATGGCCGCGCTGAACTTCAAGCACGGCAACGAGGACGTGGGCAAGTACAGCTACGCCGTGCAGGGCGCCGGCCACGTGGGCTCGGAGTTCATCAAGCTGCTGCGCGAGCAGGGCGCCAAGGTGTTCGTCACCGACATCAACAAGGATGCGGTGCAGCGCTGCGTGGACGAGCTGGGTTGCGAGGCGGTGGGGCTGGACGAGATCTACGACGTCGACGCCGACGTGTACTCGCCGTGCGCGCTGGGCGGCACGGTCAACGAGCAGACCATCGACCGCATCAAGGCCAAGATCATCTGCGGCGCGGCCAACAACCAGCTGGCCACCGACGCGATCGGCGACGAGCTGAACAAGCGCGGCGTGCTGTACGCGCCGGACTACGCGGTCAACGCCGGCGGCGTGATGAACGTGTCGCTGGAGATCGACGGTTACAACCGTGAGCGCGCGATGCGCATGATGCGCACGATCTACTACAACCTGGGCCGGATCTTCGAGATCTCCAAGACGCAGAGCGTGCCGACCTACCGGGCGGCCGATCGCCTGGCCGAGGAGCGCATCGAGTCCATCGGCAAGATCAAGCTGCCGCACATGGGCAATGGCGGTACGCGCTTCCAGGGGCGCATGCGCGGGCAGTAAGCCTCCCGTTGCAGAACTGGAAAAAGCCGCCCTTGGGCGGCTTTTTCTTTGCTTTAGCCCCTCTCCCTCCGGGAGAGTGTTCGTTATCGCCGGAACATCCCGCTACGCCCGAACCCTCACCCGCCCTGCGGGCACCCTCTCCCGGAGGGAGAGGGATTCGGCGAGCTTGAGGCCTCATCGGCCGCCTCACATCTGTGCGCTAAAATCGAAATCCACACCCAAGGAGTCCCACGGATGCGCCCGTTCCCGCTCGGAGAAGACATCGACCTGCTGCGCGAAAGCGTTCACGCCTTCGCGGAGAAGGAGATCGCCCCGCGCGCCGACCGCATCGACCGCGAGAACGCCTTTCCGGAGGACCTCTGGCTGAAGTTCGGCGAGATGGGCCTGCTCGGCATGACCATCCCGACCGAGTACGGCGGCACCGGCATGGGCTTCCTGGCGCACATGGTGGCGATGGAGGAAATCTCCCGCGCCTCCGGTTCGGTCGGCCTCTCCTACGGCGCGCACTCCAACCTGTGCGTGCAGAACATCTTCCACAACGGCAACGAGGAGCAGCGCCGCAAGTACATCCCCAAGCTGTGCTCGGGCGAGTACGTGGGCGCGCTGGCGATGAGCGAGCCGGGCGCCGGCTCGGACGTGGTCGGCTCGATGAGCTGCAAGGCCGAGCTCAAGGGCGATGTGTGGGTGGCCAACGGCTCGAAGATGTGGATCACCAACGGCCCCGACGCCGACGTGCTGCTGGTCTACATGCGCACCGCGCCGCGCCCGGCCGGCAGCCGCTGCATGACCGCCTTCATCGTCGAGAAGGGCATGAAGGGTTTCTCCACGGCGCAGAAGCTGGACAAGCTCGGCATGCGTGGATCCAACACCTGCGAGCTGGTGTTCGACAACTGCGAGATCCCGGCCGAAAACATCGTCGGCGAGGTCAACGAAGGCGTGCGCGTGCTGATGAGCGGCCTGGACACCGAGCGCCTGGTGCTTTCCGGCGGCCCGCTGGGCCTGATGCAGGCGGCGCTGGATCTCACACTGCCCTACGTGCGCGAGCGCAAGCAGTTCAACGCGCCGATCGGCACCTTCGAGATCATGCAGGCCAAAGTCGCCGACATGTACACCGCGCTGCAGAGCTCGCGCGGCTTTGCCTACATGGTGGCGCAGCAGTTCGACAACGGGGTCAAGTCGCGCATCGATCCAGCCGCGTGCCTGCTCAATGCCTCGGTCAACGCGGTGCAGGTGGCGCTGGAGGCGATCCAGTCGCTCGGCGGCAACGGCTACATCAACGAGTTCCCGGCCGGCCGGTTGCTGCGCGACGCCAAGCTGTACGAGATCGGCGCCGGTACCAACGAGATCCGGCGCATGCTGATCGGGCGCGAGTTGTTCCACGGCAAGGCGTAAATGCCTTCGTAGGGTGGGCTTCAGCCCACCGCCACGCACCCGTAGGGTGGGCTGAAGCCCACCCTACGGTTCGCTAGAAGGACAAGCGGTACGCGAGCGTCGCCATGCTGCCTTGCTCGCGCTGGGCGAAGCGGTGGTCGACGCCGAACGACAAGCCCGCCCGCGGTGTCATCGCCCAGTCCAGCGTCATGCCGGCCACGCCGCCGTAGCGCGACAGGCCGATGCCGCCCAGCGGTGCCCACTGGTCGATGCCGGTGAAGCTCGCTTCGAACACCTCGCCGCGCACCGCAAACGCATGCTGCCAGGCCAGGTGGCCCTGCAGATCCAGGCTGCCGCCGCCGGCGAGGTTCCAGTGCCGTGCCGCGCGCAGGCCCAGCCCGGCTTGCCAGCGTTCGATCGTGCGCGCGTCGGTTTTCAGGCCGAAGCCCCAGGCGCCGGCCTCGTCGAACCCGCTGTTGCCGATGCGCGCGTATTGCAGGTTGGCGTAGGGCGTCAGCGTCAACCGCCCGAGCGTGGCGTGGTAGCCGCTCTCGCCGTAGGCGACCTCGTAGCGGCCGCGGCTGTCGCTGGCTACACCGGCGAACGCAGGGCCGAGTTGCAGATGACGGCGCATGGTTTCGCGGTAGTTGCCCATGCCCACGCGACCCATCAGGTAGCTGTTGCCGCGCACCAGGCCGCCGTAGAGCATGCCCTCGACCGCGTGGCTGCGACCCTGGTCGGCGCTTTCAGCCAGGCGGCCCAGGCCGCGCGACTGCGCCAGCGCGAAGCCGGCCACGCCGTTGCTGCCGATCCGCATGTCCTGCCCGACCAGCGTGCCGCTGAGATCCACGCCGACATCGGCGTAACCGTTGCGCACCATGCCGCCGTGGTAGCCCAGGTTCTGCGCCCAGCCGCCGGTCGCGTTGCTGTCGAGCAGGAGGTCGAAGCGGTCGGACAACGCGCGCGTGCCCGCGTCGATCGCCTCGAAGGTCATCGCCGCGCTGGCCGCGTGCAACTGGCCGGACAGGCTTTCCAGCGAACGCTCGGCGGCGGTCAGGGTCGGCGTGCGCTGCAGGCTGGCCGCGCCGGTCACGAAGCCGCTGGCCACCGCGGCGCTGCCGGCCGTCGCGCCGGTGCCGAGCCGCACGTTGAGCTGGTCGAACGCGCCCTGCACCCGCTCGGCCGCGCCGGATGAGGCGGCCGTGTAGCTCATGCCCGTCACCGCGGTGACGTTCACCTGCTGCACGTTCAACCAGGCGTTGTTGGCGTCGTACTCGAGCGTGGCGTCGAGAAATACATTGGCCGCCGTGTCCAGGCTGGCAAAGGTGCCGGTAAGGCCGCCGCCGGCGGTCAGCACGTCGGTGTGCGCGCTGATCACGTAGCCGTCCGTGACCCCGTTGACGTAGAGGCTGCCGCCGTTGAGCGTGGCGTGCCCGGTCACACCCAGGTGGGTGCCCAGTTCCACGCTGAGCCGGCCGGTGGCGCCTTGTACGTAGTCCCCCTGGATCAGGGTCATCTTCTTCTGGATGACCACGGTCCCGTTGTTTTCCAGGTAGCTGGGGCCAAAAACAAACGGAACGAGCGTGGCGCCAGCCGCGACCACCGCCGGCCCATCGATGCCATTGTCCGTTTTGAGCGTGCCTTCGGCGACGGTCGTCAGGCCGGTGTAGCGGGCGTGCCCGTGCAACACCAGCGTGCCGGTACCGGTCTTGGTAAGCCCGCCCGCGCCGCTGATCTCGTTGCCCCAGGTCGAGGTGATGTCGTCGAAATCGACCGTCACGTCGCCCCAGTCGAATTTCGCCGGGCCATTGACCGCCTTGCCGACGTTGAGCATGCCGTAGCCGAACACGCTATCGGGACCCGGCGTGCCCAGGTCGTCGGCAGTGCCCAGCAGCGTCTGGCGTACCAGGTCGTTGTTGAAATAGGGGTAGGCCTGCCACACCAGCGCCGCGGCGCCGGACACCTGCGGCGCGGCGAAGGAGGTGCCGCCGACGATCCAGTAGTCCTCTTTGGGGTTGCCGGTCGGGTAGTCCTTGTCCGTCACGATGACGTCGCCGGGCGCGGTCAGGCAATAGTCCTTCGCCTTGCCGCAAGCGTTGGAATAATCCGCCAGTTTGGTCTCGCCCGCATCGGCGCTGATGCTGTCGGCCGCCACCGCCACCAGCCAGCCGCGCTCCAGCTGCGGCGCCAGGTTGGGCAGTGCGGCGATGTCGCTGGGGTCGGCGGCCGCCTCGTTGCCGGCGGCGAAGACGACCAGCCCGTCGTGGTTGATCACGAAGTCGTCGTAGGCCTGGGCGAAGGCCTGGTTGATGCTGTCGTCGTCGGTATCCCAGTAGATGCCGCCCCAGGAATTGTTCTGGATGCGCACGCCGGCGGCGATCAGGTCCGGGTTGAGGTACTGGCCGAAGAAATCCGCGTCCGAAGCGCCCACTTCGTTGCCCTGGCCAGTGCCGTCGTCATCGGGTTCCTCGTCGGCGATGATCCGCGCGGAGACCAGCGTGGCGCCCGGCGCGATGCCGCCGGGGAAGTCCCCGACGGGCTCGCCCGCGGCGATCTGCGAGACCCAGGTGCCATGGCCGACCACGTCGTCGACGGCGGTGTCGTTCGCCTCGGGATCGAGGTAGATCAGTTCCTGGCTGACCCGGCCGGTGAGGCTGGGATGGTTGCGCATCACGCCGCTGTCGACGATGCCGATGGTGACGCCAGCGCCGGTGTAGCCCTGGTGGTGCGCCGCATAGGTGTGGGTCAGCGCCAGCTGCGAATCCAGCGGCGGTTGCGGGGTTGGCGCCGGCGGTGCCGTGGGCGTGCTCGGCGGCGGGCTGGGCCGCACGTTGCCGCCACCACCACCACCGCCACCGCAGGCGCTCAGGCCCAGCGCAACAAGAATCCCGAACGCCACGTCCCGACGGCGCAATACCTGCGTATGCATGCTCCTGCTCTCCCCACGCTGCCCCCGCGAGCCCCCCGCGCGATCGCGCGAACGCCTGCCCGCCACGGCAGCCAGTTTCCCACAACGACAAGCGCCTGAAGCGTGCACGATGCCGCGCGGGCCGCGGTTTGCCGCACTGCCGCATCGGCTGCGATAATGGGCAATCGTCCACGGCGCGCCGGGCGCGCCCCAAGCCTCGCGGAGAATTCCCCATGTCCGACGTCGTCATTGCCGGCGCCAAGCGCACCGCCATCGGCTCTTTCCTTGGCCAGTTCACCGGCGTGCCCACGCCCACGCTCGGCGCGGCCGCCATCCGTGCGGCGCTGGAGCAGTCCGGCGTGGCGCCGGCCGACGTCGGCGAGGTGATCATGGGCTGCGTGCTGCCGGCCAATCTCGGCCAGGCGCCGGCGCGCCAGGCCTCGCTCGCCGCCGGCCTGCCGGTCGCCACCGGTTGCACCACCATCAACAAGGTGTGCGGCTCGGGCATGAAGGCCATCATGCTGGCCCACGACCTGATCAAGGCCGGCTCGGCCGCCGTGGTCGTTGCCGGCGGCATGGAGTCGATGACCAATGCCCCGCACATGGTCGCCGCCCGCACCGGCATCCGCTACGGCGACGGCCAACTGGTCGACCACATGGCCCACGACGGCCTGACCAATCCCTATGACGGCAAGGCGATGGGCGTATTCGGCGAGCTGTGCGCCGACAAGTACCAGTTCAGCCGCGAGGAGCAGGACGCCTTTGCGATCGAGTCGGTCAAGCGCGCGCAGGCGGCGCAGGCCTCCGGCGCGTTCGCCGACGAGATCGTCCCGGTGACGGTCAAGGGTCGCAAGGGCGACACCGTGGTCGATACCGACGAGCAGCCCGGCCGCTCGGACATCAACAAGATCCCGACCCTGAAGCCCGCCTTCCGCAAGGAAAACGGCACCATCACCGCAGCCAGCTCTTCCAGCATTTCCGACGGCGCCGCCGCGGTGGTGCTGCTGTCGGCCGACGACGCCAAGGTGCGAGGGCTCACTCCGCTGGCGCGCATCGTGGCGCACGCGACCAACTCGCAGGAGCCGGAATGGTTCACCACCGCGCCGATCGGTGCGATCCAGAAGGTGCTGGACAAGGCCGGCTGGAAGGTCGACGACGTGGATCTGTTCGAGGTCAACGAGGCCTTCGCGGTGGTCGCCATGGCGCCGATGCGCGAGCTGGGCGTGCCGCACGACAAGCTCAACGTCAACGGCGGCGCGACCGCGCTCGGCCATCCGATCGGCGCCAGCGGCGCCCGCCTGGTGGTCACCCTGCTCAACGCCCTGAAGACCCGCGGCGGCAAGCGCGGCGTGGCGGCGCTGTGCATCGGTGGCGGCGAAGCGACCGCCATCGCGGTGGAACGACTCGATTAAACCGCACGGCGGGCTTCAGCCCGCCATGCGTGGCGAGAGTGGTGGGCTGAAGCCCACCCTACTCGCGAGGGATTGGCCGCCAATCGTCACCTTCTGTCGACGAAACGAATGAAAGCCTGTTAACTGCCTTTTTAATATGTACTGAAGGGCAGTTGGTAAAACATATGGCGCGTCTACGGCGAAAGCGCTATTAATACGCGGCCAAAACGGCATTCCACGGCAAAGGAGATCCACCATGAAGTTGACGCGTACCCTACTCGCCTCCGCGCTCGTCGCGCTGCTGGCGGCTTGCAGCAACGGCGCGCAGGATTCCGCGCAGGACGCCCAGCAGTCGGCCGACCAGGCTCAGCAGTCCGCTGACCAGGCTCAGCAGGCTGCGGCGCAGACCGGCACCCCGGCTGCCGACCAGGCCGCCCAGCAGGCCACCACCGCTGCCAACGCCGCCGGCATGGCTGCCGACCAGGCCCAGCAGGCCGCTACCGCGGCTTCGGCCGCCGCCCCGGCCAACAACGACATGTCCGACAACGCCATGTCGCAGGCCAAGGATGCCGCCGACAATGCGTCCGACCAGGCCGACAAGGCTGCCGACGCGGCCAAGGACGCTGCGGACAATGCCAAGGATGCCAACGACGACCAGAACGATCACTGATCCTTCAGTTCGTTCGATCGGAAAAACCGGCCGCTTGCGGCCGGTTTTTTTTAGCTTTCGGCTCGACGCCCATGGATCTTGGTCTCTAGGAGCGCACCTGTGCGCGACCGCCATGCCTGATCGGTACCACGCGGTCGCACAGGTGCGCCTCTACGAGCGAAACCGGCGAAAACCCTTTTCGACGATTGGCATACAGGGCAAAAACCCCGCCCGCTGGTACGCGCGTACAAGGGCGGTGAAAGCGCGAAGCGTGATCGGCGGTTATCATCCTTCGTTTGGCTGGCGCGGACATGGGTTCTGGCCGCGGCCACGGATGACAAACCGCCCGCGGGCGGCCAGACGCTGACGGTGAGTTTTCGCCCATGAGCATGATTGCCTCGCAGATCGATCCCCGTTCTCCCGATTTCCAGGCCTCCAGCGCCGCGTTGCGCGTGCAGGTCGACGACCTCAAGGCGCAACTTGCACGCACCGCCGAAGGCGGCGGCGCCAAGGCGCGCGACAAGCACGTCGCACGCGGCAAGTTGCTGCCGCGCGAGCGCATCCGCGCGCTGCTCGATCCCGGCTCGCCATTCCTGGAACTGTCGCCGCTGGCTGCGCACGGCATGTACGACGACGCCGCGCCGGCGGCCGGCATCATCACCGGCATCGGGCGCGTCAACGGCACCGAGGTGGTGGTGGTCGCCAACGATGCCACCGTCAAGGGCGGCACGTATTTCCCGATGACGGTGAAAAAGCACCTGCGCGCGCAGGAAGTGGCGCTGGAGAACCGCCTGCCCTGCATCTACCTGGTCGACTCCGGCGGCGCGTTCCTGCCGCTGCAGGACGAGGTGTTTCCGGACAAGGAGCATTTCGGCCGCATCTTCTACAACCAGGCGCGCATGTCGGCGCTCAACATCCCGCAGATCGCCGTGGTGATGGGTAGCTGCACCGCCGGCGGCGCCTACGTGCCGGCGATGAGCGACGAGACCATCATCGTGCGCGAGCAGGGCACCATCTTCCTGGGCGGCCCGCCGCTAGTGAAAGCGGCCACCGGCGAGGTGGTCGATGCCGAGACGCTGGGCGGCGCGGACGTCCATACGTCGATCTCCGGCGTGGCCGACCATTTCGCCGAGAACGACGCGCACGCGCTAGCCATCGCGCGCGACGTGGTGGCCAGCCTGAACCGTCGCAAGGACATGCCGCTGGCGCTCCAGCCTCCGGTCGAGCCCCGATACGCGGCCGAGGAACTGTACGGCGTGATCCCGCAGGACACGCGCCGGCCGTTCGACATCCGCGAGGTGATCGCGCGCATCGTCGACGGCTCGGAGTTCCACGAATTCAAGGCGCGCTACGGCAAGACCCTGGTAACCGGCTTCGCGCACATCCACGGCTACCCGGTGGGCATCATCGCCAACAACGGCATCCTGTTCGCCGAAAGCGCGCTCAAGGGCGCGCACTTCATCGAACTGTGCAACCAGCGCAACGTGCCGCTGGTGTTTTTGCAGAACATCACCGGCTTCATGGTCGGCAAGAAGTACGAGCAGGCCGGCATCGCCAAGGACGGCGCCAAGATGGTCACCGCCGTGGCCTGTTCGCACGTGCCCAAGTTCACCGTGGTGATCGGCGGCAGCTTCGGCGCCGGCAACTACGCCATGTGCGGTCGCGCCTACGGCGCGCGCTTCCTGTGGATGTGGCCCAACGCGCGCATCTCCGTGATGGGCGGCGAACAGGCCGCCAGCGTGCTCGCCACGGTCAAGCGCGACGGTCTGGAAGCCGCGGGCAAGGCGTGGAGCGCGGAGGACGAGGACGCCTTCAAGGCGCCGATCCGTGAGCAGTACGAACGCCAGGGCCATCCCTATTACGCCAGCGCGCGGCTGTGGGACGACGGCATCATCGATCCGGCCGACACCCGCCGCGTGCTGGGCCTGGCCATCTCCGCCTCGATGAACGCGCCGATCGAGCCGCAACGCTACGGCGTGTTCCGCATGTAACGTGGACAGCGGCGCTTAGGGAACATCGCCAGCAACCACGGTGCCCGGAGGGTGGGCTTCAGCCCACCAGCCCCTTCGCGGAGGTGCATGGTGGGCTGAAGCCCACCCTACGGCCCGCTAGGGACTGCTAGGCAATGGCGAGGCTCAGGGACGCGGACGGAATTTGAGCGGCACTGCGTCCGACATGGGCGACACCGGCGCGCAGCCGCCGCAGCTGTTGCAGCCATCGCCACTGCCGCAGCCCCCGCTCTTCGCCTCGGCCGGCTGCAGCCATCGCCCCAGGCGACGCACGATCGCGCCGCGGGCGGGACGATCCAGTGCGGCCGAGAGCCGCGACTGCATGCGCTTGGCCGTCTGCGGCAGCAGCTTGCGAAACGCCGCGAGCAGGCTCGCCAGCAACACCAGTGCAAGCACCACCGCCTGGATGATCGCGAACGTGGTCACGACAAGGCCCGCGCGATCTGGTAGGTGATCAGCGAGGCCAGGTAGGCCAGGCCGAACAGGTAGCCCGCGGTGATCGCCACGTTGCGCCAGGAGTTGGTCTCGCGGCGGATCACCGCCAGCGTGGACATGCACTGCGGCGCGAACACGTACCAGGCCAGCAGGCTGAGCGCGGTGGCCAGCGACCACTGGTCGGCGATCAGCGGCCCGAGCTGGCTGGCGACGGTATCGTCGCTGCCGGACATCGCGTACACGGTGCCCAGCGCCGACACGGCCACCTCGCGCGCCGCCAGCCCCGGCACCAGCGCGATGCAGATCTGCCAGTTGAAGCCGATCGGCGCGAACACGTAGTGCAGCGCGTGGCCCAGCCGCCCGGCCAGGCTGTAGTCGATCGCCGGCCCGGTGGCCCCCGGCGGCGGTCCCGGAAAGCTGGAAAGGAACCACAGCAGCACCGTGAGCGTCAGGATGATGCCGCCCACGCGCTTGAGGAAGATCTTGGTGCGTTCCCACAGGCCGAGCGCAATGTCGCGCACGTGTGGCATGCGGTACGAGGGCAGCTCCATCAGCAGCGCATGCTCGCTCTTGTCGCGGCGCATGCGCTTGATCACGAACGCCACGACGAGCGCACTGACGATGCCGGTCACGTACAGCGAGAACAGCACCACGCCCTGCAGGTTGAACAGTCCCCATACCGTGCGCTGCGGGATGAACGCCGCGATCAGCAGCGTGTACACCGGCAATCGTGCCGAGCAGGTCATCAGCGGCGCGACCAGGATCGTGGTCAGGCGATCGCGCGGGTCGGTGATGCTGCGCGTGGCCATGATGCCGGGGATCGCGCAGGCAAAGCTGGACAGCAGCGGGATGAAGGCGCGCCCGGTCAGGCCCGCCTTGAACATCAGTTTGTCCAGCAGGAACGCCGCGCGTGGCAGGTAGCCCGACTCCTCCAGGATCAGGATGAACAGGAACAGGATCAGGATCTGCGGCAGGAACACCAGCACGGCGCCGAGGCCCGCGAAGATGCCGTCATTGAGCAGGCTGTGCAGCGCGCTCTGTGGCGGCAGCGCGGAGGTCGCCCAGCCGCCCAGCGCGGTCACGCCCGCCTCGATCGCATCCATCATCGGCTGCGCCCAGGAGAACACCGCCTGGAAGATCAGGAACATCAGCACCGCCAGGATGCCGAGCCCGAACACCGGATGCAGCGCCCAGCGGTCGAGCGCGTCGTCCAGCGCGTCGGTGGCTCGGGGCATGCTCACCGTGGCGGCCATCAACGCGCGCACCTGCGCGTGCAGGTCGTTGCGGCTGTCCGCATCATCGGCCTGGGCGGGCGCGGCCAGCGGTATCTCGCCGTCGACGCGCTCGATCAGCGCCTTCGCGCCGCCGCGCCTGACCGCGATGGTTTCCACCACCGGCACGCCCAGCCGGCGCTGCAGCTCGGATACGTCGATCACGATGCCGCGGCGGCGCGCGGTATCCATCATGTTGAGCGCCAGCACCACCGGCCGGCCGAGGCGCTTGACCTCGAGCACGAAGCGCAGGTGCAGGCGCAGGTTGGTGGCGTCGGCCACGCAGACAATCAGGTCCGGCGCCGCCTCGCCGGGGTAGCGCCCTTCGCAGACGTCGCGGGTGATCTGCTCGTCCGGGCTGGCCGCATCGAAGCTGTAGGTACCGGGCAGGTCGAGCAATTGCAGCACGCGGCCGGACGGCGCCACGAAGCGGCCTTCCTTGCGCTCGACGGTGACGCCGGCGTAGTTGGCGACCTTCTGCCGCCCGCCGGTGAGCAGGTTGAACAGCGCCGTCTTGCCGCAGTTGGGATTGCCGACCAGCGCGATGCGCAGGCTGTCCGCGCTCATGCCGTCTCCGCCTTGACCGCTACCCGCGCCGCCTCGCTGCGCCGCAAGGCAAATCGCGTCGAGCCGATCTGGATCAGCAGCGGGTCGGCGCCCAGCGGCCCGCGGGCCACCACGCGCACCGGCTCGCCGTCGACGAAACCCAGGTCGCGCAGGCGTTGGGCGATCGGGTCGCCGGCGTGGGCATCGTCCACGCGGTCGACCACGGCGGGTGAACCCTTGGGCAAGTCGGAAAGGCGCACGGCTCGTCAAATCAAATAAGAATGGTTCGCATTATATAGGACCCGCCTGCCATGTAGGAGCCCACGGGTGGGCGATGCTTTTTGCACGGTTGGCGAAAGAGCATCGCCCACCAGTGGGCTCCTACAATGGGGGTCTTTCGCAAGGAGCCCGCGCATGTCCGCCATCCTCGTCACCGACCGCGGCGCCGTCCGCCAGATCGCGCTCAACCGCCCCGAGGTTCACAACGCCTTCGACGACGCGCTCATCGCCGAGCTCACCGCAGCGCTGGTCGAAGCCGGCCGCGACGACACGGTGCGTGCGCTGGTGCTCACCGGGACGGGTGCGAGCTTCTCAGCCGGCGCCGACCTCCACTGGATGCGTGGCATGACCGGCGCCAGTGAAGAGGAAAACCGCCAGGATTCCCTGCGCCTGGCCGCACTGGTGCGCACGCTGCAGTTCTGCCCCAAGCCGACCCTCGCGCGCGTCAACGGCGCGGCCTACGGCGGCGGCGTCGGCTTGATCGCCGCGTGCGACATCGCCATCGGCGCAGAGAACGCGAAGTTCGGGCTGACCGAAGTGAAGCTCGGCCTGGCGCCGGCGGTGATCTCCCCCTACGTGGTCGCGGCCATCGGCGTGCGCCAGGCGCGGCGGCTGTTTCTCACCGGCGAGATCTTCGATGCCGCCGAAGCGTGTCGCATCGGCCTGCTGCACCGGATCGTGCCGACCGATTCCTTGGACGAGGCGGTCGAATTCACCCTCAAGCTGCTGGCCAAGGCCGGCCCGCAGGCACAGCGCGAGGCCAAGCAACTGGCGCTGCGCATGGCGGGCATCGACGAGCAAGGCGCCGGGCGGATCGACAGCGAGAACGCCGAACTCATCGCGCGGTTGCGGGTATCGGCCGAAGGACAGGAAGGGCTGGGCGCATTCCTCGACAAACGCGCCCCGACCTGGATGCAGGCGTAGGGTGGGCTTCAGTCCACCTTCCAGATTTCCGGCAAGTGTGTTGGTGGGCTGAAGCCCACCCTACGTATCGCCGCCGGTTGTGGACTTGGCTAAGCCAGGATGGACCGGTGTGTTTCGAGAATCACACGATTGCCAGATGCCGGCGTAGGGTGGGCTTCAGCCCACCACCCACCTTTCCCGCATGTGCTGGTGCGCTGAAGCCCACCCTACGGTTACAGCCAGCCTTTTTGGCGGGCCAGGCGGAAGGCTTCGATGCGGTTGCCGGCGCCGAGTTTGCCGATGGCCTCGGACAGATAGTTGCGCACGGTGCCGTGGGAAAGGTTGAGCCGGGTGGCGATATCGCCGGCGGACATCCCCTCGCCGGCCAGGCGCAGTACCTGGCGCTCGCGGTCATTGAGCGGATCGGCCTCGGTCCAGGCTTCCAGCGCCAGTTGCGGATCGATCGCGCGGCCGCCGCGATGCACGGTGCGCAGCGCCTCGGCCAGGTTCTCGGCCGGCGCATCCTTGAGCAGGTAGCCGGACACGCCCGCGTCCAGCGCGCGGCGCAGGAAGCCGGGGCGGGCAAAGGTGGTCACGATGATCACCTTCATCGGCAGCTCGTGGCGCTGGATGCGCTGGGCCAGCTCCAGCCCGGTCAGCCCGGGCATCTCGATGTCGGTGACCAGCACGTCGGGCTTGAGCCGCTGCAGGTCGCGCCAGGCCGCCTCGCCGTCGGCGGAGGAACCGAGCACCTCGATGTCGCTTTCCAGGTTGAGCAGTGCGGACAGCGCGCCGCGCACCATCGCCTGGTCTTCGGCCAGCAGCACGCGGATCATGCGGCGCTCCCGACCGCCGGCAGCGCGGGCGCGGCGGTCGCCTCGACCGGCGCCTCGTCAGTGCGGGCCAGCGGCACGCGGATCGACAGCACCGTGCCGCGCCGCGGCGGCGACTCGATCGCCAGCGTGCCGCCGAGCGCACGCACGCGCTCGCGCATGCCGCTGACGCCGTTGCCGTGGGCGGACAGGCCGCCGCGTCCGTTGTCGCTGATATGCATCTGGAGCATGTCGTCCTCGATGGAAACGCTCACCGCGGCCCGGCTGGCACGCGCGTGGCGGTGGATGTTGGTGACCGCCTCGCGCAGCACCAGCGCGAGCGGTGCCTCGACGGCGCCGGGCAGTTCCGTTCCGGCGGGCACGTTGCCGTCGAGCGCCACGCCGCAGGCCTCCAGCATCAGCCGTGCCGAGGTCAGCTCCGCCACCAGGTCGCTGCGGCGCATGCCGGTCACCGCGGCGCGCACCTCGGTCAAGGCATGGCGGGCGACGCGCTCCACCTCTGCCATCTCGCACTGCGCGCGTGCCGGATCGTCCAGCGCCAGGCGTTTGGCCAGTTCGGACTTGAGCGCCACCAGCGATAGCGTGTGGCCGAGCAAGTCGTGCAGGTCGCGGCCGATCCGCTCGCGCTCGGCGAGGATGGCCAGCCGCCGCACCTCGGTCTGCGACAACCGCAGTTCGGCATCCTTGCGCGCGCTGTACATGTAGGCGACGTTGCCGAATCCGCCGAACAATCCCGACATGACCACCCACAGGGCGACGCTCGGTGGTTCGCCGGACAACCAGGCCTTGCCGAGCGCGAGCACGCCCATCAGCGCAACGCTTGCCAGCCAGCGCCGCCACGAAGCGGAGAACGCCGACACCACGGCGGCCAGCACTAGCAGGATGAAACCGAACGGGTTGTACACCCACGTCGCCAGTCCCACGGCGACCATGGCGGCGACGCACCACTCAACGCGCCGGCGCGGGCCCACGTAGACCCGCGAATACAGGTACACGAATACGGGCACCGCCAGCAGCGTGGGCAGCAGCCACGGCCCGACCTCGCGCTTCAGCGTCATCGGCCCCTGGAACAGGGCGACCAGCGCAAACAGCGACAGCCCGGCCTGCCAGCGCATGTACAGCGGCGAGCGCAGTTGCCCCAGCAGCGAATCGGGCCGCGGCGTGAACAGGCGCATCAGCATCACAGCCGCGCCTCCTGCGCCGACGCGGTCTGGTCAGGGTCGGGGCCCGCCACGGGCACGGCCCTGCGCCGATGCCCCGGCTCGGGCACTATTACCCGCAGGCGCGTGCCATGGCCATGCTGCGAATGGATCTGCAGGCGGCCGCCCAGGCCGCGCACACGCTCGCGGATGCCGGTCAGGCCGTTGCCTTCCTCGTCGATGCCGCCGCGGCCGTTGTCGGCCACGGTCAGACACACGCCGCCATCGATGGTCTCGAAGGTGATGCTGGCGCGACGGGCATGCGCATGCCTGGCGATGTTGGTGACCGCCTCGCGCAGCACCAGCGCCAGGTCACGCTCGATCTCGGCCGGCAGTGCAGGCGGCGGGCCATGATCGAGCCACACGCCCGAGGAGCCCAGCAACAGTTGCGCCGAGGCCAGCTCGGCGGCCAGGTCCGTGGCGCGGATGCCGGTGACCGCCGCGCGCACCTGCGCCAGCGCGTGGCGGGCCACGTTCTCGGCCTCGGCCACTTCGCGCCGCGCCGCCTCCGCGTCGCGGTCGAACAGCTTGCGCGACAGCTCCAGCTTGAGCGTGATCAGCGACAGGGTGTGGCCCAGCAGGTCGTGCAGGTCGCGGCCGATACGCTCGCGTTCGGCCGTGGCGGCCAGCCGGCGCACTTCGTCATGCGACAAACGCAGTTCGGTGTTCTTGCTCAGCGTGATGCGCCCGGCCAGCGCGCCGGCGCCGCTGCTGGAGCAGATCGCGACCATCAACAGGCTCACCCACCACGGCCAGCCGAGCGCGATCGTCTCGAGCACCAGCAACAGCTGGATCAGCGCGATCCGGCTGAGCGACGCGAGCAGCGAGCCGCGGTAAGGCACGTAGACGCAGGCGAATACGGCAAACGTCCAGGCGCTGGGGTTCCAGACCATCGACACGCCGGCCAGCAGCACCAGCAGCGCGACATAGGCGCCCATCTCCGCCGACGGCCGCACGTACACCAGCGCGAACAGCGCCAGGAAGATCGGGTAACCGACCAGCAGCGACCACCAGAAGCTCGGTTCCACATGCGTGAACACCGGCGCCAGGAACGCCCACCCCGACCACAGCACGTTGAGCGCCTGCAGCCGCGGGTTCTGCCCGGAACGGGCCATCATGCTGGCCATGGAATCGGGCGCGGGCTGCAGGAACAGCGGCAGTTTCATCGTTCCGTTCCGGAAGTCGCCGAGGCTCGCCATGCTACTTCACCCGTAGCGGCGCAACCGGCGCGTGGCCAGCACCAGGAAGGCCGCGGTGAAACCGAGCAGCACCAGCACGTGCGGCAGCAGGGCGTCCTGGCGCATGCCCACCGCGGCGAGTGCCAGGCGGTCCAGGTGGTAGCTCGGCCAGACCGGCGCGGCCTGCTGCAGCACCTTCGGCAGCATCGGCAGCGGGAACCACAGGCCGGAGAGGAACGACATCGGCAGATAGATCAGGTTGAGCAGGCCCGGCGCGCCCTGCCCCTTGATCAAGGTGCCGACGAACATGCCCAGAGCGCAGAACGGCAGCACGCCGAGCATGCCGGTGACCAGCAGCGCGCCGGCCTGGGCGGGCGTAAGCGTCACGTGCGCGATCTGCGACAGGCCGAGCAGCAGCAGCACGACGATGGCCGCGGCGGCCATCGCCATCAGCATCTTGCCAAGCAGATAGGCACCCGGCGGCATCGGCAGCGCGCGCTTGAGGGTAAGCAGGCCGCCATCGCGCTCGACCGCCAGCGAAACGCCGAAGCCGAACAGGCCCGGGCTCATCACGCCGAACGTGGCGTAGCTGGCCAGCAGGTAGCGTGTCGCGTCAGTGCCTTCGGCCCGTCCCATCAGCACGCCAAAGACCAGATAGAACATGCCGGGAAACAGCATGATCGGCAGCATGAAGCCCGGCGCACGCAGGTAGCGCAGACACTCGCTGCGCGCCTCGGCGAGATAGGCGCCGAACACGCGGCCCGGTGGCATGTCGCCGGTTCCGGCGGCCGCATCAAGGGAAAGCAGGGTATCCATGTCAGGCGGCCTCGCGCTGGTCGGTGGACGATGCCGCGGCATCGCGGGTGAGTTCGGTAAAGGCTTCGGCCAGTCCGGCGCGCTGTACTTCCAGTTCACGCAGCCAGGCGTCGCTCTGCAGCAGGCGCAGCACCACGACTTCGGCCTCGGCGGTGGTCAGCTGCAGGCGGCCGCCCTCGACGCGCACGTCCGCCACTTCGGGCCATTCGGCCACGGTTTCCGGCAGCAAGGTGCTGATGCAGCGGATGCGCCTGACGCCGACGCGGGCGCGCAGCTCGTCCACCGTGCCCTCGTGGATCGCGCGGCCGCGTGCCATCACGCAGACCCGCGTTGCCAGCGCTTCGGCTTCCTCCAGATAATGCGTGGTCAGCAGCACCGAGCAGCCCTCGCCGACCAGCTGGCGGATCGCCGTCCACAGCGCCTGGCGCGCCTCGATATCCATGCCCACGGTGGGCTCGTCCAGGAACAGCAGGCGCGGACGCCCGCACAGCGCCAGCGCGAACTGCACGCGCCGTTGCTGCCCGCCGGAAAGCTTGCCGTAGGGGCGGTCGAGCAGGTCGCTCACGGTGGCCAGCTCGGCGGTTTCCTGCAGCACGCGCGGGTTGGCGTAGTAGCTCGCCGTCAGCCGCAGCAATTCGCGCACGCGCAGGGTCGGCGGCAACGTCGCGTCCTGCAGCATCACCCCGATGTGGCGGCGCGCCTGGATGCGTTGCGGATCCTGGCCGAACAATTCGACCTGGCCGGCGTCGGCACGCTGCAGGCCCAGCAGCAGGCCGATCGCGGTGGACTTGCCCGCGCCGTTGGGACCGAGCAGGGCGAGCAGTTCGCCGGGGTGCAATGCAAGGTCCAGTCCATCGACCGCAGTCAACGCGCCGTAGCGCTTGACGGCGCCCTGCAGGCGCGCGACCGGGTTAGTTGACATCTCCATGGCTTGCCTCCTTGGTATGAATTAAACATTAGGCGCGGCAAGGCCTTGCGGACACTGGTCGACGTCAGCCGGCGGGCGTGACAGCCGTCATGCGGGGTTACGGCAAAGCCGGGGGCACGTTATCCTTGGGCTTATCCCCGGCCCGCCATACGCGCTTTTGACGTCATCAGACGGGCCGCACAACCGCATGCGCCGAAGCCGCGCGTGCCCGCAATCACCGCCAGCGGCGCCACCCCGGCGCCAGCCGGCTTCGAGGAGGACTGCCATGGGTGTGATCGATCAGCTGCGCGAGATGCGCGATTTCGGCGGCAAGCCGCGTACCGTTGGCCTGGACGACGCCAACATCGAGCGCATGGCAGCCAGCCAGCCCGAATTGGTGCAGGCGGTCGAGGAGGCGCTGGCGCGCCATCGCGAGTTGCGCGCGGAGCTTTCCGATTTCCTCAGGCTGGATGAGTCCGAGCAGTTGGCCCGGGCGCAGGCTGGCTACGTCAATTTCTACCCGGACGACGCGATCAACCCGTACCTCCCGGCCGCCGCGCGCGGCCCGTGGATCGTCACGCTGAAGGGCGCCGTGCTGCACGACAACGGCGGCTACGGCATGCTCGGCTTCGGCCACAACCAGCCGTCCATCCTCGAGGCGCTGTCGCGCCCGCAGGTGATGGCCAACGTGATGTCGCCGAGCGTTTCGCAGTTGCGCTTCACCCAGGCGATGGAGCAGGAGCTGGGCCGCAGCCGCGGCGGCAATCCGTACCATCACTACCTGTGCCTGAACTCCGGCTCCGAAGCGGTCGGCCTGGCCTGCCGCATCGCCGACGTCAACGCCAAGCTGATGACCGATACCGGCGCGCGCCACGCCAACCGCACGGTCAAGCGCCTGTCGGTCCGCGGCGCCTTCCACGGCCGCACCGACAAACCGGCGCTGTATTCCGATTCCACCCGCAAGGCCTACCAGCAGCACCTGGCCAGCTACCGCCACGAGGACACCCTGCTCACCGTCGCCCCGTACGACGTCGAGCAGCTCAAGGCCGCCTTTGCCGAGGCCGACAAGCACGGCTGGTTCATCGAGGCGATGTTCCTGGAGCCGGTGATGGGCGAAGGCGACCCGGGCCGCGCGGTGACGCCGGAGTTCTACAAGGCCGCCCGCGAGCTGACCGAGGCGCACGGCACGCTGCTGCTGGTCGATTCGATCCAGGCCGGCCTGCGCGCGCACGGCGTCCTGTCGATCATCGACTATCCCGGTTTCGAGAACCTGCCGGCGCCAGACATGGAGACCTTCTCCAAGGCGCTCAACGCGGGGCAGTACCCGCTGTCGGTGCTGGCCGTGAGCGACCGCACCGCCGCGCTGTACCGCAAGGGCATCTACGGCAACACCATGACCACCAACCCGCGCGCGCTGGACGTGGCGCTGGCCACGATGGCACTGCTCACCGACGAGGTGCGCACCAACATCCGCGCACGCGGCGAGGAGTTCGTGGCCAAGCTGGAGAAGCTCAAGGACGAACTGGGCGGCCTGATCACCAAGGTGCAGGGCACCGGCCTGCTGTTCTCCTGCGAGCTGGCACCGCAGTTCAAGTGCTACGGCGCCGATTCGACCGAGGAATACATGCGCGAGCACGGCGTAGGCGTGATCCACGGTGGCGCCAATTCGCTGCGCTTCACGCCGCACTTCAACGTGACCAGCGCGGAAGTGGACCTGGTCGTGGACAACGTGCGCCAGGCCCTGCTGAAGGGGCCGCGCAAGCAGACCGCCGAGGCGGCCTGAGCAAGCCCGGACCGAAGGGCGCGTCGGCAACGGCGCGCCCTTTTTCATGCCTGACGAACGCAGGCCCTTGTAGGAGCGCCCTTGGGCGCGACCGGGATGCGGATGGCTGCATTGCTCGCGCCCGCTCCGGCAAAAACGTTCAACTTGAGGAATCCGCCATGCCCGTCACCGAAGTCCGCCATCCGCTGATCCGCCACAAGCTCGGCCTGATGCGCCGAGCCGGCATCAGCACCAAGGAATTCCGCGAACTGGCCTCCGAAGTGGCCGCCCTGCTCACCTACGAGGCGACCAAGGATCTGCAGACGCTGGACGACACCATCGAGGGTTGGGCCGGCCCGGTGAAGGTCGAGCGCATCAAGGGCAAGAAGATCACCATCGTGCCGATCCTGCGCGCGGGCCTGGGGATGCTGCCGGGCGTGCTGGACCTGATCCCCTCGGCCAAGGTCAGCGTGGTCGGCGTGCAGCGCGACGAAGCCACGCTGGCGCCGGTGGCCTACTACGAGAAGCTGAGCGGCAGCCTGCACGCGCGCACGGCGCTGATCGTCGACCCGATGCTGGCCACCGCCGGCACTCTGGTGGCGACGGTGGACATGCTCAAGGCGGGCGGCTGCCGGCGGATCAAGGGGCTGTTCCTGGTCGCGGCGCCCGAGGGCCTGGCGCGCATCGAGGCGGCGCACCCTGACGTGGAGATCTACACCGCCTCGATCGATGAGCGGCTCAACGAGAAGGGCTACATCCTGCCGGGGCTCGGCGATGCCGGCGACAAGATCTTCGGCACCAGGCAACTGCCCGGTTGAGCATTTCGTAGGGTGGGCTTCAGCCCACCACCACGCTTGCCGGCGAAGTCCCCGGTGGGCTGAAGCCCACTCTACGTCGCTGCCGGCTGATTTCCGCCGGCCGCCTTTTGTAAGAGCCCACTCGTGGGCGATGCTTTTCGGCAGGCATCAGAACAGGAGCATCGCCCACAAGTGGGCTCCTACAGGGTCCGGTATTCGGCGTTAGCGCCTGGCTTTAACGCCTGAAGCGACCGGTGGCCTCGATGAGCTCGTGCGTTATCCCCGGCTCGAACGCCGAATGCCCGGCGTCCTGCACGATGCTTTCGGCCACGCACGGTGCAGATCCCACGCACTGCGCAGCTGGCAACGCATTTCGTAGGGTGGGCTTCAGCCCACCACCACGCTTGCCGGCGAAGTCCCCGGTGGGCTGAAGCCCACCCTACGTCGCTGCCGGCTGATTTCCGCCGGCCACCTTTTGTAGGAGCCGGGATTCGGCGTTAGCGCCTGAAGCGATCCGTCGCTTCGATCAGCTCGTGCGTGATCCCCGGCTCGAACGCCGAATGCCCGGCGTCCTGCACGATGTGCAGGTCTGCCTCCGGCCAGGCACGGTGTAGGTCCCACGCACTGCGCAGGGGGCAGACCACGTCGTAGCGGCCCTGCACGATCACGCTCGGGATCCTGCGGAGGCGATCGACGTTGCGCAGCAGTTGGTCGTCGTGCTCGAAAAAGCCGCCGTGGATGAAGTAGTGGCACTCGATCCGCGCGAAGGCCAGCGCGAACTCGTCCTCGCCGCTACTGGCGATGTAGCCCGGATCCTGATGCAGGAAGCTGGTGCCGGCCTCCCAGGTCGACCAGGCGCGCGCGGCGTCCACCCGCGTTTTCGGATCGGTGCTGGTGAGGCGGCGATGGTAGGCGCTCATCAGGTCGCCGCGCTCGGCTTCCGGAATCGCGGCAAGGTAGGTTTCCCAGGCGTCCGGGTACAGCGCGTCGCAGCCCTTCTGGTAGAACCACTCCAGCTCCCAGCGGCGCAGCATGAAGATGCCGCGCAGCACCAGTTCGGTGACCTTGTCCGGATGGGTCTGCGCATAGGCCAGCGCCAGGGTGGAGCCCCAGGAACCGCCGAACACCTGCCAGCTCGGGATGCCCAGGTGCTCGCGCAGCCGCTCGATGTCGGCGACCAGATCCCACGTGGTGTTGTCGGTAAGCTCGGCGTGCGGCGTGGAGCGCCCGCAGCCGCGCTGGTCAAACAGGATGATGCGGTAGGCCGCCGGGTCGAAGAAGCGACGGCAGCGGGGACTGGCGCCCGCGCCCGGCCCGCCGTGCAGGAACACCACCGGCTTGCCGTCGGGATTGCCGCTCTGTTCGTAGTAGATCGTGTGCAGCTCCGACACCGGCAGCATGCCGCTGTCGTAGGGCTCGATCTCCGGATACAGCTCGCGGCGTTCCTGGGTCATGCCTGGGTTCTCCATGCGGGGGAAGCGGCCAAGGCTAACATCCGCCGCGCCTACAGTGGACGTGCGCTAGTCGAACAGTTTGCCCGGGTTGAGGATGCCGTTGGGGTCGCACACCTGCCGCACCCCGCGCATCAGCGCGATCTCGGCCGCGCTGCGGGTGCTGCCCAGATAGGGCTTCTTGACCAGCCCGATGCCGTGCTCGGCCGAAATACTGCCGCCGTGGCGCTGCAACGCATCAGCGAGCAGGCGCGTGACCCGCTCGCAATGGGCGAGGAATTCGGCCTGCGCCATGTCCCCGGGCGGCAGCACGTTGATGTGCAGGTTGCCGTCGCCAATATGGCCGAACCAGACCACCTCCATGCGCGGGTACTCGCGCGCCAGCAGCGCCTGCATCTCGTGCAGGAACGCGGGCATCGCGCTGATCCGCAATGCGATGTCGTTCTTGTACGGCTTGCGCGGCGCCAGGCTCTCGGTGATGCCCTCGCGCAACCGCCACAACGCGGCCGCCTGCGCCTCGCTCTGGGCGATCACGCCGTCGCTGATCCAGCCCTCGCGCACGCCCTCCTCGAACGCCAGCAAGGCGGCCTGCTCGTCGCGGTCGTCCGGCGCGTCGTACTCGGCCACCACGTAGTACGGCTGGTTCGCGTCGAGCGCGCGCTTGGCCCCGTGCGCCAGCACGTGCCCGAGCGCCACGTCGGTGAAGAACTCGAAGGCCTGCAGTTTCAGTTGCGTGCGGAACAGCCCGAACACCTGCATCAGCGCGTCCATGTGCGGCAGCGCCAGCAACATCGTCTGCACCGGCGGCGGCGGGTCGGCCAGCTTCAGTTGCACACCGACCACCACGCCCAGCGTTCCTTCGGACCCGATCATCAACTGGCGCAGGTCGTAGCCGCTGGAGTTCTTGACCAGCCCGCGGTTGAGCTCCAGCAGCTCGCCGTTGCCGGCCACCACGGTCAGCCCGCCGATCCACTCGCGCGTGGTGCCGTAGCGGATCACCCGGATGCCGCCGGCATTGGTGGCGACGTTGCCGCCGATGGTGCAGGAGCCGCGCGCCGCAAAATCCACCGGATAAAGCAGCCCGTGCGAGCGCGCCGCCTCGTGCACCGCCTGCAGAGTGATGCCGGCCTCCACCTCGAGCAGGCGGTCGGTGGCGTCGAAGCCAAGCACGCGGTTCATCCGCTCCAGGCTGAGCACCAGCTCGCCACGCGCCGCCACCGCACCGCCGGACAGGCCGGTACGCCCCCCCGAGGGCACCAGCGAAACCTGGCGTTCGTTGGCCCAGCGCACGATGGTCTGCACCTCCGCGACGGTCGAGGGCAACGCCACCGCCAGCGGCGCCGGGCCCCAGCGGCGGGTCCAGTCGCGCCCGTAGTGGATCAGGTCGGCCAGTTCGGTGAGCAGGCGCAACCCGGGTGCGCGGGCGGTCAGGTCGTCGAGGCGGGATTCGGTCATGGCGGCTCCGGAAGAACGTGCAGCCTGCCAGAGGGTGGCCGGCACGGTCCAGTGTTGCAGCGCCGCAAAAGCCGGGGAGCTCTGGCATAGTTGGAGCCCGCTCCGCTTGGACTTGCGACCCATGAAGACCTCGTTCCCGAAGCAGGACATCCGCGTGCTCCTGCTCGAAGGCGTCAGCCGCAGCGCCGTGGAGACCTTCCGCCAAGCCGGTTACAGCCAGGTCGAGGCGCATCCCAAGGCGTTGCCGGAAGCCGAGCTGAAGGCGCGCCTGGCCGAGGCGCACATCGTCGGTATCCGTTCGCGCACGCAGCTCACGCCGGAGCTGCTGGAGCACGCGCGCCGGCTTATCGCGGTGGGGTGCTTCTGCATCGGCACCAACCAGGTGGACCTGGCTGCCGCGCGCCGGCTGGGCGTGCCGGTGTTCAACGCGCCCTACTCCAACACCCGCAGCGTGGCCGAACTGGTGGTGGCCGAGGCGATCATGCTGCTGCGCGGCATCCCGCAGAAGAACATGCAGTGCCACCGCGGCGGCTGGTCCAAGTCGGCCACGAGCAGCTACGAAGCGCGCGGCAAGGTGCTTGGCATCGTCGGCTATGGCCACATCGGCACGCAGGTCGGCGTGCTGGCCGAAAACCTCGGCATGCGCGTGCTGTTCCACGACATCGAGGCCAAGCTTTCGCTGGGCAACGCGCGCGCCGCGGCGAGCCTGGACGACCTGCTGGAAAGCGCCGACGTGGTGACCCTGCATGTGCCCGACACGCCCGCCACCCGATTGATGATCGGTGCGGAGCAGCTTTCGCGCATGCGGGAAGGATCGCTGCTGATCAACGCCTCGCGCGGCAGCGTGGTGGACATCGACGCGCTGGCCGCCGCGCTGTTCAAAGGCCACCTGGGCGGTGCCGCGGTAGACGTCTTTCCGTCCGAACCCAAAGGCAACGACGACGCCTTCGTCTCGCCGCTGGTCGGCATGGACAACGTGATCCTCACCCCGCACATCGGCGGCAGCACGCTGGAGGCGCAGGACAACATCGGCATCGAGGTGACCAGCAAGCTGGTGCGCTACAGCGACAACGGCTCGACGCTGTCGGCCGTCAACTTTCCCGAGGTGTCGCTGCCGGAGCATCCGCGCAGCCGCCGCCTGCTGCATATCCATCGCAACGTGCCGGGCACGCTCGCGCGCATCAACGAGCTGTTCTCCGCGGGGAACATCAACGTCGACGCGCAGTTCCTGCAGACGGATGCGGAGGTGGGTTACGTGGTGATCGACGTGGCCGCCGATGCGGCGCAGGCGCAGGCGTTGAAGGAACGGATGGCGGCGATTCCGGGGACGTTGCGGACGCGGGTGCTGTATTAGCTCGGCTTCCTGGATCGGGTAGGCATCCGCTCCGGAGGGAGAAGGATACGGGCGGCCGGCTCGCGGCAAGCGCTTCGACTTCCGCGCGTTGCACGCCTACGCTCAGCGCGAACGGTATGGGGGCTGCGACGCGGCGCCGGTGGCTACGCTTAGCGCGACGTTTGCCGCGGAAACAAAAACGGCGCCGAGGCGCCGTTTTCAGCTTCCGAATTGGTCGGGGCGGCCGGATTCGAACCGACGACCCTCTGCCCCCCAGGCAGATGCGCTACCAGGCTGCGCTACGCCCCGACGTGACTCGTGCGTTCGCCGCGTTCGCGGTGAACAGACGGCGAACTATAGCAGATACCTGGATGTTTCAGCGACGCAGCAGGGTCAGGATTTCCTCCAGTTCCATGCGCACCTGACGCACGATCTGGTGGGAAATGCTCGACTCCATGCGCGCCTGCGGGCCTTCCAGCCGCGCGCGGGCACCGGTGATGGTGAAACCTTCGTCGTACAACAGGCCGCGGATCTGGCGGATCATCAGCACGTCGTGGCGCTGGTAGTAACGACGGTTGCCGCGGCGCTTGACCGGATTGAGCGCGGGGAACTCCTGCTCCCAGTAACGCAGCACGTGCGGCTTCACCCCGCACAACTCGCTGACCTCACCGATGGTGAAGTAGCGCTTGGCCGGGATGGCGGGTAGCTCGGTGTTATTCCCTTGGTCCAGCATAGCTCTCGACTCGCACCTTGAGTTTCTGGCCCGGACGGAACGTCACCACGCGACGGGCGGAAATCGGAATCTCCTCGCCCGTCTTGGGGTTGCGACCCGGTCGCTGGTTCTTCTGACGCAGGTCGAAATTGCCGAAACCGGACAACTTCACCTGCTCGCCCCTTTCCAACGCTTCACGGACGACCTCGAAATAGGCATCCACGAATTCTTTCGCCTCACGCTTGTTGAGGCCTACCTCGAGGAACAGGCGCTCGGCCATCTCCGCCTTGGTCAGCGCCATCTCAACCTCGCAACCTTGCCTTGCATGTCGTTTCCAACGCAGCCACCGCATCACGCACGCAGCGGTCCGCGTCGTCGTCGGTAAGCGTGCGTGAAGCGTCCTGCAAAATCAAGCCCATAGCGAGACTCTTTCGGCCTGTCTCGACGCCCTTGCCGCTGTAGCGGTCAAACAGCTTGAGCTCCTTGAGCAGGTCGCCCAGGCTGCCGCGCACGGTCTGCTCGATCTGTGACCAGCGCACCTCTTCGGGCAGCTCGACAGCGATGTCGCGCCTTACGGAGGGGAAGCGGGGCACCGGCTTTGCGCGCGGCAGACGGCGCTCGAGCAGCGGCAGCAGGGCGATCTCCAGGACGTGCACGTCCGGCCCCAGGTCCAGCGCCTTGGCCAGCTGCGGGTGCAACGCGCCCAGGTAGCCAGCTGTCTCACCATCCCGCGCGACGCGAGCGCTGCGGCCCGGATGCAGCCACGAGGGCAGGCCGTCGGTGTGCAGCGACCAGTGTTCCGGCTCGCCACCCCAGGCCAGCAGTGCGTCCAGCTCGCCCTTGAGATCGAAGAAGTCGAACGGACGCGCGGGCTCGGCCCATTGCTCGGCACGCGCGCCACCGCAGGCAGCGATGGCCAGGCTGGGCGTCTCCTTCGGGGGATCGCCAGCCGCGAATACCCGGGCGACCTCGAACAGCCGCACCCGCTCCTGCTGGCGCGCGCGGTTGTGACGCAGCGCTTCGACCAGGCCGGGCAGCAGCGACGGGCGCATTACCGCCAGGTCGGCCGACAGCGGGTTGGCCAGCGGCACCAGGTTGTCCACATGGCCCCAGCGGGCGAGCAGTTCGGCGCTGACGAAGGACAGGTTCACGGCTTCGTAAAAATCGCGCGCGGCCAGCTGTTCACGCAGCGGCAGTTCGCCGATGCGCGCCTCCGGCTCGGCCGCCAGCGCCAGCGCGCCGGCGGGGGTGTGGGTCGGAATGCGGTCGTAGCCGTACACGCGGGCGACCTCTTCGATCAGGTCCTCCTCGCGCTCGATGTCGAAGCGACTGGACGGCGCGGTGACCTGCCAGCCATCGGCGTCGGTCTGCACGGTCATGCCCAGCGCGGTGAAGATGCGCGTGACCTCCTCGTCCGGCACGGCGATGCCCAGCACGCGAGCCAGGCGCGCGCGGCGCAGGGCGACCGTGGCGGGCCTGGGCAGGTCGGCCGGGTTTTCGGCGACCAGCACCGGACCGGCCTGGCCGCCGGCGATCGAGAGCAGCAGCTCGGTGGCACGCTCCAGTGCACGGCGCGGCAGTTCCGGGTCGACGCCACGCTCGAAGCGATGCGAGGCGTCGGTGTGCAGGCCGAGCTTGCGCGCGCGGCCCATGATGGCGGCCGGTGCAAAGTGCGCCGATTCCAGGAAGATGTTGCCGGTGGCGTCGGTCACGCGCGAGTCGTGGCCGCCCATGACGCCGGCCACGGCCAGGCCCCTGCGCTCGTCGGCGATCAGCACGAAGCCCTCGTCCAGCTTCGCCTCGGAACCGTCGAGCAGCTTCAGCGTCTCGCCGGCGCTCGCGTGGCGTACCACGATGTCGCCCTCGAGCGCGTCGTTGTCGAAGGCGTGCAGCGGCTGGCCAAGCTCCAGCATCACGTAGTTGGTGACGTCGACCACCGCGCTGATCGGGCGCAGGCCGGCGCGGCGCAGGCGCTCGGCCAGCCACAGCGGCGAGCGCGCCGACGCGTCGATGCCCTCGATGATGCGGCCGAGGTAGCGCGGTGCGTCCCTGCCCGCTTCCAGGCGGATGCCGCGGCGGGCGTCGGAAGTCACCGGCGCGGGGTCCTGCACCGGCACCAGCACGCGGCTGCCGAACAGCGCCGCCACGTCGTGCGCCAGGCCGACCAGGCCCAGGCAATCGGGGCGGTTCGGGGTGAGTTTCAGCTCGATGCTGGCATCGGGCAGGCCCAGGAACGCGGCCAGCGGCTGGCCGACCGGCGCGTCGGCCGGCAGTTCCATCAGGCCGGAAGCGTCGGCGTCGATGCCCAGTTCCCTGGCCGAGCACAACATGCCGGCCGATTCCACGCCGCGCAGCTTGGCCGCCTTGATCGTGATGCCACCCGGCAGGATGGCGCCGATCATCGCCAGTGGCGCCTTCAGGCCCACGCGCGCATTGGGCGCGCCGCAGACGATCTGCAGCGGCTCGCCCTGCCCGGCCGCGACCTTGCAGACCTGCAGCCGATCGGCCTCCGGATGCTTCTCGGCTGCCACGATCTCGCCCACCACCACACCGGCGAGGCCCTCGCCCAGCACGGTCAGCTCTTCCACTTCCAGTCCGGCCATGGTCAACGCATGGGCCAGTTCGGCGCGATCGGCCTGGATCTCGACCAGCTCGCGCAGCCAGTTCTCGGAGAATTTCATGGGTACTTGGTTCCTTGCCGGCTTACGCGAACTGCTTGAGGAAGCGCAGGTCGTTCTCGAAGAACGCGCGCAGGTCGGAAACGCCGTAGCGAAGCATGGCGAAGCGCTCGACGCCGAGGCCGAAGGCGAAGCCGGTGTAGCGCTCCGGGTCGATGCCGCAGTTCGCCAGCACGTTCGGGTGGACCATGCCGCAGCCGAGCACTTCCAGCCAGCGCGTGCTGCCGTCTTCGGCGTCCCAGCGGATGTCCACCTCGGCGGAGGGTTCGGTGAAGGGGAAATAGCTGGGGCGGAAGCGCATCTCGAAGTCGCGCTCGAAGAACGCGCGCACGAATTCGGCCAAGGTGCCCTTGAGGTCGGCGAAGCTGGAGGTCTCGTCGACCAGCAGGCCCTCGATCTGATGGAACATCGGCGAGTGGGTCTGGTCCGAATCGCTGCGGTAGACCTTGCCCGGCGCGATGATGCGGATCGGCGGCTGGCGGCCTTGCATCGAGCGGATCTGCACCGGCGAGGTGTGCGTGCGCAACAGGCGCCCGTCGCCGAAGTAGAAGGTGTCGTGCATGGCGCGCGCCGGATGGTGCGGCGGGAAGTTCAACGCCTCGAAGTTGTGCCAGTCGTCCTCGATCTCCGGGCCTTCGGCGCGCTGGTAGCCCAGGCGGGCGAAGATCGCGGCGATGCGCTCGAGCGCACGGGTGATCGGGTGTATGCCGCCGCGCTGGCCGTCGCGGCCCGGCAGGGTGATGTCGAGCTTCTCGGAGGCCAGGCGGCGGTCGAGCTCGGCCTGTTCCAGTGATTGCCTGCGGGAGGCAAGCGCATCAGCGAGGCGTTCCTTGACGCGGTTGACCTCGGCGCCGCGGGCTTTGCGTTCGTCGGGAGCGAGGGCGCCCAGCGACTTGAGCGCGGCGGTGACGATGCCGCTCTTGCCGAGCAGTCCCACGCGCAGGGTTTCGAGCGCGTCGAGCGAGGCGGCGGCATCTATGTCGGCCAGGGCCTGGGTTGCGCGGCTTTCCAGATCATCCATTGGTGCGAGTTCCTGGCTTCTAGCTCCCTCTCCCCTCCGGGGAGAGGGTTGGGGTGAGGGGCCGCCCTTGCGTTGGCGCCGCATCAAAGCGGCTTTGATGGAGTCCAAGGAAAGCCTTGTCCCTCACCTCAATCCTCTCCCCCGTCCTTAATTAAAGATGGGGGAGAGGAAGCGAACGCGAAAAGCAACGTTATTAAATAAAAACGGGGAGAAGGCGTCAGCCTTCTCCCCGCTTGATTTACAGCATAACGTCAGTAATGACGATCAAGCGGCCAGGCTGGCCTTCGCCTTTTCAGCGATGGCGCCAAACGCCTTGATGTCGTGCACGGCGATGTCCGCCAGCACCTTGCGGTCGATCGTGATGCCGGCCTTGGACAGGCCGTTGATCAGGCGGCTGTAGGACAGACCGAACTGACGCGCGGCGGCGTTGATACGCACGATCCACAGTGCGCGGAACTGGCGCTTGCGCTGCTTGCGACCGATGTACGCGTACTGGCCAGCCTTGATGACGGCCTGGTTCGCTACGCGGAAGACCTTGCGACGGGCGTTGTAGTAGCCCTTCGCGCGGCCAATGATCTTCTTGTGACGACGACGGGCAGTGACGCCACGCTTTACACGAGCCATGGTGTTCTCCTCGCCTTAGACGTACGGCAACATGCGCGCCACACCCTTGGTGTCGCACGCCTTGACGTGGTTGGTCGCGCGCAGGTTGCGCTTACGCTTGGTCGACTTCTTGGTCAGGATGTGCGACTTGAAGGCGTGACCGGCCTTGAACTTGCCCGACGCGGTCTTGCGAAAACGCTTCGCCGCCGCCCGGTTGGTCTTGATCTTGGGCATGGGAATGCTCCATGAGTGGGCTTGATTGCCCGGTTTCTGACTGATTCGGCGGTGGTCCCGAAGGCCACGCTTTCCATCCTGCCGACATCGGTTCACGACCCGTCCATGTGGGTCGAACCGGCGATTATACGGAGGAGTCCGGGGCAAAGCCAGCGTTGCCGACAGCCTTTCGTGCGAAGGGCCACCAGGGCTGCGGCCAACCGGCTAAAGTGACGGCCCCGCCCGATCCGGAGCCGCCATGGCCAACCCCGTCGATACCGTCCGCATCGTCGAAGTCGGCGCCCGCGACGGCCTGCAGAACGAGAAAACCCTGCTGCCGGCCGAGGTGAAGATCGCTCTGATCGACCGACTGTCCTCCACCGGCCTGACCACCATCGAGGCGACCAGCTTCGTCAGCCCCAGGTGGGTACCGCAGCTGGCCGACGCCTCCGAAGTGTTCGCCGGCATTCGCAAAGTGCCCGGCGTGCGCTACCCCGTGCTGGTACCCAACCTGCAGGGTTACGAGCGGGCGCGGGAGGCCGGCGCGAGCGAGATCGCCGTGTTCACCGCCGCCAGCGAAGCATTCAACCGCAAGAACATCAACGCGTCCATCGACGAATCGATCGAGCGCTTCGCGCCGGTGGTCGAGCGCGCCAAGGCCGACGGCGTGGCCGTGCGCGGCTACGTTTCCACCGTGCTCGGCTGTCCCTACCAGGGCGAAGTGCCGGTTGCGGACGTGGTGCGGGTCGCCGAGCGGCTGCATGCCCTGGGCTGCTACGAGATTTCGCTGGGCGACACCATCGGCGTGGGCACGCCGGCCAGGGCGCGCGCGATGCTGCGCGCGGTGGCGCAAGCCGTGCCGATGCAGGCGCTGGCGGTGCATTTCCATGACACCTACGGCCAGGCATTGGCGAACATACTGGCCTGCCTGGAGGAAGGCGTGCGCGTGGTCGACAGCGCGGTGTCCGGCACCGGCGGCTGCCCGTATGCCAAGGGTGCCACCGGCAACGTCGCCAGCGAGGACGTGGTGTACATGCTGCATGGCATGGGCATGCATACCGGCGTTGACCTGGATCTGCTGATCGCCACCGGCGCCTGGCTTTCGGCGCAGCTGCACAAAGAGACGGCCAGCCGCGTCACCCGCGCGCGCACCGCGGCCTGAAGAACTTGCAGGGGCCCACTCGTGGGCGGTTTTGTCGGCAACGGCAAAGGGCATCGCCCACGAGTACAGGGAACCTCGAAAAACCCCGAAAGCTTTCGACGCCCACTGTAGAGCCCACTTGTGGGCGATGCTTTTGGCGGTGGCGTAAGGGCATCGCCCACAACTGGGCTCCTGCAAAAAACGTCGCACGAATGGAGCTATTCGAGGCTCCCTACAGGGTCGCGGCTGGCTGGGTAGAATCGGCCGATCCCATTGACGATTACCCCCGTGACCACTTCCTACCTGATCCGCCCGATCCAGCTCGACGACAACGCGGCCATGGCCTCGGTCATCCGTACGGTCATGCCCGAATTCGGTGCCGACGGCCCCGGTTTCGCGATCCACGACGCCGAAGTCGACCACATGGCCGAAGCCTACGCGCGCCCGGGCTGCGCCTATTTCGTGATCGAGCGCGATGGCGTGGTGATCGGCGGCGCGGGCGTGGCGCCACTGGACGGCGGCGAGCCGGACGTGTGCGAGTTGCGCAAGATGTACTTCCTGCCGCAGTCGCGCGGCATCGGCGCGGGCGCCGCGATGATGCAGCGCTGCCTGGATACGGCACGCGTTCTGGGCTACCGCCGCTGCTACCTGGAAACTCTCACCGGCATGGAGGCGGCGCAGGCGCTCTACTTGCGCAGTGGCTTCCATCCCATCTGCGAGGCCATGGGCGGCACCGGCCACCACGGTTGCGACCGCTACTACCTGCGCGAGCTCTAGCCGTGATCCGCATCGCCGGCCCGGATGACGCCGCGGCGATCCATGCGATCTACGCCCCGTCGGTCACACACGGCGTAGCCACCTTCGAAACCACCCCGCCCGGCGTGGTGGCGATGCGCGATCGCATCGAGGCCCGCCTGGCGCACTACCCGTGGCTGGTGAGGGAAAGCGGCGGCGAGCTACTGGCTTACGCCTACGCCAGCCGCTTCCGCGAGCGCGCGGCCTACGACTGGATCGCCGAAACCTCGATCTACGTGCGCGAGGATGCGCAGCGCCGCGGCATCGCCCGGCACCTGTACGGCGTGCTGCTGGAGGCGATGCGGCTGCAGGGCATCAACCAGGCGGTTGGCGTGATCACCCTGCCCGGCGAGGCCAGCGTGCGGATACACGAGGCGATGGGCTTCGCGCCGGCCGGTGTGTGGCGGCAGAGCGGCTACAAGCTCGACCGCTGGTGGGACGTCGGGGTATGGCAGAAGACCTTGCAGACGCCAGCCGCGGTGCCGGCACGGGTGGTGCCGTTTGCGGCGTTACGCGAGTCCGACGAACTGCGGCGCCTGCTCGAAAACGCGCGCTCCTTGTAAGAGCCCACTTGTGGGCGATGCTTTTTCACGGCGCGGCCAAGAGCATCGCCCACAAGTGGGCTCCTACAAAAAGGCGTGGCGGGTTGGTTAGACGGCGACGGGCGCCTTGATCGCCGGGTGAGGCGCGTAGCCCTCCAGCGTGATGTCCTCGAAGCAAAAATCCTCCAGCGCCCGCACGTCCGGATTCAACACCACGCGCGGCGACGCTTTCGGCTCACGACCAAGCTGCAGCCGCGCCTGCTCCACATGGTTGTTGTACAGGTGCGCATCACCCAGCGTGTGCACGAAATCGCCTACGCCCAGGCCGCACACCTGCGCCACCATGTGGGTGAGCAGCGCGTAGCTGGCGATGTTGAAAGGCACGCCCAGGAAGATGTCGCCGGAACGCTGGTAGAGCTGGCAACTGAGCTTGCCGTCGGCGACGTAGAACTGGAACAGCGTGTGGCAGGGCATCAGCGCCATCTTCGGCAGCTCGCCCACGTTCCAGGCGCTGACGATCAGGCGCCTGGAATCGGGATTGCGGCGGATCTCCTCGACCACCCAGCGAAGCTGGTCGACGGCGCCGCCATCGGCCGTCGGCCAGGCGCGCCACTGCTTGCCGTAGACCGGGCCCAGGTTGCCCTCGGCGTCGGCCCACTCGTCCCAGATGCTGACGCCGTGTTCCTTCAGATAGGCGATGTTGGTGTCGCCGCGCAGGAACCAGATCAGCTCGTGCACGACCGACTTCCAGTGCACCTTCTTGGTGGTGACCAGCGGGAAGCCTTCGTTGAGATCGAAGCGCATCTGCCAGCCGAACACGCTTTTCGTGCCGGTGCCGGTGCGGTCGGTCTTTTCCGTGCCGTGGTGGAGGACGTGGTCGAGCAGGTCGAGGTAGGTGCGCATGGGGGGATTCTAGCGGGAGGGCGCGAGCCGGGGTCGCCTCGGCCAGCCGGTGACATCCGTCACTCCCCGCGCCACCCCGGACCGCCCTAGACTCGTGGCCTTTCCCCAAGGGATGGCCAACATGACGCAGTGGTATTTCAGCTACGGCAACAACGAACGCATCGGCCCGCTGGATGACGAGGCTGCCCGCGCGCAGGCGCGCAGCCGCCCCGATGGCTATTGCTGGAAGGAAGGCTTCGGCGAATGGCGGCCGATCCACAGCGTCTTCCAGCCGGCCAGCGACCTGGCGGTCGCGCCGCCGCCCGTCCCGGCCGGCCGCTACGGCAACGCCGACGAGGTCGACTACCGCATCGTCGGTGGCGACATGCAGTTCGTCGAGGTGGAACTCGATCCGGGCGAGAGCGCGATCGCCGAGGCCGGTTCGCTCATGTACAAAGAGTCGGCGGTGCAGATGGACACCGTGTTCGGCGACGGTTCCACCGCGGCCCAGGGCGGCAGCGGCCTGATGGGCAAGCTGCTCTCGGCGGGCAAGCGCGTGATCACCGGCGAAAGCCTGTTCACCACGGTGTTTACCCACACCGGCAACGGCAAGGCCAAGGTGGCCTTCGCCGCGCCCTACCCCGGCACGGTGATGGCGATGAAGCTGTCCGAGCACGGCGGGCGGCTGATCTGCCAGAAGGATTCGTTCCTGGCCGGCGCGCGCGGCGTGCAGTTGGGCATCTATTTCCAGCGCAAGATCCTCACCGGCCTGTTCGGCGGCGAGGGCTTCATCATGCAGAAGCTCGAGGGCGACGGCTGGGTGTTCGTGCACGCCGGCGGCACCGTGGTCGAGCGCGAGCTCAAGCCCGGCGAGCGGCTGGATGTGGACACCGGCTGCGTGGTTGCCTTCCACGACACGATAAACATGGACGTGCACACCGTCGGCGGCATCAAGAGCATGCTGTTCGGCGGCGAAGGCATGTTCCTGGCCTCGCTGACCGGCCCGGGCAAGGTGTGGTTGCAGTCGCTGCCGTTCTCGCGCATGGCTGGACGCATGCTGGCGGCGGCGCCGCAGGGCGGCGGCCAGCGCCGTGGCGAGGGTTCGGTGCTCGGTGGCCTGGGCGACCTGCTCGGCGGCGACCGCAACTTCTGATGGCTACGTAGGGTGGGCTTCAGTCCGCCGGCCGTCCGGCCGGAAAGCATGGTCGGCTGAAGCCCACCCTACGAGGCAGGTTCAATGCGCCGCCGGCACCAGCGTCGGTGCCCGGCGCGACAGCGCCACCAGCACCAGGCCAACCAGGATCAACGGCAGCGATTGCACCTGCCCCATCGTCAGCCAGCCCCAGGCCAGGTAACCGAGCTGCGGGTCGGGCACGCGCACGAATTCGATGGCGAAACGGAAGCAGCCGTACATCAGCGCGAACAGGCCCGATATCAGGTAGCGCGGGCGAGGCTTCATCGACACCAGCCATAGCACCGCGAACATCACCAGGCCTTCGAACGCCATCTCGTACAGCTGCGAGGGATGCCGCGGCAACCCACCGTACTGCGACAGCTGCTGCGCCAGCAGGGGCTGGTCGTGGGCCAGCTGCACGTCTTCCAGCTTCGCGTTGGGGAAGATCATCGCCCACGGCGCGTCGGTGGGCTTGCCCCACAGCTCGCCGTTGATGAAATTGCCCAGCCGCCCGAGCCCCAGGCCCAGCGGCACCAGCGGTGCCACGAAATCCATGGTGTCGAAGAAATGCAGCCGGTGGCGCCGCGACCACCACCAGGCCGCCGCCAGCACACCGAGCAGGCCGCCGTGGAAGCTCATGCCGCCGTCCCACACCTTGAACAGCGCCAGCGGCTCGGTCCAGATCCACTGCAGTCCGCCGGCGTAATAAAACAGCATGTACCAGATGCGCCCGCCCACGATGATGCCGAGCATGGCGTAGAAGGCCAGGTCGCTGAGCGCGTCGCGGCTCACCGGCAGCCGTCCCTGCTGGCGCCGCCGTTCGCCCAGCAGGCCCGCCGCCAGGAAACCCAGCAGGTACATCAGGCCGTACCAGTGCACCTGCACGGGACCGATGTGGAAGGCGACCGGGTCGAACTGGACGGTGAAAGGCTGGGTCATCGGTGGAAGACTGGCGGGCAAAGGCCAAGTGTAGCCGGCCACGACCGGAGCGGCGCGGAACCTTCCGGCGGGCGCCCCTCGCGACTAGAATCGGTGGCACGCGAAGCGGCATGGGGATGCCGCCTGGCCGGTCGCCGCGCTCCCGGCGGCCGGGTCCGTAACCAGGAGTTCAAGGGGGAAAGGGATGATGAATCGATACACGCGGGCCGCGCTGTGCGCGGCTGCGCTGCTGGCGCCCGCCATCGCCGCGGCGGTCGACCTGCTGCCGGTGGAAGACTTCGCGCGCCATCCGGCGCTGTCCATGCCGCGGCTCTCGCCGGACGGCAAGTACATCGCCATGCGCTGGGACGAGGGCAGTTCGCACGCGCTGGTGATCTACCGCGTCGAGGACATGTCCAAGCCCGCCAGCATGCTGCGGATGCCCAAGTACGAGTTGCCGGCGGGCATCACCTGGGTCAGCCCGACCCGGCTGGTGGTGGAAAAGGGCAAGGAAATGGGTTCGCTGGACATGCCGCAGCTCACCGGCGAGATCATCGCCACCGACGTGGACGGCAAGCACCAGGATTACCTGTACGGCTACGAGGTCAAGTACAGCTCGCGCGCCACCACGCGCGGCACCGACCGCGGCTGGGGTTTTGTCGACGGCCTGCCAGAGCGCGCCAACGGGCACTTCTACATGGCTGCGCGGCCGTGGGACAGCCCCGACCACAGCTATCTGTACGACGTCGACGCCAGCATCAACGCCCGCCACCTGGTCGGCGATATCAGCGAGGGCGACATGAGTTTCATGGTGGGCGCCGACGGCCAGGCGCATTACGCCTATGGCCGCAACGAGGACTACGACTACGTCGTCTACCACCGCCGGAACGATCGCTGGCAACGCCTGTCCCCGGATCAGATCGGCGGCTCGTTCGCCCCGATCTCCTCCGCCCCGGACCAGCAGCGCGTCTACGCCATGTACGACGCCAGCGGCGGCCCGCTGTCGCTGGTCGAGCAGGACGAACTGGGCAGCAACCGCAAAGTGCTCGCCGCCGCGGGTTTCGGCAGCATCGCCGGCATCGAATGGACGCCGCTGCCGCACCGGCCGTTCGCGACCATTCCCGATACCGGCCTGCCGCAGGTCAGCTACATCGACCCGAACCTGCCGGCCGCCAAGCTCCATCGCGCGCTCGCGATGAAGTTCCCCGGCCAGTACGTGCACTTCATCGACTACAGCGAAGACGGCGGGCAACTTTTGTTCAGCGTCTCGGGGGATCGCAACCCTGGCGAGTTCTTTTTGATCGACACGCACACCTTCAAGGTGCGCGGCCTGTTCAAGGCGGCGCCGTGGATCGACCCGTCGAAGATGGCCGAACGCCGCCCGCTGCGCTTCAAGGCCAGCGACGGTACCGAACTGGAAGCCATCCTTACCCTGCCCCCCGGCCGCGGCGAGACCAACCTGCCGATGGTGCTGCTGCCGCATGGCGGCCCGATCGGGGTGAGCGACGACTGGTTCTACGACGGCGACGCACAGTTCCTGGCCAATCGCGGCTACCTGGTGTTGCAGGTCAACTACCGCGGTTCGGGCGGGCGCGGTTCGGACTTCAAGGTAGCGGGCTACCTCAAGTGGGGTACGCGCATCCAGCAGGATCTGATCGACGGCGTCAAATGGGCCATCGACCAGCACTACGCCGACGCTTCCCGCGTGTGCGTCTACGGCGGCAGCTTCGGCGGCTACTCGGCGATGATGACGGTGATCCGCGCGCCGGGCATGTTCAAGTGCGCGGTGGGCTATGCCGGCGTTTACGACCTGAAGATGATGTACAAGAAGGGCGATATCCGCAGCCGCGAGAGCGGCCGCAGCTATCTCACCACGGTGATCGGCCGCAACGACGCGGAGCTGGACGCCAACTCGCCCGACAAGCTGGCCGGCCAGATCACCGTACCGGTGCTGCTGATCCACGGCGAGGACGACGAACGCGCGCCTTTTGCCCAGGCCAAGGCCATGCGCGCCGCGCTCGATGCCGCGCACAAGCCCTACGAATGGATGAGCAAGCCCGACGAAGGCCACGGCTTCTACGACGAGCAGAACCGTGTGGACCTCTACAACGCGCTGCAGGCGTTCCTGGAGAAGCACATCGGCAAGGGCGCCTGAAAACGCTCTGCGTCGCTCACTTCGTCATGGAAAAGGCCGCCCTTGGGCGGCCTTTTTTTCAGAGCAACACCGGCCGGTCGGGCAATTCGTCCGGGTTATCCCGATCGCCCGCCGGAAAATGCTCGCGCAACAGGCCGTGGATGGCGGCCAGGCCGGCCAGGCCGCCATCACGCCAGCGCCCGGCGGCGAAGTGGTCGCGCATGAGCGCACACACGGCGTCCCATTTCGCCTGATCCACGCGGTGCACGATGCCGCGGTCGGCCACGATCTCGATGCGCTGCTCCGACAGCAGCAGGTAGATCAGCACGCCGGAATTGTCTTCGGTATCCCACACGCGCAATTGCGCGAAGACCTCCTGTGCGCGTGTCCGGGCATCCACGCCGGCCAGCACGGCACGCACGGTCAGGCGCGATTCCACTGCAAAGCGCACTTCGCCCAGGTGATCGCGCTCGCCGGCCGTGACCGCGTCGGCCAACTCGTCAAGCAAGCCCGCGGGAAAGCGCTGGCGCAACTGGAACCAGCCGCCGAACACGTTGGCGAACAATCGCTGCATCGGCGTCATCTACCAGCTCCCCGAAGAACCGCCGCCGCCGAAGCTGCCGCCACCGCCGCTGAAGCCACCCCCGCCGCCGAACCCGCCGCCGCCGAAGCCACCACCTCCGAAACCGCCGCCACCGAAGCCACCCCAGCCACCCCAACCACCTCGGCCGATCGAGCGCCCGCCACCGCCGGGAAGCAGCATCAGCACGCCACCGATCACGCCGCCCACCACGGCCATACCCAGGCTGGCGGCAATCAGCCACAGCACGCCGCCGGTAATGCCGATGCCCAGCGGCGTGCGCACGAACAGATTGGCGCGTCCGAACAGGTTGCGCAGGAAAAAGGCGATGAACACGCCGACCAGCAGCGCCTGCTGGAAACCCAACCCACGGTGTTCTCGCGGCGCGCCCTGCACCGGCGGCGGCAGCGGCTCGCCGTCGATCAGCTGGGTCATGGCGCCGACCGCATCGAGGATGCCGCCGTAGTAGTCGCCCTCGCGGAACTTCGGCGCGATGTACTCCCGGATGATGCGCGCCGTGGCGGCATCGGGAATCGCGCCCTCCAGGCCATACCCGACCTCGATGCGCACGCGCCGGTCATCCTTGGCGACCAGCAGCAGCACACCATCGTCGGTGCCCTTGCGGCCGACCTTGTTCTGCTCGGCCACCGCCAGCGAGTAGCCCTCGATATCCTGCTCGCCGGTGCTGCCGACCATCAGCACCACCAGCTGCGCGCCCTTGCGCTTTTCCAGCGCGACCAGCTGGGCATCGAGCTGATCGACCTGCTGCGCGCTCATCGTGCCGGTCAGGTCGGTGACGTGGCGCTCGAGCGTGGGCACCCCGGCCGCCTGCGCGAAACACCCGGTCGCGACGAACAGCCATGCCAGCAGCAGCCACGCCAGCCGTGGCGGGCGATAGGTCATGTCAGTGCGCAGCCGAGGCGGACGGTGCCGGCGCCGCGGTGCCGAAGTCCACGGTCGGTGCGGTGGAAATCGCCTTCTCGTTCTCCACGCTGAAGTTCGGCTTCACGGTGTAGCCGAACATCTTGGCGGTGAGGTTGTTGGGGAAGGTGCGGATCATCGAGTTGTACTCCTGCACCGATTTGACGTAGCGGTTGCGCGCCACGGTGATGCGGTTCTCGGTGCCTTCCAGTTGCGCCTGCAGGTTCTGGAACAGGCCGTTGGCCTTGAGGTCCGGATACCGCTCGCTGACCACCATCAGTCGCGACAGCGCGCTGGACAGTTCGCCCTGCGCCTGCTGGAACTGCTTGAGCTTGGCCGCGTCGTCGATCATGTCGGGGGTGACCTGCACGCTGCCGACGCGGGCACGCGCCTTGGTGACCTCGGTCAGCACGCGCTCCTCGTGCTGGGCATAGCCCTTGACCGTGTTGACCAGGTTCGGCACCAGGTCGGCGCGACGCTGGTACTGGTTGAGCACTTCGGACCAGGACGCTTTTACCGCTTCGTCCTGGCGCTGGATGGCGTTGTAGCCGCAGCCGGTGAGCAGCACGGCCAGCAACGACAGCACGAACAGGCGAAGGGTCTTCATGGAGGCGCTCCGGAGGGGTGAGAACGCCAGCGTAGGGGCACGCTCCCGCCAGCGTCAACGACGCCCGATGCGTAGGGTGGGCTTCAGCCCACCGGTGTTCGGGCGGCAGGTGCCGGTGGGCTGAAGCCCACCCTACATGCCCAGGAGCGCCGGCAGGCGCGGGCCCACGATCAGCGCCCAGCTCAGCCCCATGAACACCAGCAGCACGAACACCGCCGCCGAACCCATGTCCTTGGCGCGGCCGGCCAATTCGTGGAACTCGGGGCTGACCTTGTCGACCACCGCCTCGATCGCCGAGTTGAGCAGTTCGGCCGACAGGATCAGGAACATCGGCAGCACCAGCGCCAGTTTCTCCAGCGTGCCATGCCCCAGGTACAGGCCCAGCGGGATCGCCACGAGCGCCAGGCAGACTTCGAAGCGGAACGAGGCCTCGTGCTTCCAGCCGGCGCGCAATCCCTTCATCGACCAGCGCAGGGCGTTCCAGAGCTGGCGCGGTCCGCGGAAACCCTCGGCAGCCATCGGCGCTCAGGCTTCCGTCTGCGGGAAAACCGCACTGGCGGGGCGCGGCGAAATCAGGGTCGTCGGCATGGCGGGTTCTGTGCGATCGATCGGCGGCAAGCGGGCCATGATGCCATAGCGGCCGTCGCGAAACGGCATGTCGCAGTGCAGCGTTACCCGTCAGTGGGATGGGTTACCCTCGACTGGTTGTAGCCCGGTTCAGGGTTGCAGAGCAGGCCGCGCCGCGGCAGTCAGTGTTCATCTGTTCGGAAATTTCATGGCAACCCAGAATCCAGCGGTATCGCAAACCCGGTCCTTCAGCACCGTCTTCCTGATCGAAATGTGGGAGCGCTTCGGCTTCTACGGCATGCAGGTGCTGATGGTCACCTACATGATGAAGAAGCTCGGCTTCGTCGATACCCACGCCAACCTGGTGTGGGGCGCCGCTGCCGCCCTGATCTATGCCACGCCGGCGATCGGCGGCTGGGTCGGCGACAAGCTCATCGGCACCCGCCGCACCATGCTCACCGGTGCGGTGGTCCTGGGCCTGGGCTATGCGCTGCTGTGGATTCCCACCAGCAACCCGTACCTGCTGTATTGCGCGCTGGGCGTGATCATCGTCGGCAACGGCTTCTTCAAGCCCAACGCCGGCAACCTGGTACGCAAGATCTACGAAGGCGACGACACCAAGATCGATAGCGCGTTCACCATCTACTACATGGCGGTGAACGTCGGCTCGATGATCTCCATGACGCTGACGCCGTGGGTGCGCGACTACGTGGGCGAGCGCTACGGCGACGCCTGGGGCTGGCACACCGCCTTCGGCATCTGCGCGATCGGCCTGCTGCTGGGCCTGGTCAATTACATGCTGATGAGCCGCACGCTGCGCCACATCGGCTCGGAGCCGGACCAGAAGCCGTTCAACCTCGCCCGCTTCGGCGCGGTGATGCTGGCGGCCACCGCGATGGTGTTCATCGCCGCCTTCATCCTGCAGAGCCAGACGGTGGCGCGCATCTGCGTGTATGCCGCGGGCGTGGTGATCCTGGGCATCTTCATCCACCTGATCCGTTCGAGCGAACGCAGCGAACGGGCCGGCCTGGTCGCCGCGCTGGTGCTGACGGTGCAGACGATCTTCTTCTTCATCTTCTACCAGCAGATGTCCACCTCGCTGAACCTGTTCGCGCAGAAGAACGTGAACCTGGACTTCAGCGTGTTTGGCATGCACCTGTTCACCTGGATTCCGGAGCAATACCAGAACCTCAACGCGATCTGGATCGTGCTGCTGAGCCCCGTGCTGGTGTTTGCCTACAACTCGCTGGGCCGTGCCGGCAAGGATCCGTCGGTCGCCGCCAAGTTCGCACTGGGCTTCGCCGCGGTCGCCGCCGGCTTCTTCGTCTACGGCATCGGCGCCCATTGGGCGGTGGCCGGCCAGGTGTCCTCGTGGACCATGGTCTGGGGTTATGGCCTGTACTCGCTGGGCGAGCTGCTGGTCTCGGGCCTGGGCCTGGCGATGATCGCCCGCTACGTGCCGGCGCGCATGGGCGGCTTCATGATGGGCGCCTACTACGTCGCCTCCGGCATCGCGCAGTACCTGGGCAGCGTGGTGGCCAACTTTGCGCACATCCCCGAAGGCCTGAACGATCCGCTGCAGTCGCTGCAGATCTACACCGGCCTGTTCACCAAGCTCGGCTGGGTCGGCCTGGGTTGCACGGCCATCGCCGTGGCAGTGCTGCCGCTGATGAAGAAGCTGTCCAACAGCCACGCCGAGCACGCCGCCAAGGCCGACCCGCTGCCGCCGGTACGCAGTGAGGAAGGCTGGGAACTGCCCGGCTGAGCCTCCATGGCGCCGCGGTAAACCGCGGCGCCATGGTTTTTGCCATGCCCCATAGGCACGCCAGCCGCCGGATAGGTCCTTTCGCGCTCACGCGCACGCTGGCCTGGCTGCGCCTGTGCGCGATTGCCGGACAAAGCGTGGCGGTGCTGGTCTGCGCGCTGTGGATGCACCTGGCCATCCCGCTGCTGCCGCTGCTGACCGGCATCGGCGCGCTGGCGGTGTTTGCCGTTTTCGCCGCCTGGCGGCTGGGCCAGCCGTGGCCGGTGCGCGAATGGGAAACCATCGGCCACGTGGCGGTCGACACGCTGGTGCTGGGCTACCTGCTCTACTTCACCGGCGGTGCCAGCAACCCGTTCGTCACCCTGCTGCTGGTACCCATCGCACTGACTGCCGCGGCCCTCTCGGTGCCGGCCGTGCTGGCGGTCGCCGCGCTGGCCGGCGTCGCCTACCTGCTGCTCCTCTACCACCACGTGCCCTTGCCGATGCCGATGCACGGTGGCGGCTTCCCGCTGCATGTGGCGGGCATGGGGGTGAACTTCCTGATCACCGCGGTCTTGCTGGGCTTTTTCATCAACCGGCTGGCGCGCGCGCTGCGCATGCAGCAGATGGAAGTGCAGCGGGTGCGCGAGCGCGCGTTGCGCGACGAGGGCATCCTGGCCATCGCCACCCAGGCCGCGGGTGCCGCGCACGAGCTCAACACGCCGCTGGCGACCATGCGCACGCTGCTGCCGGAACTGCGCCGCGAGCACGCGCAGGATGCGCTGCTGGAAGAGGACCTGGCGCTGCTGCAGGAGCAGGTGGACCGCTGCCGCACGATCCTGCGCGAGATGGTCGCCTTCGGCCAGGCGCAGCTGTCGCAGGAGGCCGAGCGGATGCCGTTGCAGGCGTTCGTCCACAGCTGCCTGGAGCGCTTCCAGTTGCTGCGCCCGGAAGCCGAACTGACACTCGACCTGCCCGACGCCACCGCACGGTTGGTGCTGCGCGTGCCGGCCGGCCTGCGCCATGCACTGATCAACCTGCTCAACAACGCCGCCGATGCGTCCGCATCGCGCGACTCGGACGTGGTTGAATTGCAGATCCGTTGCGGGCAGGGCTGGCTGGACCTGACCGTATGCGACCACGGCCCCGGTTTCGATGCCGCCGGCGAGCCGGGCACGCTGGGACGCAGCGGCAAACAGGGCGGCCTGGGTCTCGGCCTGGCGCTGGCCGAAGCCACCGCCGAGCGGCTCAACGGCGAGCTCACCACCGTCAACATCGGGCATGGTGCGCAGGTGCGCCTGCGCCTGCCGCTGGCCGTGATCGGCGCCGACTGAGCCCCCGTCCGCAGTCCATCGTCCGGCCGCGGAGCGTGCAAGCGCGGCGCGCTCGGGCAAGAATGTCCCTTCCGCCTTCGCCCCCACCACGCCCATGACCGATGCCAACGCTCCCCGCCCGCTGCTGATCGTCGACGACGACGCCACCTTCGTGCGCGTGCTTTCCCGCGCGTTGGGCTCGCGCGGCTTCGAGGCGATCGGCGCCACCCGTGCCGACGAGGCGCGCGTGCTCGCCCGCCGCCACCAGCCGCGCTACTGCGTGCTCGATCTCAAGCTGGGCGAGGAGAACGGCCTGAAGCTGATCTCCGAACTGCACGCGCTGGTGCCGGAGATGCGCATCCTGCTGCTGACCGGTTATGCCTCCATCGCCACTGCCGTCGAAGCGATCAAGCGCGGCGCGCACGACTACCTGGCCAAGCCGGTGGACGCCGATGCCGTGGTGCGCGCGCTGCTGGAAGGCGAAGGCCCCAGCGCCGGCGACGACGACGAGCCGCCGGAAGCCCCCGAAGCGCCGCTGGCCCTGCGCCGGCTGGAGTGGGAGCACATCCAGCGCGTGCTCACCGAGTGCGACGGCAACATTTCCGAAACCGCACGCCGGTTGGGCATGCACCGTCGCACCCTGCAGCGCAAGCTGAGCAAGCACCCGGTCCGCGAACGCCCCGACGCCGGCGAGTAACCGTAGGGAGGGCTTCAGCCCACCACCGGAACCGCGGGGCACGCCGATGGTGGGCTGAAGCCCTCCCTACGACAACCGCGCAACGGCGGGCTTTCCACACCCGCTGCGACAACGCGTCCTCTGGCCGTGCACATTGGCGCCGCTATGCTGCCAAGTCTCGACCCACGTCCAGAGTTACCGTGAAGCCCCGATCATCCGGCATCTGCGTACTCGTCCTGCTGGTCGGCCCCGGCCTGTTGCACGCCGCCGACGCGCCGCAGCAAACCACCACCCTGGCCCCGGTGACGGTGCACGCCAGCGACACCCACGTCACCGAGACGCCGGCGGTCACCGTCCATATCGACCGCGCGCAGCTGGGCCGGCAGAACGTGACCACCAGCGCCGACGCGTTGCGCTTCGCGCCCAACCTGCAGGTGCGCGCGCGCTACATCGGCGATCCCAACGCGATCATCAGCGGACGCAACGCCGGCACCCTGCAGAGCGCGCGCAGCCTGGTCTACTCCAACGGCCTGCTGCTCTCCAACCTGATGACCAACGGCTGGGACGGCGCGCCGCGCTGGGGCATGGTCACGCCCGAGGAGATCGGCGCGGTGGACGTGCTGTACGGCCCCTACTCCGCGCTCTACCCGGGCAACTCGATCGGCACCACGGTGCTCATTCACACGCGGTTGCCGCAGCGGCTCACCGCCGGCGCCAGCGTGCAGTTCATGCGCCAGGATTTCCGTGATGCCTACGGCGCCGGCGGCCACTACGAGGGGCGCCACGCGGCCGCCTCGCTGGGCAACCGGCAGGGCCGCTGGAGCTGGCTGCTCACGCTGGACCGGCTGGACAACCACGGCCAGCCGATGCAGTACGCCACGGCCAGGGCCGGCGGCGATGCCGATGCCGCGGTGTCGGTCGAAGGCGCCACCGCCGACCGTAATCCCGGCGGCACCCCGCGCCTTGTCTATGGCGCCAACAGCATCGAGCACACCGTACAGACCCAGGCCAAGCTCAAGCTCGGCGTGGATCTTACCGACCACGTCGCCGCGCTGTTCACCCTCGGCTGGTGGCACGACGACGCCGAGGACCGCACGCGCAGCTTCCTCCGCGACGGGGCCGGCCAGCCAGTTACCGCCGGCGCGATCAGCGCCGGCGGTACCATCTGGACGTTGCCGGCAAGTGGTCTGGCACCGACCGCGAGCGAGGACACCCATAGGCTCTATGGCGTGGAACTCAACGGCCACCTCGCCAACGCGTGGCGCTGGACCGCGGTCGCCAGCCACTACGAGTTCGCCCGTGCGCTGGCGCGCAGCGCCGATCTGCCACCGCCGGCCGGGTCGCTCGGCGGTGCGGGCAGCATCGCCGACAACGGCGGCTCCGGCTGGGACACGCTGGACCTGCGCAGTTCCGGCCCGCTGGGCGATACGCACATGCTCTATGCGGGCCTGCACGGCGATCGCTACGTACTCGACTCGCGCGTGCACGCCGCCGGCGACTGGCGCGGCAGCGCCGATGGCCCGCTCACCAGCGCCTTCGCCGGCCGCACGCAGACCCGCGCCGCCTATCTGCAGGATGTGTGGAGCTTTGCGCCGGAGTGGGCGCTGACCGTCGGCGCGCGCTGGGAGCAATGGCGCGCCTATGGCGGCCTTCGCACCGATGCCGCCACCACGCTGCGCTACGCCGATCGCCAGCGCAGCGACCTGTCGCCCAAGGCCGCGCTGGAGTGGGATTTCGCCCCCGACTGGCAGCTGCGCCTGGCCTACGGCAAGGCGGTGCGCTATCCCACCGTGGCCGAGCTGTTCCAGGGCTCGATCTCCGCCAACGCGATCGTCGGCAACGATCCCAACCTGCGGCCCGAGCGCGACAACTCGCTGGACCTCACCCTCAAGCGGCAGCTCGACCGCGGCCACTGGCGCATCTCGCTGTTCCAGGACCGCATTGCCGACGCGCTCTACACCCAGACCGACATCACCGTCACGCCCACCGTCACCAGCGTGCAAAACATCGACCTCACCCGCATCCGCGGCATCGAGGGCGAACTCGCGCTGACGGACCTGTGGACACCGGGCCTGGACCTCACCGCCAGCCTCGCGCTCAATGATGCAAAAACTCTGCGCGACCGCCGCTACCCCGCTGCCGAAGACAAGTGGTTCCCGCGCATTCCGCGCCTGCGCGCCAGCCTGTTCGTCGATTACCGCTTCGGTACGGGCTGGGACGCCTCGCTCGGCATCCGCCGCTCCGGCCGCCAGTACGGCGCGCTGGACAACAGCGACTTCGTCGACACCTACGGCGCCGTCAGTGCCTTCACGGTGGCCGATGCCAAACTGCGCTGGCGCTTCGCGCCGCAATGGACCGCGTCGCTGGGCGTGGACAACCTCACCAACGCGCGCTACTGGGTCTACCACCCCTACGCCGGCCGCACCTGGGTCGGCGAAGTGCGCTGGGATCTGTAAGGAACCGCCATGCGCCGATTGCTGCCCCTGCTGCTCTGCCTCGTCGCGCCGATGGCGCTGGCCCATCAGGGCATGGCGATGCCGACCGAAGCACCGCTCGGCGCCAGCGCGGCGTTCGACGCGCAGGGGCGGCTGTGGGTGGCGGATGCGGCCGACGGGCACGTGCGGCTGCGCCACTCGGATGACCTCGGCCACACGCTGAGCGCGCCGGTCGCGGTCAACCCGACGCCCGAGCCGATCTACGCCGAAGGCGAGAACCGGCCCAAGCTCGCCTTTGGCCCTCACGGGGAGCTCTACGTCAGCTGGTCGCAGCCGCGCGCCAAACCGTGGACCGGCTACGTGCGCTTCGCCCGCTCGCTCGACGGCGGTGCGCACTTCTCCGCGCCGGTCACCGTGCATCGCGACCGCGCGGAAATCACCCATCGTTTCGATGCCCTGGCCGTCGACGGCGAAGGGCGCGTGGTGCTGGCCTGGATCGACAAGCGCGACCAGGCGGCCGCCGAAGCCGCGGGCAAGCCCTACCTTGGCGCGGCCGTCTACTACACCTGGTCCGATGACCGCGGCGCGCACTTCCAGCCCGAACGGGCGCTGGCCCAGCACAGCTGCGAGTGCTGCCGCATTGCGCTGGCCGCCACGCCCGAAGGCCACGTCGCGGCGTTCTTCCGCGCCGTCTACGGCGACAACATCCGCGATCACGCCTACGCGCTGCTGCGCACCGACGGCGGCGCGGTGCAGGCGCAGCGCGCCACCTTCAGCGGCTGGCACATCGCCGGCTGCCCGCACCACGGTCCCGGCCTGGCGATCGCCGCCGACGGCACGCGCCACGCGGTCTGGTACGAGGCCAGCGGCAAACCGACGATCTGGTACGGCCAGCTTCAACCCGGCCACCGCGCCGCGCATGCACAGGCCATCGCCGGTCCGGGTGCAAGCCATGCCGACCTCGCCGTACACGGCGCCAAGGTGTGGGTCGCCTGGAATCAGGTCGACGCACGGGGCGAGGCGCTGATGCTGCGCCGCTCGGATGACGGCGGCCTGCATTTCGGTCCGGCGCGCAGGCTGGCCACGGCCAACGGCGCGGTCGCATCGCCCCAATTGCTGTTGCGCGAAGGCCGCGCCTACGTCGCCTGGAACACCGCGACGGGTTTCCGCCTGCTTGCCACCGAGGACACACCATGAAGCGCTGGCTCGCCATCCTCCTGCTGTTGCCGGCCATCGCCACCGCCGGCTCGCTGCAACCGCTGACCCCCACAGACGTCCCTGCCCTGCTCGCCCCGCCCGCGCACGGCGAGCGCCTGATCGCGCTGTGGGCGCTCGACTGCGCCTACTGCGAGCCCAACCTGCAGGCGCTCGCCCGGCTTCAGCAGGCGCATCCGCAGGCGATCGAGCTGGTCACCGTCGCCACCGACGACATGGGTCACCACGACGCCATCGAGAAGCGCCTGCGCGCCGCCGGCATGGCCGCCTGGCCTGCCCGTGCCTATGCCGAAGCGGCGCCCGAGCGGCTCAATTACCTGCTGGATCCTCAATGGGGCGGGGAAACGCCGCGCGTGCTGGTGATCCGCGCCGATAGCTCGCGGCAAGGCTTCAGTGGAGAGTTGACGGCGAAGCAGCTGCAAGCCCTCGCCCCGAAACCGTAGCCGTTCGTCGCGGGACGGCTCGGTGGGCTGAAGCCCACCCTGCGAGGAAAGCGCTGCCACAGATACGCAAAACGCCCCTCTCGGGGCGCTTTGCGTATCTGGCGGAGAGAGAGGGATTCGAACCCTCGATAAGGCTTTTGACCCTATACTCCCTTAGCAGGGGAGCCCCTTCAGCCTCTCGGGCATCTCTCCGGGAACATTCCGCACTTCTGCGGAGCCGGCAAGGATACCGACCGGCGCCGCAGAGGTAAAGCATTCGTGATCAGTGTTCGCCCGTTTCGCTGGTCGTGCCGCCACCGGACTCGTGCTCGCCCTTGATCCGCTGGTAGATCTCTTCGCGATGCACCGCCACGTTCTTCGGGGCGTTGATGCCGATGCGCACCTGATTGCCCTTCACGCCGAGAACGGTAACGGTCACCTCGTCACCGATCATCAGGGTTTCACCGACCCTGCGGGTCAGAATCAACATGTTGTATTACTCCATAAGCTGTTGGTCACAGGCCTGCTGCACGCTGGGCTTCACCCCTGAGCCCCGCTTGCAGACAGTTCGACGAAAGTCCGTCGAAGGCCCTACCGCCTTCCCCGGCTCACAGCCAAGGCACTCACCATGAATGCCCTTGCCTTGTGGCAACACTTGGGGTCAGTGCCGCCGACAGTCAACGGATACTAGCCGAGCGCGAGCGCCCGGCGCAACGCATTTGGCGGGCGATAAATGCCCGATTCACAAAGGCCCGCGGGCCTAAAGCTGCTCGCCGATCCAGGCCGGCAAAGCGTCCAGCAGTGCCGGCAATTGCGGGGTATCGAGACCACCGCCCTGGGCCATGTCGGGACGCCCGCCGCCCTTGCCTTCGATCTGCCTGGCAACGTGCGACACCACGTCACCGGCCTTGACCCGGCCGAGCGCCGCGCCATGTACACCGGCCACCAGTGACACGCGTCCGTCGGCCGCGCCGGCCAGCAGCACCACGCAGTCGCCCAGTTGCTGCTTGAGCTGGTCGATGCCCTCGCGCAGGGACTTGGCGTCGAAACCTTCCAGCCGCGCGGCCACGACCTTGATGCCGGCCACGTCGCGGGCCTGCCCGGCCAGGTCGGCGGTGGCGCTACCGGCGGCCTTGCTGCGCAGCGATTCCAGCTCGCGCTCGAGTTTCTTCTGGCGATCGAACAGCTGGCGCAGCTTCTCGACCACGTCCTCGCCGCTGCCGGAGAGCAGCTGGGATAGCTCGCCCAGGCGACGCTCCTCCTCGGCCACGTAGGCCAGCGCACCGGCGCCGCTCACCGCCTCGATGCGGCGCACGCCCGAGGCGACACCCGCTTCGCTGACGATCTTGAACAGGCCGATGTCGCCCGTGCGGCGCACGTGAGTGCCACCGCAGAGCTCGGTGGAGAACTCGCCCATCTTCAGCACGCGCACCTGGTCGCCGTATTTCTCGCCGAACAGGGCCATGGCGCCGAACGCGATCGCGTCGTCGTAGGCCATGTTGTGGATCTCGGCCGCGGTATTGCGGCGGACTTCCGCATTGACCAACGCCTCCACCGCGGCGAGCTCGTCGCGGCCGAGCGGCTTGAAGTGCGAGAAGTCGAAGCGCAGCCGTTCGGGTGCCACCAGCGAGCCCTTCTGCGCGACGTGTTGGCCCAGCACCTGGCGCAGTGCCGCGTGCAGCAAATGGGTGGCCGAGTGGTTGAGCACGGTGGCCTGGCGGCGCTCGACGTCGACCTTCGCCTCCAGCGTGTCGCCGCTGCGCAACGCCACGCCGTGCCAGCGGCCGGCATGACCGAAGAACACGCCACCCATCTTGAGCGTGTCGCTGACCTCGAAACGCCCGTCTGCGTGGCCGAGCACGCCGGTGTCGCCGACCTGGCCGCCGGACTCGGCGTAGAACGGCGTGCGGTCGAGGATCACCAGGCCTTGCTCGCCATCGTCCAGCGCGTCGACCTGCTTGCCCTCGCGCACGATACCGACGACCTTGCAGCCGGTCGCCTCGAGCGCGTCGTATCCGAGAAATACCGTCGGCGCCAGCCGGCTGGCCAGTTCCGCCGGCATCTGGCCCTTGGCCTCGAAACGGCCGGCCGCGCGGGCGCGCTCGCGCTGCTCGTTCATGGCCTGCTCGAAGCCGGCCATGTCGACCTCGAGGCCACGCTCGCGCGCGATGTCGGCGGTGAGGTCGACCGGGAAACCGTAGGTGTCGTACAGGCGGAACGCATCGACGCCGGGGATGGTGCCGCTGGCGCGGGTGGCCACCTCGTCGAACACGCGCATGCCGTGCTCGAGCGTTTCGCCGAAGCGCTGTTCCTCGGTACGCAGCGCATCCTCGATGAACGCCTGTTTGGCGGCCAGCTCGGGATAAGGCGCGCCCATTTCCTCGACCAGCGGCGCGACCATCTTCCAGAAAAAGTCGCCGCGCACGCCGAGCATCCAGCCATGGCGCAGCGCGCGGCGGATGATCCGGCGCAGCACGTAGCCACGACCTTCGTTGGAGGGCAGCACGCCATCGACGATCAGGAACGCGCACGCACGGATGTGGTCGGCGATCACGCGCAGTGATTTGTTGGAGAGATCCGCCGTGCCGGTCAGTTCGCCGGCCTTGCGGATCAGGTGCTCGAACAGGTCGATCTCGTAGTTCGAATGCGCGTGCTGCAGCACCGCGGCCAGGCGCTCCAGCCCCATGCCGGTGTCCACGCACGGCGCCGGCAGCGGCGAGAGCGTGCCGTCCGGCGCGCGGTCGAACTGCATGAACACCAGGTTCCAGATCTCGATGTAGCGGTCGCCGTCTTCGTCGGGCGAACCGGGCGGGCCGCCGGCCACGTCCGGGCCGTGATCGTAGAAGATTTCCGTGCACGGGCCGCAGGGGCCGGTGTCGGCCATTTGCCAGAAATTATCCGAGGCGAAGGGCGCGCCCTTGTTGTCGCCGATGCGCACGATGCGCTCGGCCGGCACCCCGATTTCCTTGTGCCAGATGCCGTAGGCCTCGTCGTCGGTCTGGTAGACGGTGACCCACAGCCGCTCGGCCGGCAGCTTGAACACGCCGGTCAGGAGCTCCCAGGCGTAGGCGATGGCGTCGCGCTTGAAGTAGTCGCCGAACGACCAGTTGCCGAGCATCTCGAAGAAGGTGTGGTGGCGCGCGGTATAGCCGACCTGGTCCAGGTCGTTGTGCTTGCCGCCGGCACGCAGGCAGCGCTGCACGTCGGCCGCGCGCGCGTACGGGAGCTTTTCGCTGCCCAGGAACACGTTCTTGAACTGCACCATGCCCGAGTTGGTGAACAGCAACGTCGGATCGTTGCCGGGCACCAGCGAGGCGGACGGCACGATGGCATGGTCCTTGGCGCGGAAGAATTCGAGGAAGGTCGAACGGATATCGGCGGTTTTCATGGGCGGCGGGGCAAGGCGGACAAAAAAGGCCACGCCGGCGGGCGCCGCCTTCGCATCAGTCGATGTCGTCGGCAGCGTCGTCCACTTCGGCGTGGGTAGCACGCCGTACTGTGGCGGCGGCAAAGCCGCGACGCAAGAGGAACTGCGCCCGGCGGGCGCGTTCGGCATGGTCGGCGGCACGCTTTGCGCCATAGCGGCGGCGCAGCTGGTCGACGGCGGAGGCCTCCCAATCGACCTCCGCCGCCTCCAGCAGTTCGCGGATGCGCTCGTCCGGCACGGCGTGGGTCTTCAGTTCTGCGCGGATGCGCTGCGGGCCGTAGCCCTGGGATGCACGGCTGCGCACGAGGACGCCGGCAAAACGGTCGTCGTCCTGGTAGTGCTGCTCGCCCAGACGATCGATGGCCGCGACGGATTCGTCGCCTTCGTAGCCGCTCTGGCGCAATTTGGTCTTGAGCTCGCGACGCGAGTGTTCGCGGCGGGCGAGCAGGCCCAGGGCCTTGTCGTAGGCGGTGCGCCTGGGTTTGTCGGGATTGTCCGGGCCGCGCTTCACGGCGCGCGATACCGCACGTTGCACGTAAAAGCCCTGTCCCTCCCCCCAACCCACTGCCCCGGCCGATGGCCAGGGCAGTGGACGCGGGAAGGTTCAGGCCTGGTCACGCGCTCAGGCTTCCTCGAGCGCCTCTTCGGCGGCGGCGGCCGGCTTGCTGCCGACCAGCAGGCGCGCGCGCAGTTGCTGGTCGATCTCGTTGGCGATGGCCGGGTTGTCGCGCAGGAACTGGCGCACGTTCTCCTTGCCCTGGCCGATGCGGTCGCCGTTGTAGCTGTACCAGGCGCCGGACTTGTCGATCAGGTTCTCCTTCACGCCCAGCTCGATGATCTCGCCCTCGCGCGAGGTGCCCTCGCCGTAGAGGATCTCGAACTCGGTCTGGCGGAACGGCGGGGCGACCTTGTTCTTGACCACCTTGACGCGGGTCTCCGAACCGATCACCTCGTCGCCCTTCTTGACCGCGCCGATACGGCGGATGTCCAGGCGCACCGAGGCGTAGAACTTCAGCGCGTTGCCGCCGGTGGTGGTTTCCGGGCTGCCGAACATCACGCCGATCTTCATGCGGATCTGGTTGATGAAGATCACCAGGCAGTTGGTCTTCTTGATGTTGGCGGTGAGCTTGCGCAGCGCCTGGCTCATCAGGCGCGCGTGCAGGCCGACGTGCGAATCGCCCATCTCGCCCTCGATTTCGGCCTTGGGCGTGAGTGCCGCCACCGAATCGACCACCACCATGTCCACCGCACCGGAGCGCACCAGCATGTCGGCGATTTCCAGCGCCTGCTCGCCGGTATCCGGCTGGCTGATCAGCAGGTCGGCCACGTTGACGCCGAGCTTCTCGGCGTAGGTCGGGTCGAGCGCGTGCTCGGCATCGACGAAGGCGGCGGTGCCGCCGCTCTTCTGGCAGCTGGCGATGGCCTGCAGGGTCAGCGTGGTCTTGCCCGAGGATTCCGGACCGTAGATCTCGACCACGCGGCCGCGCGGCAGGCCGCCGATGCCCAGCGCGATGTCCAGGCCCAGCGACCCGGTGGAAACCGTGTCGATGGCCTCGTTGCTGCGGTCGCCCAGGCGCATCACGGCACCCTTGCCGAACTGCTTTTCGATCTGGCCAAGGGCGGAGGCCAGCGCCTTGCGCTTGTTGTCGTCCATCGTGGGAATCCCGGGTGGTGTGGCTTGGAGTGAGCGCATCTTGCCCGGTCGGAATCTCACGGGCTGCGATGGTCTGCGGAGGCCCCAAGTATCCCACACCCGTCAAGTCCCGCCGCCGGGAAAAGGCGCGTCATTCCGTCAGCGCTTTCCGCACGCCGCTGAGCGCCGCGGCCACGCTGTGGCGGCGGATTGCCTCACGATCGCCGGCGAAATGGAACAATTGCGCGTGGGCATAGCCGCCGCGGCGCTTCCAGCCGATCCAGACCGTGCCGACCGGCTTGTCGGGCGTTCCGCCGCCGGGTCCGGCGATGCCGGTGACTGCCACGGCGACACCGGCGCCGTAGCGCGCCATGGCGCCGGAAACCATCTCCATCACGGTCTCCTCGCTGACCGCGCCAGCGTGCTCGAGCGTGCGCGGGTTGACGCCCAGCAGCGCCTCCTTGGCCTCGTAGCTGTAGACCACCACGCCGGCGTCGAACCACGCCGAACTGCCCGGCTGGTCGGTGAGCGCCTTGGCGATCCAGCCGCCGGTGCACGATTCGGCGGTGACCAGCATCAGGCGATGCTGCTGCAGGTCGGTGGCGACCTGGGCGGCCAGCGTGGAGAGCTCGGCATCGGTGGGAGCAGGCAGGGACACGGCGGACTTCCGGTAAGGCAAAGCGCCGTTCTACCGCCCGGAGGGCGCGGCGGCAAGAAACGTCCTGTGCTGCCGCGGGGAATGGGCGTGGCGACCTGTCGCAAACGTCCCGGTCGACGGATCGCCCCATGTAAACTCGGGCGCTTCCGGCGCGATCAACGCGGCCAGCGACGTCCGACGAATTTCCTGCATGAACCTCAACGATTCCGCCTCGCATACCCCCTTCATGCGCCAGTACCTGGCGCAAAAGGCCGAGCACCCGGACGTGCTGCTGTTCTTCCGGATGGGCGATTTCTACGAGCTGTTCTACGACGACGCCCGCAAGGCGGCGCGGCTACTCGACATCACCCTGACCCAGCGCGGCCAGTCGGCCGGCGCGCCGATCCCGATGGCCGGCGTGCCCTACCACGCGGCGGAGAATTACCTGGCGCGGCTGGTGAAACTCGGCGAGTCGGTCGCGATCTGCGAGCAGATCGGCGATCCGGCCACGTCCAAGGGGCCGGTCGAGCGCAAGGTGGTGCGCATCGTCACGCCCGGCACGGTGACCGATGCCGCGCTGCTGGAAGAGCGCCGCGACAACCTGCTGCTGTCGATCCACGCCGGCGCGCAGGGCGCGTTCGGCCTGGCCTGGGTGGACCTGAGTTCCGGCCGGTTCCTGCTCAGCGAGGTGGGCAGCGCCGAGGCGCTGGCCGCGGAGCTGGCGCGCCTGCAGCCGGCCGAGACGCTGATCGGCGAAGACGGCGCCTGGCCGAAGCTGGTCACCGCCCTGCCCGGGTTGCGCAAGCGGCCGCCGTGGCACTTCGATGCCGGTGCCGGCCGGCGCGAGCTCAACCGTTTCTTCGGCACGCGCGACCTTTCCGGCTTCGGCGTCGACGGCCTGCCGTTGGCGATCGCCGCGGCGGGCTGCCTGCTCGGCTACGTCGAGGAGACGCAGAAGAGCGCGCTGCCGCACCTGACCGGGATGGCGGTGGAGAACGCCGGCGAAACCATCGCGCTGGACGCGGCCACGCGGCGCAACCTGGAACTGGACACGCACCCCAGCGGCCGCATCGAACACACCCTGCTCGGCGTGCTGGACGAAACCGTGACACCGATGGGCGCGCGCCTGTTGCGCCGCTGGCTGAACCGCCCGCTGCGCGCGCGCGACACGCTGCGCCTGCGTCACCAGGCCATCGCCACGCTGATCGAGGCGCGCGCCTACGAGCCGCTGCGCGAGACGCTGCGCGGCATCGGCGACCTGGAGCGCATCCTGGCGCGCGTGGCGTTGTGCTCGGCGCGTCCCCGCGACCTTTCCACCCTGCGCGACGGCCTTGCCGCCGCGCCCGGTATTTGTGCGCTCATCCATGAGCGCGAGAATCAAAAAGCGGCCATCCATGGCCACACTCTTCAAATGGAGCCCGATCCGCTCCTTGCCCGCCTGGTCGAACGCATCGGCGACCATGCCGATACCGCCGCCCTGCTGCAGCGGGCGATCGTCGCGCAGCCGCCGGTGCTGCAGCGCGACGGCGGCGTCATCGCCGAAGGCTACGACGCCGAACTCGACGAACTGCGCCGCCTGTCCACCAACGCCGACCAGTTCCTGGTCGAGCTGGAGGAGCGCGAGAAAGCCGCCAGCGGCATCCCGACGCTGAAGGTCGGCTACAACCGCGTGCACGGCTACTACATCGAAATCACCAAGGCGCATGCGGAACGGGCGCCCACGCACTACACCCGCCGCCAGACCACCAAGAACGCCGAGCGCTACATCACCGAAGAGCTGAAGGCGTTCGAGGACAAGGTGCTCTCGGCGCGCGAGCGTTCGCTGATGCGCGAGCGTGCGCTCTACGACAGCCTGCTCGCCACGCTGATCGAGCGCCTGGCGCCGCTGAAGGACGCCGCCGCCGCCATCGCCGAGCTCGACGTGCTGGCGAACCTGGCCGGGCGCGCCGAGACGCTGGACTGGCGCGCGCCGGACCTTACCGACGCGCCGGGCATCTGCATCGAACGCGGCCGCCATCCGGTGGTGGAGAAAGTGCGCGAGGAGCCGTTCGAGCCCAACGACCTCGATCTGACCGACGCATCTCCCAACGGCAGCCGTCGCATGCTGGTGATCACCGGCCCGAACATGGGCGGCAAGAGCACCTACATGCGCCAGAACGCGCTGATCGTGCTGCTTGCCCATATCGGCAGCTACGTCCCCGCGGCGCGCGTCTGCATCGGCCCGGTCGACCGCATCTTCACCCGCATCGGCGCCGGCGACGACCTCTCGCGCGGCCAGTCCACCTTCATGGTGGAGATGAGCGAGACGGCCAACATCCTGCACAACGCCACCGAGCACAGCCTGGTCCTGATGGACGAGGTCGGCCGCGGCACCAGCACCTACGACGGCCTGGCGCTGGCCCGCGCCGCCGCTGTCCATCTGGCCACCGCCAGCCGTGCGTTCACGCTGTTCGCCACGCACTACTTCGAGTTGACCGAACTGGCCGGCGAATACGACGGTATCGCCAACGTGCACCTGGACGCGGTCGAATACGGCGAGCAACTGGTGTTCATGCACGCGGTCAAGGAAGGCCCCGCCAACCGCAGCTTCGGCCTGCAGGTGGCGGCGCTGGCCGGCCTGCCGCGCAGCGTGATCGCCGATGCGCGCCGCACGCTCGCCGAACTGGAGCGTGGCATGCACGGCCAGGCATCGCCCGGTCCCGCGCCCGCGCCCTCACCGCAGTTGGGGCTGTTCGCCGCGCAGCCCTCGGCGGTCGAGGAAGCGCTGCGAGCCATCGACCCCGATGCGATGACACCGCGCGAGGCGCTGGAGGCGCTCTACCGACTCAAGGCGATCGGATAACACGCTCCGCGCGCATCAGCCCACCGATAAACCTGTAGGAGCCCACTTGTGGGCGATGCTCTTGGCCAACCGATCGCCCACAAGTGGGCTCCACAAAGGACGGGCGCAGCCTGGCTTGAGTGTTGCGATACGCCAGCCCCAGTTCGCGATCAAGTCTCAGCAGGTGCGCCCATCCACACCTCAGGCCGCCTCCAACTCGCGCGCCACATCGAGCGCCCGGGCAAGATCTGCCCAGAGATCATCCACATGCTCGATGCCCACCGACAGCCGCAGCAGGCCCGGGGTGATGCCGCAGTCGGCCTGGGTGGCGGCGTCGACGACGCGGTGGGTGAGACCGGCCGGATGCTGGATCAGCGTATCGACCGAGCCCAGGCTCACCGCCGGCGTGGCCAGGCGCACCGACGCCATCACCGCCGCGGCCGCAGCGTGGCCGCCATGCACCTCGAAGGCCAGCAGGCTGCCAGGACCACGCATCTGTGTCCGGGCCAGATGTGCGTTGGCCACCGTACCCAGCCCCGGATAGCACGCCCGCGCCACCGCCGGATGCGCGGCCAGCTTTTCGGCGATCACCCGGGCATTGGCCTGCGCCTTGAGCACGCGCAGGCTCAGGGTCGGCAGGCCGCGGTGCAACAGGTAGGCGCCCAGCGGATGCAGCAACCCGCCGGTGGCCGCGCGCACCTGGCGCAGCGCGGCCGCCCACTCGCCGTCGCAGGCCACCACGCCGGCGATGACGTCGCCGTGGCCGCCGAGAAACTTGGTGGCGCTGTGCAGCACCAGCGCCGCGCCCAGCGAGGCCGGCTGTTGCAGCACCGGCGTGGCAAAGGTGGAGTCGACCAGCACTGGCACCTTGCCGGCGGCGCGTACCACGGCCGCGATGTCGACCAGGTCCAGTGTGGGGTTGGCCGGCGTCTCGATGATCACCAGCGCGGTATCCGCCTCGATCGATCCGGCCACGTCCTCCGGCCGCACCCAGCGCGTCGCGATGCCCAGCAAGCCCGAGGCCAGCAGATGGTCGGAGGTGCCGTACAACGGCCGCACCGCCAGCACGTGTTTGCCGCGCTGGCCGGCGGCGAGCAGGCAGGCCGACATCGCGGCCATGCCGGAGGCGAAGGCCACCGCATCGGTGGTGCCTTCCAGTTGCGCCAGGGCCTGCTCGAAGCGCGCCACGGTCGGGTTGTGCAGCCGCGCGTAGATCGGATTGGCCGCCCGCGCCGCCCCGCCGACCAGCGCGTCGAAGCTGGCGGTGCCTTCGGCCAGGTCGCGCACGGGATAAGTGGTGGAAAGATCCAGCGGCGGCGCGTGCACGCCCAGCTCGGCGAAGTCCTCGCGGCCGGCGTGGACGCCGAGCGTTTCCAGGTGCGCTTGCTTGTCGCTCACGGCCCTCTCCATTCGATGCATGGCGCGAAGGCTAGAATGACCATGGCACCGGCAACCGGCTTGCCGAATTCCGTTTCGCCAAAGGGCCTCTTCATGCAACTGGACCGAATCGACTTCGCCATCCTGCGCGAACTGCGGAAGAACGCCCGGCTGCCCAACAAGTCGCTCGCCGAGCGGGTCGGCGTGGCGCCCTCCACCGCATTGGAACGGGTACGCCGGCTGCGCGAGCAGGGCGCGATCTGTGGTTATCACGCCGAGGTGGCGCCGGCGGCGCTCGGCATCGGCCTGCAGGCGATGATCAGCGTGCGCCTGGCGCGCCACGCCCGCGCGGATCTCGACGCCTTCGGCAGCTACCTGTCGACGCTGCGCGAGGTACTCGCCTTCTACCACGTGGCCGGCGCCAACGATTACCTGCTGCACGTGGCCGTGCGCGACAGCGACCAACTGCGCGACTTCGCGCTGGACGCCTTCACCACCCGCACCGAGGTGGCGCACATCGAGACCAGCCTGATCTTCAGCTTCAGGCGCAACGTCGACCTGCCGGTCTATCGCGCGGCGGTGGAGTAATCCTTTAGCCCTGGTGCTCCTTGAACTGCTGGATCTGCCGCCGCGAGCGCTTGTCCGGCCGCGATGGCGGCCGCAACAACCCGGCCGCACCCAGCTTGCGCTGCGCCCGCGCAGCCTCGCGCGCGGCGAGGCTGGCCTCGGTCTCCTGGTAGAGCGCCTGCGCATCCGGCGCCGGACCACGGCGCTCGGACAACGCCAGCACGACCACTTCCAGGCGCTCCTCGCCGCGTCCGATCTGCAGCCGGTCGCCCACGTGCAGCGCCTTGGCCGGCTTGCAGCCGGTGCCGCTGACGTCGACCTTGCCGCCGTCGATCGCCTGCTTGGCCAGGCTGCGTGTCTTGAAGAAGCGCGCGGCCCACAGCCACACGTCGACACGCACGGCAGCGGCCTCGTTGTTCGGGGTGGAGGTCATGCCGCCATTGTAGAGGCCCGCCATCGCCGCCGGCGCCGATCTAAGGACCGAGCAGCACGCTGCCCAGCGGTATCGTGAGCAGCGACAGCACGATGCCGGCGCCGAGGATGGTGTTGGCCAGCGGCGGATCCAGCCCGTACTCGTCGGCCAGGATGGTCGCCGACACCATTGGTGCCATCGCCGCCTGCAGCACGCCCACGCTCAGCACCAACCCACCGACGCCCGTGGCGACGCCGAGCACCCAGCACGCCGCGGGCGCCAGCAACAGCTTCCAGCCCAGCCCCAGGCCGGCCGCCGCCAGCTGGCGCTCGCCCGGGTGGAACCTGAACTGCAATCCGACCGAGAAGAGCGCCAGCGGCGTCAGGGTCGCCCCCAACGGCGCGAACACAGCTTCGACGGCCGGCGGCCAGCCGCCCAGCACGCCCACGGCAATACCTACCAGCAGCGCCACGAACGCAGGGAAAGTGGCGATGCGCCGCACGATCATCGCCGGCTCCGGCTTGCGACCGGCGTAGAGGCAAGCGACCACGATGCCAAGCGATGCCAGTACCGGGAACGCGCCCAGCTGGTCCGCCACCACTGCCAGCGTCAGCCCCGGCTGACCGTACAGCGCCTGCATCAGCGGATAGCCCATGAACGAGGTATTGCCGAGCCCGCAGACCAGGATCAGCGCGCCGGTGCGCCCGCGCGACCAGCCCAGCCGGGGCCCCAGCCAGCCGAACACCAGCCACGCGCCGCCGAAAGTGAGCCACATCGCCGCGATCGGAAACCACAGTTTCGGATCGAAACGCAGCTTCGGGATCAACTCCAGCACCAGCGCCGGCAGCGCCACGTTGATCACCCACCAGTTCAATCCCGCGGCCAGCCCGGCCGGCGGGCGCGCCAGGCGCGCCACCAGCGCGCCCAACACCAGGCAGGTGAACAACAACAGCAGCGCGCTCATGCCAGGGCCGGTCAGGGAAAACGGAAGTCTAGCGGGCCGCAGTCACGACGGAGGTGGGGTTCCCCGCACGCGACCGCGCCCCATATGGCAGGAGCGCACCTGTCCGCGGCCGCGTGGCACCGATGGGACATGGCGGTCGCGTCCTGGTGCGCTCCTACAGGAGCCGGGATCATGGCTGCCGACGGGTCGAGCGCGACCCGCCCCGGTTCGTGGGCGACTGCGCATTGCCGGGGAGAATGACCGCCATGTTTCCGGTAGCGTGATCAACCAGAAAAAAAGCCCCGGATTGCTCCGGGGCTTTTTTCGTCCAGCACGTGCCTTGGTTTACTAGAACGTCACCTGGAAGCTGACCTTTACCGCGCTGTCGCGGCTGCCCGCGAGGACGCCGTCGTAGCCGGCACGCAGGCGGGTGTGGCGGGACAGGCCGAAGTCGAAGCCCGCCTGCACCACCGCCGCGTCGGTCGCCAGCGGCGCACCGCTGACCGTGAAGCGGCCACTGTCGGCGAAGCTCTGCTGCGCCACCGCCGTGCGGTCACCGTCCACGTGGCGCCATGCCAGCGTGCCGTAGATCACCGCCGCATCGCCGGAGAGCTGCCACTGCCCGTGCACGCCCGCCTTGGCGAAGGTCGCCTCGGTGGTTTCGCGTGCGCTGGTGAGCATTGCCGCACCGCCCTGCTCCTGCGCCTGGTCGGTCTGCACGGCCACGTGCGCCACGTTCACGAACGGCTGCACCTGGCCGCGCGTGAAGGCGATACGGTAGCCACCTTCCAGCCACGCCTGATGACTACGGCCGTGGTAATCGGCATGCAGCCTGGCCGGCAGTACGGCGGTAAGCTGGCGCGTGCTGGCGATATCGTGCCAGCTGCTGGCCAGGCCGCCCTCCGCGGTCCAGCCGCCCCACGCGGCGCCGGCGTACGCGCCCAGGTGCTTGCTGTGCACCGAGGTTTCGCTGCCCAGCGCATCCACGCGGGCCACATCCTGGCCCAGGCCGGCGCTGACGCCCACGCGCCACTGGTCGCCCAGCGGGGCGTCCACGCCCAGCAGCAGCCCGTGGCCGTCGCTGCGCACACGCGAGGCGTTGCCATCGCCCGGCACGTGGCCGGCGTGTTGCCAACCGGTGGCCCAGACCGCGCCCGCGCTCTCGCCGATCGCGCGCGCGTTGTCACGCGAGCCATCCGCGCGATGCAGGCGATCGCCCATCGCCTGGCGCACGAAGCGACTGTCGTCCAGCAACACCGTGCGCGTCGAGGCGAACGATTCGCCCGACCACTCCGCCATCGCCGCGCGCGCCGTGTCGGCGTCCTGCGTCAGCAGCGCGTCGTGCACCGTGCCGCTGCCGAGCGCGGTCAGCGCGCCGCCGACAGCGCACTGGTTGGTCGTGCTGGCCACCGCGCAGAAATCCACGTTGTTGCGCAGCAGCGTCATCGTGACGGTGCTGCCGAGGTAATCGACCGTCGGCGTGAGGAACGCCAGCGAGCTCTCGAACGCGGCGAACCGGCCCTCGATGCCACCCTTGGCCTTGATGATGGTGTAGGGCGAATCGAGGTTGTAGTGGCCGTCCTTCGCCAGGCTCAGCACCGTGCCGCCCTGCAGCACCAGTTTGCCGCCAACGACCAGCTGGTCGCTGTGGCCGGCTTCGTCGGTTTCCACCTCGTACACCGCGGTATCGCGGATCACCGCATCGCCGGTGGTGGTCAGCGTGCCGATCGAATGGCCCGGCGCCAGCGTGCCGGCCAGGTCCAGGCTGCCCAGCGTGCCGTTGCCGGACAGGCGCGCGGCCTGGTCCACCACCAACTGGCCGGCCAGCTTGCCGTCCACGGCCAGTTCGCCCGCGGCGACCGTCCAGCCTTGGGCGCCGGCGGCCGTGCCGCTCAAGGTCCAGGTGCCGCTGCCCGACTTGAGGAAACGGGCAAAGCCCTGGTATGGGGCCTTGCTGCCGACCGCACCGATCTGCCCTAGCGCGAAGCTGCCGCCGGTATCGCCGCCGAGGGCGAGCGTGTCGCCATCTTGGCCGGCGCCGCTGTGGCTGACCGCGTTGCCGACCAGCTTCGAGCCGGCCTGCACGACCAGCGTGTTGTGGCCACCGGAGAAATCCACCGCGTTGGCGCGTGCGCCGTAGCCGTCGTTGGCCAGGCCGCCGGCGATCGTGCCGGCATTGATCAACGTGGCACCGCCGGTAGCCACCACGCCCGCGCCGCCGGCGCCGGCCGGGCCGACAATAACTTCCTCGCCATCGGTCTCGCTGGCCGTTTCGCTGGCGGCCAGCAATAGCACCGGCGGCGCCGTGACGGTGGAGGCATAGCCGCCCGCACCACCGTCGCCACCGGTGATGGAGCCGGTGTTGGTCAAGGTGAACCCGGCGCCGCTGACGCCCGCGCCACCGGCGCCGCCGGCGGCCGCCGTCAGCACCGGCGCAGTGGTCGGGCCGTATTCGCCGTTGCCGCCACCGCCGTATTTGCCATACGCGGTCACGGTGCCGCCGTTGCCGCCATGGCCACCGGCGATGCTGCCGGCGTTGGTGAACGTGAAACCGGTGCCGCTGACGCCCGCGGCACCAGCGCCGCCAGCCGGGTTCGCCGGGCGGTAGTTCATATCCATTTCGTCGGCGTAGGGGCCGTAGCCGGCACCGCCCTTGCCGCCGTTGCCGCCATTGCCGCCGGCAACCGTGCCGCGGTTGTCGAAGGAGAACCCGGCGCCACTGACGCCCGCGCCCGCCGCACCGCCCATGCCCGCCGCGGTCGCGAGGGAGAAGCCTCCTTCGGGTATGCCCTCTTCGCTGCTGTACTTGCCGCCGTTGCCGCCGGCACCGCCGTTGCCGCCCGTGACGGTGCCGCGGTTGGATGCGCTGAAGCCGTTGCCCGATACGCCCGCCCCGCCGACGCCGCCATCGCCGCTGCCGCCGAAGTAACCAGCGGCACCCTGGCCACCGAAGCCGCCGCCGATGGTTCCACGATTGTCGAGCTGGAACTGGTTGCCGCTCACGCCGGCGCCGCCGGTTCCGGCCGTGCCGGCCAGCCAGCTTTCGGTCGAGGTGATGCCGCCGGTACCGCCGCGGATGGAGCCGGTGTTCGCCAGCGAGAACGCCTCGCCCGAGACGCCCGCGCCACCGACGCCACCAGCGCCGCCGTAGCCGCTCAGGCCGCCATAACCGCCGATGCCGCCCTGGAGGAAACCGCTGTTGGACACCGTGAAGCCGGCGCCGGTCACCGCCGCGCCGCCGGCACCGCCGGCGCCGCCGTAGTTGCCGATGATCGTGCCGCCCGATCCGCCATAGCCGCCCATGCCGCCATTGACCGTGCCGACGTTGTCCAGGGTGAAACCCTCGCCCTGGATGCCCGCGCCACCGATGCCGCCGCCCTGCGCGGCCCTACCCGTGACCTCGCCCTCGCTGCCCTCGATGCCCTCGACATCGAAACCGGCGCTGCCCTGGCTGCCGGCAATCACGCCGGCGTTGTCGATGGTGGCGGCGCCGGCGATCACGCCGGCGCCGCCACTGTAGGCACCCATCCAGCCGTAGCCCCCAACCACCTCGCTGCCGGCGTCCACGCTCAACGTGGTGCCGTCGCCCGCCGTCACGCCGGCGCCGCCGTCGGCCTCGACCCGGTTGGCGCCGTACACGAAGGCGGCCGCGCCATCGCCGCGGCCGAGCTGCAGCGTCCCGCTCACGAGATTCCAGGCCACGTCCTGCTGCGTGCCGGTCAGCGTCAGGATGCCGTCGCCGGCCCAGTTGAGCGTGCCCTCACCGTGGAAGTTGGCATTCAGCGTCACGTCCGACGGGGACGTGAACGTCACCTCGCAATCGAGCGAGGGAAGCGTGCCGGTTTCGGTGATGCTGCCGCCGCTGGCCAGTTGCAGGCTGATGACGCTCCCCGGCTGTGCGTTCGCCTGCGCGATCGCCCAGCTGAGGGAACCGGGCACGCCCGTGTCGCCGTTGTCGGTCGCCGACGTGACCACGAATGTCGGGCTGGCCGCCGATGCGGGCAGCGCCGCCACGCCCAGGCCCAGCGCGAGCGCGACCAGACAGGCGCGCGCCAGCGGGCTGCGGGCCGCCCCACGGGCCGCGCCGCTGGCCGGGGACGCGGACACACCGCCGCGCGGGCTGCTGGCAAGCTCGGTAGCGACCTGCAGGACGCCCAGCGCACGGTTCCAGACCAATCGGTACACCTTGTTCACTCGCTGCTCCTTGGATTTTCTTTGCCCGGAATCGCCGGTTCGGATGGGTCACGCGAGGACGACCGCCGCGGGGCGGCGTCCGTAAGAAAAAAGGGAAAATCAGACGATGCGCACGTCGCGCCGGTTCAGCTCGGGGTTGCGCCAGAACGCGTCGTTCTCGAAGCGCCGGAACACGTCCGGCGGCAGCACCGTGTCGCGCTGCACCGCGCCGACCCTGGGGCGTACGTCATGCAGGCCGGGCGTGCCGGCCTTGCGGTCGAATGCGCTGGCGTCATATTCGACGCGCTCGAAATCGTGTTCGAACACCGGCTCGCCGATGAAGTCGTACACCGCGGCCAGCGCCGCGCGCGGGTTGCCGACCAGGGTTTCGTACTGCAGCAGCATCAGGTTGCCCGCGTGCTCGCCGAAGAACGCCTCCTTCAGCGCGTTGTACGGATACCCGACCAGCCCCTCGCCGTTGGCCACGCCATCGGCGCGCGAGTAGACCGTGCCGCCGGTCGCGTAATGGAAGATCGACGACGGCTGGAACGCATTGCGCTGCACCAGCCGCTCGACACTGTCGATCACCCATGGCATGTCGCGCACGCAGGCGATCACCCGCGACTGCGGCAACATCGCGCGCAGTGCGCCCATGCGCGCGCACCAGGCCCGGTTGGTGTCGAACACCACCGGGTTCGACAGGTCGGCGTAGAAGTTCTCGACCACGCCGCGCAGCACGCGCTGGCGCTTGGCGTCGTCGATGAACACGGAGTACTCGTTGCGCCCGCTCATGTCCCCGAGCAACGCCGCGACCATGCCGGCGACCGGGCTGCTCATGCCCGCGTGGAAGCGCGGGTTCTGGCGCAGCAAAGCTGCAAGAAGGGTCGACCCCGAGCGCGGCAGGCCCGAGATGAAATGAAAACGCATGTTGTCCCCTGTCGCTAGACCGGCCCGGACGGCGGAGCCGCGGGGGACCGCGGAACGCCCGGACAGCCGTAAACTCACTGAGACGGGGCGTGCCGCTCCGACTCAGAAAATGTGATGTAGTTCACATTTCATTGACAGTGTAACGAGCCGGGCGAGCGCCTGCCAGAGGAATGCGTAGAAGACGGCAGATTCCGGTCATGTCCTCGCGGCGCCGCATGCCCGGGGGCGGCGACCGGGCCATAATGGATGGCTATCCGCATTGTGTTCCCGCCCTGGATGACCAGCTCTTGCCATCGTGTCCACGGCCTGGCCGACGAGGACGTATCGCCCGACTGGCCGCCGCTTGTGCCGCGGGAAGTGGGCGCCTTGCTGGCCGGCTATGCCCTGCGGCCGGGCGCGATCCGCTGGCACAGCCCGCGGCCGCTTTCGGCGGCCGCGCTCGTCGATACCGCGGGCGGCACCGTATTCGTCAAGCGCCACCATCGCAGCGTGCGCACGGCCGCCACGCTGGCCGAGGAGCATGCCTTCATGGCCTGGCTGCGCGAGGCGGGCCTTCCTGTTCCCGGCGTGCTTGCCGCCATTTCCGGCCACACCGCCATCGAGCGGGGCGAGTGGACCTACGAAGTGCATGCACCCGCCACCGGCATCGATCTCTATCGCGAGAGCGCTTCCTGGACACCGCTGCTCGATCGGGATCACGCGTACACGGCCGGCGCCATGCTCGCCCGCCTGCACGACGCGGCGGAAGGCTATGCCGCCGGCCAGCGCGGCACGCATCTGCTGGTGGCGCGCAGCGAGCTGATCGAGGCGGCCGATCCACTGGCGGCGATCGCGGCGCAATGCTCGCAGCGGCCGGGGCTGGCCCGCTACCTGGCGCAGCGCGACTGGCGCGCCGACATCGGCCCGATCCTGGCCCCCTTCCACGAGCGCGCGCAGGCGCGGCTGGCGGCACAGCCGGACTTGTGGACGCATGGCGACTGGCACGTCTCCAACCTGTGCTGGAGCGGCCGCGGGCCGCGGGCGGCCATCACCGCCGTGCTGGATTTCGGACTGGCGGCACGCACGTTCGCGCTGTTCGACCTGGCCACGGCGATCGAGCGCAACGCGGTGGCCTGGCTGGCGCTCGATGACGACGATGCCGCGCATCCGCAGGCCGCCCGTGCGCTGGTCGACGGCTATCGCAGTCAGCGCGCACTGACTGCAGCGGACGTCCATCTGCTGGCCGACCTGCTGCCGCTGGTGCACGTAGACTTCGCGTTGTCGGAAGTCGAGTACTTCACCGCGGTCACGCACTCGCCGGCCAACGCCGACGTGGCTTACCACACCTTCCTGCTCGGCCACGCCGCGTGGTTCGCCACGCCGCCGGGACGGATGCTGCTGGATGCCATCCGCGCGCTGGCCTGACGAAGGCCCTGCACGAGTGCTTCAGCTGGATGCCCGCGCCCCATGGGTGCGCGTCCACAACGGCGACTTGCGCATCGGTCGACTCCGCCCGCCGCCTGCGCTCACGGCGAACGGCTTGGGAACCTCGAAAAAAGCCCGAAAGCTTTCGACGCCCACTGTAGGAGCCCACTGGTGGGCGATGCCCTTACGCCTGATGGCACCGGCAGAAGCATCGCCCGCAAGTGAGCTCCTACGAAAACATCGCACGACGAGTCATTCGAGGTTCCCGCTTGGGCCGGACGTCCATTCCGTGTTTCAATAGTCGTCTTGAAGCGGGGGTGCCCGGCAAAACGCCGGGCTGAGAGAGTCCCTTGGAACCTGATCCGGTTTGTACCGGCGTAGGGAGCTTGATAAGCAGTCGCGCGTCCGTCCGGACGTGCGGCTGGCCGTCGCTTCGTTCGTGTCCCCTTGCCGACGAGTCGACGATGAATATTCCCCGCACGTCCCTGCTGCTCGCCCTTCTGTCCGCGCTGGCCCCCGCCACGCACGCCGCCGACCTGCCTGACGCCGGCCAGGCCAAGGAGCTCGCGCCCGTGCGCGTGGAGGGCCAGACCCATGACGACCGCCATGGCACCGCCCTCGACGCCTACGGCAATGCATCGCTGCACGACACGCCCGCGGCGGTCACGCTGGTCACGCGCAAGCAGCTGGACGACCGCCAGATCCGCACGCTGAGCGAGCTGGCGCGCGAGGACGCCTCGCTGGGCGACAATTACGCGCCGGTCGGCTACTACCAGAACATCGCCATCCGCGGCTATCCGCTGGACCTGGCCACCGGCCTGCGCCTGAACAACCTGGCCATCGCCGGCGAACAGCCGGTCGCGCTGGAGGACAAGCAGCGGGTGGAGGTGCTCAAGGGCTTGGCCGGGCTGCAGGCGGGCGTGATGGAGCCGGGCGGCGTGGTGAACTTCGTCAGCAAGCGCCCGGCCGACGTGCGCGAGGTGACGCTGGGCACCGATTCGCACGGCTCGCGCTACGGCGCGCTGGACCTCGGCGGCTGGCTCGGCCCGAACATCGGCTTGCGCGCCAACCTTGCCTGGGAGGACATCCATTCCTACGTCCGGCACGCCGACGGCCGGCGCAACTTCTACGCCCTGGCGGCCGACTGGCACATCACGCCGGATGCCACGCTGGAGCTGGACAGCGATTACCAGGCCAGCGCGCAGCGCTCGGTTTCCGGCTACCAGTTGCTCGGCGGCGACACGATTCCCAAACACGCCGATCCGACGCGCCTGCTCGGCTACCAGCCCTGGCAGCAGCCGGTTTCCATCCATGCGGCCAACACCGGCGCGCGCTTCAACTATGCGCTCAGCGAGGATTGGCGCCTGCGCCTGGCCGCCGGCCACAGCCGCAGCGTGATCGACGACAACGTCGCGTTCGCCTACGGCTGTTTCTACGCAACCGGGTGCGCCAGCGGCGAGGCGCCGGGCAATTTCTTCGCGCCCAACGGCGACTACGACATCTACGACTTCCGCAGCCCGGACGACACGCGCATCGACGACGAGGCGCGCGCCACGCTGGAAGGCCGCTTCGACACCGGCGCCGTCAGCCAGCAGCTGACCCTGGGCGCCAGCGCATTCCGCCGGCTCAACGACCAGCGCGCGGACGTCTACGACTACGTCGGCACCGGCAACATCGCCGACCTCGATCCGCCGCGGTTCGCCCCGTCGCCTAACCAGCCGGGTGCCTCGGTGCGCCGGCTCACCAGCTGGCAGCGATCGCTGTTCGCGCTCGACCGCCTGCATCTGGGAGAGCGGTGGCAGTTGCTGGCCGGCGCGCGCCTGGTGCGGCTGCACGAGCGCGCCTACGATGGCGACGGCACCCTCGAACGCGACACCCGCCTCAGCAGGACGCTGCCCCAGGCCGCCGTGTTGTGGCAGCCGGTCGATCCTCTCACTGCCTACATCAGCTACAGCGAGGGCCTCTCGCTGGGCAGGGAAGCGCCGTACTGGACCAGCAATGACAGCCAGATGCTGCCACCGCGCCTGTCGCGCCAGCTCGAGGCCGGCCTGAAGTACGCCACGGGCGGCGCGTTCGATCTGTCCGCCGCGCTGTTCCGCATCCGCCAGCCCTACCAGTTCGCGCGTCCGGACGACTCGGCCGCCGGCTTCACCTTCGTGCAGCAGGGCGAGCAGGTGCACACCGGGCTGGAGCTCGGCGCCCACGGCCGCGTCAGCGACAACCTCGGCATCACCGCCAGCGCTAGCCTGATCCGCGCCCGCGCGCAGGACACCGGCATCGACGCATACGAACGCCACCAGGTGGTCAACGTGCCGCGCCTGCGCGCCACCGTTCATGCCGAATACCGCCTGCCCTTCGCGCCGCAGCTCAGCCTGCTCGGCGGCTGGCGCTACGCCTCGGCCAACGCGGCCACGCCGGACGGCCGCGTGCGCGTCGATGCCTATCACGTGTTCGACGCCGGCCTGCGCTATGCCGCCACCGTCAACGGCCACGCACTCACCGCGCGCCTGTCGGTGGACAACCTGTTCGACCGCTTCTACTGGCGCGACACCGGCAGCGCGCTCGGCGACAGCTACCTGTTCCCCGGCGCGCCACGCCTGGCACGCCTGTCCGTGAGCATCGCCTTCTGATGGATGCGATCGAACTCTTCGGCGCCGTGCTGAGTGCGTGGGCGGTTTGGCTCACCGCGCGACGCCGACCGTGGTGCTGGCCGGTGGGCTTCGCCTCGGTGCTGGTCTACGGCTGGATCTTCGTGCACGCCCGGCTCTATTCGGACGCGCTGCTGCAGGGCGCTTTCGCCGTGCTGATCGTGTACGGCTGGCTGCGCTGGCTCAGGCACCTGGACAGCGACGGCCGCGTGCAGATCGCCCGGCTGCCCGTGCGCCTGCTCGCCGCGCACCTGCTGGTCGGCGCGACGGGCGCACTCGCGCTCGGCTACGCCATGCACCGCTTCACCGATGCCGCGCTGCCCTGGCTCGACGCCGGGCTCACCGCCTTCAGCCTGGTCGCGCAATGGTGGCAGGGGCGCCGCCACGTTGCCGCGTGGTGGCTGTGGATCGTGGTCGACGTAATCTACGTGGGCGAGTACGTCTACAAGGACCTGCTGATCACGGCCGTGCTCTATGCTGGCTTCGTGGTCCTGGCCGCCATCGGCCTGCGCGACTGGCGCCGGGCCGACCAGGCTCTGCCCGGCGCGCACCCGGCCACCGGGTGAGCGGGCCCTGTACCCCAAGGCTCACATTCAAGGACCGGTCATGACCCAACCCCTGCTGGCGATCCCCATGGCACTGGCGCTCACCCTGCTCCCCGCCCACGCCATGGCGGCCTGCGGCTCGACCACGCCCGCGAGCAGCCCGAGCGAGATCGTCCAGGCGCAGGTGGATGCCTACAACGCGCACGATGTGGAGGCCTTCGCCGCCTGCTACGCGGACGATGCCAGCATGACCGGCCTCTCCGGCAAGCGCCCGCCGGTCAAGGGCAAGGCCGCGATCAAGCAGGCTTATGCCGGCTTGATTGCCAGGCAGACCCAGGCGTTCCACGTTGAAATCCTCGATCGCACCGCGAGTGGCCCGATCGTGGTCGACCTGGAACGCCTGCACGGTCTTCCGCCCGGCAGGCAACTCCCCGACAGTTTCGCGATCTACGAAGTACGCGATGGCAAGATCGCCGCGGTGTGGTTCCCGCCGGCGAAGTGAATACCCGGTAACGCCGGGAGAGTTGAACTTACGCCCCCTGCGGTACGGTCACCGCCCCGCGCCGCAGCCAGAACGCCACGGCCACGACCACCATTACCAGTGGCAGCACGAATCCGAACTCGTCGATCGCGTATGGCGTGATGGCGCCACGCGCTGTGGTGATCGGGGTGAAAAAGGCCTGGATGAACAGGTTATGGCTTGCGTGCATCACCGCCGCGGTCCACAGGCTGCCCGAGCGCAACCGCAGCCAGGTCATGACCACGCTGCTGGAAAGCACCAGCACCACGAAGCACGGCATGGCGAACCACCAGGGCGTGCCGGCGTTGTAGTCGGCGAACAACAGGATCGGCAGGTGCCACGCCGCCCAGATCGCGCCCGTGACCAGCGCGCCGCCGGTGAAGCCCAGTCGCGCCACCAGCGCGGGCGCCAGGAAGCCGCGCCAGCCGATCTCCTCGCCCAGCGCGGTGGTCAGGCTGCGCGCCATCCCCACCGAGGCAAGTAGCACGAAGTACATCGTCGTGTTGAGCCAGGCCGGCGCATCACCCCAGCCGAGCGCCTTGCCGATGGCTTCCTCGAACTGCGTATTGCCGAAGCCGCCCAGACCCGTACTCCAGACGATCGCATACGCCACCGCGGCATAGCCCAGCGGCACCAGATACGCCACCCACTGCCAGCGCCAGGCCCCCCAGCGCCAGCCCAGCCTGCCCGGTCCCTCGCCGCGCAGGCGACAGGTCAGCAGTGCGGCGATGCCGGGGCACCACATCAGCCCGGTCACGTACATGCCTCTCGCCCCGCCAAGGTGGCCGGTGGCGATCACCAGTGCGTAGAACACGCTGCTCAGTCCGAACGCCAGCAACAGGAACAACCCGATGCCCGAGGATTTGCGTGTGTCGGCCATGGTCCCCTCCGCCCTGGTGGAAGGTCCATCCATAAGGCAGCCGCCGGACACGTGCAAGCCTGCCGGCGGCTTCATGAACAATGAGATCGCCAAGCCGTGCACCAAGGCAAACTTGCCGGGCCGCGACGCTGCGAAGCGGCCCGCACGCCGGGGACGGAATGCGGCGGCGAGGGTCTACCGCTTTCCCTGGCCGCGGGCCAGCGCTGCTGCAGGACTCTGGCCGCATGCAGCAACCTGATGACGTCGCGTGCCGCGACCGGAAAAAAAACTGTGCAAAAGGTCGGGGGTGCGCGACCGGGCAGTCACCTAGCCATCCAGCTCCACGATCCGCGGCATCACCTCGCGCCCATCGATGACCAGCTCGCCGACGCCGATCGGCAACTTGAACCTTCGCCGCCCGGCGCTGCCCGGGTTGACGTAGAGCACGCCCTCGCGCTCCTCCACCAGCGGTCTGTGCGAATGTCCCGAGACCACCACGTTCACGCCGGCCGCGGCCGGATCGATCGCCATCTCCTTGAGGTTGTGCAACACGTACAGCTGCACGTGGTCCAGTTCCAGTTGCGCCGTTTCAGGAAGGCCGGTCAACACCGCCTGGTGATCGTTGTTGCCGCGCACCGCGGTGACCGGTGCCAAGGTCGCCAGCGCTTCGAGGACCGCGACGTCACCAATGTCACCGGCGTGGATGATGCGTGCGCAGCCGCGCAGGAAATCCAGGGCAGCCGGCCGCAGCAGGCCATGGGTATCGGAGATCAGACCAACGCGAAGCATCGTGTTCGGCACCTCACGGATGGGCGGCCGCACGCCGACCGGCGAATGCAGGCCTGCACGGTAGCGCACCCGACGCGACCGTGCCGTCATGGCACTCCCGGCGGGAATGGAAGGCCAATCCGTCTTTTCGCGTCCGAATCTGTCCGCCGGATCTGTCCGGACATGGCGGCCGAGCGTCCGCGGACAGCCGTCCAAACCGGACCCGACCGGGGTGAAGCCGCATGGTATGGGGCTTTTAAACGTTGGCACGCGTTGTGCCATCCAATCCGCGAAAGCTTCCTTCAACCCCGCGGAGAACCACCATGAAACTCGAAACCGTCCTGCTGCACAGTCTCTTCGCCGCCTGCATGCTGCTTTGCCTCGCGGTGATGAGCGCCATGCTGATCCTGCCGACCCCCACGGCCGTGGCTGCCAGCCAGGCGCAAGCCGTCGCCAGCGCAAACACGGAAGGTTGAGTCGCTTCCACGCTTGCAACGAGCTTCCCCGTTCGATGGCGAACGGCGCAACCTATACTTGCGCCATGGCTTCGCCCCTGCAGCTGCTGCACCGTGCCACGCACGAACCGATCCGCCGCTGGGTACTGGGCGCCTTCCCGCGCGATCCCGGCGGCACGCTGGATTACGACCAGCCACACGCTGACCCGGGGCTGTTCGGGCCCGACAGCGTGACCTGGCGCATCCACGCCGACTTCCCCGGCATGCTCGCCGGCGGCCTGGCCGCGCTGATGATGCAAACGCTGCACCCGCTGGCCCTGGCCGGCGTCTGGGACCACTCCAACTTCCGCGGCGACCTGGTCGGCCGGCTGCGCCGCACCACCACCTTCGTCGGCGCCACCACCTACGCTCCGCGTGCAGCCGCCGAGGGCCTGATCGAACGCGTGCGCCGGATCCACGCGCATGTGCATGGCATGGGCGAAGACGGAACGCCCTACAGCGCGGACGACCCGGCGCTGCTGACCTGGGTGCACGTCACCGAGGCGCACAGCTTCCTTGCCGGCTACCGCCGCTTCGCCCACCGCGACGTGCCCCGCGCCATCGCCGACCGCTACTACGACGAAGTGCGCCGCATCGCAGAGGCGCTCGGCGCACGCGACGTGCCGGCCTCGGAAGCGGACGTGGCCGATTATTTCGCCCGCGTCCAGCCGCAACTGGCCTACACCGACCGCTCGCGCGAAGTGCTGCGCATCCTCGCCGGCGTGCGCCTGCCCGTCCCGCTCGCCGGCCTCTCCCGCGACGTCTTCCTCAACGCCGGCATCGCGTTGCTGCCGGGATGGGCGAGCGACCTGCTGCGTCAAACGCCGCGGCAACGCCAACAGGCGCGCCTGGCTGCGCGCGTGCTGTGGTCGATGGCACCGGCGTTCCGTGCGGCGCTGACCGATGGCGTGGTCAGCCGCGCGGGCCGGCGGGTCGGCATGGCGCCAGAGGCGATGCGACGCTGGCCAAGCGAGACGACACTCTGATCGCGAACCCCGGACTCATGTCGGCTCGGATACTCGGCGCGGTCCATTTGATGGCAGCCATTGCGCCCCGGTAGGATCGGTTGTTCGTCTTTCCACCTTCGACGCTGGGCACGTTTGGTCTTGGCCCACGCCTGGCCGGCGGAGGCAACGCCCGCATCTTCCATCACGCCGGAGCGAATGACAGCTACAAGGCCTACATCGAGGGACGCCTGGACAGCGGCGACGGCTTGGTCGTCATCACCAACGGCAGGAACGGCGACGTGCTGGGAGATGAAATCCGCAACGCCGTGTCCGATGCGCTCGGATGGACTGGCGACTGGTCGGTCAAAACCAGCGCGGTCGCAGCCGTGGAACTGTTTCGACCGGTTCGCCGGCAATTACAGCCGGCGAACCGACCAAAGTCCGCAGCTGTTGGGAATCCTCGATGCCGATCTGGAGATCCAGCACCTATCCGTGAAAGCAACGCCCCGCGGGCTGGAGTTGCACGCGAACGGAAAGCACAATTCGCTGGAACCCGTAAGCAGCAATCGATTCGTGGTACCTGACGCGTACGTTCCCGGCCGGGACTCTTCAGGTCGCATTCGATCGCGGAGCTACGTGCGAGGTAAACAGCCTGAGGATCATCGCAGGCAGCGGTGTTGCGATGTTCGACAAGCAGCGCACGCGCGACTGAAAAACGGTTGGCCAGCGCGGCGGTGAGGACGGGAAAAAGGCCGCCGGATCGCGATCTTTTTCCCGATTCACGGCGTGCGAGGCTAGCCCAGCAACACCCGATTCATGCGTTGCACGAAGGCGGCCGGGTCCGGCAGTTGTGCGCCGGCGGCGATTTCGGCCTGATCCAGCAGAAGCATCGCCACGTCCTTCGCCTTGCCCTCGTCGGCTTCCGTTTCCACGCGCTGCACCAGCGGGTGTTGCGGGTTGACCTCGAGCGTGGGCTTGGACTCGGGCATGTCGTGGCCGGCCTCGCGCAGCAGCCGGGCCAGGTGCGGGGCCATCTCGTAGTCGGAGAGGGCCAGGCAGGAGGGACTGTCAGTGAGGCGGGCGGAGACCTTGACGTCGCCGACGCGGTCGCCGAGCAGGTCCTTGAGCTTCTTGAGCAGGGGTTCGGCGGCCTTGGTGGCTTCTTCCTGTTTCTGCTTGTCGGCTTCGTCGAGCGGGACGTCGCCCTTGGCGACGCTCTTCAGCGGCTTGCCGTCGTACTCGTTAAGGCTGCCGAGCATCCATTCGTCGATGCGGTCGGACATCAGCAGAACTTCGAGGTCCTTGGCCTTGAACGCTTCCAGCTGCGGGCTGCCGGCGGCGGCTTTGTGGCTGTCCGCGGTGATGTACCAGATCGCGTCCTGGCCGGCTTTCATGCGGCCGATGTAGTCGTCGAAGCCAGTCATCTGGCCGGCGTCCTCGCCCCTGGTGGAGGCGAAGCGAAGCAGCTTGGCGATACGCTCGCGGTTGTTGGCGTCTTCGCTGATGCCTTCCTTGAGCGTGTTGCCGAAGGCCTTGTAGAAGGTGGCGAACTTCTCCGGTTCGTCGCGGGCCAGCTTCTCGATCAGGTCGAGCACGCGCTTGACGCAGGCGGCCTTGATCCGCTCGAGCTGGCGGTTGTGCTGCAGGATCTCGCGGCTGACGTTGAGTGGCAGGTCGTCGGCATCGACCACGCCGCGCACGAAGCGCAGGTAGTTGGGCAGCAGTTCCTCGGCCGCGTCCATGATGAAGACGCGCTTGATGTAGAGCTTCAGGCCCTTGCGCTCGTCGCGGCCGCCCATCATCAGGTCGAACGGCGGCTGCGAGGGGAGATAGAGCAGCGTGGTGAAGCTCTGGCTGCCTTCGACTCGATTGTGCGTCCAGGCCAGCGCGTCGTTGAAGTCATGGCCGAGGGATTTGTAGAAGCTCTGGTAGTCCTCGTCGCTGATCTCGCTCTTCGGCTTGGTCCACAGGGCGCCGGCGTCGTTGACGGTTTCCCACCCGTCGGTGGGCTTGCCCTCGGCTTCCTTGGGCATGCGGATCGGGAAGGCAACGTGGTCGGAGTACTTGCGGATCAGCGAAGCCAGTTGCCAGCGCTTGAGGAACTCGTCCTCGTCGGCTTTCAGGTGCAGGATCACGGTGGTGCCGCGCCCGCCGAGTTCGACCTGCTCGAGCGAGTACTCGCCCTTGCCGTCGCTTTCCCACTTGACGCCCTCTTCCCCCGCCGCGCCGGCGCGGCGGGTGAGCACGGTGACCTTGTCGGCCACCACGAAGGCAGAGTAGAAGCCCACGCCGAACTGGCCGATCAGGCGCGCGTCGGCCTTCTGCTCGCCGCTCATCGCTTCGAGGAAGCGCTTGGTGCCGGAGCTGGCGATGGTGCCGATGTTCGCCACCACCTCGTCGCGGTTCATGCCAATGCCGTTGTCACGCACGGTGACGGTGCGGGCCTGCTCGTCCCAGCTCACGTCGATGTGCAGCTCGCCTTCGCCGGCCAGCAGCTCGGGGTGGGCGATCGACTCGAAGCGCAGCTTGTCGCAGGCGTCGGAGGCATTGGAAACGAGCTCGCGCAGGAAGATTTCCTTGTGCGAGTAGAGCGAGTGGGTGACCAGGTTCAGGACCTGGGCGACTTCGGCTTCGAATTTGCGGGTTTCGGTGGATGCGGTCATTGCAGTGCTGCTTCCAGTAGGTCGTGTGTCGAATCCCTCTCCCGCCGGGAGAGGGTGCCCGAAGGGCGGGTGAGGGTCCGGGCGGAGCGCGACGTCCGGCACGCCCGAACCCTCTCCCCAACCCCTCTCCCGACGGGAGAGGGGCTAAAGATCAGGCGCGTGCCGCCTGCAGCGCGGCGATGCGCTCGTCCAGCGGCGGATGGCTCATGAACAGGCGCTGCAGGCCGGCGGCCATGTGGCCGGAGATGCCGAAGGCGGCCATCGTCTTGGGCAGCGTGGTTTCGCCATGGTCGCCCTTGAGCCGCTGCAGGGCGGAGATCATCGCGCCGCGGCCGGCGAACTTCGCACCCGCGCGGTCGGCGCGGAATTCGCGCCAGCGCGAGAAGGCGGCCACGATCATCGAGGCGAACAGGCCGAACACCACCTGCAGCACCATCACCGTGACGAAGTAGCCGATGCCGATGCCGCCACGGTTGTCGCGGCCGCCGGAGAGCCAGCTGTCCACCACGCTGCCGACCACGCGCGCGGCCAGGATCACCAGCGTGTTGAGCACGCCCTGGATCAACGTCAGGGTCACCATGTCGCCGTTGGCGATGTGGCCTACCTCGTGGCCGAGCACGGCCGAAACCTGCTCGCGGTCCATCTGTTGCAACAGGCCCGAGCTGACCGCCACCAGCGAGCTGTTTTTGGTCATGCCGGTGGCGAAGGCGTTCATCTCCGGACCGTCGTAGATCGCCACCTCGGGCATGCCGATGCCGGCGTTCTGGGCGTGGCGGCGCACGGTATCGACCAGCCAGCGCTCGGCTTCGGTGCCCGGCTGCTCGATCACGCGGGCGCCGGTGGAGTATTTGGCGATGGTCTTGGACATCGCCAGCGAAATGAACGCGCCGCCCATGCCGAACACGGCGGCGAACACCAGCATGCCGGTCATGCCGCCGTAGCCACGGGCGGCGGCCCACTGGTCGATGCCGAACAGCCGGCAGACGATGCTCAGCAGGAGGAGGACGGCAATGTTGGTGGCAAGGAAAAGGACGATTCGACGCACGGCTGTCTCGTATGGCAGTCATGAAGGGAAAAAGCGGCTCACGCCGCAGCCTCAGACTCGGGGCGGCACGCAATAGTTTCAAGAGGCGTGCCGATGGCCGGCCGGCGGCCCGTCGCTGTTGCGCACAGGTGAACCTGCGCCGCGTCGTCCTAGAATTGCCGACATGACCTACCGCGGCCGCTTCGCCCCCTCCCCCACCGGTCTGCTGCACTTCGGCTCGCTGGTGGCCGCGGTGGGCAGCTGGCTGTGCGCGCGCCATGCCGGCGGGCAGTGGTTGCTGCGGGTGGATGACATCGACCCGCCGCGCGAGGTACCGGGTTCGGCCGGGGCGATCCTTGCGGCATTGCCGGCGTTCGGGCTGGTGGCCGATGCGCCCGCCCTGTTCCAGTCCCAGCGGCAGGCGGCCTACGATGCCGCGTTCGAGCGACTGCGTGCGGCGGATCGGGTGTTCCCCTGCTGGTGCAGCCGCGCGCAACTGGTCGAGGCCGGCGGCATCCACCGCCAGGGGCACTGCATCACGCCGCCGGACCCGGCGCGGCCGCCGGCCTGGCGCCTGCGCGTGCCGGACGTCACCGTCGCCTTCGACGACGCCCTGCAGGGGCCGCAGCGACAGGACCTGGCCGAGGCGGGCGATTTCGTGGTCCGCCGCGTCGAGGGGCTCTATGCCTACCACCTCGCCTGCGTGGTCGACGATGCCTTCCAGGGCATCACCGAGGTCGTGCGCGGAAACGACCTGCTCGACGCCACCCCGCGGCAGATCTGGCTGCAGCGCTGCCTGGGCCTGTCCACGCCGGCATACCGCCACCTCCCGCTGGCGCTGGATGGGCACGGCCGCAAATTGTCCAAGTCCGGACAGGCCCATCCGGTGGATCCGGCCGACCCGATGACTGCGCTGCGCCGGGCGCTGGCGTTCCTGGACGTCCAGACGTCCGCGGTGGCGGACTCCCCGGCAGCACTGCTGGATGCCGCGCTCGAACGCTTCGACCCGGCTCGCCTCCCGCACCTGGCTGCCCGGACGCTCTAGGAACGCCCGCGGAGACCACGCCGCCGCCCCACGGCGACACGTACTCCACGCGTACATGCCGGTCGCGCTCGAACGCCCTGCTGCACGGCAGCAACCGTCACGAAGTTGGGGTATACATGGCAGGCGCGCCAGCATCGGCGCGATCCTCATCGGGAACCCGGCAATGAACCCACGCACCGCACTGGTCACCGGCGGCACGGGCGGCATCGGCAGCGCGATCGTCCGCAACCTGGCGCGCCAGGGACACAAGGTCGCCACCAACTACCGCGACGCGACCAAGGCCGAGGCCTGGCGGGCCTCGATGGCGGCCGAGGGCATCGAGGTATGCATGGTACCGGGCGACGTGGCCGACCCGGTTTCCGCCGAGGCGATGGTGCGGGCGGTGGAGCAGCAGTGCGGCACGGTGGAAATCCTTGTCAACAACGCCGGCATCACCCGCGACACCACCTTCCACAAGATGGATTACCAGCAGTGGACCGAGGTGGTGAACACCAATCTGAACGCCTGCTTCAACGTCACCCGCCCGGTGATCGAAGGCATGCGCACGCGCCGCTGGGGCCGCATCGTGCAGATCAGCTCGATCAACGGCCAGAAGGGCCAGTATGGCCAGGCCAACTACGCCGCGGCCAAGGCGGGCATGCACGGTTTCACCATTTCGCTGGCGCAGGAGAACGCGAAGTTCGGCGTCACCGTGAACACCGTCTCGCCCGGTTACGTGGCCACCGACATGGTGATGGCGGTGCCCGAGGAGGTGCGCGAGAAGATCGTGGCGCAGATCCCGATCGGGCGGCTGGGCAAGCCGGAGGAGATCGCGCATGCCGTGGCGTTCCTGACCGCCGACGAGGCGAGCTGGATCACCGGCGCGAACCTGGCGATCAACGGTGGGCATTACATGGGGTGGTAGCGCATCGGAATCCTGCTTTCGAGCAGGTTCCCACGAACCCCGACCCCTCACCTCGATCCTCTCCCCGGCGGGAAGAGGAAGACAAGCGGCCGATCGGCTGCATCACTTCTCCAGCAGCTTTTCCATCACCTTGCCCACCGCCGCGAACGCAAACGCGCCGGTGATGTGCGTGGCCGCGCCCAGTCCGCCGCCGCAGGCGAGGTTGAGCGAGTCGCCGTCGGGCGGGCGCAACCCGCACACGCTGCCGTCCGGCTGCGGGTACTGCACGTTCTGCAGCGAATAGACGGCCGACACGCCGAAATAGCGATCCGGGTTACGCGGAAAGTTGAAGTCCTGCCGGAGCTTCTTGCGGATCAGGCTGAACATCGCGTCGTGCTCGGTCCGCGAAAGGTCGCGCACGCGGACCTGCGTGGGGTCGGTGCGCCCACCGGCCGAACCCACGGTGACCATCGGCAGCTTGCGCCGGCGGCACCAGGCGATCGCCTCGAGCTTGACGCGAAACGCATCGCAAGCGTCCAGCACCACGTCGTAACCGCGGTCGAGCAGTTCGTCCAGCGTTTGGGGGGTGAGGAAGCGCTCGATCGCCTCCAGCCGGATGCGCGGGTTGATCGCGTGCGCGCGCTCGGCCATCACGCCGACCTTGGGCTTGCCCCAGTGGCCGTCCAGCGCATGTAACTGCCGGTTGGTATTGGATACGCACACTTCGTCCGCGTCGATCAGGGTCAGCCGGCCCACCCCGCTGCGCGCCAGCGCCTCGACCGCCCACGAACCGACCCCGCCGATGCCGATCACGCAGACGTGGCCATGCATCAACCGTTCGATGGTGCCGCGTCCGTACAGGCGCTCGACGCCCTCGAAGCGCTCGACCGGATAGTGCGGGCCGCTCATGCGGCCTGCCCGTTGACGGGATGAATGCTGCCTGCCATCGCGTGCCGAATCCTACGCGGAAAAGACCATTTTACGGCTACGAAAGCCGCGAGCGCTTCGGTATTCTGGCCTTCACTCTCCAGCAAGGGCGGTTTCCCATGAATGCACGCTCCGCACTCCTGATTCTGCTCGGCCTGGTCATCGGCATCCTCGGCACCGTGTTCGCAATGAAGGCGCTGGGCAACCGCAACCCGATGCCACACGCGGTGATGACCGTGATGGGTCACCACATGGGCGCGCTGGGCCAGGCGGTCAAGAGCGGGCAATGCGACGCCGCGCAGATCAACGATCACCTGCTGCGCCTGCAGTCGACCTCCGGGGACATCGCCGCGGCCTTCCCCAGCGCGGAGCAGGATTTCCTCGATCACGCCGGCCGTTTGCGCAACGCCCTGCAGGACGCCGTGCAGGCGCACCCGACCGATTGCGCCGCGCTGGCCAAGGTGACCAAGCCGGTGGGCGATTCCTGCAAGTCCTGTCACCAGCAATACCGCTGAGGCGCTACCCCAGCGGCCGGATGCCATGCTGACCTCAGGGACGAACCACGCGCCACGCAGCCGCCGATCGCGGATGGTACAGTGGCGCCGGCGGCTGGACAGCGCCATGTTCACCCGCGCCCGCTACTCGCAACCGATGATGCCGGTGATGTGCCTGCTCGGCGGATTGTTCATGCCGCTGTACTGGTACCTCTGGACCTACGCGCTGCCGCAGCCGTACAGCAACCTGGCGCTGCACGTAGCCGGCTGCGTGGTGCTGCTGCCGCTGGCGCTGCAGCGCTGGTGGCCGCGTCCCTGCAAGCCGTGGCTGCCGCTGTACTGGTACGCGGCCACCACCTTCGCGCTGCCGTTCTTCTTCGGCTACCTGATGCTGCGCAACGGCGCGACCATCGCCTGGATGGGCGCGCACCTGTTCTCGATCTTCATCACCATGATGCTGTTCGACCTGGCCAGCTTCGCGCTGATCTGCAGCCTGGGCAGCGGTCTGGCCGCGCTGGCCTTCCAGTTCGGGCCGCACGAGGCCTGGCCGTGGCAGGCCTTGCTGCAATACGCGCCGGTGCTGGCGCTGGCGCTGGTCCTGGGCCCGCTGGCCAGCCTGTCGCAGAAATTCGCCGACCAGGCCAAGGTCAAGGCGCTGATCGGCGCTTCCAACAACATCGCGCACGAGCTGCGCACGCCGCTGGGCTCGGTGCAACTGGCCGGGCGCGCGATCGGCCGCTACTTGCCCAACCTGCTGGAGAGCCACCGCCTGGCCGAACGCTCGGGGCTGCCGGTGGCGGCCCTGCGCGGTCCGCACCTGCAGGCGCTGCAGCGGGGAATCACCGTGATCGAGCATGAGGTCAGCCACGCGCACACGGTGATCGACATGCTGCTCATGGCCGCCAAGCCGATGGGCACGCTGCAACTGGAGCCGCTGCATGCGCGCGCCTGCGTGGCGCAGGCGCTGGCGCGCTATCCGTATGCCTCGCGCGCCGAACGCGAGCGCGTCCAGCTGTTGTGCGACCCCGTCGACTTCGTGGTGCGAGGATCGGAAACGCTGCTCACCCACGTGCTGTTCAACCTCTTGCGCAACGCGCTGTTCCACACCGGACGCGCCGGCAAGGGCATCATCCAGGTGAGCCTGCACAGCGACGCCGGCGGACACTGCATCCGCGTGCACGACACCGGCCCCGGCATTCCACCGGACGTGCTGCCGCGCATCTTCAATCGCTTCTACTCCCACAGCGAGGGCCGCGACGGCACCGGTTTGGGCATCGGCCTGGCCTTCTCGCAAAGCGCGATCGAGCGCATGGGCGGCCGGATCAGCTGCCGCTCGCAATGGGGCCAGTACACCGAGTTCCAGGTATCGTTTCCGCCACACGTGCCATCAGGACAGGGACTTTCGGCATGAGCATCGACTTCCACGGCGACATCCTGCCGTTCCATTTCCCCACCACCACGCTGCTGGTGGACGACCACGAGAAATACCTCGACAGCATGCCCCTGCTGCTCGATCCGACGCTGCGGCTGCGCAGCTACAGCTCGCCGCGCCAGGCGCTGGCCGAGCTGGGCAGCCACGGCATCCGCGCGGTGCCGGGCGGTGGCTGGATGTACCACTGGAAGGACCGTTCCTCGCAGACGCGCGAACTGGTCGCGCTGGACATCGACTCGATCCATCGGGTGATGTTCGACCCGGAACGCTTCGCCGAAGTGTCCGTGGTGGTGGTCGACCTGACCATGCCGGAAATGGACGGCATCGCCTTCTGCCGCGAGCTGGCCAACCCGCACATCGGCAAGATCCTGCTGACCGGCACCGCCGACGACTGCACCGCGATCGAGGCCTTCAACGCGGGCGTGATCGACCGCTTCATCCGCAAGAGCGATCCGCAGGCAGTGGACAAGCTGCAACAGGGCATCCGCGCGCTGCAGCGCCGCTACTTCGAGCGCGTCGGCGGGTTCGTCGCCGAGGCGCTGGCGCTGGGCAACGTGCGGTTCCTGCGCGACAAGGCGTTCCAGCAGGCATTCCGCGAGCTGGTCGGCGACTTTCCCGCGGTGGAATGCTACCTGCACGTCAATCCCACCGGCCTGCTGTTGCTGGACGAGCGCGGCCGCGGCCGCTTCGTGCTGGTGCAGACCGACGAAGACCTGCGCGCGCACTACGAGATCGCCAGCGACCTGGACGCGCCGCCGGCGCTGTTGGCCGCGCTGCGCAACGGCGACCGGCTGCCCTGGTTCGGCGAGGGCGATGGCTACTACCGCGAAGGCATCGACCAGCCGGAGGCCCTGTTGCACCCGGCCGTCACGGTACGCGGCGAGCAGTGGTACCACCTGGCGTTGATCGAGGACGTTACGCGCTTCCAGCTCGGCAAGCTGCGCAGCTACCACGACTGGCTGGGCGAACAGGACCAGGCGCTGGGTGCCTGATCGCGCGCCGTCGTAGGGTGGGTTTCAGCCCACCATCGACATCGAGGCCGGTGGGCTGAAGTCCACCCTGCGCCGCCGACCGGCGGCAACCGCTACATCCGCTGCCGCCCACGCAGGATCTGCCAGTACATCACCCAGTCGCCGGCAAGGCTGTAGAGCGGATGGCGAAAAGTGGCCGGGCGGTTCTTCTCGAACATGAGGTGGCCGACCCAGGCGAAGCCGTAGCCGGCCACCGGCGCCAGCCACAGCCATCGCGCGTCACGCGTGGCGATAGCTACCAGCACGATCAGCAGCACCAGGGTGCTGCCCGCGAAATGCAGCCGGCGGCAGACCGGATCGCGGTGTTCGCCGAGGTAATACGGATAGAACTCGCGGAAGCTGGCGAAACGGGACATGGCGGCTGGCCATCGAATGGTACGGCCAGCGTGCACCGGTGCAGACGCCCGGTAAAGCCCCTCGCCTCGCAAGAGGTCGGGTTCGCGAGTACCCGGAGACTGCGCTCGGCCCGATCCGCGTCCGCTTGGCGAATGGTCATTGGCCTGGCGACGGCTGGTGCCGTTCAGTGCTCGGGCAACGGGATGAATTCCTGGTCGTCGCCGGGCACCACTCCGAACCGTCCGGCCGTCCAATCCGCCTTGGCCTGCTCGATCCGTTCGCGCGAGCCGGCCACGAAGTTCCACCACAGGTGTCGCTCGCCATCCAGCGGTGCACCGCCGAACAGCATCACGCGGCTCGCGCCGCGCGCGCGCAAGGGCGCGGCCTTGCCACCGGCCTGCACGGCCATGTGGTCGGCGGTGATCGCCAGCTCGCCCCAGGCCAGCTCGCCATCGACCACGTACACCCCTCGCTCCGGATGCCCCGTCGGCCATTCCAGCGTGGCGCCATCGGCCAGGTGCGCCTCGATCAGAAACATCGGCGCGAACACCTTCACCGGCGAACGCTCGCCGTAGGCGGTGCCGGCGATCAGCAGCAGCTCGGCGCCATCGCGGTCGATCCGCGGCAGCTCGTCCGCGCTATGGTGGTGGAACTCCGGCGCGACCTCCGCGTCCTCGCGCGGCAGCGCCACCCACAGCTGGATGCCGTGCAGTCGCTGGCCACCGCGACGTTCGTCCGGCGGCGTGCGTTCGGAATGCACGATGCCACGGCCGGAAGTCATCCAGTTGACCTCGCCGGGGCGGATGTCGGCCAGGCTGCCGAGGCTGTCGCGATGGCGAATGCTGCCTTCGAACAGCCAGGTGATGGTGGCCAGGCCGATGTGCGGATGCGGCCGCACGTCCATGCCCTTGCCGGGCGCGAAATCGGCCGGACCCATGTGGTCGAAGAACACGAACGGGCCCACGTGCCGCGCCAGCAGCGCAGGCAGCAGGCGGCGCACGGTGAATCCATCGCCCAGATCATGCCGGCGGCCTTCGATCAATCGTGGCGTTTGATCCATACTGCTCTCCTTCCGTGCGCTACCAGGCGCGCTGGTACTGTACCGGCGCGGGCAACGATTGGCCCAGTTCCTGTGCGGCCCGGCGCGGGAAGTACGGATCGCGCAGGCTCTCGCGGGCGATCAGCACCAGGTCCGCTTCGCCGTTGTCCACGATCGCGGCGGCCTGCTCCGACTCGGTGATCAGCCCCACCGCGCCGGTGGCGATGCCGGCCTCGCGGCGGATGCACGCGGCGAACGGCACCTGGTAGCCCGGGGCGATCGGGATCTTCACGTGCGACACCACGCCGCCGCTGGAAACATCGATCAGATCCACGCCCAACGGCTCGACCTCGCGCGCCAACCGCACGCTTTGCTCGATGGTCCAGCCGTCCTTACCGTCTTTCTCCCCGGCCCAGTCGGTCGCGGAAATGCGCAACCAGAGCGGCAGTGTGTCCGGCCACACCTCGCGCACCGCCGCCAACACCTCGCGCAGCAACCGCGTACGATTCTCGAAGCTGCCGCCGTAGGCATCGGTGCGATGGTTGCTGAGCGGCGACAGGAACTGGTGCAGCAGGTAGCCGTGCGCCGCATGCACCTCGACCAGTTGGAAGCCGGCGGCGAGCGCGCGCTTCGCGGCCTCGCGAAAGTCGTCCACCACCTTGCGCAGGCCTGCCTCGTCCAATGCCTGCGGGATGTGCCAACCCTGGTCGAACGCGATCGCCGAAGGCGCCACCGTGGTCCACTCGCCATGCCCGGCCGGCAGCGGACCGCCACCCTCCCACGGCCGCTGTGCGCTGGCCTTGCGGCCGGCATGCGCCAGCTGCACGCCGGCGATGGCCTGCTGGCCGCGAATGAAGGCGGTTATTGGCTGCCACGCGGCCACCTGCGCGTCATTCCATATCCCGGTGTCGCCGGGCGAGATGCGGCCCTCCGGCGAAATCGCGGTCGCTTCGGCGATCACCGCCGCCGCACCGCCCACCGCACGGCTGCCCAGGTGCACCAGGTGCCAGTCGTCCGGCACGCCGTCGTTTGCCGAGTACTGGCACATCGGCGCGACCACGATGCGGTTGCGCAGCGCCAGGCTGCGTTGCGCGAAGGGGGTGAACAGATCCATGCGGTGGCCTTGCGGATGACAAGCCCCCCACATGACGCCGTGCGGGTCGGGCTTCAAGAGGTAGCGCCATGTCGCCCCCTTTCAGGAACCTCGAAAAGTCGGGCGATCTTCCGTAGGAGCGCTCCTGCGCGCGCGACCGTGGACTGATGCCCCGGACGGTCACGCACAGCGGCGCCCCTACACGTGCGCGTCCAGCCAGGCCGCGATGCGGGCGGCCACGGGCTCGGGCGTCTTCATCCAGCTGAAATGATCGGCCGGACCACGCAGCTCGTCCGGGCCGAATACCTCGCGCGTGATGCGCGCGCGCGGCAGCTTGCCCAGCAGCCAGTCCAGCGACGCGGCCGGACCCAGCCAGTCGTCGCGCAGGCGCACGGCGAGCACCGGGCCGGCGAAGGCCGCCATGCCCGGTTCCAGGTCCCCCACGCCCGCGGCGGCGTAGCGACCAGTACGGCCGCTGCGCGCCCAGTCGTCGATCACCCCGCGCGCCTCGTTGCCGCCGAAACCGATGCGGCGCCCCGGGAAATGGCCGAACAGCCGCGCCAGCACCGGCGCGGCCACGTACGACGCACCAATCAGCCAGTCGTGGCGAAAACGCTTCCAGTACGGCGAGCCGCTGGCCACCAGCACCAGGCCGGCAGCTTCCGCGGGGCGCGCTCCCGCGTAGATCGTCGCCAGTTGTCCGCCGAGGCTGTGCCCACCCAGGTAGCCGGTCGCGCCGGGCCACGCGGCACGCGCGACGGCCAGTCCGCCGGGCAGGTCGTCCTGCAGCAGGCTGCGGTAGCCCCAGTCGTTATCCCGGCCCGCGCGCCGATCGCTGGAACCGATGCCGCGCCACTCGTGCAGCGCCACGGCCACTCCGCAGCACGCCAATGCATGGGCCAGCGGCAGGTAATGCTTCGCCGGCACGCCCATCGCAGGCAGCCAGTAGAGCCAGCCGCCCGACGTCGGCTCGCCGACCAGCAGCAGCTCGCTGGTCGCGCCATCGGCGGCGATCACGCGCTCGATGCGCACCACGTCGTTGGAGGCGGCTTCCATGGATCTCGCGTCCAAAAACCACAGGCTAGCGAAGCGGCGGCACGCGCACAAAAAAAGGCCGGCTTGCGCCGGCCTTTGGCAAACGTTCGTCCGACCCTCAAGCCGGAGCGACTTCGTCGGCCTGCAGGCCCTTCTGCCCCTGCACTACCTTGAAGCTCACCTTCTGCCCTTCTTTCAGGCTCTTGAAGCCCGTTCCGCTGATGGCGCGGAAATGCACGAAGACGTCGGGGCCGCTTTCACGGCTGATGAAGCCGAAGCCCTTCGCGTCGTTGAACCACTTGACGGTGCCAATCTCACGATCCGACATGACTCACTCCGTTCTGCACGATGCTGAGACAAGTCGACCTCCCCTTTGGCCGACGGCTTACTGGGCATGCAGGGAGCGGTGGAGCGAGGCGCGATTCGGTGAATCCCGCTTCGGGCACGCACGTGGACCGAGCAGACACAGTGGCCCAAGCATAACGGAAATTTCCTAAAAGCAAGCCCTGTCGCAAAACCGGACTCGCGGGCATAAAAAAAAGCCGGGCATCGCTGCCCGGCTCTTTATCGCTTGTGCGGTAAACCGCTCAGGCGGCCATGACCTCGTCGGCCTGCAGGCCCTTCTGGCCCTGCACGACCTTGAAGCTCACCTTCTGGCCTTCCTGAAGGCTCTTGAAGCCGGTGCCGCTGATGGCGCGGAAATGCACGAACACATCCGGGCCATTGTCACGGCTGATGAAGCCGAAACCCTTGGCATCGTTGAACCACTTGACGGTACCGATCTGACGATCAGACATGAAACACTCCACTAGGTTTTATCAAAAAGAGACTCGACCGCCGCAACACGCGGGGCCGACTTACTGGTGTGCAAGGAAAACCCTAGGGGTGAGTCGATGAAGCGCAGATCATGATCAGCGGCATCGGGCCACAAAACTCTGGTGACCCCGGCAAACACAGTGGGCGAATCATAGCCGGTCCCTGTCGCGTGCGCGACTGTCAAGCTGAACGGCGGCAACCGTCCCGATTTCAGGTTTTCTTCACGGTGCCGTTTGTCTAGTGTCGAGGTCGCCGTCATGCTGGCGGCATCCGTCGCCAGAGGAACGCCTGCCATGAAGCTCACCCTCCCGCGTCCGACGCTCGCCCTGCTCGGCGCCGCCGTGCTGCTCGCCGGTTGCGCCGGCCACCCGGCCCGTTCCCCGACCGAAGCCAGCCAGCCGCAGGCAACGCCCGCGAGCCAGCCGGCTTCGGGCACGCGGTCGAGCGAAAGCAGCGCCCCCCGCGCCAAGCGGCCCGCCCCGACCAGCACGCCAGAACAGTCCGGCCAGTTGCCCCAGAGCACCGGCATCCCCGCTTGCGACGCCTATCTGGCCAGCTATGTCGCCTGCCATCGTGCGGCGGCGATCTATCGTCCCGACGAGATCCAGGGGCGGTACGAAGCCATGCGCACCAGCCTGCTGCGCGACTCGCAGGATCCGGCGATCCGCCCGAACCTGGCCACCCGCTGCAATTCGCTGGCCAGCCAGTTGCGTCAGGCGCTGCACGGAAAATCCTGCGAAGGCGGCCCGGCCACGGCGGACAGCCAGGCCGGCGACTGAGGCCGCCGACCAAGGGCATCACAACTAGCGCGCGACGCCGGCGGCCTTCCAACGGGCGCGCAGCGCGCGTCCCAGCGCCACCGGCTCGCTCCGCTTCAGCCGCACCGCCGGGGTGCCGTGCCAGGCCGCGGCGCGCGCGATCGCCGCAGCGATGTCATCGACCAACCGCGGCGTGGCCTCCTGGCCCGGCTCCAGGAACAGCGCCTTGACCTCGAACACGCCCTCGGCGCGATGCGCCTTGGCGTCCAGCCGCCCCACCAGCGCGCCGCGATGCAGGATCGGCAGCACGTAGTAGCCGTAGCGGCGCCTGGGCGCTGGCGTGTAGCACTCGATCACGTACTCGAAATCGAACATCGCCTGCGCGCGGGCGCGATCCCACACCAGCGGGTCGAACGGCGAGAGCAGCGCCGTATGGGTGGCCCGCAACTGGCCGGCCCGAGCCTTGGCCAGCCATGGCGCATGCTCCCGATGGAGGTAGCCGGGCGCGTTCCAGCCGCGCACCGACACCGCCAGCAGGTCGCCCGAAGCCACTAGCGGCGCCAGTTCGGCGTCGTCGACCGCGGGCTTGAGACGGTAGTAATCGGCGATCCAGCGCGCCTGGGTGATACCCAGCGCGCGCACGCTGTCGAGAATGAAGCGCCGGCGCAATCCGGTCGGGTCCAGCGTGCTGGGCACGAACGGCGGATCGAGGCCGGCCAGGACGCGCCCCGCCAGGTCGTACACGCGCTGGAAGCGCTCGCGCCGCGGAATCATCAGTTCGCCCAGGGCAAACCACGCTTCCAGCCAGCGCTTTTCCGGCTTCCATTCCCACCAGCCGCTGGCGCCGCGATCGGCACGCGGAAAATCAGCCGCGCGCACTGGGCCTTGCGTGCGGATGCGCTCGAGCAGGCCGTCCATCTCCGCACGATGCTCGCGATGCATGCGCGCGGCATGGCGGTGTGCCCAGTGCGCTCCGCGCTCGCGCCAGGCGCGATGCAGCGGCAGGTCGGCCGCGGGAACGAAGCAGGCTTCGTGCGCCCAGCATTCGGCAATGCGCCCCTGGGCCAGCGCCTCGTCCAGCCAGTTGGATGGGTAGTCGCCCAGGCGCGCATGCAGCACCAGGTAGGGGCTGCGCGCGACCACGTGGATGGAATCGATCTGCAGCAGGCGCATGCGCTCGATCGTCGTCACCAGGTCGGCTGCCCGCGCACGACGGCCAAGCGGCTGCAGCAGGCCCTGCGCGGCCAGGTGCAGTCGGCGCGCCTGTGCCAGGCTCAACGGTGCCGGGCGAACGGGGGAAGCGAGTGGCGGGAATGCCTGGGACTTCACGGAACCCTTTTGTTCAGGATGAGGCCGCGTTTACAAACGGTTTGCTAGCGTGCCTGGAGCGCGGCAGCCCCATCGATTGCCTGTGCCCGCGCCCCGCATTCTGGCATGGAGTATCGATGATGAAATTCCGCAAGCCATGGCTCTCCGCCGTCGTGGCCGGCTCGCTGCTGTTCTCCGGCGCGCTGCTGGCGCAGGACGTGCCGACCCCACCCCCCGTGCCACCGCCGCCGTCGGACCCTACCGCCCCGTCGCCGCCGGCCACGCCGATGCCGCCCGCTCCGCCGGGCTCGCCGCAATCGAACATGCCGCCAACGCCGCCTCCGCCGCCGAACCCGGCCGACACGCCGCCGGCCCCGCCGACCAGCTCGTCCATGCAGACGATGCCGCCGCCGGCATCCAGCGCGCCGCCGCCGATGGGCGACGACGCGGCCGGCATGAATGGCATGGACCACGGCATGGACGGCAACAGCATGAGCAACGGGGCGACCGGCGGCGGCAACGCCAACGTCGAGTTCAAGTCGTCCATGCCACCAGCTCCCTCTGCCGGGCCGGCACCGGATTTCGGCCAGCTCGCCAGCGGCAAGAAATCGATCACCCTGCAGCAAGCGGGCAGCTACCCGCCGCTGGCCAACGATTTCGACTACGCCGACAAGAACCGTGACGGCCGCGTCACCCAACGCGAATACGAGGCCTGGCAGGGCCACTGAGTTTCCGCTCGACACTCCCCTTGCCGGCCGCCCGCGGCCGGCATCTTTTTGCCCGTCACGCCCGGTTCGGCTGCCGCTGGCTAGACTCGCCCCTTTGCCGACAGGGAGCGAAGCCCTTGATGAAACGACTTCCGGCCGCGGCGTGCGCGCTGCTTGGTGGCACGTGGGCCTGCGTGTCGCACGCACAGAACCCCGACCCGATGGACATCCGCGCCTGCACGGCGATCGAGAGCGATGCCCAACGCCTGGCCTGCTACGACCACGCGACCGGCCGGGCCAACCTGCCGGTGGCCAGGAAGCACGCCGACGAGAGCACCGTCCTGCCCAGCGTGTTCGGCCACGACCGCAATCCGCGCCAGGTCGCCACCGCGGACAACCCGGAAGTGGCCATGCCGCTGTCGCTGCTGGACAGCCGCTGGGAGCTCGCGCCGGAGGCCAAGCTGGGGACCTTCAACGTGCGCGGCTACAAGCCGGTCTACCTGTTGCCGGTGTTCGCCACCAGCAACCAGAACGAGCGCCCGCACAGCCCCAATCCGCTCAACACGCCGACGCGGCCGGAACCGGTGGACAACGTCGAGGCGAAGTTCCAGATCAGCTTCAAGACCAAGCTCTGGCAGGGCGTGTTCGGCGACGCCGGCGACCTGTGGCTGGGCTACACCCAGTCCTCGCGCTGGCAGGTCTACAACGACCGCCTTTCGCGGCCGTTCCGCGAGACCAACTACGAACCCGAGGCGATGCTGGTGTTCAACACCCATTACCAGGTGTTCGGCTGGGACGGGCGACTGCTGGGCATCGGCATCAACCATCAGTCCAACGGGCGGTCCAATCCGCTCTCGCGCAGCTGGAACCGGGTCACCGCCAACCTCGGCTTCGAGCGCGGCGACTGGACCGTGATGCTGCGCCCGTGGTGGCGCATTCCCGAAGGCGGCCCGGACGACAACAACCCCGACATCAACGACTACATGGGCCGCGGCGAAGTGCAGATCGTGCGCGAGTGGAACGGGCAGGAATTCGGGCTGCTGCTGCGCCACTCCTTCCGCGGCGGCAGCCGCAGCCACGGCGCGGCGCGGTTCACCTGGAGCTTTCCGCTGGCCGGCAACCTGCGCGGCTACGTGGAGGCGTTCAAGGGATATGGCGAGAGCCTGATCGACTACAACCACAATGCCACGTACCTGGGGCTGGGTGTGTCGCTGCTCGACTGGTACTGAGCCTTCGAAAATGCAGGAGCCCGCCAGCGGGCTCCTTCAGAAGGCATGTCGGCGGTTAGTGATCGTGCCCGCCCGGGCCGTGCACATGGCCGTGCACCAGTTCCTCGGAGCTGGCCGGACGCACCCCGGTCACCTCGACGTTGAAATGCAGGGTCTGCCCGGCAAGCGGATGGTTGCCGTCGATGTGCACCTTGTCGTCGTCCACGCGCACCACGGTCACGTTGATCGCGCCCTGCGGGCCGCGGCCCTGGAACTGCATGCCCGGCTGGATGTCCTCCACGCCCTGGAATGCCTCGCGCGGCACTTCCTGCATCAGCTCGTCATGGCGCGGGCCGTAACCCTCCTCCGGCGAGACGTCGACCTTGAACTGGTCGCCCGCCTGGCGGCCGGCCATCTGCTTCTCCAGCCCCGGCACGATCTGGCCGGTGCCGTGCAGGTAGGACAACGGCTCGCGGCCTTCGGAACTGTCGATGACGCGACCTTCGTCGTCGGTCAGCGTGTAGTGGAACGAGGCGACGGTATTCTCTGCGATCTGCATGGCATTCTCGTTGACAGGGAATGGACCAGCTTAACAGGCGACCGTGGAAAGGCTGTCATGCCGGCCTGCGCGGTAGCGCCATGATTGCCATACTGCAGGCATGAAAATGTTGCGCCGGTTGTTCCGTCTCTTTCCTCTCTTCCCCCTGTTCGTCCTCGCCCTGTTTCCCCTGCGCACCGCGGCCATGGACCTGGCCGCCACGCGTGCGGCGATCGACGCGCACATCGCCCAACCACGCTTCGCCGCCGCGCGCTGGGGCGTCGCCGTGGTCTCGCTGGACAGCGGCCGGATGCTGTACGCGCACGATGCCGACAAGCTGTTCCAGCCCGCCTCGACTGCCAAGCTGTACACCGCGGCGCTGGTGCTGAACGGGCTGGATGCCGGTTATCGCATTCCCACCCGCGTGCTCGGGCCGCCACCGGGCCATCGGGGGCGCGTGAACGGCTCGTTGGTGCTCTACGGCATGGGCGACCCCTCGCTCGGGGCCGATCCGTCCACTGCCGGCTGGGCCGATTCGCTGGCCGACCAGCTTGCCGCGCGCGGCGTGCGCCGCGTGCGTGGCGACCTGGTGGCCGATGCCAACTACTTCGCCGGGCCGCCGATCGGCAACGGCTGGGAGGCGTTCGACCTGCTGGCCGGTTTCGCCGCGCCGGCCTTGGCGCTGAGCGTGGATGAAAACCAGGTGCGGCTGACCGTTACGCCCGCACCGCGCGCAGGCAGTCCGGCGCGGCTCGATCTCGATCCCGCGTTCGCCGCGATGCCGTTGCAGGGCCGGCTGTCGACCTCGCCCGCCGGCAGTCCCGGCGATATCAACATCTATCGTGCGCCCGGCAGCCGCCTGCTGCAGGTGTTCGGTTCGATCGCCGCGCAGGCAGCGCCGCGCAGCTTCCACCTGGCCATGGACGACCCCGCGCGCGCGGCGGGTAACGCGCTGCTGCAGGCGCTGCAGCGCCATGGCATCGAGCTGGACGGAAAGCTGCGCGTGCTGCACTGGCCGCAACAGGCCGCCGCGCCGCGCGCAGAATCCCAGGTGCTGGCGCGGGTGCTGTCGCCGCCGCTCTCGACGATCCTGCGCGAGGGCCTGAAGCGCTCGCAGAACCTTTACCTGCAGAACCTGCTGCAACTGGCCGGCACCCGCGCCCACGCCGCGGCGGCCGGCGATCCGGTCGCACCGACCGGCTTCCTGAGCGCCGCCGACTGGGGCATCCACGCACTGCGCCAGTTGCTCGACCGCATCGGCATCCCGCCCTCGGCCAGCCTGATCGGCGAAGGCACCGGGCTGTCACGGCGCGACCTCACCACCCCGCACGCGCTGGTGCGCCTGCTCGGCTTCCTTGCCGCCGGCCAGGACGCCGCCCTGCTGCGCGACATGCTGCCGGTGGCCGGCGTCGATGGCACCCTTGCCTGGCGCATGCGTGGCACGCCCGCCGCCGGCAACGTGCACGCCAAGACCGGCAGCATGACCTACGTGAACTGCCTGGCCGGCTATGTCACCAGCGCCGCGGGCGAGCATCTGGCCTTTGCGATCCTGCTCAACGACTACGAGCCGCCCGAGGGCATGCGGGTCAGCGCCGACGTCGATGCGATCGCCATCCAGTTAGCCCGGCTCGACGAGAAATCGCTGTAGGCCACCTGGGGGCGACCGGAGATTGGTGGCCTGCCGACTGCGGTTTCCTTGCAGGAGCCCGCTGGATCGCCTCGATCTGTCCGATCGGCCCCCAGCGGGCTACGCCTCGCCCGCACCTCGCCGGGCGAGATCCGCCCCGATCTTCTCCGGCGTATCGGTCGGCGCGTAGCGGCGGACCACCTGGCCTTCCGGGTCGACCAGGAACTTGGTGAAGTTCCACTTGATCGCCTCGCTGCCCAGCAGCCCCTTGCTCTCGTGCTTGAGCCAGCGATAGAGCGGATGGGCGCCCTCGCCGTTGACCTCGATCTTGGCGAACAGCGGGAAGCTCACGTCGCAGTTGAGACTGCAGAACTGACGGATCTCCGCCTCGCTGCCCGGCTCCTGGTGGCCGAACTGGTCGCAGGGAAACCCCAGCACGGTCAGGCCGCGCTCGCGCCATTGCCGCCACAACGCTTCCAGGCCCTGGTACTGCGGCGTGAAACCGCACCTGGAAGCGACGTTGACGACCAGCAGCCAGCGCCCGCGCCAGTCGGCGAGCGAGCGCTCCTGGCCATCGATATCGCGGGCGGAGAAATCGTAGACACTGGCCATGCAGGAAGCTCCGTTAGATTGCCGGCGAAGTCTACGCCGGCGGCGGCATATGCATATGAGCGACGACCATTTCCCGCGGCGCGGCCGGGCGGCGATGCTTCGATGATGTACCTGCTGACATCCGCCGTGATCGCACTGGCCACCCTCGTGCTGCTTGCCTACGCGGCCTGCCGGGAGGCGCCGCGCCGGCGCGTCCGCGTGCGCCATCGGCCGCCGAACCTGTAGGGAACCTCGAAAGATCCCGAAAGCTTTCGACGCCCGCTGTAGAGCCCACTTGTGGGCGATGCTCTTCGTCCAACTTGCGCAAAAAGCATCGCCCACAAGTGGGCTCCTACAAAAACGTCGCACGAAGGGAGTTATTCGAGACTCCCTGTAGGACGCGCTTGGGCGCGCACGCCCGGCTAAGCGTCACGCCTCCGACGGAATGTCGAACACCTGCCGCAGGTAGGCCACGTAGGCCGGGTCGTCGCACATGTTCTTGCCCGGCGAATCGCTCAGCTTGGCCACCGGCTGGCCGTTGCAGCGGACCATCTTGATGACGATCTGCAGCGGCGTGGGCCCGACGTCGTTGGTGAGGTTGGTGCCGACGCCGAAGGCCAGCTGGCAGCGGCCACGGAAGTGGCGGTAGAGCTGCATCACCTTGGGCATGTCCAGCGCATCGCTGAACACCAGGGTCTTGCTGCGCGGGTCCACGCGGTTGGCCTGGTAGTGCGCCAGCACCTTCTCGCCCCATTCGAACGGATCGCCCGAGTCGTGCCGGGTACCGTCGAACAGCTTGCAGAAGTACATGTCGAAATCGCGCAGGAAGGCATCCAGGCCGTAGACGTCCGACAGCGCGATGCCAAGGTCGCCACGGTATTCCTTTGCCCAGGTTTCCAGCGCCACGCGCTGCGAGTCGCGCAGGCGCGGACCCAGCGCCTGGTGCGCCTGCAGGTATTCGTGCGCCAGCGTGCCCAGCGGAGTGAGGCCGAACTTCCACGCCAGCCATACGTTGCTGGTGCCGGCCAGTTGCTCGCCCAGGCCGTCGCGCAGGGTGCGCACCACTTCGGCGTGCCAGTCGCGCGAGAAACGGCGGCGCGTTCCGTAGTCGGCGATGCGGCAGTGGGCGTACTCGGGGTCGGCGCGAAGCAGCTCGATCTTCGCCTGCAGGCGCTTGCGACCCGCCTCCAGGTCCAGGCCCGGCTGCGTGTTGCGGAAGTAGACCTGGTTGACGATCGCCAGCAGCGGTACCTCGAACAGGATCGTGTGCAGCCACGGGCCGATGATGCGGATCTCGATTTCGCCGTTGGCCGCCGGTGCAGGCGTGATCTGCACGTATTTGGCGTTGAGCTGGAACAGGCCCAGGAAATCGACGAAGTCGCTCTTGATGTAGCGCCAGGTGCGCAGGTAGTCCAGTTCCCCGGGGGTGAAGCGCAGGCTGCACAGCGCTTCGAGCTCGGCGCGGATCTCGTCGATATAGGGCACCAGGTCGATGCCAGGGGTGCGGCATTTGAAGCGGTACTCGACCTGGGCGGCCGGGTAGTGGTGCAGCACCACCTGCATCATGGAGAACTTGTACAGGTCGGTGTCGAGCAGGGACTGGACGATCATGCGCTGGCCTGGCGGGATCCGGAACGTGCCGGCATCGGGATACGCATTATCCCAGTGCTGGCGCGCGCACGGCGAATCAGGCGGGCGGGCGGAATGCTGGAGCCCCGGTCACGGAGCCACGCCCGCCCCGGCAGCCAGGCGCTCGAGCTGCCGCGTGCGCTCGTTCTGCGGTTCCTCCGCCAGGGCGCCGACCGCCGCATAGAAGGCGCCCCACTGCCGCTCGGCACGCGCGAACAGCACGGCAAAGGCGCCGGTCCAGCGATCGTACAGCCCGAACGGCAGCAACCTGGCATTGTTGATGGGCGCCGCTACCCATGCGTCGTAACGGTGATCACCGGGCCAGTGCGCATCGCGCCACTGCGCATAGCGGCGGCGGAAGGCTTCGATCTGCGCCTGTTTTGCATGCGCCAGCGCGACCTCGTCACCGCTGCCCGCGTACAGCCGCTTGAGCCGGTCGCGCAGATCCAGCACCAGCGTGGTGAAACCCTGCTCCATCGCCTGGCCGCGCAGATCAGGCGGCGGCAGGCCGCGGGCCCTGCGCCATTCGCGCAGGCCTTCGCGTTCGACGAAGCTGGCGAAGGATTCGTTGAACGCCGTGTCTCCCTTCAGATAGAGCTGCTGGTGCGCGAGCTCGTGGAAGATCGTGCCGGCCAGCTGGTCGTCGTCCCAGCGCAGCATGCTCGAGACGATCGGGTCGGCGAACCAGCCCAGCGTCGAATAGGCCGGCACCGGGCCGATCCACACGTCGTCGCCTTGCGCCTCGAGCTGCGCCGCGCGAGCCTGCGCGCGGGCGTGTTCGAAATAGCCGCGGTAGGCCACGCAGCCGGCGATGGGAAAACACTGCGGCAACGCCTCGACCGAGTACGGCGGCGTGGCGAACACGTTCCAGGCCACGTAGCGACGATGCAGATCGACGTAGCTGGTGTAGCTGCGGTTATCCGGCAGCGCCAATGCGGCGGACGCGAACTGCCGTGCCTGCGCAGCCAGGCGCAGGCGGCGGGCCAGCGCGGGGTCGGTGGCCGGGTCGCGTACCACCTTGGCGAGCGGTTGGCGGTGCATCAGCAACGACGCCTGGCCATGCGCCACGTGGGCGTAATAGCGCAGGCTGCCGCAGGCACCGAGCAGGAGACACAACACGACAGTGGCCAGCCGCATGGCGCGCCCGCGGAGCGAGAGATGCTGCATGCCGCGATTGTGCCAAGTGCCGGCGGCGCCGACGAGCCCTGCGGCCGGGCGACGCGCCGCGCTACCCGGCACGGCGCATGCCCGGATGATCAGTGGCGATCGCGGTGATCGCGTCCGCCGTGCCGATCGCCGCGATCGTTCCCCCGATCATGCCTGCGGCTGTCGTGGCCACGGTCATGGCCGCCGCGCCATGACCGGCGCTCGTGCCCGTCGCCGCGGCGGTCATGGCCCCGATGGTGCTCGCGACTCCAGTCGCGGCCACGGTGGTAGTGATGCGAATCGCGGTACCAGGTGCCGCTGATGCCCACGCTCACGCCCGGCGCGTAACCCCACCCTGGCCCGTAATAGCCGCCATAGCCGTAATAGTCCGGCCGGTAGATCACCGACGGGCCTTCGCCGTAGTAGGCGTCGCCCTGATAGCCGTTGCCGCGCACGTAGCTGTAGCCCGGGTCGTAGTAGCAACCCGACAGCGCGGCCGTGCCCAGCACCAGCGCCAGTCCTGCAAGCATGCGTTTCATGGCTCACCTCCGTGACTGCTGTCACGGAGAGCACGCTAGTGGCGGGGGTTTGAATGCGCCCTGAGCGCCGCGTCCATAACGCATTGGCGGACGCGACGCTCGGGCGGGGCCGGCGTCAGACCTTGGCGCCACGCTGGCCGGTGTGCACCGGAATGGTGTTTTTGGGCGCATCGCTGGGCAGCTGCGGGCTGGCTGTCGTGTGCACGGCCGAAACGCCATGCGGCTGCGCGTCGCCAGGGTGCGACGGCCCCTGGCGGTTGCGGTCGTGCTTGGCGTCGAGCAGGGCCTGGATGTGCGCGACGGCTTCTTCCGGACTGATGTGCCGGGTCGCCGCAGGCGACTTGCGCGACGCCCCGCTCTTGCGTGGCGCGGACTTCGCGGCCGGCCGGGCCAGCTTGCCCGCGGGCGCGGCCTTCTTCGCCGCGGGGCGGGGCATCGCCTTGGCGGTGGCGGACTTCTTCACGGGGGTCCTGCCGGCGGCTTTCCTGGCGGCGGTCGGCGTGGCCTTCTTCGCCGCCGGCCGCTTCGTGGCGGTTTTCTTCGCTGCCGCCTTCTTGGGTGCCACCTTCTTCATGGCGGCCTTCCCGGGCGTTCCCTTCTTCGCCGATGCCTTCTTCGCCGCTGCGCCACGGGGTACCGCCTTGCTGGCCGCGGTCTTCCGCGGTGCCGGCTTCTTCGTGGCGGCCTTCTTCGCCGTCACCTTCTTCACCGTCACCTTCTTCGCGGTCACCTTCTTGGTTGCTGCCTTCTTGGCCGTCACTTTACTGGCCAACTTTTTGGCGGGTGTCTTCTTCGAAGCCGCCGCGGAGCGGGATGCCGCGCTCTTGCCGGCTGCCTTTTTCGCCGCCGTACGGTTGACGGGGGTCTTGATGCCGGCCTTCTTGCTGGCGGCGGTCTTCTTGGTCGCGCCGGTGCCGGCGGCTGCCTTCTTTGCCGCGGATTTCTTCGCGGCCGACGTGCGGGTCGTTGCCATGCGTATTCACTCCTGCGGGTGGTCGATGCAGCCTTGCCCGCGTTGCCATGTTTCGCGCACGCGGCGGAAAGACCTGCGTGCCCAGTATTGCGCGAGCCGCTTCGACTGTCATGCGCGAGTGCCGCACGACGCGCCGCTCAATTCAGGATGCGTGCCGCCTGCGCAACTCCAGCGCATGCCGCTGATGGCAGGCGAAGGCGTCGAGTGCCGGGTCGTAGTCCCAGCGCTCGACGGTGCAGGCATCCGCCGTGGCGCGGCGCAGCAGGTTCACCGAATTGGGCACGTCGCCGCGGACGCGATGCGATACCGCGGTTCCCGCCTGCACCACCCACAGCGGCCGGTCGGGCGGATCGGGCAAGGGGCGCACGTAAGGCAGGTGGATATGGCCGCCCAGCACCAGTTGCGCACCGGCGTCGGACCAGGCGCGCGCCGCCTGCGCGTGGCCGCGCAGCAGATTGCCCACGTCCGATTCTCGGGTGACCGCCATCGGCTGGTGCACCACCACCACGCGCAGTTGCATGGGTGTGGCCAGTCGCAGGCTCGCCGACACCCGTTCGATCTGCGCGGGCGACACCTCGCCCTGCTTGTGCCGCCACCAGCGCGTGGTGTTGACCCCCAGCACGAGCCAGTCGGCGGATTGCCACGCCGGCTCAAGCTGCTCGCCGAATGCCCGTCGGTAGCGCGCGTACGGCGCCAGCAGGCGCTTGCCCAGGTCGAACAGCGGAATATCGTGGTTACCGGGAATGGCCAGGAACGGCACCTGCAGGCTCTGGACGAAATCATGCGCCGCGGCGAACTGCGCCACGCGCGCGCGCTGAGTCAGGTCGCCGGAGAGCACCACCAACGCAGGGCGGCTCGCCTGCACCAGCCGCCGTAACGCCGCCAGCACCGGCGCCCGCTCGGTGCCGAAGTGCGAATCGGACATGTGCAGCAGCACGCTCACGGGTCGCTCCGCGCTCGCGGCACCAGCAACCGCAACGGCTGCGGCGCCACCTGGAAATGCAACGGCAGCGGCAGATGCTGGATCTCGCCGTCCAGCGCCAGCTTGATGCGCCGCCGCCGCGGCAGTGACACGTCCAGCTCGGCGAACGCGAAGCTGTCGACCTTCTCCACATCGCCGAGATGGCCGGACAACCCGCGCACGGCCGCCAGGATCATCCGCCAACGGGCCAGCGGCGGCAGCACGATGCCGACCAATGCACCGCGCGTCACCGCATCGGCCTGGGGGATGCCGATGTGCTGAAGCTGCAACCGGTTGGCACCGACGACCAGGGTCGTGCTGCGGCGTACGTGCTCCAGACCGTCCTCGCGCAGCGACAGGCGCAGGTCCGGATAGCTGCCCAGCAGCGCGCGCAGGCCGGAAAACAGCGCCACCAGGCGATGGCGGCCGTAGCGGCGCTTGTCCTGCTCGCGCCGTTCCAGCAGTTCGGGATAAAGCCCCAGGCTGGCGTTCACCAGGAACACGCGGTCGTTGACCATGCCTACCGGCACCGCTGTTTCGCGCGCGTCCAGCAGGCCGTGCATGCCCTCGCCGGGGTCGCCTTCGGGCAGGCCGTGGCAGCGGCCGAAGAAATTGAAGGTGCCCTGCGGCAATGCACCCAGCGGCAGGCCCGCGGGCAGCACGGCCTGCACTACCGCATTGATGGTGCCGTCGCCGCCGACCACCACCACCGCGCCATCGCGTGCCTGCGCCGCCGCCACCGCCTGCCCCGCCAACTCGCCCAGCTCGCGCGGGTGTCGCGCGCAGAACAGGCGGTACGGATGCGCCGCCGCATCGAGCGCGGCGCGGATGGCCTGCTCCGTCGCGGCCGCGTCGCCGCTGCCCGAGCGGCGGTTGAGCACCACGAAAAACGGTCGTGGGTGGCCGTGCGGCATGGATCTCCTACAGGCGTGGGTGCGAAAGCTCCGCAAGGAAGTGAGTGAACACCCTCGGCTCTATCAGCAGGGTGAAGGCCACGCCGTAGGCCGCGCCCCAAAGGTGCGCACTGTGGTTGATGTTGTCCCGCCCGGCACGGTCCATGTAGATCGAGTAACCGATGTAGAGCACCGCATAGAGGATCGCGGGCATCGGCAATACGAACACGATGATGCGCGACCACGGCGCCAGCAGGATGAAGGCGAACAGCACCGCCGACACCGCGCCCGAGGCGCCCAGGCTGTGGTAATTCGGATTGCGGCGGTTCTTCAGGTAGGTCGGCAGGATCGAGACCACCAGCGCGCCGATGTAGAACAGCAGGAAGCCGAGCCGGCCCAGTTCGGCGCCATAGAACTGCTCCATCAGCCGGCCGAAGAAGAACAGCGTGATCATGTTGAACAGCAGGTGGCCGAAGTCCGCGTGGATCAGCCCGTAGGTCACCAGCCGGTGGTATTCGCGATGCCGCTGGATCGCCGGCGGCCACAGGATCAGGTCGTCCATCAGCTTGGGCTTGTTGAAGGCCAGGAACGAGACGACGCAGGTGACGGCGATGATGGCCAGGGTAAGCATGATCGCTGGGTTTCCCAGGAGACGGCGGACCCTCCATCTTGGCGTCCGTCCCGCGGATTGTCGACACGCGCGGCCACCCGCGCGGCGCCGCGGCGTATCATGCGCGGCCTTCTCCGCCCGCTCCCCACGGACACGCATGGAACCGATCCGCTACCTGCATCTGGACGTCTTTGCCGCCAACTGTGGCGGCGGCAACCATCTGGGCGTGGTCACCGACGCGCGCGGCTGGAGCGACCAGCAGATGCAACGCTTCGCACGCTGGACCGCACTGGTGGAAACCACCTTCCTGCTGCCGCCATCCACGCCGCAGGCCAGCTATCGCGTGCGCATCTTCACCCCGCATCACGAGATCCCGTTTGCCGGCCACCCCAGTGTCGGCAGCGCGCACGCCGCGCTGCTCTGCGGGATGGCGCGGCCGGTCGATGGCGTGCTTTGGCAGGAATGCGCCGCCGGCGTGCTGCCGATCCGCGTCGAGGGCGAGGGCGAGGCGCGCGACCTGCTGCTGAAGTCGCCCGGCGAGCGCGTGCTCGCCACCGGCCGCGACGCGCACCCGCTGCTGGAGGCCACGCTGGCCGGCATCGAACTGGGCGCACTGGTGCCGGCGCTGGTCGACGGCGGGCGGCGCTGGTGGCTGGCCGAAGTCGCCGACGAAGCAGGCCTGCGCGGCTGGCAGCCCGACCACAGCGCGATCGGCGCGCTGGCCCGCGCCACCGGCAGCATGGGCCTGTGTGCCTTCGCGCGCAGCGCATCGGACGATTACCAACTGGTCGTGCGCGCCTTTCCCGCCGGCGTCGGCATCGTCGAGGACCCGGCCTCGGGCGCCGCCAATGGACTGATCGCGGCCTACATCGCCCAGGCCGAGCCGCACGGCCTGCTGGCACGCGGCTACGCGATCAGCCAGGGCCGCGAGATGGGCCACGACGCGCGCCTGCTCGCGCGCATCGAGGCAGACGCGATCTGGGTCGGCGGCCGTGCGCGCACGGTGGTCGATGGCGTGCTGCATTGGACCGACGCATGAGCGGGCCCGCGCAGATCTGGGTCGACGCGGACGCCTGTCCCGGCCCGATCAAGGAAATCCTGTTCCGCGCCGCCGAGCGAGCGCAGGTGCAGGTGACCCTGGTCGCCAATCAGATGCTGCGCACGCCGACCACGCGGTGGGTGCGTGCGATCCAGGTGGCCGGCGGCTTCGACGTGGCCGACAACGAGATCGTCCAGCGCCTGGCCGCGGGCGACCTGGTGGTGACGCAGGACATCCCGCTGGCCGCGCAGGCGATCGACAAGGGCGCGCTCGCCCTGCACCCACGCGGCGAGCTGTACACCCGCGAGACCATCGCGCAGCGGTTGTCGATGCGCAATTTCATGGACGAGCTGCGCGGCGCCGGCGTCGATACCGGCGGACCTGCCACTTTCCACGCGCGCGACCGCCAGGCCTTCGCCAACCAGCTCGACCGCTGGCTGCAGCAACGCCCGAAGATTGCGTAGAGTGGGCGCAGGGTGGGGCTTCAGCCCACCAGCTCCGATGGTGATCGAAGCGGTGGGCTGAAACCCACCCTACGCCTACTCGAGGTGGGCGCGGCGGGCGGCCACCTGCGCCAGCGCCGCCCAGTCCAGACCCTCGCCGCCAGCGCCCAGCGCCTCGATCAGCGCATCGCGCACCACCCCGGCGAACGGCAGCGGCACCCGCGCGGCCTCACCCGCGGCCAACGCCAGGTTGACGTCCTTCAGTCCCAGCGGCATGGCGAAACCGGGTGGTGCGTAGCGCTCCTCGGCGATCAACTTGCCATAACCCTGGTAGGCCGGCGCCGCGAACAGCGTGCCGGTCATGATTTCCAGGAAGTCGGCGGCGGACACGCCGTGCGCGCGGGCCAGCGCGCTGGCCTCGGCCATGCTCTCGATGGCCGTGGCCAGCATGAAGTTGCCGGCCAGCTTGACCACGTTGGCGCGTTCGGGCGCCTCGCCCACCGGCCACAACCGGCAACCCAGCACCTCCAGTAACGGACGCACGGTCTCGACCGTGCCGGGCTGGCCGGCGACCACGATGTTGAGCTTGGCCGCGGCCGCCATGTCCGGCCGGCCGAACACCGGCGCGGCGACATAACCTAGGCCACGTTGCGCATGCGCCTGGGCCAGCTCGCGCGCCAGCGCTACCGAGATGGTGGCGTGGTTGACGTGCACGGTGCCGCGGTCCATCTCCTCCAGCAGGCCGCTTTCGAGGAACACCGCGCGCACCGCCTGGTCGTTGGCCAGCATGCTGTGCACGACCTGGCCCTGCACTGCCCGCCCGGGCGTACGTGCGACCTTGGCGCCGAGCGAGGCGAGCGGCTCGGTGGGGCCTTCTGAGCGGTTCCACACGGTCAGCGCGTGGCCCGCGACGAGCAGGTTGCTGGCCATGGCGCTGCCCATGGCGCCCAGGCCGAGGAATCCGACGTTCACGGGAATTCTCCCTGTTGGAGCGACCGGTTAATGGAACACCGGCAGCGTCGAAGGCGTGCAAAGGCCGCCCCGTAGGGTGGGCTTCAGCCCACCGGCTTTTTGTGGTGCCCGGAGCGGTGGGCTGAAGCCCACCCTAGGGTTGCGAGGCTCACGCCACCTCGCCGGCGGCATGGCCGGAGGCCCATGCCCACTGGAAGTTGTAGCCGCCCAGCCAGCCGGTGACGTCCACGACCTCGCCGATGAAATACAACCCCGGCACGAGCTTCGACTGCAAGGTGCTGGAGGACAACCCGTCGGTGTCCACGCCGCCCAGCGTCACCTCCGCGGTTCGGTAGCCTTCGGTACCGCTGGCGACCAGCGGCCAGTCATGCAGCCGCGTACCGATCGCGGCCAGTTCGCCCTCGCGGTACTGGCGCATCGGACGGTTGCCGAAATCGAGGTCACACAGGCGCTGGGCCAGCCGCTTCGGCAGCAGGTCGGACAGCACCGTCTTCAGTTCGGCCGCTGGCCGCGCTGCACGCTGCTCGGGCAGCCAGCCAGCCGCGTCGCCGTCGGGCAACAAATCCAGCCGCAACTCCTCGCCCGGCTGCCAGTACGAGGAAATCTGCAGGATCGAAGGCCCGCTGACGCCGCGATGGGTAAACAGCAGCCCCGCGCGGAACGACTGCCGCCCGCAGCGGGCTTCGGCCGGCAGTGCCACGCCGGCCAGGTCCGCGTAGCGCTCCTGGTGCTTGCCGCTCAGGGTCAGCGGCACCAGGCCGGCGCGGGTCGGCCGCACGGCGTGGCCAAACTGCCGTGCCAGCTCGTAGCCGAAACCGGTGGCGCCCATGCTCGGAATCGACAGCCCGCCACTGGCGATCACCAGCGACTCGGCATGCACCTCGCCGTGCGCGGTAGTGACGCTGAAGCCCGCCTCGCCGTGGCGCACGCGCGCTACCGCACAGCTCGTCTGCACCAGCACGCCGGCGGCCGTGCACTCGTCCAGCAGCATGCGCACGATCTGTTTGGAGGAGTCATCGCAGAACAGCTGGCCGAGCTCCTTCTCGTGGAAGGCGATGCGGTGCTTTTCCACCAGTGCGATGAAGTCGGCCGGGGTGTAACGCGCCAACGCCGATTTGGCGAAATGCGGGTTGGCCGACAGGTAGTTGGCCGGCGTCACGCCCAGGTTGGTGAAATTGCAGCGCCCGCCACCGGACATCAGGATTTTCTTGCCGGGCTTGTTGGCATGGTCGAGCACCAGCACGCGCCGGCCGCGCTGACCGGCGGTGATCGCGCACATGAGGCCGGCGGCGCCTGCGCCGATGATGAGGACGTCGGTTTTCATTCGCTCGTTCGTGGTGTTGGCCATTCCCTGGGCGCAATGCCTTTTGCAGGCCACTCCTGGCGGTGCCTCGAAGAGCATCGCCCACGAGTGGGCTCCTGCAGGGGTGCGGTGCGGAGGAAGGGCCCGGGAGCGGCATTATCGCGCGTGCGCTTACACTTTCCCCTTTCGATCCCACAGGCCCGCACCATGCCCTCTTTCGACGTCGTCTCCGAAGTGGACAAGCACGAACTCACCAACGCGATCGACCAGGCCAATCGCGAGCTGGCCGCGCGCTTCGATTTCAAGGGCACCGACGCGGTGTTCGAGCTGGACGGCTACGTGATCACCCAGCGCGCACCCAGCGACTTCCAATTGCAGCAGATGCTGGACATCCTGCGCGGCCGGCTGACCAGCCGGAAGATCGACATCCGCGCGCTGGACGTGGCCGAGCCGGAGGTGAACCTGGCCGGCGCGCGGCAGAAGGTCACGGTCAAGCAGGGCATCGAGCAGCCGGTGGCGAAGAAGCTGGTGGCGGAGCTGAAGGCAGCCAAGCTGAAGGTCGAGGCACAGATCAACGGCGACAAGCTGCGCGTGACCGGCAAGAAGCGCGACGACCTGCAGCTGGCAATGGCCGTGCTGCGCAAATCCCCGAGCGACCTGCCGCTGCAGTTCGACAACTTCCGCGACTAGCCGCGCCGCGCAGGGTGGGCTTCCGCCGACTGTGAGGAGAGCCGGTGGGCTGAAGCCCACCCTAGCCGCGCGACAACTCCGCGCAGCGGACACAACGGATCAGGCGCGCAGGTCGTCGAACTCGGGATGCCGGCGCATCCAGGCGGCGGCGTAGGAGCAGGCCGGCACCACCCTCCAGCCCTCGGCACGCGCGGTCTCCATCGCCACCCGGGTCAGCGCCGAGGCGATGCCGCGACCTTCCACTGCCACCGGCACGCCGGTGTGGGTGATGGTCATGACGTTGCCGGCCAGACGGTAGTCCAGCTCGCACGACTGGCCGTCGACGCGCGTTTCGAAGCGGCCGGCGGCCGTATCGTGGTGGATATCGAAGCTCATGGCCGCTACTCGCCGGAAAAGCCGCGAGCATACGGCGAACGCCGGCAAAACGTGTGTGAAGCGCCCGGCGGCGTGCGTTCGCGCGGGCTGAATGGCGGCGCCACCACACTGGCCCGTCCACGCGATGACGCGCGCCAACGGGAGACCCGCCATGAAGAAATCCGCCTCCGCTACCTGGTCCGGCGGCCTGAAGGACGGCCAGGGCACCATCTCCACTGAAACCGGAGTGCTGCGCGAAGCGCCGTTCGGCTTCAAGTCCCGCTTCGAGGACGGCCCGGGCACCAACCCGGAAGAACTGATCGGCGCCGCGCTCGCCGGGTGTTTCTCGATGGCGCTCTCGCTGGGCCTGGGCAACGCCGGGCTGACGCCCGAACAGATCGAGACCAAGACCCAGGTCACGCTGGACAAGCAGGGCGAGGGCTTCGCCATCACCACGATCGCGCTTACCTGCCGTGCACGCGTACCCGGCGCCGACGCCGACACGTTCCAGCGCATCGCCCGGGAGACCAAGCAGGGCTGCCCGGTGTCCAAGGTGCTCAACGCCGAGATCTCGCTCGACGCTGCACTGGAAGGCTGACCCTGCCACCGCCCCCATCCCGTTGGGGTGGGCCTCAGCCCACTTCTCCGGAGTCGCTCGAAACGGCGCCGCATGGTGGGCTGAAGCCCACCCTACGAGGGAGACAGCTCGCGCGCGGCGACCTCCGGATCGGCGGCCATCACGCGGTTCCGGCCGGCGCGCTTGGCCGCGTACAAGGCGGCATCCGCCCGGTCGAGCAGCGCCTGCAGCTCGTAGTCGCCGGGCAGCGTGGCGGTTGCGCCGATCGAGACGGTCAACTGCAACAGGTGCCCGTCGACCAGCAGCGGCGTGGTCTCGACCCTGGCGCGGATGCGCTCGGCCAGCACCAGCACCTGGGTCAGATCCGCGTCTGGCGCCAGCACGACGAATTCCTCGCCGCCGATGCGGCCGATCACATTGCCCGCGCGCAGCGTCGTGCGGATGCTGTCGACCAGCGCCAGCAGCACCTTGTCTCCGCCGCCGTGGCCGAAGCGGTCGTTGACACTCTTGAAATGGTCGGCGTCGATCATCAGCACGCCCACGGACCGGCGCGTGCGGCTGGCCTGCGACAGCACCCGGGTGCCTTCCTCGGTCAGCGCCAGGCGGTTCTTGACGCCGGTGAGCGAATCGACCCGCGCGAGCGAATGCAGCTCGCGCTGTAGGGTCTCGCTGTAGAGCAGCAGGAATCCGATGCTCAGGAACAGCGGCTGCATGCCCGAGAGCAGCACGTAGAGGTAATTGACCGTGTCCGGCTGGATGATGTTCGCCGGCGGGTTCAGATCGAACCACAACTGACCGTTGCGCCACATCAGCAGCAGCGCCGACAGCGAGCACAGCACCAGCAGCGCCACGCGCGCCCGCGAGCTGCGCCGCCGGCCGCCGTGCAGCAGCGCCTGCATGCGCAGCCCGATGTCGGCCAGGATCGCGGCCGAGCCCCACAGCACGCGCAGGCGGTAGTCCGGTTCGACCACGCCAAACCAGCCCACGCCCAGCCAGCCGATCACGCCGATCGCCAGTGCCGTGCGCCAGCGCAGCGGCTCGCCCAGCAACATGCGCAGCGCGACCACCGCCATGCCCTGGGCCAGCAGGTTGAGCGCGTTGCCGACCAGCAGCAGTTGCGCCGGATGCAGCCAGGCCTGCGCCGCCAGCATCGCCCAGCCGGCCGCCTCCACCCCCAGCGCGCCGGCGCGCAGTTTGAGGCTGGTGCGCGCCACGCCCGGGCCACCCTGGGTGCCGCCCCACAGCAACACGGCCAGCGCCAGCGACTGGATCGCACTGATCAGCGACAGGGTTTCGATATGCATGGGCATGCTGGGCTCTCCCCGCGCCCGACGGTGACGATGGCCTCCGCCGTGGATATCGCGCGTGTGCGATGGCGTCCCAGGCCCGGTCGTCGCCCGTCGTATCGGCGCCAGCCGGCGGGACTTTAGCGTTGACAGCGCACCCCAGTCCGTTACTTTCCACGCAAAATACCCGACGGACGCCGCATGGCCACGCTCATCCCGACCCGCAACAGCTGCCTGCCGCGCATGACCGCGGGCGAGAAGCGTTTCTCCGAGCGGCTGGAACAGAAGCTGGAGGACGACTACCTGCTCTGGTACGACGTGCCGGTAGGACTGAAACAGCGCCACCCGGATTTCGTGGTGTTCCACCCGCGCCGCGGCCTGCTGGTGCTGGAGGTCAAGGACTGGAAGGCCGAAACCATCCGGCACGCCGACAGCACCCAGTTCACCCTGGTCACCGAGCGCGGCCTGGTGAAGGAAAACCACCCGCTGCTGCAGGCGCGCGCCTATGCGCTGGAGATCGGCGTGGTGCTCGAGCGCGACAGCGCGCTGCGCTTTCCGGCCGGCCATCGCCATGCCGGCAAGATCATCATGCCGTGGGCCTGGGGCGTGGTACTGGCCAACATCAGCCGCAAGCAGTTCGAGGAGGGCGGCCTGGACGCGGTGATCCCGCCGCACCTGGCGATCTGCCGCGACGAGTTCTACGAGTCGGTGGAACCGGAGGAGTTCCAGCAACGGCTGTGGGCGATGTTCCCGCAGGTGTTCCCGGTGGCGCTGACCCTGCCGCAGATCGACCGCGTACGCTGGCACCTGTTCCCCGAGCTGCGGGTGGAAGCCGGCAGCGGGCAGTTCGGTCTGTTCGGGCCCACCGACGCCGCGGTGCGCCCGCTGGAGATCCCCGAACTGGTCAAGGTGATGGACGCCCAGCAGGAACAACTGGCCCGTTCGCTCGGCGAGGAGCACCGGATCATCCACGGCGTAGCCGGCTCCGGCAAGACCATGATCCTGGGCTTCCGCGCCATGCAGCTGGCGCGCGCGATGAATCGGCCGATCCTGGTGCTCTGCTACAACAAGACGCTGGCCGCACGGCTGGAGCAGCTGATCGGCGAGCGCGGCCTGGCCGAGAAGGTGCAGGTCTACAACTTCCACAAGTGGTGCCGGAAGATGCTCACGGCCTATCACGTGGAGCTGCCCCCGAAGGGCGCGGACGGCTTCTTCGAGCAGATGGTCGAACGGGTGATCGACGGCGTCGACCGCGGCCAGATCCCGCGCTTCCAGTACGGCGCGGTGCTGGTCGACGAAGGCCACGACTTCGAGCCGGACTGGTACAAGCTGATCGTGCAGATGATCGACCCGGCCACCAACTCGCTGCTGGTGCTCTACGACGACGCGCAGAACATCTACGGCAAGGCCGACCGCCGCAAGGTCAGCTGGAAGAGCCTGGGCGTGCAGGCGCAGGGCCGCACCACCATCCTCAAGCTCAACTACCGCAACACGCTGGAGATCCTGGCGGTGGCGCGCGGCTTCGCCAACGAGCTGCTCGCCGAGCGCGCCGACGATGACGACGGCGTGCCGCTGATCGCTCCGGAAAGCGCCGGCCGCCGCGGCCCGCTGCCGGAGCTGATTCGGGTAGAGAGTGCGCCGGCGCAGCTCACCGTGCTGGTCGCCCAGTTGCGTGACGAACACGCGCACGGCCGGCCGTGGTCGGACATGGCGGTCATCTTCCGCAACCAGTGGGAAGGCGAAAAACTCGCCGAGGCCCTGGCGCGCCAGGACATCCCCAGCCGGCTTGCCGAAGGCCGCGGCAAGGGCACGCTGTTCGCCGTCGGCGAGACGGTCAAGCTGGTCACCATGCATTCGAGCAAGGGGCTGGAGTTCCCGTTCGTGATCATCCCGGGGCTGGGCTCGCTGCCGAAGGAAGGCAAGGACGAGGCCGAGGAGGCCCGCCTGCTCTACGTGGCGATGACCCGCGCCACCGAGCGGCTGGTGCTGATCCACCACGACGATTCGGTATTCAGCAAGCGCATCCGCGATTCGATCAATCAGGTGCAGGACCAGCTGGTCGCACTGCCGGCCTGACGCACCATCACCTGTAGGAGCCCACCCTGTGCGCGACCACCATGTATCCGGTCGCGCACAGGGTGCGCTCCTACAGGGGACCTCGAAAAACCCCGAAAGCTTCCGACGCCCACTGTAGGAGCCCACTTGTGGGCGATGCTTTTGGCGGTGCAATCAGGCGTAAGGGCATCGCCCACAAGTGGGCTCCTACAAAAAATGTCGCACGAAGGGAGTTATTCGAGATTCCCTGCAAGGTCCCCATGCCTTTGGGCACAGTACCGCCCATCCGCCAACCGCTAGGCTGTGGCCTTTCGTCCCAGGGGAACCCACCGTGCGCAAGTCCCTCCAGGCCGCCTTGCTGGCCGCCTCGCTGCTGGCCAGCCTCGCCGCGCCCGCCTTCGCCGCCGACAAGCCCGCCGCCGAGGCCAGCCACGGCGACTATCACCTGCCACCCTTCCCCGCCGACGCGCATGCGCAGCAGACCGCGCGGATCGACGGCCGCACGCTCAAATACACCGCCACCGTGGGTTCGTTGCCTGTGCGCGACGAGAAAGGCAACAAGGTCGCCGAAGTGGTGTTCACCGCCTACACCATGGACGGCCCCGGCCGTCCCGTGACGTTCGCGCTCAACGGCGGCCCGGGCGCCGCCTCGGTCTACCTCAACCTCGGCGCGATCGGTCCCAAGCGCGTGAGCTTCGGGGAGGAAGGCGACAACCCCTCCGACCCGGCCACCCTGCACGACAATCCGGGCAGCTGGCTGCCGTTCACCGACCTGGTGTTCATCGACCCGGTCGGCACCGGCTTCAGCCGTGCGCTGGTGGACGACAAGAAGGCGACCAAGCTTTTCTACAGCACCGATGCGGACATCAAGTACCTCTCGCGCATCGTCTACGACTGGCTGGTCGAACACGGCCGCCTGCAGTCGCCGAAATATCTGGTCGGCGAAAGCTACGGCGGCTTCCGCGGCCCACGCATCACCGACTACCTGCAGACCCGGCTCGGCGTGGCGATGAAGGGCGTGGTGCTGGTATCGCCCTACCTTGACCCGGCCGCGTTCAGCGACGAAAACGTCTCGCCGCTGCCCTGGATGCTGACCCTGCCCTCGATCGCCGCGGCGCACCTGGAGCGCGAGCACAAGCTCACGCCCGAGGCGATGGCACAGGTGATCGAGTACACCCGCGGACAGTACGCGGTCGACCTGATGCGCGGCCGCTCCGACCCGCAGGCGACCGCGCGGGTGGTCGAGAAGGTGACCGAACTGACCGGGCTGGACCCGCTGTTCGTGCGCCGCTCGGGCGGCCGCATCGAGACCCAGGCCTATCTGCGCGAGGTCTACCGCGCCGAGGGCAAGCTGGGCAGCCGCTACGATTCCAACGTCACCGCGTGGGATCCGTTCCCCTACGCGCCGCACCAGCGCACCGGCGACCCGATCCTGAACGGCATCATCGCCCCGACCACCACCGCGATGGTCGACTTCGTCACCCGTACCGTGGGCTGGAAGTACTCCGGCCGCTACAACGCGCTCAGCTACGAGGTGAACAAGCTGTGGCACGAGGACGACGACGCGATCGAGGGCTCGGTCTCGCAGCTGCGCGAATCGGTCGCCAACGATCCGGGCCTGCGTGTGCTGATCGCGCACGGCTGGGACGACCTGTCCTGCCCGTTCATGGCCTCTGTGCTGATCGTGGACCAGATGCCGCCGATGGGTGACCCGACCCGCGTGCAGGTGAAGAACTACCCCGGCGGGCACATGTTCTACGCCCGCCCGGACAGCCAGGCGGCGCTGCTGAAGGACGTCAAGGCGCTCTACGGCGTTCACTGATGTTGTAGGTTGGGGTGCGCTTGCAAGCGCACCCCGGCCTCGCATCGGTGCCTGCCATGACTGAGCTGTTCACGCCACAGATCCTCGCCGCCCAGCCGCTCGACCACGCGCTGGCGCTCTCGGCGCGCTGCTACACCGACCCGCGCATGCCGGCGCTCGACGCCGGCGCGGTCTTCGCGAAAAGCTGGCAACTGGTCTGCCATCAGTCGCAACTGGCCGGCGTGGGCGACCATCTGGTCACCACCATCGCCGGCCTGCCGCTGGTGGTCGTGCGCAGCGACGCGGCGACGCTTCGCGCGTTCCACAACGTCTGCCGCCATCGCGCCGGCCCGGTCGCCAGCTGCGACGGCAAGGGCGCCACCGCGCTGCGCTGCCGCTACCACGGCTGGACCTACGGCCTGGACGGCGTGCTCCGCGGCGCGCCGGAGATGGGCCGCACGCCGGATTTCGATCCATCCTCGATCCGTCTGCCGGAAGCGCGCGTGCAGGTGTGGCAGGGCCTGGTGTTCGTCGCCACCGGCGAGGCGCCGCCGTTCGATCAGTTCGTCGAGGGCATCGACGCACGGCTGGGCGAAGGCCGCGCGCTTCCCGGCTTCGAGTTCCACCATCGCGCGAGCTGGGAAGTGGCCTGCAACTGGAAGGTGTACGTGGACAACTACCTGGAGGGCTACCACGTGCCACACATCCATCCCGGCCTCAACGGCGTGCTGGACTACCGCAGCTACGTCACCGAGACGGCGCGGTGGTACTCCTATCAGTTCAGCCCGCTGGAGAGCGCAGACGAGCTCTACGGCAGCGGCGAGGCGCTGTACTACTTCCTCTACCCCAACACCATGCTCAACATTCTGCCCGGCCGGCTGCAAACCAACCGCGTGCTGCCGCTGGGCGTGGACCGCTGCCGCGTGGAGTTCGATTTCTACTACGCGCCAGATGCCAGCGACGCGGCGCGCGCCCGCCGCGAGCGCGACATCGCCTTCAGCGACGAAGTGCAGGACGAGGACGTGACCATCTGCGAGGACGTGCAGCGCGGGCTCGCCTCGGGCTCGTACGAGGCCGGCCGCCTCAACCCGCTGCGCGAGAACGCCGTCCACCATTTCCACGAACTTCTGCGCCGCGCCTACCGCGAGCACGCATGATCCCCGTCGATTCCCCTGTAGGAGCGCACCCGGTGCGCGACCGCGGGCTGGCACGATTCCATGCAAATGGCAGGCCCGCGGTTGCGCACAGGGTGCGCTCCTGCAGGGGCTGCGCACGATGAACTCGCGCCCCCTCGGCCAACTGGCCCTGACCGCGCTGGTCGTGGGCAACATGATCGGCTCGGGCGTGTTCCTGCTGCCCGCGGCGCTGGCCCCGTACGGCGCGGCGAGCCTGCTGGGCTGGGCGCCGACCCTGGCCGGCGCGCTGCTGCTGGCGCTGGTGTATGCCTGGCTGGCGCGCACGATCCGCAATCATGGCGGCGCCTACGGCTACGCGCGGTGCGCGTTCGGCGACGGCATCGGCTTCGTGGTGGCCTGGAGCTACTGGGTCTGCACCTGGAGCGCCAATGCGGCGATCGCGGTGGCCTTCGCCGGTAGCCTCGGTGCGCTGTGGCCGGCGGCGACTGCCACGCCACTGCGTGCTGCCACCTGCGCGCTGGGCGCGCTCTGGCTCTGTACCGCGGTGAACCTGGCCGGCGTGCGCGAGGCGGCCCGCGTGCAGTTGCTGACCACCCTGCTCAAGCTGGTCCCGCTGGTGCTGTTCGGCCTGGCTGGTCTGGCCTGGGTGCACGCCGCCGCCTACCGGCCGTTCAATCCCAGCGGCTTGCCACTGCCTGGCGTCGCCAGCAGCGTCGCGGCGCTCACGCTGTGGGCGATGCTCGGCTTCGAGGCGGCCACCGTGCCGACTGGCGTCGTGCGCGACCCGGAGCGCACGGTACCGCGCGCCACGGTGATCGGCATGCTGCTGGCCGGACTGGCCACCATGCTCGCCTGCACGGTGGTGATCGGCCTGCTGCCGGGAGACGAGCTGCAGCGCTCGGCCGCGCCGATGGTCGTCGCGGCGGCCCGCACCTGGGGACCGGCCGCGGGCGTCGCGCTGGCCATGGTCGCGACCATTTCCTGCTTCGGCGCGCTCAACGGCTGGGTGCTGCTGCAGGCGCAGACACCGCTGGCGGCGGCGCAGGATGGCTTGTTTCCCGCGCGGTTCGGCCGCCTGGACGGCCGTGGCACGCCGGCCTTCGGCCTGCTGTCGAGCAGCGTCCTGGCCAGTGCCCTGATCGCCGCGAACTACAGCCGCACGTTGGTGGGCCTGTTCACTTTTTCGATCCTGCTTTCGACCGCCACCACGCTGCTTCCCTACGTGGTGAGCGTGCTGGCCTGGTGGCGCATCGAGCCGGGCGCGGCCCGCTGGCGGCGGCTGGTGGCCATAGGCGCGCTGGGCTACGCGCTGTGGGCGCTGGTGGGCACCGGCATCGAATCGCTGCTGTGGGCCGCGGTGCTGGTGGCAGCGGGATTGCCGGTGTTGCTGTGGCAACGGCGGAAAGCCATCGCCCGCTGATCCGCGCGCCGTTACGGCGCCGCGGCCTGCCAGCGCAACCAGTCGATGACCGCGGCCACCGCGGCCCGCGGCCGCACCGCCGGGGCACGCACCAGCCAGTAGGCATCCCCAATGGCCACCTCCAGCGCACCCATGGGCCGCAGCAAGGTACCCGACGCCAGTTCCCCCGCCACCAGGCGATGGCGCGCCAGGGCCACGCCCTGCCCCTGCTGCGCGGCGCGCAGGACCAGATCGGAGGACGCGTAGCGCGCGCCACCTTGCAAGGCCAGGCCGGCCGGACCGTGCGCGCGGCGCCATGATTCCCACGCGGCCTGCGGGTCGCGATCGTGCAGCAGCCGCAGCCCGGCCAACTGCGCCGATGTCGATGGGCGGCCATGCTCCCGCCAGTATGCCGGGCTCATCACCGGATACAGGACGTCGCCCATCAGCGGCTCGCAGTGCAGTCCGGGCCACGGACCCCGGCCCATGCGCACGGCCAGGTCGACGCGCCCGTCGGCGAAACCTTCCAGTTTCTGCTCGACCAGCACCGACAGCTCGATCTTCGGCTGCGCCTTTTCGAACGCCGGCAACCGCGGCAGCAACCAGTGGAGGGCGAACGAGGGCGTGGTCGACAGCGCGACCGCGTGCGCCGGCCGTGTCTCGCGCACCGCGGCGACCGCCTGCTCGATGTCGCGCAAGCCCGCGCAGACGGCCTTGGCCAATGCCTCGCCCTGTGGCGTGAAAGCCAACCCGGCCCGTCCCGCACCGGATTGCAGCAGCGGCACGCCCAGCCAGCGGGCCAGCTCGCCCAGGTGGCGGCTCACCGACGAATGAGCCATGCCCAGCTCGCGCGCGGCGGCTCGCACGCCGCCGTGCCGGTAGACCAGCGCGAATGCGCGCAAGGCATTGAGGGGCAGTTCCATGGTCGAAATTCTAGACCATTCATGCGCCCGCACCGACCACCGGCGCGAACCATGCTGTAGCCGCTGCCGACGTGGCAGCGAGGCATCGGACACGCATGAACGATCTGCTCGCCCCCGTCGGATTGCTGCTCGCCGCGGCCATCACGCCCGGACCGAACAATCTCGTCATCCTGCGCGCGGCCGGCCGCCACGGCGCGCGCGGCGCGGCCGCCGCGATCGCCGGAATCGTGCTCGGCGGGCTGGCGCTGTTTGTCGCCATCGCGGCCGGCGCCGGCGCGATGCTGGCCGGGCACGCCACACTGCGCCTGATGCTGGCGGCGGCCGGCGCGGCCTACATGGCCTGGCTGGGGCTGCGCCTGCTCGGCGGCGGCGCTTCGGGCAGCGTCGAAGCCGCACTGCCAGCCGGCCTGCCGGGCCTGTTCGGCTTCCAGTTCCTCAATCCCAAGGGCTGGGCGATGGTGCTGACGGTCGTCGCCGCCTGGCCGGCCGCGCGGCTGTCCGACTACCTGCCGCTGGCTGTGCTGTTCACCGTCATCCCGCTGGCCTGCCTGCTGCTGTGGAGCCTGGCCGGCCGCCTGCTGGCCGCGCACCTGGCGCGACCTCGCTTCCGCCGTGGTGCCGATGCCGCCATGGGCCTGTTGTTGCTGGCCAGCGCGGCATTGCTGCTCGTCGACTTCTGATCCCCGGAGAATCCCATGACCGCCCGCCCCCTTCGCATCCTGTGCCTGCCCGGCAGCCTTCGCCGCGATTCCTGGAACCGCCGCCTGCTGGAGGTGGCCGCGACGCTCGCCCCTGCCGGCGCCCGCGCCGAGGTCTACGACGCGTTGGCCGCCGTGCCGCTGTTCGACGAGGACCTGGAGCAGGCCCAGGCGGACGGTCCGCCCGGCGTCCGCGCGCTGCGCGCCGCGATCGCGGCGGCCGATGGCCTGGTGATCGCCACGCCGGAGTACAACCATGCCCTGCCCGGCGTGCTGAAGAACGCGCTGGACTGGCTCTCGCGCGGGAGCCCCGAAGGCGAGGTGCTGGCCGATCGCCCGGTGGCGGTGCTCGGCGCCAGCGCCGGCCCGTGGGGCACGCGGCTGGCGCAAGCCTCGCTGCGACAGGTGCTGCATACCTGCGGCGCGCTGGTGATGCCTTCGCCGACGCTGTTCGTCGCCCTGGCCGCGGAACGTTTCGATACGCGGGGCGCGCTCGCCGATCCCGCGCTGCGGGCGTCCCTGGAGCGGTTCATGCACGCGTTCGCCGCATGGATCGAACGCGTCGCGCCGCACTGTCCCGCCACCGCCGTCGCTTGATCGGCATCCGCACCAAGGCAACGCGAGGTGAACCGGTCGTGCACCGGGCGGTTGATGCGGCGCCGCAGGGACGTCCCCTGCACCCCGCCACTGCTAGCTTGCGGGCGATGACTTACTGGTTTCGCCCCGCTTTGAAACCCCTTCCCGCGCGCGCACCGCCGGTGCGTGATCCGTGGAAGGACAACGCCCGCCTAGCCCTGATCACGCTGGTGGTGTTCGGCCATTGCCTGGAGCCGCTGCGCGGGGTGGCCTCGATCGACGCGCTGTACCGGTTTCTCTACCTGTTCCACATGCCGGCATTCGTATTCCTCTCCGGCGCGGTGGCGCGCGCCGACGTGGACCTGAAGCTGCTCAAGCGGATCGCCTTCCAACTGCTGTTGCCGTACCTGTTGTTCCAGGGGCTGTATGCCCTGGCGGCGCACGCGCCGGGCTGGCCCGATGACGGGCCGGCGGGCATCACCACGCCATACTGGCTGCTTTGGTATCTGCCCAGCCTGGCCGCGTGGCGCCTGCTGCTGCCGGTGTTCATGCGCCTGCGCCACCCACTTGCGCTGGCGGTGCTGCTGGCGCTCGCGGCCGGCTGGGCGGACGACGTGGGCTACCGGATGTCGCTGTCGCGGACGGTCGCGTTCTTTCCGTTCTTCGTGATCGGCCACCTGTACGCGCCAGCGTGGCGCGAGCGCCTGCGTGGCCCGCTCGCCTGCGTGCTGGCGCTGGCGAGCCTGTTCGCGCTGGGCTGGGCAGCCACCACGGTGCCGGATTCGCGCTGGCTCTATGGCAGCAACGGCTATACGGCGCTGGGCGTGGATGATGCGGCCGGCACGCTGTGGCGGCTGCTGCGGCTGGGCGCGGGCGTGGCCGGCACCGCTGCCTTCCTGGTGTTGGTGCCGCAGCGCGCGTACGCCGTTACCGCGGCGGGCGCGCGCAGCCTGCAGGCCTACCTGGCGCATGGCTTCGTGGTGAAGTTCGCCGTCGTGGCGGGGGTGTTCGGGTGGCTCGAGGCAAGCGAGCCGCCGCTGGTGAACGCACTGGCGCTGCTGCTGGCCGCGTGGGTCCTGGTGCGGCTGCTTGCCAGCGTGCCGGCGGCGCGCCTGCTGAGCCCGCTGACCAGCCCGCAATGGCTGGAACGGCACCTGTGGCGGGCGCCGGGCGCCTAGGCCTCCGGCGATGCCCCGGGGCGAAGCGCGACCACCTGCTGCTCCATCGCCTTGGACAGCTGCATCAGCCGCAGGGCGTAGTCCTGCAGGCGGCGGTCCTCGTCGGTCTGCGGCTCCCAGCGGGCCACGGGCGTGGGCTTGCCGTCGGGGCTGTCCAGCGCCACGAAGACCATGACGCAACTGGTCGCCAGGCGCTGCTCGCCCTTGCGCAGGTCCTGCGCCAGCACGTCCACCGCCAGGTGCATGCTGCTGGTGCCGGTGTGGATCAGCCGCGCACGCACGGTGACCAGGTCGCCAATCAGGATCGGCGCGATGAACTGGATACCGCTGACCGAGACGGTCACGCAGTACGCACCGCTCCAGCCCACCGCGCAGGCGTAACCGGCCTGGTCGATCCATTTCATCGCCATGCCGCCGTGCACCTTGCCGCCGAAGTTGACGTCGGTGGGCTGGGCGAGGAAACGGAAAGTCACTTCGTTCTGCTGGCCGGGCATGGCGGTCCTGTCGTGGCGATGGCAGCGGTTGATTATGCCCGGGCGCGCGCCGCCGATGGCGCCACCAGCGCCATCGGCGTGCTCAGGATGCCGTGGGGCGAGGGCCGTTCGGGGCCGGTCGCGATGAAGCCCAGGCGCCGGTAAGCCGGCAGGGCGCACCGGGTGGCATTGAGGGTGAACCGTCGCGTGCCGGCGCGGCGCACCGCGTCCCGCATCGCCCGCTGCCACAGCCGGCGGCCGATGCCGCGGCCCTGGTGGCGGGTGCCGACGAAGAAGTGGACCAAGTGGGAGTCGTCACGCATGGCCGCGATACCGACCAGCACCTCGCCCGTCCACGCCAGGTGGAAGCGCTGTCCGGCGAGCATGCGCTCGCGCAGGGAGCGCGTGCCGAGCCGGGCCAGCAGCGCCTGGCCGGCCTCCGGCGGCTGGTCGGGCAGGATCCAGCGGCGCACCACGCGATGCGCCAACAGGCCGATGGCTGGGGCATCCCCGGGATGCCCCAGCCGCAATTGCACGGTTTGCAACAACGTCCCTCCGCTCGGTGGAGAACCAGTTTCATCAGGAGGCCGGCCTCCGGCAAGCCGGGGCGACCGGACGACCTCTCAGCGGCGCAGGCGGGTGACGCTGTGTTCCCATGGCGAGGGCTGCGCATGCGGGCGCAGCAGCCAGCAACCGTGGATGTCCGCGCGCCGCGCGAAGTCGAACGGGATGCTGGCCGCGCTCCAGTCCTCGATCGTAAAGCGCTCCTCCAGCGCCGCGGCGTCGAGCTTGAAGCGGCGGAAGTTGTTGGAGAAGACAATCACGCCATCGCTCGCCAACCGGTCGGCGCAGGCCAGCAGCAACGCGGCGTGGTCGCGCTGCACGTCGAAGTCCTCGGCGCGCTTGGAGTTGGAGAAGGTCGGCGGGTCGACGTAGATCAGCCCGTAGTGGCCGCGGTCCTGGCGCAGGAACGTGGTGGCGTCGGCCTGCATGAGCCGGTGCGCCTCGCCGGTGAAGCCGTTGCGCGCCAGGTTGCGCGATGCCCATTCCAGATAGGTGCCGGACAGGTCCACGCTGGTGGTGTCCCGCGCGCCGCCGGCGGCCGCGTACACGCTGGCGCTGGCGGTGTAGGCGAACAGGTTGAGGAAGCGCTTGCCGTGCGCCAGCTCGCGCAGCTTCGCGCGCACCAGGCGGTGGTCCAGGAACAGCCCGGTGTCGAGATAGTCGGTAAGGTTGACCAGGAAGGTCAGGCCGCCCTCCTCCACTTCGTGGAACTCGCCGCGCTGGTCGAAGCGGCCGTACTTGGCGCCGCCCTTGCCGCGCTCGCGGGTCTTCAGCGCGATGCGCTCGCGCGGCACGCCGAGCACCTCGCCGGCCACGCGCACGATCTCGCGCAGGCGCGTGCGGGCGACGTCCACCGGCACGTCGGCGGGCGCCCGGTATTCCTGCACGTGCAGCCACGGTTCGTCACCCTCGCGGCCGTAGACGTCGATGGCAGCGGCGTATTCGGGCAGGTCCTGGTCGTAGGCGCGCCAGCAGAAGATGCCTTCGCGCGCCAGCCGCTTGCGCTGGTGGCGGACGGTTTTCTCCAGGCGGTTCTTCAGCATCTGGGCGCCGGGCGAGAGCGGCTTGCGTTCGCGCGGCGCCGTGTCCCTCGGAGTGATGTCGAAAGTCAGCAGCACGGTTTCCAGCGCGCCGTTGTAGAGCGCATAGCGCTTGTCCGCGTGCAGGCCGAGTGCGCGGCCCAGTTCCGCGTCGCCCGCCAGCACGGCCGCGCGCCAGCCGGTGAAGCGCTCGCGCAACGTGTCGCCCAGCGCGCGGTAGAGCTTCGGCATCTGCTCGCGATCGCCCAGCCGCTCGCCGTAGGGCGGATTGGTGATGGCCAGGCCAGTCGGCTGGCCGGGCGGCGGCGCGGCATGCGCCACGTCGTGCTTCTCCAGCGTGAGGAAGCCGGCCACGCCCGCGGCCTGCGCGTTGCGCTTGGCGGTCTGCACCATGCGCGGATCGGCATCGGAGCCGAAGAATACGGCACGCAGGTTGCGCAGGCCGGCTTCGGCACGCTCGCGTGCCTCCTCCAGCAGGCGCCTCCACAGCGCGATGTCGTGCTGCTTCCAGCCGAGCAGGCCGAAATAGTCGCGGCGCAGGCCCGGCGCCACGTCGGCGGCCATCAGCGCGCCTTCGATCAGCAGCGTGCCGGAGCCGCACATCGGATCGAGCAGCGCGCCGCCGTCGGCGTAGACCTGCGGCCAGCGCGCGCGCAGCAGCATCGCGGCGGCGAGGTTCTCCTTCAGCGGCGCCTCGCCCTGCTGCTCGCGCCAGCCGCGGCGGTGCAGCGGCGAACCGGCCAGGTCCAGCGAAAGCGTGGCGCGGTCGCGCTTCAGGCGAAGGTTGAGGCGCAGGTCCGGCTCTTCGGTGTCGACGGCCGGACGCGCGCCCTGGCGCTGGCGGAACTGATCGACCACCGCGTCCTTCACCCGCTGCGCGAGGAACTGGCTGTGCGTGAGTTTGCTCTGCGCGGTGTTCGCATCGACCGCCAGCGTGCCGTGCGGGGCCAGGTGCGACGACCAGTCGATCGACTGCACGCCGGCATACAGCGCCTCGTCGTCCGCGGCGTCGAACTCGGCCAGCGGCAGCAGGATGCGGCTGGCAAGGCGCGACCACAGGCAGGCGCGATAGGCGGTTTCCAGCGTGCCGGTGAAACGCACGCCGGCCAGCGCCTCATGCGCCTCGCCGGCGCCGAGCGCGAGCAGTTCGTCGCGCAGCAGGTATTCGAGGCCCTTGGGGCAGGTGGCGAAAAAGCCGTTCATGCGAGCGTGTCGAGGAACAGCGCGAACTGGCGTTCGATCGCGGGCAGGCTGCCGCCCAGCCGGTGATCGTCGTCCAGCACGAGCAAGGGCAACTGACGACGGCCGGCGAACGTGTAGATGTCGTCCAGCGGGCAGATCTCGTCGCGCCAGCCGTGGATCAGCAGCGTGGGCACGTCCTGGCGCAGGTCCAGCGCCGTGTCGACGCCGGGAATCGCCTCTGGCGTGGCGAGCAGGAACAGGCCGGCGACCGGGTATTCCAGCGAGGCCAGCGCCGAGACGAAGGCGCCCATGCTGGAACCGACCAGCAACGGCGGCGCCTCGCAGCCGGCGATCGCCGCGTGCAGGCGCGCCAGCCGCGGCGCCACCGAGGCGGCGTGGCCGCGGGCGTCGTCCTGGCGGTAGTCCGGCCGCTGCGTGCGCCAGCCACGTGCCTCGGCCAACGCCGCCAGGGCGCTGACCTTGGTGGCTTCCGGGCTGGAATCGGAGCCGTGCGAAAGAAGGATCGTGCCGCGCATCGCTCGGGTCTCCGGACCATCGTGGGACCGCGCATGATAGCCGGTGGCGTGCGAGACTTCCCTCATCATGCCCGCCATCGCCGACCAGCCGCTGCCCTACGTCGACCGCCTGCCCGAGCGGCCCGCCGCCACGGTGACGCTGGCAGTGATCCATTGCACCGAGCTGCCGGATCTGGCGATGGCGCGCGAGTACGGCGAGAAGGTGCTGTACGAGAGCGGGGCCGGCAACAGCGGGCATTACTACATCGACCGCGACGGCACGACCCTGCGTTACGTGCCCGGCACGCGCATCGCGCACCACGTGCGCGGGCGCAACGCCGATTCCATCGGCATCGAGCTGGTCAACCGCGGGCGCTATCCGGACTGGTTCGCTGCGGGCAACCAGGCAATGGGCGAGCCTTACCCGGACGTGCAGGTCGTGGCGTTGCGCCAGTTGCTTGCGCGGCTTCGCGAGGAGTTCCCGAACCTGCGCGCGATCGCGGGTCATGAGGATCTGGACACGGCGCGCGTGCCGGCCAGCGATGATCCGGCCGTCCTGGTGCCGCGCAAGCTCGATCCCGGCCCGTTGTTTCCGTGGGATGCGATCGTTCCTGCGTGCGGGCTGGAGCGGGTCCGGGCCTGACCGGGCTTCCCACGAGCCCGGTCAGGCCCGGGTCCTCTCCCCGGAGGGGCGAGGGAGCAAAGCTATAATCGCCGTCCCTCCACGCACCCACGGACACCCCATGCGGGAAGAACACGTCAAGGAACTGGTCGACCTGCTCCAGCTCGAGCGACTGGAAGACAACCTGTTCCGCGGCCAGAGCCGCGACATCGGCACCCGCTTCGTGTTCGGTGGCCAGGTACTGGGCCAGGCACTGTCGGCCGCGCAGGAGACCGTCGACCCGAAGCGCGAGGCGCATTCGCTGCACGCCTACTTCCTGCGCGCGGGCGACATCGAGGCGCCGATCGTCTACTCCGTCGAGCGCGCCCGCGACGGCGGCAGCTTCTCGGTGCGGCGGGTGGTGGCGATCCAGCACGGCCAGCCGATCCTGAACGGGGCGATTTCCTTCCAGCGGCCGGAAAAGGGCTTCGAGCACCAGAGCGCCATGCCGGAAGTGCCTTCGCCCGAAGACCTCGAGCCCATGCGCCACCTGCCGCCGGACGAACTGGCCAAGCTGCCGGTGAAGCTGCAGCGCTGGCTGGGCATCGACGGCCCCTTCGAGTTCCGCCAGGTGTGGCCGCGCGACGAACTGCACCCGGCCAAGCGCCCGCCGATCCAGCACATCTGGTTCCGCCTGACCGCGCCGATCGGCGACTCGCCGGTACTGCATCGCGCTTTGCTCGCCTACGCCTCGGACTTCCACCTGATCGGCACGGCCACGCTGCCGCACGGCATCTCCTACCTCACCCACAACGTGCAGATGGCCAGCCTCGACCACGCGATGTGGTTCCATCGCCCGTTCCGCGTGGACGAGTGGCTGCTGTATTCGTTCGACAGCCCCACCGCGCAGGGCGGCCGCGGGCTCGCGCGCGGGCAGATCTACAGCCGCGACGGCCGGCTGGTCGCCTCCACCGCGCAGGAAGGCCTGATCCGGCTGCGCAACGGCTAGCCTTTTTGCAGGAGCCCACGGGTGGGCGATGCTCTTGTCCTGGTGCATCGAAGCAAAAGCATCACCCAAACGTGGGCTCCTACAGGGAAACCGCCGAGCAGCTAAACTCGCTCCATGCGTCCGCTCTATACCTCTCCCCGCCAGGACAACATCGACCGCGTGGTCTCTCTGCTTGCCGAACACGGCATCGAGACGACCGTCACCGGCCGTTCGAACTGGAATCGCCCCAGCTACCAGCGTTTCAGCTACTCCCAGCGGATCGACAGCCGCGAGAGCTGGCCGCAGGTGTGGGTCAACCGCGCCGACGACTACACCCAGGCGCGCACGCTGATGCGCGGGCTCGGGATCGAGCCGCTGGTGCGCCACGGCGAGGAACTGGCGGCGGCCCGCAGTCCGACGCCCGAGACGCGCCGCACCGGAGTGGCCACGCGCGTGCGGCGCATCGTGCTGCTGGCGCTGGCGGCGGCCTTCGTGGTGTTGATGCTGCGCTACATGGGCAAGATCTAGCGATGTGACGCGAAGCGTCTGACGCTCCATCGGCAGCGTTGGCCCGAACCGGCGTCGGGCGCCGTCTTCTTGTTTCGATGATCCGCAGCTGTTCACAGGCGGCATGCCTGTGCGCCACCGCGATGGACTCTTCTCGGAATATTTGCATCCGCTCGCGCGCTCGGTCATAGAATCGACCCATGCGCTCCGAACGCGTCCGCCTGTTCCAGACCCTGCCGCACCCGTGCGGCTACTACGCCGAGCGCACGGCGCAGAACCTGGTGATCGATCCGGCCGCGCCGCGGCTGGACCAGCTCTACGGCCCTGCGCTGGAACGCGGCTTCCGCCGCGCCGGTGGCCACCTGTATTACCCCAACTGCCCGCAGTGCCGCGCCTGCACGCCCTGCCGCATCGACGTCGAAGGGTTCACTCCCGACCGCGCGCAGCGGCGTTGCCTCAAGCGCAACGCGGACCTGGAGGTGGTCGAATGCATGGCCGGCTACAACACCGAGCGCCACGCGCTGTACGAACGCTACCTGCGCACCCGCCACTCGGGCGGTGGCATGGACGAGGCCGATGCCAGCGATTTCCGTCGCTTCCTTACCGCGCCGTGGAGTCCCACGCTGTTCCTGGAATTCCGCCAGGGCGCGCGGTTGCTGGCCGTGGCGGTCACCGACGTGTGCCTCAACGGGCTGTCGGCGGTGTACACCTTCTTCGACCCGGACGAGAGCGCCCGCAGCCTCGGTACCTACGCGATCCTGCAACAGGTGCAACTGGCGCGCCGCCGCGGGCTGCCGTGGTTGTACCTCGGTTTCTGGATCGAGGGCCACGCCAAGATGGATTACAAGCGGCGCTTCCGCCCGTTGCAGGTGCGCACGCGCGACGGCTGGGCTGCGCTCGAGCCGTAGGGTGGGCTTCCGTCCACCGTATCCGATGCGATCTAAAGCGGTGGGCTGAAGCCCACCCTATGGCCCGCGTCAGATCGTGGGCCGCGGGTCCGGGCTGTGTGTCGAACCGACTTCCGGATACGGAAACAGCTCGACCAGCGGCACCGACAGGCCGTCGTCGCCGACCACGCGGCAATGGGTGCGGTCGAGCTGGCGCGGATCGTCCACGCCGCAGCTGTGGGCGATGATGCCCACCTCGTACATCAGGTTGCGCGCGTAGCTGGCAACCTTCTCGGTCTTGTCGGTGACCACCAGCCCGCGTTGCAGCTTGGGGTTCTGTGTGGTGATGCCGGTCGGGCAGGTGTTGCGGTTGCACTGCAGCGACTGGATGCAGCCCAGCGCCAGCATGAAGCCACGCGCGGAGTTGACGAAATCCGCCCCCATCGACAGCGCCCACGCCACGTCGTAGGCGGTGATCCGCTTGCCCGAGCAGATCACCTTGATGCGCGTGCGCAGGCCCTTGGCGATCAGCGTGTCGACCAGCATCGGCAGCGCTTCATGCAGCGGCAGGCCCATGCCCTCCATCAGCGTCTGCGGCGCCGCGCCGGTGCCGCCTTCGGAACCGTCGACGATGATGAAATCCGGCGCGCTCTCGATGCCGCGCCTCCACACTTCGTCGCACAAGAGCTCGATCCAGTCCGAATTGCCCAGTACCGCCTTGAAGCCGGTCGGCTTGCCGCCGACCTCGCGCACGTGCGCGATGGCGTCGAGCAGCTCGGGCACGTTGGCGATGTCCAGGTGGCGGTTGGGGCTTTGCGAATCCTCGCCCACCGGGATGCCGCGGATGGCGGCGATCTCCGGCGTCACTTTCACGCCCGGCAACAGGCCGCCCATGCCCGGCTTGGCACCCTGGCCGAGCTTGATGCTGACCATCTTCACCTGCTTGTGCACGCAGATCGCGCGCAGCCGGTCGTCGTCGAGCCGGCCGTCGGCGGTGCGTACGCCGTACTTGGCGGTGCCGATCTCGAACACCAGGTCGCAGCCGCCTTCCAGGTGATACGGCGCCAGCCCGCCCTCGCCGGTGTCCAGCCAGATGCCGGCCTTGGCCGCACCCCGCGACAACGCGCGCACCGCCGGGGCCGACAACGCGCCGAAACTCATCGCGGAAATGTTGAAGAACGCGGCGTGGTCGTAGGGCTCGCGCGCGTAGGGACCGATCCGCACCGGCTTCGGGGGAACGTGGTGGCCTTCCAGTCGCGGAAACGGCGCGTTGACGAAGAACGGGATGCCCTCGGCCGAGAGGTCGCGCGTGGTACCGAAGCCGATGGTGGTGTCGGCGTCCTTGGCCGCGCGGTAGACCCACACGCGCTGGGCGCGGTTGAACGGCAGCTCCTCGCGGTCGCTGGCGAACAGGTACTGGCGGAAGAACTCGCCCAGGCGCAGGAAGCCGTAGCGGAAATGGCCGATGACCGGGAAGTTGCGCAACACCGCGTTGCCGGTCTGGTTGCGGTCGGCCACCCAGACGGCCAACACGACCACCACCGCCAGGGCCAGCAACAACACGAAGAACGCCGCCAGTGTTTCGACCAGCACGATCAGCCAGTGCGCGAAGCCGTCCGATGCCATGGTTGCCCTCCTGAATATCCAGCGGACAGCCTAGCCGAACTTCCCTCTGGGCTCAGGTCAGAGCCCCTCTTCCTCAGGGAGACGGATTGGGCAAAGGGTACGGGCGAACCCCGCCATCACGCTCCGCCCGTACCCTCCGCCCTACCGGCACCCTCTCCGAGGGAACGCGGATGAAGACGCCGGCTCAGAGTTCCACCTTCAAGCATTCCGCCGCCCGCACGGCCCTGGCCCGCGCCGCCTCGATGTCCGCATCGCGCGCCAGCGTCACCGCCATGCGCCGGCGGCCCTTCACCTCCGGCTTGCCGAAGAGGCGCAATTGCGTGTCCGGCTCGGCCAGTGCTTCGGCTACGCCGTGGTAGCGCGGGTGGCGGCCTTCGCCCTCGACCAGCACCGCGCAGGACGCTGATGGCCCCCAATGCCGGATCACCGGGATCGGCAGGCCCAGGATCGCCCGCGCGTGCAGCGCGAACTCCGACAACTCCTGCGAGATCAGCGTCACCAGGCCGGTGTCGTGCGGGCGCGGGCTGACCTCGGAAAAGATCACGCTGTCGCCCTTGACGAAGAATTCCATGCCGAACACGCCCCAGCCGCCCAGCGCCGCCGACACCGCGCCGGCCTGGCGCTGCGCTTCGGCCAGCGCGGCGTCGCTCATCGGTTGCGGCTGCCAGGATTCGCGATAGTCGCCGTGTTCCTGCCGATGGCCGATCGGCAGGCAGAAGCTGGTGCCGTCGCGGTGGCGCACGGTTAGCAGGGTGATCTCGTAATCGAAATCGACGAAACCTTCGACGATCACCCGCCCCTGCCCGGCGCGACCGCCCGATTGCGCGTATGTCCAGGCCGCGTCGAGCGCGGACGCATCGCGCACCGTGCTCTGCCCCTTGCCCGAGGAACTCATCACCGGCTTGATCACGAACGGATAGCCGATCGCCTGCGCCGCCGCGCGGTACTCCGCCTCGGTGTCGCAGAAGCGATAGGGCGAGGTGGGCAGGCCGAGCTCCTCGGCGGCGAGGCGGCGGATGCCCTCGCGATCCATGGTCAGCCAGGCGGCACGCGCGGTCGGGATCACGCGCACCCCTTCCTTCTCCAGCGCGACCAGGGTGGGCGTATGGATCGCCTCGATCTCCGGCACCACCAGGTCCGGCCGTTCGCGTGCGATCACCGCGCGCAGCGCCGCGCCGTCGAGCATGTCGATGACGTGGCTGCGATGGGCCACCTGCATCGCCGGTGCATCGGCATAGCGGTCCACCGCGATCACCTCCACGCCGAAGCGCTGCAGCTCGATGGCCACTTCCTTGCCCAATTCGCCCGAACCGAGCAGCAGCACGCGCACGGCATGGTCGGAAAGCGGTGTGCCGAACGGTTTCATGCACATCTCCACAGGTTGCCCGGTCGTCCGGTCCGGCAATTGTAGGGGGCCCGGCCCGGCAGTCTGCGCAATCGCGGCCCGACATGACCGAGCTGTCTTTCCCGCGAGCACGGGCCGGGCACTTGCAGAGTGATATGCTTTTGATATCTACTTCTCGCACACTCAGGGAGGTAGCGTCATGAACGAACGCAAGGGTTTCTCGCTCGCCGGCATCCCGTTCATCGGGTTTTGCCTGGTGCTGGCGGCGATCGCTGCATGGCTGCTGGTCAGTGCCGACGGCGCCGATCCGGCACCGCACGTGATCCCGGGCATGCTGCTGCTGGCGCTGACCGCCTTCCTGCTCAAGGGTTTCTTCCAGGTCGCGCCGAACGAAGCGCAGGTAATGCAGTTGTTCGGCAAGTACGCCGGCAGCGTGCGCGAGGAAGGCCTGCGCTGGACCAACCCGTTCTACGCCAAGCGCCGGCTCTCGCTGCGCGTGCGCAACTTCGAGAGCGGGCGGCTGAAGGTCAACGACAACGACGGCAACCCGATCGAGATCGCCGCGGTAATCGTCTGGCAGGTCGTCGATACCGCCGAGGCGGTGTTCCGCGTGGACGACTACGAGAACTTCGTGCACATCCAGAGCGAATCGGCGCTGCGCCAGATGGCGCAGAGCTATCCCTACGACGCGCACGAGGACGGACAGCCGTCATTGCGCAGCCATGGCGAGGTGATCAACAACCACCTGCGCGATGAAATCCAGGCGCGGCTGGAGCAGGCCGGCGTGCAGGTGATCGAGGCGCGCATCAGCCACCTGGCCTACGCGCAGGAGATCGCCCAGGCGATGCTGCAGCGCCAGCAGGCCGGCGCCATCATCGCCGCGCGCACGCGCATCGTCGAAGGCGCGGTGAGCATGGTCGAGATGGCGCTGGACCAGTTGAGCCGCCGCGGCGTGGTCGAGCTGGACGAAGAGCGCAAGGCGGCGATGGTCAGCAACCTGCTGGTGGTGCTGTGCGGCGAGCGCGGCACCCAGGCAGTGGTCAACACCGGCACGCTGTACGGCTGAGGGAGCGCACCATGGGCTACGCCATTCCCGTCATCGTGGTGATCCTGGTGATCGTCGTCGCCATCGCCAGTCGCCGCCGCCGCTGACCCGATGCCTGCGGAGAAGAAAGCCTATCCGTTGCGGATCAGCGCCACCGTGCTCGAAGCCATGCAGCGCTGGTCCGACGACGAGCTGCGCAGCGTCAATGCACAGATCGAGTACGTGCTGCGCGAGGCGCTGCGCAAGTCGGGGCGGTTGAAGGCAGGTGCCATCCGTCCAGCGGAAGACGATGACGCCGGTCCGGACAACCGGCGTTGAATCCCTGCAAGGAGCGCACTGTGCGCGACCGGCGGCATCGCGGTCGCGCACAAGTGCGCTACCGGGGCTCGCTTTCCGCCTCGGGCGTCACTGCGGCGGCCAACGGCTGCGGCCGGAATCCGGGCAGGCGCACGACCTTCGGTCCATCGTTCCCCAACACCACCAGCCAACGTCCCTCGATCACCACCCGGTCGACATCAGCCAGCCCGGCGGAGCTGTCGATCGTGCCCAGCGGCCGCCCATCGCGGGCGTCGTACGCCTGGATGCGGTCGTGCTGCCGATCGGCCACCAGCAGCCAGTCATGGCCCTCGGCGGTCCAGCGCACCAACTGCTCTTGCGGCCGCTCAGGCGTCGGTGGCGCCATGACCCCGGCCAGCATCGCCGCGGTCAGAAAGGTCACGGCGAACCCGACCCTGCCATCGAGCCGGCGCAACGATTGCTGGAAGACTGGGTATCGGCGCATGCACGCAGCATCGCGCCGGGCCATGACGCGGTTATGACGCGGGCTTGTCCGGGCGATGAAACGCCAGACCCAGCGCAATCCAGCCGACGATGAAGGCCAGCCCGCCCAGCGGGGTGATCGCACCGCACCAGCGCGGCGCGCCCAGCGCCAGCGCGTAGAGGCTGACGCTGAACAACACGATGCCGATCGCGAAGGCGGCCAGCGCGCACCGTCGCGCCCTGCCCGGCCCCGCCACGCAGGCGACCGCCAGTGCCAGCGCGTGCCAGAAGTGGTACTGCGAGGCGGTGTGCCAGAGCTCGCGCCCGCCGGCATCGAGCACGCCACGAAGCGCATGCGCGCCGAAGGCACCCAGCAGCACGGCACTGGCGCCGGCCGCACCGGTCAGCCATGGCATCCAGAGTGTGCTGGCGGGGACAGGTTGTCGCATAAGCTCCTCGTCGGTTCGCCCGGATCGCCACGTGGCGTATGCTGATGCGATGCATCGCAACGATTCTTGCATGAAGCCACTGCGCCTGGGCCGTTTCCTGTTGCTGCTCGCCGCCTTGCTGCTGGCCGCCTGCCATCGCGGGGACGACCTGCCCTGGCGGCTGACCAACATCAGCGGCCACATGCCCGACCTCGGCTTCCAGCTCACCGACGACCACGGCAAGCCGGTCACCGGCGAGGACTACCGCGGCAAGGTGGTGCTGCTGTACTTCGGCTACACGCATTGCCCGGACGTCTGCCCGCTGACGCTGGCGAACCTGCATGCGGTACTGCAACGCGTGGGCGCCAAGGCGGACGATGCGCGCATCCTGTTCGTCAGCGTGGATCCGGCGCGCGACACGCCGCGGATCATGCACGCCTACGTCAACGCCTTCGACAAGCGCGCGGTCGGCCTGACCGGCACGCCGCGCGAACTGGAGGCGCTCGCCAAGCGCTATCGCTCGGCGTTTACCCGCGAGCCGTCCGCGGCCGACGGCCAGTACGAGGTGAGCCACAGCTCGGCGATCTACCTGTTCGATCGCCAGGGCCAGGCACGCCTGCTGGCGACGCCCGCCGCCAGCCAGGACGACCTCGTCCACGACCTTTACCTGCTGCTGGAAACCGGAAAGTGACCCTCTCGCGCTCCCTGCCCCTGCTGCTCGCCGGCCTGCTCTGCGTGGGCGCGGCGCACGCCACCCAGGCCGACCACGTCCGCGCGAGCGACGCCTGGATCCGGGTGCTGCCCGGCGGCCTGCCCGCCGGTGGCTACGTGATCCTCGCCAACGAGGGCGACCAGCCGGCCGTGCTCGACGGCGCCAGCAGCGCCGCTTACGGCAGCGTGATGCTGCACCTGAGTTCCACCGACACCGGCATGGGCCGCATGCGCATGGTCGACCACCTGGACGTGCCGGCGCACGGCCGGGCTGCGCTGGCGCCGGGCGGCTACCACTTCATGCTGATGCATGCGCGCAAGCCGGTGCAGCCCGGCCAGACCGTACAGGTCGTCCTGCACTTCGCCGATGGCAGCACGCTGGCGACGGAATTCCTGGCCAAGCCCGCCAACGCGCTCTGATTCCGGGGGACATGCCGGACGCGGGTGGGTTTCCGTCCGCTATCGGGTATGCGGCAACGGCTGGTGGGCTGAAGCCCACCCTACGGGTCAGGTGTTGCGGATGGCCGGGCGCCGCGGCATGCGATGCTCGCGCAGGATCCGCCCGCGGCGCGATAGCGCCAGCCACTGGCGCAGCGCCAGCAAGGCCCCGACCGATTCGATCATCGCCGCCGGTACCCACGTGATCACGCCGCCCATCAGCTGCCCGGTCATCACGTTGAAGGTGAACGCCCGGCCGCAGATCTCGAAGATCGGGTAGAGGTCGGTCTTGGAGAAGGTGATGATCGCGCCGGCCAGGATCTGCGGCGTCATGGTGATCGCCGGCGACAGCACGCGCAGCCCGGGCGTCATCCGGCCCGGCGGCCGCGGCCGATGGTCCAGCACCAGCGCCCAGTAGACGAAGCCGCTGATCAGCATCGTCCAGTTCATGAAGCGGTAGATGCGCCAGTCCAGCATCGCCAGCGTCTGCATCGACGGGATCAGCCACACCAGGATGAAGGCGATGAACAGGAACGTCGCCAGCGCTGGATTGAACAGCACCGCGCTCACCGTCCGCCATGGCATGGAGGCCTGCACAGGCCGCAGCCAACGCACTCGCCACGACAGCGGCAGGCCCGCGCGCAGCACCGACGCGGGGTAGGACGCCACGATCAGCAGCGGCGCCAGGTGATGCAGCAGCACCTGCTGGATGCGGTGCACGAAGAACTCGTGTTCCGCGTAGTAATCCAGGTAGGTGTGCAGCGACAGGTAGATGATCGCCATGCCGGCCCAGAACGACAGGCGCCGGCCGAAACTCACGCGCAGCTCGCGCGCGCCGCGCCAGTACAGCACCGCGGCCAACAGGAAGCTCGCGAGGAACACCCACGAGAACTCCCACGGCACGATCCATTTGAGCAACAACGCCATCACCGGCCCGCACAACCACCAGCCTGCAAGGATAGACCTCGCCAGCCGCTACCGGGGCGCTTGCGGCAGATTGCCGCCTTGGCCGATGCGTCGCGCGCTTGCGTTGCGGCCTCTCCCTGCCGATCGCGCGAGCTTGCCGCCGCGCTATCTCGTCGAGTGCCGCCGGTCAGCGCCGCGAGCGGCTCCGGCGCACGCGGCGCCAGCCGTAAAGCAGGCCGATCAGGGTCACCAGCGCCGGCACCAGCACGATGTTGATCACCTTCAGGCGAAGTCCGAGCGCATCGATCTCGGCATTGAGTTGGTGCTGGACGTCGCGCAGCTCCTTGTTGATCGCCAGCCGCCGCTGCTGGAATTGCTCGATCTCGCTCTTCTGCTGTGCGCTGACCGCATTGGAGCGCCCGCCCTTGGCCGGCTGCAGCTCGTCCAGCCGCTGCCGGGTCTCGGCCAGTTCGCGCTCCAGTTCCTGCTTCTTCAGCAGGAACTTCTGGTCGGCCGCCGCCTGCAGCGCGCGCACGCGCGTGAACGGCCGTTGCGAGGCGGAACGTCCGCGGATCGAAAGCAGCGCCGACGAACCGCTCAGGTTGTCGGCCAGGTTGGTGACGAAATCGCCATTGTTGGCGAATACCGAAAGCATCGGCTGGCCCAGGAAGCTCTGTGTCTCCACCCACAGGCGGTCGCTGAGCAGGTCGGTGTCGGCCACCAGCACCACCTCCGAATCGGGCTTCGACCGGGCCAGGTGACCGGGCGTGCCGGCGCGTTGCGGGAACGCGCTGTCGAAGGTGCCGCGCAGGCGCGCGGCGATCACGTAGTGCTGGTTTTCCGGCTGGTAGCCCTGCAGCAGCGTGGTCGGATCGCTGGCGGCCTCCAGCACGCGCTGTACCGGCACTTTCTCGGCTTCGGCGCTGCTCTGGATCAGCGGCAGCAGGCGGGTGGTGGCTTGCGGCGTGAGATCGAAGCTGCCGGCGGTGGAGACGTTGATGCGCTGCAGGCTGGCGGTCACCACGTCGCTGTGGTTGAGCTCTTGCGGCCCCACGCCGAGCATCGCCGGGTGGTTGAGGCTGCTGCCGGCCAGTTCGATCTGCAACGCGCGCGAACGATCCAGCACCACCGAGGTCGGGTCGAACGCCACGCCCCAGGCGGCGAACAGCCGCGGCAGGTTGGAGTTGTGGTCGTCGGTGATGCCGTTGCTGTCCACGTACGGGGCGGTGTCCAGATCCGCGGAGGGATCGACGAACACCACCAGGTGGCCGCCGCGCAACACGTACTGGTCGAGCGCATAGACCGCCGCGTCCGGCAACCGCTTGGGATGGACCAGCAGCAGCACCTGGATGTCGTCGCCGACGCGGGTGAGGTTGTCCGGATCGATCGTCCTGACCTCGAACAGTTGCTCCAGTTGCTGCACCACCGCCCACGACGGCGCGCCGATCGCCGGGTTGCCGGCCAGCGGCAGCGAGCTGAGCAGGCCGATGTGCGGCTTGCTCGGCTGGTCCAGTTCGTAGAGCAGCTTGGCGATGTCGTACTCGAGGAAGGTCTCGCGCGCCGGATCGAAGAACGCGATCGACAGGTTCCTCTCCCCGCCCTCGCCCTCGCTGCCCGGCAAGGTATTGCCGACCAGGCCGAAGAACACCCGCTCGCCGTTGCTGCCGCCGTTGATCGGCGTCAGCCCGCCACCCTCGGCGCTGGCCTCGTCATCGGAATACGGCACCGGATCGATCACCGCCAGCCGGATGCGCCCACGCGAGCGGGCGACCATCTCCTGCAGCATTTCGCGCACGCGCTGCTCGTAGCTGCGCAGTTGCGGCAGGTCGCGCGTGGCGTGCTCGGAAAAGTACAGGGTCAGCTTCAGCGGACGGTGCAGGCCATCGATGATGTGCTGGGTGCCGGGCGTGAGCGTGTACAGGTGATCGGCGGTCAGGTCGATGCGCGCCGCACGCAAGCCGCGGCTGCTGGCCAGGGTGATGCCGATGAAGGCCAGGGTCAGCGCGACGAGCGCGGCGACCAGCAAGGCGCGGCGGCTGATGTGCAGGCGGCGCATCGTCAGCGGCTCCGCTTCAGGTCGAGCACCAGCACGCCGGCGGTGAGCCAGGCGAGGATGGTGAACAGGAAATACATCAGGTCGCGCACGTCCAGCACGCCGCGGGCGATCGCCTCGAAGTGCCGCAGGATCGACAGATGCGCCACGCCATTGACCAGCTTGCGCGGCAGCGCGCCCTGGAAGAAGTCGAGCACCTGCGGCTGGCCGACCAGGATCAGCAGCACGCACACCAGTGCGGTGAGGATGAAGGCCACCACCTGGCTGCGGGTGAGCGTGGACAGGCACGCGCCGATCGCCAGGAACGCCCCGGCCATCAGCCAGCTGCCCAGGTAGCCGGCGAAGATCACGCCGTTGTCCGGATCGCCCAGATAGTTGACGGTCACCCAGATCGGAAAGGTCAGTGCCAGCGCCAGGCCCAGGAACAGCCAGGCCGCAAGGAACTTGCCCAGCATCGCCTGCACCAGCGTCACCGGCAGGGTGAGCAGCAGCTCCAGTGTGCCGGCCTTGGATTCCTCGGCCCACATGCGCATCGACAGCGCCGGCGCCAGGATCAGGTACAACCACGGATGCATCGCGAAGAACGGCTGCAGATCCGCCAGCCCGCGCTCGTAGAAATCGCCCGCGTAGAAGGTGAGCAGCCCGGCCAGCACCAGGAAGATCACCAGGAACACGTAGGCCACCGCGGTGACGAAATAGCTGCGCAGCTCGCGGCGCATGATGGCGATGACGGGGGTCATGGGACTCGGGACTCGGGAGTCGGGAGCCGGGATTCGCAAAACCAGGCCGCGGTCGGGGAATGCTTGGGGTGCAGGAACGTCCAGTCCCGGCATGCGACACCCTGCCGAATCCCGACCCTCACGCCCCCTCCCCCATCGTGATCTGCCGGAACACCTCGTCTAGCCGGCCGCGCTCGAGCTGGATCTCCGATACCTCCAGGCCCTGCTCGCGCAGCAGATTCTCGACCGGCTCGAGGATGCGTGCGCCGGGCCTGGGGAACGCGGTAATGCGCCCATCCAGCGGATCCACCTCGATCGCCGCCACCTGCGGCAGGCGGCCAAGCATTTCCTGCGAGACGCCGCTGCCCGGCGCGCTGAAGGACACCGCGCCGTGGTAGCGCGAGCGCGCCTCCAGCTCGGCCGGGGTGGCGTCGGCCAGCAGCTTGCCGCGCGCGATGATCACCACGCGGTTGCACAGGGCATGGACTTCTTCCAGCAAATGGGTGGAGATGAGGATGGTGCGCTCGCGCGCCATCGAATCGATCAGCTGGCGCACCGCGTGTTTCTGGTTGGGGTCCAGGCCATCGGTCGGCTCATCCAGCATCAGCACCGGCGGGTCGTGCAAGATTGCCTGCGCCAGGCCCACGCGGCGGCGCAGGCCCTTGGACAGCGTGTCGATGCACTGCTCCAACACCTCCTCCAGTTGCAGATGCGCCACCACTTCCTCGAAGCGGCGCCGGCCGGTCTCGGCCGGCAGTGCGCGCACGCGCAGGATGAAGGTGAGGAACTCGCGCACGGTCATCTCGCCGTAACTGGGCGCACCCTCGGGCAGGTAGCCCAGCGCGCGCTTGGCCGCGAGCGGTTCGCGCTGCACGTCATGACCGCAGACCCGCGCGGTACCGGAGGTCGGCGCCAGGAACCCGGCGATCATGCGCATGGCGGTGGACTTGCCCGCGCCATTGGGGCCGAGCAACCCCAGCACCTGGCCAGGCTCGGCGCGGATGGACAACGCATCCACCGCCGTGAGGCGGCCATAGCAGCGGGTCAGTCGGTCGGCTTCGATCATGCGGCGTGGTGGGGTGGCTGGCCTGTCACTGTATCGCACCGGCGCGGGACTGCGGCGGGGTTGTCCCAACCACCGTCGGCCCCTTCCCCGGCAAGCGGACAAGCATTAATCGCGCGCCGCCGCCTGTCGGGCCTTCCTCCGCTTTCGGGGAGGGCTCCCGAAGAAGGATGGGGCGACATTGCCGGAAACCCGCCGCCAAAAAAAATCCTGCCCGCACGAGGCGGGCAGGATTTGATGGAGCGCAACCGCGTCGGGCGTTACTCGCCGGCGCTGGCGGCCTCGGCCGGCGCCTCGGAGGAGGAGGCGGCGGCAGCGGAGCCGGCGGCGGCGGGCGCCGAGGCGCTGCTGGCCGGGGCCGGCTCCAGGGTCGGCTGCGGAATGCCGGCGGCCTGCTCCGGGGTCTGCTCCGGCACGTTGTCGCCGATCAGCGGCAGAAAGACCTCGAACTTGGCGTACGTGGTGACGTTGCCGTCCTTGTCCTTGGTTTCCGGCTGGACTTCGATGTCGTACAGGCGGTTGGTGACTTCGTCGAACTTGTAACCGTGGGTCTGAGCGTAGGCCTTGAGCATGTCGCGCGTCAGCGGGACGCCGGCACCCGTGCCATTCCACACGCCCACCAGCGAGGGTTCGCCGAAGGCCAGCGTGGCGCGGACGTTGCCACCAACGATCAGCCGGCCGAAGCGGTCATGGTCGCCCGGCTGCGGGCCAGCCGGCTTGGCGTCGGCTGCGGTGCTGCTGGCGCTGGCCGGCGCACTGGAGGCCTCGGCCGGGGCTTCTTCGCCGAGCTTGGGCGGCTGCGGCGCGGTCAGCTCCTGGCTCTGGCCGGCGACGGTCAGGCTGGTGGCGTCGATCGGCATCCCCACGTCGAAGGCGTAGGTCTGGTCGCCGTAGCTGGTAGTGAAGATGACGCGCGGACCGACCACGTTCACGCCCAGCTTCTTGGCCGTGTCCTGGATCTGCTTGACCGCCGCGGCGGTGGTTTCGTCGAGGGCGGCCAGGCCGCCGCTGCGCTGGATCGAGGTCGGCACCAGCAGCATCGGCGTGGGCTGGGTCGGCCGGATGTACGGGACCAGCGTGCCGTAATCGATGTTCGGCACCGCCGCCAGCACGTTCTGCAGGTTGCCCAGGCTGGACTGGATGAGCGAGTCCGGCGCGCCATGGATGTACAGGTTGGAGTAGCGGTTGACCAGGTTGAAGCCGTAGGCCACGTCATACGACCAGGTGACCTTGGTCAGCTGGTGACGGCTGCCCTGGCGCTCCAGGTCGAGCGTGAAGTGCTTGTCCTGACCGCGCCAGCCGTTGTCCAGGTTCCAGATGATCTTGGCGCTGTTGACGGTGTTGTCGATCTTGTAGAAATCGGGCTCGGCGCTGGCGATGGTCAACGTGCCGTCGCCGATCTTGTCGCTGTTCCAGCTGATCTGCGCGCCAGGGCCATAGGCGTTGCCGGACAGCTTGTACTGGATCTGCGGATCGTCCTGGCGCAGCGAGGAGTAATCCTCGAAGCGTCGGTAGTTGTCGAGGATGTCGTAGACCTGGCGCATGTCTTTGCCAAAGACCAGCGATCGCTCCACATGGCCACTGCCGGGCATGATCACGCCTACCACGACACCGACCACGGCGACGATGATCAGGGCCACAATGAATTCAAGAACACGCATCATTACCAGGGTTCTCCGAGCGTTTTCCGCGCAGCGCTAAAGGTTCCCGTCGGATCCCGCGCCACGGGGGCGAACCCCGGAGGAAGGCACAGGCGAGGGTCGGCGAATACCGAAGCTTGGGATGGTACTTGCTCGCGGGCTGGAACGCTATCGGGCAGCCAGGGGCCTGTCTGGGGGCCGTGAAAACGGTGCCTGGAGCGCCTGCTGGCGGCTCTGCCACTGCCCTCCACGATGGCCGAGATTTCTTCGCCCGCGGCGCTACGCGCCAGCGCCCAGCGCAAGCGGGGCTGTGTGACACCCACGGGCTTGCCCGCCTTCGCCTCGCCCGTACCCCTCCTGCAAAGGCGGCACCGTTCGTTGATCGGCCCGCTTCGCAACCGCCCATCAGACGATGCCGAGCTCCAGCGCCTTGAGTACCGCGCGGGTACGGTCGCGCACGCCGAGCTTGGAAAGAATGTTCGAGACGTGGTTCTTCACCGTGCCCTCGGCCACCTTCAGCGAGTTGGCGATCTCCTTGTTTGAATAACCGCCGGAGAGCAGGCGCAGGATTTCCGTCTCGCGCTCGGTGAGCGGATCGGGCTGTTCCAGGCTGGTGAACTGGTTCTGCATGCGCCCCACCCCGGCGAGCAGCCGCTGGGTGACCATCGGCGCCACCAGCGAACCGCCGGCGGCGACGGTGCGCACGGCCTCGACCAGCTGTTCCAGCGAGACGTCCTTCAGCAGATAACCGCGCGCGCCGGCTTTCAGCCCCTGCAGCACCAGTTGGTCGTCGTCGAAGGTGGTCAGGATGATGGTCGGCGGCAGCTCACCGCGCGCCGAGAGCGCCTGCAGCACCTCCAGCCCGCTCATGTTGGGCATGCGCAGGTCCAGCAGCACCACGTCGGGCTTGATCCGCGGGATATCCGCCACTGCCTGCGCGCCGTCGGCGCATTCGGCCACCACGCGGATGTCTTCGGCCAGGTCCAGCAGCGAACGGACACCCTGGCGCACCAGGTTCTGGTCATCGACGAGACAGACGGAAATCATCGCGGTTCCTCGATTGCGGTGATGGCCCGCGCCTTCCACGCGGGAAATGTGGCGGCCGGGCACTGCCGGCCATTTTGGCATGAGCCGTGCCCGGCTGCCGTCATGGCACGCTCAACGCCGGCGGCTCCAGCCGCGAGGGCGTGTGGGCCAGTTCCAGCGCCTCGCCCAGCGGCAGGCGCACGGTCAGCGCGAACCCCTCGCTGACGGCGGTGTCCACGGCCACGCTGCCGCCGAACTCGGCCAGCCGTTCGCGCATGCCGGAGAGCCCGTTGCCGGGTTTGAAATGTGCCGCGCCGCGGCCGTCGTCGCGCGCGTGCAGCCCCATCTGGTTGGCGTCGGCGTAGGCGAAGGTGAGCCAGAGCTGGCGTGCACCGGCATGTTTGGCGCAGTTGGTGATGATCTCCTGCGCGCAACGCAGCAGTACCTGCGCGCGCCGCGGGTCCTCCACGCTGAAGCGTGGCGGCATGTCCACGTGCACGCTCAGCCCCGGCACGCCTTCGATCAGGCTGCGCAGCGCCTGGGTGAGGTCGATGGCGTCGTCCTGGCGCAGCTCGCTGACCGCCTCGCGCACGTCCGACAGCAGGTGCCGCGCGGTGGCCTGCGCCTTGCGCACATGCTCGGCCGCCGAATCGTTGGCCAGGTGGCTGGCCACCTCCAGGTTGAGGCTGAGCGCGGTCAGGTGGTGCCCGATCAGGTCGTGCAGCTCGCGCGCGATGCGCATGCGCTCGGCAATGCGGGTCGATTCGGCCAGCAACGCACGGGTGGCGCGCAGTTCGGAATTGAGCCGTCGCTGCGCCTCGCGCGCCTCGGTCTGCTGGCTGGCCACCATCGAGGTGAAGAACGCCAGCGCGGAAATGCCCAGGTACATGCAGACCTGCAGGAACGCCGTGACGATGGTCCAGCCCATGTAACTGGCGATGATCGGGATCAGCATCAGGTTCTGCGCCAGCATCCACACCAGCCCGGCCACCACCGGCAACTGCCAGGGCAGCACCACGGCGATCACCAGCATCAGCATGGCCGACAGGCCGCTCTGGCTGAACCAGCCCATCGCCACCGCCGAGCCGGTCAGCGCCACCAGGCCGAACAGCTTGAGTACCTGCGCGCGGCCGCTCTGGCGGCTCATGCCCGAGCGTCCGGTCAGCAGCAGGTAGGTCAGCCCGAACACGATGTAGGAAAGGATCCACCCCGAAATGTTGGGGTTGCTCCACCACGCATTGACCTGGGCCAGGCTCCAGCTGCCCGGCAGCAGCGGCAGCGCCACGCAGAGGTAGGTGAACAGCCCGGTCAGCCGCAGCAGCCGGATGTGGTTGAAGTTGGTCCAGGACATGGCGGCATCATAGGCCCCCGCCAGCCGCGTGCAATGCGCGAAAAGTCACCCTGTCGCAAGTGGCGCAGGCTCGCGTTTTACAAAGGTTTTACAGCCGCCCACAGGATGTGCGCCCCGCCCCCGCATGCCATAATGCGCACATTGCGGGACGCCTTCGGGGGCGTCCACCGGTATCACCTGCCTTATTCTGCGGAGCAACGAATGGCCTTAGCCATCCGCGACGTGCGCGAGCACGATCTGGATGCCGTGCTGGCGCTCAACAACGCCGCCGGCCGCTCCATCCTCGCCCTGGACGCCGCGCAGCTGCGCTACTTCTACGAGCGTGCCGAGTATTTCCGCGTGGCCGAGATCGACGGCCACCTGGCCGGCTTCCTGATCGCCCTGCGCGACGGTGGCAACTACGACAGCTCCAACTACCGCTGGTTTTCCGAGCACTACGAGTCGTTCGTCTACATCGACCGCATCGTGATCGCCAATGCCTATCGCCGGCACGGCCTGGGCAAGGTGTTCTATTGCGACGTCACCAGCTACGCCGAAGTGCGCGTGCCGCTGCTCACCTGCGAGGTATTCCTGGAGCCGCGCGACGACGTGGTGGTGCTGTTCCACGGCACCTATGGCTTCCAGGAAGTGGGACAGCAACGCATGGCCGAACGCGGGCCGCAGGTCAGCCTGCTGGCCAAGGACCTGCCCAGCTACGCCTTCGTTCGCGAGACCTGGCTCGAACACGGCGGCCTGCCCGACGTGCCGTGGCTGGCCGAGCGCCAGTTACCGGTGTCCGCCGCCGCCCTTTCCCCCGCTTCCCAGCCGCGCCGCCTCGCCGGAGAGCGGCGCCCGTGACTGAGGCCCTGCATTCCAAGATGGATACATCCGACGCCTGCGATCTGCGCTTCGGCCAGGTCGGCATTGCCTGCGTGCGCGTGCGCCGCGTCGACGCCGCCGCTTTGTGCGAGGAGCTGGAGCGCCGCGTGCGCTCGGCCCCGCAGCTGTTCTCCCGCGCCGCCGTGGTGCTGGACCTGTCGCACCTGCTCGACCTGCCCGACGACGGCACCGTCGACGCACTGCTCGAAGCGGTGCGCAGCGCCGGCATGCTGCCGGTGGGGCTGGCCTACGGCACCAGCGCCACCGAGGCGCTGGCCCAGCGCATGGGGCTGCCGCTGATCGCCAAGTTCCGCGCCGCCTACGAGCCGGCCGAGGGCGGCAGCATCGCGCCGCCCGCCCCGGCGCCGGCCGCCGCGCCCGCGCCCGCTCCGGTACGCGAACCGATCCACGCCGCCCCGCCGGCCGGTCCGGCGCTGGGCGCGCAACATCACGAGGGCACCGTGCGCTCCGGCCAGCAGGTCTACGCGCGCGACCGCGACCTGGTGGTCACCGGCGCCATCGCCAACGGCGCCGAAGTGATCGCCGACGGCTCCATCCACGTCTACGGCGGCCTGCGCGGCCGCGCCATGGCCGGCGCGCAGGGCGACGAGAAGGCACGCATCTTCGTGTCCGACTTCCGCGCCGAGCTGGTGGCCATCGCCGGCCACTACCGCGTGTTTGAACAGATCCCCAAGGACCTCGAAGGCCAGGCTGTGCAATGCTGGCTCGATGGTGAAAAATTGATGATCGCCCGGCTGTGACCGGCGATTCCCACCCAAGTCACTCCGGAGAAGAACCCTTGACCGCTGAGATTATCGTCGTCACGTCCGGCAAAGGCGGCGTCGGCAAGACCACCACCAGCGCCTCGCTGGCCACCGGCCTTGCGATGGCCGGCAAGAAGGTTGCCGTGATCGACTTCGACGTCGGCCTGCGCAACCTCGACCTGATCATGGGCTGCGAGCGACGGGTGGTCTACGACTTCGTCAACGTGGTCAACGGCGAAGCCACGATCAAGCAGGCCCTGATCAAGGACAAGCGCCACGACAACCTGTTCGTGCTGGCCGCCAGCCAGACCCGCGACAAGGATGCGCTGACCCAGGAAGGCGTGGAGAAGGTGCTCGACGACCTCTCCAACGACGGCTTCGACTACGTCGTCTGCGACTCGCCCGCCGGCATCGAAAAGGGCGCGCACCTGGCGATGTACTTCGCCGACCACGCGGTGGTGGTGGTCAATCCGGAGGTTTCCTCGGTACGCGACTCGGACCGCATCCTGGGCCTGCTCTCCAGCAAGACCCGTCGCGCCGAACGCGGCGAGGGCGCGATCACCCAGCACCTGCTTCTTACCCGCTACAACCCCGGGCGCGTGGCACTGGGCGAGATGCTCAGCGTCAAGGACGTGGAGGAAATCCTCGGCATCAGCGTGGTCGGCGTGATCCCCGAATCGGAGAACGTACTGGCCGCCTCCAACGCCGGCGTGCCGGTGATCCTGGACGACAACTCCCATGCCGGGCAGGCCTACCGCGACACGGTCGCGCGCATCCTCGGCGAAGAGCGTCCGTTGCGTTTCACTGAAGTGGCCAGGAAGGGCTTTCTCCAGCGCGTGTTCGGAGGTTGAACGTGGGCATTCTCGATTTCCTGAAGCGCAAGCCGGAACCCACCGCCACGGTCGCCAAGGAACGCCTGCGCATCATCGTGGCGCAGGAGCGCTCCACCCGCGGTGCGCCGGACTACCTGCCGCTGATGCGCAACGAACTGCTCGAGGTGATCAAGAAGTACGTCAACGTCGACCTCGACGCGATCAACATCAACGTCGAGCGCGACAGCGGACATGAGGTGCTGGAGCTCTCCGTCGCCCTGCCCGAGGGCAAGAGCGCCACGCCGTAATCCCCGTAGGGTGGGCTTCAGCCCACCTTGCTCCAAATCAGAGCGGTGGGCTGAAGCCCACCCTACGCGTCCATGAACATTCCTGCCGTCCTGCGCCTGGCCGACATCGGTTTCCAGGCGCCCGCCGCCCTGCTCGCAGGCCACGGCCTTTCCCTGAAACGCGTTGCGGCCGGCGAGGCGATCCCCGGCAGCTACTGGGGCGATGAGGAGGCCGGCATCATCGGCACGACCGTCTATGCGCGGGACGACACGCCGGTGCACTCGCTGCTGCACGAGGCCTGCCACCTGCTGGTGCTGCCGGTCGAACGCCGGCCCCAGGTGCACACCGACGCCACCGATTCGGTGGAAGAGGAAGACGCCACCTGCTACCTGCAGATTCTGCTGGCCGATGAGTTGCCGGGCGTCGGCCGCGCGCGGTTGATGTCCGACATGGATGCCTGGGGCTACAGCTTCCGGTTGGGCTCGACGCGGGCGTGGTTCGAGCAGGACGCCAGCGAGGCGCTGGCGTTCCTGCAGGCGCGCAAGCTCGCCTGATGGCACTCTTGCGATTGTAGGAGCGCACCCTGTGCGCGACCGCGATGTATGGCGGCGCTTCGCGGTCGCGCACAGGGTGCGCTCCTACAAGAGACATCTTGCCTCCGGCCAGGAGGCGGTCGCTACTTCCTGTGCCACCTGTCGTCATCGCCCTTCTCGTACTCGTTCTTCACCGCCGACCAGGCGACCTTGAACGACACTTCTTCCTGCGATTCGTTGCCGCGGCGCTTGTCCGGGTCCGCGTACTCGTCCCAGGCGCTGTTGAACGCCTCCTTGAAGATGTCCTGCGCGTGGTCGGGCAGGTTGTCGCGCACGGATTCGGGCAGGTCGCTGGTGGATTTGTAGGGCATGGCCGGATCTCCCTCGAAGGAATCACGCCACCGTCCGCCGTTGCGCATCAAGCGAGCGTCAAGCGCTGGCGGACACCACCGCATTCAGCGCGACACGTGGCGATCGCCCGCCACATGCCAGCGCCAGGGCGACTCGGCCGCGCGCGTGATGCCGATGCGCGTCGATATCGCGGGCTCGGTCGGCGGCGGCGTGCCGTCGTCCACGATCGTGAAACCGCCCGCACCTTCGACCAGGTCGATGCCGTCCTGCGCGCCGGCGATGCCCAGCGCCTGGCACAGCCGCGCCGGACCGCGGCACAGATCGCGGTCGTGCCGGCAGCGTGGCCGGGCCGCGCGCATCGCCGCCAGCCCGGTCAACGGCGTCAGCGCCCGCAGCAGCACGGCCACGCCCTCGCCCTCCGCGCAGCACACCGGGTTGCAGCACCAGTGCATGCCGTAGGTGAAGTACACGTACAGTCGCCCCGGTGGGCCGAACATGGTGGCGTTGCGCGCGGTACGCCCGCGCCAGGAATGCGCTGCCGGATCGATCGCACCGCAGTAGGCCTCGGTCTCGACGATGCGTCCGCTGCGCCCGTCGGCGCCCAGCAACACCTTGTTGAGCAGATCCGGCGCCACCACGCGCGGGTCGCGGGCGTAGAACGCCCGCGACAGCACGGTGGCCGAATGGCCGAGCAGCGAGGCGATGAAGTCCGGGGTCATGCGCACAGCATGCCGCGCGCGGCGTCAACGGCACACCGATGTCCCTAGGGTGGGCTTCAGCCCACCATGCCAGGTCGCGGCAAGGTCGACGGTGGGCTGAAGCCCACCCTGCGGCTACAGCTCGAAGCGATACGCCAGCTTGATCAGCAGCTGCTCGCTGTCGCGCAGGTCGAAGGCACGACCGAACTGGCTGCCGGCGCGGTCGAAGCGCGAGTCCAGTGCGTAGCCGCCACGCCCGTACACCACATACAGGTCCGACAGCGGCGCCAGCTCGTAACGGTAGCGGATCTGGAAGCCCAGATTGCGCACGCTGAAGTCGGCCACTGGGTCGTCCACCGCCACCGCGCGCATGTCGCCGTTGACGCGGTAGGCCTGCAGCATGCGTGCATCCAGCCCCAGCGCCTGCAGCTTCACGCGCAGTTCCTGGCGGTTGCCGATGTTCCAGTTCACGCCGGCGTCGAGCATGAGCTGGTGGCTGTCGAAGCTGCCGACGAGGTTGTCGTGCTGCCACACCAGCCAGTCCGGATCGAACTCGTAGGTCACCCCGGCGAACACGCTGAAGGCGTCGTTGAGGAAGAAGGTCGGCTCGAACTCGGCCGCATAGCCGATGCGGTCCAGGCCCACGCGGTCGCTGCCCATCACGTCGACCTCCACGCCCCAGGCCCAGTCGCCCTTGCGCGGGCTGGAGCGCTCCCACGCCAGCATCGCGTTCGAGGGCGTGCGCAGGGCACCGTGGCCGCGGGTCAGCAGGTCGTCGTGGGCGGCCGCATCGATGTTGAGCTGCCAGTCTTCTTCGCCGCCATCGCGCCGCTGGCTCTCGCGGATCACGCGGAACTGGCGCTGCAGCGACAGGCCGTGGTCGTTGTCCATGCCGATGACGCGCCAGTGCCACACATGCGAGGCGTAGCTCGAGGACGCCGGCAGGTCGGCGAAGCGGCGGCGCACCTCGTAGTGCAGGTAGTTGAGGCTGTTGCGCGGCAGGTAGCCGAAATCGTTGAGGTCGAGCTTGTCGTCGAAATGCATGCCCAGCCATTCCTGGGTCCAGCGCTCGTTCATCTCGTACTCGACCACCGTGGTGGCGCCGGTGCCCCGCACGGCGCGGCCCTGCTCATCGATCGCGCTGCCCACCACGTTGCTGGTGACGGTGAGCTTGTCGTTGGGCTGCCAGCGGTGGTCGATGCCCAGCACGTCGGCGTCGCGGTCCAGCCACGGCCGCTCCACGCGGGTAGCGAGCATGCCCAGACTCTGGCTGCCGAAGTCGTGCAGCAGCCGCACCGCCGAAAAGCTGCGCCCGGCGTCGCCGTTCTCCTCGGCCGCCAATACGCCGTAGCGGGTCGCACCCACGCTGCCGTTGAGCTTGATCGCGCCGGCCACGTCGCCCGCGCCGCTGCCGTCGTCCGCGGCACCACCCACGCGCCGGGTGTAGATCAGCTGGCTGTTGTCGATCAGCAGGCCGAAATCGAAGATGCCCTGGTTCTCGGTAAAGAACGGGCGCTTGTCGGTGAAGAAGGTTTCCTCGGCGCCGAAATTGACCACCAGGTCGTCGCTCTCGACCTGGCCGAAGTCGGGATTGATCGTGGCGGTGAGCTGGGTCTGCCCGTTGGGTTTCCAGAAGATGTCGGCGCCGCCGTCGAAGCTGTTGTCGCCGTTGACTTGGTCGCGCATGCCCAGCACGTACGGCGTGATCGCGAACAGCGACTGGGAGTAGGCAGGCATGGTCACCGGCATGAAGTCGGAGACGAAGCGCGGCTTGTTGAAGCTGGCCACTGGCCAGGCGTCGCGCTCGCCGGTAGAGCCGATCACGCGGTCCAGGTACAAGCCGATGGTGCGCTCGCCGCCGACCGCCTTGCGCATCGGCGCGATGTACCAGGGGATCAGCATCTCGGCCGTCCAGCCCTGCGCATCCTCGCTGGAGGCATGCTTCCAGTTGCCGTCCCAGTCGGTGTTGAACTGGGTCTCGTTGGTCAGCACCGCATCGTTGATGTCGTCGGCGAGCGTCACCATGAAGTTGTAGCCGGTGCGCCCGTCGCCGTCGAAATCGACCATCAGGTTCACCCGGTCGACCTGCGCCTGTTCGTCGCGGCGGATGCGCTGATGCGTGCGCGGCACGCCCGGCGGCTGGATGCAGCGGAAGGCGATCGCCAGGCCTTCGGGCGTGGACAGCACCCAGGCCTCGGTCGGCAGGCTGCCCGGCTCGCCGTTGAGCGGCTGTACCTTGCGGAAATCGGTGATGTGCCTGGCGCCCTGCCATTCGACCGGGTCGATGTGGCCGTCGACCTCCACCGCCATGGCGGGCAAGGCCAACAGGGCGAGCGGAGCGATCAGGGCGCGCGCGGCGCGGTGGCGTGCGGAAGAGCGCATCGGAGACTTGGGAAGCAGGGACGCCGCGCAGCATAGGGCCGGTGGCCGCCAGTGCCGACTGGCGAAAGTCATGCCAACCCTGCACCGCCCGCGCGCATCGGTCCCGGATGATTGCGGGAGCGCACCAGGGCGCCCCATGATGCTCGCGCCCTGGGCGCTCCTGGACCTAACGGGGTTCGGCGATCTGCGCCTGCAACTCGATATCGCGCGGTGGCGGCACTCGCGGCACCCGCGTGACGCGTTGGTACCAGCCCCACGACAGCACGCCGGCCACCGTCATCACGCTCGCCCCCAGCGCCAACTGCAGCAGACTGCCCGAGAGCAATGGCGACAGCACCCCCGCCACCGCGCCATTGAGCAGCAGGCTGGCGAAGGCCTGCACCGAGGAAATCCCGCCGCGCTTGTGCGGGAAACGGTCCAGCAGCAGCAGTGTCAGCGTGGGGAAGGCCAACTGCACGCCGACACCATGCAGCACCAGTGGCAGCATCGACCAGGGCAGCCGCGGCTGTGGGAAGACGAGCGCCAGCCCCACGTGCAGCACGCAGGCCAGCACCATCACCGCGTAGCCCAGGTTCACCGTGAAACCCACGCCGCGGCGTCCAGCCAGCCGTCCGGACAGCCAGGCGCCGCTGACCAGGCCGATCACCACCGGCACGAACAACCAGGGGAAACCCTGCGCCGACAGGTGCAGCAACTCGCGCACGATCTGCGGCGCCGAGGCGATGAACAGGAACAGGCCGGCGAAGTTGACCGAACTGGAAATCAGCAGAGGCCAGAACGGCCGGTCGCGCCCGAACGCGATGTAGCCGGCCAGCAACGGCTTCACCGCGAAGCGGCTGCGCCGCGCCGGCGGGTGGGTCTCGTCCAGCTTCCACACCAGCCATGCCGCCAGCAACAGCGTGAAGCCGGTCAGCAACCAGAAGATGCCATGCCAGCCGCCCAGCCCGAGCAACTGCGCGCCGACCATCGGCGCGATCACCGGCGCCACGCCGAAGATCATCATCACCTGCGACATCAACCGCTGCGCCGCTTCGCCCTCGAGGCTGTCGCGGATCACCGCGCGGCCGACCACCAGGCCCGCACCCGCGCAGGCACCCTGGATGCCACGGCACACCAGCAGCATGCCGTAGGAGGTCGACAGGGCCGCGCCGGCCGACGCCAGCGCGTAGCCCAGCATGCCCGCCACGATCACCGGCTTGCGCCCGGCCGCATCGGAGATCGCGCCATGGAACAGGCTCATCACCGCGTAGGTCAGCAGGTACACGCTGATCATTTGCTGCAACGCCACCTCGTCCACGTCGAAGCGGGCGGCGATCAAGGGGAACGCCGGGAACACCGCATCGATCGAGAACGGCCCGATCATCGACAGCCCGGCCAGCAGCCAGGGCAGGCTGCGCCGGATGGGGGCATGCTTGGGGGTCATGGGATGGCCGCCGGGGAGCGATCGCGAGTATGCCACGCGCGCCCGGTGCCCTCTTGCAGGAGCCCACTACATGCTCGCTCCCCTGCTTGCAGGGGAGAGTGGGGAGCGGTGCTCTTTCGCTCCGGACGGCCCCCCTCCCAACCTCCCCCTGCAAGCAGGGGGAGGAGTTCCACGCGCACTGGCATGCATGCGGTTGCGTGGGGAGAGGCAAGGCGGTATCCACAGATGCGGGTCGGTGGCCTGGCGCTCACCCATCGGCTAGCATCCGGCGCATGGGAGATGGCATGCCTCCCGTTCCTCACGGAACGAACCGCCCCACGCCAGATGGGGTTGATGATGCCTGCACACCGGTCGATCCCGGGTGCGGGCGCGTGCCCGTAGCGCGGACGTCCGAACGACTCGATCCTCAGGAGCGCTCTCTTGGGCTACACCGGATTTCTCGCGATCGGCTTCGGCGGCGCCGTCGGCTGCTGGCTGCGCTGGCTGCTCGGCCACCTGCTCAACCACCTCTTTCCCACGCTGCCGCCGGGCACGCTGCTGGCCAATCTGCTCGGCGGCCTGCTGATGGGCTGCGCGATGGGCGTGTGGGACCACTTTCAGGCGCTGCCGCCGGAACTGCGCCTGTTCGTGTTCACCGGCTTGCTCGGCGGGCTGACCACCTTCTCCACCTTCTCGGCCGAGTCCTCCACCCTGCTGCTGCGCCAGCAGTACCTGTGGTTCGGCGGCCACTTGCTGCTGCACCTGGCCGGCTCGGTCGGACTGACCCTGCTGGGCATCGCGCTCACGCGCGGCCTGCTGCGCACCTTGTAGGAGCCCACTCGTGGGCGATGCTTTTCCGCGCCATCTGGACCAAGGCATCACCCGCGATGGAGCTACCGCAGGAAATCTCGCCGAGAGAGGACGTGCCGTGACCGAAATCACCACCGAAGGCGTCTGCCTTTGCTTCTACGCCCACCTGCGCGCGCGCCACGAGGGCATGCTGCTGTCCGAATGGCTGCTCGCGGAAGCCCGCCGCGCCGGCATCGGCGGCGGTTCCGTATTCCGCGCCACGACCGGCTTCGGCCGCCATGGCGTGCTGCACGAAGAGACCTTTTTCGAACTGGCCGACAACCTGCCGGTCAAGATCGAGTTCCTGCTGCGGCCGGAGCAGGCGGAAGCGTTTCTCGCGCGGGTACGTGACGCCGGCGTCGACGTCGTGTATGCAACCTCAGCCATACGCTTTGGAGTTCTGGGCGCGCAGTGACGCGTGCCGCCAACAGAAGGAGCGCGGTATGCCCATGCGCCAGCAGTCCCTGAAACGCCGTGCCACCGAACTGCTGGCACTGGCCGGCATCCGCGCCGGCGACAAGCCGCCCTGTGATCTCTGTGTCCACGACGAGCGCCTGTATGCACGCGTCTTCGCGCACGGCTCGCTGGGGCTGGGCGAGGCCTACATGGATGGCTGGTGGGACAGCGACGACCTGCCCGGCCTGTTCACCCGCCTGCTGCGCGCCCAGCTGGACGAGGAGCTGCGAACCCTCGACACCCTGATCGCGCACCTGAAGGCCCGCTTCATCAACCTGCAACGGGGCGAGCACGCCTTCGAGATCGGCAAGGCCCACTACGACCTGGGCAATGACCTGTTCCAGGCCATGCTCGGCGAGCGGCTGGTGTACTCCTGCGGCTACTGGGCGCAGGCGACCAACCTCGACGACGCGCAGGTCGCCAAGCTCGACCTGATCTGCCGCAAACTGCGCCTCAAACCCGGCCAGCGCGTGCTCGACATCGGCTGCGGCTGGGGCGAGGCGCTGAAGTACGCGGCCGAGAAATACGGCGTCGAAGGGGTGGGCATCACCGTCTCGCAGGAACAGGCTGCCTACGCCCAGGCCTTGTGCGCCGGGCTGCCGGTGGAAATCCGCCTGCAGGACTACCACGAGCTGGACGAGCCGTTCGACGCGATCATGTCGATCGGCATGTTCGAGCACGTCGGCGCACTCAATTACCGCAGCTACTTCGAAATGGCGCGGCGCTGCCTGCGCGAGGACGGCCCCGACGGCGGCGGGCTGTTCCTGCTCCACTGCATCGGCAGCAACGGCGCGCCCTCGCGGCCGGACCCGTGGATCGAGAAGTACATCTTCCCCAACTCGATGATCCCGGCGACCAGCCAGGCAGCCACCGCGCTGGAGGGCCTGTTCGTGGTCGAGGACTGGCACAACTTCGGCGCCGACTACGACCGCACCCTCACCGCGTGGCGCGCCAACTTCGATGCCGCCTGGCCGGCCTTGTCGCACCACTACGACGAACGCTTCCGCCGCATGTGGCATTACTACCTGGCCGTTTCCGCCGCGGTGTTCCGTAGCCGTCGCGACCAGCTCTGGCAACTCACCCTGAGCCCACGCGGCGTGCCCGGCGGCTACCGCGTGCCGCGCTAGGGTCGGACGCGGCGGCCGCGGCCGGCACGGGGGCCAGGGGCATCGGCTTCCATCCCGGCCTGCAACCAGGCGCCCAGCGCGCGCAGTTCCTCCTGCCGCGGCGAGTCGGGCGCGTACACCAGGTGATAGGGATGGCCCTGGAGTACGGGGCCGAACGGTTGCACCAGCGTGCCCGCGCGCAGGTCCGGCTCACACAGCAACAGGCTGAACAGTGCGACGCCCTGCCCGGCCAGTGCCGCCTGGATGGCATGGTTCTCGTCGCTGAACACGATGCCGGCGCCGGCATCCAGGCCGGCGACGTTCGCCTGCTCCTGCCAACGCCGCCACGTCGGATTGTCCGCCCGTCGGTTGTGCCATTCGAAATGCAACAGCGGATGTCGACGCAGGTCCGCTCGCCGGCACAACCGCAGGGCGGGGCTGCATACCGGCGCAAAGCGGTTGACGGCAAGCGGTAGCGCGACCAGGCCGGGCCAGGGCCCGCGGCCGTAGCGGATCGCCGCATCGATATCGCTGCCTTCCAGCCGCACCGGCGCATCCGAGGCGTGCAGGCGCAACTCCATGCCGGCGTGCTCCTGTCGGAAGGAGGCGATGTGCGGCACCAGCCAGCGTGCCACGAACGCACTGGTCGCCGACAGCGTGAGACTGCGGCGCGCGCGCTGTCCGGCCAGCCCTTCCAGCGCGCGGACGAAGGCATCGAAGCCGTCGCGCAACACCGGATAAAGCGCCTGCGCCGGTGCCGTGGCAACCACCCGGCGCGTCTGCCGTTCGAACAGGCGCAGGCCCAGGCGTTGCTCGAGCTGGTGCACCTGGTGGCTGATCGCCGCGGGAGTCACGCCGAGCTCGTCGGCGGCCCGTTTGAAGCTCGAATGCCGCGCCGCCGCCTCGAAGGCGCGCAGCGAGGCCAGCGGCGGAAGCTTGCGCATGGTCGTGGTCCGAAGTGAATACAACTAAACCATAAGCTGAAAAACGATCGTTTGTCGCAGGCAATGGCGGGAGGCAACCTGGCGAGAAAGAGCAACGGATGAATCGATCTCAACCATGCGAGGCACCATCATGACCACCCTGCTGCACATCGACACCAGCGCCCGGCCGGGCCGCTCCGACCTCCAGGCCCACGGCTCCCACACGCGCCGGCTCAGTGCGCGCTTTGTCGAGCGCTGGCACGCGGCGCGCCCGGCCGATGCCATCGTGCGCCGCGATGTCGGCCAGCACCCGCCAGCCCCGGTCAGCGGCGCGTGGATCCATGCGGCCTTTACCCCGCCGGCGCGGCGCGAACCCTGGATGCAAGAGGCGCTGGCCGCCAGCGACGTACTGGTGGACGAACTAATCAGCGCGGACCTCATCGTGGCCGGCGTGCCCATGTACAACTTCAGCATGCCGGCGGCTTTCAAGGCCTACATCGACCAGGTGGTGCGGGTAGGCCGCACCTTCGGCTTCGACCGCGCGCGCGACGGCGCACCGTACTGGCCGCTGCTGGACGACCGGCCGCGGCGACTGGTGATCCTGAGTTCGCGCGGAGATTTCGGCTACGCCGACCGGCTGCGGTCGCTCGACCACGTGGAAGCGTCCGTGCGCAGCGCGTTCGCCTACGTCGGCATTACCGAGGTGCATGCATTGGCCGTCGAGTACGACGAGTTCGGAGGCGAGCGCCTGCTGCGCTCGCTCGCGGAAGCGGAGACGGCCACCGATGCGCTGGTCGACCGGCTGCTGCAGATGCCGTCCGTCGCCACGCCCATGCCCGATCCTTCCGTGCGCCCAGTTCAGCGCGCACCATCGATCTGCACGGAATGACGCGGGCGCGGGACGCCGGAATGAGTCCCGGACTCGACGACCACGGCAACGCACGGCGGACATCGACGCCTTCGCGCCCGGGGGCGGGCCGCCGCTGCGCTAGACTCGCGGGGCGGGGCCGCGCGGGGAGCGGCGCGACGCGGGGATCGGGAACATGCAGGGACAGGAGCAAACCACCGGCTATCGCTGCGGGTGTTATTTCATCGATCCGGCGCAGCGGAGGCTGCGGCGCGACGGCGAAGACGTGCCGCTGGAAGCGAAAGTGTTCGACCTCATCCTGCTGTTGGTCGAGCGCCGCGAGCGTGCGCTGGGCAAGCAGGAAGTGGTCGAGGCGCTTTGGGGCCAGCGTCCGATCAGCGACGCCGCGCTCAGCCAACTGGTCTACAAGGCGCGTCGCGCCTTCGACGATGACGGCAAACGCGGCAACGTGATCCGCACCGTCTATGGCCGCGGCCTGCAGTGGGTGGCGCCGGTCGAGCCGATCGCCGATGCCGGGGACAGCCTGCCCGCGCCGGCCATCGGCTCCATCCCGGTCTCGTCCGCGAAGCCTGCGCGCCGCAGGCCGCGACTGGCGCTCGGCCTGGTCGCACTGCTGGCCTTGGCCGCGGCAGGACTGTGGCTGATCCCGACCAGCAAGGCGCCGCCCGTACCGGCGCCGCCGCGCCTGGCGCTGCTGCCGACGGAAAACGCCACCGGCGAGAAGGCGCTCGACTGGGTCGGGCATGGCCTGCCCGGCCTGATGACCAGCCTGCTGGGCGAAAGTCGCGACGTGGACGCCATCGACGCGCTGCAAGTCGCGCGGATATGGGATTACACGCCGCCGCCCGGACGCAGCCGCGCCGAGCACGCGCGCTTCGCCGCGCATGCCGACATCCTGGTCGGCAGCCGCCTGCGCAAGCTGGCTGACCATCTCTACGAATTGGACGTGCATGTCGACGCCGGCGGGCTGGCGCCGCCTGCCGACATCGCGGTCACCGGCGAACAGCCGGCCACGCTCGGCATGCAGGCGGTCGAGCGCATCCGCCACGCGCTGAAGCTGGAGCCGGCGGCGCGCGCGCCGGGCGCGCGGCCGGCGGACGCCTACCTGGCCGAAACCTTCGCCCGCGGACTGGACGAGGCCATGCGCGGGCGCTGGGTGAAGGCCAAGCCTTATTTCCGGCTGTGCGCGCAGAACGCGGCCGGCTTCCTGCCGGCGCGGTTCCGGCTGGGCCAGGCACAGGTCAACACCGACGAGTCGGACGCGGGCGAGCAGACCCTGCAGCAGGCGCTGGCCGGCGCCCGCGCACAGGGCGACGACGCGCTTGCCGCCAACAGCCTGCTTCAACTCGCTGCGCTGGCACTCACCCGCCACCGGCATGCCGACGCGCTGGCATTGCTGGATCGCGCCGCGCCGCTGGCCGAGCGCGCACGCGACCCGGCCCTGGGCGCGGCGATCGCGCTCAAGGCCGTCAACGCGGCGGCGCGCCTGCACCAACTGGCGCTCGCCCGCCGGCACCTGTCGCAGGCACGCGGCCTGATCGAGCGCCACCAGTTGCGCCAGCTCGAGGGCGACCTGCACAACAGCGAAGGCTTCATCGCCGAGGCGCAGGGCGACCTCGCCGCCTCCGAGACGGCCAACCGCGCCGCGCTGGCCGCCAGCGAGGCCGTCGGCAACGAACGCAACGCGCGTGGCGATGCCTATAACCTGGCGCTGGTGCTCGCCCGCGAGGGCAAGAACGCGGAGGCGATGAAGCTGTTCGCGCACACCTACCGCCGCGCGCGCGGCATCGATCCCTGGCTGACGTTCGCCAGTGGCGACAACCTGGCCATCGCGTTGCTCAACGCCGGCCTGGGCGACCGCGTCGAACCCATCGCCGCGCAACTGCTGGCGACCGCCAAAGAACAGCACAACCGGGTGTGGCAGTCGCTGGCGTGGATGTTGCGCGCAGGCAGCCGCTGGTACCAGGGTGATGCCGCCGCGTCGCTCGCGCATTGCCGCACCGCCGGCGCGCTGATCGACCCAGCGCAGGATCCCGCGCTGCGGCTGGCCATCCAACTGAGCGAGGCTTCCGCCGCACTGGTGGCTGAACCGCAGGCCCTTGCGGCCATCGCGCACGACGCCGACCGTTTGATCGATGCCCAGCAACAGCCGAACGACTACGCCTACGAACGCCAGCTCATCCACGCCATGGCGGCGTCTGCCGCCAGGCAACCGGCACAGGCGCGCGATGCCCTGAAGGCTGCCGCCGCCGGTCCGCACCCCAGCGACGCGACCGCCGACAACCTGCATTACATCGGCCTGACCATCGCCCTGCGCGATGCCGACAAGGACGCCGCGGCCCTCGCCCTCGCCGGCTTCGATCCGGGCGCTTCGTCCAACGCCGACGTGCTGCGCCTCTACGCGCAATGGGCCGAGCGCCAGGGCGATCGCGACGGCCATGCCCGCGCCACCGCGCGCCTGGCGTCGCTGCGCACGGAAGCCCAGGCCGCACTGGCGGCCGAGCCGTTCGACGAAGCACTGGCTTCGCCATAAGGTTGGGGAATACTGCCGTCCAGGCCGCTCCCGCCGGGCCGTCTTGCCATCTGCACCGAGGAACGGGCCTGATTCCATGAAGTTTCATCTGCACAGTCTGCTTGCCTGCTTCATCGCGCTGGTCGTCGCCCTTCCCGTCCGGGCGGCCCATCCCGCGCTGTGGGCGGTCAAGGACGCCGACACCACGATCTACCTGTTTGGCACCGTGCACCTGCTGCCGCAGGACACCGACTGGCGTTTCCCCGCGCTGGACAAGGCGCTGGCCGACAGCGACCTGCTGTACGTGGAAATCGTCGACGACGATCAGGCCAACATGACCGCGCTGGTGTTGCGCTACGGCATGGACTTCGCACACCCACTCGCCGACCTGCTCAACCCGTTCGACCGCGGCCGGCTGGAGCGCGCCGCGCGGCTGGCGCACGTGCGTGGCGGGATGGCGGCGCTCAACCTGATGCGCCCATGGCTGGCCGCGCTGACCCTCGCCGTGGCCCCGCTCACCCAGGCCGGGCTGGACCCCGCCGCCGGGGTGGACAAGAAGCTGCGCGCCACCATGGAGAAGGCGGGCAAGCCGGTACGGGGGCTGGAAACCGCCGAAGAGCAGATCCGCTTCCTCGCCGACATGCCGCAGTCCCTGCAACTGGCGCTGCTGCGTTCGACCCTGCGCGATACCGATCGTGCCAAGGTGGATCTGAAAGCGATCATCGAGGCCTGGAAAACCGGCGACGACGAGGCCCTGGCCCGGCTCGAGAACGATCTGATGCGCCGCGAGGAACCGCGGCTCTACCAGCGCCTTCTGGTCGATCGCAACAAGGCCTGGGCCAAGCGTATCGCCGGGATGCTGCACGAGCCCGGCACCGTGCTCATCGCCGTCGGCGCCGCCCACCTGGCCGGACCGGACAGCGTGCAAGCGCAGCTGGCAGGGGACGGGATCGCCGCCGAGCGGCAATAGTCTCCATCCCGCCCGCTTCCGACGCCCGGACGAGGCCGCCGGACCGGCCCGTGTCACCCGCTGCAAGTGGTTGATCCAGAAGCAAGTAAGAATCCGTAATGAACACCTAAGGCGCCCCTCAAGCGCGCCCGGGTGCAGCCGGCTTCGATAGGGCCGCCGCGAAAGACACGGGCGGCCCACCCTCGGAACCAGGCTACGGATATGACCCGCAACCCGCTGCTGCCGCACCTCTCCGCACCTGCCCTTCGCCGCCTGGCGGCCGGCCTGGCCGCGATGCTCGGCCTGGCGTCCACGGCGGCCGGTGCGGCCGGTTCGGACCCGTCGCCGTTCGATTACCGCAACGTCGGCGCCACGCTGACCTACAGCATCGAGATCAGCGGGCAGGCGCACGACAGCAGGTCGAATGGCGACCTGTGGTCGAAGGCGGACGTGAACCGGCGTGTGGAAGGGACGCTCCACCTTGCCGGCCAACAGGAGCACATGACCGCCGTGGACAACCCGCAGGAACTTATCGCCCACACGGCGCGCGCACGGCAGGCGATGGCGGCCGACCTGCCGACCATCCAGCGCATCGTCGAGGAATGCGGCGACGACGAGGCCTGCATGAACACCCGCATGATGGCGTACGTCAAAGGCATGTCGTCCGACAAGCGCGCCGCGCTGGCCAGCGCCACCGGCGGGCCGGCTGCAAAGCTCAGCCGGCATGCCATCGGTGCATGGGGCGTGGATGGCAAAACCGCGTGCTCCATCCACGCCACCTCCAAGGGCGCCTCCAGCTACCGCTCTTTGGCCCAGGGCGAGGGATATGCCGAATATGTCACCGGTGCGGAGCAGCGCCACGGACAAGGCAGCAGCGATTGCCGGCATGACCCGTATCCCGATGGCAGCGCCAAATGGGACGGCGACAAGAACCTGCTGGAACTCAGGCTGCCCGGCCTTGCCTTGACCGAGCAGTGGAAAAGCGCCGACGGCAAGCACGGGGCGCGCAAGATCGTCATACCCGACATCGAACTCGAGCACCTGACCTGGTCCGGCAAGGGCCCGCAGAGCGGCCAGCAGGTGCGGCACGTCTCTGTCCCGGCAGGAGACGCCAGCGTGCCCGCGACCATGACCATCCGCTGGACCTTCACCCCGAACCGGGCCTGACCATGTCGCGGCCGGCTTTTTCCAGACGCTGCGCGCCAGCCGCGGCGGCCGGGCTGACCGCCCTGGCGATGCTTTGCGCTTCGTCGGCCGGCGCATCCTGCGCCCATCCGCGCGCCGCATCGCCAGGTTATCGCCAACGTGCCATGCGCGCTGCCGCCAACCTGGGCGCGCCGCGCGACTACGCGCAAAGCCATCAGTGGACCCTGCAGCCGGAAGCGCCCGTCCTGGCGAACGCCGGCACCGACGTCTACGGCCGCGGGCTGCGGCTGGCGCCGAAGGCGGCGGATGCGTTGCACGCGATGGTGGCGGCGGCCGCACGCGACGGCGTGACGGTGCAGGTGGTTTCCGGCTTCCGCAGCTTCGGCTACCAGCGCCGGTTGCTGCACCGCAAGCTCGACCGCGGCGTGCCGCTGGCGGCCGTGCTCGAGGTCAACGCCCTGCCCGGCTTCAGCGAGCACCACAGTGGCTGCGCGCTGGACCTGACTACCCCGGGCCTGCCCGCGACGGACGCCGCCTTCGCCACCACGCCGGCGTTCGCGTGGCTGCTGGCGCATGCGCGCCGGTTCGGCTTCGCCCTGTCCTATCCGCCGGGCAACGCGCAGGGCGTCGACTTCGAACCCTGGCACTGGCGCTACGCCGGTATCCCGCCGGCCGCCGGTCGCGCGTCCGTGGCGGCAGCTCCGGCCACCTCCAGCGCCCGCGCCGTTGCCCGCGGCGAAGCGGCAGCACCTGCGCATAGCGCCGCGACCCTCGCCGGCCTGTCCATCCAGACCTATCCGCGCTGAGGCCGTAGCCGCACGCCCGACGCCGCGATCCACCACCCGCCCCGCCATCCACGGAGAACACCCATGCCAACCCGCCGCCTGCTGCTCGCCGCCATCGCCCTGCTCGCCGCCACGCCCTGCCTCGCCGCCAACGACCCCGACGGGTGCGCCTACGTGGCCGGCCGGATGTTCGACTCGCTCGGCCACCGGGATTACTCGGGGGCGGCCTTCATGATGGACGGGCAGCTGCAGGCCCATTCCTTCCCCAAGGCGCTGCCCTCGATGTGGGACGCGCTGCTGAAAGACAACTTCGGCGCCTATCGCGGCCACGGCCAGGCCACCGTTACGCACAACGCCGACGGCACCACCACGTTGTCGATGCCGCTGCACTTCGAGCGGATGGAACCGACCTTCGTGGTCACCTGCGATCCGGCGCCCAGCAACACCGTCCGCGAATTCGCCATGCAATGACCGCGGGTACACCGCGGCGCATCCGCGCACCTTTCGACCGGAGATTCGCATGACCACGCCCCGCCTTTTTGCCTTCACCCTTGCCCTCGCCTGCGGCACCGTCGGCGCCAGCCACGCGTCTGCGCTGGCCGAGCAGTGCCTTGGCCGCGCGCCGCGGCTGGCCGACAGCCTCGCGGCGCACGACTACGACGGCGCCAACAAGCAACTGGGCACACTGATGCAGTTCATGTTCTCGGCCGACACGCTGCGCGGGAACTGGGAAGGCATGATCCACGAGGACGGCGCCTACCAGTCGCACGGCAAGCCCTGGGTGGCCGACGACGATGGCAAGGACGCCTTCATCCGCATCGACATCACCTTCGCGCGCAAGGCCAACGCCATGCAGATCGTGTGCAGCCGCGATGCGCACGGGCAGATCAGCAGCCTCGCCTTCCTCTGAACCGGCCACGAGCGCCAGACCCCGCCCGCGCTGGAGCCGGTTTTGACTGCGCGCGGGACGTGGCCGGCGCTGTCTGACCGGCGTCCGGTCGCGGCGGCCGGAGAGCAGGATCGCCAAAGCCCGCACGTTTGCCGCGGCGAGACAACGCAAGCCGTCCCGAGCCCTCGGCTGTCGCCTCCGCGGCCAATCTGGCACCATCGGCCGGTTACCCGTGCCAGAAACTCCCCGCATGAACCTGCAAGCCAATTTCGAACAGATCCCGCTCAAGGAATACGCCGAGCGGGCCTACCTCGACTACTCGATGTACGTGGTGCTCGACCGCGCGCTGCCGTTCGTGGGCGACGGATTGAAGCCGGTGCAGCGGCGCATCATCTACGCGATGAGCGAACTGGGCCTGGCCGCCACCGCCAAGCCGAAGAAATCCGCGCGCACCATCGGCGACGTGATCGGCAAGTTCCATCCGCACGGCGATTCGTCCTGCTACGAAGCGATGGTGCTGATGGCGCAGCCGTTCTCGTACCGCTACCCGCTGGTCGACGGCCAGGGCAACTTCGGTTCGCCGGACGACCCCAAGAGCTTCGCGGCGATGCGCTACACCGAATCCAAGCTCAGCCCGATCGCCGAGGCACTGCTGGGTGAACTGGCGCACGGCACGGTCGACTGGGTACCGAACTTCGACGGCACGCTGGAGGAACCGAGCTGGCTGCCCGCGCGCGTGCCGCACGTACTGCTCAACGGTTCCATGGGCATCGCCGTGGGCATGGCCACCGACATCCCACCGCACAACCTGCGCGAAGTGATCGCCGCCTGCATCCACCTGCTGGACAACCCGGACGCCACCGTCGCCGACCTGGCCGGGCACATCCCCGGGCCTGACTACCCGACCGCGGCGGAGATCATCACCCCGCGCAAAGACCTGCTGTCGATCTACCAGACCGGCAACGGCTCGCTGCGCGCCCGCGCGGTGTACCAGGTGGAGGACGGCCACATCGTCATCACCGCGCTGCCGCACCAGGTCAGCCCATCGAAGATCCTCGAGCAGATCGCTGCGCAGATGCGCGCCAAGAAGCTGCCGATGGTGGAGGACCTGCGCGACGAGTCCGACCACGAGAACCCGATCCGCCTGGTGGTGGTGCCGCGCTCCAACCGCGTCGATGCGGCCGAGGTGATGCAGCACCTGTTCGCCACCACGGACCTCGAGAGGAGCTACCGCGTCAACCTCAACATGATCGGCCTGGACGGCCGCCCGCAGGTGAAGGACCTGAAGAAGATCCTCACCGAGTGGCTGACCTTCCGCACCGACACGGTCACCCGCCGCCTCACCCATCGCCTGGGCAAGGTCGAGCGTCGCCTGCACCTGCTCGAAGGCCTGCACATCGCCTATCTCAACCTGGACGAGGTGATCCGCATCGTGCGCTCGGAGGACGAGCCCAAGCCGGTGCTGATGAGCCGCTTCAAGCTGTCCGAGGAACAGGCCGACTACATCCTCGAAACCAGGCTGCGCCAGCTCGCGCGCCTGGAAGAGATGAAGATCGAGGCCGAGCGCAACCAGCTTGAGGAGGAGCGCGCGCGCATCAACGTGCTGCTCAAGTCGCCGGCCAAGCTCAAGACCCTGATCAAGGGTGAGTTGCAGGCCGACGCCGCCAAGTACGGCGACGACCGCCGCTCGCCGCTGGTCGAGCGCGAGGTCGCGCAGGCACTGGACGAAAGCGCGCTGGTCGCCAGCGAGCCGGTCACCGTGGTGCTGAGCCAGAAGGGGTGGATCCGTGCCGCCAAGGGCCACGACGTCGAACCCGAAGGCATGAACTACCGCGAAGGCGACGCCCTGCTCGCCGCCGTGCGGGCCCGCACCACGCAACAGATCGCGGTGATCGACTCCACCGGCCGCAGCTATTCCACCGCCGCGCACTCCCTGCCCTCCGCGCGCGGCAACGGCGAGCCGCTGACCGGCCGCTTCAGCCCACCCTCCGGCGCCAGCTTCGACGCGCTCTCCGCCGGCGACAACGACACGCGGCTGATCCTCGCCAGCGACTTCGGCTACGGCTTCGTCACCCGCTTCGAGGCGCTCACCGGCCGCAACAAGGCCGGCAAGCAGATCATCAGCCTCAGCGAGGGCTCGAAGATCCTCGCGCCCCAGACCAGTGCCGACCCCGCACGCGACCGCATCGTGGTGGTCACCACCGAAGGCCACCTGTTGATGTTCTCCGTCGCCGAACTTCCCGAACTGGACAAGGGCAAGGGCAACAAGCTGATCGAAGTGCCCAAGGCCAAGCTCGTCAGCGGCGAAGAACGCGTCGCCGGCATCGCGGTGGTCGCCGAAGGCAAGGGCGAGGTCACCCTCTACGCCGGCCAGCGAAAACTCACCCTGCGCTGGAGCGACCTGGTCGAATACGGCGGCAACCGTGCCACCCGCGGCGGCCTGCTGCCCCGCGGCCTGCGCCGCGTGGAGCGTATCGAGACCACCGGCTGACGCGCGATCGAAGCTCCCTCTCCCCTATGGGAGAGGGTTGGGGTGAGAGGCCACTCTTGCGGCGGCCCCGCATCAGAGCGCTGCCCTGATCATCTTCCCCCCGCCTCACCTCGTCCTTTCTCGGAGGGAAAGGAAGCAAAGCCGCTCGCGCGACATCACCGCGCGCTCCGGCCGCCCAAGAACTTTTCCCATCCGCTCCACTCCAACTCCAGGTACACGCCCTTCCGCTACACGCGTTGAAATACGGTAGCCCCACCCGGACCCCGCTATGCGCCCGCTCCCCTTGAGCCTCCTCCTCGCCAGCCTGCTGACCCTCCCCGCGTGGGCGCAGGACGCCGGCAAGCCGCTCAATCTCAAGCTGCCCCCAAGCGAGCTCCCCGCGTCGTCAGCCACCTCCGCCGAACCTCCCTCCAGCGCCCCCGGCGTCTACTACGGCGACCACAGCGGTCGCACCGCCGCCGACGATGAAGCGATCCTGCCCGACTGCGACGACGCCACCTACAACCAGCCGCAGGTCCACGGCAGCGTCGGCATGGGCGTGATCAGCGGCAACCATGTCGACGGCAGCTACCAGCGCGGCACGGTCAACCTCAGCAAAGCTTTCGGCAGCTGCGAGCACCCCACCGGCGGCGTCAGCGTCTCGATCGGCGCCGACAGCGGGCACTTCCACGGCCGCGGCCACTGAGGGAGCCGCAGCAAAGCCGCGCAGGGTGGGCTTCCGCCCACCGCTCTTGGTGATGGCTGGCAAGGTGGGCTGAAGCCCCACCTGAAGTGGCATCCCGCGCCACGCTTGTGTTCCACTCCGCTGCGAGGTGACCCGACCATGCAGCCACCCGACTCACCCGCCATCACGCCGCACCTGCGCGACCTCGCGCGCCTGCGCCGCGTGCGCGACCGCATCGATCGCGAATACGCGCAGCCGCTGGACGTCGAAGCGCTCGCCCGCGGTATCGGCATGTCCGCCGGGCACCTCAGCCGCCAGTTCAAGCTCGCCTACGGCGAATCCCCCTACGCCTATTTGATGACCCGCCGCATCGAGCGCGCCATGGCACTGTTGCGCCGCGGCGACTCAAGCGTCACCGACGTCTGCTTCGCGGTCGGCTGCGCCTCGCTGGGCACCTTCAGTACCCGCTTCACCGAACTGGTCGGCATGTCGCCCAGTGCCTACCGCAACCGGGAGGCGCAAGCCACCGCGGGCATGCCCCCGTGCGTGGCCAAGCAGGTAACCCGACCGATCAGGAATCGAGAAGCGCTGCCGGCGAACCGCACCTAGACTGATCGCACCCCAACCGGAGCGACCACCATGGACCTCACCATCCATTCCACCTTCCTCCCGCACACCGACCCGGCTGCCTCGCTCGCCTTCTACTGCGACACCCTCGGCTTCGAAGTGCGCAAGGACGTCGAATACAACGGCCTGCACTGGATCACCGTCGGCCCGCCAGGGCAGCCCGGCACTTCCATCGTCCTGCATCCGCCGGCCGCCACCCCGGGCCTCACCGACGACGAACGCCGCACCATCGGCGAAATGATGGCCAAAGGCACCTTTGCCATGATCATCCTGGCCAGCCCCGACCTCGACGGCACCTTCGCGCGGCTGGAAGGCAGCGGCGCCGAAGTCATCCAGGAGCCGACCGAGCAACCCTACGGCGTGCGCGATTGCGCCTTCCGCGACCCCGCCGGCAACCACGTGCGCATCAACGAACAGCAATGATCCACCCGCGCCAGCCGTTCCCAGCCAACCACGACCAAGAAGCGAGCACGCCGATGACCAAGAGCAAGAGCGCCCCGAAGGAAGCCACAGCCACCGACGCTCCCTCCCGGCTGATCGACGCGAGGATCGAGGAGCTGGGCGACTGGCGCGGCGGAATGCTCGCCCGCATCCGGGCACTCATCAAACAGGCCGACCCCGACGTGGTCGAGGAGTGGAAGTGGCGAGGCGTCCCGGTGTGGTACCACGCCGGCATGATCTGCACCGGCGAGACCTACAAGGCCGTCGTGAAGGTGACCTTTGCCAAGGGCGCCAGGCTGGATGATCCGACTGGGCTCTTCAACTCAAGCCTGGAAGGCAACACTCGCCGCGCCATCGATTTTCATGAAGGCGATCAGGTCGACGAGAAGGCATTGAAGGCGCTCATCCGCGCTGCCGTCGCATTGAACACGTCCTTGGCCCGATAAGGCCGAGAACGGGATGCAACTAGGCGCAAGCACGATGTTTGACGCGTGCGCGAGAGGGCAAGCCTCTGCTTTCGACGGCGGTTTCATACGATCGATGCAACACACAGTTGGCTGCCTTGGGTGGTCGCGGTGATCCAGCTGGCCATCGCCCTCCGCTCTACAGTGGCCGGATCGCTGTCGACGGCAGCGGCTAAGACCGCCTTCGCGTTGAGCGCAGCCTCACTGCTGCTTGCGGCAGTCCTGGCGTTTCTGACCTCACCCGCGCAAGAGGCATAGGCCGACGGGGCCGCGCCGCAGTTCGGGAACGCGGTACGGCGCCACGCTCCGCCCGCCCGCCCGCACAAAAAGCATTACCCTTCCCCGCCAGCAGGCGAAGGACGCGGAGCGGCGGATGCACGGCGAATACAAGATGCCCGGCGGCAAGCTGATCGTGGTCGACCTGGCGGTGCGGGACGGCTGCCTGGACCGGGTGCAGGTGAGCGGGGATTTCTTCCTGGAACCTGACGACGCCCTGCACGCGATCGATGCCGCGCTGGAAGGCCAGCGCGCGGATGCGGACGAACACATGCTCGCGGCGGCCGTCCGCGCGCAGCTCGCTCCCGGCGTGATGATGTACGGCATTTCGCCGCAAGCCATTGCGGTAGCCGTGCGTCGCGCCATCGATCAAGGAACGGACGCATGACCCGCACGCTGTGGCGCGACCACGACTGGCAGCTGATCCACACCGACCCGCAAGCGCCCGCGCTGCACATGGCGCTGGACGAGGTACTCACCCACGAAGTCGGCGCTGGCCATCGCCCGCCCACGCTGCGCGTCTGGGAGTGGGCGTCCTCCGCGGTGGTGATCGGCCGCTTCCAGTCACTGCGCAATGAGGTCGATGGCGAAGCGGCACGTCGCCATGACATCGAGGTGGTGCGGAGGGTTTCCGGTGGCGGCGCGATGTTCATCGAGCCGGGCAACACCATCACCTGGTCGATCTGTGCACCGCTTTCGCTGATCAAGGGTATGAGCTTCCAGGAGGCTTACGCGCACATGGATGCCTGGACGCTGCAGGCGCTGGGCGAGTTGGGCATCAAGGCCTGGTACCAGCCGCTCAACGACATCACGTCCGAAGGCGGCAAGATCGCCGGTGCTGCACAGGCCCATCGCGGCGGCGCCGTACTGCACCACGTGACCATGGCTTACGACATCGACGCGTCCAAGATGCTTCAGGTGCTGCGCATCGGCCGCGAGAAGCTCTCGGACAAGGGCACGCAGAGCGCCGCCAAGCGCGTCGATCCGCTGCGCAGCCAGACCGGCCTGCCGCGTGCCGCGATCATCGAGCACATGATCGCCACGTTCCGGCGTTTGCACGGGCTGACGGACGACTCTATTCGGCCCGATGAACTGGCCCAGGCCGAAACTCTCGCCCAGGACAAATTCGCCAGCCTCGCCTGGACTGCCGACGTCGCCTGACCCGTAGGGTGGGCTTCAGCCCACCATTCCAAACCGGTGGGCTGAAGCCCACCCTACGACGTTCGGCACCCTCCCAAACGTCACTTGTGCCCCCTCGCCCCTCGCCGCAGGATCGGCTCTCCGTTCGCGTGGACAAGGAGAAGCAGATGCGCGCTTTACGCATGGCCGCCCTGGTGGCGGGATTGGGCCTGGCGCTGGGGGCACAGGCCGCCGACAGCGACACCTGGACGTTGCCGGTCGCGGTCAAGAAGCTGGACAACGGCATGACCGTGGTGGTCTCCGAGGATCACAGCTCGCCCACCGTGGGCATCAGCATGGTCTACCACGTGGGCATGCGGCTGGAGCCGCAGAACCGCACCGGCTTCGCGCACCTGTTCGAGCACCTGATGTTCGAAGGCACGCCGGATGCGCCCAAGGGCACGTTCGAGCGCGTGATCCAGGGCGGCGGCGGCATCTTCAACGGCTCGACCCGCGCCGACTACACCAACTACATCGCCTCGGCGCCCTCTTCCGCGCTGGCGCCGATCCTGTGGCTCGAGGCCGATCGCATGAAGGCGCTCGACTTCAGCGCCGAAAACCTGGCCAACCAGCAGAACGTCGTGAAAGAGGAGATCCGCGTCAACGTGAAGAACCAGCCCTACGGCCTGTTCTTCTGGACCGACCTGAACGCGCTGGCGTTCGACAAGTGGGCCAACAAGCACGACGGCTACGGCTCGTTCAAGGACCTGGACCACGCCAGCATCGCCGACGTGAAGACCTTCCACGACACCTTCTACCAGCCGGCCAACGCGGTGCTGGGCATCGCCGGCGACGTCACGCCGGAACAGGCTTTCAAGCTGGCGCAACAGTACTTCGGCAACATCCCCGCGCGCGCGCTGCCCGAACGCCCGGACGTCTCCGAACCGCTCAACACCAAGCCGCGCCACGCGGAGGAAACCGACGCGCTGGCCAAAGTGCCGGCGCTGGCCGTGGGCTGGAAGATGCCCCCGCGCGGCAGCGCCGACCAGGTGCCGATGATGGTGCTTTCGCAATTGCTGGTGGGCGACGATGCCTCGCGCTTCTACCAGGGCCTGGTCAAGGGCCGCCAGTTGCTGCTCAACATCGAGGGCGGCATGAACTTCCCGCTGGGCGACGGCAGCGATTACGCGGGCCCCTCGCTGCTGGGTCTGTTCGCCATCTACAAACCCAACGCCACGCCCGACCAGGTGCTGGCCGCGTTCAACCAGGAGATCGCCAAGGTTGCCAGCGATGGCGTGGACGAGACCACGCTGGCGGGCGTGAAGACCAAGATGCTGTCGGACTGGTACGGCGGGCTGGAGGCCTTCATCAACCGCGCCGACACGCTGGCCAAGCTGCAGACCCTCTGGGGCGACGCCGACGTCGCCAACAAGATGCCCGGCTGGATCGAGGCGGTGAGCGCCGATGACATCAAGCGCGTGGCCCGCACCTATCTCACCGACGCCAACCGCAGCGTGGTCGTGCGCCGCCCCGTGGCCGCCGCCAAAGCCCCCGCCAAGTGAGGACCGCCATGAAGACGAACAAGACGTTCAAACTGCTCGCACTGGCCGTGGGCCTTTCGCTGGCCGGTTTCGCCCAGGCCTCCACCGCGCCGCTGCCGAAGGACCTGCCTGCGTACGGGCCGGAGAAACCGCTGCCCACCCCGCAGATCCAGCAGCGCACATTGCCCAACGGCCTCACCGTCTGGGTGGTGCCGCGCGAGGGTCTGCCCAAGGTCGACGTGGAACTGGCGGTGCTGGGCGGCTCCGCGGCCGACGACGCGGCCACGCCGGCGATGTCGGAAATGATGGCGCGCCTGCTCGACGAGGGCACCGCCACGCGCAGTTCGCTGCAGATCGCCGAGACCCTGCGCTCGATCGGCGGCGACTACCGCACCGGCGCCGCCGCCGATGCCGTGGTCATCCGCGCCAGCGCGCTGGCCTCGCACGCGCCCGAGCTGCTGGCACTGGTGGCCGACACGGCCCTGCACCCGAGCTTTCCGGCCAAGGAGGTAGCGCTGGCCCAGGCCAACGCCATGCAGGAGCTGAAGGTGCAGGAATCGAGCCCGGCCTGGCAGGCGCAGCGCGCGTTCGACCATGCCGCCTTCGGCGCGCATCCCTACGCCCGCGACTCCCTCAGCGAGGCCACCGTCAAGGCCAGCGATCCGGCGGCGTTGCGCGCGCTGCACGAGGCACGCTTCCAGCCCGACCGCAGCCTGCTGGTGATCGTCGGGCGGATCGGCGCCGACCAGGCGTTCCGGCTGGCCAGCCAGCAATTCGGTGGCTGGAAGTCCGATAGCGACGCGCTTGCGAAAACCCCGCCGGCCCCGCGGGAAGCCTCGATCGAGCGCCTCATCGTGCCGCGCGAGGGCGCGGTGCAGACCAACATCCGCTATGGCCGCCCGGCGATTCCCGCCAGCAACCCGGACTTCATCCCGCTGACCGTGGCCGACACCATCCTCGGCGGCTCCTTCACCAGCCGTATCGTGCAGGACATCCGCGAGGAGAAGGGTTATTCCTACAGCCCGCGATCGCTGTTCGATGCCCAGCGCGCCGGCGGCAGCACGCTGGCCCGGGTCGACGTGCGCAACGACGTCACCGGCGCAACCCTGAAGGAGCTGGCCAAGCTGTACGACGGCATGGCCACGCGGGCACCCAGCGAGGAGGAACTGACCGGCGCCAAGCGGTTTGTCGGTGGCATCTACCTGCTGCGCAACCAGATCCAGGGTGCGCTCACCGCGACGCTCGCCGGCTACTGGGTCGACGGCCTGCCGCCGGACTTCCTGAGCGGCTACGTCGCCGATGCCAACAAGGTCACCGCCGAACAGGTGCAGGCCATGGGGCGCAAGTACTTCGCCTCCAAAGACCAGAGCATCGTGGTGGTCGGCGATCCCAAGGCGATCGACGCGCAGTTGAAACCGTTCGGCGCGTTCAAGGTCTACAAGCCCTGACCCGGCCGTGCGGCCACCCACCGGTGGCCGCACCCAAGGGCCTCCTGCAAAATCTCCGAACTCCGTAGGGTGGGCTTCAGCCCACCTTCTGCCCGCCGGAGAGCGGTGGGTTGAAGCCCACCCTACGAAAGCTGCGCGAGCTTGGCCCATCTTCTGCCCGTCGAAGAGCGGTGGGCTGAAGCCCACCCTACGGGAGCAGCGCGAGCAGCGGCAGGATGTGCTCGCGGCTCAGCGTGGCGATCGGCTGCCGGAACACGCCCGCGCCCCGTTTGCGCACCAGCAGCGTGCGGCCGTCCTCGCCACGGATCACCGCCGCGACGATGCGGATGACCGGCTCGCTCACAAGCGCGTCACCGACCACGACTGCATCCGCCCGCCCTTGTAGGGCATCACGCCGTGGAACGGCCGCGGGTCCTCGTCGAACACCAGCGGCAGGAAATGCCGGTCGCCCTCCCACATCGGCAGCTCCATCAATCGCGCGCGCGGCACCCATTCCAGCGTGCCTTCGTGGTTGCCCGTGTGGCAGCTGCCTTCGAAGCCGTCGATCAGGAAGATGAAGCCCAACCAGTCCTCGCCCTGCTTGCCGAAACCGGGCCAGTTGAGCGTGCCGCGCAGGCGCATCGAAGTGCACTCGATGCCGGCCTCCTCGCGGATCTCGCGGCGCATGCAGGCGGCGATGTCCTCGCCCGGCTCCATCTTGCCGCCCAGACCGTTGTACTTGCCCAGGTGCTGGTCGTCCGGCCGCGCGTTGCGGTGGATCATCAGTACCTGTTGGCGGTCGGGAGAAAGCACGTAGCCGAGCGTGGCGACGATGGGGCAGTAGGCGGTCGACATCGGCGGGAGAAGGCGGCAAAACGGCAAGTGTAGCGCCGGGACTGAACGCGCGCCGCGCGCACACTTGCGCCTGCCGCGCCGGGGCAGCCACCATCGGGGAATGATTCGTCCCGCTTTCCGCTTGCCGCTGGCGCCGCTCGTTTTCCTTTCACTGGCCGTCCTGGCCGGCTGCGCGCCGAAGGCGCGTGCGCTGGACAGCGAAGAGCGTGCGTTCGACGGACAGAACTATCGCGTGGTGAGCATCGACCTCAGGCGCGAGCCGCTGACCCTGCATTGGCGCGATCCCGATAGCGGCCAGCCGTTCGGCACCATCGACAATCTGCGCCAGTGGGGTGAGGCGCGCGGCCGGCGACTGCTGTTCGCGGCCAACGCCGGCATCTATGACGCCGCCTTCGCGCCGCTGGGCCTCCACGTGGAGGATGGCAAGGCGCTGGAGCCGCTGAACATGGCTCACGGCAATCCGGCCTCGGGCAATTTCTCGCTGCTGCCCAACGGCGTGTTCGCGATCTATCCGGACGGGCAGGCGGCGGTGGAGACCAGCGCGCGGTTCAAAGCGGACGGGCGCAAGACCCGCTGGGCGACGCAGTCCGGGCCGATGCTGGTGATCGACGGCAAGCTCAACCCTGCCTTCGTGCACGATTCGGACAGCCTCAAATGGCGCAGCGGCGTGTGTGCGCGCACGCCGCACGAGGTCGTCTTTGCGGTAAGCGAGGCGCCGGTGAATTTCCATAGCTTCGCGCGGCTGTTCCGCGACGGGCTGGGTTGCCGCGACGCATTGTTCCTTGACGGCACGATCTCTCAGATCTACCTGGACGGCGAGGGCTATGCCGGCGCCCCGGCCTTCATGGTCAAGCCCTACGCCGGCATGTTCGCCGTGTTCGCGCCCGAATGAGGCGCCATCGTTTCCATCCGTGGCGCTGGCTGTTGCTGGTCGTGTGCGTATTGCTGGTGGTGGCCTTCGCATCCGGCTGGTACCTGCTGTCCGGCAGCCGCGCACGGCTGGATGGCCAGTTGCAGGTCGCGGGCCTGGCCGCGCCGGTCAAGGTGACGCGCGATGCCGGCGGCAACGTCACCATCGACGCGCGCAGTCGCGCCGACGCCACCTTCGCGCTCGGCTTCGTGCATGCGCAGGAGCGCTGGTTCGAGATGGACCTGATGCGCCGCGCCGCCGCCGGCGAACTGGCCGAACTGGTCGGCAAGGCAGCGCTGGAGAGCGACCTGGACGTTCGCCGCCATCGCCTGCGCGCGGTGGCGCAGGCGGCCTATGCGGCGATGACACGGGCGCGGAAGCAGGTGCTGGACCGCTATCGCGACGGCGTCAACGCGGGCCTGGCCCACCTGCGCGAGAAGCCGTGGGAATACTTCCTGCTCGGCAACGAACCCAGGCCCTGGCGCTCGGAGGATGGCCTGCTGGTGATCGGTGCCATGTACCTGGACCTCAACGGCCATGGCCACAACACGCGCGAACTCGACATCGCGCGGATGCGCGCGGCACTGCCCGGGCCGTTGGTGGATTTCCTGCTGGCGCCCGATCCGGACTGGGAAGCGCCGCTTGCCGGCGCGCTGTCGCGGCCACCGGTGATGCCCGGGGCTGCGGTGTTCGACCTGCGCAACCAGCCCGTCCCGACAACGACGGCGGCAGCCGTGTCCGCCGCGCTCGCACCGTCGCTGCAAGACCGCTACCCGGGCAGCAACAACTTCGCCGTCGACGGCACGCTCACCGATACCGGCGCGGCGATGCTGGCCAACGACATGCACCTGGGCCTGCGCGTGCCGAACATCTGGTTCCGCGCGCGCCTGCGCTACCCCGACGCCCTCGCGCCGGGCGGGCAGCGCGACGCGGTGGGCGTCACCCTGCCCGGCACGCCGGCGCTCATTGCCGGATCCAACGGGCAGATCGCCTGGGGCTTCACCAACAGCTACGGCGACTGGATGGACTGGGTGCGGGTCACCCGCGACCCGGCCGATCCGTCGCGCTACAAGGTGCCCGGCGGCTGGGCGAAGATCGAGCATCACGCCGAGCGCATCCACGTCAAGGACGCGCCGGACCGCGTGCTGGACGTACAGGAAACGCGTTGGGGCCCGATACTTGCCAGCGGCACCGACGGCACGCCGCTGGCGCTGGCCTGGATCGCGCACCGCCCGCACGCCTACAACCTGGGCCTGATGCAACTGGAGCGCGCGCCCAGCGTGGCTGCCGCGCTGGACCTGGCGCCGAGCATGGGCATGCCGCCACAGAACCTGTTGGTGGCCGACCGCGAGGGCCACATCGGCTGGACCATCGCCGGCAACGCGATTCCGCTGCGCCCGTTGTTCGCCGACCCGCAACGGCCGGCGGACGGGTCGCTGGCCGGCAGCGGCTGGCAGGGCTGGGCTGCGCCCACGCAGTACCCGCGCGTCGTCGACCCGGGCGACAGCCGGTTGTGGACCGCCAACAACCGTACCGTCGACGGCCCGGCGCTGGCGCTGCTCGGCAACGGCGGGCACGACCTGGGCGCGCGGGCGCAGCAGATCCGCGACGACCTGCGCATGCACAGCGTCTTCACCACCGGCAACCTGCTCGACATCCAGCTCGACAATCGCGCGGTGTTCCTCACGCCCTGGCAGCGCCTGCTGCAGGACACCCTGGCCGGCGTGCCCGATCCGGCGCTCGGCCAGCTGCGCGAGCTGACTGCCAACTGGCGCAACCGCGCCGCGCCGGACAGCGTGGACTACCGGCTGGTGCGCACCTTCCGCGAGCAAGTGCATCAGCTGGCGCTGCGGCCGTTCGTGGCGCGGGTGAAGGCGCGCTACCCGGATTTCGCCTGGCCCTCCGGCGGCGGCAACGCCGAGGCGGCCGTGTGGTCGCTGCTGCGCGACCAGCCGGCCTGGTTGCTCGATCCGCGTTACGACAGCTGGAAGGCCTTGTTGCGCGAGGCCGCGCGCCGCGTCGTGGCCGAGCTGGGCGGGCAATCCGGTGGACTGCCGGCGCGCACCTGGGGCGAGGTCAACCCGGCCGGCATCCGCCACGCGCTCTCGCCCGCCTTGCCCGGCTTCATTGCGCATTTCCTGGACATGCCCGACGAGCCGTTGCCGGGCGACGCCAACATGCCGCGCGTGGCGGCACCGGGCTACGGCGCATCCGAGCGGCTGGCCGTGTCGCCCGGGCACGAGGCGCAAGGCATCCTGGAGATGCCCGGCGGGCAGAGCGACAATCCGCTTTCGCCCTACTACGGCGCGGGGCACACCGAGTGGGTCGACGGCCGGCCCACGCCGCTGTTGCCGGGGCCGGCGAAGTGGACGTTGGTGCTCCGGCCGGCCAAGTAGGAGGCCGTCCGCTCGCGCTGCGTTCGCAAGCGATGTCGAAATCCCGCCCGGCCGCCCGTCGTGCCATGGAGCAGCCGGCATCCGCCGGCGGACGGGAGAGCGACGATGCGATGCATGGTGATGGTTCGCGCCACGGCTGATTCGGAAGCCGGCGTGATGCCCAGCGAAAAGCTGCTGCGCGAGATGACCGCGTTCAACGAGCAACTGGTCAAAGCCGGTGTGATGCTGGCCGGCGAGGGCCTGCAGCCCAGCTCGCAGGGCAAGCGGGTGTACTTCGCCGGTGGCGGCCGCAGTGTGGTCGACGGCCCGTTCGCCGAAGCCAAGGAATTGATCGCCGGCTTCTGGTTGTGGCAGGTGCGTTCGATGGACGAGGCGCTGGAATGGGCGCGCCGCTGCCCCGCGCCGTTCGAGGGCGAGTGCGCCATCGAGATCCGGCCACTGTTCGAGGCGGACGACTTCGGCGAGGCGATGACGCCGGAACTGCGCGCGGCCGAAGAGCGCATGCGCGCGGAACTGGCCGGCAAGGCGTAACGCCGAGGGGTGGGCTTCAGCCCGCCTTCCCCGCGACCTCCCCGGGGCTGGTGGGCTGAAGCCCACCCTACAGGCCTCGCGGGCTTGCCGGTCCACGCCAGCGGTGGTCTGATCGGCCGCATGAGCCAAGCCGACACCCACCGCGCGATCGAAACCGTCTGGCGCCTGGAGGCGCCCAAGCTGGTCGCCGCGCTGATCCGCGTCGTGCGCGACATCGACCTGGCGGAGGAACTGGCGCAGGACGCGCTGGTCGCCGCGCTGGAGCGCTGGCCGTCTGCCGGCGTGCCGGACAACCCCGGCGCCTGGCTGATGACGGCGGCCAAGCGGCGCGGCATCGACCTGCTGCGGCACCGCCAGCTGGTCGAGCGCAAGCATGCGGCGCTGGACGGCGACCCGGAGCACGAGGCGTTCACCATGCCCAACCTGGAGGCGCTCGACGACGACATCGGCGACGATCTGCTGCGGCTGATCTTCACCGCCTGCCATCCGGCGCTCTCGACCGAGGCACAGGTCGCGCTCACCCTGCGCCTGCTCGGCGGCCTGACCACCGCGGAGATCGCGCGCGCATTCCTCGCCTCCGAGCCCACCATCGCCCAACGCATCGTGCGCGCCAAGCGCACCCTGGCCGACCAGCGCGTGCCCTTCGAGGTGCCGCGCGGCGATGAGCGCGAGGTGCGGCTGGCCGCGGTGCTGGGCGTGATCTACCTGATCTTCAACGAGGGTTATACCGCCACCGCCGGCGAGGACTGGATGCGCCCGGCGCTGTGCGAGGAGGCGCTGCGCCTGGGCCGCACGCTGGCCGGCCTGATGCCGCGCGAGCCGGAGGTGCTGGGGCTGATGGCGCTGATGGAGATCCAGGCGTCGCGCAGCCACGCCCGCGTGGCGCCCGACGGCCGCCCGGTATTGCTGCTGGAGCAGAATCGCGCTCTGTGGGACCAGTTGCTGATCCACCGCGGCCTGGACGCGCTGGAACGCGTCGGCCGGTTGGGCGGGGCGCACGGTCCCTACGCGCTGCAGGCCGCCATCGCCGCCTGCCATGCACGCGCGGCCACGGCGGAGGCGACCGACTGGTCCCGCATCGCCTCGCTCTACGCCCGGCTGGGGCGCGTGGCACCCTCGCCGGTGGTGGAGCTCAATCGAGCCGTGGCGGTGGCGATGGCCGACGGGCCCGCGGCCGGGCTGGCGCTGGTCGATGGCTTGCGCGAGCTACCCGAGCTGGCCGGCTACCACCTGCTGCCCGCGGTGCGGGGGGATCTGCTGGCGAAGCTGGGACGCGGCGACGAGGCCCGCGCGGAGTTCGAGCGCGCGGCCGGGATGACACGGAATGCGCAGGAGCGGGCGATGATGCTGGAGCGCGCGGCAGGGTGTGGAGCGACTGCCGCGTCGTAGGTAGGGCTTGTCACAAAAGGTGACCGCTCACCCCTCTCCCCTCCCCGGAGGTGAGAGGGAGCCAAGCGCCACCGTGCCTCAGCCTCCTTGCTCCCTCTCCCGCGGTCCCGCCGGAGGACGGGATTGTGGAGAGGGAGAGGCCCCTCGCCCTTGCACCAGCAACCTTTCGCAGATCGCCTGGTAAAGCCCCGGCAACCGTTCCAGATCGGCCACGGCCACGCACTCGTCCACCTTGTGGATCGTCGCGTTGACCGGACCCAGCTCGATCACCTCGGCCCCGAGCGGCGCGACGAAGCGCCCGTCGGACGTACCGCCACCGGTGCTCTGCTCCGGTTCGACGCCACACAGTTCCCGGCAGGCGTCCAGCACGGCTTCGCGCAGGCGCCCGCCCTCGGGGCTCAGGAAGGGTTCGCCAGACAGGTTCCAGTCCACTTGCCAGTCCAGCCCATGGCGGTCGAGGGCCGCCTCGGTGCGCTCGCGCAGCTCGGCGGCCGTGCTGGCGGTCGAATATCGGAAGTTGACCTGCGCGACCAGCTCGCCCGGGATCACGTTGGTCGCCCCGGTTCCGGCATTGAGGTTGGACACCTGGAACGAGGTGGGCGGGAAGCCGGCATTGCCCTCGTCCCAGCGCGTCGCGGCCAGTTCCGCCAGCGCCGGCGCGAAGGCATGGATGGGATTGTTGGCCTTCTCCGGGTAGGCCACGTGGCCCTGGACGCCGCGCACGGTGAGCGTGCCCGAGAGCGATCCGCGGCGGCCGACGCGGACCAGGTCACCCAGCCGGCACTTCGACGAAGGCTCGCCCACCACGCACCAGTCCAGCCGCTCGCCGCGCACACGGAACGCCTCGGCTACGCGGCGCACGCCATCGAGGTTGGTGGGGCCTTCCTCGTCACTGGTCAGCAGCAGCGCGACGCGGCCGGCGTGTTGCGGGTGGCTGGCCACGAAATGCTCGAGTGCCAGCACCATCGCCGCGACCGCGCCCTTCATGTCCGCAGCGCCGCGGCCGTAAAGATGGCCATCGCGCACGGTCGGCTCGAATGGCGGGCTCTGCCAGGCGTCCGCGGGGCCGCTGGGCACCACGTCGGTGTGGCCGAGGAACACCAGCGTGGCTCCGTCGCTACCGTGCGTAGCCCAGAGGTTGTCGACCTCGCCGAAACGCAGGTGCTCGACGGCGAAGCCCGCCCGCGCAAGCCGTTCGGCAATCAGCGCCTGGCAGCCGGCATCCTCGGGCGTCACCGAGCGACGGGCGATCAGGTCACGGGTCAAGTCCAGTACTTCGCTCAAGCGAACCTCCGACTGCTTGGGAAATCCCTGTAGGAGCGCACCAGTGCGCGACCGCCATGCATCCCGGTCGCGCACAGGTGCGCTCCCACCGGAACTTTCGACGGCAGAACTCTATTTGCCGAACAGCTTCTTGAAGCTGTTGTCGCTGAAACCCACGCCCACCGAGCCGTCGTCCTGCACCACCACCGGCCGGCGCACCAGCGCCGGGTATTCCTTCAGCAGCAAGGTCCACTCCGGATCGGAGCCTGGGTTCTTACGCTGCGGCAGCAGGTTGCGCCAGGTGGTGGACGACTTGTTCACCAGCTTCTCCCAGCCGCCCAGCTGCTGCGCCCAGTCCTTGAGCGTGGCCGCCGGCACCGGCTGGGCGCGGTAGTCGACGAACTCGTGCGGCACCTCGAAGCGCGCAAGCCAGTTGCGGGCCTTCCTGCAGGTATCGCAGTTGGACAGGCCGTACACGATCACGCTCATTCGACGCTCCTCAGCAGTTCGTTGATGCCGGTTTTGGCGCGCGTCTTCTCATCCACCTGTTTGACGATCACCGCCGCGTACAGGCTGTGGCTGCCGTCCTTCGCCGGCAGGCTGCCGGCCACCACCACGCTGCCGGCGGGGATGCGGCCGTAGCTGACCTCGCCGGTGGCGCGGTCGTAGATGCGCGTGGACTGGCCCAGGAACACGCCCATGCCGATCACGCTGCCCTTCTCCACCACCACGCCCTCGACAACTTCGGAGCGCGCGCCGATGAAGCAGTCGTCCTCGATGATGGTCGGGTTGGCCTGCAGGGGCTCCAGCACGCCACCGATGCCGACGCCCCCGGACAGGTGCACGCGCGCGCCGATCTGCGCGCAGGAGCCGACCGTAGCCCAGGTATCGACCATCGTGCCCGAACCGACGTAGGCACCGATGTTGACGTAGCTGGGCATCAGCACCGCATCCCTGGCCACGTGGGCGCCACGGCGCACCAGCGCACCGGGCACCACGCGCGCGCCGAGGTTCTCCAGTTCCATGTCGTTGCCGTGGCCGAAACGCAGCGGCACCTTGTCGAAGGCCAGCGCCGGGCCACCGTCGACCACCCGGTTGCCGTTGATGCGGAAGTACAGCAGCACCGCCTTTTTCAGCCAGGCGTTGACCTTCCAGCCGCCTTGGCCATCGGGCTCGGCCACGCGTTGTTCGCCCGATTCGAGCAGCTCCATCACCTGCGCGAGCGCCGGGCGCAGGCGGCTTTCGATCTCGCTCTGGCTGAGGTCGTTGCGGCGCTCGAAGGCGTCGTCGATCAGGATGTCGATGGAAGGCATGGAGAGCTCGCTGGGAAAGTGGCCGCAGGGAAGCGCCCCAGTATACGGAGCCGGCAAACACGCGCGTCCGACGGCTCAAGTTTCGGCCGGCGTTGCCGATTCCCACTGGCTCCCCGACGGCTCAAGCGATCCGGGGGACGGAGAAGCACAGCCATGCCACGGCGCCCGATCGACCCGGCCGAACTCACGGTCGGCCAACCCCTGCGATTCAATGCCTATGACGCCAGGGGCAAGCTGTTGATGCGCCTGGGCCAGGTGATCGGCAACGAGGTGCAGTTGGAAAAGTTGCTCGAGCACGGCCTGTTCTACGGCAGCGAGGAGGAGTGCCGCGGGCCCTTCCTGCCGCCGACGCCGTCGCCGCTGGCGCTGGTGCTGGATGCGCGCGAGCGGTTGCAGGCGCTGCTCGGCGATCGGCTGCCGGCGGATTTTCCCGACTCGGTGGCGGGCATTGTCGAGCTGGTACGCGAGGCCTGCCGGCGCAACCCCGACGTGGCGCTGGCGAGCATCCTGCTGCGTAGCGATGGACCCTATGGCGCGCGACACGCGGTGAATGCGGCGATCGCCTGCCAGCTGACCGGCACCGCGATGGCGCTGGATCCGGGCGAGCTGGCCGCTACCGTGTCCGCTGCGCTGACCATGAACATCGGCATGTTCGAACTGCACGACCAGCTGGTCGCGCTGGAAGGCCCGCTGTCGAACGAGCAACAGGCCGCGGTGCGCGCCCATTGCCGACTAGGCGTGGCGCGGCTGCGCGATCACGGCATCGCCAGCGCCGCCTGGCTCAACGCCGTGCGCGACCACCACGAGCGCGCCGACGGCAGCGGCTACCCGGGCGGCAAGCGCGGCACCGAGATCGGTCGCCCCGCGCGGCTGCTGGCGCTGGCGGACGTGTACTGTGCGCGCGTGTCGGGCCGCGATTACCGCCCGCCCCTGCAACCCACGCTGGCGTTGCGCTGGCTGTTCCTCAACGAAGGCGCCGCCCTCGACGAGCAATTGGCGCGCATGTTCATCAAGACCCTGGGGATCTACCCGCCCGGCACCGGCGTGCGCCTGCGCAACGGCTCGATCGCGGTGGTGACCCAGCGCGGCCCGGCCAGCCACCAGCCCGTGGTCGCCTCGCTCACCACCCATGACGGCCTGCGCGTGGGCGCGCCGATCCGTCGCCGCGGCGATGTCGAAGCGCATGCCGTGAGCGAGGTGGTGAACCTGGCCGCGCTGGACATCGAGGTGGACATGGAAGCGCTGTGGGGCGACGACGCGGTGGCATGACGGATTGGGATCCCCTGTAGGGAATCCCGAAAAGCCCGACGCTTCCGAAGCCCACTTGTGGCCGATGCTTCTGCCGGTGCACTCAGGCGCAAGGGCATCGCCCACAAGCGGGCTCCTACAAAAGCGTCGCGCGAAAGGGAGTTGTTCGAAGTCCCCTGTAGGAGCGCACCTGTGCGCGACCGGCATGCACGGCGGCCGTGCACAGGTGCGCTCCCGCCGAGGCCAGCACCTCATCGCTCAGCCGCCCTGCCCCAGCCGCGCCAGCAAGGCCTGCCGCAAGCGCTCCTGCTGACCCTCGCCCAGCGGCGCATCGTGGCGGTCGGTAAGCTGGAAAAAATCTTCCACCCGCTCGCCGAACGTGGCAATGCGCGCGTCGTGCACGCGCACCTGTGCCTCGACCATTGCCTGCGACACGGCGGCCAGCAGACCCGGGCGATCGGTACACACCAGCGCCAGCTGGGTGCGTTCGCCGGCGGCGTGGAAGGCGATGCGCGGCGCCATCTGGAAATGCCTGAGTTGCCGCGAGGCGTTGCGGCGTGCCGGATGCACCGGCACGGTCTGCGCCAGCGCGCGGGCCAGGCGCTGCTGCAGTTCCTCGGCGCGCGCCGGCGTGGCCGGCTGCTGGGTCTCGGTATCCAGCAGCAGGAAGGTGTCCTGCGCCATGCCGCGCGGCGAAACCAGTACGCGCGCTTCCAGCACCGACAGGCGCAGGCGGTCGAGCATCGCCGTGACCGTGGCGAACAAGCCGTCGCGGTCGGGCGTGTAGACGAACAGCTCGGTGGTGCCGCGCACCGACAGAGGATGCACCGCGATCAGCGGCAGCGTACCGCCGGCGCGCAGGATCGCGGCCGTCTGCCAGGCGATCTGCTCTGGCCGGTGGCGCAGGAAGCTGGCCTGCGGGAAGTCGGCCCACACGCGCGTCACCGTCGGCACATCGAAACCATCGGCTTGCAGCAGCGGCAGCGCGTAGCCCTGGCATTCGCGCACGCGGGTGGCCGCATCGCGCGGCAGCTCGACGTCGCTGCGCAGGGCGTAGCGGGTGGCGCTGTAGAGGTCGGCCAGCAGGCGGTCCTTCCAGCCGTTCCACAGCTTGGGGCTGGTGCCGATGATGTCGGCGATGGTGAGCAGATACAGCTGGCCGAGCTGCTCGCGGTTTTCCACGACTTCCGCAAAGCGCGCGACCACCTCGGGGTCGGTGATGTCCTGGCGCTGCGCGGTGACGCTCATCAACAGATGGTGGCGCACCAGCCAGGCGACGCGCTCGACGTCGTTGGGCGGCAGGCCGAGCTTGCTGCAGAACGCGCGCGCCTCCTCCTCGCCCAGCACCGAATGGTCGCCGCCGCGGCCCTTGGCGATGTCGTGGAACAGCGCCGCCAGCAGCATTACTTCCGGTGCGGGCAGCGTCGGCCAGATCTCGCGCGCCAGCGGGAATTCCGCCTGCGCCGCCGGATCGGCGAAGCGCGCCACGTTGTGCAGCACGCGCAAAGTGTGCTCGTCGACGGTGTAGACATGGAACAGGTCGTACTGCATGCGCCCGAACACGCGGCCGAACGCGGGCAGGATCGCCGCCAGCAGCCCATGGCGGTTCATTCGCCACAACGCATCCACCGAACGCGCGCCCTGGCGCAGCAGGCGCAGGAAGGTCGCGAGTACGGAAGGGTCGTCGGCCAGCGCCCCGTCGTGCTGCGCGGTGGCCTGGTGGATGCGGCGCATGGTGTCGGCGGTGAAGCCGACGATGCCCGGTTCGTCCAGGCGCGCGATGAAGGCCTCCGCCAGCGCGGCGGGGCGGCGCACGAACACGTCCGGGTCGCGCGCGGCCAGGCGCGAGCCGTAGCGCAGGAAATCCTCGCCCACCGGGATCGCCTCCTGGGCCGGCTCGAGCATCTCCTCGAAGCGCTCGAAGATCTGCACGCCGAGCCGCTCGATCTGGCTGGCGGCGCGGTAGTAGCCCTGCATGAACTGCTCCACGCCCAGATTGGTGGCGTGCTCGTCGACGAAACCCAGCCGCGCGGCCAATGCGCGCTGGTAGTCGAACAGCAGCCGCTCCTCGGCGCGGCCGGCCTCCAGGTGCAGCGCGAAGCGGTAGCGGCGCAGTGTCGCCTCCGATTCCTCCAGCGTGGCCTGCTCGGCCGGGTCGAGCAGGCCCTCGCCGACCATCGCGCCGAAACCGTCGGCGTGGGCCAGGCGCAATCCCAGCCAGCGCAGCGAATCGAGCGTGCGCAGGCCGCCGGGGCCTTCCTTGAGATTGGGCTCCAGGTTGTAGGCGGTGTCGTCGTAACGGGCGTGGCGGGCGCCGCGCTCGGCCAGGCGCACGGCCAGGTAGGCCGCCGGCGGCCACAGCGCCGGGTCGTCGACGATGGCGCGCAGCTCGGTATCCATCGCCGCGTCGCCGGCCAGCCGGCGCGCGTCGAGCAGGCTGGTGAACACGCTCGCTTCCTGCGCGGCCAGCGCGCGGCATTGCAGTGGATCGCGCACCGCGTGGCCGACTTTCAGGCCGACATCCCACAAAGTGGCAAAGCATTGTTCCAGCGCGCGCAGGCGGGTGGGCTGGGCTTCGCGCACCAGTGCCAGCAGGTCCACGTCCGAATGGGGAAACAGCAGACCGCGGCCGAAACCGCCGACGGCGAACAGCGCCGCGCCCTCGGCTTCGCCCAGGCAGGCGGTCCAGACGTGGGCGACCACGCGGGCGACCACTTCGCCGCGACGGCGGGCCAGCGCCCCGGCATCGACTCCTTCGCTGAAGGCGGTCGTCAGTGCACGATCGACATCCTCCAGCAGCTGGCGCAGGGCGCGACGGGCCTCCACCGAGACGCCCGAACGCGGGACGGCCGGCGGCAGGCGCGGCAATGGGGGAAGCGCGGGGCGGGCGGGTTCGGCGGTCACGGCGGGCACATCCGGAGGAGTGCCCAGCTTACATGCGGCTCCCCATCGACGACCCCTCTCCCGCCGGGAGAGAAACCCCGCAGGGCGGGTGAGGGTTCGGGCGGAGCGTCGCGCCACGGCGATGCCGAACCCTCTCCCCAGCCCCTCTCCCGGAGGGAGAGGGGCAATCCATCACGCATCCGGCCAGGGCGTGAGAATCTCGAAGCCGTCATCGGTCACCGCCACCGTGTGCTCCCACTGCGCCGACAGCGAATGATCCTTGGTGACCACCGTCCAGCCGTCGGGCAACTGCCGGGTCTGCGGCTTGCCGGCGTTGATCATCGGCTCGACGGTGAACGTCATGCCCTTCTTCAGCTCCACGCCGGTATCGGGCTTGCCGTAATGCAGCACCTGCGGCTCGTCGTGGTAGATCTTGCCGATGCCGTGGCCGCAGTACTCGCGCACCACCGAGAAGCCGGCCGCCTCGGCGTGCTTCTGGATCGCGTGGCCGATGTCGCCCAGGTGGGCGCCGGGGCGCACCTGCTCGATGCCGCGCATCATCGCCTCATAGGTGGTGTCCACCAGGCGCCTGGCCAGTACCGAGGGCGTGCCCACGAAATACATGCGGCTGGTGTCGCCATGCCAGCCGTCCTTGATGACGGTGACGTCCATGTTGATGATGTCGCCGTCCTTGAGCACCTTGCCCGGCGTCGGGATGCCGTGGCAGATCACGTGGTTGACCGAGGTGCACAGCGTCTTGGGAAAACCGTTGTAGCCCACGTTGGCGGGCACGGCCTTCTGCACGTTGACGATGTGCTCGTAGGCGATCCGGTCCAGCTCCTCGGTGGTGATACCGGGCTTGACGTGCTCCTTGAGCAGCGCCAGCACTTCGGCCGCCAGTTGGCCGGCGACGCGCATGCCTTCGAGGTCCTGGGGAGATTTGAGGGTAATGGCCATGGAATCCGCTTCGGAGAGGCGGCAGCGCCGGCGCCCGGCCGCTTGCCGCGAGGCCGGCATGCCGGCTACAATTGCACGGTTTTGCAGCCGCTGAAGGCCTCCGATCGAGGTCCACGGCGCAAGACGAAACGGGATTGTAGCGCCCAGGCGCCGTCAAGCCCAACCAACGCCACACACGCATCGGCACCGTCTTCGGGGTGCCGCGGTTCGTTCTTGAAGACGACCGCGGTCGAGGCCGGGGATGCGTGGAGGTCCCAACCCCCGGGCTGTTCGTTTACGGCCCAACAATCAGGAATACCACCATGGCACAAGTCACCATGCGCCAGATGCTCGAAGCCGGCGTGCATTTCGGTCACCAGACCCGTTACTGGAACCCGAAGATGGCCCCGTACATCTTCGGCGCGCGCGGCAAGATCCACATCATCAACCTCGAGAAGACCCTGCCGCTGTTCACCGACGCGATGAACTTCCTGTCGGGCCTGGCGCAGAAGCGCGGCACCATCCTGTTCGTCGGCACCAAGCGTTCGGCCCGCGAGCCGTTGGCCGAAGAGGCAGCCCGCGCCGGCATGCCGTTCGTCACCGCCCGCTGGCTCGGTGGCATGCTGACCAACTTCCGCACCGTCAAGCAGTCGGTGGCGCGCCTGAAGGAGCTGGAAGCGGCCGAGACCGACGGCACCTTCGACAAGCTGGTCAAGCACGAAGTGCTGTCGCTGCGCCGCGAGCGCGACAAGCTGGAGAATTCGCTGGGCGGCATCAAGAACATGAACCGCCTGCCCGACGCGCTGTTCGTGATCGACATCGGCCACGAAGACATCGCCGTGCAGGAAGCCAAGAAGCTCGGCATCCCGGTGATCGCGGTCGTTGACACCAACTACAACCCCGACCTGGTCGACTACGCCATCCCGGGCAACGACGACGCCATCCGCGCGATCCAGCTGTACGCTCGCGCCGCCGCCGACTCGATCCTGGAAGGCAAGGCCGCCGCGCCGGACGCCGCCCAGGGTGACGCCAACGAATTCGTCGAGCTGGACGAGGAAGGCAACCCGATGGCCAAGGACGAGCGCAAGGCCGCGCCGCGCCGCGACAACCGCGGTCCGGCCAAGAAGGGCGCCGGCGCGCCGCGTCGTGACGGCGGCCGCGGCCGCGGCGGTCGCGAGCAGACCGAAACCGCCGAGTAAGCCTTTCACTCGCGCCGTGGCGGCCCCGGCCGCCACGGCGCACCAAGATTTCGAGGATTTCAGATGAGCAATATCTCCGCACAACTGGTCAAGGAGCTGCGCGAGCGTTCCGGCGCCGGCATGATGGAATGCAAGAAGGCGCTGGTCGAGAACAACGGTGACATCGACGTCGCCATGGAGTGGCTGCGCAAGTCGGGCCTGGCCAAGGCCGACAAGAAGGCCAGCCGCGTGGCCGCCGAAGGTCGCATCGTCTCGGCGCAGAAGGACGGCAAGGCCGTGCTGGTCGAGGTCAACTGCGAGACCGACTTCGTCGCCAAGGACGCCAGCTTCCTGAAGTTCACCGACACCGTCGCCGACGTGGCGCTGGAATCGGGCGCCACTGACGCCGCCGCGTTGAATGCCGCCGCCTACCCGGGCGCGACCAACGTGGCGGAGGCCGCCAAGGCCCTGATCGCCACCATCGGCGAGAAGATCGACGTGCGCCGCGAGGTTCGCGTCGAAACGGCTGACGGCAAGATCGGCAGCTACATCCACGGCGGCCGCATTGGTGTGCTGGTGGCGCTCAAGGGCGGTTCCGAGGAACTGGCCAAGGGCGTCGCCATGCACGTCGCCGCGATGAACCCGGCCCACGTCCGCGCCGAGGACGTGCCGGCCGACTTCATCGCCAAGGAAAAGGAGATCGCGCTGAGCCAGATGTCCGACAAGGACAAGGCCAAGCCGGCCGAGATCCTGGAGAAGATCATCTCCGGCAAGATCAACAAGATCGTCTCGGAAGTGACCCTGCTCGGCCAAGCCTACGTGCTGGACACCAACATGACCGTGGCCGAGGCGTTGAAGAAGGAAGGCGCCGACGTACAGACGGTGGTGCGCCTGGCCGTCGGCGAAGGCATCGAGAAGGTGGAAGAGGATTTCCACGCCGAAGTGATGAAGCAGGCGGGCCTGGCGTAAGCGCCAGGTTCCGGTTGTTCGAAGAAGGCCGCGGGAAACCGCGGCCTTTTTTTGTGAAAGTGCGGTTCTGGCGCTATTGTCGAGGGTCGCGCCGGCCGGAAGCCCTGTCGTGCCGCCCTCGACTCCCGGGAGGTTCTTCGATGCCCCGCATCGATTTTGCGCAGATGCCGACGCAAGTATCGGGTCCGCTGGACCTGCACGCCCATCCGCAGCTGTTCGACGCTCTGCCCCTTGCGGTGCTTGTCTGCGACCGGGAGGGCCGCCTGGTCACCGGCAATGCCGGAGCCCGGGAGCTCTGGGGCGACGCGCTCGAACCAGGCGTGCACGCGGATGACCTGCTTTCCCCGCCGCCGGACGGAAACGGCCTCACGACCACGCGACCACGCGCGTGCTTGCCAGTGGTGACACGCTGCACGGCGTGAACCTTCGCGTCACCGGACGCGCGGGATCGACGCATGTATCAGCCACGATTGCGCCACTCAGGGATGGCGGCGGCGAAATCGTCGGTGCGATATGCAGCCTGCTGCGGCAGCCCGACCAGCAACTGCAGTCCGACTTCGAGGATTTCTTCACCCACGCGTCGGTTCCCATGCACCTGGTTGGCGCGGACGGGCGCATCCTGCGTGCCAACAGGGCCGAACTCGAGCTGCTCGGGTATTCGCCCGAGGAGTACATCGGTCGGCACATCGCGACTTTTCACGCCGACCAGGCCGCGCTGGACGAGATCCTGTGCCGCCTGCATGCCGGCGAGCGGCTGGAACAGTTCCCCGCCCGCCTCAGGGCGCGCGACGGGACCGTCAAGGAAGTTCTGATCAGCTCCAGCCCGCGCTTCGTGGCCGGCCGCTTCAGCAACACCCGCTGCGTAACCACCGACGTGACCGAGCAGCGTCGGCTCGATCGTGAGGCGCGCGAAAGCGAGCGCCTGCTGCACGAACTGATGAACGCCCTTCCGGTGGCGATCTACACCACCGACGCGGACGGCCGCATCACCTTTTTCAATGAAGCATCGGCACAATTCGCGGGACGACGCCCGGCGCTGGGCGACATGTGGTGCGTCACCTGGAAGTTGTTCCATCCGGACGGGCGACCGCTGCCGCATGACCAGTGCCGATGGCGGTAGCGCTGCGCGAGCAGCGCAGCGTACGCGGCGAGGAAGCCGTTGCCGAGCGCCCGGATGGCAGCCGCATCACCTTCGTACCCTACCCTACCCCCCTGTTCGACAGGCAGGGCACGCTTGTCGGCGCCATCAACACGCTGGTCGACGTCACCGACCGCAAGCAGGGCGAGCAGGCAATGCGCGACCTCAACGAAGCGCTCGAGGAACACGTACGCGAACGCACGCAGCAGGCGCAGGACGCATTCCTGCGCCTGCACCGCAGTGAACGGAGCCTTGCGCTGCTCGTCGACAGCGTGGTCGATTACGCGATCTACATGCTCGACCTGGACGGCCACGTGATCAGCTGGAATGCCGGGGCGGAGCGCATCAAGGGCTACCGCGCCGGCGAAATCACGGGGCGCAGTTTCGGCTGCTTCTATACCCACGAGGATCGGCGCGCCGGCATGCCGCACCGAGCGCTGCAACGGGCCCGGCAGGACGGCCGCTATGCGGCGGAGGGCTGGCGCGTCCGCAAGGACGGAAGCCGGTTCTGGGCCAGCGTGATCATCGATCCGGTGTACGACGCGGGCGAACTGGTCGGCTATGCCAAGGTCACCCGCGACGTTACCGAAAAGAGGAAAACCGAGCGCGCCCTGACCGAAAGCGAGCGGCGGGCACGGGGCGTCATCGACACCGCACTGGACGCGTTTGCCCAGCTGGATGACAAAGGCACGATCCTGGAATGGAACCCGTGTGCCGAATCCATGTACGGCTGGCGCCGCGATGACGTGCTCGGCCGCGAACTGGCAACATTGATCTTCGCGCCCCCGGAACAGCTGCTCTTCCGGCAATGCCTGCCCGATCGGCTTTCGTTGCCCCCGGGTGGCAAACAGCCGCGCCAGATCAAGTCGCGGCGGCGCGACGGTACGGAACTGATCGTCGAGGTGACTTCCAGCGTGCTGCGCCTGGACCAGGGCCGCCTGTTCAATGTTTTCCTGCGTGACCTCACCGAAAAAATCCAGATCGAAAGCCAGCTTCGCCAGGCGCAGAAGATGGAGGCCGTAGGCAAGTTGACCGGAGGCATCGCACACGACTTCAACAACCTGCTGCAGGGCATCATCGGCTCGCTCGAACTGGTCCATCTGCGCGTGCAGTCCGGCCGCAACGACCAGGTGGAAAAGCTGCTGGAAGGTGCCGGCGAATCTGCCAGCCGCGCCGCCGCCCTCACTCACCGCCTGCTGGCGTTTTCCAGGCGGCAGCCGCTCGATCCGCGTCCGGTGGACATCAACCCGCTGGTCGCATCGATGGAGGAGCTGCTCCGGCGGACCCTCGGCGAACAAATCGGGCTCGATTTGGTGGTAGAAGCCGATGCCCTGCATGTGCTGTGCGATCCGAACCAGCTGGAAAACGCGCTTCTCAACCTCTGCATCAACGCGCGCGACGCCATGTCCGCGGGCGGTCGCCTGACCATCCGCACGGGCGAGACGATCCTCGCGCCGGGCGATCCGCGGTTGGCGGCCTCGGCGGACCTTGCACCGGGCCGGTACGTGCATCTCGAGGTTGCCGACACCGGCATCGGCATGACGGCGGACATCATCGAGCACGTGTTCGAACCGTTCTTCACGACCAAACCAGCCGGACAGGGAACGGGACTGGGCCTGTCGATGGTGTACGGATTCACCCGGCAATCGAAGGGGCACTGCGAAATACATAGCGCGCCGGACAAGGGCACGCGCGTCCGGTTGCTGCTGCCTTGCCATGTGAGGGCCGAGCCCATCGGCGATGGACCGGCCCCGCTTCGTGCGTCACCCCGCCTCGGCAATGGCGAGGCCGTGCTGGTCGTCGAGGACGACGCGGTGGTGCGGCAGGTGGTGGTGCAGGTACTCCAGACACTTGGCTATGTCGCCATCGAGGCGGCGGACGCCGAGCGGGCCACGGACCTGCTTGCCTCCCATCCAATAGACCTGCTCATCTCGGACATCGGCCTGCCCGGGCTTGGCGGCCGCCAGCTGGCAGATGCAGCGCGCCAGGCCCAGCCCGGCATCAAGGTCATGCTGATGACCGGTTACGCCGCGGACGCGGCCTCGCCCGCTGGCTTCCTGGGCCCCGACATGGAATTGATCACCAAGCCGTTCACTACCGAAGCCTTCGGCAACCGCGTTCGCGACATGCTGTCCCCGGCTTAGCCGGCCGAGGGGCGGGTCCAGCGCGGTCGGTGCGCCGACCTTCCACCAGCTGCCAGCGGTGATCTGCAGATCCCCGGACACCGCAACGGTGCCGCGGGGTTCGCCCATGGCGGCGGAATCGCACCAACAGCGTTGGCGAACCGGGACGCATGCCAAGCCCAAGGTCGCGGAAGGGCCAAGCATGAACGATCCCAGGCCACCGCGTGCCGCACGCCTGACGCGCGCTCGCCGCGCCGCTACAATGCGCCGGTTTGCCCACACAATCCGGAGACCCCATGAGCGACCAGCCAACGTACCGCCGCATCCTGCTCAAGCTCTCCGGTGAAGCGTTGATGGGCGAGGCCGACTATGGCATCGATCCGAAGGTGATCGGCCGGCTGGCCAACGAGATCATCGAAGTGCGCAATGCCGGCGTGGAAGTGGGAGTGGTGATCGGCGGCGGCAACATCTTCCGCGGCGCCGGCCTGGCCGCGGCCGGCATGGACCGGGTCACCGGCGACCACATGGGCATGCTCGCCACCGTGATGAACGCGCTGGCCATGGCCGATGCGATCGAGAAGCGCGGCGGCTACGCCCGCGTGATGAGCGCGATCCAGATCCATGACGTGGCCGAGGACTTCATTCGCCGCCGCGCCATCCGCCACATCGAGAAAGGCCGCATCGCGCTGTTCGCCGCCGGCACCGGCAACCCGTTCTTCACCACCGACTCGGCCGCCGCCCTGCGCGCGGTGGAGATTGGCGCCAACCTCGTGCTCAAGGCCACCAAGGTCGACGGCGTCTACACCGCCGACCCGGCCCGCGACGCCAACGCCACCCGCTATGAGCAGCTCACCTACGACGACGTCATCCACCGCAACCTGCAGGTGATGGACACCGCCGCCATCGCGCTGTGCCGCGACCACGGCATGCCGCTGCGGATCTACGACATGACCGTACCGGGCAACCTGATGCGGATCATGCAGGGCGAGCAGATCGGCACGCTGGTCACCGCAAGCTGACCCCGGTTCCCCTGTAGGAGCCCGCTTGCGGGCGATGCTCCGGCCTCTGATGATGGGTCAGGCAAGAGCATCGCCCGCACGCGGGCTCCTACAGAGGAGGCGCTGGACGAATCGCCGGCGGTCCGCGCTGGTATACTTCCGCGCTTCACGCAACGCCGGGTGACCCGCATGCTCAACGACATCAAGAACGATGCCCAGACCCGCATGGGCAAGAGCATCGACGCGCTCAAGCACGACCTGACCCGCCTGCGCACCGGTCGCGCCAGCATCGCGCTGGTCGACCACATCAAGGTGCCCTACTACGGCTCGGACATGCCGTTGAACCAGGTCGCCTCGGTGTCGCTGGCCGACGCCCGCTCGATCCTGATCACGCCCTTCGAGAAGACCATGGTCGCGCCGATCGAGAAGGCGATCATGGCCTCGGACATCGGCGTCACGCCGAACACCGCCGGCACCGCGATCCGCCTGAACATGCCGCCGCTCACCGAAGAGCGCCGCAAGGAGCTGGCCAAACACGTGTCGCACGAGGGCGAGAACGCCAAGATCGCGATCCGCAACATCCGCCGCGACGCGATGCAGAAGGCCAAGGACCTGCTCAAGGACAAGCAGATCAGCGAGGACGACGAGCGCCGCGCCGACGACGAGATCCAGAAGCTGACCGACCGCTTCGTCAAGGAAGTCGATGCCGTGGTCAAGGCCAAGGAAGACGAGCTGATGGCGATTTGAGCGGTCATTCGCTCATTGCCATGAATGCCGCACGTCGCCCCTGCTCTGCTCCCTCTCCTCTCCAGGGAGAGGGCTGGGTTGAGAGGCCGCTCTTGCGGAAGGCCTGGAAGCTCTGCACACCCAGCCTTCCCCGCGAGCCCCGGCCCCTTATCCGAACCTTCGGGCCACCTTCTTCCCCATCTTTGATGAGAAATGAGGGAGAAGGAACAGAGCGCGCACACCCATGACCACCCCCCGCCACATCGCCATCGTGATGGACGGCAACGGCCGCTGGGCCAAGGCCCGCCTGCGTCCGCGCAGCTTCGGCCACAACGCCGGCCGCAAGGCGGTGCGCGAGGTGGTCGAAGGCTGCCTGCGCCAGGGCGTCGAAGCGTTGACGCTGTTCGCCTTCTCCAGCGAAAACTGGCGCCGGCCGGACGAAGAAGTGGGTGCGCTGATGGAGCTGTTCCTGCGCGCGCTGGACAAGGAAGTGGAGGAACTGCACGAGCAGGGGGTGCGGCTGCGCTTTATCGGCGACCTCACCGCCTTCAACGCCGAACTGCGCAAGCGCATGGAACTGGCGATGGCGCGTACCGCGGGCAACCTCAAGCTGGCGCTCAACGTGGCGGTCAACTACGGCGGCCGCTGGGACATCGTCCACGCCGCGCGCCAGGTCGCCATCGCGGTGGCCCAGGGCGATCTTCGCGTCGAGGCCATCGACGAGGCGCGCCTGGGTGCCGGCACCTGCCTGGCCGAACTGCCGCCGCTGGACCTGTTCATCCGCACCGGCGGCGAGATACGCATCAGCAATTTCCTGCTCTGGCAGATCGCTTACGCCGAGCTCTACTTCACCGATACCTTGTGGCCGGATTTCGACCAGGCTTGCCTGGCCCGCGCCATCGAGGATTTTGCCCGCCGCGAACGCCGCTACGGCCGTACCGGCGAGCAGATCGCGCGATGACCGGGCGATAACCCAAGGACCCTCGATGCTGCTCCAACGCACCCTCACCGCCCTGTTGCTCGCGCCCCTGGCGATCCTGGCGATCCTGCTGCCGCCCACCTGGCTGTTCGCGCCGGTGGCGGCCGTGGTGTTCCTCGCCGCGCTGTGGGAATGGACGCGCCTGTCGGGCCTGCGCGACCGCCCCGTGCGCAGCGGGCTGCTCGGCGTCGCGCTGCTGGTGTTCGCGCTGCTCTGGTGGCTGCGCGCGACCGTGCTGTGGCCGGTGCTGCTGATCGCCGGCGTGGCCTGGTGGGTGCTGGCGTGCGTGTGGCTCAAGCATTTCGCGTTCGCCGCCGCGCCCACGACGGAAAACCGCAACCTCAAGCTCGCCGCCGGTGCGTTCGTGCTGTTTCCGGCTTTCGTCGGCCTGTTGACTATCCATGGCAGCGAGCCGTACGGCCATTGGTGGACGCTGCTGGCGCTGCTGATCGTGTGGGCCGCCGACATCGGCGCCTATTTCAGCGGCCGTTTCCTGGGCAAGCGCAAGCTGGCGCCCAACATCAGCCCCGGCAAGACCTGGGCCGGCGTGTATGGCGCCTTCGTGGCGGGCGCGCTGGTCGCGGTCGTGGGAGGCTGGCTGCTTGGCGCCCAGGGCGTGCACCTGGTCGGGCTGGCGGTGCTCGCGGTGCTGACCGTGGCGGCTTCCGTCGTCGGCGACCTGATCGAGAGCCTGATGAAGCGCCACGCCCAGGTGAAGGACTCCGGCCGCATGTTCCCCGGCCACGGCGGCCTGCTGGACCGCATGGACAGCGTGTTCGCGGCCGTGCCGGTGTTCGCGCTGGGCAAGCTGCTGCTCGGACTATGAACATGCTGCCGCACAACGTTGCCTCCCTTGCAGGAGCCCGCTTGTGGACGATGCTTTTTCTCCCGGGCTCCACGGGGCAAGAGCATCGCCCACAAGTGGGCTCCTACAGGGGTGCGCGCCAGGTTCCGACCAGAGGCTGCAAGCCATGAGGCGCGTCGCCGTACTCGGCGCCACCGGCTCGATCGGCGGCAGCACGCTGGACGTGATCGCCCGCCATCCGGAGCGCTTCCGCGCCAGCGTGCTGGTCGCCCACCGCAACGTCGAGGCGCTGGTGGCGCTGTGCGTCGCGCACCGGCCGGAACTGGCGATCGTGGCCGACCCGGCGATGGAAGGCGCGCTGGCCCGCCAGCTCGCCGCCGCCGGCGTGTCGTGCGAGGTGGCCAGCGGCCCCGACGCGATCACCATCGCCGCGGCCGGTCCGCTGTGCGACACCGTCGTCGCCGCCATCGTCGGCGCCGCGGGCCTGGCCTCGACCCTGGCCGCCGCCCGCGCGGGCAAGCGCCTGTTGCTGGCCAACAAGGAATCGATCGTGATGGCCGGCCCGCTGTTGCTGGCCGCGCTGCGCGAAGGGGGCGGCGAGCTGGTACCGGTCGATTCGGAACACAACGCAATCTTCCAGTGCCTGCCCGGTGGCCGGCCGGATCTCGATGCACGCGGCGTGCGCCGGTTGATCCTGACCGCCTCCGGCGGCCCGTTCCGTGGCCGGACCCGCGCCGAGCTGGCCGCCGTCACGCCGGAGCAGGCCTGCAAGCATCCCAACTGGGTGATGGGCCGCAAGATCTCGGTCGATTCGGCCACCTTGATGAACAAGGGCCTGGAGGTGATCGAGGCGCACCACCTGTTCGGCGCGGCGCCCGATCGCATCGAGGTGGTGGTGCATCCGCAGAGCATGATCCACTCGATGGTCGAGTACGCCGACGGCTCGGTGCTCGCCCAGCTCGGCAACCCGGACATGCGTACGGCGATCGCCCACGCGCTGGCCTGGCCGGAACGCATCGAGGCCGGCGTGGCGCCGCTGGACCTGGCCGCCTGCGCGCCGCTGGCGTTCGAGCAGCCGGACCTGGAGACCTTCCGTTGCCTGGCGCTGGCTTTCGCGGCGCTGCGCGAAGGTGGCGACGCCCCGGCCATCCTGAACGCGGCCAACGAAGTGGCGGTGGAGGCTTTCCTGGCCGGCGCGCTGCCGTTCCTGGCCATCGCCGACCTGGTCGAGGGCGTGCTTGCGGAACTGCCGGCGCAGCCTGTGGTCGATGTCCAGTCGCTGCATGAACGCGACGCGCAGGCGCGGGCCGCGGCGCGGCGGAAGTTGCGCGCGGCTTGCTGATAAGCTCGCACGATACAAGTATTTTCCCCAGGTTTCTTGATGAATCCCTTTTTCGGCTCGGTGTTCTGGTTGCTGGTCACGCTCGGCGTGCTGGTGACTTTCCATGAGTTCGGCCACTACTGGGTCGCGCGCCGCTGCGGCGTCAAGGTGCTGCGTTTCTCGGTCGGCTTCGGTCGCGCGATCTGGAAGCGGATCGGCCGCGACGGCACCGAATACCAGGTCGCGATGATCCCACTGGGCGGCTACGTGAAGATGCTCGACGCCCGCGAGGGCGACGTCGACCCGGCGCTGCGCGAGGTGGAGTTCACCAGCAAGAGCGTGTGGAAGCGCATCGCCATCGTGGCGGCGGGGCCGGGCTTCAACCTGATCTTCACCATTGCGGCGCTGTGGCTGATGTTCCTGCTCGGCCGGCCCGATGCAGTGCCGTTGGTCACCGCCACGCCCGGCAGCATGGCCGCCACCGCCGGCATCCAGCCGGGCGACCGCCTGCTGCGCGTGGACGGCGAGCCGGTGGCCACCATGAGCGACGCGATGGACGACATCGCCACCGCCCTGCTCGGCCGCGAGCCGTTGCCGCTGGTGGTGCGCGGGCGCGACGGCAGCCAGCGCGACGTGGTGCTGCCGCTGCAACAGTTGCCGGCCGGCCGCAGCATCGACAAGTACTTCGGCACGCTGGGCCTGAAAATGGCGCCGCCGCCGGCGATCGCCGCCACCGTGATGCCCGGCCAGCCGGCCGCGCAGGCCGGCATGCAGGGCGGCGACGTGCTCGTGGCGGTCAACGGCAAGCCGGTGGCCGATTTCGCCGCTTTCGGCGAGACCGTCCGGGACGCCGCCGCGCAGTCGCCCAGGCTCGATGTCACCGTGCGCCGCGGCGAGCAGGTCCTGCATCTGCCGGTGGTCGCCCGTCACGAGTCGCTGCAGGGCCAGCCGTCGCGCTGGGTGGTCGGTGTCGGCGCACCCCAGCCGGAAAGCGCGATCCGCCGCTACGGTCCGGTCAAGGCGCTGGGCGCCGCGCTGGACTCGACCTGGGATTTCACCCGCCAGACCTTCACCATGATCGGCATGATGGTGTCGGGAAAGGCCTCCACCAGCAATCTCTCCGGCGTCATCGGCATCGCGCAGGTCGCCAACCAGTCGGCCCAGGCAGGCCTGACCTACTTCCTCCGGTTCCTGGCGCTGGTGTCGCTGAGCCTGGCGATCCTCAACCTGCTGCCGATTCCCGTCTTGGACGGCGGACACCTGCTGTATTACCTTATCGAGTTGGTCAAAGGCAGCCCGGTAAGCGAGCGGACCCAGATGATCGGCCAATACATCGGCCTGGTCCTGCTGTTCACTCTGATGGGGCTGGCGTTCTACAACGACATACACCGCACCCTGCTTTCGTGACGCGCGCGTCCCTCCCCGCGGCTATCGGCCTGACGGCGGCGACGCCCGCGACGGGCGCGGATGCGTTTCGGGACGGGGTCGTGCCCTTCCCTCAAGGCTCATGCTCGGAACGGCCTCGCGGCCGACCGTCGGAATAACCCACCGGAATCGACGATGAAGCGTATCGCCGCCCTGCTCCTGCTTGCCTCCTTCTCCGCGAACGCCCTGGCGTCCGAGCCGTTCGTCGTCTCCGACATCCGCATCGATGGCCTCAATCGCATCTCCGCCGGCACGGTCTACAACTACCTGCCGGTCGCCAAGGGCGACCGCCTGACCGGCGACGAGGCCGCGCGCGCCATCCGCGCGCTCTACGACACCAAGTTCTTCAGCGACGTGGAGCTCTCCCGCGAGGGCAACATCCTGGTGATCAAGGTGATCGAGCGACCGTCCATCGCCAAGCTCACCCTGCGCGGCAACAAGGACATCAAGGAAGAGGACCTGCGCAAGGGCCTGAAGGAGATCGGCCTGTCCGAGGGCGAGACCTTCGACCGGCTGTCGCTGGACCGCGTGCAGCAGGAACTGATCCGGCAGTACTACAACCGCGGCAAGTACAACGTCTCGGTCGACCCGCACGTAACCCGGCTGGACCGCAACCGCGTGGCGATCGACATCGAGATCCGCGAGGGCAAGGCCGCCAAGATCAAGCAGATCAACGTGGTCGGCAACACCGTCTTCACCGACAAGCAGATCCGCGACGACTTCGAGTCCGGCACCACCAACTGGATGTCCTGGTATTCCAAGAACGACCAGTATTCGCGTGAGAAGCTCTCCGGTGACCTGGAAAAACTGCAGTCCTACTACATGGACCGCGGCTACGCCGATTTCGGCGTCGATTCCACCCAGGTCACCATCGCGCCGGACAAGCGCGCCATGTACATCGCGGCCAGCATCAAGGAAGGCGAGGTCTACACCGTTTCGGACGTGCACCTGCTGGGCGAGCTGATCCTGGGCGAGGACACGCTGCGCAAGCTGGTCTTCGTCAAGAAGGGCGACACCTTCAACCGCCGTGCGGTGGAGGCGACCTCCGACTCGATCAAGGCGATCCTGTCCAACATCGGCTACGCGTACGCCAAGGTCACCCCGGTGCCCAAGCTGGACAAGGACAAGCGCACGGTCGACATGACCTTCTTCATCGAACCGGGCCAGCGCGTGTACGTGCGCCGGGTGGTGTTCCAGGGCAACACCCGCACCGAGGACGACGTGCTGCGCCGCGAGATGCGTCAGCTCGAAGGCACCATCTACAACCAGGCGGCGGTGGACCGCTCCAAGATCCGCCTGCAGCGCCTGGGCTATTTCAAGACGGTCGAGATCGACAAGAAGCGCGTACCCGGCACGCAGGACGAAGTCGACGTGACGGTAAAGGTGGAGGAGCAATCGGCCGGCAGCCTGATGTTCGGCGTGGGCTATTCGCAGTACTCGGGCATGATCCTCAACGCCTCGGTATCGCAGAACAACTTCCTGGGCACGGGCGACAGCTTCAGCGTGGGCGCCGAGCACAGTTCCTACTACTCCCGCATCACCGCCAGCTACTACAACCCCTACCTGACCGACAACAACATCGGCATCGGCTACAGCGCCACGTATTCGAAGACCGACTACGGCAACACCGACTTCGCCAACTACGAAAACAGCACCAAGTCGTTCTCCACCTATCTCGGCATCCCGATCAGCGAGACCGACGGCCTGCGCGTGGGTATGGGCCTGTCCAGCAACAAGATCAACACCTACCCGGGCATCACCCCGCAGGTGCTGGTGGACTACCAGAACGCGATCGGCAACAAGACCATCCATACCTGGACCGGCACGCTGGGCTGGAGCCACGACACCCGCAACGGCTACTGGGCGCCCACCCGCGGCGGCCTGCTCTCGGCCAGCACCGAAGTCGCCCTGCCCGGTTCCACGGTGCAGTACTACAAGTTCATGGGCGAGGCCAACCATTACTGGCCCATCGGCGGCGGCTTCGTGCTGTACCTGGATGGCCAGGTCGGCTACGGCGACAGCTACGGCAACCAGACCTACGACCGCACCTTCGGCGATTTCGCGGCCGACCAGCCGTATGACTTCCCGTTCTGGGAGAACTTCTACTCCGGCGGCGTGCGCGACGTGCGCGGCTTCCAGGACAACACGCTGGGCCCGCGCGTGTGCATCGGCGCGAACGGCACCTCCAGCGAGCCTGACGAGAAGGGTTCCTGCGCCAACGGCTACTACCGCTACGCCCAGCCGATCGGCGGCGCGTTCAAGGTGTTGGGTACCGCGCAGATGTTCATCCCGCTGCCGTTCCTGAAGGACATCAACACGGCGCGCGTGTCCGCGTTCCTGGACGTGGGCAACGCGTTCCGCAACTACCAGGCGTTCGACGCCAGCGAGCTGCGCGCCTCGGCCGGTATCGCGCTGCAGTGGCAGGCCCCGATCGGTCCGCTGATCATCAACCTGGCCGTGCCGATCCGCTCCAAGGAGGAGGATCGCCACTACGAGGAACGCATCCAGTTCACCTTCGGCAGCCAGTTCTGACCGAAGCGGAACCCACGGGACGCGGCCTTCGGGCCGCGTCCTTGTTTGAGATACCTGTAGGAGCGCCCTTGGGCGCGACCGCGATCCCCAACGACCTCGTGACGTGCGTCACTGCGGTCGCGCCCAGGGGCACTCCTATGATGTTGCCCCGTCAGGTTGGCATCGCGAGACCGGGTGCCCTCGCCTACAATGCCCTGCCCCAAAGGAGCGCGCATGAGCGAGCACAACTACACGGTGGCCGAGCTGGCCGAGCGGTTCGGGCTCGCCTTCCATGGCGACGGCGCGCGACCGATCGTCGGCGTGGGCACGCTGGCTTCGGCGCAGCCGGACCAGCTGAGCTTCCTCTCCAACAGCAAGTACGCCGCACAGCTGAAGGCCACCGGGGCGGGCGTGGTCGTGCTGCGCGAGGAAAACGTGGCCGACTGCCCCACCGCAGCGCTTGTCGCCGCCGATCCCTATGTCGCCTACGCGAAGATCGCCGCATTGTTCGAGCGCCTGCCGGCGGCGCCCCGTGGTGTCCATCCCAGCGCGGTGGTCGCCACCAGCGCCCGGGTCAGTGCCAGCGCCAGCGTCGGTCCGCACTGCGTGATCGACGATGGCGCGGTGGTCGAGGATGGCGCCGTGCTGGGCCCGCATTGCATCGTGGGTCCGGACTGCACGGTCGGCGCGCAATCGCGGCTGGTCGCGCGCGTGACCCTGGTCACGCGGGTCACGCTGGGCCGGCGCGTGCTGGTGCATCCGGGCGCCGTGATCGGCTCGGACGGCTTCGGCCTGGCGTTCGAGCGGGACCACTGGGTCAAGATCCCGCAACTGGGCGGCGTGCGCATCGGCGACGACTGCGAGATCGGCGCCAACACCACGATCGACCGCGGCGCGCTGGAGGACACCGTGCTGGAAGAGGACGTGCGGCTGGATAACCAGATCCAGATCGCCCACAACGTCCACATCGGCGCGCATACCGCCATGGCCGGCTGCGCCGCCGTGGCCGGCAGCGCGAAAATCGGCCGCTACTGCCAGATCGGCGGCAACGCCGGCGTGCTGGGGCATCTGGAACTGGTCGACCGGGTTACCATTACCGCCAAGAGCCTGGTCACGCATTCGATCCGCGAGGCGGGCGAGTATTCCTCGGGCGCGCCGTTGCAGGACAACCGGCAGTGGCGCAAGAACGCCGCCCGCTTCAAACACCTGGACGAGTACGCGCGCCGCCTGTCGGCGCTGGAGAAGGACAGTAACGATGAGTAATACCCCCGCGACGTGGGACATGCCGGTGAACGTGGAGCAGATCCAGCATCTGCTGCCGCACCGCTACCCGTTCCTGCTGGTCGACCGCGTGATCGAGCTGGTGCCGGACAAGAGCGTGGTTGCGCTCAAGAACGTGACCATCAACGAACACTTCTTCCTCGGCCACTTCCCCGGTCATCCGGTGATGCCGGGCGTGCTGATCGTCGAGGCGATGGCACAGGCCGCGGGCCTGCTGACGCAGATTTCCAGCCGCATGAAGGGCGACCAGGGCAGCCCGCTGTTCTATCTGGCCAAGGTCGACAACGCGCGCTTCAACGCGCCGGTGGTGCCGGGCGACCAGTTGCGGCTGGAAGTCTCGCTCAAGCGCCTGATGCGCGGCATGGGCCTGTTCGTCGCCCGTTCGCTGGTCGATGGCAAGGAAGTGGCCAGTTGCGAGCTGATGTGTGCCGCGAGGGCGGACAAATGATCCATGCCACCGCGCAGATCGATCCGGGTGCCGTGATCGGACGCAACGTCACGATCGGGGCCTACAGCGTGATCGGCGCGGAAGTAGAGGTCGGCGAAGGCACGGTGATCGGCCCGCACGTGGTGGTCGAAGGCCCGACCCGGATCGGGCGCGACAATCGCATCAGCCAGTTCGCCTCCATCGGCGGTGCGGCGCAGGACAAGAAATTCTCCGGCGAACGCACCGAGCTGGTGATCGGCGACCGCAACCTGATCCGCGAATTCGTCACCATCAACCGCGGCACCGGCGAGGGCGGCAGCGTCACCCGCATCGGCGACGACAACTGGTTGCTGGCCTACGTGCACATCGCGCACGACTGCCAGGTCGGCAACCACGTGGTTTTCTCCAACTACTCGGCGCTGGCCGGGCACGTGGAGATCGGCGACTGGGTGATCGTCTCCGGCTACGCCGGCGTGCACCAGTTCTGCAAGGTCGGCGCGCACGCATTCATCGGCATGGGTTGCCTGGTCGGCTCGGACGTGCCGCCGTTCGTGATGATGGCCAACGAGCAGCACGGCCGCCCGCGCGGCATCAACAGCGAGGGCCTCAAGCGCCGCGGCTTCGATGCACCCCGTATCTCGGCGATCAAGCGCGCCTACCGCACACTGTACATGGCCGGCCTGTCGCTCCCCGAAGCACGCGCGCAACTGGTCACGCAGGCGCAGGACAGCGAGGACGTGCGCGACATGCTGGCATTCCTCGATCGCAGCGAGCGTTCACTGGCGCGGTAGGCGCGCCACATCGCCGCGGCCATCCGCCGGCTCGTCCGCGGGCAAGCCACGCTACACTCCCGCCCCATGAGCTCCTCCCCCGTAATCGCCCTCATCGCTGGCGAAGATTCCGGCGACCAGCTCGGCGCCGAGCTGATCGCCGCGCTGCGCAAGCACTACCCGGCCGCCCGCTTCGTCGGCATCGGCGGCGCGCGCATGCAGCGCGAGGGCTTCGAGTCCTGGTACGACATCCGCGAGCTGTCGGTGATGGGTTTTGCCGAGGTGATCCGACACCTGCCGCGCCTGCTGCGCCTGCGCAAGGCGCTGGTCGCCCGTTTGCTGGAAGTCCGCCCCGACGTGGTGGTCGGCATCGACGCGCCGGATTTCAACCTGGGCGTGGAGCGTCGGTTGAAAGAGGCCGGCCTGCGCACCGTGCACTACGTAAGCCCGTCGGTCTGGGCCTGGCGCGAGCAGCGCGCGGAGAAGATCGGCCACAGCGCCGATCGGGTGCTGTGCCTGTTCCCGATGGAACCGGCGATCTACCAGCGCCACGGCGTCGACGCCCGCTTCGTCGGCCATCCGCTGGCCGACCGTTTCGCGCTGGTATCGGACCGCAGCGGCGCGCGCGAGGTGCTGCAATTGCCGCAGGACGCACCCGTGCTGGCGGTGCTGCCGGGCAGCCGTCCCTCGGAGATCGAGCGCCTGGGCGCCATCTTCGTCGACGCCGCGCAGCGCGTCAGCGCCGCCCTGCCGGGCCTGCGGATCGTGGTGCCTGCCGCCAACCCGCAGGTGCACGCGCGCCTGAAGGCGCTGCTGGCCAAGGGCCCGCGCGACGAGAGCGCGCCGTTGCTGCTCGACGGCCACGCACACGAGGCCATGCTGGCCGCCGACGTGGTGCTGCTGGCCTCCGGCACCGCCACGCTGGAAGCGATGCTGGCCAAGCGGCCGATGGTGGTGGGCTACCGCGTCTCGCCGTGGAGCTACCGCATCGCCCGCGCCTTCAACATGCTCAAGACCGACGTCTACGCGCTGCCCAACATCCTGGCGCGCGCCTGCGGGCTGGGCGAGGAGAAGCTGGTGCCGGAGCTGATGCAGGATGATTGCACCGCGGCGAACCTGGCCGAGGCGACCCTCGCGCTGTTCGCCGACAGCGAGCGGCGCGGGCATGTCGTCGCGGCGTTCGAACAGTTGCACCGCACCTTGCGCGGAGGCGAGGAAGGCGGCGCCGGCGAGCGCGCGGCCGCCGCCGTGGCAGCGTTGCTGGAGGCTCCCCGTGCGGCCTGACGATCTCGACGAAGCCACCGCTGTGCTCCCTCTGCCCTCCGGGGAGAGGGCTGGGGTGGAAGGCCGCTCTAGCGACGGTGTGTCTACAGAGCCCGCTTTGGTGAACTCCGCCGCGAGCCTTGCCCCCTCACCCCTTCGACAGGCTCAGGGCGGCGCTCAATCCTCTCCCCGGAAGGGAGAGGAGGCAAACGTGCTATGCAATGTCGCCCGGCCGAACCTTCAGGCGCCTGAGCGCACCCGGCCCTCGCCGAAGATCGCGCGCCTCATTGCCGGCGTCGACGAGGCCGGCCGCGGCCCCCTCGCCGGCCCGCTGGCGGTAGCCGCCGTGATCCTCAATCCGCGCCGCCGCATCCGCGGCCTGGACGACTCCAAGAAGCTCACCCCCGCTCGCCGCGAAGCGCTCTACACACAAATCGTCGAACGCGCGCTGGCATGGCATGTCGTGCTGGTCGACGTGGACGAAATCGACCGCATCAACATCTACCAGGCGACCATGGCCGGCATGTGCCGCGCCGTGGCCGGGCTGTCGATGATCGCGCACGAGGCGCTGGTGGATGGCAACCAATTGCCCAAGGCAATGCCCTGCCCCGGCCGCGCCATCGTCGGAGGCGATGCGCTGGAACCGGCGATCAGCGCGGCGTCGATCATCGCCAAGGTCACCCGCGACCGTCTGATGTGCGTCATGGACGGACATCATCCCGGTTACGGCTTCGCCAGTCACAAGGGCTATTCCACGCCCGAGCACCTGGCCGCACTGAAACAGTTGGGCCCCTGCCCGCTGCACCGGCGCAGCTTCGCCCCGGTGAGGCTGCTGTTCGATCAGGGCACGCTGTTCTGAAGGTTTGCGCCGCAGGCTGCGACGTACCGGACCGGACCGGAAAATAGGCCACAAGTCTATGCAACTTTCCGCCGGAAAGGCGCATCCTAATCATGCAGGGGAAAGCGGTTGCAACGACCCGTTTTCCAGCGTTCGCACGGACGCGCCGTTCTCCACCGCGGAAGCCCTTCCGCAGGAGTCGTGCCATGTTATCCCGCTTCTTCCACGTGCGCTCCGCGCTCAAGCCGTTCGCCGCGCCCGCGGCCAGCCCGACCGTATCCGAGCCGACCGAAAACCCGGGCGAACCCCTCGTCCGCTCCCACGCCGATTACGACCGGCATCCGCTGGAAACCGCCGGCTTCGACCACTACGTCGAGTGGAACGAGGACAACGAGCGGTTCCTCGTCCACTGAGTCCGCCAGCGCGGTATCCGGCCCTGTCAAGCTTGTGGGAAACGGGCGCCACAGCGTAGCCTTCACGGACTCACCGGGCATGCTCCCGAGTCCTTGATGTCCGCACGCTTCGTCCATTTCCACCTGCACAGCGAATACTCGCTGGTCGACTCGACCATCCGCATCAAGGCGCTGGTCGAAGCCTGCGTGCGCGAAGGCATGCCGGCGGTGGCGCTCACCGACGACAGCAACATGTTCGCGCTGGTGAAGTTCTACAAGGCCTGCCAAGCGGCCGGCATCAAGCCGATCGGCGGTTGCGACTTGTGGATCGGCTCGCCCGACGACCCGCGCCCGTGGCGGCTGACCGTGGTGTGCCAGGACCGTGAGGGCTACCTCAATCTTTCGCGGCTGGTCTCGCGCGCCTGGCGCGATGGCCAGCACGGCGGCAAGGCGCTGGTCGAGGCCGGCTGGCTGACGCCCGCATCGACCGGCGGCCTGATCGCCCTGCTCGGCCGTGAAAGCGAAGTCGGCCGCGTCGCGCTGAGCCAGGGCGTGGATGCGGGCATCGCGAAACTGCAGACGCTGTCGGGGCTGTTCCCCGACCGCCTGTACCTGGAGCTGACCCGCTGCGGCCGCGAGGGCGAAGAGACCTGGAACACCGCCGCGGTGGCGCTGGGCGACGCGCTGAACCTGCCGCTGCTGGCCAGCAACGACGTGCGCTTCCTCAAGCAGGACGACTTCGAGTCGCACGAGGCGCGCGTGTGCATCAACCAGGGCCGCGTGCTGGCCGACCCGAAACGCCCGCGCCATTACGCCGACCAGCAGTACCTTAAATCCCCCGCGCAGATGGCCGAGCTCTTCGCCGACCTGCCCGAGGCGCTCGAGAACACGGTCGAGCTGGCCAAGCGCTGCAACCTGGAACTCGAGTTCGGCACCTACTACCTGCCCGATTTCCCGGTGCCCGAGGGCTACGACCTCGACAGCTACATCCGCGAGACCGCGCGCGCGGGCCTGGCCGAGCGCCTGGCCACCAACCCGCTGGCACCCGGGCACAGCCTGGAGGACTACCAGGCGCGGCTAGAGCGCGAACTCGACGTCATCATCCGCATGGGCTTCCCCGGCTACTTCCTGATCGTGGCCGACTTCATCAATTGGGGTAAGCAGAACGGCATCCCGGTCGGGCCCGGCCGTGGCTCGGGCGCCGGTTCGCTGGTCGCCTGGGTGCTCAAGATCACCGACCTGGACCCCCTGCAGTTCGACCTGCTGTTCGAGCGATTCCTCAACCCCGAACGCGTGTCGATGCCCGACTTCGACATCGACTTCTGCATGGACCGCCGCGACGAGGTGATCGACTACGTCGCGCGCAAGTACGGCCGCGACCATGTCAGCCAGATCATCACCTACGGCTCGATGGCGGCCAAGGCGGTGCTGCGCGATTCCGGCCGCGTGCTCGGCATGGGCTACAACCAGGTCGACCGCATTGCCAAGCTGATCCCGCCGCGGCCGCTGGACCTCACGCTCTCCGACGCACTGGGCCGCTCGGATAAGTCGAAAAAGGAGCCCGACCGCGTCGTCAAGGAATTCTGCGAGCTCTACGAGCAGGACGAGGACGCACGCACGCTGGTGGATCTGGCGCTCAAGCTGGAGAACCTCACCCGCAACGCCGGCAAGCATGCCGGCGGCGTGGTGATCGGTCCCAGGCCGTTGACCGAATTCGCGCCGCTGTACTGCGAGCCCGGCGGCGGTGGCGTGGTGACGCAGTACGACAAGGACGACGTGGAGGCCGTCGGCCTGGTCAAGTTCGACTTCCTGGGCCTGCGCACGCTCACCATCATCGACTGGGCGGTCAAGGCGATCAACGCGCGCCGCGCGCAGACCGGCGAGGAACCACTGGACATCGGCGCCCTGCCGCTGGACGACGCGCCCACCTACGAACTGCTCAAGCGTGCGCAGACGGTGGCGGTGTTCCAGCTCGAATCCTCCGGCATGCAGCGCATGCTCAAGGACGCCAGGCCCGACCGCTTTGGCGACATCGTGGCGCTGGTGGCGTTGTACCGTCCCGGTCCGATGGACCTGATCCCCAGCTTCGTGGCCCGCAAGCACGGCCGCGAAGAGGTCGAATACCCCGACCCGCGCGTCGAGCCTGTCCTGAAAGAGACCTACGGCATCATGGTCTACCAGGAGCAGGTCATGCAGATGGCGCAGATCGTCGGCGGCTACACGCTCGGCGGCGCCGACCTGCTGCGCCGCGCGATGGGCAAGAAGAAAGTCGAGGAGATGGTCAAGCACCGCGCCATCTTCCGCGAGGGTGCGGCGAAGGACGGACTGTCGGGCGAGAAGGCCGACCAGATCTTCGACCTGATGGAGAAATTCGCCGGCTACGGCTTCAACAAGTCGCACGCGGCCGCCTACGCGCTGGTCTCCTACCAGACCGCCTGGCTGAAGACGCACTACCCGGCCGAGTTCATGGCCGCGACGATCTCCTCGGACATGGACAACACCGACAAGGCGGTGACGTTCCTGGACGAGTCGCGCGCGATCGGCCTGACCATCCTGCCGCCGGACGTGAACGCCTCGGATTTCATGTTCGTGGCGGTCGAGCCGAAGGTCATCCGATATGGATTGGGCGCGATCAAGGGCGTCGGCCAGGGCGCCTGCGAATCCATCGTGGAGGAGCGCCAGCGCGGCGGGCCGTACAGGGACCTGGCCGATTTCTGCCGCCGCGTCGACTCGTCCAAACTCAACCGCCGCGTGCTCGAGGCGCTGATCCTCTCGGGCAGCCTGGACGCGCTCGCCCCCACCCGCGCCAGCCTGATGCTGCAACTGCCCGATGCGATCAAGGCGGCCGAACAGCATCTGCGCGACAAGCAATCGGGCCAGAACGACATGTTCGGGGCGATGATGGAAAGCGTCGCGCCGGTGGTGCAGATCGAGCTGCCGACCGCACCGGAATGGCCGCTGGAGCAAAAGCTCCAGGGCGAGCGCGAGACGCTGGGCCACTATCTTTCCGGCCATCCGACCGATCCGTGGCGCGAGGAGCTGGCGCAACTGTCCACCTGCCCGCTGGGCGAGATCGGCGACCGCTACCAGCCACCGCGCCCACGCAAGAGCGACGGCGAGGAGAACCGCTTCCGCCGCGGCCCCGACACGCCCTGGACCGTTGCCGGCATGGTCACCGCCGTGCGCAAGCGCGGCGACAGCGATGCCTTCGTACGGCTGGAGGACGGCACCGGCACCATCGAGGTCAGCTTCTTCGGCGAGCTCTACCAGCAGGTCGCTCCACTGCTTACCCGCGACGAGATGCTCATCGTCGAGGGCGGCCTGCGCATCGACGACTTCTCCGGCGGCGGCTTCCAGCTGCGCGCCCGCGGCGCCATGACCCTCGCCGACGCGTGCCGCCACCATGCGCGGGCGCTGCGGGTGAAGCTCAACGGCATCGCCCCCGGTTTCGAGCAGGAACTCAAGCAGACGCTGGCCGGCTTCCGTGGCGGCCGCGCCACGGTGATCCTGTACGGCTACCACAACCGCACCGCCCAGGCCGACCTGGAGCTGGGAGAGGAATGGCGCGTCAACGCCATCCCCGACCTGCTGCGCGCCCTGCGCGGGCTGCCGTGGGTGGATGCGGCCAAGCTGAGGATCGTCAAGTCCGAAGCCTGATGAGCCCCTCTACCTCCGGGAAGAGGGGTCGGGAGAGGCTCAAGCTCAGGATCGTCAAGTCCGAAGCCTGATATGAGCCCTCTCGCTCCGGGAAAGGGGTTGGGCAGAGGGTTCGGTAACGCCGGATAGCACGCCCGCACCCTCTCCCGCCCTGCGGGCACCCTCTCCCGGAAGGAGAGGAAACAAACCGCCATACGCCACCGTTCCCGCCTTGACACCCACCCCGGCTATACTGGCCCGCTCAGCGTCACGAACGGCCCGCGAATGAACCCCAACTTCCTCGATTTCGAACAGCCGATCGCCGAACTGGAAGCGAAGGTCGAAGAATTGCGCCATGCCAGCCATGGCCAGGCGTTCAATATCGACGAGGAAGTCGCGCGCCTGCGCGAGAAGCTCAAGACCAAGACCGCCGAGATCTTCCGCAACCTCAATTCGTGGCAGATCACCCAGCTTTCGCGCCACCCGGCGCGGCCGTACACGAACGACTACATCGGCGTGATCTGCGAGGAGTTCCAGGAGCTGGCCGGCGACCGCGCCTACGCCGACGACGCCGCCATCGTCGGCGGTCTGGGCCGCATCAACGACCGGCCGGTGATGATCATCGGCCACCAGAAGGGCCGCGACACCAAGACCAAGGTGCGCCGCAACTTCGGCATGCCGCGCCCGGAGGGCTACCGCAAGGCGCTGCGCCTGATGAAGACGGCCGAGCGCTTCGGCCTGCCGCTGCTGACCTTCATCGACACTCCCGGCGCGTACCCCGGCGTGGGCGCCGAGGAGCGCGGCCAGAGCGAGGCGATCGCCCGCAACCTGCTGGAAATGGCCGACCTGAAGACCCCGATCATCTGCACCGTGATCGGCGAAGGCGGCTCCGGCGGCGCGCTGGCCATCGGCGTGGGCGACCGCGTCAACATGCTGCAGTACTCCACCTATTCGGTGATCTCGCCCGAAGGCTGTGCCTCGATCCTGTGGAAGAGCCAGGACAAGGCACGCGACGCCGCCGAGGCACTGGGCATGACCGCCCCGCGCCTGCTCGAACTGGGCCTGGTCGACAAGGTCGTGCGCGAGCCGCTGGGCGGCGCCCACCGCAACCCGCGCTCCATGGCCATCCGCCTGAAGGCGGTGCTGATGAACCAGCTCGACGAACTCGAGGCCATTCCCGAACCGGATCTGCTGGAACAGCGCTACCGGCGCCTGCGCAGCTACGGCGCTTACGCGGAATAAGCCGCATGACCGGCGTGCGCGGCCTCGCCCACGCGAACATCCGCGCGCCGGAGGCGGTGATCCAGCGCCTGCGCCGCTTCTACATCGACGTGGTAGGCCTGCGCGAAGGCCCGCGGCCGGCGTTCCGCTCGCACGGCCACTGGCTCTACGCCGGCGAGACCGACGTGCTGCACCTGACCGTCGCCGCGCCCGGCGACGCCGCGCCAGCTCCGACCGGCCACTTCAACCACCTGGCCTTCGCCTGCACCGATCTCGCCGCCGCCCGCGCACGCATGGACGCGGCCGGGCTGGCTTACGAAATCGACGAAGTGCCCGAACTTGGCCAGGTACAGCTCTTCCTGACCGATCCCTGCGGCCTGGACATCGAACTCAACTTCAGCCGCTGACCTGTCGGAGCGCACCTGTGCGCGAGCGGGGTGCCTGCGGCCGCGCGCAGGGCGCGCTCCTGCAGGGAACCTCGAATAGCTCCCTTCGCGCGACGCTTTTGTAGAAGCGCACTTGCGGGCGATGCCGTTACGCCTGATTGCACCGGCAAAAGCATCGCCCACAAGTGGGCTCTACAGTGGGTGCCGGAAGCTTTCGGGGCTTGTCGAGGTTCCCTCAGAAGAGCCTCGCCCGCCCGCGGTTTACTATCGGGGTCCATTCCCCCAGGGCATCGCCATGGCCGACCATGCCAAACTCGCCGTACTGATCGACGCCGACAACGCCCAGCCCGGGCTGGCCGAGGGTCTGCTCGCCGAAGTGGCCCGCTACGGCACCGCGCACGTCAAGCGCGCCTACGGCGACTGGACCGACAACCACCTGCGCGGCTGGAAGGAGCAATTGCTCGACTTCTCGATCCAGCCGATCCAGCAATTCGGCTACACCAAGGGCAAGAACGCCACCGATTCGGCGATGATCATCGACGCGATGGACCTGCTCTACACCGGGCGCTTCGACGGCTTCTGCATCGTCTCCAGTGACAGCGATTTCACCACGCTGGCCCGGCGCATCCGCGAATCCGGACTGACCGTTTACGGCTTCGGCGAACGCAAGACGCCGAGCCCGTTCGTGGCTGCCTGCGACAAGTTCATCTATACCGACGTGCTGGGCGAGGCGGACAGCGCCGGAGGGAAGTCCACCGAGCCCGCCGAGCGTCCGAGCACGCAGGATCTGCGCCAGGACACCCGGCTCGTCAACCTGCTGCGCAGCGCCATCGAGGATGCCGCCGACGACACCGGCTGGGCCGGCCTGGGGGCGGTCGGCAGCATGGTCAGCAAGCGCGCGCCGGAGTTCGACTCGCGCAACTGGGGCTACGGCAAGCTCAGCGGCCTGGTCGGCGCGATCGGGCTGTTCCAGACCGAGGAGCGCCAGCTCGGCAACGGCAAGCACCTCTACGTGCGCAACAAGAAGAAGCCGGCCAGCCGTGAGTAGCCCGCGCACGCTGCCCGACACGCTGCGCCAGGTCCTCGAAGACCATCCCGACGGCTCCCTTTGCGTGGCCTTCAGCGGCGGCCCGGACTCGTCCGCGCTGCTGCACGCCTTGGCGGCGGTGCACGGAGCGCACGAACGCGGCCTGCGTGCGCTGCACGTGGATCACGGGCTGCATCCGCACAGTGGCGCCTGGGCGGCGCAGGCCCAGGCCTTTTGCGTCTCGCTCGGCGTCGCCTGCGAAGTGCGCCGGGTCGAGGTCGCCCGCGACGGTGGCGAGGGACTCGAGGCGGCCGCGCGGCATGCCCGCTACGCCGTCTTCGCCGAGATCCTCCAGCCGGACGAATGGCTGCTGCTCGGGCACCACCGCGACGACCAGGCCGAAACGGTGCTGCTCAAGCTGCTGCGAGGCGCCGGCCCGCAGGGGCTGGGCGGCATGCGGGCGATCCGACCGCTCGGCCGCGGCCGGCTCTGGCGGCCGCTGCTGGAGCTGCCACGCGAAGTGTTGCGAGCCTACCTGCAACAGTATCGGTTGCGCTGCATCGAGGATCCTTCCAATCGCGACACCACCCTCGCGCGCAACCACCTGCGCCAGGAAGTCCTGCCGCGCCTGCGCCGGCACTGGCCGCATGCGGTCGATTCGATCCTGCACAGCGCGGCGCTCTGCCGCGCCGCGGACGACAGCCTGCGCGTACGCTGGCTGGAGGCGCTCGCGAGCCTGCACGAGCCGCGGACCGGCACCCTCGATGCACACGGCTGGCTCGCCCTCGAACCGGCCCTGCGCGAACCCCTGCTCGATCACTGGCTGCACGCCCGCGGCCTGCCCGCGCCCACCGCCGCGCAGCGCCGGCAGATCGAGCGCCAGTGCGGCGCCCGTGCGGGCCAGCAACCGTGCGTGCGCTGGCCGGGTGCCGAGCTGCACATCTGGAAGGGGCGACTGTGGGCGCATGCACCGCGGCCGCCGGTCGATCCGTGCTGGGAGGCCGCGTGGCACGGCGAGGCACTGGCCTTGCCCGATGGCGGCCAGCTCGTGCTCGATCCGGCCAGGCGCCTGCCCGCGCCGCTGAGCGTGCGCCTGCGCCGCGGTGGCGAACGCATCCGGCCCGCCGGCGATCGTCACACCCGCGAACTGCGCGACCTGTTCCAGCAAATCACCCTGCCGCCCTGGCAACGCGCGACCTGTCCGCTGCTTTATGCGGAAGGGGAACTGGTCGCGGTCGCCGATCTATGGCGGACGGCCCAGGGCGCGGCGCTTTTCGACGCCTTTGGCGCCCACCCGAATTGGAGTCCGGCCCGTTGAGCCCGGCCGGTCTGCACGAACGTCTCGCTCCGCCCGGATCCTCACCCGCCTGTCGACGCCCGCTCCCGGAGGAAGAGGGATTCGGGGCGTGGGCTCGAGGCCAGCGCTTCGACTTCGGCCCGCGGCCCGCGGCCTACGCTCAGCGCGAACGGGGTGATCGGGAGCGGGCGGGTAGCTGCGCTCAACCATTCACCCTGAGCCTGGGTGCGAAAGGCCGGAATCGAAGGGCCGCGCGCCTGCAAAACATTGATTCCGACACCTCGCTGCGCTAGCGTTGCGGCCCATGGCCAAACCCGCTCCCGCCCCCGCGGAAACCCCATCCGTCGCCGACTTCGAACACTCGCTGGACGAGCTCGAACAGTTGGTCGGGCGCATGGAAGGCGGGGAGCTGAGCCTGGACGAATCGCTGGCCTCCTTCGAGCGCGGCATCGGCCTCTACCGACACTGCCAGCAGGCCCTGGACCAGGCCGAACTGCGCGTGCGCCTGCTGCTCGATCCCGATGCGCCCGACAACGCCGAACCCTTCGAATCCCAACCCTGACGCGCCGCCCCAACTCGGCCCCCGGCTGCTCGCGGTAACCGCGCGCGCCGATGCCGCGCTGGCGCGCGTGCTGCCGTCCGAACAGCAGCCGCCGCTGGAGTTGCACCGGGCGATGCGCTACGCCGTGCTTGGTGGCGGCAAGCGCCTGCGCCCGCTGCTGGTCTACGCCGCCGGACACGCGCTCGGTTGCGATGGCGCCGAGCTGGATGCGCCGGCCTGCGCGGTCGAGCTGATCCACGCCTATTCGCTGGTCCACGACGACCTGCCGGCCATGGACGATGACGCGTTGCGCCGTGGCCGCCCGACCTGCCACGTGGTCTACGGCGAAGCGATGGCGATCCTCGCCGGCGATGCACTGCAGGCGCTCGCCTTCGAGATCCTGGCGCACGACCCGCACGCCGGCAACGATCCCGCGCGGGCGTTGCAGATGCTGCGCGTGCTCGGCCGCGCCTGCGGCGCCGAGGGCATGGCCGGCGGGCAGGCGCTGGACCTGGCCGCGGTGGGCCGCAAGCTGACGCTGGACGAGCTGGAACACATGCACGCCTGCAAGACCGGCGCGCTGATCCGCACCGCCGTGCACCTGGGAGCGCTTGCCGCCGGTGCCGACGCCGCCGCGATCGAGGCGCTGGACCGCTATGCCGCCGCGGTCGGCCTGGCCTTCCAGGTGCGCGACGACGTCCTGGACGTGGAAGGCGAATCGGCGGTGATCGGCAAGACCGCCGGCAAGGACGCGGCGGCCGACAAGCCGACCTTCTCCTCGATCATCGGCCTGGAGGCTTCGCGCATGCGGCTGACGGAACTTACCGCCACGGCGCTGGAGGCCATAGCTTCCTTTGGACCGCGCGCCGCGCTGCTGGAAGAGCTGGCGCTATACGCGGCCCACCGCGCGCATTGAAGATCCAATGGTGGGCTGAAGCCCACCCTACACCGGCCTCCCGTACGGTGGGCTTCAGCCCACCACCGGCCCCTGGAAGCAGAAGCGGGCCGAAGCCCGCCTCGCGTTTACTTGATCAACCGCAGTGTGAAGGGGTAGCGGTAACGCTCGCCCTCGTTCGCCTTCACCGCGGCAATGATCGTGAACACCAGCCAGGCGATGCCCACCAGGATGCCGATCGGCACGGTCAACAGCGCACCGAAGCCGAAGGTGACCAGCGTGAGCAGCAATAGCACCACGCCGACGATGGCCAGGGTGATGTTGAAGTTCAGCGCTTCCTTGGCCTGGTCGTCGACGAAGGGCATGGTGTCCTTCTTCAGCAACCAGATCACCAGCGGGCCGATGAAGCAGCCCAGGCCAGCGAAGGCGCCGGTGAGCAGCCCGCCCAACAGCGCCGACAGGTGCGCGAACAACGCCCACTGACGCTCTTCATGGCTGGGCATGCCGGCCGGGTCGAACGACTCGGGCGGCGGCACCGGCTCGCCCGGCGGCGGCGGAGGCGGGACGACGGAATCGGGTGGAACACTCATGCGTGTCTCCTGTGGCCTTCGGTGACGCCGGCGGCGCCCGTGCGGCGATGCTAGCAAAGCCGCCCGCCGATGCCATAGCCGGTTGGGCTACTGGCCGCCCACCGTCATCCGGTCCAGCAGGATCGAGCCGGTCAGGATCTGCGCGCGCCGGTCGACGTCGCTGCCCACCGCCAAGATGCCGGCGAACATGTCGCGCAGGTTGGCGGCAATGGTGATTTCCTCCACCGGATAGGCGATCTGCCCGTTCTCGACCCAGAAGCCGGCCGCGCCGCGCGAATAGTCGCCGGTCAGCGTGCTCACGCCCTGGCCCATCACCTCGGTAACCACCAGGCCGGTGCCCATGCGCTCGAGCAACGCGGCGAAGTCGTCCTGGCCAGGCTCGACCAGCAGGTTGTGGATGCCGCCGGCGTTGCCGGTCGAGGCCAGCCCCAGCTTGCGTGCCGAATAGCTGCCCAGGATGTAGCGGGCCAGCACGCCGTTCTCCACCAGTGCGCTGTCGGCGGTGGCCACGCCCTCGGCGTCGAATGCGCCCGAACCCATGCCTCGCGGCAGCAGCGGGCGTTCGACGATGTTCATCCATTCGGGCATCAAGCGTTTGCCGGCGTGGTCGAGCAGGAAGCTGGCGTGCCGGTACAGGGCACCGCCGCTCACCGCGCTGACCAGGTGGCCGATCAGGCCGCGCGCGAGTTCCGGCACGAACAGGACGGGGCACTGGCGCGTGCCCAGGCTGCGCGAGTTCAGCCGTGCCAGCGTACGCCCGGCCGCTTTGTCGCCCAGCGCTTGCGCGCTCATGAAGTCGCCCGCATCCCGCACGCTGTCGTACCAGTAGTCGCGCTGCATGCCGTCGCCTTCACCGGCGATCAGCGAGAGCGACAGCGCATGCCGCGTGGCGCGCTCGCGTCCGACGAAGCCGTGCGAGTTGGCGTACACCGAAAGTGTCTGGCCGGCCTGCACGGCGGCGCCATCGGAGTTGGTGATGCCCGCATGCGCACGGCCGGCGGCCTCGATCCGCTGGCCGAGCTCGATCGCCTCGGCCGTTTCGACGTGCCACGGATGCCACAGGTCGAGGTCGGGGAACTCGGTGGCCATCCGCGTCGGATCGGCCAGGCCGGCGGCCGGATCGGCCTCGGTGTAGCGCGCGATCGCGCAGGCCTGGTCGATCGTCGCCTGCACCGAGGCAGCGTTGAGGTCGGCGGTGCTGGCGGTGCCCTTGCGCTGGCCGAAGTACACGGTCAGGCCGAAGCCGCGGTCGCGCGTGTGCTCGACCGTCTCCACCTCGCCCAGCCGCACGTTCACGCTGAGCCCGCTGTCGACGCTCGCAGCCACTTCGGCCGCGCTGGCGCCGGCCGCGCGCGCGCGGCGGATTACGTCCTCGGCGAGCTCGGCCAGGCGGTCGAGTTCCTGTTGGCTGGAGTCGGCGGGCAAGACGGCTGCACTCACGGGGCGTTCCTTCAGGCAGGTAGAATGGGCGGCGAACACCGCACGACTTCCGGAGATGGGGTCGCCCCCGTCCAAAAAAAAGGAACGTGCCAAAGGAGCGCGCATGCCACCGGTCGCTGGCGTCTATCGTCATTACAAGGGTCAGCGCTACCAGGTACTGGGCGTGGCCCGCCACAGCGAAACGCTGGAAGAGCTGGTGGTCTACCGGGCGCTCTACGGCGAGCAAGGCCTGTGGGTGCGCCCGGCCGCCATGTTCGAGGAAACCGTCGCCGTCGATGGCCGCCCCGTACCCCGCTTTGCGCTGGAAGATGCCAGCCCCGACCCCTTGGAACGCCCGTGAGCCCCAGCCGCAGCCGCAACCAGACCGAACTCGACGAACAGGATTACGGCCCCAGCCGCACCCAGCAGCGCCGTGAGGCGCTTGCCGTGCTTGCGCTCGCCACCCAGCTGGTCGAACTGCCGCCCAGCCGGCTGGCGAAGCTCGACCTGCCCGAAGAGGTGCGCGATGAAATCGCCAACGTGCGCCGCATCGCCTCGCATATCGCACGCAAGCGCCAGTTGGCGTTCCTGGCCAAGAAGATGCGCCGCCATGAAGACGCGGTCTTCGACAGCGTGCGCGCCGAACTGGGCGAGAACCGCGAGCGCCAGCGGCAGGAAACCGCCGCCATGCATCGCCTGGAGGCGCTGCGCGAACGCCTGCTGGACGACGACGAAGCGGCCGCCACGCTGATCGCCGAACACCCTGCCATCGACCGCCAGCACCTGCGCTCGCTGATCCGCCAGGCGCGCAGCGAGCGGGCGGCGAACAAGCCGCCGCGGGCCTATCGGGAGATCTTCAAGCTGCTGAAGGATTTGCAGCAGGACGAGGGTGGGGACGACGACGCGCAGGGTTGAGTCGCCTGGGCGAACAAGAGCCTCCCCCTCTCCCCGCCCCTCTCCCCCGGCGGGGCCGGAGGAGAGGGAGCGGATTGCGCGAGCTTGCCGCCTTTGCTCCCTCTCCCCCGAGCCTGCTTGGGGGAGAGGGCTGGGGAGAGGGGGAGGCCCTTGCCTTGACCCTGCGCCCTGAAAGGGCGCGATGCCCCCGCTAGGGCATCAAAGCGAACGACGAGGCGAAATCAACAGATCACCGAACAGCAGCCCTGCCACCAGCGAAATCAGCAGCGTGATCAGCAGGACGAAACTGTCCATGCCCAGCGTGGTGTCACGCTCGAACAGGTAGGACACGCTCTGGAACCCCACGCTGCCGGGCACCAGCAGGATGATGCCCGGTTCGCGCACCACCGCGCCCGGCCGGCCCAGGTAGCGTGCGTATACATTGGCCAGGGCGCCCAGCAGCAGGCCCCCGAGGAACGCGCCGACCGGCGGCCCGGGCACCGCTTGTGACAGCAGGCCGCCCCAGCGCGTGGCCAGGTAACCGATGCTCACCGCGCCCGCCACCACGGCCCAATCGCGCCGTGCCGCGCGGAACAGGATGGCGAATCCCAATGCACCGATCAGCAGGGCCGGCCAGTCCGTCCAGCGCGGCAGCGGCGGCAACACATAGTTGACCGCGGTCACGCCGAACGCCGCGCAGACCTGGCTGGCCGCCACCGTGCCGAAGGTCAGCTTGAGCAGCGTGGCGATCGCGCCGCCCATGCGCGCCATGCCAGAGGTCAGGTGCTGGCTGGAAATCTCGCGCACCGCAGTGGTCAGCGACATGCCCGGCACCAGCACGATCAGCGCGGCCAGCACCACCGACCTGACCGCCAGCGGCACCACGAAAGCGCTGACCAGGATCGCGACCGCCGTGGCCACCAGCGCACTGATCGCCTCGCTGGCCACGGCCAGCCGTGGCCGCGTGGACGACAGCACGGTGATCAGGCCGATCACCAGGCCGATCGCGCCGGCCACCACCAGGTCGGCCCACGAGCTGTGCAGGAACAGCGCCGCCACGCAGGCGGCCGACAGCCCGTAGCTGCCGACCAGGCCGGCCTGCGCGCGCCGCGTTTCCGGCAGCCCCAGTGCGCGCAGCAGGCGAAAGCCTTCGCGCAGGCCCAGCTCGCCGGCGATGGCGCGATCGGCGATCGCGTCGGCCTCGCACAACCGCGCCAGGTTCACGTCGCCCGGCGGCAACCGCATCACCTGGGTGACCTGGGCCAGCCCTTCCTCGTCGCGACCGATCTCGGCAAAGGAGATGATGATCGCGGTGGGGCTGGACCAGACGTCGGCGATCACGTCCAGCTGCTGCGCCGCACCGGCAATGGCCATTTCCAGTCGCGGCGCCGACGTGCCCCATTGGTGCAACCGGCGCGCCAGCTCGACCAGAAAGGCAATGCGCGTATCGAACGGCGCCAGTGCTGCGCTGCCGGCGGCGCTCATGCGGCGGGCCGGACCTGCAATGTATTGCCCTCGACGCTGAGCACTTCGACGGTCGCGCCCAACGGCAGGTCCGGGCCATTGACCAGCCATTCGCCGTCACCCACGCGCGCCTTGCCGCGACCATGGACGATCGGCTCGATCAGCACGTAGCGCTGGCCGACCATCTGCGCGCCGCGGCGGTTGAGCCGCTCGCTGGCGGCGTCACCGCGGCGGAGTCTCGGACGCAGCCCGTAGGCGTAGATCACGCAGGACAGGAACGCCAGCACCGCAAAGGCGATCGCCTGCGCCAGCAGCGACATGCCGGGCATCAACCAGACCAGCACGCCGGTGGCGCCAGCCCCGATACCGATCCACAGCAGGAAGTAGCCCGGCAGGGCGACCTCCAGCGCGATCAGCAGCAGGGCCAGCAGCCACCACAGGTGATGGATTGCGAGGGTGGAGAACATGCGGGGCTCCCGTTCAGGCGACGATGGATGGCGGGCAGACGTTACAGGCTGATGACTGTCAGCTTCGAGCAGCGCCTCCCCCTTGGCCGGTTCAGGCCCGGTCTCAGCGCGGCGGCGGCACCGCCCTGCCCGCCCCCTGCTGCGAGAGCGACTCCTTCGCCAGCTCCGCGATGCCGGCCAGCGACCCGATGATGCCGGTCGCCTCCATCGGCAGCAGCAGCATTTTCTGGTTGGGCGAATGGGCGATTTCCTTCAGCGCCTCGACGTACTTGTTGGCGACGAAGTAGTTCAGCGCGTTGAGGTTGCCGCTGGCGATCGCGTCGGAGACCAGCCGGGTCGCCTCCGCCTCGGCCTCGGCCAGGCGGATGCGCGCCTCGGCCTCGCGGAACGCGGCCTCCTTCTTGCCCTCGGCGGCCAGGATCGCACTCTGCTTCTCGCCGTCGGCCTTGAGGATCGCCGCCTGCTTGAAGCCCTCGGCTTCCAGGATGTTGGAGCGCTTCTCGCGCTCGGCCTTCATCTGCTTGGCCATCGCATCGACCAGGTCGCGCGGCGGCGCGATGTCCTTGATCTCGATGCGATTGACCTTGACGCCCCACGGGTGCGTGGCCTCGTCGACCACGCGCAGCAGCTGCGCGTTGATGGTGTCGCGCTTGCTCAGGGATTCGTCCAGGTCCATCGAGCCCAGCACGGTGCGGATGTTGGTCATCACCAGCGCCAGCGAGGCCTGCTCCAGGTTGGCCACCTCGTAGGCGGCCTTGGCCGCGTCCAGCACCTGGTAGAACACCACGCCGTCGACGCGCACCACGGCGTTGTCCTTGGTGATGACGTCCTGAGAAGGCACGTCCAGCACCTGTTCCATCATGTTCATGCGGGCGCCGACCGCCTGGTAGAACGGAATCAGGAAATGCAGCCCGGGGCTGAGCGTGCGCGTGTAGCGGCCGAACGTCTCGACCGTCCATTCGTACCCCTGCGGCACGATCCGTACCAGCTTGGCGATCACGATGATCGCCAGCACGATGATGACGACACCGATCACGATGCTGCCCATGGCTCCCCCTCCTGTGGTTGAAGGACGAGTATAGGCGAGCGGACAGGCCGCCAGCCCCTGTAGGAGCGCCCTTGGGCGCTCCTACAGGGGATCTCGAAAAACTCCCGTCGACATGCGCTGCTTCGGCTCCCCCTGCTTGCAGGGGAGCGGTGCTTTTGGCTTTAAGATCAAAGCCTCACCCCCTCCCAACCTCCCCCTGCAAGCAGGGGGAGGAGCTCCATCGGCGGCCCCGCAGATCTCCGGACAGCAGTGCGCTTTGGCTGAGCAAAAAGAGGGTTGTTCGAGGTTCCCTTATAGGAGCGCGCCCTATGCGCGACCCCATGCGCGATCCAGCCGCGCGGTCACGCACAGGGTGCGCTCCTGCAGGGGATCTCGAAAACTCCCGTTGACAGGCGCCGCTTCGGCTCCCTCCCCTGCTTGCAGGGGAGGGCTGGGGAGGGGTGTTCTTGGCTTTAAGATCAAAGCCTCATCCCCTTCCAACCTCCCCCTGCAAGCAGGGGGAGGAGCTCAACCGGCGGCCCCGCAGATCTCCGGACTGCGGTGCGCTTTGGCTGAGCAAAAGAGGGTTATTCGAGGTCCCTTACAGGGGCCGGGCGGGCAGTAGCAGGCTCACGCGCAGGCCGCCTTCTTCGCGGTTGGCCAGCATGATGCGACCGCCGTGCGCCTCGGTGATCTCGCGCGCCAGCGCCAGCCCCAGCCCGGTACCGGCGCGCTTGGTCGAATAGAACGGCAGCAGCGCCTGCGCCAGCACCGTCTCGCTCATGCCCGGGCCGTGGTCGGCCACCTCGATGCGCCAGTCCTGGCCCACCTGCGCCAGCGACAGGGTCACGCCGTCCTCCGCGCCGCCGGCCTCGTGCGCGTTCTTGATCAGGTTGATCAGCACCTGCTCGATCTGCGCCTTGTCGAACCAGCCCGGCTCGGCTGGTACCTCTCCCACCAACTGGTAGCGGCAGTGCAGCGCCAGGCTGTCGAGGAAGGCCTGCCAGTCGATCGACTGCGGCTGCGGCGTGGGCAGCTTGGCAAAGCTGGCGTAGCCGGCAATGAAGCCGTGGAGGTGGCGCGCGCGCTCGCCGATGGTGGCGAACACGCCAGGCAGCCGCGCCATGTCGCCGCGCCGGGCCAGCTCGGCGCCGGAGTGCGCCAGCGAGGAGATCGGCGCCAGCGAGTTGTTGAGCTCGTGACTGATCACCCGGATCACCCGCTTCCAGGTCGCCACTTCCTGCCGCGACAGCTCGCGCGTCATGCGGCGCAACGAGAACAACCGGTGCGGCCGGCCCTGCAGGCGGAATACCCGCTGCGACAGGTGGAAAGTTTCCTCGGCGCCGTCCATCGGCACGGTGAGCAGGGCGTCCTCGCCGCTTTCCACCGCGTGGCGGAGTGCTTCAGGCACGTTGTCCAGCAGCTCGCCAAAGTCCAGGCCGTTAAGGCTGCGCCCTTCATTGAACAGGTGCCGCGCGGCGATGTTGGCGTAGGCGATGCGTCCCTGGGTGTTGGCCAGCACCAGCGCCACCGGCGTGTGCTGCACCACCGTGTCCAGCAGCAGCTCCCGCTGCACCAGGTGCTGGCGCTGTTCGCGCAGGGTGGCCCCCAGCGCGTTGTGCATGCGTACCAGCTCGCCCAGCTCGTCGCGGCGGTCGACCGCGATGGAAAAGCTGAAGTCGCCATCGCGATAACTGGCCACGGCACCTTCCAGCGCACGCAGCAGGCGGCGGATCGGTGCCATGACCTGTCCGCCCAGCCAGAACGCCAGCGGCAACAGCACCAGCAGGCTGGCCAGCAGGCCGCCGGATACGCCCGGCCAAGCCGGCAAATGGGCGCCCAGCCGCGGGTCATGGCGCAGCCACGACAGCAGCTGCGGCAGCGGCCACCGGGTGATCCCGGCGTAGACCAGCGCGCCGCTCAGGCTGGCCAGCATCAGTAACCCGGTCAGCCGGGCCTGCAGCGATCTCAGTTGCATGCTCGGTTCCGGCGCCGGGCCGACGGCTTCAGTGGCACGCAGGATCCATCGGCGTCTGCGGGCAGCTCACCGCGGGCCGGCCGTTGCTGTCCGCACCCATGGCGCCCACGGCCGCGTTGCCCGAATGCCGCTGCGCGGCATTGCCCGGCAACGGCCGATGATCGCGGCGCTCCTTGAACTTGAAGGGCGATTCGGACTTGCGTTCGGTCAGCGGACTGGCCGCATCGGCGCGATAGCTGGCGGTGGACGCCGGCGCCGGCGCGTTCCAGCTGTCGCTGGCGTGGGAAGCCGGCGGAACCGACTGGGCCTGTGCCGCTGCGGCGGCCAACAGGGAGGCAAGTACGATGGTGGCGATACGCATGGATCCTGCTCCTGGGTCGAACTGGCGTTGATCATCCCGCGCCCTTTCGATAGCGGCAACCGCCGAAACGCACGTTTGCAGGGTGGGCTTGCGCCCCACCAGCCACTGCGGGCCGCGACCCACAAGAGCGGATCGAAGCCCGCCTTGCGCCCTGCGCCGATGATCAGCCGGTGGCCAGCCCGTAGCGTTCCATTCGCCGGTACAGCGCCTGGCGCGACAGGCCCAGTGACTGCGCCGCGCGGCTGACCACGCCATCGGCGCGGTGCAGCGCGGTTTCCACCGCCTCGCGGCTGGGCTCGTCCAGGTTGCGGGCCACCGTGGGCGTATGCTGCGGCAGGTTGAGCAATGGCGGGGTGACCACGCCGTCGGTCGCCAGCAGCGCGGCGCGCTCGATCGCATTCTTCAGTTCACGCACGTTGCCGGGCCAGGGATAGCTGACCAGCGCCTCGCGCGCGACGTCACCCAGCTCGGCGCGACCATCGAGGAAGTGCTCGGCCAGCGGCACGATGTCGTCGGTGCGTTCGGACAGCGGCGGCAGGTTCACCTCGATCACGTTGAGGCGGTAGTACAGGTCTTCGCGGAAGGTGCCCGCGCGCACCATCGCCTTGAGATCGGCGTTGGTGGCCGACAGCACGCGCACCTTGACCTGCCGCGTGCGTCCGGAACCCAGCCGCTCGAACTGCCCGGTCTCCAGCACGCGCAACAGCTTGACCTGCCCGGGCAGCGGCAAATTGCCGATCTCGTCCAGGAACAGCGTGCCGCCATCGGCCAACTCGAAACGACCCTCGCGCGCCTTGTTGGCGCCGGTGTAGGCACCGGCGTCGGCGCCGAACAGCTCGGCCTCGATCAGCTCGCCCGGCAGCGCGCCGCAGTTGACCGCCACGAACGGCCCGTTCCGCACCGGCGAGTTCGCATGCACGATGCAGGCGATGCGCTCCTTGCCCGAGCCGTTGGGCCCGGTGATCAGCACCGGCACGTGCGATCGCGCCACCTGGCAGGCCAGCTCCAGCGTCTGCGCCATTGCGTCGGAGGCGAACACCAGGCTGTCCAGCTCGTAGGTCTGGCGCAGCACGTCGCGCCGCCGCCGGCGTTCGCGGCGGGTGCGGTTGACCTCGCGGGTGGACTCGGACAGCTCCAGCAGGTTCTCCACCGTGGCCAGCAGCTTGGTGTCGTCCCACGGCTTGGCCACGTAGTCGGCTGCGCCGGCCTTGACCAGCTCCACCGCGGTTTCCAGGTGGGTCCAGGCGGTCAGCAGGATCAGCGGCAGGTCGGTATGACGCTGGCGGATCGCGCGGAACAGCGCCACGCCCTCCTCGCCGGAGGTGGTGTCGGCGGTGAAGTTCATGTCCTGGATCACCACGTCGACCAGCTCGCGGTCGAGCATCGCCAGACCCTCTTCGGGCGTCATCGCGATCAGCGGGCGGATGTCGTGCAGCGAGAGCAGCAGCGACAGCGCCTCGCCCACCGCCGGGTTGTCGTCAATGATCAGGACGGTTCGCATCTTTTTCCTGCACATGTGGGCATGGATGCATTTCCACGCCAAAAGGTTGCCACAAACCTGCGTCGCGTCCGCGCCGCAGGCCGTAGCCTACCCGGCCCGCCCCGCTCCTGCTTCCGATCGCCGCCCGTCCGCTCGCCGTGCAGCCCGTCACACCGACCGCGTCGCCACCACCGGCGGCACGCGCGAGGCGCGCAGCGCCGGCGCCAGCACCGAGAGCTGGCCCAGCAGCCACAGCGCCAGCGCGCCGACCGGCAGGTAGGCCAGCGGCAGGCGCGGCAGTTCGTAGCGGCTCATCAGCAGCAGGTTCAGCGCCAACGCCAGCAGCATGCCCAGCAGCACGCCGCCGCCCACGATCAGGAAGTTTTCGGCCTGGAAGTAGCGCAGGATGTCCACCCGCGTGGCGCCGATGGCGCGGCGGATGCCGATCGTTCGCGTGCGCTGCTGTACCCAGAAGTTGGCGAGCCCCGAGATGCCCAGCACTGTGACGAACAGCAGGCCCAGCCCCGCAGCCACCAGCAGCCCGACCATGGTGCGGTCGCGCTGGAAGTAGTGCGCCCGCAGCTGCGCGAACGTCCGCTGGCCCGAGGCGGGAATGAGTCGTCTGGAGTCGAGCCGCTGCAGCGCGGCGGCCGCGGCGGCCAGCACCCGGCCGCGATGCTGCGGTGCGCTGCGCAGCAGGTAGGTCACGCTATCGCCGTCGGGCAGTTGCGGCCACAGCATCACCTCGTGGTCGCTGCCGTCGCCGCGCAGCAGCGGCCGCATGACGTCCCGCACGATGCCGACCACGCGGCTGCCTTGCTTGCCGGCGTAGACCATCCTGCCGAGCGCCTCCTGGCCGGGAAAGAGCCGGCGGGCCGCCGCTTGCGTGAGCATCACCGCCGACACGTCGCCGGTGACATACTCGCCGGCGGTGAAGTCGCGTCCGGCGATCAGCTGCAATCCAAGCGTCCGAACGAAGCCGGGACTGCCGGCGTAGGTGTCGATCGACAGGCACCCGGAGTGGTCCAGCGAGCTCGCGGCGATCGCCCGCTCGAGCGCTTCCTGGCTCGGGCAGGCACCATAGCTGTTGATGTTGCCGCTGAAGGGCAGCGACGGGCCGATCGCCACCGCCGAACGCACGCCCGGAAGTCTGCCCAGTGCATCGAGGTCGGCGAGATGGCGCGCCTGGTGGTTGTCGTCCTTGCCGATGCCTTCGACGCGGATCATCGACAACTCGTCCTCGGTCACGCCGCTGGGCGTGCCCATGCGCTGCAGGCGTTGGACCACCATGAAGGAGGCGTTGGCGACGATAGCCAGGGTGAACGCCACCTGCAGCACCAGCAACGTGGCGGTGAGTTTGTGGTGACGCAGGCTGGAGAAGATGGGGCGCAGTTGCATGGGCATGCTCCTCACAGGGCCTTGAGCTGCAGGGCCGGCGCCACGCGGCTGGCGCGCCAGGCCGGCAGCAACCCGGCCAGCACGCTGCCCAGCACCGCCAGCACCACGGTCAGCGCGAGCATGGAGAGGTCCATCCGGGCCACGGCGGCGTAGGCGTCGGGTCGGTGCCGTACGCTCCACAGCCCGGCCTGGGCGATTGCGATGCCGAGTGCCCCGCCAAGCGTGCCGATCAAGGCCGACTCGATGCCGAACTGCAGGAAGATGTCGCGCCGGCGCGCGCCCAGCGCCCGCCGCACGCTCACCTCGGCACTGCGGCGCAGGAACTTCGCCAGCAGCAGCGCGATGATGTTGGTCAGGCATACAGTCAGGAAGCCCAGCGCCAGCCACAATTGCAGGCGCACGTCGCCCGGCACTAGTTCCTCGTGCTGCAACCAGCCCATCAGCGAATAGAGCCTGGCGTTCTGCGCGGGCCGTTCGAACCGGCCCAGCCGTTGCTGCTGCGCCGAGTAGTCCACCAGGAACTGGCGGTAGGCGCGGACCTGGGCGGCGTCCTTCAGCTCCACCCACACCTGCAGCCAGGTCAGCCCAGGGCTGCGCTTGCCGTTTTCGCCCTCCTTCCAGCTGGCCTGGTTGCCGCTCACGCCCATGTCCAGGTCCACCGCCGTCGACAACGGCAGGAAGAAGCGGTCGGCCTCGCCGAAGCCGCCCTTGCTGGAGGCATCGGCATAGAACATCGGCTGCGGTGCCCAGTCGGCGGTGACGCCGATGACCTGGAATTCGCTGTCGTCGAGCCGCACCATCCGGCCCACCGCGTCGGCCTCGCCGAACAGCTTGTGCGCAAGCTCGTGGCTGAGCACCACCACCCGCGCATGCGCCTCGTCGTCCGCCGGCGACCAGCCATGCCCCTGCTCGAACGACAGTCCGAACAAACCGAAGAAGCCCGCTGTCGTGTAGTGACCCTGCAGGCGGAAGGGCATCTGGTCCGGATCGACCGGCCACACCAGCACGTTGCCGCCCGCCATCGCGGCGCCCCGCCCCGCACGCTCGAGCAGCGCCATGGCGTCGGGCCAGGTGAAGTTGTCGCTGGGATCACCCCAGTCGTTGTGCGCCGGATACGCCTTCGGCAGCGGATCGATGTGTGGGTAGTAAAGCTGCGCGCTCCGCTGCGGCAACGGGTCCTGCGCCATCACGTGCAGCACCGTCAGCATGGTCATGCTGGCACCGATGCCCAGGCCGATCGCCAGCACCATCAGGCCGGTGAGGACGGGGTTGCGCCTGAGGCTGCGCAGCGCCAGGTCGAGGTAGTAGGCGAACATTCCGTGTACTCCCAGGGAATCGAAAGCTGCGGATGAAACATTGGCCTGGTGGCATCCCGCTACCGGCCCTTCCCCCGGACATATGGGGAAGGTACCGACAGATGCCCCTGCGGCGCGCTCACACCGATCGCGTGGCGACCACCGGCGGCACCGCCGCCGCGCGCAGCGCGGGCGCCAGGACGGCCAGCTGGCCCAGCCCCCACAGCGCCAGCGCGCCGACCGGCAGGTAATACAACGGCAGGCGCGGCAGCTCGTAGTGGCTCATCAGCAGCAGGTTCAGGCCGAACGCCAGCACCATGCCCAGCGCGATGCCGAAGCTGACGATCAGGAAGTTCTCGGTCTGGAAATAGCGCAGGATGTCACCGCGCGTCGCGCCCAGCGCACGTCGCACGCCGATCTGCTTTTGCCGCTGCCCGACCCAGAAGCTGGCCAGGCCGACGATGCCCAGAGCGGTGACGCACAGCATGGTGGCGATCACTCCGATCAGCAGATCGATCATGATGCGATCGGCTTTGAAATAGCTCGCGCGCAAATCGACGAGGGTGCGGCTGTTCTCCTGATCCAGCACGACATCGGGAGCGATCTTCGCGACCGCGTTGCGCGCGTCGCGCAGCACCCGGGGCAAGTCCTGCGGCTTGGCCCGCAACAGATAGGTGCCGGCCAGCGAACCTCCCGGCAAGGTGGGCGTGAAGACCGTCCACTCCACTGCCTGCGAACCCCAGTCGCGCGGTCGCGCACGGGCAAAATGATCGACGACGCCGATGATCCGGAAATGCAGTTTGTCGCACCAGAATTCCTTGCCCAGCGGGCTCTCTCCGGGCCATGCGTGCTCGGCCAGCGATCGGCTCACCAGGACCTGGGCGTCCGCGGGAGCGAAGTTGGTTGCGGGACTGTAATCGCCCACCTTGGGCAATCGCCCGGCGACGAGTTCCAGGCCCAAAGCCTGGAACGTGCCCGGCCCGGCCAGCACGAAGTCGACGACACCGATCTTCCTCTTGAAACTGCCCTGGTCATGCGAAATTCCCGCAGCACCGGTCTGCGGCCCGAAGGGAACCTGGCTGATCAGGTTCACTGACTGCACGCCCGGTACCGCCCGCAGGCCGGCCAGCATCCGCGCGTTGAGGTCCTTGCCCTGGTCGGCTTCGAAGCCATGGACCATCACCATGGCCAAGGAACTTTCGTCGACGCCGCTGCGGGTCTGGATCAGCTCCCAGCGCTGGGCAACCAGGAAACAGGCGTTACACAGTACTGCGCAGGCCAGCGCCACCTCCAGCGAGATGAGGAGCGTGGCAAGGCGGTGGCGCCGCAGTGCGGCGAGTATGGGTCGAATCTGCATATACCTCTCCTTACAGCGCCTTGAGCTGCCAGCTGGGAACGACACGGCTCGCACGCAGCGCGGGAATCAGGCCCGCCAGAAGGCTCGCCGCCACCGCCAGGGCGAAGGTGGCCAAAAACATGGTGGTATCCAGGTGCGCCAGATGGGCGTAGTCCACCGGCTGCCGGCGAATGAGCCACAAGCCGGCCAGCGTCAGCAGCCAGCCAAGGATTCCGCCGAGCAAACCGATCAGCCCGGCTTCGACCAGGCATTGCGAAAAGATCGCGCGGCGGCTTGCACCGAGCGCGCGGCGCACGCCTATCTCGCCGCTGCGCCGGAGGAACTTGGCCAGCAACAGGCCCACCGCGTTGAACAGGCATATGACCAGGAACGCCGACGCCAGCCACGCCTGCAGGCGCACGTCGTCCGGAACCATGCCACGGGCAGTCAGCCACGTCATCAGGTCCCGCAGCCGTACGTGTTCCTTGCCGGTCGCGAACCGTCCCTGCGCCTTCTGCTGCTCCGCATAGCCGGCCAGGAAACGCCCGTAGGCCTGCACCTTCGCCGGGCTGTCCAGTTCCACCCAAAGCCACACCCACACGCAATCACTGTTGCGCAGATCGCCCACCTTTTCCGGCACATGCCAGCAGGTGTAGGCCTGGAAATTGCCCTGGTTGATGTCCAGGCTGCTGCCGAAAGGCGCGAAAACATCTTCGGTTCGACTGAAGTTCTGGCTCCACGGGTCATAGAAAAGCGGCGTGGGTCGCCATGGCTTGAGCACTCCGACGATCCGCACATCCGTATCGCGCACCCTCAAGGTGCGGCCGACGCTGTTGTCCCCGCCGAACAATTTGTCGTTGAGGTCGGCGGTGATCACTGCCACGCGCGCATGCCGCGCATCCTCCTGTGCACTCCAGCCAGCGCCGTACTGGAAAGGCACTTCGAACATCGGAAAGAAGTCCGCCGTCGTCGAAAGCATGCTCAGCATCAGTGGCGGCTGGCCGCTGTCCGGTACGCGCACCTTCACCGGGCTGCTCGTGACGATCGCCTGGCGATCGGCGCGTTGCGCACTCCACAAGTCGAGCGCCGAGCGATAGTCCATCGCCGGGTAGGGCTCGGTGTGTTCCGCAAGGGCGGGGTTTTCCGGATCAACCTGGGGGAAATACAGCACGCTGCTCTTGCCCGGTATCGGGTCCCCGGACAAAAGGTGCACGACCGTCAGCGTGGTCATGCTGGCGCCGATACCCACGGCGATGGCCAGCACCATCAGTGCGGTGAGGGCCTTGTTGCGCTTGAGGCTGCGCAGGGCGAGGTCGAGGTAATAGCCGAACATCAGTCACTCCATCGGATCATCGGGCGCCGGTGCGCCATCGCGTTCATGGGCGGCGCGCACCGTCCGGTGTGGCACCCTGGCCGCGCAGGAATCGCATGACGGCGTCGCTGCGGGCCTGGTTGAGCGGCGTGCGCCATTGGCCGTTGTCGGCCGTCACGCCCAGGTTCACATCCGCCCCGTGCGAGGCCAGGTAACGGACGGCCGCCGGCTGGTTCTTGCGGGCGGCCGTGATCAACGCCGTCTCGTCGCCGCGCACGACGTCGTCCACCAGGGCGCCGGCGGCGAGCAGGCGCGCCATGGTGTCGACGCTTCCGCTCGCGGCCGCGGCGATCAACGGATTGCCGTCGCCCGCGCAGGCCCGGTTGGCGTCGGCGCCCAGGCCGAGCAGCGCGTCCACCATCGTCGGGTCGGCCCGCTGCGCGGCCACGATCAATGCGGTGCCGTCGCCCGGCGCGCAGGCGTCGACGGCGAGGCCGACGCCGACCTGCTGTTTCACGATATCGACCCGGCCCTGCCGGACCGCATCGATCAGGCGCAGCGCGTCCCCGGGGTGGTTGGCGGCCGCGCTGATCGGCGACACGGCGGCAGGCGCAGGTGCGGGCATCGCCCATGCCCATGCACCGGAACAGGCCGCGGCCACGGCACAGGCCAGGGAAAGAGGGATGCTCACGGCCTTGCCGCGGGCGGGCCGGGAAGCCGGCAGGCGCGATGCCTGTCCGATGCTTGCATGGCTGTCGTTCTGGACGTTCATGGGCTTGCCTCCTTTGCGGTCGCGAGCGTGCGGTGGAACGACCCGTCGCCATCCTCCTCGCCGGTCAGGGCGGTGGACCGATGGCGAAGCGGCCTTCCTAGCGTGTGGTTTCACCCGGCGCGGCATCGCCGGCACGTTGCGCCAATGGCAGCGCGTCGGTCAGCAGATGCACCAGGAACCGGCCCGGTTGTTCCTGCATGACCATGTGCGCCGAGTCGGCGAAAACCACCAGGTGTTTCCAAGGCGCCTGCAGGTCGTCGAACCATTGTTCGGCCAGCACGTGGGAAGTGGTCTGGTCATGCGCGCCGACGAACAGCAAGACCGGGCAGCCAAATCGCGTGGTGTGGTCGAAATCCACCTTCAGCAAGGGCTGCAGCAGGTGGCGCAGCGAAAACATGCTGCCCTTGCCGATCGCGTCGAGATCGCGCTGGCTGTAGTCGGGAGAAAGCGATTCGGCGTCGGCATCGAACGCGAAGCTGTCGCGGCCGAAGGCGAGGCCGCCGTAGTAGGTTTCCCAGCGGCTGCGCACCGCGATGCGCTCGATAGTCATCGGTTCGTCGCCCGGGTAAGGCGCGATGCCTTCGAGCGCTGCGATCGCCTCGGCATTGTCGTGCGCCCTTGCCTGCTGGAGGGCGAAGGCGTAACCGAGCTCTTCATTCTTGCGCACGTTCACCACCTGACCAACGCCGATGTAGGCGTAGAACCAGTCCGGGTGGCGCTGCGCCAGGTTCACGCCCAGCACGGTGCCCCAGGAATGGCCGAGCAGGAAGATCTTCTGCTTGTCGTAACGCTGGCGCAGGTATTGCACCACCTGCGCGCCATCCTCGGTCATGCCCTCGATGGTCATGCCCGGCGCCATCTGTGCCTCGCTGTTGGCGGCGTAGGTCTTGCCCGTGCCGCGCTGATCCCACTGCACCACGGTGAAGTAGTCCTCCCACGGCGTCTGGTAGGTGTAGCCGATCGGCATGCTGGGCGACGCCGGGCCGCCGTGCAGTACCAGCAGGATCGGGTTGCGGCGGTCGTGCCCGCGGATCGAGAGCCACTGGTCGATGCCGCCGATGCGGACCTTGCGCAGCTCCTCGATGCCATGGGGCGAAACGATGCGGCGGCTCTGCGCGATGATGCCTGTCACTTCCTCGCGGGACAGGGTCTTGGCCGATTCACCGGCATCCGGCGCCGGCGCCTGGGCGGCCCATGCACCGGCAGCGAGGGCACCGGACAACACGAGGAGCAGGCGACAGCAGGACTTCGTCAACAACCGCATCAGGTATCTCCAACAACAAAGAAATGGGGGACGCGTCACACCGAACGCGTCGCCACCACGGGCGGCACCGCCGCCGCGCGCATGGCCGGACCGAGCACCGCCACCTGGCCGATCAGCCACAGCGCGATGGCCCCGACCGGGAAGTAGTACGCCGGCAGCCGCGGCAGTTCGTAATGCAGCATCAGGAACAGGTTGATGCCGTAGGCCAGCGCCATGCCCAGCGCGATGCCGATGGTGGCGAGCAGGAAGTTCTCGGTCTGGAAATAGCGCAGGATGCTGCCGCGGGTGGCGCCCAGCGCACGGCGTACGCCGATGGTGCGCCGACGCTGTGCGACCCAGAAGCTGCCCAGCCCGACGATGCCCAGACCAGTCACCACCAGCAACGCGATACACACGCCCAGCAGCAAGCCGGCCATGGCGCGGTCGTCCTGGAAGAACTCCGCGCGGATGTCGTCCAGCGTTTTCTTCTCCAGGATGATGCGGTGCGGGTCGGCCTTGCGCAGCGCCGCCACCGCGGCGGCCAGCACGCGGTCGCGGTCCTTGGGTGCGGTGCGCAGTACGTAGCGGCTGGCGTTGTCCGAATCCATCCGCAACGGGAACACCATCGACCACTGCGCGCTGGCATCACCGTTGAACAGCGACGGACGGATCAGTCCGGCCACCACCCCTACCACCCGCGCCGGATCGCCGCCGAGGTAAATGGTCTTGCCCAGCGCGGACTGCCCCGGCCACAGCTTCTGGCCGAGGTCGCGGGTGATGATCAAGGTGTTGATCTTCTTGGCCAGCTTCTCGTCGCGCGCCACCTCGCGCATGTCCAGGTATTCGCCCGGCTCGAAATCGCGGCCGGCCACGAGTTGCGCGCCGAAGGTATCGATCAGGTTCTCGCCGAAATACTGCGTGGCGTTCAGCGTTGCCTGCTTCTGCTCGGGATCGAGCTTGATGCTGGTGTTCCACGAGCTGTTGGTGAACGGCACCTGGTTGACCAGTGCCACCTCCTTCACGCCGGGGATCTGGCGCAGGCGCAGCAGATCCTCCTGCGCGTGTGCCTTGGCGTCGGCCGTTTTGCCGATGCCATAGGCCTGGATCTGCACCAGCTCGTGCTCGGCCACGCCGCTGAACATCTTCATGCGGTCCAGCCGCTGGCTGATCAGGAACACCGCATTGCAGACGATGGCGCAGGTCAGCGCGATCTCCAGCACCACCAGCAAAGCGGTGATCTTGTGCCGGCGCAACGTCGAAAGGATGGGCAGGATATCCATGTCAGTTGCTCTTCAGTTGCAGGGCGGGAGTGACCTGGCAGGCGCGCCAGGCGGGCAGCAGGCCAGCCAGCAGCGTGGCGCCCACCGCGAGCAGGAAGGTGGTCAGCAGCATCGGCAGGTCCAGGTGGGCGAGCGCGGCGTAGTCGGAGGGCTGCTTGCGCACCAGCCACAGGCCCAGCAGCGCCAGCAGCAGGCCGGCGATGCCACCGGTCAGGCCGATCACGCCGGACTCGACCAGCAGCTGCATGAATACCTCGCGCCGCGAGGCGCCCAGCGCACGGCGCACGCCCAACTCCGAACTGCGGCGAAGGAACTTGGCCAGCATCAGGCCCACCGTGTTGACCAGGCACACCAGCAGGAAGCCCAGCGCCAGCCAGGCCTGCAGCCGCACGTCCCCGGGCACCACCTTGTTGTAGTCCAGCCAGCCCATCACATCGGGCAGGCGCACGTTCGGCGGGCGCTGGAAGCGGCCCAGGGCCTTCTGTTCCTGCGAGTAGTGCACCAGGAACTGCTTGTAGGCGGCGGCCTTGGCCGGCGTGTCCAGCTGCACCCAGAACTGCAGCCATACGCAGGGCGCGGTGTCCATGTGGTCCGGGTCGGAGCCCTTGCCCCAGCAATCGGTCGAGCCGTTGCGGGCGAGCTTCATGTCCTTGGCCGTGGTCAGTGGCACGTATACGCCCTCGTCCTCAGCGTAATTGCCGCTGTTGAGGTCGTAGAAGTGAGGACTCATGCGCCACTGGTCGAGCACGCCGATGACGCGGAAGGCCACGTCGTTCATGCGCAGGGTCTGGCCCGTGCTGTCGCGGCCCTGGAACAGCTTGTCGTTGAGCTTGCGCGAGATCACCGCCACGCGCGCACTGCCCTCGTCATCGGCCGCGCTCCAGGCGCGGCCGTAAAGCATCGGCACGTCGAACATGGGAAAGAAATCGGCAGTGGTGTAGCGCGCGTTCTCGAAGAACGGCTCGATCGCCGACTGCGCCGGCTGCACCGGTACCGCGCCGCCGGTCATCAGCGCCTGCCGATCGGCCCGCTTGGCATGCAGCAGGTTCATGCCGTCGATCCAGGTCACCTGCGACGGCGGGTCGCCGCCGGGCTGGTAGCCGTCCATGTCCCGCGGATCGAGCTGCGGGTAATAAAGCTGCGCGCTCTTGCCGGGCAGCGGATCGCCGGACAGCACGTGCAGCACGGTCAGTGTGGTCATGCACGCGCCAATGCCCAGCGCGATCGCCAGCACCATCAGCGCGGTCAAGGCCTTGTTGCGGCTGAGGCTGCGCAGGGCCAGGTCGAGGTAGTAGGTGAACATCAGGCATGTTCCTCTGGGGGAATACGGAGCAGAAGCGAGGCGGTCACGCACTTCTCGTCGCCACCACCGGCGGCACTTCGGCAGCGCGCAGCGCCGGGCCGAGCACTGCCAGTTGCCCGAGCAGCCACAACGCCAGCGCGCCGGCCGGCAGGTAGCCGATCGGCAATCGCGGCAGTTCGTAATGCGCCATCAGGAACAGATTGAGGCCGTAGGCCAGCACCATGCCCAGCACGATGCCGGCGGTGGCCAGCAGGAAGTTTTCGGTCTGGAAGTAGCGCAGGATGTCGGCGCGGGTGGCGCCAAGCGCGCGGCGCACGCCGATCGTGCGGCGGCGCTGCGAGACCCAGAAGCTGGCCAGGCCGACGATGCCCAGCGCGGTGACCGTGAGCAGTGCGATGCAGACGCCGACCAGCGTGCCGGCCATCTCGCGGTCGCTGCGGAAAAACTCCTGCCGCACCTCCGCGAACGTGCGCTTGCGCGTCACCACGCGCTGCGGGTCGGCCTTGTGCAGGGCGGCCACCGCCGCGGCCAGCACGCGCTGGCGGTCCTGCGGACGGGTGCGCAGCAGATAGCTCTCGTCCTTGTCCGCACCCATGTGCAGCGGCAGGATCACCGCGTACTGCGCGGTCGCATCGCGATAAGCGTTGGGCCGCACCAGGGTGTCGAGCACGCCGACCACGCGCACGCCCGCCTTGTCGGTCAGGTAGACCATGCGGCCGAGTGGCTCCTGGCCCGGCCACAGGCGTTCGGCAAGCGCGCGCGTGATGACCGCGACCGTGGGCAGCCCCTCGGTCCTTCCCCTGTTCAGCGCGTCGACCGCCACGTCCGCATTGACGTAGTCCCCGGGGGCGAGCTTGCGTCCGGCCACCAGGCGCGTGCCCAGCGTCTGCGGCAGGTTCTCGCCCAGGTAGGTGGCCGCGTTGGCGACCGGGTCGTGCTGGCTCGGGTCGATGCGCAGATTGCTGTTGGAGGAGGAGCCGCCGAACGGCACCTGGTTGGTGATCGCCACCGACTGCACGCCGGGCACCTGGCGCAACAGGGCCATGTCCTCCTGCGCCCGCGCATAGCGGTCCTTGCCGGCCGCCAGGTCGCCGAGCTGGATCTGCACCAGCTCCTGTTCGGCCACGCCACTGGGCATGTTGACCCGGTCCAGCCGCTGGCCGATCAGGAACACCGCGTTGCATACGATGGCGCAGGTCAGCGCGATTTCCAGCACCAGCAACCAGGCCGTGGTGCGATGCCGGCGCAGGGTCGAGACGATGGGTCCGATGTCCGTGCTCATCGTCAGTTGCTCTTCAATTGCAGCGCGGGCGTCACCTGGCAGGCGCGCCAGGCAGGAAGCAGCCCGGCCACCAGCGTCGCGCCGATGGCCAGCAGGAAGGTCGCCAGCAGCATCTGCGGATCCAGTTGCGCCAGCCCGGCGTAGCTCGCCGCGCGCTGGCGAACGATCCACAATCCCAGCAGCGCGAGCAGCAGACCGCCGATCCCGCCGACCAGGCCGATCACCCCGGACTCGATCAGCAATTGCTCGAACACCGCTCGGCGCGATGCGCCCAGCGCACGGCGCACGCCCAGCTCGCCGGCACGGCGCATGAACTTGGCCAGCATCAGGCCGACCGTATTGACCAGGCACACCAGCAGGAAGCCGAACGCCAGCCCGGTCTGCAGGCGTACGTCGTCGGGCACCACGTGGTTGTAGTCCAGCCATTGCATCAGGCTGGGCAACCGTACGTTCGGCGCACGCTGGAAGCGTCCCAGCGTGCGTTGCTGTTGCGAGTAGCGGGCGAGGAAATCGCGGTAGGCGGACGCGCTTGCGCTGTCATTCAGTTGCACCCAGAACTGCAGCCAGACGCAGCTGTTCGACGGCAGGCCTGTGCCCACGCCGCCGCTGCCGTTGCCCCAGCAGTCGGTCGAGCCGTCGTGGTCCAGGCGCAGCGCCAGCGCGGTCTCGAGTGGCAGGAACACCTGCTCGGCCGAGTCGTAGGCGCCCATGTTCAAATCGTAAAAGTGCGGCGCGGGCCGCCAATCGTCGAGCACGCCGACGATGCGGAAGCTGGTGCCCGCCAGGCGCAGTTGCCGGCCCACGCTGTCCCTGCCGCCGAACAGCCGGTTGTTGAGCTCGTGCCCGATCACCACCTGGCGCGCCTTCGCCCCGTCGTCGGCGGCAGTCCAGCCGTGGCCATACCGGAAGGGCACGGCGAACATCGGGAAGAAGTCGGCGCTGGTGTAGCGCGCGTCCACGTAGAACGGATCGATCGCGGCCATGTCCGGCTGCACCGGCACCGAGCCGCCGGTCATCAGCGCCTGGCGATCGGCGTGCCGGGCATGCAGCAGGTTGCGGCCGTCGATCAGCGTCACCTGCCCGGGCGGGTCCTTGCCCGGCATCAACCCGCCGTTGTCGCGCGGGTCGACCTGCGGGTAATACAACTGCGCGCTGCGGCCCGGCAACGGATCACCGGACAGGACGTGGAACACGATCAACGTGGTCATGCTTGCACCGATGCCCAGCGCCACGGCCAGCACCATCAGCGCGGTGAGCGCCTTGTTGCGGCCGAGGCTGCGGAGGGCAAGCTGGAGATAGTAGGTAAACATGGCTTCCTTGCTCTCAGGCCGAGCGCGTGGCTTCCACCGGCGGCACCGCGGCGGCTCGATGGGCCGGGCCGAACACGGCCACCTGCCCCAGCAACCACAGCGTGATCGCCCCCGCAGGCAGGTAATACCAGGGCATGCGCGCCATCTCGTAGTGCTGCATCAGGTAAAGGTTGATGCCGAAGGCCAGCAGCATGCCCAGCAGCACGCCTGCGCCGCTCAGCAGGAAGTTCTCGGTGCGGAAGTAGCTCAGGATGTGCCCGCGTCGCGCTCCGACCGCACGGCGGATGCCGATCTGTCGGCGCCGCTGTGCCACCCAGAAGCTGGTCAGGCCGACGATGCCGAAAGCGGTGACCGCCAGCATCACCACGCACACCAGCACCAACATCCAGACCATGCTGGCGGCACCGGAGAAGTAATCGCCCCGGATGTCGACGAACGTCTTGCCTTCGGCGACGGCAGCGGGCTCCAGCCCGCTCAGCGCGTCCTCGGCCTGGCGCGCGATGCGCTCGCGATCAGCCGGCGCACCGCGCAGCACGTAGTAGCTGAGCTCGGCGGTCGGCTGCATCGGGAAGAACGCCGCGTCGTAGATCCCCGGCAGGCCCGCGCCCGCCTGCTTCGGACGCAGCACGTTCGCCACCACGCCCACGACCTGGTACCAGTACTGGTTCACGTACATCTTGCGGCCGAGCGGTGACTGCCCCGGCCACAGCCGTTCGGCCAGGCGCTGGTTGACGATGGCCACGTGCGTTTCCGGCATGAAGGACGAACCCATCGAGGCGCTGGCGTAGTCCTCGCCGGTGAACATGCGCCCCTGCGTCAGGCGCAGGCCCAGCGCGCGGCCGGCACCCTCGCCCATCAAGTAGACGTTGGAGTTGATGCTGCCCTTGTCGGTCGGCTTCATGTCCGGCCGGGTGGTGAAGTTGCTGTTCCAGCCATTGCCGGACAAAGGCACGGTGTTGAGGACCGCCACCTCCCGTACCCCGCGAATGCGGCGCAGTGCATCGAGGTTGCGCGGAATCTCGCTGGCGGCGCGGTCCGGGTCGGCGCCGGTGAGGGTGACCACGCTGAGGCCCTGCTCGTCGATCGCGTTGGGCAGGGCGATTTCACCCGCGCGTGCGCCGATCAGGAACACCGCGTTGCAGAGCACGGCACAGGCGAGCGCGATTTCCAGCACGATGAGCAGCGCCGGTATGCGGTGCTTGCGCAGGCTGGCCAGGATGGGACGGATTTCCATGCGTGACCTCAGGCGCTCTTCAGCTGCGGGGCGGGGGCAACCGCGCAAGCGCGCCACGCCGGCAGCAATCCCGCCACCAATGCCGACAGGAGCGCGACGATGAAGGTGAAGACGAACATCGAAAGGTCCAGGCGGGCCAGCTCGGCATACTCGGCCGGCTGGTGACGGATGCCCCACAGCCCGAGCTCGGCGAAGACCAGCCCGAGCAGGCCACCGGCCAGGCCCACGATCGCCGCTTCGACCATGAACTGCCCGAAAATCGCACCACGCGTGGCGCCCAGCGCGCGGCGCACGCCGATCTCGCGAGAGCGGCGCAGGCACTTGGCCAGCAGCAGGCCGATCGTGTTGGTCACGCATATCAGCAGGAAACCGAACGCAAGCCCGGCCTGCAGGCGCGCATCGTCCGGCACCACGTTCTCGTCGCGCAGCCATTGCATCAGGTCGGGCAGCGCCGTATCCGTACGATGGAAGCGGCCCCGCGCGATCTGCTCGCGCACGTAGCCGTCGAGGAAGCGCTTGTAGTTGGCTACCGCGGCGGCGTCGGGAAGCTCGACCCACAAGCCCAGCCACATGCATGGCGCGGTTTCCAGATGCTCGATGTCCGCCGCTTCCCAGCAGCTGACGCTGTAGGGATCGAGCTTTACCGCGCGCCCCGCGCGCAGGGGCAGGAAAACCCCGTCGCCGTCGCCGTAGCTGCGGCCCAGGTTGATCGCGTAGAAGCGTGGCTGCGGCGAGAAGCGGTCGAGGACGCCGACCACGCGGAAATCATGCCCATTGAGCCGCAACGTCCGGCCCACGCTGTTCGCGCCACCGAACAGCTTCTGGTTGAGGAAACCGGCGATGACCACGACTCGCGCGCCGGCCGCATCGTCGGCGGCGCTCCAGGCACCACCGTAGCGGAACGGCGCACCGACCATCGGCAGGAACTCGGCCGTGGTCATTACTGCGTCGCCGAAGAACGGCCGCCCGCCGGCGTCGCGCGGCTGGATCTTGGCCGACCCCAGCGCAACCAGCGCCTGGCGCTGCGCGCGGTGTGCCGCGAACAGCTCGTTGGCGTCGACCCATGTGAGGTTTTCCTGCGGCTTGCTTTCTCCCGGCACGTAGCCGTCCTTGGGATAGGGATCGATCTGCGGGTAGTACAGCTGCGCGCTGCGGCCCGGCAGCGGGTCGCCCGAGAGCAGCCGCAACACGGCCAGCGTGGTGATGCACGCGCCGATGCCCAGCGCCAGCGCCAGCACCATCAGCGTGGTGAGCACGCGGTTGCGGCCGAGGCTGCGCAGCGCAAGTTGGAGGTAATAGCCGAACATCCAGGGCTCCGTGACATACGCCCTCTCCCGGCGGGAGAAGGTGGGCAAAACTCATACGCTGCGAGTGGCCTCCACCGGCGGCACGCGCGACGCCTTCAACGCCGGCGCCAGCACCGCGCCCTGCCCCAGCAGCAGGAGCAGCAGCACGCCGCCCGCCAGGTACAGCGGCGACATCGGCTGCGAACCCAGCCGGATCACCAGCCACAGGTTCAGCGCCACCGCCAGCACCACGCCCAGCAGCAGGCCACCCAGCGTGATCAGCAGGTTCTCGGTGAGGAAGTAGCCCAGGATGTCGCGCTGGCGCGCGCCCAGCGCGCGGCGCACGCCGATCTGCTTGCGCCGCTGGCCGACCCAGAAGCTGGTCAGGCCGACGATGCCGGCGGCGGTGATCACCAGCAGCACGGCACTGATGATGCCCATCAGGATGGCCATGCCGTAGTCGGCGTCGTAGGCGCGCTGGCGCGCCTGCGCGAAGGTCATCACGCCACCGTCGGCGGGGATGATCCGCATCCGGCTCTGCGCGTAGAGCGCATCCTGCGCTTGCCGCATGGCATCGACGAGCTGGCCCGGTCGCGCCCGCACCAGGTAGAAGGTGCTGTCGCCGGTGAGCCGCGCCGGCACCAGCACCGCGTTGTAGGCATAGGGCTGGGCCCACAGCTCGGTCAGGTGCGACTGCAGCGTGCCGGTGATGCCGATGACCGTCGAGGGCGACTGGTCGTTGGATGTGTAGATCGTCTTGCCCAGCGCCGAGCCGTGCGGGAACAGCGTCCGGGCCAGCCCATCGCTGATGATGACCTGCCGCGCGTGGAGCGGATCGTTGCCGGTCTGGCTGCCGATTTCGTCCGCGCGGAAGTTGCGCCCGGCGGCCAGCCGCGTACCCAGCGTCGCCAGCGTGTGCTCGTCGGCGAAAAAGATCGCGCTGTCCGTGGTCATCTTGACCTGGTCGGGACTCATGCGCACGAAGTTGTCCCAGCCCGCGCCGTGCAGCGGGAAGCTGTTGGACGCGCTCGCATCCTGCACGCTGCCGAGCTGGCGGAGGGTCTGCAGGTCGGCACGCATGCGCGCGTCCGCCTCCGCCGGGGCGAGCTTCTGCGCCCAGTCGTTCTGGATCACGAACAGGTCCGACTCCTGCACGCCGCTGGGCCGGCCCACCCGATCCAGCCGTTGCTGGATGATGAACAGGGCGTTGCACACGATCGCCAGGGTCAGCGCGATCTGCAGCGCGATCAGGGCGGTGCCCCCCTTGTGGTGGCGCAGTGCGGCGAGGATGGGTTTGATGTCCATGGCCGCGCCTCAGTTCGATTTCAGCTGCCAGGCCGGCTGCACTTTCGCAGCCCGCCAGGTGGGATAGAACGCCGCCACCACAGTGGCCACGACCGCCACCAGCAGGGTGAGCGCCATCAGCGGCAAGTCCACCTGGGCCAGCCGCGCGATCCGCGGCGCGAACAGCAGTCCGACGCCGCCGACGCCCACCGCGGTGAGCAATACGCCGAGCACGCCGCCGGCGGCGCCTACCGTGCCGGCCTCGATCAGGAACTGGCGGTAGATCTCCCCGCGCGGTGCACCCAGCGCGCGGCGCACGCCGATCTCGGCGCTGCGGCGCATGAACTTGGCCAGCAGCAGGCCGATGGTGTTGACCAGGCAGATCACGAAGAAGCCGATCGACACGACCAGAGAGATGCGGCTTTCCGGCGGCACCACGTGTTCGAAGGCCAGCCAGTCGGTGACGTCGCGCAGACGCACGTTCGGCGGCCAGCGGAAACGGCCGGCGCGCTGCTGCTTCGCCGCGTAGCCTTCCAGGAAGGCACGGTAATCGGCCACCTGCGCCGGCGTGTCCAATTGCACCCATACCGGAATCCACGAGCACTCGCCGCGCAGCCAGCCCTCGCGCCCCGTTCCCACGCCGGTGTCCGGCGCGCCGCCACAGGTATTGCGCCCGGCCGTGTTGATCTGCAGGTCGTCGGCGCGGTTGAACGGGATGTACACCTGCATCGGGTCATCGAAAGCCGATCCGCCGAACAGGTCGAAGTAGCGCGGCTTGGGATCGAAATGGCGGGTCACGCCGACGACGCGGTAGATGTGGCCGCTGAGGTCGACCTCGCGTCCCACACTGTCGGCGCCGCCGAACAGTTGCTCGTTGAACTGGTGGCTCAGCACCACCACGCCGGCACGGCGCGTGTCGTCCTGGGCCGACCAGGCCGAACCGTATTCGAACGGCACGTCGAACATCCCGAAGAAATCCGCGGTGGTGGCGTAACCGATCGCCTTCAGCGGCAGGCTGCGGTTGCCGTCGGGCAGCACCGCCAGCGAGATCGGGTAGAACAGCGTCTGGTGCGGCGCCTTGTGCGCGCGGATCATCGCGTTGGCGTCGGTGTAGGTGAGCGCCTCCGGCGGTTCGCCGTCGTCGTTGTACTGCGGCCCGCGGTTGTCGATCAGCACGGTGAACAGCCGCCCGGACTTCTGCGGGATGGGGTTGCCCGACACCACGCGGAACACCGACCAGGTGATCATCGAGGCGGCCACGCCGAAGCCGATGGCGATGACCATCAGGGCGGTCAACACCGGATTGCGGCGCAAGCTGCGCATGCCGAGTTGGAAGTAATAGCCGAACATCAGTGCTCCGCGTCTGCTCCCCCTCCGCCACGGGGAGAGGGGTGGTGGCGGGGCGCGGCGGAGCTAGGGCTCCACGCTTCCCCACGCCGGATTTCCGCTTCGATGGAGTTCCGGGCGAGCTCCGCCCCTCACCCCAACCCCTCTCCCCCAGGGAGAGAGGGCTCGATCACACCGACCGCGTGGCCTCCACCGGCGGCACGCGCGAGGCCTTCATCGCCGGTGCCAGCACCGCGCCCTGCCCCAGCAGCAGCAGCGCGATCACACCGACCGCCACGTACGCCAGCGACAGCCGCTCCATCTCGAAATGACTGACCAGCCACAGGTTCATGCCGATGGCCAGCGCCGCGCCGACGATCACGCCGCCGGCGCCGATCAGCAGGTTCTCGGTGAGGAAGTAGCTGAGGATGTCGTGCCGGGTGGCGCCCAGCGCACGGCGCACGCCGATCTGCTTGCGCCGCTGGCCGACCCAGAAGCTGGTCAGGCCGACGATGCCCGCGGCGGTGATCGCCAGCAGCACGGCGCAGACCACGCCCATCAGGATGGCCATGCCGCGGTCGCTCTTGTAGGCCTGCTCGCGCACCTCGGCGAAGGTGCGCACGCCACGCTCCTCCGGGATCACGCGCATGCGGTTGGTCTTGAACAGCAGCGCCGGCACGGCCTTGGTCATGCGCGCCATTTCGCCCGGCCGGGTACGCACCAGGTAGTTGCCGAAATTGCCTTGCAGCAGGAACGGCAGCAGCACCGAGTTCTCCGCGAAGTTGGCTGCCCAGTTGCCGGTCCAGGGCACCTGCAGGCGTTCGACGATGCCGATGATGGTGGCCGGCTTGGTGCTGGACAGGTACACCGGCTTGCCCAGCGCATGGCCGTCGGGGTAGAGCTTGGTGGCCAGTGCCTGGCTCACGATCACCGGCACGTTCGTCTCGAAATCCCGCGGATCGACCCAGCGCACTTCCTCGGGACGGAAGTTGCGCCCGCCCACCAGCTTCAGCCCCATGGTCGACAGCGCGTGCTCGTCGGTGAAGTACAGCGTCGTTTGCGCCGTCGGACGCCGCACGTTGTCCTTGTCGCTGGGTTTGGTATCGGCACCGAGCGACCAGCCGCCGCCGCGCAGCGGGTAGGAGTTGATCATGGTGGCGTCCGCCACCCCGGCCTGCTGGCGCAGCGCGGCCAGGTCGGTCTCGGTCAGCGACTCGGTGGCCTTGCCATCGGCGCCGACCCAGCGATTGCTGACCGCCAGCAGGTTGCTCTCGGTCAGCCCGGTGGGCCGGGACAGGTGCTCTGTGCGCTGGCGGATGATGAACAGCGCGTTGCACACGATCGCCAGCGTCAGCGCGATCTGCAGCGCGATCAGCACGGTGCCGGCCTTGTGCCGCTTGAGCGCGGCGAGAATGGGCTTGATCTGCATCATCGTCGTCGTCTCGTCAGTTGGATTTCAGCTGCCACGCAGGCTGGACCTGCGCCGCCCGCCAGGTGGGATAGAACGCTGCCATCACGGTGGCGGCCACCGCCACGACCACGGTCAGCGTTACCAGCGAGACGTCCAGCGTGGCCAGCCGTGCGATCTGCTCGTCGAACACCCAGCCCACGCTCAGCATGCCCAGCCCGGTCAGCACCAGGCCGAGCACGCCGCCGGCCAGGCCCACGGTGGCCGCCTCGATCAGGAACTGCATGTAGACCTCGCGGCGCGAGGCGCCCAGGGCACGGCGCACGCCGATCTCCGGCGCACGTCGCATGAATTTGGCCAGCAGCAGGCCGATCGTGTTGACCAGGCAGATCAGCAGGAAACCCAGCGAGACCAGCAGCGAGATCTTCGATTCGGGGGGCACGACCTTGTTGAAATCCAGCCAGTCGGTGACGTCGCGCAGGGCCACGTTCGGCGCCCATTTGAAGCGGCCGGCGCGCTGCTGCTCGGCGGCATAGCCGGTCAGATAGCGCTTGTAGGCATCGGCGTCGGCCGTGGTGGGAAGCTCGGCCCAGTATTCGATCCAGATGCATTCCGAACGCAGCCAGTTGTCCCAGCCGTTGCCCGGGTCGGTATTGCAGTTGTTGTTGCCGGCGGTGGGCATCTGCAGGTCGATCGCGCGGGTGAACGGGATGAACAGGTCGATCGGGTCGCCGAACCCGCCGGTGTTGACCGGGTCGAAGTACAGCGGCTGCGGATCCCAGTCGTCGATCACGCCGGTGATGCGGTAGTCATGCCCGTCCAGGTTGATCGTCTTGCCGACGCTGTCGATGCCGTTGAACAGCTTGTCGTTGAGTTCCCTGCCGATCACCGCCACCGATGCGTGCGCGTCGTCCTGCGCCTGGCTCCAGGCGCCGCCATAGAGGAACGGAATGTCGAACATGGCAAAGGCATCGCCATACCATGCGTAGCTGTCGGCCGTGATCGGCAGGCGGTGTGCGTCGGCGGGAATGACCGACGGTGCGATGGGGTACAGCGCGGTCTGGCGCCTGGCCTTGTGCGCGCGGATGAACGCCATCGCGTCGGTGTAAGTGAGCGCCGGGCGCAGCTCGCCCTCGAGGTCCTGCGGCTTCCAGTTGGCGATCTGCACCGCGTAGAGCTGGTCGGATTTCTGCGGGATGGGGTTGTTGGCGGTGGCGCGGAATACCGAGTAGGTGATCATCGAGGCGGCCACGCCAAAACCGATCGCCATCACCATCAGCGCGGTCAGCAACGGGTTGCGGCGGAGACTGCGCAGGCCAAGCTGGAAATAGTAGGCGAACATGTCGGGGGTTTTCCGGATAGGTGGAGTTGCCGCACCTGCTCCCTCTCCCCCGGCCACGCCGGGGGAGAGGGCTGGACAGAGGAGGAGGCTCTTGCTGCGGCTCCCCACGGCTGGAGAGCAAACAAAAGGCCTCCCGCTCCCAACTCTCTTCCCCGGCAGGGCCGGGGAGAGAGCCATGAACGTCAGGCGTCGGCGACGCGCGCGTTCTGCGCGTGGAAGCGCGGCTCCTCGGACAAGTCCACCACCTGGCCATCGATGATGTGCACGTTGCGCTGGGCGCGGGCGGCCAGCTCCGGATCGTGGGTAACCATCACGATGGTGGCGCCCTCGCGGTGGATTTCCTCCAGCAGCTCCATCACGCCGCGGGCCATCTGGGTATCCAGGTTGCCGGTCGGCTCATCGGCCAGCAGCAGGCGCGGCGAGCCGGCCAGTGCGCGGGCGATCGCCACGCGCTGCTGCTGGCCGCCGGAGAGTTCGGCCGGGTAGTGCTTGGCGCGCGAGGCCAGGCCCACGCGCTCGAGCGCGTCCATGATGCGCTGCTTGCGCTCGGCGCCCTTCATGCCGCGGTAGCGCAGCGGCACCTCGACGTTGTCGTAGACGTTGAGGTCGGGAATCAGGTTGAACGCCTGGAAGATGAAGCCGATCTTCTCGTTGCGGATCTTCGAGCGCGCGTTGTCGTTCAACTGGCTCACTTCGATGCCGTCGAGGTGGTAGTGCCCCCCCGTGAAGGTCTCCAGCAGGCCGGCGATGGTCAGGAAGGTGGTCTTGCCCGAGCCGGACGGACCGGTGACGGCGACGAACTCGCCCTCTTTGACGTCGATGTTGAAATCGCGCAGGGCGTAGGTCTCCACCACTTCGGTGCGGTAGACCTTGGACAGGTGGGTCATTTTCAGCATGGTTACGTCCTTCGGTGGTGGTGTTTGTCTTTGGAGCCCTTCTCCCGCCGGGAGAGGGGTTGGGGAGAGGGTCCGGTCCTTGCCGGAAGCCCGCGCAAGCCTCGTACCCTCATCCGCCCCGGCGGGGCACCTTCTCCCGGAGGGAGAAGGGCAAAGCCTCAATCGCTGATGGCGACCCTGGCCGCGTCCTTGAAGTTGTCGGTGCCGGAGATCACGATCCGGTCGCCTTCCTTCAGGCCTTCCAGGATCTCGACCTTGTCGATGCTGCTGGCGCCCACGCGGATCGGCTTCTTCTGGGCGATGCCCTCGTGCACGACGTAGGCGAAGTTGCCGCCGGATTCGTCGACGAAGGAGCCGCGCTGCACGGTCAGCACGTTGTCGCGCTTGTCGAGCAGGATGCGCACGGACAGCCGCTGGTTCTGGCGCAGCTGCTTCGGCGTGGAGTGGTCGAAGCGCAGCCGCGCGGCCACCTCGCCGTTGACCACTTCGGGCGAGATCGCGCTGACCAGGCCCTTCCAGGTGTGGCCGTTGCCGGTGATCTCACCGGACATGCCGATGCCGAGGTCGCGCGCGAAGCTCTCCGGCACCTTCATCTCCACTTCCAGCGCGGAGAGGTCGATCACGCTCAGCAGCTGCGCGTCCTTGGCCACCGTGGCGCGCTCGGCGATGAACAACTGGCCGACCTGGCCATCGACCGGCGACTTCACGTTGAGGTCGTCGACCTGGCGCTGCAGATCCTTGACCAGCAGTTGCTGGCGCTCGTGGGCGAGCTTCTTGGCCTTGATGTCGAAGTTCAGGCTGGCGTTGTCCATGCCCAGGTCCGACTTGGCGTGCTGGGTGGTCAGCTTGGCCTTCTGCAGGGTGTCCTTGGCGCGGTCCACGTCCATGCCGGAGACGGCGCCGAGCTTGAACGCCTTCTCGTTGCGGGCCAGGTCGCGCTCGGCCGCCTGCTGGTCGATCAGCGCGTTGTCGTAGGCCTTCTGCAGCGCCGAGCGCTGCTTGCGCGCCTCGATCTGCGCGCGCTGGTATTCCACTTCCATCGCGTCGGCGTTGGATTCTTCCTGCAGCAGCTTGTTGGTCAGCTCGGGGCTGTCGATGACGGCCAGTACCTGGCCCTTCTTCACCGTGTCGCCCGCATGCACCTTCAGCGTGACCGCGCCGCCGGAGGTGGCGTAAAGGGTCGGGCTGACCGCCGCCACCACCCGCCCCTCAGCCGCGATGTCGCGCACGAACAACCCGCGCTCGACGGTGGCGAAGGACAGCCGCGAGGCGCTGACCGAGGCGTCGGCCGAGAACAGCCGCATTGCCGTGGGCAGCGCAAAGGCCAGCACGGCCAGCACCGCCACGCCGATGCCGGCGAAAAGCAGTTGACGCTTGCGGTTGGGTTTGACCTCGACCAGGCGGTCTTGCGCGGAGGTGTCGCGGATCATCGGGCTGTCCTGACAAAGTGACTGTGGCTGGTTGAGCAATCGTCGTGCCAAGTCGGGTCAGGGGCGCGCAGGCGTTGGGGCTGGCGACTTTGCGCCGAGCCACGGCGGACGTGTCCGCTGTCCGCGGACACCGGGGCGGACAGGCGGACAAGCGCCGGACGATCCCGGCCGGACGATCAGGGAACCGGCAAGACCACGGCTTCGTCGCGCACGATCTCGCCGGCCACGCGCAGATCCAGCCGGTTTGTGGCGCAGGGCGACAGGTCGAGTACGTCCAGGCCGGCGAGTCGCCGCTGGCGGAATCGCGCCAAGCGCGCGCCCGAAGCCCTGAAGGCGGGCCTCGCGGCCGCCCCGCCGCGATGGCCGACGGCAGTGCGCAACATCGCGTCCCAGGCGCAGTAGTCTGTGCCGGGCAGCAGGTAGATACGCGCGCATATGTGGCTGTTCGCGTCGATCACGTCGGCCCATTCGCGCGGGCCGTCCGGGGTCACCAGGCTCACCGCGTGCAGCCGCTGGCTGCGGTGCAGCGGCGCCAGGTCCGCCTGTTCCACCAGCAAGCCGGCGGCGTGGACCGCCCCACCCGGACCGTGCGCCGGCAGGTAGAGCACGCCGCCCAGCTGCGGCAGCCAGCGCGCCAGCGCCCGCGGGGGCATCGTCAGGATATAGGCCTGTGCCGGCGCCACGCAGCGCCGGCATCCACCGAATAGCGGGAAGCGACCGAACACGGGAAATCTCCTGGAAAAGGAGCCCGGCTGGCTGATGGCTGGCTTGGGCAGGGAGCGGGAATGGCGGCGAGGGAGCTTGCCCGCGGAGCGTCGGCATCGTCTCCGCAGGCGGGGGCACGATCGAGCAGGTCGCGCCTCTTGCGCCATCTCCGGCTACGAACCTTCGTCCGGTACGCGGGGAAAGTACCGACAGGGCGGCGCTCTGCCCTACTTCGTCAGGATCAATTTGCCGTTGCGCGTAAGACGCAAGTGGTACTCGCCGCCGTGATGCTGGATCACCAGCTCGCGCGCCCCGTCCGGCAGCAACTGGCCGGAGGAGATGCGCCTGATCGCGGCCCCGGTGCGTGCGCGGGCAAGGCCCGGCGTCTGGGCACCCGGGGAAAGTTGGGGAAGGTTGCTCGACATGGCTCGGCTCCGATCGCAGACGCACAGATAATAATAATTCTCATTTACACGTCAAGCCCTTGTTTTGCCGTCACCCTACCGCCTGTTCGATCCGCGCTTTCAGTGCTTCATCCAGCCGCGGCAGCAGTTCCAGCGCCGCCAGGTTCTGCTCCAGTTGCTCGCGTCGGCTCGCCCCCAGAAGCACAGTGGAAACGTTCGGGTTGGCCAGGCACCAGGCCAGCGCCAACTGGGCCTGGCTCGCGCCGAGCTCCCGCGCGATCGGCGCCAGGTGGCGCACCCGCTCCACCCGCTCGCGACCCGAACCCAGCACCGTCTCGCGCAACCATTCATAGCCCGGCTGTGCCAGCCGCGAGTCGTCCGGGATGCCCTCGTTGTAGCGGCCGGCCAGCAGCCCGGAGGCCAGCGGCGACCAGATGGTGGTGCCCAGTCCCAGGCTCTCGTACAGCGGCGCGTACTCGCGCTCCACCCGCTCGCGATGCAGCAGATTGTATTGCGGCTGCTCGGCCACCGGTGCGTAGCAGTGGTTCTCGCGCGCGATGCGGTGCGCCTGGACGATTGCCCCGGCCGGCCATTCGCTGGTGCCCCAGTACAGCACCTTGCCCTGGCGCACCAGCGTATCCATCGCCGCGACGGTCTCCTCGATCGACGTGTCGGGATCGGGCCGGTGGCAGAAGTACAGGTCCAAGTGATCGACCCGCAACCGTTCCAGCGCCTGATGGCAGGCCTCGATCACGTGCTTGCGCGACAGGCCGCGCTGGGTCGGTTTCGGGTGCTCCACTGCGCCGAAGAACACCTTGCTGGACACGCAGTAGCTGTCGCGCGGAAAGCGCAGGTCGGCCAGCACGTCCCCCATCAACCGCTCCGCCTCGCCAGCGTTATAGGTCTCGGCGTTGTCGAAGAAGTTGACGCCGCGGTCGTACGCCAGCGCCAGCAACTCCCGCGCCTGCGAGCGTCCCACCTGCCGGCCGAAGGTCACCCACGCGCCAAAGGACATCGCGGACAGTTGCAGGCCGGTGCGGCCCAGGCGGCGGTAGAGCATGGTCTTCTCCGGGAAGATGCGGTTTGCCAAGCCTATCCGGCCAAGCTTCAACGGTCGGCGAAGCTGCCCCTCAACGGGCGGGCACGTGCTGCCCGCCATCCTCCCGCGCGATGGCCACCGCCTGCTGGATGGCATCGATCACCACCTGGGGATGGTCGTACTGGATGTAGTGGCCCGAATCGGGAACGATCACGTTGACGCCGCGGGTGGACATGGCTGCGACCTGCAGATGCAAGGCTTCCCACAGCAAGGTGCGCTCGTTGCGCTCCTGTTGAGTCTCGTCCTTGGCTTTCGGATAGGGCGAATGGGTCAGCACGATGATCGGGATGTCGCCGAAATGCCGGCGGGTCTTCCGCGTTTGCTCCGCGCTCGCGTGAAAGATCGCGCGCCGCTCGGACGCGGCGGCGGCCTGCCAGCGGAGGCTGGACCCGTAACGTGCCTGGGCGGCGTTGATCGCCGGACTGAAACGCGGGTCAGGATCGCCGACGCACTTGGCGTACTCGGGCGTGCCCTGCACCAGTCCGCTCCGCGCGGCGCCCACACATGCCTCGTACTCGTCCAGCCACGCATCCCATTTGGCCTGCTGGCCCGGCGCGCCGATCGCCCAGCCACGTACCGACTGGTCCTCGTGCGAGCCCTCGACCGAAACCATGCCGACCACCTCCTTCGGATAGCGGTCGGCGAAAACGCGGATGTACATGCCGGCGGCCGAGTGGCCCACGAGCACATAAGGCGGAGCTACGTCCGCGGCCTTGAGCAGCGCGTGCAGGTCGCCCGCAATGTTATCGGCGGTGCTGGGCGCGGAGGCGCCGTCGCTGAAGCCGAGCCCGGCGCGATCGTACGAACACACCCGCGTGCGCGCGGCAAGCCGCGGCTGCACCAGCGCCCAGGAAATCGTGGAATCGCCCATGCCTGCATCGAGGATCACCGTAGGCGAACCGGTGCCAAGGCAATAGATGTTCATGCGCCTGCCATGGCCGACCTCCACCAGTCGTTGCGGCCGGGTGTACACCGGATCGTCGATCAGTGGCTTGCCCGACGCCTGCGCCGCGCAGGGCAGCGCCAGCGCTGCTCCCACCGCAAGGCCCGCGAGCCTGGCGAAATAGTTCATGGATCCCCCTGTTTGCGCCGGCTGGCGCGCATCGTTCAGTGCATGAGCGCCAACGCTACGGCCAACACGATCGCCGCGTAAATCCCGGCGACCACGTCGTCGATCATCACGCCCAGGCCGCCCTTCATATGGCCGTCCAGCCAGCCGATCGGCCAGGGTTTCCACACGTCGAACAGGCGGAACAGCGCAAAGCCGAGCGCGATCATCCACCACGGCCCCGGCAGGACGAGCAGCGGCAGCAGCGCCAGCCACTGGCCGACGAATTCGTCCCAGACCAGGCTGCGGTGGTCGTCCACGCCCAGCGCGCGGCCGGCGATGTTGCAGGCCCACACGCCCAGCGCGAAGGCCAGCACCAGCACCGGCACGTAAAGCGGCAGGGCCAGTTGGCGCAGCGCCAGCCAGGGCAGGATCGCCGCCAGCGAGCCGAAGGTGCCCTGCGCCACCGGTGCCAGGCCCGAGCCCAGGCCGCAGGCGAGCCAGCCGGCGGGCGAGGCCAGCAGGCGACGGCGCTGGTCGGGGGTGAGCTTTTTCCGGTCGATCTCGATCATGGAGGTTCCGCAGACGGTGGCGTGCTATGCCCGGAAATGATCCCAGCCGCCGCCCGTGCTGGCCAGCGGCGCACCGCCGGCCGCACAGATGCCGGCGCCCTCGACGATCATCCCGATGCGCGTGGCGCGGACGCCGACGGTCGCCAGCGCCGCCTGCATGGCGCCCACGGCGTCGCCGGGTACGGTGAAGCAGAGCTCGTAGTCGTCGCCGCCGGCCAGCGCGAGTTCGCGCGCCGCGGCGTTGCCGAACACGCCGCGCAAGGCGGGCGAGAGCGGCAGCGTGTCGGGATCGAGTTCGGCCCCCACGCCGCTGGCGGCGCAGATGTGTCCCAGGTCGGCCAGCAGGCCGTCGGAAACATCGATGCACGCACTGGCATGGCCGCGCAGCGCCAGGCCGGCGCGCACGCGCGGCGTCGGGCGGTCCAGCCGCGCGCGCAGGTCGCGATGGGCCTCGTCACCGGGATCGAACGGCACCACGCCCTGTGCCAGCCGCAAGCCTCCTGCGGCGCTGCCCAGGGTGCCGGTGACGAACACCGCATCGCCCGCGCGGGCGCCGCCCCGGATCAGCGCCTGCCCCGCCGGAACGAAGCCATGCACGGCGACGCTGAGGCAAAAGGGGCCGCGCGTGGTGTCGCCACCGACCAGCGCCACGTCGTGCTCCCGCGCCAGTTGCGCGAAACCGTCGACCAGGCCATCCACGCGCACCGGATCGGCTTGCGGCAGCGTCAGCGCAAGCAGCGCCCAGGCGGGTGCGGCCCCCATCGCGGCCAGGTCGGACAGGTTGACCGCCAGTGCCTTCCAGCCGATATCGCGCGGAGAGGTTCCCAGCGGGAAGTGCACGCCCTCGACCAGCGTGTCGATCGCCACCGCCAGTTCCTGGCCGGTCGGCACCGCCAGCACCGCGGCGTCGTCGCCGATGCCCAGCCGCACATCCTCGCGCGCCAGTGTGGTGCGTTCGCGGATGCGGTCGATCAGGCGGAATTCCATGGTGGGCCGGCGGGCGGAAGCAACGTGCAAGCAGAGCATCCGCGCGCGCGCGAAGCAAGCCCGGAACAACGGGAACCCCTGCCGAAGGGCATGCCGCTTCGCACCGCGCGCTGGCTAGAATCGGCACCGTCCACGGGAGAATTCCATGCGCCATGCCCTGCCACGCCGCACCGCTTCCTTTCCCCGCGCATCCGCCGCGCTGCTCGCACTGACCCTGGCCGCCCTTGCGGCGCCGGTGGCGGCCGCCGACGTACCGGCCAACGCCGCCGCGTTGCAGCCGGTGCATGCGTTCTTCGACGCGATGTCCCGCTACGACCAGGCGGCCATGCGAGCGCAGGTGCTGCCGGAGGGCACCGCCACGCTGATGCGCGAGGGCAAGCCGGTGCAGCTCACCCTGGGCGACTTCGTCGACCACGTGAAGCCGGGCAAGCAGTCGATCGAGGAGCGCATCGGCACGCCGCAGGTGCTGGTCGACCAGGACCTGGCGGTGGTGTGGGCGCCCTACACGTTCCTGCTCGACGGCAAGCCGCATCACTGCGGCACCGACGTGTTCAACCTGGTGCGCGTGGATGGGCACTGGCGCATCGCGGCCATTGCCGACAACAGCCGCAAGTGCGAGCCATAGCCTTGGCGTAGGGTGGGCTTCGGCCCACCGCTTCGATCGCCATCAGAGCCGGTGGGCTGAAGCCCACCCTACATCCACGCGACGGACTAGCGCGTGCCCTTCTCCGCCGCGCGCAGCTCGCCGGCGAGTTTGTCGAGCACGCCGTTGACGTAGCTGTGGCCATGGTCGGCGCCGAAGCGCTTGGTCACTTCGATCGCCTCGTTGATGACCACGCGGTAGGGCACGTCGGGGCGGAATTTCAGCTCGTAGGCGGCCAGCCGCAGCGCCGCGCGCTCGATCGGATCGATCTGCGCGACCTCGCGGTCGACGTAGGGCTTGAGCGCGGCATCGAGCGTGTCGACGTGGGTTTCCACGCCGCGCAGCAGGTCCTCGAAATATTCCAGGTCGGCCACTTCCATGTCCTGCTCGTGGCGGAACTGGTCGATCACGGCCTTCATGTGGCTGCCGGACAACTGCCAGGCGTACAGCGCCTGCAGCGCGCGGCGGCGGGCGCGCGAGCGGGCGGCCAGGTCGATGCCCTGCGGAGCGCTCATCACAGTTTCCCGTACAGGTTGGCCATTTCCAGCGCGGCCAGCGCCGCGTCGGCGCCCTTGTTGCCGGCCTTGGTGCCGGCCCGCTCGATCGCCTGTTCGATGCTGTCGGTGGTGAGCACGCCGAAGGCCACCGGCACGCCGGAGCTGTAGGCCGCCTGTGCCAGGCCCTTGGCGCATTCGCCGGCGACATAGTCGAAATGCGGCGTGGCGCCGCGGATCACCGCGCCCAGCGCGATCACCGCCGCGTAGCTGCCCGAGTTGGCGAGCTTGTGCGCGGCCAGCGCGATCTCCCAGGCGCCCGGCACGCGGACCAGGTCGATCGCCTCGTCCTTGACGCCGTGGCGCACCAGCGCGTCGCGCGCGCCGGCCACCAGTGGCTCGACGACGAAGCCGTTGAAGCGGCCGGCGACGATGGCGAAGCGGCCCGTGGGCGTGGCGAAGTCGCCTTCGATGGTCTTCATTGCGAATCCTTGGGCAGACGAGAAGCCCTTGCGGGGCCGGGTATTTTACGGGTTTGGCCGCGATCCTGCTCAGATGTGCGCCCTCCCCTGCCATGCAGGGGAGGGTTGGGGAGCGGTGCTCTTTGACTGCGGGAAAAGCTACCCCCTTCCAACCTCCCCCTGCGCGCAGGGGGAGGAGCCAAGGTATGGGTAGTCCGTGTATTCAAGCCGCGCCTCGCCTGCACCGACGCGCAGCCGCGCCTGGCCGCCGAAAGGCAGCGTCAGCTGGCGCGCGGCATGGCCGTGCGGCAGGCCGTGGATCACCGGGACGCCGGCCACCCGCGCGAGTTGCGCGAACGCGGCGGCCAGGTCGTAACCGTTGTCGCGCGGGCCCGCGCGGCAGGCATGGAAGTCGCCCAGCACCAGCGCTCGCTGGCGGCCGAGCACGCCCGACAGCAGCAATTGGTAGAACAGCCGCTCGATGCGGAACGGCGGTTCGGCCAGGTCCTCGACAAACAGGATGCCGCTGTCGATCACCGGGAAATAGGGCGTGCCCAGCAGGCTGCACAGCACCGCCAGGTTACCGCCCCACAGCGTGCCCTGCACATCCAGCCCGGCGTCGGCCGCAACCGGCCAGGTGACAAGGCTGCTGTCGGAGGACAGCGTGCTCCAGAAGTGCTCCCAGGTGAACGTCGGCGCCGGCTCACCGCCCAGGTCCGCCAGCAGCGGGCCGGCGAAACTGCGCACGCCGCTCCTGGCGTACAGCGCCAACTGCAGCGCCGTGAAATCGCTATGCCCGACCAGCGCGAGGCTGGAGCCGGCCAGGCGCTCGCCCAGCGCGCTGTAATCGAGCTGGCCGAGCAGCCGCGCGGCGCCATAGCCGCCGCGGGTGACCAGGGCGATGTCCGGCAGTTCGTCGAGTGTGGCGAGCGCGTTGATGTCGCCCGCGCGCTCGACATCGCTGCCGGCGAAGCGCAGGTCGGCGCGCTCCAGCACCTCCTGTCCCTCGACCGTGCAACCGGCCTCGCGCAGGCGTGCCACGCCGCGCGCCATGACGGCGGAGTCATGCGCGTAGCCGGAGGGGGCGATCAGGCGGATGCGGGCGTGAGGCATGGGCTCGATGGCGGTGGGGTGCGGGTCATCCTAAGGCATGTGGGCGGCAGAGGCCCTTCGACTTCGGCCTGCGGCCTACGCTCAGGGCGAACGGCTCTCCTGGGTGGTGGAGAACGGACGTTTCGAGAACCGTTCGCCCTGAGCGTAGGCCCGAAGGGCCGAAGTCGAAGGGCCGCGCCCTCACACGTACTCGACCACTTCCAGATCGAAGCCGGCCAGGCCCACCAGCTTGCGCGGCGTCCCCATCACGCACAGCCGGTGCACGCCCAGGTCGGTGAGGACCTGCGCGCCCAGGCCGAGCTGGCGCCACTCCTGCTGCTGCGCATCCTCCGGTTCAAGCGCCACCGGCTCGCGCTTGAGCCGCGCCAGCAGCGCTTCGGTGGTGTCCTCGCCGGAGAGCACCAGCAGCACGCCGCGGCCTTCGTCGGCGATGCGCCGCAGGGCGCTGGTGACGGTCAGGCCGAGATCCTCGCGGGTCAGGTGCAGCACGTCCGACAATGTGTTGCGCACGTGCACGCGGGTCAGCACGGGCGCGCCGTCGTCGACGGTGCCGCGCACCAGTGCGTAATGCAGCCCGTGGCGGATGGCATCACGGTACGCGACCAGGCGGAATGGGCCGAACTCGGTATCGACGTCCTCCTGATGGACCCGCTGGATGGTCTTTTCGGTCTCCAGCCGGTAGCGGATCAGGTCGGCGATGGTGCCGATCTTCAGGCCGTGCTTCTGCGCGAACAGTTCCAGTTCCGGACGGCGCGCCATCGAGCCGTCCTCGTGCAGGATCTCGATCAGCACAGCGGCCGGCTCCAGCCCCGCCAGCGCGGCCAGGTCGCAGCCGGCCTCGGTATGCCCGGCACGGGTGAGCACGCCGCCGGGCTGCGCGGTGAGCGGGAAAATGTGGCCCGGCTGCGACAGATCCTGCGGCCTGGCATCGGACTTGACCGCCACCTGGATGGTGCGCGCGCGATCGTGCGCGGAGATGCCGGTGGTGACCCCCTCGGCCGCCTCGATCGAGACGGTGAAGTTGGTGTGGTACGGCGAGGTGTTGTCGCTGACCATGGGCCTCAGGCCCAACTGGCGCGTGCGCTGCTCGGTCAGGGTCAGGCACAGCAGGCCACGGGCCTCGCGGACCATGAAGTTGACGTCCTCCGGCCGCACCATCTGCGCGGCCATGACGATGTCGCCCTCGTTCTCGCGGTCCTCGTCGTCGAGGATCACGACCATGCGGCCGGCGCGGAGGTCTTCGAGGATGTCGGGAATCGTGTTGAAGGGCATGGAAATACCTTGAAGATGGATTGTTGCCGGTCCCACTGGCTTGCAGTGGGAGGAGCAGAAGATCAGGCGAAGCCGTGCTGCTTGAGGAACGCCTCGTCCAGCCGCGGCGCCTGGCCGCTGCCGATCAGGCGCTCGACGTAGCGTGCGATCACGTCCACCTCGATATTCACCGCATCCCCCGCGTGCCTGGCGTGGAAGGCCGTGTGCTCCACCGTGTGCGGGATCAGGTTGACCCCGAAGCGCGTACCGGCCACCTCGTTGACGGTCAGGCTGGTGCCGTCGATGCAGATCGATCCCTTGGCCGCGATGTAGCGCGCCAGCTCCGCCGAGACCTCGAAGGTCCAGCGCTGCGAGCGCGCGTCGGGGGTGATGGAAGCCACTTTGCCCACGCCATCGACATGCCCGGACACCAGGTGCCCGCCCAGCCGCTCGGCCAGCCGCAGCGCCTTCTCCAGATTGACCGGGTCGCCGGACTTGAGCTGGCCCAGCGTGGTGAGCGAGAGCGTCTCGTTGGAGACGTCCGCGGCGAAACCGTGCTCGCCGAGCGTGATCGCGGTGAGGCACACGCCGGATACGGCGATGGAGTCGCCCAGTTGCACATCGGACAGGTCGAGCTCCGCGGTATCGACGTGCAGGCGCACGTCGCCGCCGCGCGATTCGAGCCGCGCGATGCGGCCCACGGTCTGGATGATGCCGGTGAACATCAGCGCGCCTCCCGGCCGGAGGCGGCGAAACAAATGGATCGGGACATGAAACGTTCTCCGTGAAAGCAAAGCGAGAACGCCCCAAGGCATGAGGCCCACGCACGGCCAGGCGACCATGCATGCGACCGTCTTCTTTCATCCGGACTGTGACCGTCGGCTCCGGCATCGGACCGGATCTGCTGACCTTCCGCCCGAGGGTGGAAGCGCTCGCGGGCTCGTTCCTTGCGGAACCTACCGCCGGTGGGGAATTGCACCCCGCCCTGAAGACGCTGGTTGCCGGCCAAGGCCGGCCGGCGAAGTCTAGCACCGGCCGGTTCGGCAGCGCCCGATCCTTGTAGGAGCGCACCTTGCGCGCGACCGCGCGGTAGGTCTTTGCATGGCGGTCGCGCACAAGGTGCGCTCCTACAGCTCCGGTCGCAGCCGCAGGCGGATGTCCTCGCCGACCATGCGCCGGTCCAGCGTGCGCAGCCGCCAGCGGTCGGCCATGCAGGCCAGCGGCGGCAGGGCGAGCAGCGGGCGGGCCATGTCACCGAGCAGAACCGGGGCGATGTAGAGCAGCAGTTCGTCCGCCAGGCCGGCGGACAGCAGCGCACCGCAGAGCGTGGGGCCGGCTTCCACGTGCAACTCGTTGATCTGGCGGCGGGCCAGTTCGGCGAGGGCGGCGTGCAGGTCGAGGTGGCCGGATGGTTCGGGCAGCGCCACGCGGTCGACGGCCCTCAGGTGCGCGGGCACGGAGGCGTTGGCCGCATGCATCAGCAGCGTGGGTGCGTCCGAGTCGAGCACGTGGCTGGTGGCGGGAGTGCGGAGCTGGCGGTCGAGGATGGCGCGCAGCGGTTTCGCGGGGGGGAAGGCCTCCCCCTCTTCCCCGGCGGGGCCGGGAAGGAGGGAGCTGTCCCCGTCTTCCAGGGGTCGCACGGTGAGACGGGGGTTGTCGGCCAGCACGGTGCCGCTGCCGGTGAGGATCGCCGAGCTGCGCGCGCGCCAGCGTTGCACGTCGGCGCGGGCCGCTTCACCGGTGATCCATTTCGACTCGCCGTTGGCCAGCGCGGTGCGTCCGTCCAGGCTCATTGCGAGCTTCACGCGCACCCACGGGCGGCCGCTCTCGATGCGGCTGAAGAAGCCGATGTTGAGTTCGCGCGCCGGCTCGCGCAGCAGGCCGGTCTCCACCACGATGCCGGCGGCACGCAGCTTCGCGATGCCGTTGCCGGCGACCTGCGGGAACGGGTCCTCCGCCGCGATCACCACCCGCGCCACGCCGGCGGCGACCAGCGCGTCGGCGCACGGCGGCGTTCGGCCGAAGTGCGCGCAGGGCTCCAGCGTCACGTAGGCGGTGGCACCGCGTGCCGCCTCGCCGGCTTCGCGCAGGGCGAACACTTCCGCGTGCGGCTGCCCTGCGCGCGCATGGAAACCGGCGCCCACTACCCGCTCGCCGTGCGCGATCACGCAACCCACGCGCGGGTTCGGCTGCGTCGTATACAGGCCGCGCTCGGCAAGCCGGAGCGCATGCGGCATGTGCAGATGATCGATGCTGGAGAACGCTTCCGTCATGGCGTCACTGTCGTAGGGTGGGCTTCAGCCCACCGGCACCGATGGTGGGCTGAAGCCCACCCTACCCGGTTAGCGGCTATTTGGTCGGCCGCTTGTTGCCGCCCAGCAGAGGCAATTGCAGGCCATCGAGGCCCGGCAGATCGCGCTCGAGCTTCTCGATCTCCTCGCGGAAGGCCTGCACGTCCTCGAACTTGCGGTAGACCGAGGCGAAACGCACGTAGGCCACCTGGTCGAGCTTCTTCAGCTCGCGCATCACCAGCTCGCCGACCTGGCGCGAGGGCACTTCACGTTCGCCGCTGCGGCGCAGGTCGTTGATGATCTCGCGCACCGCGGTGTCGACGTCGCTGCTCGCGACGGGGCGCTTCTGCAACGCGCGGTCGAAGCTGGTCCTGAGCTTGCGCTCGTCGAACACCTCGCGCCGCTCGCCGCTCTTGACGATCGCCGGCAGCTTCAGCTCCGCCGTCTCGTAGGTGTTGAAGCGCTCGCCGCACTGCGGGCACTCGCGACGACGGCGCACGGTGGCGCCGTCCTCGGTCAGCCGCGAGTCGATCACGCGGGTGTCTTCGTGTTGGCAGAAGGGGCAATGCATCCGCTACGGATCAACCGTAGACCGGAAACTTCTTGCACTGCGCCTCGACCTTCGCGCGCACCGCGGCGATCACCGCCTCGTCGCCGGGCGCGTCGAGCACGTCGCACAGCCAGTTGGCCAGGTCCACGCAGTCAGCTTCCTTGTAGCCGCGGGTGGTGACGGCGGGCGTGCCCACGCGCAGGCCCGAAGTGACAAAGGGCTTCTGCGGATCGTTCGGCACGGCGTTCTTGTTGACCGTGATGTGCGCCTTGCCCAGCGCCGCTTCGGCGTTCTTGCCGGTGACGCCCTTGCCGATCATGTCGACCAGCATCAGGTGGTTCTCGGTGCCGCCGGAGACGATCTTGTAGCCGCGCTCGATGATGGTCTTCGCCATCGCCTGCGCGTTCCTGACCACCTGCGCCTGGTAGGCCTTGAAGTCCGGCTCCAGCGCTTCCTTGAAGGCCACGGCCTTGGCAGCGATGACGTGCATCAGCGGGCCGCCCTGGATACCCGGGAAGACGATCGACTGCAGCTTCTTCTCGATTTCCTCGCCCGCCTCGCCCATCGCGTCGCGGCTGGCCACGATGATGCCGCCGCGCGGCCCGCGCAGGGTCTTGTGGGTGGTGGAGGTGACCACGTGCGCGTGTGGCAGCGGGCTGGGATACACGCCGGCGGCGACCAGGCCGGCGACGTGCGCCATGTCGACGAAGAAGATCGCGCCGACCGAATCGGCGATCTGGCGCATGCGCTTCCAGTCGACCACCTGCGAATAGGCCGAGAAGCCGCCGATCAGCATCTTCGGCTTGTGCTCGGTGGCCAGGCGCTGGACTTCGTCGTAGTCGATCAGGCCCTTGTCGTCCACACCGTACTGCACGGCGTTGAACAGCTTGCCGGAGATGTTCACCTTGGCGCCGTGGGTGAGATGGCCGCCGTGGGCCAGCGACATGCCCAGGATCGTGTCGCCCGGCTGCAGCAGCGCCAGGTACACCGCCTGGTTGGCCTGCGAGCCCGAGTGCGGCTGCACGTTGGCGTAGGTGGCGCCGAACAGCTGCTTGACGCGCTCGATGGCCAGGCGCTCGGCCACGTCCACGTACTCGCAGCCACCGTAGTAGCGCTTGCCCGGATAGCCTTCGGCGTACTTGTTGGTCAGCACCGAGCCCTGCGCCTCCATCACGCGCGGGCTGGCGTAGTTCTCCGAGGCGATCAGCTCGACGTGGTCTTCCTGGCGGCGGGCTTCGTCGGCGATGGCCTTGGCCAGCTCAGGGTCGAAACCTTCGATCGTGCAATCGGTCGGGAACATGCGTCGCCTCGGCGGGTGGGAGTGGGGTGCTAGCCGGAAAGTGTAGCCCCGCCGGGGGCTTGCGGCCACCATCCGGGCCGCGGCGGTGCAGCGCCCAGACCATCACGTAGCTGATCACCATCAGCAGCAACCACGAGCCGAGCTTGCCCAGCGGGACCATCGACCAACCGTCGCGCTGCGCCGGGTAGAGCCAGGCGCGGCTGAAGGTGCCCACGTTCTCGGCCAGCCAGATGAACAGCGCCACCAGCACGAAACCGGACAGCAGCGGCATGCGCCGGTGTACGCGGCGGATGCGGAAATGCACCCACGCCGGCCCGAACAGCCAGGCCAGCGCGGCGAACAGCAGCAGCCGCGCATCCGGCAGAAAATGGTGACTGAAGAAGTTAAGGTAGATCGCCAGCGCCAGCGCCAGCACCGAAGCGGGCGCGAACCGCGGATGCCCGCTGAAGCGGAACTCGAACAGCCGCCAGGCCCGCGCGATGTAGCTGCCCACCGCGGCATACATGAACCCGGTGAACAGCGGCACCCCGCCCAGCCGCAACAGGCTTTCCAGCCGGCATGCCAGCAAGCCGAGCTGGATGCCGAGCGCCGCCAGGACGAGAAAGTCGTAGCGCGCCAGCGGCAGGTCGGCCGGATACCAGCGCCACGTGGCCAGCAGCAGCGCCACCATCAGCCCGCCGAACAGGCACGCCGAGGCCTGCTTCAGCCCAAAACACAGGAATTCGTAAGCGAACACCGCGCCGCGCCCGCGCCGCCGGGCCAGCCGCCCCACCCTGCGGTCCAGCCCGCGCCAGGCGCCGTCCGGGTTACCGATCGCATCCATGGCCACCTCCCTCGCAAAACCTGAAGGAGCGTGGTCGCCCCAGCGGTGCGCGGCATGGCGGGGAACGGCCCGATCGGCGATAATTGGCGGTCATTTCCCCGCCTTTTCCCCTCGGACCGCCCGCGCGGCCCGCGGATGCCCTCAAGGGAGTCCAAGCATGCAGTACATCTACACCATGAACGGGGTGAGCAAGATCGTTCCCCCGAAGCGCCAGATCATCAAGGACATCTCGCTGAGCTTCTTCCCCGGCGCCAAGATCGGCCTGCTGGGCCTGAACGGCGCGGGCAAATCCACGGTGCTCAGGATCATGGCCGGCGTGGACACCGACTTCCAGGGCGAGGCCCGTCCGCAGCCGGGCATCAAGGTCGGCTATCTGGCGCAGGAGCCGCAGCTGGATCCGGAAAAGACCGTGCGCGAAGTGGTCGAGGAAGGCGTTTCGGAGATCCTCGACGCGCAGAAGCGGCTGGAGGAGGTCTACGCCGCCTACGCCGAGGAAGGCGCCGATTTCGACAAGCTCGCCAAGGAACAGGAGCAGCTGGAAAACCTGCTGGCCGCCAACGACGCCCACGCGCTGGAGCGCCAGCTGGAAGTGGCCGCCGACGCGCTGCGCCTGCCGCCGTGGGACGTGCCGGTCGGTCCGCTCTCCGGCGGCGAGAAGCGCCGTGTGGCGCTGTGCCGCCTGCTGCTGTCCAAGCCCGACATGCTGCTGCTGGACGAGCCCACCAACCACCTGGACGCCGAGTCGGTCGAGTGGCTGGAGCACTTCCTGCAGGACTACCCCGGCACCGTGGTGGCGGTCACCCATGACCGCTACTTCCTGGACAACGCCGCCGAGTGGATCCTCGAGCTCGACCGTGGTCGCGGCATCCCGTGGAAGGGCAACTACACCGAGTGGCTGGAGCAGAAGGACCAGCGCCTGAAGCAGGAAGCGCAGCAGGAGAAGTCGCGCCAGAAGGCGATCGAAAAGGAGCTGGAGTGGATCCGCTCGGCCGCCAAGGGCCGCCAGTCCAAGGGCAAGGCGCGCCTGAACCGGTTCGAGGAGTTGAACTCGGTCGAGTACCAGCGCCGCAACGAAACCAACGAGATCTTCATTCCGCCGGGCGAGCGCCTGGGCAACGAAGTAATCGAGTTCAAGAACGTCTCCAAGGCCTTCGGCGACCGGCTGCTGATCGACGACCTGTCGTTCAAGATCCCGGCCGGAGCGATCGTGGGCGTGATGGGCCCCAACGGCGCGGGCAAGTCCACGCTGATGAAGATGATCATGGGCAAGGAGCAGCCGGACTCCGGCGAGGTCAAGCTGGGCCATACCGTCAAGCTCGCCTACGTCGACCAGTCGCGCGACGCGCTCGACTCGGGCAACAACGTCTGGCAGGAAGTCTCCGGCGGCTCGGACATCCTCACCATCGGCAACTTCGAGATTCAGTCGCGCGCCTACATCGGCCGCTTCAACTTCAAGGGCACCGACCAGCAGAAGATCGTCGGCAACCTGTCCGGCGGCGAGCGCGGCCGCCTGCACATGGCCAAGACCCTGCTGCAGGGCGGCAACGTGCTACTGCTCGACGAACCGTCCAACGACCTGGACGTGGAAACCCTGCGTGCGCTGGAAGACGCCCTGCTCGAATTCCCCGGCAGCGCCGTCGTCATTTCGCATGACCGCTGGTTCCTGGACCGCATCGCCACCCACATCATCGCCTTCGAGGGCGACTCTCACGTGGAGTTTTTCCCCGGCAACTACAACGAGTACGAAGCCGACAAGAAGCGCCGCCTGGGCGACGACGCCGGTCCCAAGCGCGTGAAGTACAAAAAGCTGGCCTGATCGCCGGCTTCAACTCCCTCTTCCCCGGCAGCGTCGGGGGAGAGGTTGGAGAGAGGGGGAGGCCATTGATTTGCTCCCCTCTTCCCTCCAGGAGAGAGGCCGGAGTGAGGTGCCGCCCTTGTCTTGCTCCCTCTCCCCTCCGGGGAGAGGGCCGGGGTGAGGGGCCGCCCTAGCCTCGAACGAACATCGAGCGTCGAATACATCCACACCACGAGGAAGCCCCATGCACTTCATGCAGTCCCTGCACCAGGCATGGCAACGCAACCACTCCCTCGTCTGCGTCGGCCTCGACCCAGAACCGGCCAAATTCCCCGACCATCTGCGCGACCAACCCGACGCGGTCTACACCTTCTGCCGCGCCATCGTCGACGCCACCGCAACACTCGTCTGCGCCTACAAACCCCAGATCGCCCACTTCGCCGCCCTGCGCGCCGAAGACACCCTCGAGCGCCTGATCGCCCACATCCACGAAGCGCACCCGGGCATCCCGGTGATCCTCGACGCCAAACGCGGCGACATCGGCTCCACCGCCCGGCACTACGCCACGGAAGCCTTCGAGCGCTACCAGGCCGACGCCGTCACCCTGAATCCCTACCTGGGCCGCGACTCCATCCAGCCCTTCCTGGACCGTGCCGACAAGGGCGTGATCCTGCTCTGCCACACCTCCAACCCCGGCGCCGCCGACCTGCAGGACCTTCCCATCGAAAGCGCCGACGGCCAGCGCCTCCCGCTCTACCAGCACCTCGCCCGCACCATCGCCCGCGACTGGAACACCAACGGCAACTGCGCCCTCGTCACCGGCGCCACCTGGCCCGAACAACTGGCCGAAGTCCGCGCCCTCGTCGGCGACATGCCCCTGCTCGTCCCCGGCATCGGCGCCCAGGGTGGCGACGTCGAAGCCGTCCTGCGTCACGGCCGCACGGCCGACGGCACCGGCCTGATGATCAGCTCCTCCCGCGCCATCCTCTACGCCGGCAACGGCGAAAACTTCGCCACCGCGGCCCGCCAGGCGACCGAAACCCTGCGCGACCAGATCAACCGCTGCCGCCAAGACGCCAGGAAAAAGGGTCAGGATTAGGCGACGGGGTTAGGCCGCAGAGTTAGGCCGCGAGCCTGCGCCTAGACCGTTGATTGGGTTATGGTTGCCTGAGGCCAACGGCTCGGACGGCTGGGGATAGGCCGCCGGATTACATTCCAAAATGGGATCTACTTAGAGTTAGGGGCCACACGATGTTTCCGGGCGTTCACGACAGCGAAATCGTTGCTTGCTCGGCTGACTCGCGCAACGCAGAGCTAGTCCTCACCTTTGCGCCGGGTACCGGCTCGGCCAAAGACGGTTTCCGACTCATTTTCCGCGGCGTTGCTGCTCATCAGTTCGTATACCCCGAGCTTCCGTCCATCGTGCTCGCCCTTTCAGAACTTCCTGCCGAGACGCTTCTCCAGAAAG
>NZ_JAPMIU010000006.1 GCF_026410505.1 Frateuria hangzhouensis
ACGAGGAGAGACCCAAGGAGGCTTTGGGAGGCATGACGCCTGCGGCCTATGCACAGCGCCTGGCAAAGACAGATACGATCAACCCCGGACTCTAAACCCGACCGCTACTGAAAGCGGGGGGACGTCGCAAGGGTATGCGGTTAGCTCAGCGGTAGACGCTGGAGCGAAGCGACAGGACACACGCTCAGTGTGTCCCTACCTTCACTAGGTAGGGCTAACTCTAAGGGAGACAGGAGCTTAGCTATGGATGTGCACACATAGCCCTGTGCACAGGCATACGTCTTTGCTTGCCAAAGACACCGTGCACATTGACCCCTGTGAACGAGGGGCTTATTTTGTGAATGTTCTCTAGGGAGAAATGAAAAAGGGAACCCTCTCGGATTCCCCTTTTCCACCTGCTAGATCAACAGGTTAGTTCTTGGTGGGCGGTACAAGGATCGAACTTGTGACCCCTACCATGTCAAGGTAGTGCTCTACCGCTGAGCTAACCGCCCAAGAGCCGCGAAGTTTAGCAAGGGCGGGCGGGGATGCCAAGCTTTTTGGGTGGGTGGGACCGAGGCCAGGGCGGCCCCTCGCCCCAGCCCTCTCCCCGGAAGGAGAGGGAGCTCGGAGCGGCGCCGGGCTCAGCTTTGGAGGGTCTGCTCGCGCAGTTTGTGGATCTGGTCGCGCAGCTTCGCGGCGTCCTCGAACTCCAGGTTCTGCGCGTGTTTGTACATCTGCGCTTCGAGCTTCTTCATTGCGGCGGCGGCCTGCACGGGTGTCAGGCCGGCGTACTCGCCGGCGCCTTCGGCGACCGCCCTGCCCCGCGCGCCCTTGGCGGCCTTGCCTTTGCCGCGCCCAGCGGGCTCGGCGCGGGCGCCTTCCATGATGTCGGCGATGCGGCGCACGACGGTTTGCGGGGTGATGCCGTTGGCTTCGTTGTAGGCGATCTGCTTTTCGCGGCGGCGGGCGGTTTCATCCATCGCGGCCTGCATCGAGCGGGTGACTTCGTCGGCGTAGAGAATGGCCTTGCCGCGCACGTTGCGGGCGGCACGGCCGATGGTCTGGATCAGCGAGCCGGTGGAGCGCAGGAAGCCTTCCTTGTCGGCGTCCAGGATCGCCACCAGCGAGACCTCGGGCATGTCCAGGCCTTCGCGCAGCAGGTTGATGCCGACCAGCACGTCGAACTCGCCCAGGCGCAGGTCGCGGATGATCTCGCTGCGTTCGATGGTCTCGATGTCCGAGTGCAGGTAGCGCACTTTGATGTCGTGTTCGGAGAGGTATTCGGTGAGGTTCTCGGCCATGCGCTTGGTCAGCGTGGTGACCAGCACGCGGTCGCCCATGGCGATGCGCTTGTGCACTTCGCCGAGCAGGTCGTCGACCTGGGTGCGCACCGGGCGCACTTCCACTTCCGGATCCACCAGCCCGGTGGGGCGCACCACCAGTTCGGTGACGGCGTCGCCGGACTTCTCCAGCTCGTAGTGGCGCGGGGTGGCGGAGACGTAAATGGTGCGCGGCGCGCGCTGTTCCCATTCCTCGAAGCGCAGCGGGCGGTTGTCCATCGCCGAGGGCAGGCGGAAGCCGAATTCGACCAGGGTCTCCTTGCGCGAGCGGTCGCCCTTGTACATGGCGCCGAGCTGCGGGACGGTGACGTGCGATTCGTCGACCACCAGCAGCGCGTCGGGCGGCAGATAATCGAACAGGGTCGGCGGCGGCTCGCCTGGGCCGCGCCGCGTCATGTGGCGCGAGTAGTTCTCGATGCCCTGGCAGAAGCCGACCTCGGCCATCATCTCGATGTCGAAGCGGGTACGCTGGTCCAGCCGCTGCGCCTCGACCAGCTTGTTGTCCCTGTAGAGCTGTTCGAGGCGCTCCTTGAGCTCGACCTTGATGGTCTCGAGGGCGTTGAGCACGCTCTCGCGCGTGCTGGCGTAGTGGGTGCGCGGGTAAACGGTATAGCGCTGGACCTTGCGGACGGTCTCGCCGGTAAGCGGGTCGAACAGCGAGAGCTTTTCCACCTCGCCATCGAACAGCTCGATGCGTAGTGCCTCGGTTTCCGATTCGGCCGGGAACACATCGACGATCTCGCCGCGCACGCGGTAGGTGCCGCGGCGCAGCTCCATCTCGTTGCGGGTGTACTGCAGCTCGGTGAGCTGGTGGATCAGCTTGCGCTGGTCGATGCGCTCGCCGGTGGAGAGGATCAGGCGCAGCGAGAGGTAGTCCTCCGGATCGCCCAGGCCGTAGATGGCCGAGACGGTGGCCACGATGATCGCGTCGCGCCGCGAGAGCAGCGCCTTGGTGGCGGCCAGGCGCATCTGCTCGATGTGGTCGTTGATCGAGGAATCCTTCTCGATGAAGGTGTCCGAGGCGACTACGTAGGCTTCGGGCTGGTAGTAGTCGTAGTAGCTGACGAAGTACTCCACCGCGTTGTTGGGGAAGAACTCCTTGAACTCGCCGTAGAGCTGCGCGGCCAGCGTCTTGTTCGGCGCCAGCACGATGGTGGGGCGCTGCACCTTTTCGATCACGTTGGCGATCGTGTAGGTCTTGCCCGAGCCGGTGACGCCCAGCAGCGTCTGCGCGGCCAGGCCGGCCTCGAAGCCTTCGCTGAGCTTGGCGATGGCCTGCGGCTGGTCGCCGGAGGGTTTGTACGGGGAGACGAGCTGGAAACGGTCGGTCATGGCTGACGGATATGCGGGCGGATGGGCCGATCTTAAAGGCGCCCTGCTGACAGGCTCTGTCAGCACAGACTGACCGGCCGAAGGCGTTCAGGCTGCTTCCGGCGGCCGGCCCCGCGTCCGATGATGCCGGCTCCTCGCAGGGAGCGACGGCATGGCAGGGACGCTGGGAAGCAGGCGCGACAGTGCGCGCGGCATCACGCTGGTGGAACAGGTGATGGTGGTGGCGATCCTGGCGATTCTGGCCGGTATCGCCAGCCCGTCGCTGGCCGGGTTGGTGCGACGTGGGCGGGTGCAGTCCGCGCAGATGGATTTTCTCGAGGGGCTCGGCTTTGCGCGTGGCGAGGCGGTGCTGTTGCGGGCGCGGGTGCTGTTCTGCCCCACGCGCGACCGGGTGCATTGCAGCGACGAGAGCCGCTGGGACAGTGGCTGGCTGGTCGGCGTCGACCGGGATCGCGACAACCAGCCGGACGACGCGCCGCTGCGCGTGGGCGACGGGCACACGCGATTGCTGATCCAGAGCAGCGTCTCGCGGCAACACGTGGCATTCCTGCCCGACGGCAGCGCCAGCGGCAGCAATCTCACCCTGGTTTTCTGCACGCCCGGGGGCAGGCAGGAACCGCTCGGCGTGGTGGTATCGAACTCGGGCCGGGTGCGCGGGAGCCGGCCGAGGGGCGAGAAGGCCGAAGCCTGTTCGTAGGGTGGGCTTCAGCCCACCATGGCCCAACGCACCAGATCCAGCGAGGCTGAAGCCCGCCTTACGAGCGGGCTACGCGGCGTCAGGACTGGTGGGCTGAAGCCCACCCTACGTCGCTATACCGGCTGTTCACGGGGTGGGTGACACAACGGCCCGAACATTCCCATGTTCGAGGTGCCTCATGGCCTTCGGGGACAACGGCCACCGTCCTCCCTCACCGCCCAAGCCGCCGCCTGACGCCGGCCCGCTGCTTGCCGCGGCGCAGCGGCACCTGGAAAGCGCGGGCGTCTCGGCATGTCTCGTGCGTAGTCCCGAGGGTGATCTGCTGGTTGCCGTGGGTGCGCCCTCGGACAAGCTGTTTGCGATGTTAGCGAGCCAGTTGCCGGCTGCGCGGAGTGGCGATTGAGCTTCCTCGGCGCTCGTTTGGCGCGGTGACAGAAGGCCTCCCCCTCTGCCCCGGCGGGGCCGGGAAGAGGGAGTTTGTCTGCACGCACCATGCAGGCATGGGGACGAACGATCCGGCAGGCAAAAAAGAAAAGGCCTTGCATCGCTGCAAGGCCTTTTCGCATATGGCGCCCGAAGTTGGACTCGAACCAACGACCCCCTGATTAACAGTCAAGTGCTCTAACCAGCTGAGCTATTCGGGCGGGGCGAGCTGCGTAGTTTGAATAGCGACGCGCGGCCTGTCAAGCGAGCGAAGCGGCCTCTTTGCCTTCCGCGCGCACGCGGTAGCACGGCACGTACGCGGAGCCGCCGGGGAGTTTCATGCGGTGCTGGCTGACGAAGGCCTGCAGCAGGGCGTCCAGCGCCCGCATGATGTCGGCTTCGCCGTCGATGTCGAACGGGCCGTTCTCCTCGATCGCCCGCACGCCCTCTTCCTTGACGTTGCCGGCGACGATGCCGGAGAACGCGCGGCGCAGGTCGGCGGCCAGTTCGTGCTGCGGCCGGCCGCGGTGCAGGGCCAAGGCGCGCATGGCCTCGTGGGTCGGGCGGAACGGCAACTGGAAAGCGAACGGAATATCCAGCGCCCAGTTGAAGAAGAACGCGTCCTTGGTATCCAGGCGGTGGTTGCGCACCTTGTCGATGCCCTTGACCATCGCGCGCGCCACGGCGGCCGGATCGTCGACGATGATCTGATAGTGCCGCGCCACTTCGTCGCCCAGGGCCAACCGCAGGAATCGGTCGATCTGCTCGAAATAGGCGGCCGACTGCTTCGGCCCGGTGAAGATCAGCGGGAACGGGATGCTGGCGTTGGACGGGTGCAGCAGGATGCCGAGCAGGTAGAGGATCTCCTCCGCCGTGCCGACGCCGCCGGGGAACACCACGATGCCGTGCGCCATGCGGACGAAGGCCTCCAGGCGCTTCTCGATGTCCGGCATGATCACCAGCTGGTTGACGATCGGGTTGGGCGATTCGGCGGCGATGATGCCCGGCTCGGTGATGCCGATGTAGCGGTTGTTGCGCCGGCGCTGCTTGGCGTGGGCGATGGTGGCGCCCTTCATCGGCCCCTTCATGGCGCCCGGGCCGCAGCCGGTGCAGATGTCCATGCCGCGCAGGCCGAACTGGTAGCCGACGGCCTTGGTGTATTCGTATTCCTCGCGCGAGATCGAGTGGCCGCCCCAGCAAACGATCAGGTTGGGGTCGATGTGCGGCTTGAGGATGCGCGCGTTGCGCAGGATCTCGAACACCGCGTGGGTGATGCCGACGGTATCGTCCAGGTCGAAACCGCCCTGCTCCAGCTGCGTGGACACGTAGACGATGTCGCGCACCACCGCGACCAGCAACTCGTTGATGCCGCGGATGATCTGGCCGTCGACGAAAGCCTGCGCCGGGGCGTGGGAAAGCTCGATCTTGATGCCGCGATCCTGCTGCAGCACCTGGATGTCGAAATCGGGGTATTGCTCGAACATCGAGCGCGGGTCGTCGCTGATGTTGCCGGAAGTGAGCACGGCCAGGGCGCAGCGGCGCAACAGGGCGTGCAGCCCCGAGCCGCTGGCGTCGCGCAGGCGGGCGACTTCGTTGCGCGAGAGGATGTCCAGTCCGCCCGCCGGCGAGATGCGCGCACTGACGGTGACGGGCTTGCCGGCATGGCCGGCGTGGGTGTCGTTCATGGGTGAATCTCCTGCCGCTGACGGTGTCCGGCCTGATGCCGGCGCCGTGGCGGACCGCCTAGCTTCCCGCGGGCGCGCGGCACGGTCAAGCCGGAACAGGCGGCTGATCGGCCGCCTGTTCCCTGTAGGAGCGTCCTTGGACGCGACCGGGACGGCGGTCGCGCCCAAGGGCGCTCCTGCAGGGGATTTCGAACATGTGGTCGTTCGAGGTCCGGGAAATCCCGACGCATAAAAAAGCCGGCGCCCTTGCGGGCGCCGGCTCTTGGTGGTGCAAACGGCAGGATCAGAAGCTGTAACGCACCGTCAGCATCGCCGACCAGCGGGAAACCACGCTGGTCTTGGTGTTGCGGCCGGCGTCGTAGATGATCTTCTGTTCCGGCTGGTAGTTGCCGTCCTCGTCGGTCGGCAGGTCGTAGATGTAGCGACCTTGGGCGTCCACGCCCGCGTAGTCGGCCAGATCCCGGGTGTACGGGAAGCCGATGTAGCTGACCTGGCCCCAGTCGTTGTTGAGCATGTTCAGGAAGTTGTAGATGTCCAGGCGGATCTCGCCCTTGTTGCCCTCGAAGATGCCCGGGATTTCCTGACGGAAGCTCAGGTCGACCTGGTTAACCCACGCCGAGCGCGTACCGTTGCGCTTGGCGATCTCGCCCTGGTGATCGCTCAGGTAGCTGTCGTTCTGGATGAAATCGTAGAACTGCTGGATCACCGCCGGATCGGTGCCCTCGGCGAAGGTGACGTTCGTGTCGTTCACCGCTGGGATGTACACCAGGTCGCTGGCGTAGGAGTCGCCATTGGCGTCGTTGCCGAAGGTCCAGCTGTAGGGCTGGCCATTATGGCCGTCGTAGAACGCGCTGACGCTGGTGGCGTAGTTGCCGAAGAAACGATGCTGCCAGGTCAGGGCAGCCGTGACCCGGCGACCGACGTTGTAGTTGGAAGTCGAGGCGACGTCCTCGTTCGGATTGACCCACACATTGTTCTTGAAATTCGAGCTGGCCTGGCTGGAGGTGCCCGGGTTGACCTCGGTCGAGTGCCCCAGGGTCACGCCCACGCTGCCGAACCACGATTCCGAGAACGGCTTCTTCAGCGACAGGGTCAGGCTGTCCGCATGGCCCTTGTGCGTGTTGGTCAGGTAGGTCGAGCTGCCCGAGAAGTCGTCGTTCGCGTTGGCGCGCGCGTCACGCGAGTTGGACTCCTCGCCCGGCGTGGCCCAGTACTGGTTGCGGCCATCCGGCAGCAGGCCGGTCGGCGTGCCGATGTTGATGTTCTGGTACAGGATGCCGTTGCGCACGTCGATGTGCTGGTACTCGGCCGAACCGACGATGCCCCACCACGGCAGCTCGCGGTCCAGCGCCAGGCTGAACTTCCACACCGACGGCAGCTTGAAGTTCGGGTCGATGGTGTCGACGTTCATCTGCGCACCGGCCGGCGGCGGCAGGTTCTGGTTGAACGGGTCGGCGCTGAACACCGGCAGGGTGTTGCCCGCGCCCGGCACCAGCCCTTCGTCGTTGAAAACCTGGTAGGTGGCCGTGGTCATGCCGTTGTTCTGGTACGGGTTGGTCGCCCACACCGTCGGCGGGTTCGACTGGAACAGGCCCACGCCGCCACGCAGCTGGGTCATGCGCTCGGTGTCGAAGCTGTAGTTGAACGACAAGCGCGGCTCGACGACGCGCATGCCGTCGATGGTGGCGTCGTTGCGGTAGCCGAAGGCCTCTTCGAAGGCCGGGTTGTACACCGGCTTGTCATTGGTTTTGGCCAGGTTCACGCGCACGCCGTACTGCAGCGACAGGTTGTCGCTGGCCTGCCAGGTGTCCTGCAGGAAGAAGGCGTACTGGCGCATGGTCCACTGGGCGGCCACGTCGTCCAGGGTGTAGCCCGGCGCCGGCTGGTACAGGTTGTACTCGCCGTAGATGCCCTGCTCGAAGTTGTCGATGCCGTAGAACGTGTACGCGCCGAACTGGGTGCGGCCGAACAGGTTGTAGATCTCGTTCTGCTGGAAGTCGACGCCGCCCTTGAGGGTGTGGTCGGCCAGGTAGTAGGTGCCGGCCAGGAAGCCGCGCCAGGTCTTGACGTCCAGCACGTTGTAGTGGCTGTACTGGTCCTCGCCCAGGTCGACGTAAGGACGGCCACCGCTCTGCGTGCCGTCGTCGTTGTCGAAGCGGGTCACGTCGACGTAGACCTGCGGCTGCTGGGTGTTGACCGAACGCTCCTGCTGGAAGCGCTGGTAGCCGATCTTGGCCTCGGTGGAGAAGTTCTCGGTCCAGTCGTCGAAGAAATGCAGCACCGTGTTCTTGGTGTCGCTGTTCTTGGTGTACCAGTAGCTGGTCAGGCCGATCGCGCTGGAGCTGTTGCCCTGCACGATGGGCTGGGTTTCCTTGGTGCTCTGGTAGGTCAGGCTGGCGCGATGGTTGTTGGAGATGTTCCAGTCGATCTTGGCCAGGTAGCGCTTGTCTTCCAGGTCGACGTTGCCGCCGCTGAAGGTGCCCGGGGTCAGGCCCAGCGCGTTGGCGGCATTGATGATGCGCTGCAGGTCGCCGGGGGAGACCTTGTTGTCGGTGGATGGGCCGTTGCCCAGGCTCGTATCCAGGCCGTTGGCCGAGTCGGCGCCCAGGCCGATGGTCTTCTCCTGCTCGTAGTTGACGAAGAAGAACAGCTTGTCCTTGACGATCGGGCCGCCCAGCGTGGCGCCCGCGGTCCAGTCGCGCTTGTAACCGTTGTACGGCTCGTCATCCAGCTCGCCGACCAGCTTGTCGGCGTTGCGGTAGGCGTAGTAGACCGAACCGTGGAAGTCGTTGGTGCCGGACTTGGTGACCGCGTCGATGCTCGCGCCCACGGCGTCGGAGGTGACGTCGTAGTTGGCGGTGGAGATGTTGTACTCCTCGATCGTGTCGACCGAGATCGGCGAGCCGACGTACGGCAGGCCGTTGGAGTTCAGGCCGAAGGGGTCGCCCTGGCCGACGCCGTCGACGCTGATCGAGTTGTAGCGGCTGTTCATGCCCATCATCGAGATCGAGCTGTCGCCCGGATCGGTGATGGAGACGCGCGGATCGAGGCGCGCGATGTCGGTGATCGAACGGCTCGGCGACGGCGTGGCGACCAGCTCACGGTGCGAGACGTTGGTGCCGGTGCCCTTGTTGTCGGGCGAGAAGGTGGTCATCAGCGCCGAGGCGGTGACGGTCACGCCGCTCAGGTTCTGCGCCTCGACCGCGGCCATCGTCAGGTTGACGGCGGAGGTCTGGCCCAGCTGCAGGTAGACATCGTCCTGCTCGCCCTGCGCCATGCCGGACTTGGTCGCGGTGATGTCGAACGGACCGCCCACGCGCAGGCCCTGCGCGGTGTAGCGGCCGGCGGCGTCGGTGGTTACCACCTTGGTGGTGCCCGAAGGCTCATGCACGATCTGCACGGTGGCGTCGGCCACCGGCTGGCCGGAGGCGTCGACCACCTGGCCGGTCACGGCGGAGGAGGTCACGTTCTGCGCGATGGCAGGAGCCGCGCCGACCGCCAGCAACGTGGCGATGGCAAACGGCAGGGCCTTGGCACGAATAGGACTATTCATCGTTATATCGACCTGTATTGGTTTGCAACGGAAAAATTCGATGTCGGGACAAAAACACACCGTTGCCGGGCATGAGCCAGGCTGGCGTTCTCGCGTGTGTTCTTTCCCCTAACTTCTTGGCGCAGCTATCGTCCAGCAGCGATGGGGCCACCCCATCTACCGACCAGTTGTTAAGCAAACTTAACGATAGTTTATGACAAGACGGCGTCCGAATCACCCCTTTGCAGGGGGCGATTCACGCACTGTTCCTGCCCAGGTAGCGCGCGCGCTTGGCCGGCTTGAGGGTCGCCAGGTCCAGCATCACCAGGCCGTCGACGCAGCCGGAGAAACCCGGATCCTCCCCGAAATCCAGGAACTGCACGCCCTCGGGGTCGACCAGGTCGACGTACTGGCGGTAGAGCACCGGCAGGCTCACGCCCAGCGCGTCCAGGTGATGCTTGAGCTGGCCCAGGCCAGCGTGGGCGTCGAGCCCCTCCAGCGCGCGGCGGACCATCCCGATGACATCGGGCGAGACCACGAATGGCTGCCTCGCCGAGGCCAGCCCCGGCGCGCCGAAGTAGTGCTGATGGGCCGCGGCGATCCACTCGCGCGCCTCGCGCGGGAGGCTGACCGACATGCTCACCGGGCCGAACAGGTAGCGCAGCTCCGGATGCCGCTGCAGGTACAGGCCGATGCCCTGCCACAGCTGGTCCAGCGCGCGCGAGCGCCAGTAGGCCGGCGCGATGAAGCTGCGGCCCAGTTCCAGCCCCTGCGCCAGGCGCGATTCCAGCGCCGGGGAGTAGTTGAAGAGGCTGGAGGTGTAGAGCCCGGACGGGCCGCGCTCGGCGATCAGCCGCCCGCCGTGGCCGAAACGGTAGGAGCCGACGATGCGCAAGGCGGCCGGATCCCACAGCACCAGGTGCTCGTAGTGCGGGTCGAAGGCGTCCAGGTCGCGGCGCGCGTTGGTGCCCTCGCCCACCTTGCGGAAGGTCAGTTCGCGCAGGCGGCCGATCTCGCGCAAGACGGTGCTGTCGGCGGCGCCCTTGAACAGCCACGCCTGCTTGCCGTCGCTGAGCTCGGCCAGCTTCTCGCCCTGCGCAAGCAACTCGGCGGCCACCCGCTCGGCCGGTTCCGGATGGGCCAGCGGCACTTGGCCACCGAAGATCAATCCGCGCCGGCGGCCGACGCGGTACACGTGCCGGCGCATCAGCTTGGCCGCCTGCTCGGGCGAGCCGCCGCTGCGCTCGAGCAATTCTTCCGCGCTGACCAGCGCACCCACGCTGAAGCCGATCCGCCGATGGATCGGCGCCACGGCCTCGCGCGGCAGCATGGCGGTGCTGAGCGGCTTGGCCAGCATGGACAGGCCGTAGAACATGGCCGAGTTGCGCGCGGCCACGTGGACCGGCAGCACCGGCGCGCCGCTGCGCTTGGCCAGGCGCGCAAAACCATCGGACCAGGCGCCGTCGCGCACGCCACCGGGACCCATGCGGGACACTTCGCCGGCGGGGAACACGATCAACGCCTCGCCCTGCTCCAGCGCGCGATAGATGTCGCGCATCTTCGAGGCGGCGCCCTTGCCGAACACGTCCACCGGCAACAGCAGGCGCCGCAGCGGTTCGATCGAGGCCAGCCAGTCGTTGCCCAGGATGCGCACGTCCGGCCGCACCGAACCGACCAGGTGCAGCAGGGTCAGCGCGTCGACCATGCCCAGCGGATGGTTGGCCACCACCAGCAGCGGGCCGTCGACCGGGATGTTCTCGCGCTCGCGCGGGCTGGCGTGGTAGCTCGCGCCGAGCACATCGAGTGCGCGCTCGACGAAATCGAAGCCCTCGACCTTGCCCACCGCGTCGAGCACGCGGTTGAAGCCCGCCTCGTCGGCCAGGCGGCCGAGCAGGCCCGCCACCGGGCGGCGGATCCGCGGGTGCTGCGCCAGCCATGGCAGGCGTTCGAGTAGCGACCGTTCAACGCTGAGCATGACCGTCTCCTGATGTGCTTCGCCCATGCTGGGAGGCGAGTATGACAGCAGCACGACGGCACCAGAACGCCGCCGACGCACAAACATGCGCACGCGCACGGTTTGCAGCGGAGCGTCGTAGGGTGGGCTTCAGCCCACCGCTTCTGTGCCGCCATCGAGGATGGTGGGCTGAAGCCCACCCTACGAGGTGCGTTCCCTCAGATCTGCATATGCAGGAATGCCGCCACGCCACCCATGAACATCTGCACGGACAGCGCGATCAGCAGCATGCCCATCACGCGCTCCAGCGCGGTCAGCACGCTCTCGCCCAACCAGCGGAACAGGTAGGTGGAAGACAGCAGGATCACCGACGTCGCCAGCCACGCCAGCAGCAGCGCGATGGCCCAGTCGGCGGTGCGTCCGGGCGAGGTGTTGGTCAGCAGCAGCAGCGCGGCCATCGCCGAGGGACCGGCCACGCCGGGAATCGCCATCGGCACGATGAACGGCTCGCCCTCGCCCGGCTTGCCGAAGATGCCGCCCTCAGGCGGCGGAAACACCATGCGGATACCGATCAGGAACAGCACGATGCCGCCGGCGATGCTGATCGACTCCTGCTTGAGCTGCAGCACCTTGAGGATGTGCTGGCCGCCGATCAGGAAGCCCAGCAACACACCCAGCGCGATAAGCAGCTCGCGGATCATTACCACGCGCCGGCGCTTGGGCGGCACGTGCTTGAGCAGGCTCAGGAAGAACGGGATGTTGCCCAGCGGATCCATGATCAGGAACAGCAGGATGCCCGCCGACAGGGTGGTCATCTGCGCTTCCATGGATGGGCTCCTTCGGGTGGTGAATGGGGGACAGGATGCCACGCACGGGTTGCCCGGGCATGGCGGTGGGGCTTCAAGGCGCAACTATCTGGCCCCTCCCCTTCAAGGGGAGGGTTGGGGTGGGGTAGGTTTCCCCCGCAGAAACGGCAATCAGGCCAGACGCAGATCCAGCATCGCGCCGCGCGCGGCCGCCCCTTGCGGCCCCAACAGCCACACCGCCGCCGCGGCCGCCGCATCGGGCAGCGGCTGGGTGTTCGGGTCCTCGCCGAAATAGGCCAGGTGGCGCAGCGCCGTGCGCATCGGCGCCGGCAGCAATGCATGGGTGCGAACGGCGGTGGTGTCGGTCTCCTGGTGCAGGATCTCGACGAACCGTTCCAGCGCCGCCTTGGATACACCATAGGCGCCCCAGTGCGCGCGGTTGACCAGGTCGGGGTTGTCCAGCACGAACACCACCGCGGCGTCCGCCGCCTTGGTCAACAACGGGAGGCAGGCCTGGGTCAGGGCGAAGGGCGCGGACACGTTGATGTGCAGCGTGCGCAGCCATTCGTCCGGCTTGTGCATGGTGATCGGGGTGAGCCCGCCGAAACTGGCGGCGCAGTGCACGATGCCGTCGAGCCGGCCAAGGTCGCGCCCGAGCCCGTCGGCGAGCGTCTCGTAGTCGCGCGGCGTGGCCGCCTCCATGTCCAGCGGGTGGATCACCGGCTCGGGCAGTTGCTCGGCGACGATCAGGTCGTAGAGCTGCTCCAGCTGGCGCTTGCGCTTGCCGGTGATCACCACGGTGGCGCCGGCACGCGCCGCGGCCAGCGACACCGCGCGGCCCAGGCCGCCATAGGCGCCGGTGACCAGCACCACGCGGCCGGCCAGGCTGTCGGCCGCGGGCATCGCGTCCTGCGGCAGGCGGGCGATCGGCAGCGTCATGCGCCCACCGCGCCGTTGACGTCGGCGGCCATGCGCGCCAGTTCGCCGGAGGACTTCAGGTCTTCGACGATGTCGCAACCGCCGATCAACTCGCCGTGGATGAACAGCTGCGGGAAGGTGGGCCAATTGGCGAAGTGCGGCAGCGCCGCGCGCACCTCCGGTTCGGCCAGCACGTTGACGGCATGGAAGGTGGCGCCGGCGTCCTTCAGCGCCTGCGCGGCGCGGCTGGAAAAGCCGCACATCGGGAACTGCGGCGTGCCCTTCATGAAAAGAACCATCGGGTGCTCGGCGAGCACCGCCTTGATTCGCTCGTTAACGTCCATAACTGGGGAGTTCTACAATGCGTGCAGGACCACAAGTGTATCAGCCGAGCACGGCCTGCCGCCCGGCGGCCCTGCCCCGGTTCCCTTTAGCCGCAAGCCCAAGGAGTCCCTCATGGCGATCGAACTTCCCCCCCTGCCTTACGAAAAGAACGCGCTGGAGCCGAGCATCTCCGCCGAGACGCTGGAGTTCCATCACGACAAGCACCACGCCGCTTACGTGACCAACCTCAACAAGCTGATCGCCGGCACCGAGTTCGAGGGCATGGCGCTGGAAGAGATCGTCCGCAAGTCCTCCGGCGGCATTTTCAACAACGCCGCGCAGACCTGGAACCACACCTTCTACTGGAACTCGATGGGCCCCAACGGCGGCGGCGAGCCCACCGGCAAGCTGGCCGACGCGCTTAACAAGGCGTTCGGCTCGGTCGAGAAGTTCAAGGAAGAGTTCGCCAAGATGGGCGCCACGAACTTCGGCTCCGGCTGGACCTGGCTGGTGCAGCGTCCGGACGGCTCGCTGGGCATCGTCAACACCTCCAACGCCGGCACGCCGATCACCGGCAGCGACAAGCCGCTGTTCACCTGCGACGTTTGGGAACACGCCTACTACATCGACTACCGCAACGCCCGTCCGAAGTACCTGGAGAACTTCTGGAACGTGGTGAACTGGGAGTTCGCCGCCAGCAACATGGCGTGACAAAAACGGGGCCGTCGGCCCCGTTTTTTGTAGGAGTCAGCGCAAGTCAGCCCAGACGGTCGTCGGCCAGGTGATAGTGCGGATCCTGCCCGGGATCGACCTCCACCATGCTGCCGGCCTTGAGCAGCAATTCGGCGCAGTCCGTACTCAGGTGCCTCAGGTGCAGGCGCTTGCCGCGCTTCTGGTAACGCTCCGCCAAAGCGTCGATCGCCTCGATGGCCGAGTGGTCCATCACCCTGGCTCGGCCGAACTCCACCACCACTTCGGCCGGGTCGTCCTTTGGCGAGAAAAGGTTCTGGAAGCCTTTGGCCGAAGCGAAGAACAGCGTGCCCTCCAGCTCGTAGACCTTGCTGCCGTCGACCTCTATCCGGGTGCGCACCGTGATCTGCTTGGCATGCTCCCAGGCGAACACCAGCGCCGAGATCACCACGCCCAGCACCACCGCCACCGCCAGGTCGGTGAAGATGGTGACCACCGTGACCGCCACGATCACCAGCGCGTCGGCGCGCGGCACCTTGCCCAGCACGCGCACGCTGCCCCATTCGAAGGTCTTGGCCGCCACCACGAACATCACGCCGATCAATGCGGCCAGCGGGATGCGCTCGATCAGGCTGGAGCCGAACAGGATGAAGCTGAGCAGCCCCAGTCCCGCCACCACGCCGGACAGGTGGTGGGTGGCGCCGGCGCCGACGTTGATCATGCTCTGGCCGATCATCGCGCAACCGCCCATGCCGCCGAACAGCCCGGTGACCACGTTGGCGGTGCCCTGCGCCAGGCATTCGCGGTTGGGCTTGCCGCGGGTGTCGGTCATCTCGTCGATCAGGTTGAGCGTGAGCAGCGACTCGATCAGGCCGACCGTGGCCATGATCAGCGCGTAGGGGAACACGATGCGCAGCGTCGCGAGGTTCCACGGCACGTCCGGCAGATGGAAGCTGGGCAGGCCGCCCTTGATCGAAGCCAGGTCGCCGACCGTGCGCGTCTCGATGCCTGCAACGTTGGTGAGCAGGGCGATGGCCAGGATCGCCACCAGCGCCGAGGGCACCGAGCGGGTCAGGCGCGGCAGCAGATAGATGATCGCCATCGCCAACGCCACTAGCCCCAGCATGGTCCAGAGTGCCTGTCCGGACACCCATTGCCCGTGCTGCTGGAAGTGCGGCAGCTGGGCCAGGAAGATCACGATCGCAAGGCCATTGACGAAGCCAAGCATCACCGGGTGCGGCACCATGCGGATGAACTTGCCCAGCCGCAGCGCGCCGAACAACAGCTGCAGCAGCCCCATCAGCACCACGGCCGCGAACAGGTATTGCACGCCGTGCTGAACCACCAGCGCCACGATCACCACCGCGATGGCACCGGTGGCGCCCGAGATCATGCCCGGGCGGCCGCCCAGCACCGCGGTGATCAGGCACATCATGAAGGCCGCATACAGGCCGGTGAGCGGATTGACGTGGGCGATCACGGCAAAGGCGATCGCCTCGGGGACCAGCGCGAACGCGACGGTCAGACCGGACAGGATGTTGTTCCTGGCCAGGGCCGGGGAGAGCTTCATGAGAGAACCTTCGACAGCAACAGATCACACCTCCGCGATGACTGCAGAGGGCGTTCCATGGAATTCGGGGAGCGCCGCGACGGATGCCGCGCGCAGGAAGGAACGTGCTGTAGCGAAGGCGACTTACACTGGCGGAAACTCTCGCGCGGCTGCGCGGGTCGCGCAATTCGGCCGCGCAGGATAGCAGACGCACGCAGGACACCCGCGGCGCCCCGGAAAACCGAGTACCGACACCCTACTCCACGCACGCAACCGCATACGTGGGCCGGCTCACCTCTCTGCAAGCGAATAACCCCTTTCGCGCGATACGTGTAGGAGCCCACTTGTGGGCGATGCCCTTACGCCTGATCGCACCGCCAAAAGCATCGCCCACAAGTGGGCTCCTACCGGGGCACTGGACGCTCACGAGTTTTTCCAGATCCCCTGCACGAGCACCTGCAGCGCGGGATCGGCCTGGTCGTCACGCCCCAGCGAACGGGCGACATGGCCGACGCGCTCGGCCAGCGCGCGGGCGTCGGGCGCACACACCGTGGCATGCCCCACCTTGCGGCCGGGACGTGCCTGCTTGCCGTAGTCGTGCCAGTGCGCGTCGGTGGTGGTCAACACCGGCGCCGGATCAGGCAACTCGCCGATCCAGTTGAACATGCACGACAGCCCGCGCGCGCCGGTATCGCCCAGCGGCAGGCCGAGCACGGCGCGCACGTGGTTCTCGAACTGGCTGGTGTAGGCGCCCTCGATGGTCCAGTGGCCGGAGTTGTGCACGCGCGGCGCCATCTCGTTGCCCAGCAGCTGGCCGTCCTTGACGAACAGCTCCAGCGCGAACACGCCTACGTAGTCCAGCCGTTCGGCCAGCGTGCGCGCCAGGTCGGTGGCGCGCTGCTGCAGGCGGTCGATGTCGGGGGCCGGCGCGAGGCTCAGGCTGAGCACGCCGTCGGTATGCCAGTTGCGGGTCAGCGGCCAAGTGCGGAAATCGCCGTCGCGGCTGCGCACGGCAATCACCGACAGCTCCCGTTCGAACGGCACGAAGGCTTCCAGGATCAAGCCGTGAACCGCCGCCTGCGCACCCAGCGCGGCCCAGGCGGCGTCGGCGTCCGCCGGCGTTTTCAGGCGAAACTGGCCCTTGCCGTCGTAGCCCAGCCGGCGAGTCTTGAGGATCGCCGGCGCGCCGACCTCGGCGAGGGCACGCTGCAGGTCTTCGCGGGTGTCCACCGCCACGAAGGCCGGCGTATCGAGCCCGCATTCGCGGAACAGGGTTTTCTCGGCCAGCCGGTCCTGCGCCACCGCCAGCGCCCCCGGCACGGGCGACACGGCCACGCGTTCGGCCAGCCAGTGCGCGGTTTCGGCCGGCACGTTCTCGAAATCGAAAGTGACCACGTCGACCATGGCAGCGAAGCGCGCCAGCGCGTCATAGTCCTTCCAGTCGGCCACCACCAGCGGCGCGACCTGCCCGGCGCAGGCGTCGCCGGCGCCGTCGACCACCAGCGTCTTGACGCCCAGAGGCGCCGCGGCCAGTGCCAGCATGCGCGCCAGTTGGCCGCCGCCGAGGATGCCCAGCACGGGCTGGCGACGCTCGCTCATGCGCGCGGGTCCGGCTGGTCGAGCACGGTCTGCGTCTGGCGGGAGCGAAAATCGTCCAGCGCCTGCGCGATGGCCGGGTCGTGCAGTGCCAGCACCGAGGCGGCGAGCAGACCTGCGTTCACCGCGCCGGCGCGGCCGATCGCCAGCGTGCCGACCGGGATGCCGGCGGGCATCTGCGCGATGGACAGCAGCGAATCCATGCCATTGAGCGCCTTGGACTGCACCGGCACGCCGAGCACCGGCAGCCGCGTCTTGGCCGCCAGCATGCCCGGCAGGTGGGCGGCGCCGCCGGCACCGGCAATGATCACCTCGATGCCGCGCTCCACCGCCTCTTCGGCGTAGCGGAACAGCAGATCCGGCGTGCGATGGGCGGACACCACGCGCACCTCGTGCGGCACGCCCAACTGCTCCAGCACGGCGGTCGCGTGCTCCATGGTTTCCCAGTCCGATCGGGAGCCCATCACCACGCCTACGCGGGCGGGCCTGGCGGTCGAAGTCATGGTTCTGCCACCCCAAAAGCACTATTGTACGGGCTTTCCGCACGACACCCCACCGCCATGGACAAGCGCCTGCTCGACATCCTTTGCTGCCCGGTCAGCAAGACGCCCGTTCGCCCGCTCGCCCGCGGCGAACTGGAGGCGATCAACGCCGCGATCGAGCGCGGCCAGCTCGACACGGTGGCGGGCGCCCCGGTGCGCGAGCGGCTGGGTGAAGGCCTGATCACCGTCGACCGCAAAGTGGTCTATCGCGTCGACGACGGCATCCCGGTGATGCTGCCCGAGGAAGGCATCGGCACGGTGCAGCTGAACGACTTTCCGGCTTCTGCCTGAGGCCGCTTCTCGAAAAGGTGAACGGCGCCATGCTTTTGCACAGAGCGTGGACTAATGTGTACGCCGGTGCATGACCTGTTCACGTTTCGTCGCTTATCGTCGAAATTCACGTGGCCGAGGCGGCCGTGTTCGTCGGCAACGGATGCTTCAGGGGTGTGGCGATGAAAGAAGCCAATGAGCCTAACAAGGTCGTCAGCCTGAGCCAGCGGCAGCCGGCTGAGCGCGTCGGCGACCTGCTCGGCGCCGTGCGCGCGATCGCTGGCCGCCGCCTGCAGCTGCTGTTGGGCAACATGTTCGAACACGTCGACGATGCCCTGTTCGACCTGGCCGAGAAAGCCGAGAACAACGCCGCGCAGATGCACTATTTCGACGGCATGCGCGAGGTGCGCAAGCGCCGGCCAGCGGTCGAGCGCAGCTACCTGGCGCAGGTCAGCCGCGAACTGACCGGCATGACCTCCGCCACCGCACCGGCGCCCGCCGCCCCGACCGGACCGGTCGAGCTCTCGCTGGTGGCGGAGAACGAGTTGGAGGAATCGCTCGCCATCACCAGCATGACGGCCAAGAACGAGTCGCGCCTGGCGCGCGACCTGTTCGCGGTGAACCAGCGGCTTTCGGTGATCTGCGGCGGCATCAAGATCGACGACGCGACCAATCCGGTCGCCCCCGCCGCGCTGGCCCAGGCGTTCCGCCAGGCGATGCGCGAGCTGAGCGCGGACATGCGCGTGAAGCTGATCATCTACAAGCTGTTCGATCGCTACGTGCTGTCCGCTCTGGAAGAGCTCTACCACGAAATCAACACCGAACTGGTGCGCGCCGGCGTGCTGCCGCAACTGCGCCACGAAGTGGTGCGCGGCGAAACTCCGGCGGTCGCAACCGGCGCCAACGCCGCTGCATCAGGGGCCGCGGTGGCGGCCGCCACCGGCGACATCGCGGGCGATACCGATCCCGAAGCCCAACTGGCCAGCGAATTGCTGCACACCGTGCGCGCCCTGTTCAGCGCGCGCCGCACCCTGGCCAACGGTGGGGCCGGCGGCGTCGCATCCGCGAATGCGACGGGCCACGGGGCCGCGATCGCGGTGCCGACAGCCAACGAATTGCTCGGTGCGCTGAGCGTGCTGCAAAGCCAGCTCGCGACCGGTCCCGCACCGAGTGCGCAAGCCGCCGATCCGGCGATGCTCGGCCGCGAGGTCGCGCAGCTGAAGGAACACCTGCTCGGCCAGCTCGGCGCCCTGCGCGGCGAGCGTCCCAGCCAGGTGGCGGCGATCGACGAGGACACCATCGACCTCGTCGGCATGCTGTTCGAGTTCATCCTCGCCGACAGCACCCTGCCCCCGGAGATGCAGGTGCTGCTTGCGCGCCTGCAGATCCCGTATCTCAAGGCCGCGATCCTCGACCGCAAATTGTTTGCGCACCGCCAGCATCCGGCGCGCCGCCTGCTCGACGGCCTGGCCGAACTGGCCAAGGGCTGGTCGGAGGAGTCCGACCGCGACCATCGCGTGCATGACAAGATCAAGTCCATCGTCGAGCGCCTGCTGCACGAGTTCGATGACGACATGAGCCTGTTCGAGCGCCTCAACGACGAGCTGCAGGCGTTCCAGGACCAGAGCCGCAAGCGCGCGGAACTGGCCGAGCAGCGCGTCGCCGAGTCGGCGCGCGGCCGCGAGAAGCTCGAAATGGCCCGCCGCCGCGCGGCGCGGGAGATCCTCGACCGCATCGGCAGCCAGACCCTGCCGCCGCTGATCCATGGCGTGCTGGCACGCGCCTGGGCCAACCACCTGGTGCTCACCATCCTGCGCCAGGGCGAGGATTCGTCCGCCTTTGCCGACGCCCTGCGCTTCGTCAACGAATTCATCGCCAGCGCGCGTCCCGTGCACGGTACCGAGGATCGCCGCGCGCTGCTGCGCATGCTGCCGGGCATCGAACGCGCGCTGCGCCGCGGCCTGGCCAACGTGGCTTTCCAGGAAAGCGACATCGAGCGCCTGCTTGGCCAGTTGCACGCCTACTACCGGCAGCAGTTGGGAGAACTGGCGCCCGACGCCAGCACCGAAGACGTGGCACTGCCGATTCCGGAGAGCATCCAGCCGCTGCTGGATACCGAAACGGCCGAGCCCGAACCGGAGCCGGAGCTGGCTGCCGCGATCGCGGAGAACGGCGAACTCGACCAGATCGGGGAGCTCAAGCCGGGCATCTGGCTGGAGTTCTGCCCCACTGGCGACGCGGTTACCCGCGCCAAGCTGTCGTGGATCAGCCCGATGAGCGGACGCTATCTGTTCGTCAATCGACGCGGGCTGAAGGTGGGCGATTACGCCCCGCACGAACTCGCCGCGGCGCTGGCCGCCGGCAGCGCGCGCGTCCTGCCGTCCGAACCGCTGTTCGACCGCGCCATGGGCGCCATCGTCGACCGGCTCAGCCAGGCGGCCGCTGCCAGCACTGATGATCTGGCCTGAGCGGGCTTGAGGGGTTTTCGCTGCCGGGGCGATTCCGGTTTGGCGATCGAGCGTTCGAGGGCCAGGCTGCTTCTATCCCTGAAGTGGGCTGGACGCTTTGGTTGAGGCTGAGGCGGGCGCTTCGACTTCGCCTGCGGGCTACGCTATGCGCGAACGGTTCTCGGAAACGCGAGGCGTAAGCCCCTCTCCCCTCGGGAGAGGGGTTGGGGAGAGGGTTCGGTGTCGCCGTAGCCCTCGCTCGCCCGAACCCTCTCCCGCTTGTCGGCGCCCTCTCCCGGAGGGAGAGGGGGTTCGATCCTGTGGCGGGCGGCGCTTCAACTTCGTCCGGCGGGCTACGCTCCGTGCGAATCGCTCTCGGAAACGCGAGGGGTCGAGGTCCAGGAGCGGGCACGTCGCCAAGGCCGCTTCGGTCCGGCTCAGTTATCCTTGCCGGCTTGCGGGCGCGTTGCCGGTGGTCGGATACCGGCATGCCGCATCGCCGCACTCTTCCCCCGAACGGATGCCACATGTCCCACGTGAATCCCCTCGATCCGCCCGACGCCCGGCTGATCGATGCCGATATCGAACGCGCCTTTGCCGAAGATCTCGGCAGCGGCGACGCCACCGCCGACCTGCTTCCGGCCGAAGCCCGCGCCGCGGCCGCCCTGACCTGCCGCGAGGATGCGGTGATGGCCGGCATCCCATGGTTCGACGCGTGTTTCCGCAAGCTCGATCCCGACGTCATGATCGACTGGCGCGTACGTGACGGCGAACGCGTGGCCGCCGGCAGCGTCATCTGCCACCTGCGTGGCCGCGCACGCGCGCTGGTCAGCGCCGAGCGATCGGCGCTCAACTTCCTGCAGCTGCTCTCCGGCACCGCCACCATCACCGCTGCCTACGTGGCCGCCGTCACCGGCACCGGAGTGCGCGTGCTGGATACGCGCAAGACCGTGCCGGGCCTGCGGCTGGCACAGAAGTACGCGGTGCGCTGCGGCGGTGGCCACAACCACCGGATAGGGCTGTTCGACGCGATCCTGGTGAAGGAAAACCACATCACCGCCGCGGGCGGCATCGAGCCCGCCGTGGCCGCGGCCCGCGCCTTGCACCCGGCGCTGTTGCTGGAAATCGAGGTCGAGACGCTGGAGGAGCTGCGCCGGGCGATCGATGTTGGCGTGGACCGCATCATGCTCGACAACTTCACGCCGGCGATGATGGCCGAAGCGGTGGGCATCGCCGCCGGCCGGGTAGCGCTGGAAATTTCCGGCAACGTCGATCTCCATACCATCGGCGATTACGCGCGCACTGGTGTGGATTTCATCTCGGTCGGTGCGTTGACCAAGCATGTGCGAGCCATCGATCTATCGCTTCGGTTGCAGCTTTCCTGACCTGATCGCACTTGCGGGGACGCGCCTGAAGGCGGCCGCGTGGTCTGGATGTCCGCGCGGTCGCGTTCAAGGACGCTCCGACGGGCGATCTGCTCCCTCCCCTGCTTGCAGGGGAGGGTTGGGGAGGGGTGCTCTTTCGCTCCGGACGGGCACCCCCTCCCAGCCTCCCCCTGCAAGCAGGGGGAGGAGCTTATCCACCCGCCCGCACCGCGCGGCCTGGTGGCACCGCGCCATCGCTTACAGGGACGCTCCTGCAAAGGCGGCGAACGCCCTGTCCACCCGCGCTCGCTGCTCGTCGTGCCACCCACCGATTACCATGCCCGCGGCTTGCACCCGGCCCGCGCCACCCACACACTGCTTGCATGAGCCAAGTAACCGACCTGATCGCCCTGCTGGCGCTCGCCGCCGTGGCTGGCTTGTGGCTCAAGTCCACTCGCGTCCGCGAGCGGGCCGTGGACGAGGCACGCCGGCAGTGCGCGGAGCACGGGCTGCAGCTGCTGGACGAGACGGTGGGTCTGCGCAGCCTGCGCTGGCGGCGCGTCGGAGGCCGGCGGCGGCTCGAGCTTGGCTACGCGTTCGAGGTGAGCATGCATGGCAACGACCGGCTGGACGGCCGCTTGTGGATGCACGGCGAACAGCTGGCGGGCCTGAGCCTGCCGAGGATGGAGCCGCCGCCCGTCGAACCGCCCGCGCCGCCGCCCACGCCCTCGGGACCGTCACCCGACAATGTGATCCCCTTGCGGCCACGGCGACGCATCGGGCAGTGATACGGTCGGGTTGAGCGCGCTCGCGCGAGCCCTCGGATTACGCCCGGCACTGCCCGCACACCCCGGACTGGGGCCGGACATGGAAACGCGGCTTACTTCACCACGCGCAGGTGGGGCGAACGCTTGGGCTTCTCGGGGCCATCGCCAGACGGGCCAGGGCCTTCCGGACCGGGCGCGGGCGGCGGTGTGTCGCCCTCCTCGGAGGGAAACATCATGCCCTGCCCGTTTTCCTGGGCGTACAGCGCCAGCACCGCCGACACGGGAATCCGGATCGCCTGGCTGACGCCGGAAAAGCGTGCCTGGAAGCCGATGTAGTCGTTGCCCAGCTCCAGGTTGGCCACCGCGCGCATGGCAAGGTTGAGCACGACCTGGCCGTTCTTGACCACCTGCGGCGGCACGCGCACGCCCTCGGCGGAGGCGTCGACCAACACGTAAGGCGTCAACTGGTTGTCGGTGATCCAATCGTAGATCGCCCGCAGCAGGTACGGGCGGTTGGAACTCATCGGCGGCATCTGTTCGGTCATCGGGAAAGGCCGGTCACGGCCGCATCGCCCGTTCTTCGTTGGTCAGGCTGCGCGCATAGCCCTGGCTGTGGAACAGCCGCTCGCCGTAGTCGACGATGGGCTTGCCCTCGCGGCCGAGCTCCACCCCCAGCCATGGCAAACGCCAGACCACCGGCGCGACCAGGCAATCGACCAGGCTCATTTCCGGATTCAGGAAGAACTTGGCCGCCTTGAACAGCGGCAACGAGGCGAGCAGGTGCTCGCGCAGGCGCTTGCGCGCGGCATCGGCGGGACGCCCGCCGGCGCGGATGGTGTCCACTTCGGGCAACCAGTCGCGCTCGATACGCACCGTCGCCAGGCGCAGGCGTGCGCGCGACAGCGGGTCGATCGGCATCAGCGGCGGATGCGGGTAGCGCTCGTCCAGAAATTCGCAGACGACCGCGGTGTCGTACAGGGTGAGGTCGCGGTCGACCAGGGTCGGCGTGGTGCCGTAGGGGTTGAGGTCGATCAGGTCTTCCGGCGGCTTGGCCGGATCGACCAGCACACGGTCGTAGCTGACGCCCTTGGCCGCCAGCACCAGCCGCGCGCGATGGCACTGGATGTCGTCGGCGGTGGTGTACAGGGTCAGTACGGTACGCGAACGAGCGCTTTGCACCATGCGCTTTTCTCCCCTTCAATAAGCGATGCGGCGACGCGCACGTCGCCGCATCCGAGGCTGGCGAACGATCCGGTTTAGTGGACGTCCTTCCAGTATTCCTTCTTCAGTGCGTAGGCCAACAGGGTGAACAGGGCCAGGAACAGGATCACCCAGATGCCGTAGGCGTGGCGCTGCAGCGCGGCCGGCTCGGAGACGTAGGCCAGGAAGTTGGTCAGGTCGCGGGCCGCCTGCTGGTACTGCGCGGGCGTCATGGTGCCGGGCTGGGACAGCTCCAGCTTTTCCACGTCCTCGCTGCCGGGCTTCCTGACCGCGGTCTGGATGCCCTGCAGCTCCCACAGCGGGAACGGCATGGAGGCGTTCGGGAACACGGTGTTGTTCCAGCCCACCGGGCGGCTCGGGTCCACGTAGAAGCTGTTGAGGTAGCCGTAGACCCAATCGGCCGTCTTGGCGCGCACTTCCAGCGAAAGATCCGGCGGTGCCTTGCCGAACCACTGCTTGGCCATGTCCTCGGGCATGTGCGAGATCACCGGCTCGCCGAACTTGGCGCCGGTGAAGTTGAGGTTTTCCATCACCTCTTTCTCGGTCAGGCCCAGGTCCTCGGCAATGCGCGAATAACGCTGGTACTGGAGCGAGTGGCAACCCACGCAGTAGTTGAAGAACAGGCGCGCGCCGCGCTGCAACGAGGCCTGGTCACGCAGGTTCACGCCGGCCGAAGGCAGCTCCGCGCCGCCTTCGGAGGCCAGAACCGGGGTGCTGCCCACGAGCAGGCCCAGGGCGAGCGTCATCGAAAGGAGAATGTGCTTCATCAGTAGCTGCCGCTTAGTCATGCGTGGTCACCCGTTCCGGAACCGGCTTGGTGGTTTCCCAGCCGAAGCGCGTGTACAGCCACAGGAACACGAAGTAGCCGAAGTAGACCAGCGTCATCAGGCGACCGAACAGGTTTTCCCAGAAGGTCACGTCGACGTCGCCGAACCACTCGGGAATCACCTCGGCGGTGACGCCCGCGCCGACCGCGCCGAGCATGATGAACGACAGCACGAACAGGCCCAGGGCCACCTTGTAGCCGGTGCCGCGATAGCGGATCGACTTGACCTTGCCCACGTCGATCCACGGCAGCGCGAACAGCAGCGCGATCGCGCCGAACATCGCCAGCACGCCCCAGAACGCCTGCCCCAGGAACGACGGGATCATGCGCAGGATCGCGTAGAACGGGGTGAAGTACCACACCGGCTTGATGTGCGCGGGCGTGGCCAGGTTGTTGGCCGGGATGAAGTTGTCGTGCTCCAGGAACCAGCCACCGAAGGTCGGCGCGAAGAAGATGATGAACGCGGCGATCATCAGGAAGAAGCCCACGCCGACCAGGTCCTTCACCGTGTAGTACGGGTGGAACGGGATGCCGTCGGCCGGCTTGAGCGCATCCCAGCGGTTGCCCTTGGGACCCTTCTTGATCTCCACGCCATCGGGGTTGTTCGAACCCACTTCGTGCAGCGCGGCAATGTGCAGCACCACCAGCAGCAACAGCACCAGCGGCAGCGCGATCACGTGCAGCGCGAAGAAGCGGTTGAGGGTGGCATCGGCAGGCAGGTAGTCGCCCATGATCCACTCCACCAGCGTGCCGCCAATGACCGGGATCGTGCCAAACAGGGAGATGATCACCTTGGCGCCCCAGAACGACATGTTGCCCCACGGCAGCACGTAGCCCATGAAGGCCTCGGCCATCAGCACCAGGAAGATCAGCATGCCCAGCAGCCACACCAGCTCGCGCGGCTTCTTGTACGAACCGTACATCAGGCCGCGGAACATGTGCAGGAACACCACCACGAAGAACAGCGAGGCGCCGGTGGAGTGCATGTAGCGGATCAGCCAGCCCCACTCCACGTCGCGCATGATGTACTCGACCGAGGCGAAGGCTCCCGCCGCGCTCGGGTTGTAGTTCATGGTGAGGAAGATGCCGGTGACGATCTGGTTGACCAGCACCAGCAGCGCCAGCGAACCGAAGTAGTACCAGAGGTTGAAGTTCTTCGGCGCGTAGTACTCGGTCATGTGCTTGCGGTACGCAGGCATCATGTTGGGCGCGCGCTCGTTGACCCAATCGCCCATGCGGGTGAATACGTTAGCCATCAGCCGGCCTCCTTGGGATCGACGCCGATCTGGATGTGCGTGTCGTCCACGAAGTGGTACGCGGGCACCTGCAGGTTCTTCGGCGCCGGCACACCCTGGAAGACGCGACCGGAAAGGTCATAGCGCGACTTGTGGCACGGGCAGAAGAAGCCACCCTTCCAGTTCGGGTCGAACGGCTCGGGCTTGATCTGGGGGAAGAACTCCGGCACGCAGCCCAGATGGGTGCAGATGCCGATCACGACCAGCCATTCGGGCTTGATCGCGCGGGCCGGCCCCTTGATGTAATCCGGCTGCTGCTCGATCTCCGAATCGGGATCGACCAGGCGCGGTGCCAGGGTCGGCAACAGCGCGAGCTGGTCCTTGGTGCGGCGGACCACGAACACGGGCAGCCCGCGCCACGCGTAGTCGACCTTCTGGCCCAGCTCGATCTTGCTGATATCGGCCGTGACCGGCGCGCCGGCGGCCTTGGCGCGAGCGCTCGGCTCCCAGGACTTGATGAAGGGCACGGCCGCCGCGACAACTCCCACGCCACCGACCACCGCAGTGGTCGCTGTCAGGAAGCGGCGGCGACCATGATCGACGACTTCGTTCGCCATCAGGCTCTCCGGTACATGCAATGCCATTAAGATGCGAAACCCGTTTGGGGGCCCGCAAAAATCGCGTTAGTGTAGCGTCAGGGCCTGGCCCGTACAATCAATCGCACAAGGGGAGAACACGCCCCGACGCCTCGCCAAGTCCGGCATACGCAAACCATTGAAGCCATGAAGAACGCCGCCGGCGCGCTCACCTTTATCGTTCGCTTCGTCATCCTCGGACTGGCGCTGGCCTTCGTGGTCGGACTGTTCTGGCCCGGCAGCGGTGACCGCCTGCGCCAGCGCTTCGGCCTGTCCCACGCTCCGCAACCCGCCGCCTCCACACAGGCGACGGCACCCGCACCGGGTGCCGGCCCGGTGTCCTATGCCGATGCCGTGGCCAAGGCCGCGCCCGCGGTCGTCAACATCTATGCCAACCGGATGGTCACCGCGCGCGCCGTGCAGATGTACGACGATCCGGTGTTGCAGCGCCTGTTTGGCGGTTTGCCCACCGGCCCCGCCTACAAACGCCCGCAGCAGGTGCTCGGCTCGGGCGTGATCGTCAGCGGCCAAGGCTATGTGCTGACCAACAACCATGTGATCGCCCAGGCCGACGACATCCAGGTGCTGCTCTACGACGGCCGCATCGCCAAGGCCACGCTGGTCGGCGCCGACGAGGAGACCGACCTGGCGGTGCTCAAGATCGACGCCGGCAACCTGCCCGTGGTCGACATCGCCGACAGCCATTCGCTGCGCGCGGGCGACGTGGTGCTGGCGATCGGCAACCCCCTGGGACTCAACCAGACCGTGACGATGGGCATCGTCAGCGCGGTCGGCCGGCAGCTGTCCAGTTCCAGCGCGGAAGATTTCATCCAGACCGACGCGGCGATCAACCTGGGCAATTCCGGCGGAGCGCTGGTCAACGCCAAGGGCGAGCTGGTCGGCATCAATACATTGCTGATCGGACGCCAGGCCAACGCCGAAGGCATCGGCTTCGCCATCCCGATCGGCAATGCCAAGAACGTGCTGGACCAGATCATCGCCACCGGGCACGTGGTGCGCGGCTGGCTGGGTGCCGACTACGCCTTCGTACCGGTGGCGGCCGACAGCGGCCTGCCGGCCGCGGCGCGCGGCGCGCAGGTAACCGACGTCTACCCGGGCGGCCCCGCGGCGCAGGCCGGCATCCAGCCGCACGACATCCTGCTGCAGATCGGCACCGACGCCATCCTCGACCCGGCCGACCTGCGCCGGCACGAGGCCGCGCTCAAGCCCGGCAGCAAGGTGGACGTGTCGGGGCTGCGCAACGGCGTGCCGTTCCACACCGAAGTCACCCTGGCGCGCCGCCCACCGCTGCAGACCCGCGCCACGCTAAACGGCTGAGCGCGACGCGTAGGGTGAGTTTCAGCCTACCGTGACAGGCGATCCGTCCTGGTCGAGCTCGTGTAGGAGCGCACCCTGCGCGCGACCGCCATGTCCGAATTGCGAAAACACGTCGTCCCCCGCGCATCCCGGTCGCGCACAGGTGCGCTCCTACAGTGGGACCTCGTCAGGGTGCGCCGGAATTTCGCATCGCCGTAAGCGCCCCGTGCACCGCCGCGCCATAGCGCTTGCGCAACTCGCCTACGCGCTGCACGTACACCTGCGTTTCGGCATACGGCGGCACGCCCTTGTAGCGTTGCACGGCGCCGGGCCCCGCGTTGTACGCGGCCGCGGCCAGTTGCTCGTCGCCATCGAAGGTCTTTAGCAGCCGCGCCAGGTAGCGGGCGCCGCCCTGGATGTTCTGGGTGGCGTCGAAGGCATCCAGCACGCCCATGTCGCTGGCAGTGCCCGGCATCAACTGCATCAGGCCCTGCGCGCCCTTGAGCGAGAGCGCGTTGGGGTTGAACGCGCTCTCGGCGTGGATCACCGCGCGCAGGAAGGCCTCGTCCACCCCCGATGCCGCGCTGGCCGCACGAATGGCGTCGGCATAGGCCGTGAGGTTCAACCGCACGCGGCTCCAGTCGATGGTCGAATGCAGGTTGCAGGCCACGCAGGTGGCGATGTAGGTGAACAGCGTGGTCACCGCGCGACCGCGGCCGCCACCCGGCTTGAGGTTGGTGTATTCGACCGAGCCGTCCGCCTTCTTTACGCGGTAGACCGCACCGTGCAGCACACGGTTGGCCGGCGCTTTCGCGACGGCGGCGCGCGGGGCATCCTCGCGGTAATCCCACTTGCCAGCCTCGACCACGCTCGCGGTGGTGTCCACCGTCCCCTCGACGCCCACCAGCGACACCAGCCGGGCGGTGGTCTGCACCGAGCCGCGCACGTGCGCCAGCGATGCGGCCGGCTTGCTCGTCCGCGCGGGCGCCTTCTGGCGCGATTCATCGGGAAAGGAGGCAACCTTGCGGCAGCCGTGGTAACCAGCGGTGGTATTGCTGTACACGGTTTCCCCGCCCGATCCGGTGCACTGGTATAGCGCGCCGGCATGGGCAGGCGACAGCCACAGCAGCCCGGCCAGCAGCGCGCACGCCAGCGCGATCCCGTACAGGATCGGTCGAACCGGGAAAGCAGCGGAAGCCACGCCGGCGCCCTCCCCTTCGCGTGCGGCGGCAAACATGCGCGGAGTGTGCATCCACGATGGGCGCGAAGCCAAGCGCCGGCTCGCGGTTCCGTGCGGAGCGGCATGCTTTGTGAGCCCTCTCCCGCCGAGAGAAGGAGTGGGTTCGGTGTCGCCGGGCGCTACGCTCCGCCCGAACCCTCACCCGCCTGTCGGCACCTTCTCCCGGAGGGAGAGGGGCTCGGGCGTGGGGCTTGAGGCAGGAGCTTCGTCTTCGCCCTGCGGGCTACGCTCAGCGCGAACGGTTTTTTTGCGCACGCTTGGGTTCGCGCTCGCCTGGAGATTCGCGAACGGTCAGGATTTGCCACCGGTGGTGGTTTTCGTGAACGGGTGGGTTTTGTAGGAGCGCACTTGGGCGCGACCGCAGGCTCACAAAACCGGCCACGCAACCCCGCAAGTACTTGATCCACCTCAGCCAAACTGGCAGCCCACGAACCACGCGCGTAAACTGCGCGGTTCGGCGGACTTCGCGCCGCACCAGCACACGGTACACACGCCCATGAGCGGCAAGCTTTTCATCAAGACCCACGGCTGCCAGATGAACGAGTACGACTCGGCCAAGATGGCCGACGTGCTCAAGGCTTCGCACGGCCTGGAACTGACCCGGGACGAGTCCGAGGCGGACGTGATCCTGATCAACACCTGCTCGATCCGCGAGAAGGCGCAGGAGAAGGTGTTCAGCCAGCTCGGCCGCTGGAAGGAATTCAAGCAGGGCGGCAAGCCCGTGCTGATCGGCGTCGGCGGTTGCGTGGCGTCGCAGGAAGGCGAGGCGATCATCAAGCGCGCGCCCTACGTCGACCTGGTGTTCGGCCCGCAGACGTTGCACCGCCTGCCCGAACTGATCGAGGCCAAGCGCGAAACCGGCAAGCCCCAGGTGGACATCTCCTTCCCCGAGATCGAGAAGTTCGACCGCCTGCCCGAGCCGCGCGCCGAAGGCCCCACCGCCTTCGTCTCGATCATGGAAGGCTGCTCGAAGTACTGCAGCTACTGCGTGGTGCCCTACACCCGCGGCACCGAGATCAGCCGGCCGTTCGACGACGTGCTGGTGGAAGTGGCGCAACTGGCCGAACAGGGCGTGCGCGAGGTCACCCTGCTGGGCCAGAACGTCAACGCCTACCAGGGCCCGATGCACGACGGCGGCATCGCCGACCTCGCCGTGCTGATCCATGCGATCGCGCAGATCGACTCGATCGGCCGCATCCGCTTCACCACCTCGCATCCGCTGGAGTTCTCCGACTCGCTGATCGAGGCCTACGCCAGCGTGCCCAAGCTCGCCAACTTCCTGCACCTGCCCGTGCAGGCCGGCTCCGACCGCATCCTGGCGGCGATGAAGCGCGGCTACACCACGCTGGAGTTCAAGCAGAAGATCCGCAAGCTGCGCGCTGCGCGGCCGGACATCTGCATCAGTTCGGATTTCATCGTCGGCTTCCCGGGCGAAACCGACGAGGACTTCGAGAAGACCATGAAGCTGATCGAGGACGTCGGCTTCGACCAGAGCTTCTCCTTCATCTTCTCCGCCCGCCCCGGCACGCCCGCGGCGAACCTGGCCGACGACACGTCCTCCGAGGCCAAGCACGCGCGGCTGTCGCGGCTGCAGGCGAAGATCAACGACCACGCGCGCGCCATCAACGAGGCGATGGTCGGCACGGTGCAGCGCGTGCTGGTGGAAAAGCCCAGCCGCAAGAATGCCAATGAGCTCACCGGCCGCACCGAGAACATGCGCTTCGTGAACTTCCCCGGCAACACGCGGCTGATCGGCCAGTTCATCGACGTCGAGATCACCGAGGCCATGAGCAACTCCCTGCGCGGGCGCGTGCATTTGGCCGAGGAAGCCGCCCTCGCCTGATGTTAAGCCCCTCTCCCTCCGGGAGAGGGGTTGGGGTGAGGGTCCGAAACTTGCGGCAAGCCCGAACGAAGTGCTCCGCCCGAACCCTCATCCGCCTGTCGGCACCTTCTCCCGGAGGGAGAAGGCCCACTCCCAGACTTTCGCGAACCCCATGACCAACGGCCTCAACGAACGCGACTTCGCCCTCGACCCGGAGGACAACGCCCGGCTCGCCAACCTGTGCGGGCCGTTCGACGAGCACCTGCGCCAGGTCGAACTGCGCCTGGGCGTGGAAATCGACCACCGCGGCAACCTGTTCAAGGTGATCGGCGAGGACGCCCCCGCGCGCGCCGCCGAGAAGGTGCTGCGCGCGCTCTACGCCGCCACCGAGGATGAAACCCTGACCGGCGCGCAGATCAACCTGCACTTGGCCGAGTCCGGTATCGACGCGATCAGCGAAGAGGCCGCCGAGAGCGCGCAGGACGTCGTTATCAAGGTCAAGCGCGGCGTGATCAAGGGCCGCGGCCCCAGCCAGGCGCGCTACCTGCACGCGATCACCACCCACGACATCAACTTCGGCGTCGGCCCGGCCGGCACCGGCAAGACCTACCTGGCCGTCGCCAGCGCGGTCGAGGCGCTGGAAGCCAACCGCGTGCAGCGCCTGCTGCTGGTGCGCCCGGCGGTGGAAGCCGGCGAGAAGCTCGGCTTCCTGCCCGGCGACCTCAGCCAGAAGGTCGACCCCTACCTGCGTCCGCTCTACGACGCGCTCTACGAGATGCTCGGCTTCGAGAAGGTCGCCAAGCTGATCGAGCGCAACGTCATCGAGATCGCGCCGCTTGCGTACATGCGCGGTCGCACGCTCAACGATTCCTACGTGATCCTCGACGAGGCGCAGAACACCACCGTCGAGCAGATGAAGATGTTCCTCACCCGCATCGGCTTCGGTTCGGTGGCGGTGATCACCGGCGACGTGAGCCAGGTCGACCTGCCACGCCACGTGCGCTCGGGCCTGCGCCATGCGGTCGAAGTGCTGCGCGGCGTCAACGGCATCAGTTTCACGTTCTTCACCTCGCGCGACGTGGTGCGCCACCCGCTGGTGGCCAAGATCGTGCGGGCGTACGAGGCGTTCGAGCAGGCCGGCGAAGAGGCGCAGGGCAAAGGAAACGACAAAGGCGCCGCAGGCTGAGCACCATGCCCAAAAGCCCGCAGGCCGCCCCGCCGCCGCCCCAGCTCTCCGTCAGCTACGCCGTCCCCCGCGGCGGTATCCCCTCGCCGGCCAGCTTCCGCCAGTGGGTGGCGGCGGCGCTCAAGGGCGCCAGGCGGCGCAAGCCGGCCGAAGTCGCCATCCGCATCGTGGATGTCGCCGAAGGCCAGGCACTCAACCGCGACTATCGCGGCAAGGACTACGCCACCAACGTGCTTTCCTTCCCCGCCGAGCTGCCGCCCGGCGTCAACCTGCCGCTGATCGGCGACCTGGCCATCTGCGCCCCGGTAGTCGCCCGCGAAGCGGCCGAACAGGGCAAGCGCCCGCGCGACCACTGGGCCCACCTGACCGTGCATGGCACGTTGCACCTGCTCGGCTACGACCACCTCGAGGACGCCGAGGCCGAGGCCATGGAAGCGCTGGAAACCCGCATCCTGGCCAGCCTGGGCATCGCCGATCCGTACGCGCCGCAATAATCCGCGCCCCTTGTAGGAGTGCCCTTTGGGGCGACCGCGTTCCCTCCCGACCGCCGCGGCGCCACTTGGCATTACGGTCGCGCCCAAGGGCGCTCCTACAGCATCCGGCAAGGCGCGCTCCCATAACCATCCCGTTCCCCGCCAGCCTGCTGGAGGGCTGAAGCCCACCCTACGTCTCCGCTCAGCGGCCACCCGCTTGTGCCCTGAATCGGAACGTTTTTTCCGCTAGACTCCGGCTTTCCGCCCTCCTACGGGCCGCTCCCACCCGAGTTGATGAACGACGACCCTGGCAGTACCAACGGCCCCGCCCCCCACCGCTCCTGGTGGGATCGACTGGGCCACCTGTTTTCCGGCGAGCCACGCAACCGCGACGAACTGATCGAGGAATTGCGCGCCGCCCAGGCCAACGGCCTGCTCTCCAACGACACCCTGACCATGGTCGAGGGTGCGCTGAAGGTCACCGAGCTGAGCGTGGACGACGTCATGGTCCCGCGCGCGCAGATCGTGATGATCCCTGCCGATGCCTCCCTGCACGATGTGCTGGCCAAGGTGGTCGAATCCGGCCACTCGCGCTTCCCCGTGCACGGCGAGGACAAGGACGAGATCATCGGCATCCTGCTGGCCAAGGACCTACTCAAGTACTTCGGCGACGGCGAGGGTTTCAACCTCGCGCTGCTGTTGCGCCCGGCGGTATTGATCCCCGAGTCGATGCGCCTGAACGTGCTGCTGGCCGAGTTCCGCCGTTCGCGCAACCACATGGCGCTGGTGGTGGACGAATACGGCGGCGTTGCCGGCCTGATCACCATCGAGGACGTGCTCGAGCAGATCGTTGGCGAGATCGACGACGAGCACGACGACGAGGACGAACCCAGCCTGATGCATGAAATGCCCGACGGCAGCTGGTCGGTCAGCGCGCTCACCCCGATCGCCGACTTCAACGAAGAAACCGGCGCCCGGTTTTCCGACGAGGAATTCGACACCGTCGGCGGCATGGCCACCGCCGAGTTCGGCCACCTGCCCGAAGCGGGTGAAGAGGTGGTGCTGGGCGGCTACCTGTTCATCGTCACCGAGGCCGACGACCGGCGGGTGCAGCAGTTCCGCGTCAACCGGCAACCGGCCGATGCCTGAGGCATCCCCTCCCGTCTCCGCAAGACTGGTCACCCCCTCCCAACCTCCCCCTGCGTGCAGGGGGAGGAGCCAAAGGCTTGCGGCCATCTACTCCCTCCCCTGCGTGCAGGGGAGGGTTGGGGAGGGGTCCCGCCTTTTCGCCGGCAAGCTCTGGCTGCTCTGTTGCCTGACCTTGCTGTTCGCCATCGTCCTACCCGCCCACGCCGGCATCGCCAATGCCCCCGGCGCCAACCTCGAAATCTCCCTGATCACCTACGGCCCCGGCGACACCTACTGGGAACGCTTCGGCCACGACGCCATCGAGCTGCGCGACACGGTCAGCGGCGAGGCGTTCAACTTCAACTACGGCGTGTTCGACTTCGACGAGAGCGGCTTCCTGCTCAACTTCGCGCGCGGCCGCATGCACTACCTGATGGATGCCGCACCCACCACGCTGGACGAGAACTGGTACATCCAGGCCGGCCGCTCCGTCACCCGCCAGCGCCTGGCCCTCGCGCCCGACCAGGCCGCCGCGCTGCGCGACTTCCTGCTGTGGAACCTGCGCCCGGAAAACGCGCGCTACGACTACGACTACTACGTCGACAACTGCACCACCCGCGTGCGCGACGCGCTCGACCGCGCGCTCGGCGGCGTGCTCAAGACCCAGCTCACCGCCCGCCCCGGCGGCATGACCTATCGTCAGCAGACTGCCCGCCTGATGAGCGCGCAGCCGTGGTTGATGTTGCTGCTGGATGTGGGCCTGGGGCCTTATGCCGACCGACCGCTCAACGCCTGGCAGGAAAGCTTCCTGCCAGGCGTGCTTTCGCGCGAGCTGGCGACCGTGCAGCTCGTTGGCGCGCAAGGCACGCATCCGCTGGTGACCGACACCGATCTGATCGCACCCAACCGCCTGAATACACCGCCGGCGACGGCGCCGGACCTGCGCCTGCCGTTGGCTATGGCGGGCCTGGCGCTGGCTGTCGTGCTGCTGCTCGCACGCCGCCTCTGGCCCACCGGTTTCAGTCTGCTCGGTTCGCTCTACTTGGTGCTGGCGGGACTGGCCGGCATCGGGCTGCTGGTGCTGTGGCTGCTGACCACCCACCACGCCGCCTGGGCCAACGCCAACCTACTGCTGTTCAACCCGCTCGCCCTGCTGCTGCTGCCGGCGGCATGGCGGGCCCGCCGCGGCCTTCCCGCCACGCGCTTTGCCGATATCGTCCTGCTCGTGCAACTGCTCGCCCTGCTCGCCGCCGTGTTGCTGCATCTGCTCCCCGGCACTGTGCAGCAGAACCAGCCTTGGCTGCTGTTCGCCATGCCGGTATGGCTGGCGATGGCTATGTCGCTTCGCGGCGGCCGCATGAATGCTCCCGCGGGCTAATTGCCCGCGAGCGCCTTTTGCTCCACCCGGGACGAGAGCACTTGGGCCAGCGATTGGGCAAAACTCGCGGTCATGTGTTGCGAATCGCGAAACACAATCAATCCGTCGCGCTCCGCTTTGCATAGCCGTCCGGGACAGATTTGATCGTTGAGGTCGATAACCGACACGTTCGAATAGGGCCGACTGGCCTGTTGCAACCATCCATAGACGACGTCATTGGCACTGCCCGCGGGCGCCGAGCAGGCTCCCAACGTTGCCATCCAGCCAGGCCGCCCCTGATGAGCAGCCAGGCAGTCCGGGCCATTGAACGGCAAGCGTGGCGTGCTGCGCAGGAGGTAGACGTGCCCCGAAGCGGCCGCGAGGGGAGCCAGAATCCGTTCCGTGCCCCCGACCCATTGGCGAGCAGTGAACGCGTAGGTGGCCACGGAACCGAGGATGACGGTATCTGGCTTCATTTCGGCGAGGTATTTCATGACCCGCTGGCGCCAGGTCGAGCACTCGACATACATGCGACCGATGCGTTGGTAGAAGATCGGTTCGTCTACCATCGGGCAGGACGACTTGGTGATCACCAACAGGCGCCAATCCGGTTTGTCGTAGGCACGGGCGACCGCTGGAAACCATTGGCCCGCAACGCTATCGCCCAGCAGCACCGCCGTGTGGTGCGCGTCCTGCGCCCCGAAGCCGCACACGCGCAACGCATCGCTGGAATACCACTCGTCACAGCCCATGCGGTAGATGACCGGTGCATCCGCCTGTGCGCTCGCCAGGCGCCGGTACTGTGGGCTACGTTCCAGGTCGGCGGCATGGTTGTACCAGTTCAGGCACATCACGCTCGCAAGCCCCATCACCGCCAGCGCAATTACAACGGTCATCCGCGGTCGCACCAGCCATATCCCGCGGTGCCGTGTGGGCGCTTCCACTAGCAAATATGAAAGCACGGCGAACACAAGCGACACCGCAACAGCACAAGCACGAATGACAGGGGCATCAGAGGAATACAAGGCGCGGGCGAGCAGGAGTACCGGCCAATGCCACAGATACCAAGCATAGGAAACCCGCCCCAACGCCTGGAGCGGACGCCAAGCCAGCATGCGCGAAACGCCCGCGCCGCGTACGCCCGCCGCGATGATTGCCACCGCACCCACGGTAGGCAACATCGACCAGCCACCTGGGTACGGCACATTCGGCGTCAAAAACATTGCCGCCGCCAAGATGCCCCCCAACCCGCACCATCCGACCACCTGCAGCCGCGAGGCCCGCCCTTGATCGAAAATGTTGCCCTTCTCCCAAAAGAGCCACACCAGCGCGCCCGAGGCAAACTGCCAAGCGCGCAAGGGCATCATGTAAAAGGCCAGTCGCGGTGCCAGGTAGGTCATGGCGATGCACGCCGCGAAGCTGGCCAGCAAGATGACGCCCATGCCGATCTTCAATCGGCCAAGGCCGCTCGGCCGATCGCGCGCGCGACGCCCCCACAGCCATACGAGCAGGGCCGGCCACACCAGGTAAAATTGCTCCTCCACGCCCAGCGACCAGGTATGCAGGAAGAGGTTGCTTTCGGCACCGCTCGAAAAATAATCGAGGTGCCCGAATGCAAAGTGGAGATTGCTCAGCCAGAAGGCCGCGCTGCCCGCAGCGCTGGCCTGCTTCTGTTGATCGCCAGGGGCCAGCACAATCGTTGCTGCCGCACCGACGACCAACAGCATGGCCAGCAAACCAGGCAACAGTCGCCGTAGCCGGCGCACGTAAAACTCACCGAAACGGACCGACCCGCTGCTCGCCAACTCGCGCAACAGCAGGCCAGTGATCAGATAGCCGGAAAGGACGAAGAACACGTCCACGCCCACGAACCCGCCTGCCAGCCACGGCACCCTCGCGTGCGCCGCCACTACCAAAACGATGGCAACTGCCCGTAAGCCCTCCAGGTCGGCCCTGTAGCCGAGGCGGTACTCGTTTGCGTGCATTGGGCCCCCTACCGAAGATGCCGCATGATTACATAGCCCTTCCGCGGCTACCCCCACCGATGGCAACGGCGCATTCCAACACTTACCATCGGCAAATGCCCACGAACAACATGGTCGTCAACTGCATCGCCTATCGCGGCGACGGCGCACGCATCGGCGACATCACCCTCGACGCCATCAGCGACGTGCTGAAGGAACCGGGCACGTTCGTCTGGGTCGGCCTGCACGAGCCGGACGAGACGCTGCTGCTGAAACTGCAGGAGGAATTCGACCTGCACGACCTGGCCGTGGAGGACGCGCACAAGGCGCATCAGCGCACCAAACTGGAGGCCTATGGCGACTCGCTGTTCCTGGTCGTGCAGACCGCGCAGGTGGTGGATGGCAACCTGGCCCTCGGCGAGACGCAGATCTTCTTCGGCGCGCGCTACCTGGTCACCGTCCGGCACGGCGCGTCGCTGTCCTACGCCCCGGTGCGGCGCAGCTGCGAGCAGGCGCTGGACCTCATGCGCAACGGCCCCAGCTACGGCCTGTATGGCGTGCTGGACTACGTCGTGGACAACATGCTGCCGATCGTGCGCGACTTCCGCGAGGAGCTGCACCGGCTCGAGGCGGACATCTTCGCCGAGACCTTCAAGCGCAGCACGGTGCGGCGGCTTTACAACATGCAACGCGACCTGACCTCGCTGCGCCTGGCCGTCGCCCCGCTGCAGGACATCACCAACCAGCTGGTGCGCATGCACCCGCAACTGATCCCGGACGAACTGCGAGTGTACTTCCGCGACGTGTACGACCACGTGTTCCGCGTCAACGAGTCGATCAACACCATGCGCGAGATGCTCGGTGCGGCGATTAACGTGAACCTTTCGCTGGTTACCTTCGGCCAGAACGAAGTCATGAAACGCCTGGCCGGCTACGCCGCTTTGCTGGCCGCGCCCACGCTCATCACCAGCTGGTACGGCATGAACTTCACCCACATGCCCGAGCTGGACAAGCCGTGGGCGTATCCACTGATGATCGTGCTGGTGGTGGGTGTAGTGGGTGGAATCTACACGTGGCTCAAGCGGGTGAAGTGGTTGTAGGAACACCCTCTCCCAGCCTTTCCTGCAAGCAGGGGGGGGACGCCAAAAGCCAGAGCCAGAGCCAGAGTCCGGAGCTTGCCGAACACTGCTCCCTCCCCTGGGGAGGGGTGCTCTTCGCTACCCCTCGTCCAAGTACCGCAGGATTTCCTCCAACACGGCATCCACCCGCAGCAGCACGTCGTCGTTCCAGAAGCGCACCACCCGATACCCCTCGCCCTGGATCAAGCGAGTGCGATCGGCGTCATAGCGGTGGGCATCTGCGTGTTGTCCGCCATCGAGCTCGATGACAAGGCAGGCAGGGATGCAGATGAAGTCGGTAATGAACCCTGCAACAGGATACTGGCGGCGGAACTTCCAGCCAGCCAACTGCTCACGACGCAGGTAGCTCCAAAGGTGCCGCTCGGCATCGGTGGCAGCGTTACGCAGCTGACGCGCGCGTTCCCACTTGAGCTCCATGCCCAGCTCCGCGTCCCTCGAAGAGCAAAAGCTACCCCCTCCCAACCTCCCCCTGCGAGCAGGGGGAGGAGCAAAAGCTTGCGGGCTTCAGCTGATGGCTACGTCACTCCCTCTCCTGCTTGCAGGGGAGGGTTGGGCAGGGGTGCTCTCCGCCATGCCCCTCCCCTGCTTGCAGGGGAGGGTTGGGTAGGGGTGCTCTTCAATCTTTCGAAGTCCACCGCTCCAACCAAGCATTCACCGTCTCATGCCACATCACGCTGTTCTGCGGCTTGAGCACCCAGTGGTTCTCGTCCGGGAAGGTGAGGAACTCGCTCGGGATCCCCTGCCGCTGCAGCGCGGTGAAGGCGCCCAGCCCTTGGGTGAGAGGAATGCGGAAATCCTTGGCCGAGTGCACCACCAGCATCGGCACGCGCCAGTCCTTGACGTGGTTGAGCGGGTTGAAGCGCTCGTAGTTCTGCGGATGCTCGAACTGCGTGCCGCCGTTCTCCTTCTCCTCGAACCACAGCTCCTCGGTGGCGTAATACATCATGCGGGTGTCGAACACGCCGTCGTGGTCGACCAGGCACTTCCACGGCTGGTTCCACACGCCCGCGATCCAGTACACCATGTAGCCGCCGTAGCTGGCGCCCAGCGCGCAGGCGTTGTCGGCGTCGAGGAAATCGTACTGGTCCAGCGCGGCCTTCCAGCCGGCCTTGAGGTCTTCCAGCGGCTTGCCGCCCCAGTCGCCGGAGATCGAATCGGTGAACGCCTGGCCGTAGCCGGTCGAGCCGTGGAAGTTCACGGTGACCACCGCAAAGCCCTGCCCTGCATATGTCTGCGGGTTCCAGCGGTAGCTCCAGCCGTTGCTCATCGCACCCTGCGGGCCGCCGTGGATGATGAAGGCCACCGGGTACTTCTGCCCGCGCTTGTAGCCCACCGGCTTGACCACGTAGCCCTGCACGGTTTCGTTGTTCCAGCCCTTGAAGGTGAAGAACTCGAAATCGCCCGTCTTCGCGTTCTTCAACCGGTCGGCGTTGAAGTGGGTGACCTGCTTGAGACCGCGACCCCTGGCATCGGCCAAGTACAACGACACCGGATGCTTCAGGTCGTCGCGCGCCAGCAGCAGCTTGCCGTTCTCCAGCGCGTAGCCACCCACCGAACCCTCGCCCACCAGCTTGGTGACCTTGCCGCTGGCCGCGTCGATGGCGAACAGCGGATGCTGGCCCTCGTCATCGGCCGTGGCGTAGAGCGTCTTGCCGTCGTCGGCGATGGTCAGCGCGCCGGGCGAGCGATCCCACTGCGGATCGATCTCGCGCGCCGCCCCGCTTTGCAGATCCATCGCCATGATCGCGAAACGGTCGGCCTCGAAGCCGGGCTCCTTCATGGCCAGGTAATACAGCGTCTTGCCGTCCGGCGAGGGCACCGGATAGGCATCCCACGCCTTGTTCGCTTCGGTCAGGTTCTGCGGCGCGGCCGAGCCGTCCGCCGGCACGCGGTAGAGGTCGAAATTGGTCGACCACGGCTCGCTGGAGCCGGCGATGCGCACGTCGAAATACACCGTGCGGCCGTCGGGCGAGAAGGCGAACTCGCTCTCGTCGCCGAACGGCTTGCCTGGGATGTCGCCATCGATGCCCCGGCTGAGCAGCGTGGGCTCGGCCGGCAGCATGCCCGCACCATCGAAGTGGGCGATGAACAACTGGTTGCGCCGGCCATCGGACCAGGTATCCCAGTGGCGCACGAACAGTTTGTTGTAGACCGTGCCGGTGGCCTTGTTCTTCTCGCGGCCGTCGATGCGCTCCTTGGTGCAGGCCAGGTCCGCGCAATCGGTGTAGACCTCGTAGGAAAGCAGCACGCTCTTGCCATCCGGCGACAGCTTGTAGCCGCCCAGATCCAGCGCGCCATGGCTGACCTGCACCGCGGCCCCGTGACCGGCCAGGTTCAAGTCGCGGCCCGAGCCCAGATCCAGCCGCCACAGCTGCGAGACGCCGTCGGCCGCGGCCACGTAATACAGGCTGTGCCCGTCCGCGGCCCAACGCGCCGAACTGCCCTTGTCCGCCACCTTGACCGGCTCGCCACCCTTCTTCAGGTCCAGCACGTAAATCGCATTGACGCCCTTGTTGGCGGCGTAATCCGTACTGCGCACACCGAACGCGGCATAGCGGCCATCGGGCGACAGCTGCGGATCGCTGACGCGGTCCATCATCACCAGGTCGCGCACGTTGAACGGGTGCGGGGCGTGGGTTTCGATGTCCACGGCAAGCGCGGGCGTGGCGAGCAATGCGAGTACAAGGGCGGCGAACAGCGGCTTCATGAGGCGGCTCCCTTCGATGGGTCAGCGGATGACGGTACGGGGAGGCGTGCGGGGAAGCAAGAAAGAAGCGCCGTCCCCAAAGGGACAGCCGACATACGGTGGCGTGCGGTGGGTCACACGGCGACCGGCTATCTTGGTATGGAATCTGCCTCGCCCAGACGTCCAAACCAGGGGAAATCCACCATGCACCGCACGCAAGCCGTTCGCGGTTTCACTTTGATTGAGTTGATGATCGTGGTTGCGATCATCGCCATCCTCGCCGCCATCGCCATTCCGGCCTACCAGGATTACAGCATCCGGGCTCAGGTGACTGAGGGTATGAGTCTGTCGACGGGTGCCAAGGCGGCGGTGTGGGACTTCGTTTCCAACAAGGGGAAATTCCCAGCCGCGAACGAATCTGTCGGGTTGCCTTCCAGTACATCGATCAACGGGAGCTACGTCTCCAGCGTCAACGTGGCCGAGGGACGCATTACCGTAGCTTTCAAGGGCCCCATGGCGAACAAGGCCATCCAAAACGAGCAATTGGTCCTGTCGCCCATCGACCAAGGCGGCAGCATCGCTTGGACATGTACGCCCAGCAGCCTGTCCGGCAAATACCTACCGAGCGTCTGTCGCAACTAAGCAGGCAGAAGCGCGCAAAAGTGCCGTTAAGCGTCACTTTTCGACCTTGACGGGAAGGCGCATCGTTCCGGCACCACTTCACAGTTGCAAGATGCCGCCGTCACACCCCGCTGACCTTGTAAGCCTTTCGTGAACATGTGCACAATCGCAGCCGTCGTAGGTATGCGGAAATACGGCGGCGGCGGACGTGGCACACAAGCTGCTTCATCAGCCGCGAGCTTCCTGGTCGTTCCTGACCGCGCATGTGGGTCCGATCCCGCCTAGGGGGATTCGGGACCGGGGCTCAGGGGGCATCAAACGGTTAGCTAACCAGTAAAAGAGGAACCACCATGAAAAAGAATCTGCAGAAAGGCTTCACCCTGATCGAGCTGATGATCGTGGTCGCGATCATCGCCATCCTGGCCGCCATCGCCATCCCGGCCTACCAGGACTACACCATCCGCTCGCAGGTCTCCGAGGGCATGAGCCTGTCGGATGGCGCCAAGACCGCGGTCGCTGAGTACTACTCGAACAAGGGCACTTGGCCTACTTCGAATGGTGCCGCTGGCCTCGCTGCGTCGACGGACATCATGGGCAGCTACGTTGAGTCCGTCGAAGTTGACGAAGGTCAGATCATTGCCAAGTTCTCGAAGAACACCCCTCAGAAGGCGAGCACCAAGATCGACGGCAAGACGCTGATCCTCTCGCCGGTTGCCAACAACGGCAGTGTCTCCTGGACCTGCGATACCGGTGACCTCGACAAGAAGTACCTGCCGTCGAGCTGCCGCGACTAAGCTTGATCGAAGTGTTTTCCGAAGGGCCGCTCTGCGGCCCTTCTTTTTTTCAGGTGCCGAATGTCCTCGCGAAGCCTAGTTCCGACCATATTTTTCCTGGCCATCCTCATCGGTTGCTGGTTGGTCTACGCACCTGGTTTGAACGGCTATTTCAATTTCGACGATTTCGGGAACCTCAATGCGCTCGGTCAAGAAGGCGGGGTCCATGATTGGGCAAGCTTCCTGCGCTATTTGACTTCCAGCCATGCGGATCCAACCGGCCGTCCGATCGCCACGCTCAGCTTCCTGATAGACGGCAACGATTGGCCGGCTTGGGCCCGCAGCTTCAAGCAAACCAATCTCCTCCTGCATCTGCTGAACGGCACATTGTTGGTGTGGACGCTCCTGAAGCTAAGCCGTGTGAGCCATTCCGAGGAAATCGCTCAGCGCGCAGCACTTATCGGCGGTGCAATATGGTTGCTGCACCCACTACTGGTATCGACGACGCTCTATGTGGTCCAACGCGAGGCCATGCTTCCCGTTACGTTCGGCCTGGCTGGCATCCTTCTTTGGCTGCACGGGCGCAGCAGCATGGCCAGCAGCCAAACGCGCGGGACGGTTTGGATGCTCGTCGGCCTCTGGGGGGGAACGTTCCTCGGCACGCTAAGTAAGGCAAACGGCATGCTTTTGCCTTTGCTGGTATTGGTTCTGGAGGGAACTGTGTTGCGTCGGGCATGTGGCGGCGCCCCTGAATCGTCCTCTCTCGTGCGATCCCGTCGGTACGTACTTGGGATTCCGCTTGCGGCGATGGCGCTGATCATCGTTTCGCTAGTGCCCGACGCCGTCAACGGTGCCCCCAACATCCGCCCATGGACTGTCGGCCAGCGCCTACTCACAGAGCCGCGCGTACTCATCGAATACTTACGGTTGCTCTGGCTGCCTCGCTCGCTTTCCAGCGGACTGTTCAACGATCAAATTCATGCATCCACTTCTCTTTTCGAACCGCTGACGACCGTATTCAGTCTGCTGGCCCTGATGGCGCTGTTCGCGGCCGGCCTGCTACTTCGCAAGAGAAGGCCAGCGTGGGCGCTAGCCATACTGTTTTTTCTCGCCGGTCACGTGCTGGAAAGCAGCTTTATTCCTTTGGAGCTGTATTTCGAGCATCGAAACTATCTGCCCGCGCTGTTCCTCTTCTGGCCGCTGGCCCTGTGGCTGGCAGACGACAGAAGCCAAGGCCGCACGAAAGCCTTTGCTTCGATCGCCATTATTGTTTTTCTCGCTTTACTGACTCATGCCCGGGCGTCACTTTGGGGGGCACCGCTAAAGCAGGCAGTGGTCTGGGCGAAGATCAATCCACAGTCGCCTCGCGCTCAAACCAACGGGGCCATGTTCCTACTTACTCAGGGACGCGTTCAGGAAGCGCACGACTTGCTTACGCAAGCCGCAACCCGCTTTCCGAACGAGGCGCAGGTGATCTCGTTGCTCGCTTCCACCGAATGCCGAAGCCATCACCTTGGGAAAGAGACGAAGACGCGGCTCCTTGAAGCATTTCGCTTGGATCCGCATGGCACCAGGTTGCCTTTCAACTGGATCGAAGCGTCACTTAAAGATGCAAGCAGGCATTCATGCCAAGGGCTGGACCTCGCTTTCCTTGATGAGGCAGTAGCCAGCCTGAGTCGCAACGACCGGGCGTCGACTCCCGGTGGACAGCAGGATCTCGCCTACTTGCACGCCATCATCGCCTTGGCAAATGACAACGGAGATGTGGCCCTCGCTAGTTTCGATGCCGGCCTCGACGACTTGGCCCAACCAGCAACAGCCCTGAAACAGGCCGCCCTGCTCGGCACTTATGGATATCCGGAACTGGGTCTGCGGCATCTGGCCTATTACCAAACTGTCCACCAGCCGCGCCAATTTCATCTGAACATGCCAGCAATCCACGCTTGGCTGCTCGAGCGCCAGAGCTATTGGAAAAATGAGTTCGATGAATTGAGCATCGCACTACGGAAGGACGCGGCAAATCGCCAGGCAGGCATGTCGCGAGCCCCTGCGCGCTGACGACATTCCGCTAGACTCCCGGGATGGACGTACGCGAGAAGCGCTTCCCGTTGCCTGCTCACACCCGCTCGCGCGGGAGCAAGGCCGGCTGGATCCTTTTCGTAGCGTTGATCCTCACGGCCTGTGTGTACTTTCCCGGCCTGACAGGCGGCTGGCTGTTCGACGATTACCCGAACATCGTGGACAATCCGGGCGTGCAGCCGCCCAACGCAAGCATAGGTTCGCTGGTGCGCGCCGCGCTTTCCTCGCCGTCAAGCGAGTTCAAAAGGCCCCTGGCCTCGCTGAGCTTCGCAGCAAACTACCTTGCTACCGGGCTCAATCCATACTGGATGAAAGTCACCAATTTGGTGATTCACCTGCTCAACGGCGTCGTCCTGTTCCTGCTGGCGCGCGCACTATTACGCCGGTGCAGGGGAGAGCACCCAGCTGAATGGTTGGCAGCGTTCATCGCGGGCGCTTGGTTGCTGTTGCCGATCAACCTTACTGGCGTGCTTTATGTTGTCCAACGCATGGAGAGCATGGCCAATCTGTTTGTACTGGTCGGCCTGCTTGGCTACGTGCATACCCGGGGCAAGCTGCAGGATCCTCGCGCAGACGCCAGTGCCGCCTGGCGGAACTACGCCCTCTGCGCAGCGAGCCTCATCCTGCCCACGGCTGCCGGGCTAATGGCCAAAGAAACCGCCGTGATGCTTCCTCTCTATGCGGTGCTCGCGGAATGGGTAGTGTTCGATTTCCGCAACAGGAAAGGTCGGTTTGACTGGGCCATCGCCGGGCTGTTCGTGGGAATCCTCGTCGTGCCGCTCGTCATCGGCTTGGCGTGGCTACTACCGGGCCTGCTCGACCCCGCAACCTGGGCAACACGCGACTTCACCCTTCGCACCCGCCTGTTGAGCGAGGCGCGCATCATCACCGACTACATTGGCTGGACGGTGCTGCCTACGCCCGAGGCGCTCTCGTTCTATCACGACGACTTCGTGCCCTCGTCCGGACTGCTCCACCCGTGGACCACGCTGGCTAGCCTGTTGTCCTTGGCGTTGCTGTTCGCTGCTGGGTTGTGGCTCCGTCGCCGGCGTCCGCTGGCCGCGCTCGGCATCCTGTTGTTCCTCGGATGCCATCTGCTCACCGGCACCATCCTGCCGCTGGAGCTCGTCTACGAGCACCGCAACTACTTCGCCAGCTTTGGCCTCCTGTTGGCGATCGTCCCATTGCTGGCCGCGCCAGGCCGCTCCCCATCCCCGGACAATTCACCATACGCGCTACCCATGGCCCTGCCCCGCTACGTTGCGTTGGGTGGGCTATTACTGTTCTGGACCATGCAAACCGCGCAGACCGCCTACGCCTGGGGCGATCCGCTAAGCCTCGCTGCTGAACTGGCTGATCGCGCACCGGCATCGCCGCGTGCTCAATACGAACTGGGACGAACGTACATAATCTATTCACACTACAACCCTGGATCACCATTCACTCGACTGGCTTATGCGCCTCTTGAACGGGCGATGGAACTTCCCGATTCGTCGATACTTCCGGAGCAAGCCTTAATTTACATGAACGTGCGTATGGGCCTTCCTACTAAAGATTCATGGTGGGACAGCTTGATCACCAAGCTAAAAGCAAAAGTTCCTGGCGTACAAGACGAAAGCTCTCTAGGTGCTTTAACCCAGTGCGCGCGGGAAAGGTTGTGCCCCCTACCGGAGCAACGCATGTTAGATGCTTTTGAGGCGGCGCTGTCTCATCCCAACCCTAGCGCGCGGCTGTTAGCGACCTACGGCGATTACGCATGGAGCGTTCTCGGCAATCATGGCCTTGGAATACGCATGACCGACATGGCCTCGCACGCCGCCCCTCAAGAGCCCGCCTACTTGACTACGCTTATACGGATGCATCTTGCGACGGGCGACCGAGCATCAGCACGGCGCGAACTTAACTCTCTCCGCCTTCTGAATACCGCAGGCAGGCTGGAGGGTACTATCCGAAGTCTTGAAATGGGTATCCGCTTTCCGAAAAACAACCAGGAACCGTCTCAATGAAGTGCTTTGTCCATCCATTGGCTGACGTATCGCCCGGTGCCTCTCTTGGCGACGACTCGAAAATCTGGCAATTCGTGGTGATCCTGCATGGCGCCGAGATAGGCAGCGACTGCAATATATGTGCACACGTACTCATTGAAGGAAATGTCCATTTAGGCGATCGAGTAACCGTAAAAAGCGGTAGCCAATTGTGGGATGGCGTGCGCGTAGGCAATGACGTTTTCATTGGACCGAACGCAACGTTTACCAACGATCCCTTTCCTCGCAGCAGGGACCATTCAAAGCCGCTGGAATCTACCGTTATCAAAGACGGCGCCTCTATCGGCGCCAACGCAACCATTCTCCCTGGATTAACCATCGGTGAAAAGGCGATGGTAGGTGCGGGGGCCGTAGTGACTCGCTCGGTGCCCCCGCGCGCCATGGTCATTGGTAATCCAGCCCGGATCGTAGGCTACGTAAGCACCGAAAAAATTCCCGACTTTTCGGAGGTCCAAGCCTCAAACAATCAAACCAAGGTGATGCCCACCTTGGTCAAGGGCGTTTCACTTTATGAAATGCCGCTAGTGCACGATATAAGAGGTTCCCTTAGCGTCGGTGAATTCGAACGCACCGTTCCATTCTCGCCGAAGCGCTACTTTACGGTGTTCGACGTTCCGAGCGCCGAGACCCGTGGCGAGCACGCGCACATCAAGTGCAAGGAATTTCTAGTTTGCGTGAAAGGCTCGTGCGCGGTAATTGCAGACGACGGAATAACGCGGGAGGAATACGTCCTCGCCAGGCCAAACCTCGGCCTCTACTTACCCGAGATGACGTGGACCATCCAATATAAGTATTCGCCTGACGCCGTATTAATGGTTCTTGCATCCGACTATTACGAAGCGGACGACTATATTCGCGAGTACGATGAATTCCTCAGGAAGAAGCAACCGTGATTCCATTCCTGGACTTGGCCGCGGCACATGCGGAGATCGGCCGGGAAATCGAAGAAGCAATTCATCGCGTACTCGAAAGCGGAAGCTACATTCTTGGACGAGAGCTGGAGGCTTTCGAAGCTGACTTTGCCGATTATTGCGGCGCAAAATTTTGCATAGGTGTTGGCAACGGGCTTGACGCCCTGCACCTTTCCTTGCTTGCCCTCGGGATAGGCCCCGGCGATGAAGTAATCGTGCCCTCCAACACCTTTATTGCGACATGGCTGGCAGTCAGTCAATGTGGGGCCGTTCCGGTTCCGGTGGAGCCCAACGCAGCTACCCACAACATTGATCCATCACTCATAGAAGAAGCTGTCACGACACGAACGCGATGCATCATTCCGGTTCATCTTTATGGTCAACCAGCAGACATTGATCCAATATTGGCGATTGCGGATCATCACGGGCTTCCCGTGTTAGAAGATGCTGCTCAATCCCATGGCGCCCGATACCGAGGGCGCCGTGTCGGTTCACTTGGAGACGCCGCTGCCTGGAGCTTTTACCCTGGCAAAAACCTCGGCGCACTCGGCGATGGTGGGGCAGTGACTACCAATAATTCAGCAATCGCGGAGCGCCTGCGGGTCCTGCGGAATTACGGTTCCCGCACCAAGTACGTTAACGAAGTTCGCGGCACGAACAGCCGCCTTGACTCTCTACAGGCTGCAATATTGCGGGTAAAGCTGCGCAATCTGGACAGGTGGAATGAGCATCGGAAGGTTCTGGCCAATCTCTATTTGCGCGAACTTGGCCACTTGAAAGCCGCGCTTCCGGCCGTACCCGAGTGGGCTGATCCAGTGTGGCACCTGTTTGTTGTTGGATTGGACGAAAGGGAGCGCGTACAAAAGAAGCTACACGAAGCGGGTATCACATCCCTTATTCACTATCCTATCCCTCCGCACATGCAGCAAGCCTACACGGATTTAGGCATTCCCCAGGGAACTCTTCCCATTGCCGAAGATCTCGCAAACCGTGTGCTCAGCCTGCCCTTGGGCCCGCACATGAATTTGGCTGACGGGCAATACGTTTGCCAGACACTGGCGACAATCCTTGATGATCGATGATGTCGACCACGCCTTATCGAACGTTGATCCGATCGGCCTCGGTTATGGGCGGCGCGTCTGCGATCAGTATCATCGTTGCAATTGTCGTGTCCAAGGGCCTGTCTCTGCTGACAGGCCCTTACGGCGTCGGCCTAGCTGGCCTCTATGCCAGCTTAGTCGCAGCGTTTTCCAATGTTGCGAATATAAGCGGGGGTGGTGTCAGGTTCATAGCCGAGGCGAAGGCGAACAGGGATAGAGCGACCGCTGCCGAAATTGTTGCGGCGCTTCGCTCGGCCTCCTGGTTATTGGGGTTAACGGCAGGGACCGCCACGTGGTGCCTGCGCGGCCAGCTCGCGCTCTGGATATTCGACGACCCCAATCAATCCGCTGCGATAGGCTGGTTGTCATTAGCGGTGCTTTTGGCGATCCTCGCCGCGAGCCGTTCCGCGCAACTCAATGGGTTGGGGCAAATCAACGATCTGGCCAAGATAACGATCGCGGGCAGCGTGATATCGGGTGCGACTTTGTTGATTTTTGCCCGTATATGGGGCTTGACCGGGGTAGTATCAGGCGTTCTTTCACTTCAGACGACGGCATTTGCGATTTCGTCAATTTTAGCAAACAGGTCGGGCTTACGCGCCACGAGCGTGCCATTCCGCGTTTCATTACAACGAGCCTGGCCAATCATGCGATTGGGCCTGGCTTTTTCCGCCAGCATTACGTTGGCAAACGTTTCCCAACTAGTAGTAAGAAGTGCCATCAACCACAGGCTAGGACCCGAGGCGGTGGGGCATTTTCAAGCCGCCTGGTCCATATCCATGACATACATCGGCTTTATATTGGCTGCGATGGCTGTCGACTACTACCCCCGGCTAACGGCGACCATAGCCGACCCTCAAACCACTGCTCGGCTGCTAAATCAGCAGACGACCTTGGCGTTTGTCGCCGCCTGCCCCATCTTTCTTGCCTTGTTCGCGCTAGCACCGTGGACTATCAAGCTTCTCTATACTTCCGACTTCCTGCCCTCGGTTGCCATATTGCGATGGCAGATTCTGGGTGATGTGTTCAAGCTTGCGGCTTGGCCACTAGGCTTCGTGCTTTTGGCTGCCAACCGACCCCGCGCGTACTTGTTAGCCGAGGTGGCTTGGAACGTAATTTATGTGGCAATAACTTTGGGGCTGCTCGATCGCTTCGGCCTGGACGCGACAGGCATTGGCTTCGCGATTTCTTACATTTTATACTTGGCGATGGTGTATAGGCTTGTCCGCACTCACATCCTTACGCTATGGAATCGAGCCAATCGGCTGGCCGTTACCTGTGTATCGCTACTGATCATCGCCCTTTTTATCGTTAACCACAGTTATCCGGCCGCGGCTCTTTCGACAGGCATTACTATCACCGGCCTAGGATCACTGATTTCCAGCTGGTCCATTTATCACATGCTGAGACAGCGCAAACGGGAGATGCCGTGAGCGACACCTCAACACCCTTGGTCACGCTGGTTGTCTTGATATACAACCAAGCGCAGTACGTCCGTGAAGCGATTTCAGCCGCGTTCGCTCAAATCTACCCCAATTTGGAAATTCTAATATCCGATGATGCCTCGACGGATGGTTCTTCTAGCATCGCCGCCCAAGCGGTCGCTTCCTACACGGGGTCCCACGCAGTACGCCTGAACATCAACAGCCAGAATCTCGGGATAGGCGAACATGTCAACAAGGTTTTTGAGTTGGCGCAAGGAGAGATGATCGTGCTCGCTGCGGGAGATGACATTTCCCTGCCTCAGAGGGCCTCCCGGATAATGGAAAGATGGATGGCGTCTCATGAACGCCCGGATGCCATTTATTGCGGCGCGAGAGCAATCGATGATTGCGGCGAGCCATGTGGATTGGTCGATACTGCATTGCATGACATTCAACCAACTCCGGAGAGCTTGATTGGCTATGACGACTCACGTCGCCTGCTTTTGCTCGGCGCTTGCGCTGCCTATAGCCCTGCGGTAATGCGGAGCTTTGGCCAACTACATCCCAAGCTTGCCGTGGAAGACATCCCCTTGACTGTTCGGGCAAGTCTCCTTGGCGGAGTAGCAGTCCTAGACGAAATTTTGGTCAACTACAGAACCAACGTTTCAGTGTGGTTGCCAAGGAAAATGCAGGGCGAAAATTTTAGCCGCCATGTCGCTCGTATGAGCCATCGAATTCGCGCCAACTACTGGGTTTCGAGGCAAATGCTCGCCGATGCACGCCTTTCACGATCACCCGCCTCAATCGAAGCCGCCAAGCGCCGCCATACAGCTGCTTCTTTCGCCCTTGGCGTTTGCAAGCGCAGGCGGCTCAGCTTGTTCGGATATCTGGCGGTCGGTCACCGGTCAGGCCACTGGCGTTCCGCGTTGGTCCCCGCTTTCCTTCTCGCATTTCCGCGGACCCATCGTTTCTTGTTCAGCGTGAATCGTCGAATCAAGAAGAGCAGACCGACATGACGCAGCAACCAATTCGCACCGCCGCGGTCGTCGTGACCTTCAACCGCCGTGAGTTGCTCCTGCAGTGCTTGGATGCCCTCGTCAGTCAGACCTTGCCGCCAACTACAATCATAGTGGTGGATAACGCTTCAACGGATGGCAGCGAGGAAGCCATTGGCGCCTACTGCACGAAGTACCCACGCAAATTCGTATACCTGAGGCTTGAGCAAAACATCGGTGGGGCCGGTGGCTTTGCCATAGGCGTTTCAAAAGCCATGGAGTTGGATTGCGATTGGCTGTGGTTAATGGACGATGACGCAATTCCACTTCCAGATGCATTGGCATCGCTTCACCGAGCTTCTCCGACTCCGGAGAACGTCTATGCTTCGATCGCTTGCAGGGGAAATGAGCTCTCTTGGTCTGTGAATCTTATTGCCGCCCCTGGGGAACTGCAGGCAGCCGATCGGGTCGACGAACTTCCGTCGATCGCAGAAGTAGCGTTTCTCCCTTTCCTCGGCTTCCTTGTCCACTCGAACCTAGTCGCAGCCATTGGCGTTCCTGATTCCGAGTATTTTATTTCGGCAGACGATGTCGAATACAGTCTTCGGGCACGTGCAGCAGGCGCAAGACTGTTCCTCGTCAAGGCAAGCCGCATCGGGCATCCAATAGCACGCGTGGAATATCGAAATATTCTCGGGCATCGGTTGGCTTATTTATCGCTTCCCCCTTGGCGGCGCTATTACGATACGCGTAACAGGCTTCTAGTCGCCAGGACACACTATGGAATCCGTTTCTGGACCGAAGCCGTTCCTGGCACGTTCGCCCGCCTTTTCCTGGCTTTGTGGCTGGAAGCCGACCGCTGGATCCAGGCCAAGGCAATCATGGCCGGCTGCCTGGATGGCATCTGTGGAACCAGGGGAATCCGCCATAGATATTGGCGCCTTGACAGGTAACGGGTAGATTCATGTCTGACAGTTTCTTGCTTATTGTAGGTGCCGGTTTTGCCGGGAGCGTGGTCGCGCGCGAGCTTGCCGATACCGGTCGGCGTGTGCATGTCATCGACAAGCGCCCGCACGTTGGGGGCAACGCATACGATGAGCATGATGCTCATGGGGTGCTGGTGCATCGCTATGGTCCGCATATTTTCCACACGAACGGAGAGCGAATTTTCGACTACCTTTCCCGTTTTACCGACTGGCGCCCATACGAACATCGCGTGCGTGGTGTCGTCGATGGCCAGGAATATCCATTTCCCATCAACCGCGACACGTTAACCCAGCTGTACGGGATAGAGTTGGACGAAGCCGGTGCGGCCGCCTTTTTTGAGCAAGTACGCGAGCCTCGCGATCCGATACGCACCAGCGAGGACGTGGTACTCAACAGCGTCGGCCGCGATCTCTATGAAAAATTTTTTCTCAACTACACCCGCAAGCAGTGGGGGCTAGACCCCGCCGAGCTCAAAGCGGGGGTCGCCGCGCGCATTCCCGTGCGAACCAATATCGACGATCGCTACTTCACCGATACTTTCCAGGCCATGCCGCTGCATGGTTACACCCGGATGTTCGAAAACATGCTCGACCATCCCTTGATTACCGTGGAACTCGGGGTGGATTTTCAAGATGTCCGCGATAAAATTGCGCGCGATCATACCGTTTATACAGGGCCGATCGACGCCTACTTCGGCTATCGCTTCGGTCGCCTTCCCTACCGCTCGCTTCGCTTCGAACACGAACATCTGCCAGGGCTAGAGCGCTTCCAGGAAACCGGTACGATCAACTACCCGAACGATCACGCGTACACGCGCATTACCGAGTTCAAGCATCTGACCGGCCAAGTACACTCGGGCACATCGATCGTGCGCGAATATCCCCAGGCCGAGGGCGACCCGTATTACCCGGTGCCGCGCGAGGAGAACGAGGCGCTTTTCAAGCGCTATGAGGAACTGGCCAAGGCCGAACGGGACGTCACGTTTGTTGGCCGGCTTGCGCAGTACCGCTACTACAACATGGACCAGGTGGTCGGCGCGGCGCTCGCCGCGGCCAAGCGGCTGCTGGGCTGATCATGCGCATCGCGTTCGTGTGCAAGCGCCGCTACATGGGCAAGGATGTGATCCTTGACCGCTATGCGCGCTTGTACGAGATACCGCGACAACTGGCGCTGCTCGGGCATGAGGTCGAGGGCATCTGCCTGGACTACCGGCCGGGCACCAAAGCCGGGGGCTGGAAGCATGATGCAGCCCCCGGCAGGCTGCAGTGGCAGGCCCACGCGCCCGGGCCGCTCGGGCTCGGCATGGCGGGCTATCCCTGGCAGGTGTTGCGGCATTTGCGCGCCTTCGCGCCGGACCTTGTCATTGGCGCCTCGGATATCCCGCAGGTGGCGCTGGGCGCTTGGCTGGCGAAGCGCCTGCGGGTCCCGTTTGTGGCTGACCTCTACGACAATTTCGAGGGGTTCGGGCAAGCGCGTATTCCTGGCATGGTTGGCCTGTTACGACGAGCAGTGCGCCGGGCAGCGCTGGTGCTGACTACCAGCGAGCAATTGCGAGGTTTTGTGGAAGGGGTCTATCGGCCCGCCGGCAGCGTCATGGCCATGCCCAGTTCGGTAGACAAGCGCGTATTTCGCCCGCGCGATCGCCGCGCCTGCCGCGAGGCGCTCGGGTTGCCAGTGGACGCTAAGTTATTCGGTACGGCGGGCGGCCTGCACCCGGACAAGGGCGTGACCACGCTTTATGCGGCGTGGGAGCGCCTGCGCAGGGATTTGCCGGATGCGCATCTGGTCCTGGCCGGGCCGCACGAGGCCGCGCTGCCGCCCCCGCAGGGGGCGCGGGTGCATTACCTGGGTGCGCTTTCCCACGACCGGGTAGCCGACTTGTTCGGTGCGCTAGACGTGGGCGCGATCTGCGTACTGGACACTGCATTCGGCCGCTACTGCTTTCCGCAAAAGGCTTACGAGATGCTTGCCTGCGGCCTGCCCGTGGTGGCGGCCAACGTCGGTGCCATGGGAGAGCTACTGGCTGACGTGCCCGATTGCCTTTACAGGGCGGGTGACGCTGAAGATCTTGCGGCACGGATCGGGAGGCAGTTGGCTGCGCCGGTGGTGCCGAGGGTGCCGATCAAGGATTGGCAGGAGTTGATAGGCGAGATCGAGCCGCGGCTGCGCTCGCTGGTGGCCGAAAATGTTGCCGTCGCGGGATAGGTGCCTACCGAGGTTTGCGAAGTCCGCCTGCTGGCAGCACTAAGGTCGCGCGCGAGGGCGCTCCTAAAGGGACTTGCGCGGGTGTCAGTCCTTGCGCATGGGTTGGGCACATTGCATGAGCAAGTCGCCGTAACGCCCGGCAACCGCCTGCCAGTCGACCCGTGCCATCGCGTTCGTGCGGATGGCTTGTGCGCGAGCCTGCGCTCGTTCGGGGTGTTCCAGATTGTCCAGCACGGCATCGGCCAGCGCGGTGGGGTTTGTCGGATCCACGCACACGGTTGCGGCCGACTCGCCGAGCAGATCGCCCAGCCCTTGTACCTGGCCGGCCACCACGGGGCAGCCGCAGCCGACCGCTTCCATCAGCGCCACCGGGAGTCCCTCCTGGTCGCCCGAGCTGTCGCGTACGAACGGCGCGACGAACACGGCAGCGCGACGGTACAACGCGGGAAGCTGGTCCTGCGCCACGGCCCCCTTGAACGTGACGTGGGCGCCGATTCCCAGTTCGTCCACCTGCCGCCGCAGTGCTGCTTCTTGCGGGCCAAAGCCCGCAATGGTCAATCGCACGGACGGCCGTCGGGCGATGATCATGGGCATCGCCTGTAACAGGAAGCGCAATCCCTTCTTGGCAACCAGCCGCCCCACGAACAGCAGTTCGTCGGCGGAGCGCAGGTCGGATCCGGGGGTGAAACGCTCTTGCAGGTCCACGCCCATTGGCACTACCGACAATGCGGGAGCATGGATGCACTGGCGAAGCGCCTCTTCCTGCATGGCACGGCTGACGACGGTCATGGCTGCAGCCGAACCGGCCACTTTCCGCTTCAGTCTCGTCAGCAGACCTCCCCGCAAGCCGAACAGATCGCCGCCATGCGAGGTGACGAGGTAGGGTCGCCTAAGCCGCCGGGCGACCAGGCCTTGCGGAATCAGCCAATGCGCGTGCACCACGTCCACGCGCTGGCGCCGGAACACCTGCCTTGCGGCGATCAGTTGTCCCAGCACGAAGCCGGGCAGCAGCAGCCATTTCCAGCGATACAGCTTCAGGTTGGCGGCAATGCCACCGTTGTTCACCAGCGTTTGCAATCGCCGCGGCGCATAGCGATAGCGCACGACCTGCACGCCTTCAAAGATCCCGTTTGGGTCCGCGCCCGGCGCATCGGGAACCACCGCAATCACGGTGAAGCGATCGGTCAGCCGCTGGCACAACTGGTGGACGAAGCCCGGCTCTGGATCGTTCGCCCATCGCGGGTAGGTGGAGGCGAGCACCAGGACCGTGGGCTTGTCCTGGTCACTCATCGCGACGGTATGTGAGCGCCGTGATCTGCTCGGAAATCAATCCGATGAGGAAGACGATAACCGCCGCACTCCAGAGCAATGTGCTGCCATTGGTCAGACGGCTGTAGTGGTAATAGGTCCAGAAGTAGTTTGCGCACCCCAGCAGAAAAAACACCACGGCGGTCGGCGCGAACAGCTTCAGCGGCGAATACAGCGTCGCAATCTTGAAGATGATCAGCAGGAAACGCAGCCCATCGCGCAGCGGCCGGATGTGGCTCTTGCCCACGCGCTGGGCAGCCTTGATCGGCACGTAGGCAACCGGATAGGCGCTGCGGAAGAAGGCCATGGTGCTGGTGGTGGGGTAGGAAAAGCCGTTGGGCAGCAGGTACAGGAACTCCTGGAATTTCTCCGCGCGCACGGCACGGAAGCCAGAGGTGAGGTCGAGTACCGGGTGGCCGGTCATGCGGGTCGCGAGCCAGTTGTAGAGGGTGTTGGCCAGGCCGCGGCCGACGCCGGCCTGGCTGCCCCAGTCGCGCGCGCCGATGGCCATGTCGTAGCCCTCGTGCAGCCGCGCCAGCAGGCGGTCGATGTCCGCTGGGTCGTGCTGGCCGTCGCCATCCATGAACACGAGCCAATCCCCTTTTGCCGCGCGTGCGCCGCGCTTGATCGCCGCGCCGTTGCCCATCGAGTAGGGCGAGGACAGGCAGTCGACGGCGTTGGCGGCGCAGATGGCGCGCGTGTCGTCGGTCGAGCCGTCGTCGACCACGATGATTTCCGCGTCCGGGTGGGCTGTACGCAGCGTCGGCAGCAGATCGGTCAGGGCCGCCGCTTCGTTCTTCGCGGGCAGGATGATGCTCAGGCGTGTCAAGGAGATTCCCCTGGAGTATCCGGGGGATGATAGCGCGGGAGGTTTGGGAGGGGCGATCGGGGGACGGCGGCTTGGTTGTTCTGTGGAGGAAGGCACTTTCCCCTTCTCCAACACTCTTGCCCGGCTGGGTCGGGAAAGAGCGCGCGGGACACGTCCCGCGGCGCGATAGCGATCACGGTTGCGCCACCAGCAGTGATGACCGCGGAGCCGTTCTGGAGTAAATTCCTTGTCAATTAGGGGGCTTAAGGCCGGTATCTATCATGTCATCCCAACTGCAACCGTCGCTCGTCGGTCTGACCGGCATGGCGCGTCGCCTGGTTTCCGAGGGCGTGCTGCCGGAGGCGGATGTCCGCAAGGCGGTCGACGATTCGACCCAGAAGAAGATTTCGCTGGCGGCCTGGCTGCTCGATCACGGCCTGGTGGAAAGCACGCGGCTTACCCAGGTGGCCTCGTCCGAGTTCGGCATGCCGATGATGGATGTCAGCTCGATGTCGACCGCGTCGATGCCGGTGAACTTGATCAGCGAAGCGCTGATGACCAAGCACCAGGCGTTGCCGCTGTTCAAGCGGGGCAAGCGCCTGTTCGTGGGCATCTCCGATCCGATGCAGTCGCATGCGCTGGACGAGATCAAGTTCCACTCCAACTGCATGGTCGAGCCGATCCTGGTCGAGCGCGGGCAGTTGTCCCGGGCCATCGACGGCGCGCTGGCGAACATGAACGCGACGATGCCCGAGATGGGCAACGACGATTTCGACGAGCTGTCGCTGGAGACGGCCGACGAAGAGGCTGCCGACAGCACCGGCCACGACGCCACCGGCGGCGACGACGCACCCGTGGTGAAGTTCGTCAACAAGATCCTGGTGGACGCCATCCGCCGCGGCGCCTCGGACATCCACTTCGAGCCGTTCGAAACCAACTTCCGCGTGCGCCTGCGCATGGACGGCATGCTGCGGCCGGTGGCCAACCCGCCGATGAAGATGGCCAGCCGCATCTCCTCGCGCCTGAAGGTGATGGCCGGCCTGGACATCGCCGAGCGCCGCGTGCCCCAGGACGGCCGCATCAAGCTCAACCTGTCCAAGAGCCGCTCGATGGACTTCCGCGTGAGCACGCTGCCCACGCTGTTCGGCGAGAAGATCGTGCTGCGTATCCTGGACAGTTCCTCGGCCAAGCTGGGCATCGACAAGCTGGGTTACGAAGCGGACCAGAAGAAGCTCTACCTGGATGCCATCCACAAGCCCTACGGCATGGTGCTGGTGACCGGCCCGACTGGTTCGGGCAAGACGGTGTCGCTGTACACAGCGCTGAATATCCTCAACACGCCGGAGCGCAACATTTCCACGGTCGAGGATCCGGTGGAAATCCGCGTCGAGGGGATCAACCAGGTCCAGCAGAACGTCAAGCGCGGCATGACCTTCGCGGCGGCGCTGCGCTCGTTCCTGCGCCAGGATCCGGACGTGATCATGGTCGGCGAAATTCGTGACCTGGAAACCGCCGAGATCGGCATCAAGGCCGCGCAGACCGGTCATATGGTGCTTTCCACGCTACATACCAACGATGCGCCGCAGACCATTGCGCGCCTGATGAACATGGGCATCCCGCCTTACTCCATCACTTCGTCGGTAACGCTGGTGATCGCCCAGCGCCTGGCCCGCCGCCTGCACGACTGCAAGAAGCCGCAGACCCTGCCGCCGCACGTGCTGCTGGCGGCCGGTTTCACGCAGGAGGACATCGATGCCGGGCTGACGTTGTACGAGGCCGTTGGCTGCGACCACTGCAACGAAGGCTACAAGGGTCGCGTGGGCATCTACCAGGTGATGCCGATGACCGAGGCCATTCAGCAGATCGTGCTGCAGGGTGGCAACGCACTGCAGATCGGCGAGGTGGCGCGCAGCATCGGCATCAACGATCTGCGAGCCTCGGCGCTGTTGAAGGCCAAGGCCGGGGTAACCAGCCTGGCCGAGATCGATCGCGTTACCAAGGATTGACGGCGTCGCCGGAAGGGGTCGCGCCCAAGGGCGCTCCTACAATGGGGCCCAAGGGGCGCAACGGCCATGCGAAGTTGCGCGGAACGGCACGAAATAACTTGTCGGATTTGGCATAAGCTGCACTGACGACCCGCCGCGCGAGCGGCGGTCGCGGATCGAACCATCGGGGGAATCGGGCATGGCTACGGCTAACGCAATCGCCAAGAACGCGCGTGATATCGGCGCCCAGCGCGCCGAGGTCAGCAGGATGACCATGTACGACTGGGTCGCGCTGGACAAGCGCGGCAAGCGCATGAAGGGCGAAATGCCGGCGAAGAACGCCTCGCTGGTCAAGGCCGAACTGCGCCGCCAGGGGATGAACCCGCAGACGGTGCGCGAGAAGTCCAAGCCGCTGTTCGGCGCCACCGGCAAGACGGTGAAGCCCGGTGACGTGGCCGTCTTCAGCCGCCAGATCGCCACGATGATGGCGTCCGGCGTGCCGATGGTGCAGTCCTTCGACATCATCGCCGATGGCCAGAAGAACGTCCGCTTCAAGAACATCCTGACCGACGTCAAGCAGGGCATCGAGGGCGGCGCGTCGCTGCATGAGGCCTTGGGCAGGCACCCGGTGCAGTTCGACGAGCTTTACCGCAACCTGGTGCGCGCCGGCGAATCGGCGGGTGTGCTGGACACGGTGCTCGACACGGTGGCGACCTACAAGGAACGCACCGAGGCGATCAAGAAAAAGATCAAGAAGGCGCTGTTCTACCCGGCCATGGTGCTGGCGGTGGTGTTCCTGGTCACCATGATCATGCTGTTGTTCGTGGTGCCGGTGTTCGCGCAGACCTTCCAGGATGCCGGTGCCGACCTGCCCGCGCCGACGCAATTCGTGCTCAGCGCCTCCGAGTTCGTGAAGAGCTACTGGTGGATGATCATCGCCATCGTGTTCGGATCGATTACCGGGATCATCGCCGGAAAGAAACGCTCGTTGGCGTTTGCCCATCTGCTGGACCGTATTTCGCTGCGGTTGCCGGTGATGGGTGAAATCCTGCGGCAATCAGCGATTGCCCGCTTCGCGCGCACCCTGGGCGTCACCTTCCGCGCCGGTGTGCCGCTGGTCGAAGCGCTGGACGCCGTGGCCGGTGCCACCGGCAGCATCGTCTACGGCGATGCCGTGCGACAAATGCGTGACGACATCGCGGTGGGCCACCAGTTGCAGCTGGCGATGCGCCAGACCGGCCTGTTCCCCAACATGGTGGTGCAGATGACCGCCATTGGCGAGGAATCCGGCTCGCTGGACCACATGCTGTTCAAGGTGGCCGAGTTCTATGAAGACGAAGTCAGCAACATGGTCGACACCTTGTCTACCCTGTTGGAACCCTTGATCATGGTCGTCCTGGGTGTGCTGGTCGGCGGCATGGTGGTCTCGCTCTACCTGCCGATCTTCAAGCTGGCGGGCACGGTGTAATCTTCCAGCGGACAAGGCCCCTCTCCCCGCCGGGAGGGGGGCCTTTTTTGTGCTTCTCGCAAAAACGGCATCTCAATTGCCTTTGCAGGGCTTCAAGGATTACGCATGATCGACCTTCCGCTCTGGCTCTGCCTCGTCTTCGCCGGTGTACTCGGCCTGCTGGTGGGCAGCTTCCTCAATGTGGTGATCCTGCGGCTACCGGCGCGGCTGGCGGCGCAGTGGCGGCGCGAGGCGCAGGAAGAGCTGGCGCTGGAGGCGGCCGACGAGCCGCTGCCGCCGGGGATCGTGCGCGAATCCTCGCACTGCCCGCACTGCAAGCACCCGCTGTCGGCGGGCGACAACATTCCGCTGTTCGGCTGGCTGCTGCTGCGTGGGCGATGCCGCTATTGCCGCGAGCCGATCTCCATCCAGTACCCGCTGGTGGAGCTGCTTTCGGGCGTGCTGAGCGTGCTGGTGGTGTGGAAGTTCGGGCCCGGTTGGGTGGCGCTGGCGGGGCTGGTGTTCACCTGGATGCTGATCGCGCTGGCGGGCATCGACTTTCGCACGCAGTTGTTGCCCGACCAGCTCACCTTCCCGCTCCTGTGGCTTGGGCTGCTGCTGTCGCTGCTGCCGATGTTCGTGCTGCCGGCGACGGCGATCCTCGGCGCGGCGCTGGGCTATCTCAGCCTGTGGAGCGTGTACTGGCTGTTCAAGCTGCTCACCGGCAAGGAGGGCATGGGCTACGGCGATTTCAAGCTGCTCGCCGCGCTGGGCGCGTGGATGGGGCCGGGCGCGCTGTTGCCGGTGGTGCTGCTGTCCTCGCTGGTGGGGGCGATCCTTGGCGGGCTGTTGATCGTGTTGCGCAAACACGGCCGCGAGGTGCCGATGCCGTTCGGGCCGTTCATCGCGATGGCGGGGTGGATCTGGTTCATCGCCGGCGAACCGCTGCTGCAGGCCTACATGCAGCTGACCGGGCTGCGATGAGCGCGCGGCACGCCTATGTGGTGGGCCTCACCGGCGGCATCGCGGCCGGCAAGACGGCGGTCGCCCGCCGTTTCGAAGCGTTGGGCGTACCGGTGCACGATGCGGACGTGGCCGCGCGTATGGTGGTGGAGCCCGGCAGCGAGGGGCTGGCCGCGATCGTCGCCGGCTTCGACACCGACGTGCTCGATGCGCAAGGTCGCCTGGACCGCGCCGCGATGCGCCGGCGGGTGTTCGCCGATGCCGCGGCCAAACTCCGGCTCGAGGCGATCATCCATCCTCGCGTGCGCGAATGGCTGCACCAGCGGGCGCTGACCGAAACCGCGCCTTACTGCCTGCTGGCGGTGCCGCTGCTGGCCGAGAACATCGCCCATTACCGCTGGCTGGATCGCATCCTGTTGGTGGACGTGCCCGAAGCGGTGCAGCTCGAGCGCCTGATCGCCCGCGACGGCATCGACCGCACCCTCGCCGAACGCATGCTGGCGCAACAGGCCAGCCGTGCCGAGCGGTTGGCGCTGGCGGACGACATCATCGACAACAGCAGCAGCGAAGCGGCGCTGGATGCGCATGTGCAGGGGCTGCATCGGCGTTATCTGGCGCTGGCGGCCGGGCGGTAGCGTAGTGGAGTCGTGGCGAGCGTAGGGGTGGCGGTCGCGCCCAAGGGCGCTCCTACAGGCGGTCTGCTGAGCGCGCGCTGACACGCATGCGGTGGCGGGGGAACAAGACAGTATCTACAAGGCCCCTTCTATTTCCTGCAGGATCACCCGATCCGCGGGCGCCAGCTCGTCCGGTGCGATATCCGCTGGCAGGATCCATCGCAGGCCCTGGCCTTCCGCGGACCGCGGCGTCCCCTGCCAGCGGCCGACCACCCACGTGTCGAGCAACAACGCACGTTCGCCGTAATTCCAGGGCACCTGGATCAATGGCACGGCGCTGGCGGGATCGATCCGGATATCGAGCTCCTCCGACAGCTCGCGCAGCAACCCCGCCACGGGCGATTCGCCGGCTTCCAGCTTGCCGCCGGGAAACTCCCACAGGCCGGCCAGGTGCTTGCCCGGCGGCCGCTGGGCGAGCAGCAGGCGGCCGGCAGGGTCGAGCAGCACGCCGGCCACCACGTGCATGGCGGCGGTGGTCAAGGGATCAAGATTCGCGAACGTACTCGACCATGTCGAAGCTGTATTCGTGCTCGTCGTCGGCCTTGTGGTGGGTACGCGCGACCTCGGTCCAGTCGCGCAGGTGCACGCCGGGGAAGAAGGTGTCGGCGCCCTCGACGGCGGCGCTGACCCAGGTCAGGTACATACGTCGCGCATGCGGCAATGCCGCCGCGTACACCTGGCCGCCGCCGATCACCATCAACCCGGTACCGCCGGCGCGCGCCTGCGCTTCCTCCAGCGATCGCACCGCGATCTGGCCCGGGAATGGCGCCTCGTGGCGGCGCGACAGCACCAGGTTGTGCCGGTCCGGCAGCGCCCGGCCGATCGCCACGGCGGTGTTGTAGCCCATCAGCACGTACTTGCCGAGCGTGAGCTGCTTGAACCAGCGCAGGTCGTCCGGCAGGTGCCAGGGCAGTTGCCCCTTGCGGCCGATGGCGAAGTTCTCATCCAGTGCGGCGATCAACGAAATGGACATCGGGGCTCCAGGAACGGTTGGATGGTCCTACCGGCATGCGGCCGCTGGGGGCCACCGGCCATGCTCGGGTCCATTGTAGCCACTCGCGGGAGCCGCGGAGATGCCGATCGCCCTTCCCTGACCGCCATCGCGGCGCTGGCCGGGCACTTCTACGCCACGCCGGAGACGGCCGATGGGGACGGGTGCGTGGGCGCGGCGGACACGACCGCGCAAACGTGGGCTCCTACAGGGATATCCGGAGCCGGGCGGGCCGAGCGGCTCTCCAATCTCGGCGCGGATGCTGTTTGGCTTCACCCCAGCCTCCCCCCTTGCGATCTGGGGCAGGAGCGGTTTCCTAACGCGCAGTCTCTGGTGGCTTGGGCTCGAAATGTACGCGGGCCCCGTCGAAAATCGCTTGCGCACCATCGGCGTCGGCAACCAGTTGCATGGCCGAGGCGGCCGACACCTGGTCGAAGTGCAGTGTCACCTCGCGCTCGTCCAGCACCTCTGGATTGACCAGGACAAAACCGGCCTGCGCGGCGATCATCGAGGCCGCCTTGCGTGCCGCGACACCTTGCATCTTCGCCGTGACCGGCCGGGCCGCAATCGCGGCGGCCGTGGCCCGTGCCGGGCAGCCCTGGCGTGGCGTCACTTCCAGCAGGTAGCGGCTGGCACTCGCGGGCAGCTCGCCGGACGCGGCGAGCGGCTGGCCAACGCGGCCCTGCAGCCGGAGGTGGGCCGGCGCGGCACCGGCGGATCCATGCAGCACCAGGTCGATGTCCAGCCGGCCCTCGTTTGCCGGCCGCGTGATCGCGTCGATACGCTGGTCATGCGTGCTGACCGTGGCCGTCTCGCCCGGAGCCATGCAGAGCGCGACCTTTGTCCGTTGCGCGTGATCGGCCTGCGCATCATCGCGGGTTACCGACAGCTGCATGTCGAGCTGGTACTCGCGCCCGGCAATGGACGGATGCTGCATCGTGGAAGCCCCCGGCGCGGTGGCGGCGTAGGCGACGCCGCCCATGGCGAGCGCAAACGCGAAGCTGGCGAACGCTCCGGCGAGGCGGCGGGCGGACCCGGGCAAAGGCAACTTCAACATGGCGATGCGCTCCGTGAGTGGGTGGCGGGAAGACCAACTGCATCCCACCGGCAGCGCGTGCATGGCGGCGGGGGTTTTCAACATGGCGCGGGCGTAGCGACGGCGGCAGTCGCCGTGCTCCCGCAGTACGGCGGCATCGCAGGCCAGCTCCTGGTCGCGGCGCAAGGCGCCCAGCGCCCACCACGCCAGCGGGTGAAACCAGAACAGCGAGGCGATCAGTTGCGCCAACAGGCTCCACCAGCCATCGCGACGGCGCGCATGCATGGCTTCGTGCGCGAGGATCAACGCCTGTTCGTCGTTCGAATAACGAGCCGCGAAATCCGCCGGCACCACGATGCGGGGGTGCCAGGCGCCGACCAGCGCCGGCCCCGTATCCGCCGTCGTGGCACGCAGCACGGGCCACGGCAGGTTGCTGCCGGCGTACGGGACGGCATCGAGCAAGCGCCGGCGAAAGCGCCCTTGCGCCACCGCGGCGCGCGCCAGGCTCGTGGCCGCGCCCAGCCACCAGGCCCACGCCAGCGCGTCCTGCCATGGGATGGGCGCCCCTTGCGCGCGCGGCCAGGCATCGGCGGCCGACACCACCACCCAGGCCATGCCGGACAAGGCCCCGCCGCTGGCAGCCGGCGCGTGCGGCAGCAGACTGGCGACCATCGCCAAGGGTGGCAACCCCCACAGGACAAAAGCGCTCTCTGCGCCGAACCACCGCCGGCATGGACGCCGCACCAGCGCCACGCAGGCGAGTGCCCCGGTGCAGGCCAGCACCAATAGCCAGGCCGGGCCGGTCCAGTCAGCGCTCATCTTCCAGCTCCTGCAGCAGCCGGCGCAGTTCGGCAATGTCCTTCTTCGACAACTTGCGCTGCTCGGAGAAGTGCGCCACCAGCGGCGCAACGCGACCGCCGAACAGACGATCGAGCAGGCCCTTGCTCTCCTGCGAGACGTATTTCTCGCGGCTCAGCAAGGGGGTGTAGAGATAGCGGCGGCCATCGCGTTCGGCCTTGATCGCCTTCTTCTTGAGCAGCCGGTTGAGCAGCGATTTGACGGTGCCTTCCTGCCAGCCCTGGCGGGGGCCGACTTCGGCGAGGATCTCCTCGGCGCTGCGCGGGGCCTGGCGCCAGAGGACGTCCATGATGGTGGATTCGGCTTCGCTGACCGGCATGAACCGCTCCGTTTACGTTTGTAATTGTTCATGATGTTTACACGCGTAAACAGAGCCGTCAAGCGATCCGATGTCTGGGCTGGAGAGGATTCCGGGTGTCCCAAGGTCGCCGGCCATCTGCTCCCTCCCCTGCTTGCAGGAGAGGGGTACTCTTTCGCTCCGGACAAGCACCCCCTTCCAGCCTCCCCCTGCAAGCAAGGGGGAGAGGCAGGTTCGGCGGGCTTGCGACCTTCGTACGACGCGGCCGAGGTGGGTTCCGTCGTATCCTTGGCAGCTGATTCTCCACCTGGAAGGCACTGCGATGGACAAGGTGTTTGCAAGCGCGAAGGCGGCTCTCGATGGGTTGCTGTTCGACGACATGACGATCGCCGCCGGCGGTTTCGGCTTGTGCGGCATTCCCGAGAACCTGATCGGCGCGCTGCTGGAGGCCGGCACCAAGGGCCTGACCATCGTTGGCAACAACGCCGGCGTGGACGATTTCGGCATGGGCCCGCTGCTCAAGACCCATCAGGTCAAGCGCGTGTATGCCTCCTACGTGGGCGAGAACAAGGAGTTCGAGCGCCAGGTGCTGTCGGGCGAGCTGGAACTGCACCTGACCCCCCAGGGCACGCTGGCGGAGAAGCTGCGCGCCGGCGGCGCGGGCATCCCCGGCTTCTACACGCGCACCGCGTTCGGCACCAAGCTGGCCGAGGGCAAGGAAACCAAGAGCTTCGACGGCAAGGAATACGTGCTGGAGGAAGCGATCCACGCCGACGTTTCCATCGTCAAGGCGTGGAAGGGCGACCGCCTCGGCAATCTGGTGTTCCGCGAGACGGCGCGCAACTTCAACCCGATGATCGCCACCTGCGGCAAGACCTGCGTGGCGGAGGTCGAGCACCTGGTCGAGGTGGGCGAGCTCGATCCGAACAACATCCACGTGCCGGGCATTTACGTCGACCGCATCGTGCAGGGTGCCAAGTACGAGAAGCGCATCGAGTTCCGCACCATCGCAGGCGCCAACACCGGCAAGGAAAATCCGACCCGTTCGGCGATGGCCCGGCGTGCGGCGAAGGAGTTGCGCGACGGCTTCTACGTGAACCTCGGCATCGGCATCCCGACACTGGTGGCCAACTACATTCCCGAGGGCATGGACGTGATCCTGCAGTCGGAGAACGGTCTGCTCGGCATCGGCCCGTTCCCGAGCGAGGACCAGATCGATCCTGACCTGATCAACGCCGGCAAGCAGACCATCACCACCCTGCCCGGCTCGGCGTTCTTCTCCAGCGCCGATTCGTTCGCGATGATCCGCGGGGGCCACATCGACCTGTCGATCCTGGGCGGCCTGGAAGTGTCGGCCACCGGCGACCTGGCCAACTGGATGGTGCCGGGCAAGATGGTTAAGGGCCCGGGCGGCGCGATGGACCTGGTCAGCGGTGTCAAGCGCGTGGTGGTGCTGATGGAGCACACCGCGAAGGACGGCTCGCCCAAGATCAAGTCCCAGTGCGACCTGCCGCTGACCGGCAAGGAAGTGGTGGACCTGATCATTACCGACCTGTGCGTGTTCGAGGTCGCCAAGGGCAAAGGGCTGACGCTGGTCGAACTCCACGACGGCGTGACGCTGGATGACGTCAAGGCCAGGACCGGTTGTGGGTTTGAGGTGGCATTGAAGGGCTGAGTGGCGGCTCGGGCACCCCTGTAGGAGCGCACCCTGTGCGCGACCGTGCGGCTTGGCGGTCGCGCACAGGGCGCGCTCCCACAGGGGGCATCGCGACGGGGCCTCAGGCGGGCAGGGTTTCCGGAAAGCGGATGCTGGCGATGTGTTCGCAGCCGTCGCGGGTCTGCAGTTCCAGCGGCCAGTGGAAGCGCTCGCTGATGCGCTGGGCGATGGCCAGTTCGAAGCCGTGGCGGTCGATCGCGGGCTCCTCGTCCACGCGGTTGGAAACCGCCACCGCGCCGGGCAGCACGGTGATCAGGATGGTGCCGTGGTCGGCCTGCTGGCTGGCGTTGCGCACCAGTTGCCAGCACAACACCATGAACACCCGCGGCGAGGCGCGCAGGGAGAAACGGGCCGGTTCCTCGAGCTTCAGGTCCACCGCGCGGCCTTCGAGCATTTGTTCCAGGTCGCCCATGCCCCGCTGCAGCACGTCGTTGACGACGAACTCCTCCTCGCCGGCGCCCACGTCCGATTCGCGCGCCAGGATCAGCAACGCCTCGATCAGCGCCTCCATTTCGCGCGTGGCGCGCTGGATGCGCTTGACCGAACGCACGCCGAACTTGCTCAGGTCCGACTCGTCCGAAAGCATGTCTGCCGACATCTTGATGACGGTCAGCGGGCTACGCAGCTCGTGGCTGGCATCGCGGGTGAAGTTGCGCTCGCGCAGGTTGTAGCTGGCGATGCGCGTGGCGAAGCCATGCAGGCCGCGCGCCAGCGACACGACGTCGGCATCGGTCTGGCCGGACAGCTGTGTGGGCGCCAATGCGTCCAGGTCGGGCTGCTCGTCCCACGCATCGACCACGCGCGCGAGCCTGCCGACCGACCGCCATTCGCGACGGGCCGCCAGCCAGGCCAGGATGCTGATGATGGCAAGCAGCACCACGACCGCGACCGGTGGCGCCACGTCGAACAGCCCCAGCAAGACGCCGATGATCACGCCGAGCAGCTGCAAGCCAAAGATCAGCGCAAGCCGGCGATGGAACCCACCTGCCCGTCTCCGCGCTTCGCCCTGCTCCTGTGTCAGACCCCTGTCCATGCCTGTTGTAGCGATGTCCACCCCCGCTCGATCAGGCAGTGGCCGTCGCTACTTCCGTTTCCAGGTCGGCAAGGCGGTAGCCGGCCGAATGGATCGTATGCAGCAACGGACGTTCGAACGGCTTGTCGATCACCCGACGCAGGTTGTACAGGTGCGAGCGCAGGGTGTCGGAGTCGGGCAAGGTATCGCCCCAGATTTCCCGTTCGATGTCGCGCCGGCTGACCACGCGGGGCGATTCGCGCATCAGGATGGCGAGCAGCTTCAGGCCGATCGGCGAAACGGTCAGTTCCTGCCCGCCGCGGGTCAGCCGCAGCGTGGCGGTGTCCAGCGTCATGTCGCCGACGGTGAGCACCTCGGAGGACACCTGGCGGCGATCGCGGCGGATCAGCGCGCGCAGTCGCGCCTCCAGTTCGCGGACCTCGAAAGGCTTGACCAGGTAATCGTCGGCGCCGGCCTCCAGGCCGATCAGCTTGTCCTCGAGCGTGTCGCGCGCGGTCAGCATCAACACCGGGGTGGACTTCTTGGCGTCCTTGCGCAGCTTGCGACAGACGTCCAGACCGTCCATGCCAGGCAGCATCAGGTCCAGCACGAGCACGTCGTAGCTGTTTGATACGGCCAGGTGCAGACCGCTGACGCCGTCGGCGGCGTAATCCACCGAGTATCCCCGGCGCTCCAGGAATTCCCCCACCATTTCAGCAATTTGCCGATTGTCCTCGACCAGCAGGATCAAGCCGGACTGTTCGTCTCGCAAGCTCATGGTCCCTCCGTTGCGTGTGTTCACAAATGTGAAGAGCTAACGATCCCCGGGGTGACAGCAACGTGAATTTTTTAAGGCGCGATTCAGAACGTGCTCTGGTGCCCAGTCCGCTGCGCCCGCGTAAGCCGCTTCAATCGAGCAACGGCGCCAGTTTCGCCCACACGGTGGCAAACACCGCCGGCTCGCCCGCGGCCGTGGGATGCATGCCGTCATCCTGCATTCGCGTCGGATCCAGCGCCACGCCTTCGAGCAGGAACGGCACCAGCGCGGTGTGTTTGCTGCGCGCGAGGTCGGCGTATACGGCGCGCAGGCCGTCGCGGTAGCGCGGGCCGTAGTTCACCGGCAGCTCGATGCCCAGCAGCAGCACCTTGGCGTGCGCCTTTTGTGCCATGTCGACCATCGCCGCGAGATTGGCTTCCATCGCGTCCAGCGGCAGCCCGCGCAGGCCGTCGTTGGCGCCCAGTTCCAGCACCAGCACGGCCGGCTTGTAGGTTTCCAGCAAGGTAGGCAGGTGATGCCGCCCGCTCAGCGTGGTTTCGCCGCTGATGCTGGCATTGACCACCTGCCAGGGCGGCACCATGTTGCCAAGGCGTACTTTCAGCAGGTGCACCCAGCCCTCGTTTGCGGCGATGTTGTGTGCGGCGGAGAGCGAATCACCCAGCACCAGAACGGTTTTCGCGGGAGTGGCCTCGGGCACGGCCGCCTGCGCGGCGCCGCCCCATCCGATCCACAGCACGGCCAGCAAACCGAGGAGTCGATGCATGAGCGAATCTTCCTTACCTCTTCTGGAGGCCCGCGATGTTAGCAAGACGGTCCGCGGTCCCGAGGGAACGCTGGACATCCTCGCTGACGTGACTCTCGCGGTACATGCGGGCGAAAGCTTTGCCATCGTCGGCGCCTCCGGTTCGGGCAAGACCACCCTGCTCGGCCTGCTGGCCGGGCTGGATACGCCCACTACCGGCTCCGTGCGCCTCGACGGCCATGCGCTGGAAGCCATCGACGAGGAAGCCCGCGCCGACCTGCGCCGGCAGCTGGTCGGCTTCGTGTTCCAGTCCTTCCACCTGCTGCCCGCGCTCACCGCCGAGGAGAACGTGATGCTGCCGCTGGAGCTGGAGGGCCGCGACGACGCGCGCGCGCGGGCGCGCGAGGCGCTCACCGCGGTCGGCCTGGACACGCGCCGGCGACACTATCCGGCACAGCTTTCCGGCGGCGAGCAGCAGCGCGTGGCGATCGCACGCGCCTTCGTGCATGGTCCGCGCGTGCTGTTTGCTGACGAGCCGACCGGCAACCTTGACCAGCGCACCGGCCGCCACGTCGCCGACTTGCTGTTCGCGCTCAACCGCGACCATCGCACCACGCTGGTGCTGGTCACCCACGACGCCACCCTCGCCGCCCGCTGCGCGCGCGGCGTCGAGCTGATGGAAGGCCGCATCGCCGCGCCGGCTGCGATCACATGAGGTGCTCGGAAGAGATGTTGCAAATTTGCCGCAGCGCGCTCCCTCCCCTGCGCGCAGGGGAGGGTTGGGGAGGGGCGCTCTGGACTCGCCGAAAGAGCAACCCCCTCCCAACCTCCCCCTGCAAGCAGGGGGAGGGGCGTTACGGCATCGGAGTCGTCGCATGAAGCTGCTCCGCCTTGCCCTGCGCACCCTGCGCCGCGAATGGCACCTGCCCGAACTGCGCACGCTCGCCGCCTCCCTGCTGCTGGCCGTGGTGGCGCTGGGCGTGGTGGCCACGCTCGCCAGCCGCGTCGAAGGCGGGCTGGTCGCCAGCGCGGCCGAGCTGATCGGCGGCGACGCCGGCGTGTCCGCGCCACAGGCGTTGCCCCAGCCCTACCTCGACGAAGCCCGCCAGCGCGACCTGACGGTAACGCGCAGCGCCGGCTTTCCCAGCGTGGCCTTCGCCGGCGAGCGCGGGCAATTGCTGGACGTCGATGCGACCGATGCCGCCTGGCCCTTGCGTGGCGCACTGGAACTGGCCGCGCACGGCGTCACCTCTGCGGGCCACGGCCCAGCCCCCGGCACGATGTATCTGGACCACCGCGCGATGGTCGCGCTGGGCCTGGCCGTGGGCGACCACGTGCAGCTGGGCGGCCTGGACCTGGCCGTTGCCGCGGAACTCGTCAGCCAGCCCGACGGCGGCCAGCTGGTGGCGATGGCGCCGCGCGCGTTGATGAACCTGGCCGATGCGCAGCGCGCCGGACTGCTCGGCGTGGGCAGCCGCGCACGTCATCGCCTGCTGGTTGCCGGCGCCCCCGCGGCAGTACGCGACTGGCTCGCCTGGGCGAAGGCACAGGCGCTGCCGCAGGGCGCCGAGCTCATCACGCCCGCCAAGACCCAGCAACGCATGCGCAACGCGTTCGACCGGGCCGGCTCGTTCCTGCGCCTGACCGCGCTGCTGTCGGCACTGCTCGCCGGCGTGGCGATCGCCCTGGCCGCGCAACGCTACGCGCGGCGCAAGACGCCGGAGATTGCCCTGTTGCGCGCGCTGGGCACCGCGCGCACCCGCGTATTCGGCTTGCTGCTGGCGACCCTGGGCGCGCTCGCGCTGCCGACCCTGCTGCTCGGGGTGCTGGTTGCCTGGGGCCTGGCCGAAGGCGCCTGGCAGCTGGCCGGTGCGGCCTTCGTGCACGTGCCGACCGCGCTGCCCCTGCTGCCGGCGCTGGGTGCCGCGGCCATGGGGTTGGCCGTGCTCGCCGGCTTCGCGTTGCCGCCGCTGGCGCGTCTGGCCGAGGTGCCGCCAGTGGCCGTTTTCCGCGCCAGCATGGCCCGCCGCGTGCGCCGGGTGGACGTGCTCTACCTGGTGCCGGCGCTGGTCGCGGTGGCGCTGCTATGGAACCAGAGCGGTTCGGCCAAATTGGCGATCATTCTCGCGGTGAGCCTGTCCGTGGTGGCGGTGCTGGCCGCGCTGCTCGCGCTGCTGCTGCTGTGGTTCGCCCGGCGCATTGCGCCCGGCGCGCACCCGGCGTTGCGGCTGGGCCTGGCCGCGCTGGCACGCCGGCGGACCTTGAGCACGGTACAGGCCACCGCGCTCAGCCTGGGGCTGGTCGCACTGCTGCTGCTCGCGGTGGTCGCGCCGGCGCTGCTGGAAGGTTGGCGTCGCGAACTGCCGCCGGATACCCCCAACTGGTTCGTGCTCAACCTGCAGGATGACCAGCGGACGGATTTCACCGATCGGCTCGAAAAACTGGGCGCGCAGCAACTGAACATGCTGCCGCTGGCGGTGGGCAAGCTCACCGCGATCAACGGTACGCCGGTCGACCAGTTGCACTTCGCCGACCCGGGCGCGGCCAGATGGGCCGACCGGCAGTTGCGGCTGTCCTGGACCGGCACGCTGCCGCCGTCGAACAAGGTGGTCGCCGGCCATTGGGCGGGCGCCACGCCGGCCCGCGCGGAAGTCTCGGTGGACACCTCGTGGCGCGACATGTTTGGCCTGAAGATCGGCGACCGCATGCGCTTCGACGTCGGCGAAGGCTCGCTGGAAGCCACCGTGGCCAGCGTGCGGGAGGTCGACTGGAGTTCGTTCCGGGTCAATTTCTTCCTGTTGCTGGATCCCGCCCACGCGGGGTCGCTGCCGCACACCTGGCTGGCCAGCTTCTACCTGCCGCACGGCCACGCGCAGGCATTGGCGGAGGTCTCGCGCGACTACGGCAACCTGAGCCTGGTTGACGTGGATGCGCTGCTCGATCGCGTGCGCGAGATCGTCGATCAGGTCGGCGGCGCGGTGCGCTGGGTGCTCGGCTTCAGCCTGCTGGCCGGGGCGCTGGTGCTGGCCGCGGCGCTCGCCACCAGCGCCGCCGAGCGCCGGCATGAGGCGGCCCTGCTGCGCACCCTGGGCGCGCGCCGCGGTCAACTGCGGCTGGCAGCGGCGTGCGAGTTCGCGCTGCTCGGCCTGATCGCCGGCCTTACCGCCGCGCTGGGGGCTTTTGGCGCCGGTTGGTGGCTGGCACGCGGGGTGTTCCGCCTGGACGACTTCGTGCCACCGCTGGGGCCATTGCTGGGCGGGGCGCTGCTGGCCGCCGTCGTGATCATGTTGCTGGGCCTGGCGGGCACCCGCAAGGTCACCCGCACCTCGCCGATGCGATTGTTGCGGGAGGGGTGAGGCTGGCCCAGACTCGACAGACTGCCACCCCGGAGCACGCCATGAGCGACGAACGCGAACCGACCCGCAAGTCACGCCCCGGCATGGGCGTGGGCATCGCGCTGGGCGTGGCCATCGGTGGTGGGCTCGGCGTGGTCATGCACGACATACCGATGGGTGTCGGCCTCGGCATGGCAATCGGCATTGCGCTCGGCATCGCCTTGCAGGGCCGCAACGCGCGCTGCCGCAAGCGCGACGAGCCGCCGCAAGCGTGATCTCGGGAATCACCCACGGAGAACGGCCGATGTATACGCTTTACTACGCCCCCGGCGCCGCCAGCATGGTGGTGCACCTGGCCTTGCTCGAGACCGGCGCGCCGCATGAGCTCAAGCGGGTCGATCTCGATGCCGGCGCGCAACGCGACCCTGAGTACCTGAAGCTCAACCCGCGCGGCGTCGTGCCCACGCTGGTGGTGGATGGCCAGCCATTGGCCGAATCGGCCGCGCTGCTGATACTGCTGGCCGAGCGGCACCCGGAGGCCTCGCTGGCGCCACCGCCGGGCACGCCGGAACGCGCCGCCTGGTACCAGTGGGTGGTCTATCTCAGCAACACGCTGATGTCCGCCTTCCGGCTCTGGTTCTATCCGCAGGACGTGGGCGACACGCCGGCCGTGCGCGAGGCGGTGCAACGCAGGATCGAAGGCGTGTGGGAGCTGCTCGACGCGCAACTGGCCACTCATGGGCCCTATCTGCTGGGCGAGCGGTTCTCCGGCGCCGATCTGTTGCTGACCATGCTGATGCGCTGGTCGCGCAACATGCCGCGCCCGGCCACCGAGTGGGCCGCGCTCGCGCGGCTGGCCGAGCGGGTGCGTGCGCGGCCGAGCTGGCAACGGTTGTACGAAGTCGAAGGCCTGCACGAATGGTAGCCCGGCCGCACCACTACCGATGACCGCACGCCGCTGGCTGGCATGGCTCCGGGCGGAGTGGCTGCTGCTCGCTTTCGCCCTGCTGGCGGCGGTGCTGGCGCTCGCCGACCCGCAACCCGCAGCTGCCTGGGGACGCTGGTTGCAGGGACCGACGCTGGCGGGATTGGCCGGCCTGCTGATCGCGATCCAGGGCATTCGCGACAGCGCGCTGGTGCAGCACGCCGCCGCGATGCTGGCGGCGCGCACGCATTCGCTGCGTACGCTCGGATTGCTGCTGGTGGCCGCCGCCGCGGTGCTCTCGATGGTGCTGACCAACGATGTCAGCCTGTTCGTGCTGGTGCCGCTGACGGTGGCGATCGGCAGCGTGTCCAACCTGCCGGTGCTGCGCATGGTGGTGCTGGAAGCGTTGGCGGTGAACGCAGGCTCGACGCTGAGCCCGATCGGCAATCCGCAGAACCTGCTGTTATGGCAGCACGGGCAGCTGTCGTTCCTGGGCTTCGCCTGGGCGATGCTGCCAGCCGCCGCGGTGATGTTCGCGCTGGTGGCCGCGCTGGCCTGGGCATGGCTGCCGCGCGACCGGGTGACGCTGGCGACGGAAGCGCTGGACCACGGCGCGGTGGCCGGCGGCCTGGCGACTTTCTCGCTGGCGGCGTTGCTCGCGATGGTGTTGCTGATGGAGTACGGTCACGCCGCGTTCGGCGCGGGCGTCTTGCTCGTGATATTCGCGCTGGCCTCGCCGCGCAGCCTGGCGCGGGTGGACTGGCTGCTGTTGCTGACTTTTGCCGCGATCTTCCTGGGGCTGGGCCACCTGGCCGAGTTGCCGCAAGTGCGCGCGGCACTGGATCGGCTGGACTTCAGCCAGCCGCTCACGCTTTACCTGGCCGGCATCGCGGCTTCGCAGTTGATCAGCAACGTGCCGGCGACGGTGTTGCTGCTGGAGCGGGCGAGCGATCCCATCGCGTTGGCGGTGGCGGTCAACGTGGGTGGTTTCGGGCTGGCGATCGGCTCGCTGGCCAACCTGATCGCGCTGCGGCTGGCACGCCAGCCGCACGGCTTGCGCGCGTTGCATCGGGTGTCGATCCCGTTCCTGCTGGTGTGCGCGCCGCTGGTGTACCTCATCTGGCGATGACTGGGGTGATCGCTCACCGCAACGCCCGGCGTAGGGTGGGCTTCAGCCCACCACCGATCCCGCCGGCAAGGTTGATGGTGGGCTGAAGCCACCCTACTCGTCGTGCGGCTAGTGGTTGCCAGCAGTCGTCATTCGATCCCGGTATACCTCACCTGGCGATGGCTGGGGTTATCGCTCACCGCAACGCTCGGCGTAGGGTGGGCTTCAGCCCACCACCGATCCCGCCGGCAAGGTTGATGGTGGGCTGAAGCCCACCCTACGCCGCGACGCGGACGGTGGCCGCTGTCAGTCGTCGTCGCGCGGTACCTGCACCTTGCCCTTGACCCCGTCGTGACTCACGTCGCCGCTGCCCTTGGCACCCAGGCTGAGGTCTCCGCCGACGCCGTCCACATTCAGGTCACCCGAGCCGAGCGTGTCGGCGTGCACGCTGCCGCGCACGTCGCGCAGAGTCACGTCGCCCGAGCCGATACTGCCGACCCGCGCATCGCCATCCACGCCGGTGGCGGTGAGATCGCCCGAACCCACCGAGCCGACCTGCAGGCTGCCAACCTGGTGCGCCTCGACGTCGCCCGAGCCCACGCTGGTGGCGAAGCGGCCAGCCACGTTGCGCACCTGCAGGTCACCGGAACCGACGTGGCTGTCCAGTTCGCGCACGTCACTGACCTCGGCGTCGCCCGAGCCGACCTCCACCGTCAGCGGCAGGTTGGCCGGCAACTGCACGGCTACCTCCAGGTCGGTTTCGCCACCGCCGAAAAGATGGAAGCCGCCACGGCCGCCGCCGAGTTCGAGGATCAACTGGTCGCCTTCGCGCCGCTGGGTGACGGTCAGGTCATCCAGCCGGTCGCGGTCGGAGGCGCAGGCGCGACCGTGCAGGTCGAGCTTGCGCGCGTCGGCGCGGCCGGTCACGTGCAGGTCGAAGCTGTGGACCTCGATCTGCACCGCGCGGACGCCGGCCAGGTCCAGGCTCATGTTGCGGGGTGCCTCGAAGGCACAGCGATCGGCGGCATGGCCGACAAGCGGCGCGAGCAGCAGCAGGGAGGCGAGCATGAGGCGCATGAGGGAACTCCGCGTAGATGAACGACAAGCCTGAGATGCACGCGGGGCGCAAAAGGTTGCGTCAACCGGCCCCCATGGGGCGCGTTTTTTCAGTCACCGACCCGATGGAGTGCCTCCATGTCACGTTTCACCCTGCTCGCCCCCGCCCTCGCCCTGCTGCTCGCCAGCCCACTGGCCCTGTCGCAGGACGCCCAAGCCGCGCGGCCGGCGCCCACTCCGCACGCCCGCACGCTGCCGGCGCCCGACCACGCCCCGATGCATCACCGCATGCATCGGATGCACATGGAACATGGACGCGGCATGGGCGCCATGTCCGACCTGCACGCGCTGGAGCGGCTGTACCGCAAAGCCGGCCGCGAGAAGGAGCTGGCCGGTATCTACAACGAAGTGCTGGCCAAGTCACAGGACACTCGCCTGCGCACCTACGCCTACCACCGTCTCGCCCGCCTGCAGGCGCAGCCGGCCGACGTCGATCAGGCTATCGCCACGCTGCGCAAGAGCCTGTCGGAGAACCTCGCCAACGAGGCGAAGATGCGCGCTGAGCGCGAGCGCATGCGGGCGCAATGGCAGCAGCGCAAGGCGGCGACCGCGAAGTAGGCTCCATCGCGGGATACGGAAGGCGAAAATCCATCTCCGTATCCTTGGTGGACTGCCCTTCGACTTCGGTCCTGCGGACCTACGCTCAGGGCGAACGGTGTTTCAGCTGTCCCTTGCCCGGGTAATCTGCCCTTCGCCCCCGGTCCTGCACTCAGGACTTGCAGGAGCCCACTTGTGGGCGATGCTCTGCGGTCATTGGAACCGCGGCATCGCCCGCAAGCGCGGTAGCCGTAGGGTGGGCTTCAGCCCACCATCCACTTTGCCTGGACGGCCGATGGTGGGCTGAAGCCCACCCTACGGGAGTTCGTCCAGCTTGGCCTGCCGCCAGAGGGCTTCCTGCTCCGCCAGGCTCTGTTCGGCAAGCGGGCGGCCTTGCGCGGCAGCGAGCGTTTCCATGGTGCGGAACCGCCGTTCGAACTTCGCGTTGGCACGCCGCAAGGCGCGCGAGAAGTCCACGCCCGCATGGCGCGCGAGATTGGCGGTCACGAACAACACGTCGCCCAGTTCATCCTCCAGGCGATCGACATCGGCGCCATGCTCGAACTCGACGCGGACTTCATCGACCTCCTCGGCCAGCTTGTCCAGCATCGGGCCGGCTTCGCGCCATTCGAACCCCACGCTGGCGGCGCGCTGCTGCAGCTTGGTCGCGCGCTTCCACTCCGGCAGGCCGCGAGAGACCCCGGCCAGTGCACTGGCATCGGGTGCCTCGCCGCGGCGGGCGCGTTCGGCCGCCTTGATCGCTTCCCAGGCGCGGGTCTGCGCCTCGACGTTCTCGTAGCTCTCGTCGCCGAAGACGTGCGGATGACGCCGACGCATCTTGTCGGCGATCGCGTGGGCGACGTCGCGGAAATCGAACAGGCCCCGCTCGTTGGCCATCTGCGCGTGGAAGACCACCTGCAGCAGCAGGTCGCCGAGTTCATCGCGCAGGTCGTCGAAATCGCCGCGGTCGATCGCGTCGGCGACTTCGTAAGCCTCCTCGATGGTGTAGGACGCGATCGAGGCGAAGTCCTGCTGCACGTCCCATGGGCATCCGCCTTCCGGGTCGCGCAGGCGCACCATGATCGCCAGCAGGTCATCGAGCGTGTAGCGCTCCGTCATCGGCGCGCTCAGGCCGGCCTCGCCTTGCCCAGCCGTGCCTTCCAGTCCACCGCCGGGTCGCCGACCGCCAGGAATTCCGGATTGAGCACCGACTCCTTGGTGTTGTAGCGCAGCGGTTCGCCCGACAGATCCAGCACCGCCCCACCGGCCTGCTCGAGCACGCACTGGGCGGCGGCGGTATCCCATTCGCTGGTGGGCCCCAGCCGCAGGTAGAGATCGGCCACCGCGCGAGCCATCAGGCAGAACTTGAGCGACGAGCCCATCGGGAACGGCTGGTAGGCGGTGCCCAGCAGCGCATCGAGAAACGCGTGCGTGTCGCTTCCGTGCGAGCGGCTGCCGGCCACCACGGCCGGATCGGCCAGCGTGCGCGTGCCGATGGGCTGCCACTGCCCGCCGGCGTGCTGCTGCAGCCAGGCACCCTGGCCGTCGGCGGCGGCATACAGCTCGCCGGTGACCGGTGCCAGCACCACGCCGAGCACCGGCCGATGGTTTTCGATCAGCGCAATGTTGACGGTGAACTCGCCGTTGCGCTTGACGAACTCGCGGGTGCCGTCGAGCGGATCGACCAGCCAGTAGCGCGACCAAGTCTGGCGCTGCTCCCACGGGGCGGCGCGCGCCTCCTCCGAGAGCACCGGCACGTCCGGCGCGATGCGGGCCAGTCCGGCGGCGATCACGCGCTGCGCGGCCAGGTCGGCGGCGGTCAGCGGCGAGGCGTCGTCCTTGTGCTCGACCGTGAATTCGTCGCGGTAGATCGCCAGGATCGCCGCGCCGGCCTCGCGCGTGATTTCGCATACCTGGGCCAGCAGGCCGCTTTCGGGGGCAGCGCCGCTCATGGCTGGAACCGCCCGGCGAGATATTCGCGCGCCATGAACAGCGCCGCGATCGAGCGCCCTTCGGTCACGTCGTCACGGCCGACCAGGGTATGCAATTCGGAAAGCTTCCATGGCACCACGTCCAGCTCCTCGGGTTCGTCGCCTTGCAGGCGTTCGGGGTAAAGATCCTGCGCCAGCACCACGTGCGCCATGTGCGTCATGTAGCCGGGCGAAAGCGACAGGTTGTGGAGAATCTTCAGCCGGTTCGCGCCGTAGCCGACTTCTTCCTTCAGCTCGCGATTGGCACCCTGCTCGGCGGTTTCGTCCTGGTCGAGCCGGCCCTTGGGCAGCGAGAGCTCGTAGCGGCCCACGCCGGCGCCGTATTCGCGGATCAGCAGCACGGTGTCGTCGTCGAGCATCGGCACGATGATCACCGCGCCCAGCCCGCTGGCACGCAACCGCTCGTAGGTGCGGCGCTCGCCGTTGGAAAATTCCAGGTCCAGTTGCTCGACGCGCAGGAAGCGGCTGTCGACGCATTCGCGGGTGGCGTGGATGATCGGTGGCTTGCGCATCCGGCGATTCTAGCCGGATCGAATGTCACGCAGCCGTTCAAGCGCCTGGGCATGGATGGCCGGGACGCCGGCCAACACGCTGGTGGTGTCGAGCGTGGGCGGCTTTCCATCCAGATCGGTAAAGACGCCGCCGGCCTCGCGCACGATCACCGCCAACGCCGCGATGTCCAGGATGTTCACATCCGACTCGATCACCAGGTCCAGCCCGCCACGCGCGAGCAGGTGGTAATGGCAGAAGTCGCCGTAGCCGCGGATCCGGCTGGTGTCGCGGATCAGCGCGCCCAGCGCATCCCAGCGCGCGTCGGCGGTCAGCGTCCTGACGTTGCCGATGGAAAGCGACGCCTGCGCCATCGCGCCGGTGGGCGCCACCCGCACGCGCTCGCCGTCGAGCCAGGCGCCGGCGCCGCGCCGCGCCCACATCGTCTCGCCATAGACCGGTGCGCTGGAGACACCCAGCACCAGCTCCCCGCGGTCCATCAGCGCGATCTGCGTGGAGAAAAACGGCGTGCCGCGTACGAAGCTCTTGGTGCCGTCGAGCGGGTCGACCAGCCACAGCAAGCCGTCGTGCGCGCCTTCGAGCCCATACTCCTCGCCGAAGATCGCCGCCTGCGGCAAGGCTTTCGAAAGCACCGCGCGGATCGCCTGTTCGGCCTCGCGGTCGGCGACCGTGACCGGCGTGGCATCGGCCTTCCATTCGACCGCCACGCCGCGGGTCCAGTAGTGGCGGATGATCTCCGCGGCGGCGGCGGCGGCCTCGCGTGCGGCGGACAAGGCAAGCCCGGCGTCGTAGTTCATCGGCTGGCTTCCGGGTCAGGCGCGGCGAGTCCGCCGCGACGATGCAGGTGGATCGCGCCGTCGGCATCGGGCTGTCCGAGCCGCGCCAGCCAGCGGCGCAGTGCCGGGTCGGCAGTGCGTGGTTGCAGCAGCAGATCCAGACGCCAGCCGAGCGGGCTGGCCTGCCATTGCCCCTGCACATGCAGCGGCCCGTCGCCGTCGTCGCGCAAGTGGCCGCGCAGGACACCGCTGGCGCCGTCCAGGTCCATGGCCAGATCACCGAGCGCGACACGTCCAGCCTGCGTCTGCATGCCGGCGTTGCGCCAGTGCGCCTGGCCTTCGAGTTCGACCGGCCAGTTGCCCTGCAGTAGGGCGCGTTGCAGCGTCACGGTCAGCTCGCCTTGCGGAGCGCCGAGCGAGGCGTCGAGCACGGACGTCCACGCCGCCAGCGGCACGTCGAGCGTGACATCGCTCCAGGCCGGACGGCCTTGCGCGTCCCGCTGCAGGTGGCCACGGGCGGTGACCTTCGGTCCGGTGAAATCGAGCTGCAGATCCAGCCGTCCCCACAACGCGCTGCGCGAGAGCTGCCACTGCACCCGACCCAACAGACGGCCGTCCGGCCCCCGCACGCGATCGGCCGCTCCGTTCCAGGCCAGGCCATGCACGCCTTCGAGCTTCAGCCCGCGCAACCGCTGTTGTGCGAACGGCGCCACCCAGCGCGCCGGCAGGAACAGCACGAGCAACGCGAGGAGCAGCAACAGGACGGCGAGGGTCAACCAGGCGGCGCGCGATCGTTTCACGTCGATCCTTGGGGAATGCTGCGATCCATTCTACGCAGGCGGCCTGGGTGCCGCCTGTGTGTGACGAGGCCGCGCACCTAATGGCGGAGCTTGCGCTGGCGGGCGATGCCCTCCCGCCGTTGCGTGAGAGCGGCAAGACGGCATTCATGCTCCCTCCCCTGCTTGCAGGGGAGGGTTGGGGAGGGGTGCTCTTTGGCTCCGGCCGGGCAACCCCCTCCCAGCCTCCCCCTGCAAGCAGGGGGAGGAGCAACGGGCGATACGCGGCTACAGGAACCGGTGGCAACACGTGCGCAACAGCGTCAACTTGAGCGTCCATGCCGCAAGGCCGATCATAGCCGGATGGATACCCCCTTCCCCGATGTACCGGCGCTCGCCGGCAACGCCGCGCTGGCCGCGCGCGACCTAAGGCACGTGTGGCACCCCTGCACGCAGATGCACGACCATGAGCGCATTCCGATGGTGCCGATCGTGCGCGGCGAAGGCGCCTGGTTGATCGACGCGGACGGGCGCCGCTACCTGGACGGCATCAGCTCCTGGTGGACCAACATCTTCGGCCACGGAAACCCGCGCCTGGCCGCCGCGCTGGCCGACCAGGCGGCACGGCTGGAGCACGTGATCTTCGCCGGTTTCACCCACGAACCGGCGATCGCGCTGGCCGAAGAGCTGGTGCGCATCACGCCGCCGGGGCTCGATCGCGTGTTCTACGCCGACAACGGCTCGGCGGCGGTCGAGGTGGCGCTCAAGATGAGCTTCCACTACTGGCTGAACCAGGGCCACGGCGAGAAGACCCGGTTCATCGCCCTGAGCGGCAGCTACCACGGCGAGACGCTGGGAGCCTTGTCGGTCAGCGACGTGGCGCTTTACCGAAAGACGTATGCGCCGCTGCTGCTGACGCCGATCCTGGCGCCGTCGCCGGATGCTCACGAAGGCGAGCCGGGCGAGTTGCCCGCACACGTGGCGGCGCGCCGGCTCGATGAGCTGCGCAGCATTCTGGAGCGCCACGCCCACGAAACCTGCGCGGTGATCGTCGAGCCGCTGGTGCAGTGCGCCGGTGGCATGCGCATGTATCACCCGGATTACCTGGCTGGACTGCGGCGGCTGTGCGACGAGTTCGATGTGCACTTCATCGCCGACGAGATCGCGGTGGGCTTCGGCCGAACCGGCACGCTGTTCGCCTGCGAGCAGGCCGGCGCCGAACCAGGGTCGGCGGCAGCCGGCGTGGCGCCGGACTTCATGTGCCTTTCCAAGGGACTGACCGGCGGCACCATGGCGCTGTCGGCCGTGCTCACGACCGAGTCGGTGTACGCCGCGTTCTACGCCGAGTACAACGCCGGCAAGGCGTTCCTGCACTCGCACAGCTACACCGGCAACCCGCTGGCCTGCCGCGTGGCGCTGGAGACGCTTGCGATCTTCCGCGAGGAACCGGTGCTGGAGCGCAACCGCGTGCTGGCCGCGCACCTGGCGCGGCGGCTCGCCCCGCTGCGCGAGCATCCCCACGTGGCCGACGTGCGCCAGACGGGCATGATCGCCGCCGTCGAGCTGGTGGCCGACAAGCGTACGCGCACGCCGTGGCCTTCGACCGAGCGCCGTGGCATGCGGGTCTACCTGCATGGGCTGCAGCACGAAGCGCTGCTGCGGCCGCTGGGTAACGTGGTGTATTTCATGCCACCGTACGTGGTCACGACCGACGAGATCGACCACCTGGTGGACGTGGCGCTCGCCGGCATCGAGCACGCGGTAGCCTGAACCCGCCTCGCCCCTGCAGGTAACCTCGAAAAACCCAGCTTTCGGCGACCACTGTAGGAGCCCACTTGTGGGCGATGCTTTTTTGGTGCGATCAGGCGTAAGAGCATCGCCCACAGGTGGGCTCCTGCAAAGCATCGCGCGAAAGGAAGTTATTCGAGGGTCCCTGTAGGAGCCCTACAAAGCCCGCACGCCGCCAGGATCTTCCATGCGTACCATCCGTATCCACGTCGACGCGCCGCTCTCGCCCGGCATCGAGTTGGGGCTGCCTGCCCAGGCCGGCGAGCACGTCACGCGCGTGCTACGTTTGGACGAGGGCGCGCCGCTGGTGCTGTTCCATGACGACGGCCACGACTATGCCGCGGTGATCACCCAGGTGGACAAGCGCGAGGTGCGCGTGCGCATCGAGGGCAAGCAGGCGGTCGCCAACGAATCGCCGCTGCCGCTCACGCTCGCCCAGGGCATCGCGCGTGGCGAGAAGATGGACCTGATCGTGCAGAAGGCCACCGAGCTCGGCGTCGCCTGCATCGTGCCGTTGATCACCGAACGCTCGGAGGTCCGGCTCGATCCGGCGCGGGCGCAGAAGCGGCTGGTGCACTGGCAGTCGGTGGCCGCCAGCGCCTGCGAACAGAGCGGCCGTGCCCGGCTGCCGACGATCCTGCCGGCGCAGCCGCTGGAAGGCTGGCTGGCCGGCCTCGCCCAGGATGGTGCGCAACGCCTGACGCTGTTGCCCGAAGGCAACCGGTCATTGCAGTCGCTTGCATTCGGACCGGCCGGCGGCCTGTTGGTGGTCGGGCCGGAAGGTGGCCTTGGCGAACGCGACATGGGCCCGCTACTGGCTGCCGGCTTTACCGGCCTGCGGCTTGGTCCGCGCGTCCTGCGCACGGAAACGGCCGGCCTGGCGGCGCTGGCGGCGTTGCAGGCGTTGTACGGGGATCTCTAAACCTGGCGGTCGAACGCGGACTGCTCAGCGACCGCGCAGGAAAGCCGCCTGCTGGAAACGCAGGCCGGCCAGGATCTGCTCCACGCGCGCCGTGGACAGCGCACCGACGGACTGACCCAGGCCGCCCTTGCCGACGGCGCTGATCTGCGAGACCACCACCACGCTCTGCTTCGGCAGCCCGCCCTCGCCCGCGTCCAGCAATACGTTGCCGGGCTCGGCCGCGTGCTTGAGGTTGGACTCAGCGCGCAGACGATCGCCGATTCGATGCGCGAACGGTTGAACACGTTGTCCTGCACCACGACATGCGGATGCGCCACGCCGGGCATGCTGCCAGGGGCCGGGTCGGGCGCAATCCAATGGATGTCGCCACGCCGGATATTGCGGAAGAGCCGTGCCATGACGGCCGACGGCGGGTCGCCGTCAGCTGGTGATTCAGGCGACGTCAACCTGTTCGTCCAAGCCGAGCAGCTCGGTCAGCTCCGCCTCGATGCCTTCCAGGTCGGGGATAACCGCGATGTCGTCGCGCACCAGCACCTGCGTCTTGACGCCCGGCGGCAGCGGCGCGCCATCGTGGGTCGGGATGATCAGCTCGGCGTTGAGCGTGGTCAGGCGCGGGAAGCCCTGGGTGACCACTGCCACGAAAGGCAGCTTGGGATGGTTGCCCAGCGCCTTGAACACGGCCACGCGCACAGCCAAGTCGGCGTCGCCCTCGGGGGCGCCGGCCAGTTGGGTAAAGGACACCAGCGGCACGCGCCAGCCGCGCCAGGCGATGCGTCCGAGCAGCCACTCGGGTGCGCCTTCGACCGGCTCGGGCGTGGGCAGCGTGATCACCTCGGCCACGGTGGCATTGGGCAGCAGCAGGCGCAGCTGGCCTACCGGCACCAGGACGCAGCGGATTTCGCGCGGCAGGGGTTGTTCGCTCATGGCTGACCTTCCAGGAATTGCTCGGCCAGGCGCGCCGCCAGTTCGCGTGGCGTGCCGGCATGATGGGACAGGTTCTCGTCCAGGACGCCGCTGACCATGTCGGCCGCGTGCGCGCCGCCGCTGGCTTCGACCCAGACCTGACCGCCGCGGTCGCGGACAGCCTGGCAACCGGCGAGCGCGTCGGTGGAGCGGCCGGCGAACACGATGGCCACGACGTCGTGGCCGAAGGCGTTGGCCGCCTGCGTGAAGCTGGCATCGATCGAGGGCACGTGGGCCGCGCCGGCTTCGACCGGCTGTAGTTCGATGGCGCCGTCGCGGCGCACGCTGACCTGGCGATCGGATGGCACCACGATCACTTCGCCCGTCCGGGCGCGCAGGCCTGCTTCGGCCAGCCGCACCGGCAGCGCGCACTGCGAGGCGAAATAGTCGACCAGCCCGTCGGCCGGACGGCCGGCAAGGTGCTGGGTGTGCAGCACGGTGGCCTGCAAGCCGGTCGGCAACGCCGCCAGAAACTCGCCGACCGAGGCGGTACTCTCGGTGGTGGCGCCCAGCACGACCAGTTTCGGCAGCACGCTGTCCGGGGCCTCGAGCACCATTTCGTGCACGGGGGCGAATTCCTGCGGCGCGATGGCTTCCTCCATCGACACCAGTTCCAGGCTCAGGCCCGGTAGCACCGGGGATTCGCCATCGTCGGCGTCCGGTGCGAGGTAGTCGGCGGCGCTGACTTTCTCGATGCCGAAATCGGCCGGGCTTGCATGCTCGACCGGGGCGGCGTCGCCCTCCGGGGCGAGGTAGTCGGTGGCGCTGACCTTTTCGATACCGAAATCGGCCGGCGCCCCGCGCTCGGCCGCAGGCGCCGCGGACGCGGCAGCCGGCGCATCGTCGTCGAGTAGGGTCCAACTGTCGGAGAGACGCGAAGCAACCACCGGTTCGGCTGCCGCGGGGACAGGGGCCGGGGCGGCGTCTTCGCCGATCGGCGCGAGTCCCAGGTGATCGAGTTGGAAGGACGCGCGTGCCGGCGGCTCGGCCTCTGCGGCGGCAGCACCAGCCATCACGTCCAGCGCCATGGGCGCGTCCGCTTCGGTGATCGCAGTCAGTTCGAGCGCAGCCGGCTCGCTTGCTTGCGCATCGAGCGACGGCGCGATCTCTGCCGACAGCGCTTGCTCGACGGGCGCCGCATGCACGGCGGCCGGCATGGCATCGTCGGCGTCCGGCCCTGGCAGCATGTCCTGCCCGAAGTTGCCGTCGTGCAGGGCGATGCCCTCGCCGGCGGCATAATTGAGGCCCGAACCGAATTCGTTCTCGTCGACCGGCGCGTCGGAGGCGAGCAGCGCCTCGAGCTCGGCCGCGAGGGTTTCGGAAACCGCGGCCTGGCGGGCTTCCTCGTCGACTTCCGGCGGAAGCTCGGCGATGGCGGCGACGGACTCATCCGCGGCGATCGCGACCGCCGCCGGGCCTGGCTCGACAGCGGTTTCGGCCGGGACCGGCGGGCGCGGCGGGTCGGCGTCGCCCATGGCCAGCACCTTCATCGCCAGGTGCCGCGCCCAGCGGGCACGATCCCAGCCTTCCAGCCGGCGGCTGGCCTGGCCGTCGTTGAAGACCACGCGCGGGCGATCGCCATCGAGGCTCTCGTCCAGGCGATCGAGCGCCTCGTCGTCCTCGTCGTCCAGGTTCACCACCAGCACGTCCGCATCCACCGAGGACACCAGCTCACGGCTCAAGCCCTTGAGCGGTCCTTCGTGCACGATACGGGCGCCGCGCTCCTGCAGGGCACTGCGCAGTTGCTCACCCAGACCTGCGTCGTCGAACAACAGCGCGACTGCCGGTACCGCCTCAGCCATGGACCATCTCCATCGCACGCTGCTCCAGTACCTCGACGATCTGCGCCAGCAGCTCGACTTCCTGATAAGGCTTGCCGAGGTAGCGGTCGACGCCGATGTCGAAGGCGCGCTGGCGGTGCTTGTCGCCGGTGCGCGAGGTGATCATGATGATCGGCACGTCACGCAGGCGCGGGTCCGCCTTCATGTGGGTGGCCAGCTCGTAGCCGTCCATGCGCGGCATCTCGATGTCGAGCAGCATCAGATCGGGCACGCGATCGTGCAGCTTCTCGATCGCGTCGACGCCGTCCTTCGCGGTGGCCACTTCGTAGTCGTGGCGCTCCAGCACGCGGCCGGTGACCTTGCGCATGGTGATGGAGTCGTCGACCACCATCACCAGCGGCTTGGTGCGCTGCTCCTCGATCAGCGGCGAGGCCACGGCGCTCAGGCCGTCGGCCAGGCGCTGCTCGCGACGGGCAACACCGTGACGCACCAGCGGCGGCAGGTCGAGAATGACCAGCACCGAGCCGTCGCCCATGATGGTCGCGCCAAGCACGCCCGGCACCGAGCTGACTTGCGGGCCGACCGACTTGACCACGATCTCGCGCGAGCCGATCACGGCATCGATGCGGATCGCGGCGCGCAGGTCGCCGGCACGGGTCAGCAGCAACGGCAGCTGTTCTTCCTCGACCACCGGATTGGGCTGCAAGCCGAGCAGGTCGGCCAGGTCATGGATGCCATAGGCCTCGCCGTTGTGATCGAAGGTCGGGTTGTCCTGGGTGAGCCGCGCGGCCAGGTCTTCGGGACTGATTCGCGCCACGCCCTGCACCGAGGTCATCGGAATGGCAAAGGTCGATTCGCCGATGCGCACGACGATGGCCTGGGTCACCGCCAGAGTGAACGGCAGGCGCAGCACGAAGGTGGTGCCCTGGCCTTGCTGCGATTCGATCGCCAGCGAGCCGCCAAGCTGCTTGATCTCGTTGCCCACCACGTCCATGCCCACGCCGCGGCCGGCCAGCTGGGTCACCTGGCTGGCGGTGGAGAAGCCGGTCTGGGTGATCAGGGCAAGCAACTGGTCGTCGCTGGGACGCGAGTCGGCGCGCAGCAGGCCGCGTTCGATCGCGCGGGCGCGGATCGCCTCGCGGTCGAGGCCGCGGCCGTCGTCGCTGACGCGCACCACCACCTCGGTGGCCTCGCGGGCGACGCGGATGCGGACCGCGCCTTCGGCCGGCTTGCCCGCCTTGCGGCGTTCGGCCGGCGATTCGATGCCGTGCGCGATGGCGTTGCGCAACATATGCTCGAACGGCGCCTTGATGCGGTCGAGCAGGTTGCGGTCCATTTCGCCGTGCGCGCCCTCGACATACAGCTGGGCACTCTTATCCTGTTCCTGCGCCGCCTGGCGCAGCGTGCGGCGCAGGTTCGGTACCATGGTGTCGAACGGCAACATGCGGGTGCGCAGCAGGCCGTCCTGCAGTTCGGCGCTGACGCGCGACTGCTGGATCAGCAGCGTTTCGGACTGGCGGGTCAGCTCGTCCAGCATGTTCTGGATCGAGACCAGGTCGGACACCGACTCGGCCAGCGCACGCGAGTACTGCTGCAGCTGCGAGAAGCGGTCGAGTTCGAGCGGGTCGAACACCCCCAAGCCGCTTTCGCGGTGCTCGTGCTGGAAGCGCGCGATGATCTGCGCCTCGGTCTCGATTTCCAGCATGCGCAGCTGGCTGCGCAGGCGCTGCACGGTCTGGTCCAGCTCGACCAGGTTGAAGCGGTAGCCGGCGACCTGCTGTTCCAGGCGCGAGCGGTAGATCGCCACTTCGCCGGCGTGGTTGACCAGGTTGTCGAGCAGTTCGGCGCGGACGCGGATCTGTTCCTGCGGCGAGCGGACCTCCTCCTCGCGGTCGGGCAACAGCTCGGGCAACAGTTCCGGCAGCGGCGCGGCCGGGAGCCGGGCCGAGGGCGCGGACGCCGACAACTGCTCATCGGCCAGCGCTTCCTGCCCGGCCATCGCCAGCAGGTGGTCGATCAGCGCCTGCGGATATTCGATCGGCTGACTCTGCGAAACACGCTGCACCAGCGAGTGCAGAGTGTCGAAGCCGGTTTCGAGCGCACCGATCAGCTGCGCGGTATCGCGCTCGCCGACCGGTTTCTCCAGCAGCGTCTCGATGGCGTGGGTGAGGTCGCCCACCGGCACCAGGCCGGCGATGCGGGCACCACCCTTGAGGGTATGCAGATCGCGTTGCAGGGCGACAGCGTGCGCCGGTTCGTTCGGCTCGGCGCGCCACTGGGCCAGCAGCTCGCCGGCGTGGTCGAGCAGTTCGTGCGCTTCCTCGGTGAAGATTTCCAGCAGATCCGGATCGATCTGGCCCACCCACGGCATCGCCGGGGTGGTGGCCTCAACCGGCGGCGCGACGGCTTCGACCGGCGCGTCGGCGGCTTTGGATGCGGCTTCGACCTCGGTCTCGGCAGCTTCGGATCCGCCATCGGCAACGACGGGTTCGATCGTATCCTCGGCCGCGATTTCCTCGGGCGCTTGCTCGACCGGTTCGGCACCCGGCTCGATGGCGGACACGGCCGAATCCGGTTCCTCCGCCACAGGCGAAGCGGTGTCGACGGCTTCGTCGGCATCTTCGTGCAGATCGAGCTCGATCGACGGTGCCGGCTCGCTGTCGGCCGCCACGGCAGCCGCTTCGTCCGATGCTTCGGCGCTTTCCTCGAGCGCGTCCGCGGACGCGGCCGCATCGATGGGGTCGTCGGGGGTTGGCGCAGCCGGCGGGTTGCCGGCGGGCTCGTTCAACAGGCTGTCCAGCAGCGCCGCCAAGCTCTGCTCGTCCTCGCCCTGGTCTGCATCGGGTAGCGAGGTGGCGTCCGGGGCCGAAGCCTCGGCAGCATCCAGGTCGAACGCGTCCAGCGCGGCCAGCAGTTCGCCGGCGAAGGCGTCGTGTTCGTCGGCGCCCGCCTCGGGTGCGGCCGATTCGGCGAGGGCGTCGTCCAGGCCGGCACCGAGTTCGGCGGCCATGTCGTCGTCGGGCAACCCGGTGGGCAGGTCTTCCGCGTGCGGATCGAACAATACGTGCGCGACCTTCGGTTCGGGTTGACTGTCGCGCAGCTCGATCAGGCGCGCGGTCAGCGCGTCGACCGAGGGCAGCTGCGGCTCAGCCGCGTCGAACTGCGCCATCACGTGATCGACCACGTCGGCCGACTGCGCAAGCAGGCGGCAGCCCTCTTCCGACAGCGGCTGGCCGGCAGCGCGCAGGCGCTTGAGCAGGCTTTCCAGCGGCGACAGCAACTGGGTCAGCAGCGGGATGTCGACCATCGCGATGGCGCCATGCAGCGTGTGCACGGCGCGCAGCAGAGCGTCGTCGATGCGCAGCTCGCCATCGGCACGCGCCAGCGCGCCGCGAATGGCTTGCAGGTACTGCGCGACTTCGCTGCGCAGGATTTCCAGCAGCACCGGGTCGACCGGCGGCATCACCGGCATCGCGATCGACTCGGCCGAGTCGTGCACCGCCTCGGTGGCTGCGGCGGTCTGTTCGGTGTGCGCGGCGGTCGGAACCGCGTCGACGGCGGCCTCCAGGCGCGGTACGCGGCGACGCACCACGCGGCGCACGGTTTCCGTGGCGGCCGGGGCGTGATCGCTGATCTGCGCCATGTCGCCGGCGGCCAGGCGCTCGGCGGTGGCCATGATCGCGGCCAACGGAGCAGTCGGCGTGCCTTCGCCCTTGAGCGCGACCAGCAGTTGCGGCAGCGCGTCGATGGCGGCGTGGACCAGCGCCAGCACGCCCTCGTGCGGCTGGATGCTGGCATCCAGCACGCGGTTGAGCATGTTCTCCACTTTCCACGCGAACTCGCCCAGCACGCTGGCACCGACCAGCCGGCCGGAACCCTTGAGCGTGTGGAAAGAGCGGCGGATCGGGGTGATCGCGGAAAGCTGCGCCGGATCGGCCGCCCACGCCTGTTCGGCGGTGTGCAGGTTGTCGATCTCTTCCTGCATTTCTTCCAGGAAGATCTCGCGGATGTCGTCGTCGATGCCTTCGGTGCCGAGCTGGAAGCCGGCATTGCCGGCCAACGCGTCGGCGACCGGCACTTCTTCGACGACCTCTTCCTCGATCTCGATCCAGTCGCCTTCCTCGTCGGTATCGGCCGAGGCGGCCAGCGATTCGGTCTGCGCCAGGCGCAGGCCGGCCAGTTCGTGGGCGGCCGGCTGCAGCGGCTCGCTGCTGCCCAGCATCAGATCGCCGAAGTTGTCGCCATCGGCAACGCTGACCGACTCGGACAGCGTGGGCTCGACGGACTCTTCCGCAACGGCCGGCGCCGGTGCCGGCGCCTCGTAGGCCACGGCGGCACGCGCGGCCGGCAGCGGCCAGTAGCCGAGCGAGCCCAGGCTGTGTTCGGCCACGTCCAGGATGTGTTCAAGCCCGCCACGATGCTCGCGGGCGGCCTCGAGGTAGTACTCCAGCGCCGCCAGGGCGTCAGCCAGGTGGTCCATCTGCGCGCTGCCCGGCACGCGCCGGTCGGCAAGCATTTCATTGCCGATGAAGCGGCCGATGCCTTCGGCCAGTTCGGACGGACGCGGCGCCGAGAGCATGCGCATGGCACCGGCCACTTCGTCCATCAGCGCAGGCGTGCCGTGCAGTTGGGCGTGGTCCCAACCGGCCTCGACGAAGGCGACGATCGCGTCCTTCACCTTGGCGGCGTTGGCGATCGCCTCCTGCATCAGCGTGGCCAGGATGCTGCGCGCTTCGCTGCGGGGCAGTGCGGGCACCGCCTCGCCCTCGACCGGCAATGCCTCGCCGGCCGGGTTGTCGTCGGCGCCCAGGCTTTCGATGTGGTCGTCCAGCGACGATTCGACGTACAGCAAGGCGCCGGCGACGTCGAGCAGTACGCCTTCTTCCGGGGCACGCACCTTGTGCGCGATCTCCTCCAGCACGCGGCGCTGCTCGTTGACCACGCGACGCGGCACGGCCAGCGCCAGCATGCCCAGCGTATCGCCCACGCGCTCGAGCACTTCGCCCTGCGCGGCCAGTTGTTCGGGATCGCCCTCGCTCTGGCGCAGGAACAGGTCGAGCGCTTCCTTCACCCGCAGCAGGTCTTCCTTCAGCGCCTTGGACACCGAATCCAGCAGCGCGCGGTTGTGGCCGGCCATCGAGCCGCGGGCGTGTTCCAGTTCGGCGGCGTCGGGCAGCAGGCTGTCCAGCCGGTACGTCTGCTTGAGCAGCGCCATCTGCGGGCTGGCCTGGCGTGCCTGCGCCACGATGTAGAGCAGCTTGCTGGCCAGTTCGTCGGCGTCGCCGCCGCGCAGGCTCGCTTCCCCCTGCTCGACCAGCTGGCGGATGTTGCGGTCGACTTTGCCGATCAGCTGGCGGATCTCGGCCGCATGGCTCTTGAGCACACCCTGTTCCAGGCCCTCCAGCACGCCGGCGGCAATCCACCACAGGCGGCGGCCGGGCACGGTCCAGCAACGGCCGGCAATAGCCAGCAGCGTCTCGTGCATGGCGACCAGCTGTTGCGCGGCGTTCTGGCCACGGAACCAGGCCAGCAGCTGTTGCTGGAAATGCAGTCGCAGCGTGGTGATCGCGCCGCGCTGGGCGGCCACGTCGACCTCGCCCTGGGCGCCGGGCGCCTGCACCGGCAGGGCCTGTTCCAGGTTCGGGCTGAACAGTGCCGCCTCGGACAGCGCCTGTTGATCGCGGCTGGCGCGCAGGTCGTTGAGCAGCGGCAGCAGCACCACCGGCACGTCCCGATGGCCGCCGGAGAGGCGTTCGAGGTAGTCGGGCAACTGCATGAGGCCGCGCATCAGCGCGCCGAAGGCGTCCTCGCGCTGGCGGATGTGGTCCTCCAGCAGGCAGATGGCGAGCGTCTCCATCTCCTCGGCGACCATGGCCGCGCCGTAGAGCTCGACCATGCGCAGGGTGCCCTGCACCTGGTGCAGATGATCCACGCAGGCGCGCATGATCTCGCGCTTGCCGGGATTCTCTACGTAGGACTCCAACGCCTCGCGGGCCCGCGCCAGAGTCTCGTCGAGCTCCGGCTTGACCCACTGCAGGGTGGTGAAATCGATGTGGTCTTGAAGTCTCATGCGCCCCTCTTGAGCGGCTGCGCGCTACGCACGCATCGCGCAACCGTTCGAGGTTGCCCCCTGTCGGTAAACGTTGATCAACCCGGCAACTTGAAGTGAGCCACCGAGCGCCGCAGGTCGCTCGCCAGCTGGGCCAGGTAGCCGATCGAGTCGGCCGTCTGGCTCGCGCCCTGCGAGGTCTGCGAAGTGATTTCCTGGATCGCGTTCATCGACTGCGAAATGTCGGTCGCCGCCGCGGACTGCTGACGCGCCGCGGTGGAGATGTTCTGAATCAGCGCGGACAGATCGTGCGAGACGCGCTCGATGTCGCCCAGCGCACTGCCGGCGTCCTCGGCCAGGCGCGCACCGGCGACCACCTCGGCGGTGGTCTGCTCCATCGAGTTCACAGCCTCGTTGGTATCGGACTGAATGGTCTGCACCAGCGTTTCGATTCGCTTGGTCGCGCTGGCGGAGCGTTCCGCCAGACGCTGCACTTCATCCGCCACCACCGCGAAACCGCGGCCCGCCTCGCCGGCCGAGGCCGCCTGGATGGCTGCGTTCAACGCCAGGATGTTGGTCTGCTCGGCAATGTCGTTGATCAGTTCCACGATCGAGCCGATTTCCTGCGAGGACTCGCCGAGGCGCTTGATGCGCTTGGAGGTCTCCTGGATCTGGTCGCGGATGGAGTCCATGCCCGAGATGGTCTCGCGCACCACTTCGGCGCCGCGCGAGGCGATCTGCACCGAGCGTTCGGCCACGTCGGCCGACTCGGCCGAGTCCTTGGAGACGTTGTCCATCAGGCTGGCGATCTGGTTGATCGCCGAGGTTGCCGTACTGATACGGGCGGCCTGGCTCTGCGCCGCGTCGGCCAGGTGGCGCGCGGTGGTCTGGGTTTCCTGCGCCGACGAGGACACCTGCTCGGAGGTCTCGTTGATCGTGGTCACCAGGGTGCGCAGCTCGTCGATGGCGTAGTTCACCGAATCGGCGATGGCGCCGGTGATGTCCTCCGACACCGTGGTCTTGACGGTGAGGTCGCCTTCGGCGAGCGAGCCCATTTCGTCCAGCAGGCGCATGATCGCCTCCTGGTTACGCTGGTTGAGCTCGGTCGAATCCTGGAAGCGGCGGCGCTGGTCACGCACCAGGGTAACCACCAGCAGCAGCGCGAAGGCCACCGCGGCCGCGGCGCCCAGCACGCCCCACCACACGTTCGGGAACAGGCGACGATAGGGCAGCTTGCCGATCTGGTCGGACAGCTCGTTGGCGCGCAGCAGCACATTCTGCGAATCCAGCGAGGCCTGGTTGCCGGCGTTCTTCACGTCGGCAATTGGCGCCGCAGCGGACACCAGCTTGGCGATCGGCTCGGCCAGCGCGTCCCAGTTGCCCTGCATGTCGGTCAGGATCTTGCGCGCGTTGGCGTCGCCCATGGCCTTGATGCCGGCGTCGGGGTTGCCGTCGGTCAGGCCCTTGAGCACGGTGCCGTACAGCTGCGCGTCGCGGGCCAGGCCGTCGGCCGCGGCCTGCGCGGTATCGCCGCCCTGCAGCACCTCCTGCACGCGGCGGACCATGCGGTCGGCCAGCAGCATCTGGCGCGAGGAACCGAGCATCTGCTCGGCACTGCCGTTGCGCTGCTGCAGGATGTTGGTGACCTGGTCCATGCTCGAGTTGAGCAGCGGCATTTCCTTGGAGAGCTTGTCGGCGCGCTGCGCCGAATCGAGCACCACCGCCTTGTTGGACAGGATCTTGCGGATGTCGCCGTCGAGCTGGCCCCAGGCATTGACCAGCGCCGTCACCGAACGGCCGGCCGGGCTGGCGTTGTTGTCGCCGTAGGCCTGCATGCCGCCCTTGGGATCGCCCTTGGCCAGCTTCTGCACCGCCGCGTCGATGGCGTTGCGGGTGCTCTCGAGCTCGCGGAAGGAATTGACGTTGCCGTCAGACGCCTCCAGCGCATACTTGGCCGTCTGCTGCGACAACACCTGGATCTGCGTGGTCAGCGCACTGGCCTGGCGATCCTCGCCGTTCTTCTGGTTGAGCAGGAAGAAGTCCAGCGCCGCGAAACCGATCGCAATCAGCAGCAGGACGATAAGGCCTGTGTAGCCCCGTTCCTTGCCGATGCCCCCTGTAGTGCTCATCGTTACACCTCGTCCGTCTTCCATCCGGTCATCGCGGCGCTATGGTCGCCCCGACGGCCTGAAACTCTCGCCCCTGTTTCCGGCCCCACGCGGCGCCGGCCCCACGTATTGCTCCGCTCAGGCCGCAGCCTGGCGGAAATCCGGTGCGCGCACGAGCCGGTTCATGTTGAACACGCCCAACCGCTGCTCGCCCACCGCCACGCGCTCGCCGACGAAACGCGACAGACGCGGATCGTCCTCGGGCGTGGCATCGCGGCGCTGCTCCTCGTCGACCGTGCGCTGGCCGAACACCTCGTCGACCATCAGCGCGACGCTGCCGCCGCCCTGGCGCACGATCAAGAGGCGCGTGCGCTCGGTCGGCTGGGTACGCTCGCCGAACAGGAAGCGGTTGAAATCGATCACCGGCACCAGGTTGCCGCGCACGTTGGCCACGCCGAGCAGCCATGGAAGGGTCAGCGGCACCGGCGTCAGCACCGGCACCGCGAGCAGCTCGTTGATCTCGTCGATCGCGCTGACGAACAGCCGCGAACCGACGCGATAGCCGATGCCGCGCCACAGGCCGGGCGCCTCCATCCGATCCTGCACGTCCTGCGCGTGCGCCAGCGACAGGCGCTCGTAGCGGGCCAGGATCTCGAACGGGGTCTGGTTGGCCGACTCGCTCATGCCGCGCTCGGCAAGAGGTCGTTGATGCAGGTCAACAGTTCCTTTTCGTTGACCGGCTTGGTGATGAACGCGCGCGCGCCCTGGCGCAGGCCCCAGACGCGGTCGGTTTCCATCGACTTGGTGGTGATCATCACGATCGGCACGTTCGAGGTGGCCGGGTCGCGGGTGAGCGTGCGGGTGGCCTGGAAGCCGTTCATGCCGGGCATGATGACGTCCATGATGACCAGATCCGGAAGCTCCGCGCGGACGCGCTCGATGCCTTCCTCGGCGGTGCTGACGGCGGCGACAGCGTACCCGGCCCTCTCGAGCAGCGTGGTGAACACGCGCACGTCGGTCGGTGAGTCGTCGATGATGAGAATCTTTGCCACAGGTCTCCCCTATAAGACGCTGCAGTCAGTGGCTTTTCAGACCGTGCTGACGTGACGATGGATGGCCCCAAGCAGTTCGTCGCGCGTGAACGGCTTGGTCAGGTATTGCTCGGCGCCGACGATGCGACCGCGAGCCTTGTCGAACAGGCCGTCCTTCGAGCTCAGCATGATCACCGGCGTGGCACGGAACTGCGGATTGTTCTTGATCAGCGCGCAGGTCTGGTAGCCGTCCAGGCGCGGCATCATGATGTCGACGAAGATGATCGCCGGCTTCTGGTCGGAGATCTTCGCCAACGCTTCGAAGCCGTCGACGGCGGTAAGCACGTCGCAACCTTCCTTCTTGAGCAAGGTTTCGGCCGTGCGGCGGATGGTCTTGGAGTCATCGATCACCATGACCTTAAGACCCGACAAGCCGTTGTCGCTCGTATTCAAGTTCACTCAACCCCCCTGCTGCCCGCCCAAGGCTCAGGTAAGGCACACGGGCCGGGCAGATGCCGACCAGTATGCAGAAAAAACCGCAACTTGTTTTGTGGTTGCGTCCCGATTGCCGGCAACGCACCAATGCGTTGCTGTTTACCGCCTGACCGCAGCGGCGTCAAGCAAAATCAAGGCGTGGAGCCGGCCTGGTGTGTAGTATCGGCAAACACGTCAGTTCTTGAGCGAGCGCGTCAGAACTTGCCGCTGTGCGCCCCCTCGGCGACCATCCGCGGCTGCCGCGCGCGCCACCCATGAACCCGGGTAGCGCACCTTCCCTCCACGGAGCATTTTTCATGCCGCTTTCGGTTGCCGTGTTGATGGACCCCATCAGCACCATCAAGATCGCCAAGGACACCAGCTTCGCCATGCTGCTCGAAGCGCAGCGCCGCGGCCACGCGCTGCACTACATGGAACAAGGCGACCTGGCGTTGCGCGACGGCACCCCGCTCGCCCGCCTGGCGCCGCTGGCGGTGCGCAAGGACCCGGCCGGCTGGTACACGCTGGGCGAGCGTCAATGGCGCGACCTGCGCGAGATGGACGTGGTGCTGATGCGTAAGGACCCGCCGGTCGACGCGCAGTTCATCTACGACACCATGGTGCTGGACGTCGCCCAGCGCGGCGGCGTGCAGGTGGTCAACGACCCGCAAGGGTTGCGCGACTGCAACGAGAAGCTGTTCGCGCTCGCGTTTCCGCAGTGCATCGCGCCGACGCTGGTCTCCCGCGACGCCGGCGAGCTGCGCCGTTTCGTGGCCGAGCATGGCGAGGTGGTGCTCAAGCCGCTGGACGGCATGGGCGGGCGCGGCATCTTTCGCGTCAAGGCCGGCGACAGCAACCTCAACTCGATGCTGGAGACCCTGCTGGCCGGGGGTATGCACGGCGAGGGCCGGCACTTCACCATCGCGCAGAAGTTCATCCCGGCGATCAGCGCGGGCGACAAGCGCATCCTGCTGGTCGACGGCGAACCGGTGCCCTACGCGCTGGCGCGCATCCCCCAGGGTGACGAGTTCCGCGGCAACCTGGCCGTCGGCGGCCGCGGCGAAGGTGTGCCGCTCTCCGAGCGCGACCGCTGGATCGCTGCCCAGGTGGCGCCCGAACTGCGCCGCCGCGGGCTGCGTTTCGTCGGCCTGGACGTGATCGGCGACTACCTCACCGAGATCAACGTCACATCGCCGACGTGTGTGTGCGAACTCGATGCCCAGTTCGGGCTTAATATCGCCGGACTGCTGTTCGATGCGATCGAGAACGTTCCTGCGTGAGTGCCACCGCCCGCCGTCCCGACACCCCTGATCCGATCGGGGCGACCTTGTTGTTCTCGCTGTTGCTGCACGGCGTGCTGGTGCTCGGCCTGACCTTTCATTTCGTCAAACCCAAGCCCGGCCTGCCCACGCTGGACGTGACCCTGGTCGACGTGGCCAACCGGGAAACGCCGGACAAGGCCGACTTCCTGGCCCAGGCGAACAACCGCGGCGGCGGCCAGAGCGATCATGCCGCGCGTCCCTCGCAGCGGTTCTCCGGCGCCCTGCCCCGACCCACTGCCGGCACAGCGCCGCAGCCGGTCGAGGCGACCGTGCCACGGCCGCGGGAGGCTACGCCGGCGCGCCGCATCACCACCAGCGGACGCAGCGATTTCAGCGTCACCAGCGATACCGCGCAGACCGAGCGCGAGACGCCCGAAGCACCCAACGCCGACCAGCTGCGCCGCAAGCAGGAGATGGCGCAACTGGCCGCCGAGGTGCGCAACCGCACCGAGGCCTACGCCAAGCGCCCGAAGAAGAAATTCATTTCGGCCAATACCAAGGAATACGTGTACGCGGCCTACATGCGTGGCTGGGTCGACCGCATCGAGCGTGTCGGCAACCTCAACTATCCGGAGCAAGCGCGCCGGCGCAACCTGCATGGCGAGCTGGAACTGACCGTCACCCTGCGCCGCGACGGCAGCGTCAAGGCGATCGACGTGATCCGCAGCTCCGGCGAACCGCTGCTGGACAAGGCCGCCGAACGCATCGTGCGCCTGGCCGCGCCGTTCCCCGCGATTCCGGACGAGCAGCACGTCGACGAACTCTACATCACGCGCACCTGGCAGTTCCTGCCGGGCAACGTGCTGCGCAACAAGTAACCTGCCGCGACGATATCCCGCATGCCCGGAAGGCATCGCCCGCAAGCGGGCTCCTACAGGGGCCGCGGTGGCCTCGCGCACTGCGGCCGCTTCACATCGGCAGCGCTACAACGGATGCCCTCCCGCCGCATTACAATGGCCGCATGAGCGCCGTCCCCCATTCGCAGACACTCGCCGGACATTTCCTGATCGCGATGCCGAGCCTGGCCGAGCCGCCGTTTTCGCGCAGCGTGGCTTTCCTGTGCCAGCACGACGAGGATGGCGCGGTCGGCCTGCTGGTCAACCGGCTTTCCGAATACCGGCTTGGCGACGTGCTGGCGCAACTGAAGCTCGACTGCACCGACGCCGAACTGGCGGACCGGCCGGTACTGATCGGCGGACCTGTGCAGCAGGAGCGCGGCTTCGTGCTGCACCGCGAGCGTGGCCACTGGGAGTCGAGCTACCGCATCAACGCCGAATGGTCGGTGACCACCTCGCGCGACATCCTGGTCGCGATGGCCGCCGGCGACGGTCCGCAGGACGCGCTGATGGCGCTGGGCTACGCTGGCTGGAGCGCCGGCCAGCTGGAGCAGGAACTGATGGACAACAGCTGGCTGACCGTCGAAGCCAACGAGCGGGTGATGTTCCACACGCCGCTGGAAGAGCGCTGGAGCGCCGCCGCCGGCCTGGTCGGTGTCGATCCGCTGCAGCTTCCCGGCTACGCGGGCCACGCATGAGTCGCCACGCTCACAGCGCCGGTTCCCGCGCATGAGTTGCGTGCTCGGTTTCGATGTCGGCAGCCGCTTGATCGGCGTCGCGGTCGGCAACCGGATCACCGCCAGCGCCCGCGCGCTCGCCGTGGTGCCCGTGCATCCGGCCGGTCCGGACTGGGCCCAGCTCGACGCCCTGCACGGACAATGGCTGCCCGAAACGCTGGTGGTCGGCCTGCCGCTGGCGCTGGACGGTACCGAACAGCCGGCCAGCCGCCTTGCCCGCCGCTTCGCCGAGCACCTGCGCCAACGCTACAAGGCCCCGGTCGCGCTGGTCGACGAACAACACAGCTCGCAGGAAGCGGCCGAGCGTTTCGCCTTGGCGCGTGCCGCCGGAGCCCGTCGGCGCAGCGATGCCGCCAGGATCGACGCCGAGGCCGCCGCCGTGATTCTGGAGCGCTGGCTTGCCGCCGCGCCCGCCTCCGCACAGGACTCGACAGGCTGACCGCATGTTCATTCCATCCCGCTCTTTCGAACCGCCCGCCATGCATTCGCGCCTGCGCCACCTGACCACGCTGGAAAACCTGCCTCGCAGCTGCATCGAGCGCCTGCTCGACCGCGCGCTGTCGATGCGCGACGCCTGCGCGCACGGCACCCGCAAGCTCGACCTGCTCGCCGGGCGCACCGTGCTCAACCTGTTCTTCGAGCCGTCCACGCGCACGCGCACCTCGTTCGAACTGGCCGCGCGCCGCCTCGGCGCGGACGTGGTCAATTTCGATATCGGCTTTTCCTCCACCGCCAAGGGCGAGGAACTGTTCGATACGCTGCACACGCTCGAGGCCATGCACCTGGACGCGATCGTGGTGCGCCACAAGGTCTCCGGCACGCCCGAGGAACTGGTGCGCCACGCGATGAGCGGCGTCTCGGTGATCAACGCCGGCGACGGCAACCGCGCCCATCCCACCCAGGGCCTGCTCGACGTCATGACCATCCGCGAACATCGCCCGGATTTCGAGAACCTGGCGGTGGTGATCTGCGGCGACATCAAGCATTCGCGCGTGGCGCGCTCGGACGTGCATGCGCTGACTGCCATGGGCGTGCGCGAGATCCGCCTGTGCGGTCCTGCGCCGCTGATGCCCACGCAGGAGGAATTCCCGCGCTGCACCTTCGTGGAGGATTTCGACCAGGCCATCGAAGGCGCGGACGCGGCAATCATGTTGCGCCTTCAGAAGGAACGCATGGCCGCCACCGAGCTCCCCGACGAAGCGGCCTACTTCGCCCATTACGGCCTGGACACCCGCCGACTTGCGCGCGCGGCCAAGGGCTGCCTGGTGATGCATCCGGGCCCGATCAACCGCGGCGTGGAAATCGCCCCGGCGGTCGCCGACGGCGCACAATCGAAGATCCTCGAACAGGTCGGCAACGGCGTGTTCGTGCGCATGGCCGTGCTGGGCGAACTGCTGGCCCGCTGACTACGTCTCCGGATCCCCTGTAGGGCTTTTACGCACGGTCGGCAGCCGCGAAGCTCCCACGGCATAATGGCCCCGCCTTCTTCATTTCAGGGAAAAGAAAACCATGCGATCGACGACGCGAATCCTCGCGCTGGCCTTCGGCGGCCTGCTGCTGGCAGCTTGCGGAAACAAGGACAAAGACGCCCCGCTGGCCTACGCCCCGGCGGATACGCCCTACGTGGTGGCCAACCTGGACGTGCTGGACGACGACACCCGCGCCGCGCTGTTCGCCCAGGCCGACGCACAGATGCCGGCCGAAGTAGCCCAATTGCGTGCCGCGGCCGACGAGATGGCCGCCAAGGATCCGGACACTGCCAACCTGATCCGCGCTTTCGCCAAGGAGCTGGACGGCAAGACGGTCGAGACGTTCGCGCAGAACACCGGCCTGGACCTGAAGGGCTATTCCGCGCTCTACGGCCTGGGCCTGGCGCCGGTGCTGCGCTTCGAGCTGAGCGACACCGACGCCTTCGAGGCGTTCATCGGCCGTCTGGAAGACGCCTACGGCAAGAAGCTGGAGGTGGCCACCGTCGGCAAGCAGAGCTACCGCCGCCACGTCTCGCCCACCAGCGGCACCGAGCTGATCCTGGCGGTGGTCGGCAAGCAGGCGGTTGCGGCGATCCTGCCCGCCGATGCCGCCGAGCCGCTGCTGCGCCAGGCGCTGGGCCTGGATCGCCCGGCCAAGAGCGTGCAGGAGGACGGCCGGCTGGCCGACCTCGCCAAGGCCAAGGGCTACGAGAACTGGGCGGTGGGCGAACTGGACCTGACCCGCGCGCTGCCGCTGGCCGCCAGCGGCAAGGATCCGCTGTTCAACGCCCTGCTCAAGGCCCGCGCGCAGGCCGAATCGGCCAAGACCGGCGAGCCGGTCGCCAACCAGTTGCAGATCCCGCCGAGCTGCCAGGCCGATGCCGCGCGCATCGCCAACCGCGTTCCGGAAATGAGTTTCGGCTATACCCGGCTCGATCCCAAGCATCAGGACATGCGCTGGGACCTGGCACTGGCCAGCGACATCAGCCAGGCCTTCAGCGGACTGAAGGTCGACCTGCCCGGGCTCGGCGCGACGCAGGTCAGCTCGCCGTTCGAATTCTTCCTCGGCCTGCCGGTGGCGCAGATGCGTGCCTTCTGGACCGCGCAGGCCGACGCCGTGGCGGCCAAGCCGTTCAGCTGCCCGGCGCTGACCGATCTCAACGACAGCTTCGCCAAGCTCGGTGCGTCGATGCAGAAGGCCGCGATCCCGCCCTTCGGCGACCTGCTGGGCGTGGGCCTCTCGCTGGACAGCTTCGCGCCGGGCAAGGGCAACGCCATGCCCAAGTTCACCGGTCGCCTGGTGCTGGGCACCAGCAATCCCGCCGGCCTGCTGGCGATGGGCCAGATGATGACCCCGGCGCTTGCCCAGCTGAAGCTCACCAGTGGCGGCCAGCCAGTCGCGCTGCCGTCCAATCTGGCCACCATGTTCGGCCAGCCGGCCTGGATCGCGATGGGTCCGAAGAGCCTGGGCCTGGGCGTTGGCGCAGGCGAGGACGCCAAGCTCGGCGATGCGCTGAAAGCGCCGACCGGCGACGCCGGCCAGATGCTGCGCATGCACCTGAGCGGCCAGATGTACCTCGACTGGGTCACCCTGATGCAGCAGAAGGCCGACAGCCTGACGGCTGCCGCGGCGGCGCTCGGCAAGAACGAGCCGGACGACCAGACGGACAAGGCCGCCAGCGAGGCGCGCACCAAGGCCCAGTTCGACGCCATGCGTGCGCAGGCGGCCCGGATCCAATCGCTGGAAGCCGAGGCGCACGTCGACAGCAGCGGACTGGTGGTCACGAGCCAGACCACGCTCAAGTAAGCCGCCGTTCGAGGCAGCACCCAGGGGCGCCCGAACGGGCGCCCTTTTTCGTGGACGAACGTCCTCGCCATTCAGCCGCCGGACCGGCATGCAACGCGCGGCTCACGCGTCGTTCGCGACACCCGAACGTTCGTTTCAGCCAGCCGTTCACAACGGTAATTGGCACTGAACATCGCGCCGGCGAACGCACGAGTCGTTCACGCCAGCCCTGTTGCCATGGTTACGCGGTGCAAACGCATCGTCTTTGCGACAGATACCCCAAGGAGAGTGCCATGCGTACCCATCCCGCGTTCCATCGAGCCCTCATCGCCGCAGGCCTGACCGCTGCGTTGTCCGCCGTACCTTTCGCGCAGGCCCTCGCACAGGACGCCACCGCCGAGTCCAACGGCAGCATGCAGTCGTCCAACCAGACCGTGCCCGGCAAGGTGGACGATGCCTGGATCACCACCAAGGTGAAGTCCGAATTCGCCACCACCTCGGAGATTCCCGCCACCAACATCTCGGTGGAAACCCGCGAGGGCATGGTGCGGCTGACCGGCACGGTCGGCAGCAACATGGAGAAGAACCGCGCGGTGCAATTGGCGCACCAGGTCAAGGGCGTCAAGAGCGTCGACTCGACCGGACTGACCGTCTCGGCGCCCGCCGATTCCCCGTAAGTCGCTTCCTGCAAGAAAAAACAAAAGGAGCCTGCGGGCTCCTTTTTTTGTTCCCCTACTGCGGAGTCAGCACATCAGCGATGCAGCATGCCGCCGCCGAACTGGTTGTTGTCGCGGGTTTCCTCCAGTTCCACGCCTTCCAGGCCCTGCGACAGCGTGTGCGCGTCGCCGCCCTGGGCCAGCTTGATGCGCAGGCGCACCTCGTTGGAGCTGTCGGCGTGACGCAGCGCGTCCTCGTAGCTGATCTCGCCAGCGTGATAGAGCTCGACCAGGCTCTGGTCGAACGTGCGCATGCCGAGATTGACCGATTCCTTCATCACGTCCTTGATCTTGTGGATCTCGCCCTGGCGGATGTAGTCCTGCACCAGCGGCGTGCCGAGCAGCACCTCCACCGCCACGCGCCGCGCCTTGCCGTCGGGCGTGGGGATCAACTGCTGCGCCACGATGCCCTTGAGGTTCATCGACAGGTCCATGAACAGCTGCTGGCGTCGGTCCTCGGGGAAGAAATGCAGGATGCGGTCGATCGCCTGGTTGGCGTTGTTGGCGTGCAGGGTGCACAGGCACAAATGGCCGGTTTCGGAGAAGTTGATCGCGTACTCCATCGTCTCGCGGGTACGCACCTCGCCGATCAGTATCACGTCGGGCGCCTGGCGCAGGGTATTCTTCAGCGCGTTGTCCCAGCTGTCGGTGTCGATGCCGAGCTCGCGCTGGGTGATGATGCAGCCCTCGTGCTTGTGCACGTACTCGATCGGATCCTCGATGGTGATGATGTGGCCGGTCGAGTTCTGGTTGCGGTAACCGACCATCGCCGCCAGCGACGTCGATTTACCCGAACCGGTGGCACCGACAAAGATGATGATGCCGCGCTTGGTCATCGACAGCGACTTGAGCACTGGCGGCAGCGTCAGCTCCTCGAAGGTGGGGATCTTCGACTCGATCCGGCGCAGCACCATGCCCACGCAGTTGCGCTGGTAGAAGCACGACACGCGGAAGCGGCCCACGCCCTGCGCGGAGATGGCGAACTGGCACTCGTGGGTCTTCTCGAACTCCTCGCGTTGCGCCGGCGTCATCACGTTGAGCACCATGTCGCGCGCCTGCTGCACGGACAGCGGGCTCTGCGTGATCGGCACGACGCGCCCCTGCAGCTTCATCGACGGCGCCACGCCGGCGGTAATGAACAGGTCCGACGCCTTCTTGTGCACCATCAGCTTGAGGAAAGAGGTGAAGTCGAAGTCGCTCATGGCGTTTGTCCGGGGTTCGGGTTCGGGATTCGGGATTCGTCAGAAGCAGCCGGCGGCGATCCCGTTGCGGCACGAAGGGAGGAGGATGCGGCAGATGGGTTGCAAATTCCCAATCCCAAATCCCGAATCCCGGCCTTACTTGAAAATATCCTTGTTCTTGGCGTACCCGATCGCCTCTTGCCGCGCGACCAGGCCGCGCTTGACCAGGTCCTGCAGGTTCTGGTCGAGCGTCTGCATGCCGTGCTGCTGGCCCGTCTGGATCGACGAATACATCTGCGCGACCTTGTCCTCGCGGATCAGATTGCGGATGGCGGGGATGGCAACCATGATTTCGTGCGCCGCGATGCGCCCGCCGCCGACCTTTTTCAGCAGCGTCTGCGAGATCACCGCGCGCAGCGATTCGGACAGCATCGAGCGCACCATCGGCTTCTCGCCGGCGGGGAACACGTCGATGATGCGGTCGATGGTCTTGGCCGCCGAGCTGGTGTGCAGGGTGCCGAACACCAGATGGCCGGTTTCCGCGGCGGTCAGCGCCAGGCGGATGGTTTCCAGATCGCGCAGCTCGCCGACCAGGATGTAGTCCGGGTCCTCGCGCAGCGCCGAGCGCAGCGCCTCGTTGAAGCCGTGCGTGTCGCGGTGCACCTCGCGCTGGTTGACCAGGCACTTCTGCGAGGTGTGCACGAACTCGATCGGATCCTCGACCGTGAGCATGTGGCCGTATTCGTTCTTGTTGATGTGGTCGACCATCGCCGCCAACGTGGTCGATTTGCCCGAGCCGGTCGGCCCGGTCACCAGGATCAGGCCCTGCGGCTGCTCGATCAGCTCCCGGAAAATACGCGGCGCACCCAGGTCTTCGAGCGTCAGCACCTCCGAGGGAATGGTACGGAACACCGCGCCGGAGCCGCGGTTCTGGTTGAACGCGTTGACGCGGAAGCGCGCCAGGCCGGGGATCTCGAACGAGAAGTCGGTTTCGTAGAACTCCTCGTAGTCGCGCCGCTGCTTGTCCGACATGATGTCGTAGATCAGCGAATGGACCTGCTTGTGCTCCAACGCGGGAATGTTGATGCGGCGCACGTCGCCGTCCACGCGGATCATCGGTGGCAGGCCGGCGGAAAGATGAAGGTCCGAGGCCTTGTTCTTCACCGAGAAGGCCAGCAGTTCGGCGATGTCCATCAGGCGTTTCCCCTTGAAGCGTTCGTCTGGATGAAAAACGGTACTGCGCAGGGAACCGCCCGGTCGCGCGCCGACAAGCGCACATCCCGTCGCCTTCGAGCCGGTCGTCCGACATCCCCCTTGCAACACGGCCGATACTACTCGCGCAAATGGCCGCGGGGCCAGTGGGTTGCCGCATCCGGCTGCCAAAACTGCGATGTTTTCCGAACGCACCTGCCGCCGCTGCGACAGGCCGCTCCCTCCCTGCCGGCCAGCGGGCTGCGAAGATGCTCTTTCGCTTGGGATGGGCAACCCCCACCGACCTTGCCTTGAAGGCTGGGGAAGGCACCCCTTCCGGCCGCAAGGGGGGCTTGCGGCTGGTGAAGTCAGGCAAGACCGCATCGCAAAGAAGGCGCGCCCTGGCAAACCCGGCCCTGTCACCCGCCAACCAGGCGCTTCGGGTTAAGGTATCGCCCCCACGCAAACCCAAGGGACCGGCATGACACGACTAGCCTTCATCGGCGGCGGAAACATGGCGCGCAGCCTGATCGGCGGCCTGCTCAAGACGGGCGCCGCGGCCTCGTCCATTCGCGTGGCCGAGCCGAACGCGCAGGCGCGCGAGGCGCTCGGTCGCGATTTCGGCGTGGCCACCTTCGCCGAAAACCGGCTGGCGGCCGAGGACGCCGAGATCCTGTTGCTGGCCGTCAAGCCGCAGATCATGCCGGCGCTCCGGGCCGAGTTGAGCGACGTACTGCAGCGCCAGCGTCCGATGTTGATCTCGATCGCCGCCGGCGTGCGGCTGGACCAGCTCGAGCGCTGGTTCGGCGCCTATCTGCCGATCGTGCGCTGCATGCCCAACACGCCCTCGCTGATCGGCGCCGGCGCCACCGGCCTGTGCGCCAACCCGCGAGTCAGCCCGCCGCAGAAGGCGCAGGCACAGCACATCCTCGATGCGGTGGGCATGACCCGCTGGATCGACGACGAGGCGCTGATGGACACGGTGACCGGAATATCCGGCTCCGGGCCGGCGTATTTCTTCGCGCTGGTCGAGGCGCTGGAAGACGCCGCCGTGGCCCAGGGCCTGCCGCGCGAGAGCGCCCGCGCGCTGGCCGCGCAGACTTGCCTGGGCGCCGGCCGCATGCTGGTCGAGGGCGGCGAGGCGCCGGGCGAACTGCGCCGGCGGGTAACCTCGCCCAACGGCACCACCCAGGCCGCGCTGGAGAGCTTCGCCGCCGACGGGCTGCCGCGGATGGCCGCCAACGCCGTGGCCGCGGCGACCCGGCGCGGCGCCGAGCTGGCCGCCGAACTGGACGCCAAGGAGCCACGCCCGTGATCTACCTGCTCAACGCGTTTTCCCTGCTTCTGGAAATCGCTTTCGACGTACTGGCGACGCTGTTCGTCCTGCGGCTGCTGGCCGAAGCCGGGCGGGCCGACTTCCGCAACCCGGTCAGCCAGTTCGTCTACCGCTACACCAACCCTGTGCTGGCGCCGATCCGGCGCGTGCTGCCGAACTGGCGCCGGATCAACCTGGCTGCCTTGCTGGTGTGCTACCTGGTGATGCTGCTCAAACGGCTGGTGCTGTTCGCCCTGGCCGGCACCATGCCGCACGTCGCCGGCCTGCTGGTACTGGCACTGGCCGACCTGCTCGACTTCGTGCTGCTGTTCTATCTGGTGCTGGTCTTCGGCTGGTCGCTGCTGACCATGTTCGGCGCCGGCTACCACCCGGTGCTGCGGCTGGTGGAGGCCATCGTCGACCCGCTGCTGCGGCCGCTGCGCGGCAAGCTGACGGTCGGCATGCTCGATTTCTCGCCGGCGCTGGTGATGATCGGGTTGCTGCTGGCGCGCATCCTGATTGCGGCGCCGCTGTTTGATTGGGGCACGCACCTGGCGCGCGGGTTCTAGCCGGCCGCTCGCCTGCAGGAGCCAACTTGTCGGCGATGCTGTTGCCGGTCTGATCAGGCGTGAGAGCATCGCCCACAAGTGGGCTCTGCAAAGGCATCGCGCGAATCAAGGGATATTCGGCGATCCCTGCAGGTATCGCTCACGGTTGGCCCAGGCTTCGATGATGCGGTGTATCTCGGCCAGGCCGTCAAACAACGCCGCCGGCCCCGGTTGCAGGATGATCGGCGACTTCACTTCGTGCAGTTCGCCGTCGCGCACCGCGGGAATCGCATCCCAACCCGGCCGCGCCGCCACCCTTTCCGGCCGGAAGCGCTTGCCGCACCATGACCCCAGGATGATGTCCGGCGCACGGCGCATCACCTCGTCGCCGTTCGCCAGGATGCGCTGCTTGGCCAGCGGTTCGCGCGCCAGTTCCGGGAACGCATCCTGGCCGCCGGCGATGCCGACCAGCTCGGCCACCCAACGGATGCCGGTGATGATCGGCTCATCCCATTCCTCGAAGTAGACCTTCGGCCGGCGCGGCAGCCCTGCCGCCGCGGCGCGCACCTGCGCGATATGCGCCTCGGCGCGCCGCGCGTAGGCCTCGGCCTTGTCGTGCGCGCCGACCATGGCGCCGAGCCGGCGGATGTAGGCCAGGATGCCGTCCACGCTGCGGTGGTTGCTGATCCACACCTCGACCCCTGCCTTGATCAGCTCGCGCGCGATGTCGGCCTGGATGTCGGAAAAGCCGATCGCCAGGTCCGGCTGCAGCTTCAGGATCTCGCCGATCTTCGCGCTGGTGAACGCCGACACCTTGGGCTTTTCCTTGCGCGCCCGCGGCGGGCGCACGGTGAAACCGGAAATGCCGACGATGCGGTGCTCCTCGCCCAAGGCGTAGAGCACTTCGGTCGGCTCCTCGGTGAGGCAGACGATGCGTTGCGGGAAACCGTCCATCAGTGCCCCAGCACGGTCACCGTGACCTTGCGCTGGTGCGGGTCGTGGCGGTGCTCCCACAGGTAGATGCCCTGCCAGGTGCCCAGTTGCGGCTTGCCGCCATGCACCGGGACGGCAAGGCTGACGCCGGCGAGAATCGAGCGCACGTGCGCGGGCATGTCATCCGGGCCTTCGGCGTCGTGCTCGAACAACGGGTCGCCGTCGGGTACGGCACGTGCGAACCAGCGTTCCAGATCCGCGCGCACGGTGGGATCGGCGTTCTCGCCGATCAGCAGCGAGCAACTGGTGTGCAGGGTAAAGACGTGGGCGATGCCGGTCTGCACGTGGCTGGCGGCGACCGCTTCGGCCACTTTGCCGGTGATCTCGCTGAACCCGCGCCCGCGGGTGTGCACCACGAAACCACCCTGGGCGACGTGCGGCGCGGGCTCGGCACGGCTCACGGATAGAGCAGCCGGCTGGTCCAGGTCTGGCCATGGCGGCTCCAGCGCACACGATCGTGCAGGCGGAACTGGGCGCCGTACCAGAACTCGACCATGTCCGGCTCGACCACGAAGCCACCCCAGTGCGGCGGGCGCGGCACGTCGCGGCCCTCGTATTCCTTCTCGCAACGCGCGACACGCTGTTCGAAGGCCTCTCGGTCCGGCAGCGTCTGCGACTGCAGCGAGGCCCAGGCGCCTATCTGGCTGCCGCGGGCACGGCTGGCGAAATAGGCATCGGACTCTTCAGCCAGCAGCTTGCGCGCGACGCCCTCCACGCGCACCTGCACGCCCTGGCGCAGCTGCTTCCAGTGGAAACACAGCGCCACCTGCGGGTGCGCATCGAGCTGCACACCCTTGTCGCTTTCGTAGTTGGTATGGAAGCGGAAGCCGCGCTCGTCGGCGCCCTTCAGCAGCACGATGCGCGAACTGACCCGGCCAGCCGCATCGGCGGTCGAAAGGTTCATCGCCGTGGGTTCGGGATCACCGCCGGAAGCGGCCTCTTCCAGCAGGCCGAGGAAGGTGTCGAGGATCTCGCGTTTGAGCATGACTCTTGCATCGTGGCGGCGCCGCGCCATCATGCGCGGATGACCAACGATGCTAGCACGCAGAATGTCGCCCTCGCCGGCCATCTTCTCGACCACTACGCCGGGCGCATCGCGCGTTCACGCCGCCCCTACATCCTGGGCCTTTCCGGCCTGCAGGGCAGCGGCAAAAGCACGCTCGCACGGATGATGAAGGCCGAGGCCGAGTCGCGCGGCTGGGCCACCGACGTACTCACACTGGACGACTTCTACTACCCGCGCAGCGAGCGCGAGGCGCTGGCGCGCGAGGTACATCCGCTGCTGCGCACGCGCGGCGTGCCGGGCACGCACGAAATCGAGCTGCTGCTCTCGGTGCTGGCCGCCCTGCCGCAGGCGTCGGAGAAACTGCCGGTGACCTGGCCGCGTTTCGACAAGGGGCGCGACACGCGCATCCCGCCCTCACGCTGGCCCAAGGTCGCCCGCCCGCCCAAGCTGGTGATCCTGGAAGGCTGGGCGCTGGGCCTGCGCCCGCAGTTGCAGGCGGCGCTGGAGACGCCGGTGAACACCCTGGAGCGCGAGGAGGACCCGGACAGCCGGTGGCGCCGGTGGGTCAACAAGCAGCTGCGCGCCTACCAGCCGCTGTGGCGCAAGCTCGACGCACTGATCGTGCTGCAGGCGCCGAACTGGGACGTGGTGCGCCGCTGGCGCGGCGAGCAGGAAGAAGTGCTGCTGGCCCGGCATGCGCCGCTGGCGATGGACGCCGAGGCGATGGTGCGCTTCCTCGCCCATTTCGAACGCCTGAGTCGCCACGCCCTGGCCACCCTGCCGGCGCTGGCCGACAGCGTGGTCGAGTACGACGACGACCGCCACGTCACCGGCCTGGCCCACGCCTGACGCGTTAGCTCCCCTCTCCCCCCGGGCAGAGGGTTGGGGTGAGGGGCCGCTCTTGCGCCCCCCCCCCGCAAGCAACGACCAGCTCTTCCTACCATTCCCGCGAGCCCCGGCCCGTCACCTCGGTCCTCTCCCCAAAGGGGAGAGGAAGAAAGGCGCTCACGCTCCCAACGACGGGCCTGGCCCACGCCTAGCGCTCTAGCTCCCTCTCCCCAACGGGGAGAGGGCTGGGGTGAGGGGCCGCTCTTGCGATGAGCCCCCCGAAAGAACGACCGGATCTTCCCGCCGTTCCCGCGAGCCCCAACCCCTCACCTCGGTCCTCTCCCGGAGGGGAGAGGAAGAAGAGCGCATCACGCCCCCAACAACGCCGCATATCCCAACCGCGCATCCGGCCAGCGCGGCACGAAACCGCTCGCGCGCAGCCGCGCATTGCTGAGCCGCTTGCTGCCCACGCCGGCGGGCAGCGGCCCATCCGGCGGACGCGGCGCACCAACCACTCCGGCCAGATGGTCGTACAGCACATCCAGCGGCAGCGGTGTGTCATCCCCCCCCAAATAGAGCGGCCCGGCATCGGGCAACAGCAGCAGGTGCGCGATCGCCGCGGCCGCGTCATCCACATGGATGCGGTTGGCCCAATGAACCTGCCCACGCGGCACGGTCGCCTTCCCCGCGCGCAGCCGATCGATCAGCTGCAGCCGCCCGGGCCCGTACAAACCGGCCAGCCGCACCACCGTGGAAGGCACCGCTTGGCCGGCAAGCCAGCGCTCCGCTTCCAGCAATACGCTGCCGTTGAATCCCGGCGGCCGCGCGGGCGTGTCCTCGTCCACCCAGCCGCCGGCGTGGTCGCCATAGACCGCGCTCGAGGAGACGAACAACACGCGCTGCAGTGCCGTACCCTCGAGGGCGGCCAGCATGGCGCGCAAACCGCCCAGGAACACTCCCTCGTAGGTCGCGCGATCACGCGCATCCGGCGCCGGCAGGTAGACCAGCCGGTCGATGCCTGCGGGCAGACCACCTATGGTCGCGGGCGTCGTGAGGTCGCCGGCGAGCCAGTGGATACCCTCGTCGCGCGCCTCCGGCGGTCGCCGCCGCAGCGCGAACACTTCGTGCCCCTGCGCGCGCAGCCGCCGCGCCACGCGCAGCCCCACGTCACCGCAACCGGCCAGCAAGACGCGTTCGCCCGTGATTGCTAGCATGCGCGCATGAACCCCTCGTGCAACCTGTTCCTGATCGGCCCGACCGGTGCCGGCAAGACGTCGATCGGTCGACGCCTCGCCGCGCATTATGGCTTGCCGTTCCTGGATCTGGACCAGGAGATCGAGCGCCACTGCGGCGTGGACGTGCGGTGCGTATTCGAGATCGAGGGCGAGGCTGGCTTCCGCCAGCGCGAGAGCGCGCTGCTGGACGCGCTCAGCGCGCGTGCCGGCGTGCTGCTGGCCACCGGCGCCGGCGCAGTGCTGGATCCCGCCAATCGCCGGCACCTGGCCGAGCGCGGTTTCGTGCTGTGGCTCGACACGACCGTGGCGCAGCAGCTCGAACGCCTGGCACGCGACACCAAGCGCCCCTTGCTGGCCGGCGAGGATCGCCAGGCACGGCTGGAAGCGATGGCGCAGGTTCGCGCGCCGCTCTATCGCGAGATCGCCGACCTGCGCCTGCCCGGCGAACACGAAGGCGTGGCCACGGCGAGCGAGCGTTGCCTCGGTCTGCTCGAACAGCACTGGCAACGGCAACAGGCGGCATGAACGCATCGGACATCCGGACGATAGAAGTCGCCCTCGGCGCGCGCCGCTACCCGGTCTGGATCGGCCGCGGCCTGCTCGGTGACAGCGCTCGCTGGCGTGAGCGCCTGCGCGGGCGCCACGCGCTGGTGGTCAGCAACACCACGGTGGCGCCGCTTTACATGGAACGGCTGGCGCGGGGCCTCGATGGTCTGCACTGGTCGAGCTTCCTGCTGGAGGACGGCGAGGCGCACAAGACCTTCGCCAACGTCGGCCGCGCACTGCAGGCGCTGGCCACGCTCGGCGCCACCCGCGACGCCTGCGTGATCGCGCTGGGCGGCGGGGTCGTCGGCGACCTGGCCGGCTTCGCCGCCGCGTGCTGGATGCGCGGCATCGACTTCATCCAGGTGCCGACCACGCTGCTGGCGATGGTCGACTCCTCGGTCGGCGGCAAGACCGGCGTCAACCTGCCAGCCGGCAAGAACCTGGCCGGCGCCTTCCACCAACCGCTCGCTGTGGTGGCCGACATCGACACGCTGGCCACCCTGCCCGACCGCGAGTACCGCGCGGGACTGGCCGAAGTGGCCAAGGGCGCGGCCATCGGCGACGCCGATTTCTTCGTCTGGCTGGAAGCGCACGCCGACGCGCTTGTCGCCCGCGACACCGGCGCCGTGGTCGAGGCGATCGCGCGCAAGGTGCGCTACAAGGCCGGCGTGGTCGCCCGTGATGAAACCGAACAGGGCGAACGCGCCCTGCTCAACCTGGGCCATACCTTCGGCCACGCATTGGAAACCGCCGGCCACTACACCAAGCTGCTGCATGGCGAGGCGGTGGCGATCGGCATGGTGCTGGCCGCTCGCCTGTCCGAACGGCTGGGCATGAGCAACGCCCCCGATACCGCGCGATTGCAGCGACTGCTCGAGCGCCTGGGTCTGCCCATCGCGGTGCCCGCGGGCTCCGACGCGAAGCAGTTGCTTGCCTTGATGCGGCTGGACAAGAAGAACACCGCCGACACGTTGCGGCTGATCCTGTGGCGGGGCATCGGCCGGGCCGAAATCGTGGGAGGCGTCGACGAAGCAACCGTGATTTCCGTGCTGGAAGCGGCGCCCGCCACCACGACAGCATCGTAGGGTGGGCTTTAGCCCACCACCGGCCTTGCGGAAAACGCGCTGGCCGAAGCCCATCCTGCCGTTCGTATTCGTGGCGCCCACTCTTGGCGCCGCGCCTCGCCAGCATCGCGGCGGCCCTCTAGAATGATCGCCTTGCGGCACTCCCGCCGCACCATCACGGACGCCATGCGCCTCTACCTGCAAACCATGCCTGCCTCGGCCGAGGCCCCGCGCTACGTTCAGATCGTGCTCGAGCAGGATCTGCTCGGCGGCTGGACGCTGTACCGCGAGAGCGGCACCCAGGGCGGCAAGGCCACGCTCAAGCGCGAGCAGTTCCTCGAGCGCGACGCCGCCATCGCGGCGTTCGAGAAAACGCGCGACACGCAGTTGAAGCGCGGTTTCCGCGTGATGTTCGCCCAGGGCCTGGACGGCCCGCACGGACGCTAGCCATGACCGCCCCTCTCCAGAACGACCGCTTCCTGCGCGCGCTGCGTCGCGAGCCTACCGACACCACGCCGATCTGGGTGATGCGCCAGGCCGGCCGCTACCTGCCCGAGTACCGCGCTACCCGCGAGCGCGCCGGCAGCTTCATGGGTCTGGCGCAGAACCCCGAATTCGCCTGCGAGGTAACGCTGCAGCCGCTGGAGCGCTTCGATCTCGATGCGGCGATCCTGTTTTCCGACATCCTCACCATTCCCGACGCGATGGGCCTGGGGCTGTCTTTCGCCCAGGGCGAGGGCCCGCAATTTGCCCGCCCGGTCCGCAACGCCGCCGACATCGCGCGGCTGGCGGTGCCGGACATGGACGGCGAGCTGCGCTACGTGATGGATGCGGTGCGGCTGATCCGCCGGGAACTGGACGGCCGCGTGCCGCTGATCGGTTTTTCGGGAAGCCCGTGGACGCTGGCCTGCTACATGGTCGAGGGCCACGGTTCGCGCGATTTCGCCATGCTCAAGGCGATGTGCTGGAACGAGCCGGCGCTGGCCCATCAGTTGCTCGACACGCTGGCGCGCGCGGTCGCCGACTACCTGCGCGCCCAGGCCGCCGCCGGCGCGCAGGCGCTGATGGTGTTCGACACCTGGGGCGGCCTGCTTGGGCCGGCGCCGTTCCGCGAGTTCTCGCTGCGCTACATGCGCCAGGTGATCAACGCGCTGAAGGCCGACCCGCAGGCGCGCGAGCTGCCGGTGATCCTGTTCTCCAAGGGCGCCGGCGCGCACCTGGCCGAGATGGCCGACTCCGGCTGCGCCGCGCTCGGCGTGGACTGGACCATCGGCCTGGCCGATGCCCGCCGCGCGGTGGCCGGCAAGGTCGCCCTGCAAGGCAACCTCGACCCGTCCGTGCTGCGCTCCAACCCGGAGGTCATCCGCCACGAGGCGCGCGCCGTGATGGACAGCTACGGCAATCACCCCGGTCACGTGTTCAACCTCGGCCACGGCATCACGCCGGAAGTCGATCCGGAGCACGTCAAGGTACTGGTCGACGAAGTGCACGCGCACGGCCGCCGGCTGCGCGCGGGCTAGTGGCGGCTTAGCTCGTCGTCAGGCATCCGGTCACTGCCGCGGGTTCTGATATCCAAGATCGCTATCGCAGCGCACGCCTCAGCAGGCTGCCAGACGCTTCGCCCGTGGTTGAAGTCCCTGCCGTCGGCTGACGACGCCGCGCGAGGTTCAATTATTGCCACGAACTGCCGTTACCGTACTCGACAGTTTTGTGGACCGGTGTATGCCTTCAACCCTTCCCCCGTTTTGCCTTGCTCTCTTCCCGAAAGGTCATGTCGTGGAAAAGGCGCTACCTGTCAGTCCCATCCGGGGCAAGGGCTCGGCCGCCAAACGCGGCGTGTGCAGCGCACTCTTGTTCTTGTGGTTTCTTGGCGCGTTGCCAGTGGCTTTCATTTGCGTGGGCTCCTTTGGATGGGACCATCGCTTTGGCCACCCACCCTACGGAATCTGGGCATTCACCGCTGTCTATGTCCTGTTTGGCTGGGCCTTCTTCAGGGGCAGCCACCGGACAGCCGCAATGTTCACGCCCAACGTGGCCCGGCTCAAGGAAGCCGGTTTCGAACCTGAACTGGAACTGGTGAATGCCGAATGCTATGCCGGTTTCGCGCGGGCACAGGATCGGATCATCGTTCTCGACAACGTCCATAACACTGCGACCGAACTGCCGTTGAGCGATATCGACAAGGTCAATATCCATCGGAAGGCAAATGGCGATGGCTGGTCGGCCGTCGACCTGCTGACGCGTCGACTGGATCTTCCGAGGGTTCGGCTCAAGGTGAGACCGGCGCATATCGAAGATTGGCATGCGCGACTTCGGATCGTGCTGGACCTGGCATAGAAGTCGCTGCGCGGGGCAAATCTCGCAGGTCCCATCCGGGAAGACAGATCAGGACGATTGCTGTAGTGCGCGCGCCAATCGCGGGCTAGCACACCACCGCTTGCCCTGTCCATACCTCGGGCGCATGATGGGGCCGCCGGCGAATGGCCGGTCGGCAAAAGGCAGGGGGTGCCGTCATGTCGCGAGTCAATCCTTTCAGTGCGTCAGTTTCGGCGGCAGGGGACGCCGGACAACCGTACGTCTTCCGTTCACCGATCACGCTGGGCAACGGCGTGCGCGGCGTGCTGGCCGCCTTCGTGCTGCTCACGCTGGCGGTCGTTGCGGTGATGACCCATGGGCTGCAACTGCTGCAGCAGGGTATCGATGCCGGCATCAGCGCGGGACTGCAACAGGAACTGGCCAGCGCCGGTCAATTGCAGTTGAACCTGTTCCGCCTGCAACTGGTGCTGATGCTCGCCTGCTATGTCTGGGCCGGTTGCTGGATCTACCGGGTGGCCCGCAACGTCAGGGCGCTGGGGGCCCGCGGTCTGGATGATTCGCCTGGTTGGGCGGTGGGCTGGTACGCCGTGCCGGTGATGAACCTGGTGCGCCCGATGCGCGCGCTCACCCAGGTCTGGCTGGCGTCGCATGCGCCGGCGCGCTGGCAGAAGCTCGGCACGCCGGGCCTGCTTGGCGCCTGGTGGGGCTTCTGGATCGCGGGCAACCTGTCCTACTGGTTCGTTACGCAGTACTTGCGTCCGGAGCACACCTTCGAAGGGCTGCATACCCAGCAGTTGCTGCTGTTGTGCGGGCAGGCGTTGAACCTGGCTGCCGCGGCGCTGTTCCTGCTGGTGGTGTCGCGCCTCACGCGGGCGCAGGTGCAGGAACACGAGCGCCAGCAGGCCGCGCCCGCGGCGCCCACGCCCTCGCTGGCCGACGCCTTCGTGGCGTAAGCGACCCGGGCAGAACTGATCGCGCCCTGGCCCTGGCTCATCCCGAGCCAGGGCTTTCGGCCGCCTGCATACCCGCGCCATATCCAGCGCGCTTGGGGCGATCACGCGCGCCCCGTACAATCACCGGCTCACCTTCCATGACGCGCGCCCCGTGGCGCGCCATCGCGAGCCTCCGATGGACAAGAGTTTCGAGCCCGGCCAGATCGAATCGAAGTGGTATGCCCACTGGGAACAGCGCGGCGCGTTCCGGCCGAGCGGCCAGGGCAAGCCCTACAGCATCCTGCTGCCGCCGCCGAACGTCACCGGCACGCTGCACATGGGCCACGCTTTCCAGCAGACCGTGATGGACATGCTGATCCGCTACCAGCGCATGCGCGGCATGAACACGCTGTGGCAGGTCGGCACCGACCACGCCGGCATCGCCACGCAGAAGATCGTGGAGAACCAGCTGGCCGCGGAGGGCAAGTCGCGGCACGACCTGGGCCGCGAGCCGTTCGTCGAGCGCGTGTGGAAGTGGAAGGAAGAGTCCGGCTCGACCATCACCAACCAGATGCGCCGGCTGGGCGTGGCCGCCGACTGGTCGCGCGAGCGCTTCACCATGGACGAAGGCCTCTCCGCCGCCGTGCGCAAGGTGTTCGTGCGCTGGTACCGCGACGGCCTGATCTACCGCGGCAACCGGCTGGTGAACTGGGACCCGGCGCTGGGCACGGCCGTATCGGACCTGGAGGTCAACAACGTCGAGCGCGACGGCCACATGTGGTCGATCCGCTACATGTCCGCCGACGGTGCCGGCTCGGTGGTGGTCGCCACCACCCGCCCGGAAACCATGCTGGGCGACGTGGCGGTGGCGGTGCATCCGGAAGACGAGCGTTATGCGCACCTGATCGGTACGAAGCTGCACCTCCCGCTCTCCGGCCGGCAGATCCCGGTGATCGCCGACGACTACGTCGACCGCGAGTTCGGCACCGGCTGCGTGAAGATCACCCCGGCGCACGACTTCAACGACTACGCCATCGGCCAGCGCCACAAGCTGGAGCCGATCAACATCTTTACCCTGGATGCCAAGGTCAACGACAGCGCCCCGCAGAAATATCGCGGGCTGGACCGCTACGAGGCGCGCAAGGCGGTGCTGGCGGACCTGGAAGCGATCGGCCTGCTGGTCGAAACCAGGCCGCACAAGCTGCAGGTGCCGGTGAGCCAGCGCTCGGACGCGGTGATCGAGCCGATGCTGACCGACCAGTGGTTCGTCGACCTGACTTCCGGGGTGCTGGCCGATGGCCGCCCCGGTGGGCGCACCGCCATCACCGAGCCGGCGCTCGAAGCGGTGCGCTCCGGCGCGATCCGCTTCGTCCCGGAAAACTGGACCACCACCTACACGCAATGGCTGGACAACATCCAGGACTGGTGCATCAGCCGCCAGCTCTGGTGGGGCCACCGCATCCCGGCCTGGTACGACGAGGCGGGCAATATCTTCGTGGGCGAGGACGAGGCCGACGCGCGACGCCACGCCACCACCGAGCCGGTCGGCACGTTGCGCCAGGACGAGGACGTGCTGGACACCTGGTTCTCCTCGGCCCTGTGGCCGTTCTCCACGCTGGGCTGGCCGATGCAGGGCCCGGTGAAGAACCAGCGCGGCGAAGTGGTCGCCAACTGGGAGCAGGACAAGCTGTTCCTGCCCAGCGCGGTGCTGGTCACCGGCTTCGACATCATCTTCTTCTGGGTCGCGCGCATGGTGATGGCGACCCTCTACTTCACCAAACAGGTGCCCTTCCGCGAGGTCTACATCAACGCCATCGTGCGCGACGCCGAAGGCCAGAAGATGTCCAAGTCCAAGGGCAATACGCTGGACCCGCTGGACCTCATCGACGGCATCGGGCTGGAACCGCTGGTGGACAAGTCCACCCGCTCGCTGCTGATCCCGCAGGTGCGCGAAAAGGTCGAGAAGCGCATTCGCAAGGAATACCCGCAAGGCATCCCGGCGATCGGTACCGACGCGCTGCGCTTCACCTTCGCCGCGCTGGCCAGCTACAGCCGCACGATCAACTTCGACATCAAGCGCGCCGAGGGCTACAAGGCGTTCTGCAACAAGCTGTGGAACGCGGCGCGCTTCGTGTTGATGAACCTGCCCGAGGGCGAGGTTCCCGCACCGACCGGATGGCCGGTCACCGAGGCAGAGCGCTGGATCCTGACGCGCCTCAAGCAGACGTTGACCGAGGCCGGGGAACACTTTGCCACCTACCGCTTCGATCTGCTGGCGCAGGCGCTCTACGAGTTCGTGTGGAACGAGTACTGCGACTGGTTCCTGGAGCTTTCCAAGCCTGCCCTGAGCAACGCCGAAGGGACGGCGCTCAACGGCGACGACCAGGCCGCCGCCTCCACCCGGCACACGCTGCTGGTGGTGCTGGAGACCGTGCTGCGCGCGCTGCATCCGGTCATTCCGTTCATCACCGAGGAAATCTGGCAGGCGGTGGCGCCACGGTTGGGCGTCCAGGCACCGAGCATCATGGAGCGCCCGTGGCCGGACGCCGCGGCGCTGCCGACCGACGAGACGGCCAGCGCCGAGATCGAATGGGTCAAGGCGGTGCTTTCGGGCATCCGCCGCATCCGCTCGGAAATGAACATCGCGCCCGGCAAGACCATTCCCTTGCTGCTGGCCGATGGCGAGGTGGCCGATCGCGCGCGCGCGACCAAGTTCGCCGCACAGATCACCTTCCTCGCGCGCACCGACGCGCCGCAGTGGATCGAACCCGGCGCCGACGAGCCGGCCGCGGCCGCCGTGGTAGTCGGCAGCCTGCGCGTGATGATTCCGCTGGCCGGGCTGATCGATCTGGGCGCCGAGAAGACCCGGCTGGCCAAGGAAATCGCCCGCATCGAGGGCGAGATCAGGAAGTGCGAAGGCAAGCTGGGCAACGCCAACTTCGTGGCCAACGCGCCGGCCGAGGTGGTGGCGCAGGAGCGCCAGCGCATCGTCGACTGGGGTACGCAACTGGAAGCCCTGCGCGAGCAGGCGCGCAAGCTCGGCTGAGCAGGCTCCTCGCCGTCACCCGAGGGCCCACATGCAGGAGCGCACCTGTGCGCGACGCGGCGGCATCCGGTCGCGCACAGGTGCGCTCCTCAGATAGCCTCGAACTGCCGCTCTTGTGCTGTCGCTTCCGCCCCCGGAAGTTCGTCTCAGGGCGATGCCGGCTCGCGATCCAGCGCCATCACGATGGCGTCCTCGCGGCCACCCTGGGCGGGGTAATAGCGCGGCCGGCGGCCGATCTGCCTGAAACCGATCGACTCGTACAGCTGTTGCGCCACCGGATTCGATGGGCGCACTTCCAGGAACACGCGCTCGGCGCCGCTCCAGCGCGCCACGTCGAGCAGCCGGCCGAGCAGGTGTCGTCCCAGGCCCTGCCCGCGCCAGTCCGGGCCGATGCACAGATTGAGCACGTGCGCCTCGCCAGCGGCCACCGACAGAATGCCGTAGCCGGCCAGTTCGCCGTCGCTGCACAGCACCCAGCACGGGTGCCCGGCCTTCAGGCAGTCGCTGAAGATTCCGGACGACCAGGGGAATTCATAGGAGGCGGTTTCCATCGCGCTGACCGCCGCCAGGTCCTCGCGCCGCATGGCGCGGATCTCGACGCGCGGGCGGGCCACCGCGACCATCACGCGCCCCCGGGCACCGCCAGCGCGCGCCGCAACTGTCGCAGCGCGGTCCACAACCGGCGCTTGCCGGTGCCATGGGCAAGCACCTGCGGTGGCTCGTCGGCCAGCACGATCTGCGCCTGGTTCATCACCGCGGCGGGCAACTCGCGCCCGAGCGCGTGCGCCTGCGCCTGGCCGAACACCAGGTAGGCGCGCACCGGTGGCACGGCGACGGCGGGCTGGCCATCCTTGACCAGAATGCGACCGGCCCGCGCCAGCTCCGGGCCATAGGCGGCGAGCGCACGACCCAGCAGATCCAGTTCGCGCGGTGCGCAACCGTCGGGCAGCACCACGATGCAGGACGCCGGTGCCACCGCCGGATTCACCTCGGGAGACGCCGCCGGCTGGGCTGCCGCCGCAGCCGCGCGGCGCACCCATGGCGTGACGCCCAGCGCCCGCAGCATCCGGGCGCGGCGTGACACGGGCCCGCAACTGGCCGGCGCGGCGCTCATGGCCTGACGTGACGCGTCCGCCGGCGATGCGCGGCGCGGCCCCACAGGGTCACCACCGGGCCGGACAGCAGGTACAGCGTGAACACCACGAACAGCACGCGCGGCGGGTCGATCAGGAACGGCACCAGCACCAGCACGCCGACCAGCACCCACAGGAACGGCACGCGGTCGCGGTCGCCCATCGGCAGCGATTTGAAACTGTAATAGCGGAAGCGGCTGACCATCAGCAGACCCACCACGATGGCGACCACCAGCGTGACGAAGCAAAGCTCCCGACCGCTGATGGCCAATCCCTCCGAGCGGAACTTCTCGACGCTCCACACGAACGACATGCACACGGCCGCCGCCGCTGGACTGGCCAGGCCCTGGAAGTAGCGCTTGTCGATCACCGCCACCTGGGTGTTGAAGCGGGCCAGGCGCAACGCTGCGCAGGCGGCATACAGGAACGCCGCGGCCCAGCCGATCTTGCCCCACATCGGGCCGAAGTCGCGCAACGCGGACAGCGACCAGTTGTACATCACCAGCGAGGGCGCCAGGCCGAAGCTGACCAGGTCCGACAGCGAGTCGTACTGCACGCCGAACTCGCTCTGGGTGCCGGTCAGCCGCGCCACGCGGCCGTCCATGCCGTCCAGCACTGCCGCGACGAAGACCGCGATCGCCGCCTCGGTGTAGCGTCCGCCGATACTCGCCACCACCGCGTAATAGCCGGCGAACATCGCCGCGGTGGTCACCAGGTTCGGCAGCAGGTAGATGCCCCGGTGGCGGGGTGTGCGGACTGGCGTGTTCTCGCTCATGCAACGATCCGTGACGGAATGCGCGAGAGTGTAAACCATCGCCCGTCAACGGCCGCCGCATGCTTGAGTCCGGCCGTCCGGAGTGTTAACTAGTGCCGGGGGCCTTACGCCCTTCGGAGAATCCCATGCGTCGCCTGCCCCTTGCCCTCGTGTTGCTGCTGCTCGCACCCGCGGTCGCCGCGCAGGTGTACACGTGGACCGACTCCCATGGCACCGTGCATTACTCCGAAACCCCGCCGCCGCAGGGTACGCAGTACAAGCGCATCAGCTCCAGCGGCGTGGAACAGCCCGTGTCGGCCACCCCGGCTCCCACGCCGCCGCCCGCCAAAGCGGCGGCGGCCAGCCCGGCCAGCACCGGCGAGCTGCCCAATACGCCCGAAAATCGCACCAAGGTGTGCAGCTCGCTGAAGGCCAACCTGGACCTGCTCAAGGGCGAGGAAGGCGTCGTGCTGGAGCAGGACGGCCAGTCCGTGCCGCTGGACGACACCCAGCGCAGCCAGCAGATCGCGCTGGCCGAGCAGCAGTACAGCCAGTACTGCAGCCAGTAGACCCCGGCGCGTTTTTCGCGCGTAAGCCGGGGAAGGCCAACGTATAATCGGCCTCTTTGCCCCCGGATTACCCGCCATGCGCCTCAGCCAATTCCACCTGGCCACTGTCAAGGAAGTTCCCGCCGACGCCGAAATCGCCAGCCATCGGCTGATGCTGCGCGCCGGCATGATCCGCAAGCTGGCCTCCGGGCTGTACACCTGGGCGCCACTGGGCCTGCGCGTCCTGCGCCGGGTCGAAAACGTGGTGCGCGAGGAGATGAATCGCGCCGGCGCGATCGAAATGCTGATGCCGGCGGTGCAGCCCAGGGAGCTGTGGGAGGAAACCGGCCGCTGGGAAAAATTCGGCGGCCAGCTGCTGAAGATCAAGGACCGCAAGGAGCAGGAATTCTGCTTCGGCCCCACCCACGAGGAAGTCATTACCGACTTCGCCCGCAACGAGCTGAAAAGCTACAAGCAGCTTCCGGTCAATTTCTACCAGATCCAGACCAAGTTCCGCGACGAGATCCGCCCACGCTTCGGCGTGATGCGCGCGCGCGAATTCTTGATGAAGGACGCCTATTCCTTCCACCTGTCGTCCGAGTCGCTGGGCGACACCTATGGCGTCATGTACCAGGCCTACTCGCGCATTTTCACCCGGCTGGGACTGAAGTTCCGTGCGGTGCAGGCCGATACCGGCGCGATCGGCGGCAATGCCAGCCACGAATTCCAGGTGCTGGCCGATTCGGGCGAGGACGCCATCGCTTTTTCCGACGGTTCCGATTACGCGGCCAACATCGAAAAGGCCGAGGCACTCGCGCCTGCCACGACGCGCCCCGCTCCGGCGGCCGAGCTGGAACGCGTGGATACGCCCGTGCAAAAGACCATTGCGGACGTCAGTGCATTCCTAGGCGTTTCGCCGCAGCAGTGCGTCAAGACGCTGCTGGTGCGCGGACGCGACGGACTGGTCGCCCTGTGCCTGCGCGGCGACCATGAGATCAATGAAGTAAAGGCCGCCAAACTGGCCGAATTGCCCGATGAATCGGTGCTTGCCCCGGAACAGGAAATCCTGTCCGCCACCGGTACGCGCCCCGGTTTCATCGGCCCGGTCGGCCTGCCCGATACCATCCCGGTGATCGTCGACCGCAGCGCCGCAGTATTGGCCGATTTCGTGTGCGGTGGCAATGCCGACGGCACCCATTACACCGGCGCCAACTGGGAACGCGATGCGCGCATTACCCGGGTGGAGGATATCCGGCAGGTCGTCGAGGGCGATCCTTCGCCCGACGGCCACGGCACGCTGCACCTCGCCCGCGGCATCGAAGTGGGCCACGTGTTCCAGCTCGGCCCCAAATATGCCCAGGCGCTCGGCGCCACGGTACTGGACGACCAGGGCAAGGCGCAGGTGATGATGATGGGCTGCTACGGCATCGGCGTCAGCCGCATCGTGGCGGCGGCGATCGAACAGTCCCACGACGAGGCCGGGATTATCTGGCCCGAAGCCATGGCGCCCTGGCGCGTGGCCGTTTGCATCATCAACCCGAAAAACCTGCCCCACGTGGCCGAGGCGGCCGAGGCGCTGTACCGCAATCTGGAGCAACGCGGTATCGAAACGGTACTGGACGACCGCGGCTTGCGCCCCGGCCAGATGTTCGCCGACCTGGAATTGATCGGCATTCCGCATCGGGTCGTGGTAAGCGAAAGGGGCCTGTCCGCGGGCACGCTCGAATACCGCCGCCGCGGGGAGGCGGAAAACCGCGCCATTACCGAGGACGAACTGTTCACACTGCTGGCGTGAAAGTAAGTCCCGATTGCCGCCGCACCGGTATTACTGTGCAGCCCAGTTCGGCAATTAAGCGGGTCGGTTATGCGCAGCGGATCGCATTATTTCGCCGCGCAGGATAATCGGGCCTTTTGCAATTGCCCCCGTCAATGGGCGAGAATGCGCCCGGAACAGGAAGCACCGCTCTCATTGACGAGAGGCGACACACATAATCGAAGACTTTCCGGGAGCCCACGCATGGCAGTCGATATCAAGAACCTCAATCACAACCAGCTCAATGAATTGATCAGCAAGGCGCAGGTGCGCCAGACCGAGCTGCGCAAGGAAAAGGTCGCCAAGCTGCGCGAAAAGATCCACGCCATGGTCAAGACCGAAGGCTTTGCCATGGAGGATGTTTTCGGCGGCACCCGCAAGGCGCGTCGCAGCACCGGTACGGTGGCGCCGAAGTACCGCAATCCGGGCAATCCGGAGCAGACCTGGTCCGGCCGCGGCAAGCGCCCGCGCTGGTTCAACGATGCGCTGAAGGCCGGCAAGAAGGAAAAGGATCTGGCGATCTGATTCGCCGGCTGCCATGAAATGAGAAAAACACCGGCCCTGGCCGGTGTTTTTTTTTGCCCGCTCTTTTCGCTTTGCGGCGATCCTGGGCGCTCCGAAGAAGATACGGTCCGGTCGCAGCGCGGCGCTCCGGCCGGGCCCTCTCCCGCCCTTCGCGCATCCTCTGCCGGAGGGAGAACGATTCACGCGACAGTGCTTCGACTTCGGCTGCGCCTATGCTCGGCGCGAGGGGGTTTGTGCCACGCGGCGCCGAATCCTCACCTGGCCTTTGCCACTCTCTCGCCGGAGGAACCCGAAAAGATTCCACGGGTTCGCAGCTGCCTTGTAAGGAGCCTCGAACAACTCCCTTCGCGCGACGCTTTTGTAGAGCCTACTTGTGGGCGATGCCCTTACGCCCGATTGCACCGCCAAAAGCATCGCCCACAAGTGGGCTCCTACTGTGGCATCGGAAGCTTTCGGGGCTTTTCGAGGCTCCCTGTAGGAGCGCACCTGTACGCGACCGCGATACAGGTCGCGCCCAGGCGATCCTGCAAACGCGCGCAAAAGCCCCCGCTCGGCTCCCGGACGAAACGCGAGGAAGCAGAGCGCGTCAGGCCGCCGTGCCGCCCACCGTCATGCCGTCGATCTTCAGCGTCGGCTGGCCCACCCCCACCGGCACGCTCTGGCCGTCCTTGCCGCACACGCCGATGCCCTCGTCGAGCTTGAGGTCGTTGCCGATCATCGAGACCCGGGTGAGCACCTCCGGGCCGGCACCGATCAGCGTGGCGCCCTTGACCGGCGCCGTGAGCTTGCCGTCCTCGATCAGGTAGGCCTCGGAGGCGGAGAACACGAACTTGCCGCTGGTGATGTCCACCTGGCCGCCGCCGAAGTTCACCGCGTACAGCCCGCGCTTGACCGAGCCGATGATCTCGGCCGGATCATGCGAACCCGCGCGCATGTAGGTGTTGGTCATGCGCGGCATCGGCAGCTGCGCGAACGATTCGCGACGGCCGTTGCCGGTGGGCTTCATGCCCATCAGGCGGGCGTTCAACTTGTCCTGCATGTAGCCGACCAGGATGCCGTCCTCGATCAGCGTGGTGCATTCGCTGGGCGTGCCTTCGTCGTCCACGCTGAGCGAACCACGGCGGTTGGGCAACGTGCCGTCGTCGACCACGGTGACACCGGGCGCGGCCACGCGCTGGCCCATGCGGCCGGCGAAGGCGGAACTGCCCTTGCGGTTGAAGTCGCCTTCCAGGCCGTGCCCGATGGCCTCGTGCAGCAGCACGCCGGGCCAGCCCGGGCCGAGTACCACGGTCATCTGGCCGGCCGGCGCGTCGACCGAATCGAGGTTGACCAGCGCCTGGCGCACCGCCTCGTCGGCGAAGGCCAGCGCGCGGCCGTTCTCGATCAGTTCGCGGTAGCCGTAGCGGCCGCCGCCCCCGCCGCTGCCCTGCTCGCGCCGGCCGCTGGATTCGGCGATCACCTGCACGTTCAGGCGCACCAGCGGGCGCACGTCCGCCGCCAGGGTGCCGTCGGCGCCGGCCACCAGGACGGTGTCCATGGTGGCGGCCAGGCTCACGATCACCTGCTTGACTCGCGGGTCGCGCGAGCGGGCGTAGGCGTCGACCTCGCGCAGCAACGCGATCTTGTCCGGATTGGGCAGGCTCTCGACCGGGTCCAGGGCGGGATACAGAGCCCGCGCGCCGTTGAGCGCCAGCGGCTTGCCCGCGCCCTGCCCGTCCTGCGCGATCGCGCGGGCGGCCTTCGAGGCCTCCAGCAACTGCGGCAGCACGATCTCGTCCGAATAGGCAAAGCCGGTCTTCTCGCCGCTGATCGCGCGCACGCCCACGCCCTGCTCGATCGAATGGCTGCCGTCCTTGACGATGCCTTCCTCCAGCAGCCAGGACTCGCTGCGCGAGTGCTGGAAATACAGGTCCGCCGCGTCGATCGACGGCCCCATCAACTGCGCGAACACGCGCTCCAGGTCGGTGGTGGCCAGGCCACCGGGGGCCAACAGCTTGTTCTCGACGTGGGCAATGAGTGAATCCATGGAACCGGCAACCTTGAGGCGAAAGGGGTGAATATCCCACATGGGGTCGCACCCGGCCCTTTAAACCACGCCGCGCCCGGCTGCCGCTACCATGCGCCGCAACCACCCAAGGAAGAGGCCGCACCATGAACAGGGAAACCAGGCGCCGGCTCACGCGCGAGCTGCTGGACAACGCCGTGAAGGCGCCCATCGACGAAACCCACGAATTGCTGCAACGCCATGGCGCCCTGCGCCCGGGCGCGGGCAAGCTCAGTAGCGTGGTGGCCCTGTCGCTGGGCTTCCTCGCCCTGCTGGCGGTGCTGGCCTTCCATTTCCCGCAGTACCTGACCACCCCCGACCTGCGCCATCAGTACTCGATCGACGTGCTGCGCCAGCTGCTGCTGGTGGCGCTGCTGGTCGCCGGCGGCATGTCGCTGGGCAACCTGGTGCTGGGGCGCCAGCGCAACCTCAACCTGGTCGCCTTTGCGCTGGTGCTCGCCGCCACCGCGCTGGGTGGCTCGCGCGTGCCGGTGGGCAATTTCCCCGACCACACGCCCTACATCGGGCTGGACTGGTTCATCCTGGACCTGCTCGGCTCCACGCTGGTGTTCGTGGTGATCGAGAAGCTGTTCCCGCTGTACAAGGGACAGACGCTGTTCCGCGCCGAATGGCAGACCGACCTGAAGCATTTCGCGGTCAACCATTTCATCGTCGGCCTGGCGCTGTTGAGCGTGAACTTCCTGCTGCACCATCTGTTCGGCTGGTTGGTCAGCAGCGGCTTCCAGCAGGCCGTGCAGCACATCGCGTTCGTGCCGCAGCTGCTTCTGTGCGTGCTGGTGGCGGACCTGGCGCAGTACTGGACGCATCGCGCCTATCACGAGGTGCCGTTCCTGTGGCGCTTCCACGCCGTGCACCACAGCGTCAAGACGATGGACTGGCTGGCCGGCTCGCGCCAGCACATGCTGGAGCTGATGGCCACGCGCGTGTGCGTGCTGGCGCCGCTGTACATCCTCGGCTTCTCCGAGGCGGTGATGAACGGCTACATCCTGATCGTCGGCTTCCAGGCGGTGTTCAACCATGCCAACGTGCACCTGCCCTGGGGGCCGCTGAAATACCTGGTGGTGACGCCCGACTTCCACCACTGGCACCACGCCTCCGACGAGGAGGCGATCGACCGGAACTATGCGGCGCATTACGCCTTCCTCGACCATCTTTTCGGCACGGCGGTGAAATCGCCCAAGGTATTTCCCGAAAAGTACGGCGTGGTGGGCGACTACATGCCGGACGGGTTCGTGCGGCAGCAGCTGTTTCCGTTCCGGCGGAAGTAGGCACGAATCGCGCGGGTAGCGCACGGTAAGGGCGCACCATTCGCCCTGGGTCTCTCCCCTTCAACGGGAAGGATTCAAGGCGCAGCGCCACGTTTCGAGTCCTCCTCCGCGAGCGCGTCGGAGGGTGCAGACAAGTGGTCGGGGCGTCCTTGCGACAATCCCGGCTTCAGCGCGCCGCGCTGCTCGCCGGCGCGGGCGCCGGCTGCGCCTCGTGCTTCTCGACCAGGGTGAACACCGGCTTTTCCCAGCTCCCGGTGACGTGGTAGCGCGCGCTGGCGGCCTTGTTCAGCCCCTTGCCGAGCAGCCCCTGCACGGCGAAGCCCGCGGCGGCGCCGACCGGCCCGGCGACCACCGCACCGACTACCGGCAGGCTGTTGCCCACGTGTGGCACCACGTAGACGCGCTGGTCGTAGTCGCGCGCGCGCAGGCCGGTGCGGCCGGTGATGTCGATGTCGGCCGCCGGCCCGCGCATTTTCAGGTTGTCGGTGGTCGCGTTGCCATCGGCGAAGCGGAAATCGCCCTTGATCGAATCGAACGCCAGGCCCTTGCCGAACACGTCGCCGAAATCGAGCGTGAGCCGGCGCGGCAGGTCCGCCACGGATACCAGCCCGAACAGGCGTCCGACGCCCGGCCCGACCTCGGGAATGCGCCCGTGGCTGACGTCGACGCCGAGCGTGCCGTCCATCGTGGCCAGCGCGAACGAGGTGGGTGCGCCGGGCCAGCGCGCGTCCAGCAGCGCGTGGGTCTTGCCGCCGCTGAACAATCCCTCGTAACCGAACGCGGTGAGCATGCTGCCGAGGTTCTGGGCGGCGAAGTCAATGCGCATGTGGGTGTAGCTGGCCTGCGCGTCGCCGTTCCAGTCGCCGCCGGCGTTGAGCTGCACGCTCTTGGACAGCGCGCGCAACTGGTCGATGTGCATGCCTTGCGCGGTCGGCCAGGTTTCCAGCCGCGCCTCGCCGAGCCGGGCCGCACCCAGCCGCAGGTCGCCGACCCACAGGTGGAAGGGCGGCAGCGAGGCCGGATCGATGCCGGTGGCGGCAGGGTCGACGGGCGCCGATGGCGAGCCTGGCGGCGACAACACCGATTCCGGTGTCGCAGGCTCCGCCGCCTGCGGGTTGTCGGGCGCAGGTTTGCCGGTGCCTGCCTGCGGTGTCGCCTGCGGCCAGTACAGGCGCTGCAGGCGGGCAGTGATGCCGCGCTTGCGCAGATCCGTGGCCGGCACATCCACATGCCCGGCCAGCGCGGGGCTGTCCACGTCGATCGCCAGCGCGTCGGGCTTGGGCACCGCATTGATGTGCATGTCGGGGAAATCGTGCTCGAACACCAGCGCGCGGTCGGCGCTGGCGTCGATGCTCTCCAGCCCCGGCCCGTCGCCGCTGTTGCCGGCGACCGCGTGCTGCACCCATCCGGACACGTCCAGCGCCGCGGCATGGCCGCGGATGCGCAGGCCCTTGGCCGGCAGGCTGTCCGGCATGCTGTTGCCGAAGTCGATCGACGCGGCCAGCGGCTGGGTGTCACCGACCGGCAGGCGGAAGCGTGCGCGCATCACCTCGCCCAGCGCGACCTCAAGGCTGGCGCCCTCCACCGGCACGCCCAGCACCAGGTGCAAAGGCAGCATGGCCTCGGCCGGCTTGGCCAGCGGCACCGGCAGCTTCAGCGCCGTGCCGGCCAGGGTGCTGTCCACGCTCAGCGTCTGCACCAACGCATCGCCGCTGCCGCGGGTGATGTCGAAGCCGAGCGTGTATTCGCTGCGGCCGGCCGCGGCGGCGCCCAGCCAGTCCAGTTGCGGATAGCCCTGCACCAGTTCATCGAAGGCGTAGCGGCCTTCCAGCCGCGCCGACAGCACCGTGTCCGCACTGGCCGTGGCGCCGGCGATGCGCAGGTCCAGCGAGGATGGCTGGCCGCGGAAGCCGCCCGCCAGCGGACCGGCGTGCAGGCCGTGGGCGTCGAAACTCACCGGCCCGCTCAGCCTGGCCAGCTTGAGTTTCCACTCGGGTGCGGCTACGTCCATGTCCTTCAGGCGAGCGCTGCCGTCCAGCCGCATCGCGGCCGTGTCCTTCAGCGGCAGCGACAGGTGGAAGTCGAACGCGCCGGTGCCGCCCAGCTGCAGCTTGGCGAGCGTGTCGTTCTGCTCGCGGGCGATCGGACTGTGCTGGACGAACTGCAACAGGCTGGCGACGCTGCCGCTGCCTTTGGCGTTGAGGTCCAGCGTGGTATCGGCGAAGTCTGGAATCAGCGCGACCGCATGTTCCAGCTTAATCCCCAGCGAACCCCCGGCCGTCACCTCGGCCAGCATGCCGTTGTTGATGAAGCGCGCGTCCAGCGCCAGGCCTTCGGCCTGTGGCCAATTCTCGCCGTAGTTCAGGGTGAGGCCGCTGATCCGCGCGTTCGCCTCGAAGCGGCCCTCGTTGTGGCGGAACGGCCAGTCGGCCAGGCTGCCGCGCACGACCAGTCCCCCCTCCACCGTACCGGCGATCAGCGCCCGGTCCAGCCATTCAATGGCGGTGGGCGACATCGAATGGAGTGGCCAGAACATCTTGGCCGCGGTCACTTGGGCCTGGTCGATGCGTGCATACAGGTCCAGGAACGGCCGCCCGCCGTCGTCCGGCAGCGCCACCGTGCCGCGGGCGCTGCCTCCGAACCCGGCTCCTTCGAAGGTCAGCGGATCGACGCCAATCTGCCAGGCGCCGCCGGCGTGCCAGGCCGCCACGCGGGCAGCCAGCCGCGACAGTGCGAAAGGCTGGCGGAAGCGATCGGCCAGGTCGATCACGGTGGCCTGCGCCGGCAACTCCAGCGCGAACCCCTGCGCATCGCCGCGCAGTTCGCCCGCAAGGTTGCTGACGCCCGGCATCGGCCCGACGGCATCGATACCGGCCTTGGCGAACGTGGCATGGAGCCGCTCCACCCCCTTGTCGCGCGACCATTGCAGCGAGGCCTGCTCCAGCACGGCACGGGGATGGCCACCGCCCAGCCAGGCGCCAAGCGCGGGCGAAAGATCGCGCTTGAGCGCCAGCCACGGCAGCAGCGGCGCAAGGTCCAGTCGACGTGCGGCCAGGCCCACGCGCAATGGACCATCGGGCTGGTGCACGGCCAGCGCCAACGCGCCGCCATCGTCGGTGGCGTAGCGCACGTCGTAGCCGTCGGCGCGCGGGCTGATGCCGGCCAGCCCGCGCAGGTCGGGCATGCGCGCGGTGCCGGCGGGACCTTCGATGGCCAGATCGGCCAGGTCGAAACGCAGCGTGGCGCGCACCACCTTGCGATCCTTCCAGTCCAGCCAGGCCGCCAGGCTGCCGGTGCCACTCCTGGCCGTATAGCCGTCCATCGCCACGTCGCCGAGCAAGGTGCCCAGGTCGAGTCGGTCGCCGGCCAGCCACAGGCGGCCGGCGCTGCCGTCCTCGCGGAAGCTGCCGGCGCCGTGCCATTGCCCGCTGGCGCCTTCGCGCTGCAGCACGACCCCGAAGCGCACGCGGTTGCCCTGCCGGCTCAGCCGCAACTGGTCGGCCAGCACCGCGTAGCGGCGGCCGCTGGCCTCATCGGTGACGATCAGGTGCAGGTCGCGCAACCAGATGTCCAGCGAAACCGGCCCCATCGAAAAGTCCTGGCGCGCGCCGCCCTGCGGCCCGCCGATGCCGTTGACGTGCCAGCGGCCCTGCGCATCGTGGCTGAGATCCAGCTCCAGCCCGCGCGCGCGCAGGTTGAGCAGGTGCCGCGAGGGCAGCAGCCAGCTGCCGAAGTCGATCTTGAGTTCGGACTCGGGCAGCCGCAGCGGACTGCCGCCGCCGGCACCGGGTCCGATGGTGACGTCGCGCATCACGAAAAGCGGCCCGGCGCCGCGCCAGTGCCCTTCCATCGAGGCGAAGCTCACCGGCCGGTGCAGGCGCTCGCTCAACTGCGCGGCCACCCATTGCGGATGGCGAGCCAGCAGTGGCAGCAGCAACTGGGCCAGCGCCACCAGCACGGCCAACGCGACCACCGTGATGCCGGCGCCCCAGCCGAGCGCGCGCAAAGCCAGATGCAGGCGCTGTCGCCAGCGCGCGTTCACCTCGTTCCGTCCAGGTCGGCGTTGCGGGCAATCCCTCGCTTACAGCAAGACCACATCGAATTGTTCCTGCGAATAATGCTCTTCCGGCTGAAAGCGTATGCTCTTGGAGATGAACTCCTCCAGTTCGGCGACCGCGATGGATTCTTCTTCGAGGATGCGCGTGACCACCTTGGGACTGGCCATCACCAGCAGCTTCTCGGCGTTGAACTGGCGCACCGCGCGGGTGATCTCACGGAAGATCTCGTAGGTCACCGTTTCGGCGGTCTTGACGGTGCCGCGCCCGCCGCAGGCCGGGCACGGCTCGCACAGCTGCCGTTCCAGGCTCTCGGTGGTGCGCTTGCGGGTCATCTCCACCAGCCCCAGCGCCGACATCGGGTAGACCGTGGTCTTGGCGTGGTCGCGCGCCAGGCCCTTCTCCAGCATGCGGATGACCTGTCGCTTGTGCTCCTCATCGTTCATGTCGATGAAGTCGATGATGATGATGCCTCCCAGGTTGCGCAGCCGCAGTTGGCGCGAGGCGGCCTGCGCCGCCTCCAGGTTGGTGCGGTAGACCGTCTCTTCCAGGTTGCGCGTGCCCAGATAGCCGCCGGTATTGACGTCGATCGTGGTCATCGCCTCGGTCTGGTCGACGATCAGGTAGCCGCCGGACTTGAGCGGCACTTCCTTTTTCATCGCGCGCTGGATCTCGTCCTCCACGCCGTACAGGTCGAAGATCGGCCGCTCGCCGGAATAGTGCTCGATGCGGTCGTCCAGGTTCGGCATGAACTTGTGCACGAACTTGACCACTTTCTCGTAGGTCTCGCGCGAGTCCACGCGTACCTTCTCGATGTCGTCGGTGAGCATGTCGCGCAGGCTGCGAAGCGGCAGCGAGAGTTCTTCGTAGACGCGCTCGCCGACCTTTGCCTTGGCGATGTTCTCCTGCACCACGCGCCAGACCTTACTCAGGTAGGTCACGTCGAAGGCCAGCGATTCGGCCGACTGTCCCTCGGCATTGGTGCGCACGATATAACCGAGCGGATTTTCGCCGATCAGCCCGCCGAGCACGTCTTTCAGCCGCGAGCGCTCCTCCTCGTCCTCGATGCGGGCGGAAATGCCGAGCGTGCGCGCGTGCGGCAGCAGCACCAGGTAGCGCGAGGGAATCGACAGGTGGGTGGACAACCGTGCGCCCTTGCTGCCGATCGGGTCCTTGACCACCTGCACCACGATGTCCTGGCCTTCGTGCACCAGCTCGCTGATCGAGGGCGTATGGCCATTGCCGTGCGCCTCTGCGCCTTCGGGCAGCGGCGGGCGCACGATGTCCGAGGCGTGCAGGAACGCCGCCCGGTCCAGCCCGATTTCGACGAACACCGCCTGCATGCCGGGCATCACCCGTTGCACGCGGCCCTTGTAGACGTTGCCCACGTAACCGCGGCGGGAGGCGCGCTCGACGTGCACCTCCTGCAGCATGCCGTTCTCGACCACGCCCACGCGGGTTTCACGGGGCGTCACATTGATCAGGATCTCTTCGCTCACACCCACCCCCGATGACCTCCGGCCTTTATAGCGTTTGCGTGCGCAAACTGTCGATGTTGCCGCATGCGCATAGGGCGCACTCCAGCCCGCGTCGACGCTGCGGTGGGCTCAAGCCCGCCCGACTGGTTAGACTCGGCCCGCATGAAACTCCTGCTGGTGGAAGACTCCGAACGCTTGCGTACCACGCTGCAGCATGGCTTGCGCGGGGCGGGCTTTACCGTGGATGCCGCCGCCGATGGCGTCGACGCCAAGGGCTTCCTGGCCAGTTACGACTACGACCTGGTGGTGCTGGACCTGATGCTGCCGCGGCTCGACGGCCTGGGCGTGCTGCGCGCCCTGCCCGCCGGCGGCCGGCGTCCGCGCGTGCTGGTGCTGTCCGCGCGCGACCAGGTCGGCGACCGCATCGAGGTGCTCAACGCCGGGGCCGACGACTATCTGGTCAAACCGTTCGCTTTCGACGAGCTGCTTGCCCGCCTGCACGCGCTGGCGCGTCGGCCGCAGCAGGCGCAACCGGTGGTGCTCAGTCACGGCGCGCTGGCATGGGATCCGCTGGGCCAGCGCGCCAACGTCAAGGGGGAGCCGCTGCCGCTCACCCCGCGCGAATTCGCACTGCTCGGCCTGCTGTTGCGGCACCGCGGGCGGGCATTCACGCGCCAGGAAATCCTCGAGCGTACCGCCGGCAGCGATACCGACGTCTCCGACCGCAGCGTCGAGGTGCTGGTGTTCGGCCTGCGCCGCAAGCTCGACGCGGCCGGGCTGGCCGGCCTGATCGAGACCCGCCGCGGCGCCGGCTACCTGATTCCGTGAAACCGCCCTCGCTCGCCGCGCGCATCACCCTGTTGCTGGTCGCCACCAGCCTGGCGGTACTGGGCGGTGGCGCGCTGGTGATGGACCTGCGCATCGACCAGGCGATGGAGGCGCGCTTCCGCGAGAATCTGCTGACCCAGGCGCAGGCGCTGACCACGGTGGTGGAGGTGGAGCAGGCCGCCGGTGCCGCGCGCGCGCCGCCCAGCCTGCTGGTCGACGAGGGCCGCGCCTGGTACGAGCTGCGTTGCGAGGGGCTGCCGCCCCAGCGCAGCTCGCCGCCTCCGCCGACCGTCCCGGACGACTGGCCGCGCGCGGCCGACGGCACCCCGCGCTTTGCGAACCTGCGACACGCACGCGGGCCGTTCGCCGCGGTGATGTTCAGTTTCCAGGACCCGTCCGTCAGCCACCCGCCCACGCGTCGCTGCGCCTTGTTGTTCATGCAGGATCGCCGTTCCTTCGACCGGCTGCTGATCACGCTGGACTGGATCCTCGCGCTGGGGCCGGCACTGGCGCTGCTGGTGGCGCTGGCGGCGGTGCCGCTGATCGTGCGGCGCGGCCTGGCACCGGTACGCGCGCTGGTCGAGCGCATGCGCGACATCGGCCCGCACGCGCCGGGCGAGCGCCTGACCGCCAGCGGCATGCGCGAGCTCGATCCGCTGGTGGCGCGCTTCAACGACGTGCTCGTGCGGATGGACGAAGGCCTTGCCCGCGAGCGCCAGTTCGCCAGCGGCTTGGCTCACGAGACGCGCACGCGGCTGGCCGAGCTGCGTGCCCTGGCCGAGGTCGAAGCGCGCTACCCCAGCGGGCGCGGGCTGCCGCAGATCCTCGGCGAGATCGGACAGATCGGCGCGGAGCTGGAAGCGACGGTGTCGGCATTGCTGCTGCTCACCCGCCTGAAGTCCGGCCTGGAGCAACCGCAGCGCCAGCCGCTGGGGTTCCGCCCCTGGCTGGAGCGCCAACTCCAGCGCCAGCGCGCACCGGCAAGCCAACGCGGCCTGACGCTGGCCGTGGACGGCACGCCGCCGGCGAACCTGCACACCGACCCGGCCCTGCTCGAAGTCGTCCTGGGCAACCTGCTGGGCAACGCCTGCGCGTATGCACCGTCCGGCGATACCGTGCAGGTCCGGCTTGGCGCGGACGGTCTGCGCATCGGCAATGCGGCGCCCGGGCTCGAACCAGCCGACCTGGCCCGGCTGGGTCAGCGCTTCTGGCGCAAGCAACCCCCGCACGCCGGCCACGCGGGGCTGGGCCTGGCGCTTGCCCATGCCGCCGCCGAGGCGCTGGGCATGGGCCTGCGCTTCGAGCTGGAGGGCGGGCGGGTGTACGCCGTTCTGGCCTGGAGCCTTGCCGAACCGTAGGGTGGACTTCAGCCCACCATGCCCGTCGCGGAAACGGCTGGTGGGCTGAAGCCCACCCTACGGGAGTTCATCGGCCAGGCCGCCGCGTCCATCATCGGTGCGTTCCGGCAGCTCCTGCACCTCCGCCCGCATCCGCGGCAGGCTCTGCGGGTAATGCTGCTGCACGAACTTCAGCATGCCCTCGCGCACGTGGCAGCGCAGGTCGAAATTGCTGCCCGAATCGGCCGAGCTGGCCAGGATGCGTATCTGCAGCGTGCGATCGGTGGTGTCGGTCACCTGCAGTACGCACACGCGCCGGTCCCACTGCGGCGCCTCCTCGCACAACCGCTTGGCTTCCGCGCGCAGCGGTTCCAGCGGCACGCGGTAGTCCAGCCACAGGTAGACCGTGCCGATCAGTTGCGAGCTGGAGCGGGTCCAGTTCTGGAACGGGTTTTCGATGAACCAGTTCAGCGGCACCACCAGCCGCCGCTCATCCCAGATGCGCACCACCACGTAGGTGCCGGTGATTTCCTCGATGCGCCCCCACTCGCCCTCGATGATCACCACGTCGTCCAGCCGGATCGGCTGGGTGATGGCGATCTGCAGCCCGGCGATCAGGTTGCTCAGCACCGGTTTGGCGGCCAGGCCCACGGCCAGGCCAGCCAGGCCGGCCGAGGCGAGCAGGCTGGTGCCGATCTGGCGCACGCCGGGGATCATCATCAGGCAGGCCGCCAAGCCGATCAGGATGAGCAGCACCGAGCCGGTGCGACCCAGCACCCGCGCCTGCGTAAGCACCCGCCGAGCACGCAGGTTGTTCTTGGTGTCGACCGGGAAGCGGCGGGAGAAGAAGAACTCCGCGGCGTTGATGCAGCGAACGCCCAGCCAGGTCGCCACCGCGATCAGCGCGATCACCAGCACCTGCTCGATGGTGCCGGCCACGTGCAGGTCCTGCGCTTCCGGCCGTGTACGAAGCGCGATCACCAGCACCAGCAGCGGCACCAGCCAACCCATCGGCGCGCGCGCCTGCTTGAGCATCTCGCGCACCATCGGATGACCGTCGCTGAGGCGCCACAGCAGCGCGCGCACCAGCCGGTGAACCACGATCGCCACCAGCAAGGCAATGATCACGGTCACGCCCAGGCGGACCCAGGGCTGGCCGTTCCAGATCTCCAACAGGTTTTCCGTCATGACCCCACCCTGCCCGCCCTCGCGTTCACGGGGCGTGGGCAGGCCATCGTCGGAGCGTTCAGGCCCGCATCCGTAGGACGTAGGGTGGGCTTCAGCCCACCGCTTTCGATGGCTCGACAAAATTGGGCGGCTGAAGCCCACCCTGCGGAGTTCGTGCCGTAAAGTAGCCTGATGAACGCAACTCCCATCCTGCTCGCCTGGAGCGGCGGCAAGGACTGCCTGATGGCCCTGCAGCGGCTGCGTGCCGACCCGCAATGGCAGGTGGTCGCGCTGCTGACCACGGTCAACCGCACCTACCAGCGCATCGCCATGCACGGCGTGCGCCGCGACATCCTGCAGGCCCAGGCCGAGGCACTGGGCCTGCAGCTGCTGGAAGTGATGATGGACTGGCCCGGCAGCAACGACGCCTACGAAGCCGCGCACGAACGCGCGCTGGCCGAGGCCCGCATGCGCTGGCCGGGCATCCGCCATTGCGCGTTTGGCGACCTGTTCCTGCAGGACGTGCGCGACTACCGCGTGCGTCAGCTCGGGCGAGCCGAATGGCGGGCGGTGTTCCCGATCTGGGGCGAGGACACCGATGCGCTTTCGCGCCGCTTCGTCGGCGAAGGCCACCGCGCCCTGCTGTGCTGCGTGGACACCGAACAACTGGCCGCGGACTATTGCGGCCGCCCGTATGACGGCTCCTTGCTCGACAGCCTGCCCGCCGGCGTCGACCCCTGCGGCGAGCGTGGCGAGTTCCACACCCTGAGCTACGGAGGCCCGCTGTTCGCACGCGAGCTGCGCTTGAGCCGCGGCGAGTCGGTGCTGCGCGACGGGCGCTTCCAGTTCACCGATTTCCTGCTCGATGAACCTGCCAGCTGAGCCTCACATCCTGCCCGACCTGCTGCGCCCGGGGCTTGCACTGGTCTTCTGCGGCACCGCCGCCGGCGAGCGCTCGGCCCGCGACGGCGCCTACTATGCCCATCCGGGCAACCTGTTCTGGCGCGCGCTGCACGAAGCCGGCCTGACGCCGCGCCGCTTCGCGCCGGCCGAGTTCCCGCAGCTGCTGGAACGGGGCATCGGCCTGACCGACCTGGCCAAGCGCCACAGCGGCAACGACGCCGACCTGCCGCGCGATGCCTTCGACGTGCCCGCGCTGGTGGCCAAGATCGACGCCTTCCAGCCACGCCTGCTCGCCTTCACCAGCAAGGCCGCCGCGCGCGCCGCGCTGGGTCGTGCCATCGTCGCCTATGGCCCGCAACCGGAACGACTCGGCAACGCACAGGTCTACGCCCTGCCGTCACCCTCCGGCCAGGCACGCCGGCACTGGGCCATCGAACCATGGCGGCAATTGGCCTTCCAATTCCACGAGATGCGCGCATGTTGAAACCCCTCCCTTTGCTCGCGCTGGCCGCACTGGCGTTCGCCACCGCCATGCCTGCCGATGCCGGCGTACTGGTGACGCCCGGCTACGCCGTGGTGGTGGCCGAACAATGCGCCGAAGGCGACGTCGCCTGCGCGGACGTGGTCTACACCGGTGTCAGCCGCCGCACCGGTGCGTCGATCACCTTGCACGGTGCCGCGTTCTCGACGACCTGTGCCGACGGAACCACGCCGTGCCGCCACCTCGGCTGGCGTTTCCCGCACGGTACCCTGGTCTACACGGTCACCGACGATGGCGCGTTGCTGGTCACGCGCGACGGCAAGCTGGTGCTTTCGCAACAGGGCAAGTGGGTGCGGTAGCTCCTGCGCCCTTGCGCATCACGGTGCGCACAAGTGCGCTCCTGCAAAAAGTCAAAAAAAACCGCCGCCGGATCGCTCCGGCGGCGGCTTGTCTTCAACGGCGTTGCAGCGAACTAGAACTGCACTCGCACGCCCACGTTCACGCCGTAACTGGCGCGGTCATGCCCGGTGGCAGAGTTCAACCCGCCATACAGGTAGCTCTGCCTGCCCAGGCGCAGCGTGCCGCTGGCGTCGAGCTTGAGCAGCGTCCGGCCCATCGATGGCGAGCGCAACTGGAACGATTCGCCGGCGAGCGTGGCATCCACGACCGGGTCGAGCGTGTCGCCGAAGTCCTGTCCGATCGCCGCGCCGATGCGGTAGGTCACGCTGGAGGCCAGCGGATCCTGCGCTGCCGAACCCAGCTTGAGGCCCGCCAGCAGGCGCGTGCCGGTCGCTTCGTAGCGACCTACGCCGAGGCCGGTCATCGTGTCGCCCGCTTCGGTAAAGCCGTCGCGGTCCACGCGCTGCCACACCGCCTGCACATAGGGCTCGATGCGCATGCCCTGATGCTGGAGCGGGAAGCGCGCGGTCACGCTTGCCGCCATGCTGTGGCCGTCCGCCTCAGAGGTCAGGCTGGACGCCGGTGCCAGCGGATCGGCACGACGCGTGCTCCACTTGTCCTTCGACCACGACGCAGTGCCGTCGACCAGCGCGCCACCGGCCGCCAGTTCGCCGTAAACCATCGCACCATTGCCGCGCACGTTGCCGGATGCCGGGATGTTCTCCAGCCGGGCTTCGGTATGGGCAAGGCCCACGCCCCACTGCACCGCGTCGCCGCGATACGCATCCAGGCCCGCGCTGGCGCGGCTCTGCTGCGAGTGGAAGCCCGACGCCTGTGCGTCGGACAGCGCGCGGTAACCACCCTGCGACAGCGTGGCCCAGGCGCGGCTGCCGTGTTCGCCCTGATCCAGCGGCGATTCGGCCAGATGGTCGGCCATGTCGCCGGCCAGGCCCAGGCTGGCCTCGCGGGCCATCGCCGCGGTCTGAACGTGCGCCTCGCCGGCCAAGCCCTGCATGACCTGTGGAAGCGCGGTGGCGCGCAGGCCGGCCAGAGCGAACAGCAGGCCACGCTGGTCGTCGGTATCGGCGCCCGCGTCCTGCGCCGCCACCATGCTGTCCACCGCCTCGCCCGCACGAATGGCATTGCCATTGGCCAGGCCGTCGAGCAAGGTGGCGTAGGAAACCGGCGTGACGTACAGCTCCACCGCATGACCGCCGACGTAGAACACCTGGAAGCGGGTGTTGGCCGCCAGGCCCGCGGTCGGCTGCTGCAGCGCGTCGAAGCTGCCCTTCACGCCGCCGGCCGCCTGCACCACCGTGTAGACATCGCCCAGCTCTGGCGTGAACGCGTTCGACGCATCGCCGGTGATCCCGCGCAAGGTCGGCGCGAGCGTGCCGTCGGCGGTGAACGAGCCGCCCACCAGCAGGCGCGAATAGTTGCCGGCGCCCGCGGCGGTGCCGTGGCCGTCGATGTCGATCTGCAGCGCGCTGCCTTCGTGCATCGTTACCGCGTCGGTGATCGACAGCGTGCCGGGCGAATTGCCCGGGGCCAGGGTGCCCTCGACGTTGATCGAACCCTTGATCACGCCGACGCCGCGCACGGTGCCGGGGCGGTCGACCTGCACCTGGCTGGTCAGCTCGCCGTTGGCGCGCAGCATGCCGTCCTGCACGCAGGTACCATTGGCCAGCGTTGCGGCGCCGGTCATGTTCAACGTGCCCTTGCCGCTCTTGACGAAGCAGCCCACGTTGCCATCGGTAAGGATCTGGCCACTGAGCTCGGTCGTGGTGCCGGTGTCGGTGTTCACGCCGGAATTGCCGCTGACCAGCACCGTCTGGCCGGTGCCCAGGCTGTCGACCGTCTGCAGCGTGCCGCCCTGCAGCACGATCACGCCGGTGCCCAGCGACGAGCCGCTGTCGATCCTGACCACGCCGCCGTCGATCAGCGCGCCGCCGGTAAAGGTATTGCTGCCGGTCACCACCAGCACGCCGCCGCCGCGCTTGACCAGCCCGCCCGTGCCGCTCATGTCGCCATGGGCGGTAAAGGTGGCGCCGGCCAGCGTGGTGATCGAGGCGTTGCCCGACTGGATCACCATGTCACGGTCGCTGGCCATCGACTGCGTGACCGTCAGGTCGCCGCCGTTGAAGGTGATCGTGCCGGACGTGGCGCCGAGGCTGGCGTCGCTGCCGACCTGCAGCGAACCGCCGTTGAGCGTGGTGCCCCCGGTGTAGCTATTGTTGCCCTTGAGGACCAGCTTGCCGGCGTTGACCGTGGTACCGCCGTGGTGCGCCGCAGTGCCGTCGACCACCATCGTTCCCTGGCCGTTCTTGACCAGCGCCCCGCTGCCGCCGATCGCGCCGCCACTGGTGAAGGTGGTGCCCTTGTCGACCGCGAAGCCCCCGCCACGGACCGTGATGTCGCGGTCGCTCTGGAAGCTGCCGGTGGTATGCAGCGTGCCGCCGTTCAAGGTCAGGCCGGAGGAGGCGTCGCCGAGATTGGCGTCGTGCCCCACTTGCAGCGTGCCGCCGTTGATCGTAGTGCCACCGGCATAGCTGTTGTCGCCACCGAGCACCAGCGTGCCCGCGTTGACGACCGTGCCGCCCAGGTGCGAAGCCGTGCCGCCCAAAGTGAGCGTGCCGCTGCCATCCTTCACCAGCGTGCCGCTGCCGTCGATGCTGCCAGCGAACACGCCGTTGCCCGCCTGTGCGAAGTCCAGCGTGCCGTTGTTGATGATGTCGCCCTGCAGGCTGCGGCTGTCGCCCTGCAGCGTGCCGCCCGCAATCGTGGTGCCGCCGCTGTAGCTGTTGGCGCCAGTCAGCAGCAACGTGCCGCCGCCTTCCTTCACCAGCTGGCCGCTGCCGCTGATGGCGCCGCCGAACGCACCGTTGGTCGCCTGCGCGAAGTCCAGCGTGCCGTTGTTGGCGATGTCGCCCTGCAGGCTGTGGCTGTCGCCCTGCAGCGTGCCGCCCGCAATCGTGGTGCCGCCGGTGTAGGTGTTGGCGCCGCCCAGTACCAGCGTGCCGCTGCCCTGCTTGGTCAGCTCGCCGCTGCCGGCGATGGCGTCGGTGGCGGTCAGGGTCGTGCCGGTATCGGTGTCGATCGCGCCGTCCCCGGAGAGGGTGATGTCGCGGTCGGTCGACACGTTGCCGGTGGTGTGCAGCGTGCCGCCGTCGAAGACGAGGCCGCTGCCGGCGTCGCCCAGGTTGGCATCGCTGCCGATCTCGAGCGTGCCGCCGTTGAGCGTCGTGCCGCCGGTGTAACTGTTGTTGCCGTTGAGGACCAGTGTGCCATCGTTCACGGTGGTGCCGCCGCCGTGCGCGAGCGTGCCGTCGAGCGCCAGCGTGCCGCTGCCGTTCTTCACCAGCTCGCCGCTGCCGCTCATGTCGCCCGCATAGATGCCGTCGGTGGCCTGGTCGAAGTCGACCGTGGCGTTGTTGGTGATGTCGCCCCGCAGGCTGCCGCTGTCGCCCTGCAGCCTGCCGTCGTTGACGGTCGTGCCGCCGGCGTAGGTGTTGTCGCCGGTCAGCAGCAGCGTGCCGGTGCCATTCTTGGCCAGGCCGCCCGTGCCGCTCATGTCGCCGGCGTAGGTGCCGTCGGTGGACTGGTCGAAGTCGACCGTGGCGTCGTTGGTGATGTCGCCCTGCAAGCTGGCGCTGTCGCCCCGCAACGTGCCGTCGTTGACGGTCGTGCCGCCGCTGTAGCTGTTGTCGCCGCTCAGCACCAGCGTGCCGCTGCCGTTCTTGAGCAGGCCGCCCGTACCGGTCATGTCGCCGTCGTAGGTGCCATCGGCGGACTGGTCGAAGTCGACCGTGGCGTGGTTGGTGATGTCGCCCTGCAAGCTGGCGCTGTCGCCCTGCAACGTGCCGCCGTTGACGGTCGTGCCGCCGCTGTAGCTGTTGTCACCGCTCAGCACCAGCGTGCCGCCGCCGTCCTTCACCAGGCCGCCCGTGCCGGTCATGTCACCGGCAAAGGTGCCGTCGGTCGACTGGTCGAAGTCGACCGTGGCGTGGTTGGTGATGTCGCCCTGCAGGCTGTCGGTGTCGCCCTGCAGCGTGCCGCCATTGACGGTCGTGCCACCGGTGTAGCTGCTCGGCCCTTCCAGGGTCAGCGTGCCGTCACCGGTCTTGGTCAGGGGGCCGGTGCCTTCGACGCCACCCGTGAAGATCACGTCGCCCGTGCCGGTGTCCACGGTGCCGCCGCCCGAACGGATCGTCACTTGCTGGTCGTTGGTGGTGTCCGTGGTCGGCGCGTACGTACCGCCGTTGAACACGATCGAATCAGGCTGGTTCAGTTCCGGGTCGTCCTGGGTATAAGTCTCGCCCGGAAGCATCGGAAAACCGTTGAGGTCCGCGGCGGTAACCACCAGCGTATTGCTCAGGACCGGAGCGTAGGGATGCCAGAAGTCCGTGGGGGTGTCGGCTGGAACGTACATGTAGGTATAGGTGCCGGCGGTCAGGCCGCTGAAGGTCACGCCTTCCCATGTCCTGGCCTCGCCGGTCGATCCCGGCGTGGCCGACAGGTCGGTTCCCGCATCGCTCAGGGCATAGAAATTGTTGACGCCGTCCTCCAGGCCGATCGGCCTGTTGGGATCGAGCTGGCCGGCGCCGACGATCTGGGAGAAATCCGCGGTTGCCGAAAAGCCGTTGTCGCCGGTCAGCTCGAAATGGCCTTCATAGGAGCCGGCCGAGTCAGTACCGATGGGATGGTAGGTGCCATACCAGAAGGTGATGGTGCCACTGGTTCCCAGCGGCGCGACGTAGCCCACCGAGGTGGTGTGCGCCAGGCTGAGCGGCGCGGCGGCCAGCAGTGCCAGCGCCAGCGCGCTGCACGCGAATACGCCGGGCGCGCTGCCACTACGCGCGTCGACCGTGGCGCCGGCGCGCGGGGAGCGCGCCAGTTCGGATGCCACCATGAATTGGCGAAGTGCCTTGTTCCAGACGATGCGGAAAATCTTGTTCATTGGATCGAGCGTTCCGTGTGCAGTAAAGGAACGCACGGGCGATCTGCCCGTACGCGAGTGCTGTCGAGTGAAGAAGCAGAGCCTGGGAGACGCGCGCACCGACGTGCGGCCGAAGGGTCTTACCTGGAATTCACGACATCCACGGTGAGCAGAAAGCGTGCCAAGCGATCAGGCCGGTCGCCTCGCTTCGCCGTTGCGCGAATGGCGCGGATGTCGCGGGGTCCGCGGCCGTGGTACTGCGTCTTTCGGACGCAGGGTCGAGGACTGCTTCTGACGCGTGGAGTCGTCACGTTTGCGCCGGACTGCCGCGGTTCGTCGCACCGGAATCCTCGGCGTGCGCGCGCGACGGAATTCCGTCTCGCGCGCTTATTCCACCGGCGTGTGTCGATAAGTCGCCACGTCGCGTTCCATCACCGGGCGCGCGCCATTGCCCCAGGCATGGCGGACGTAGCTGACCACCGCGGCGACGTCGCGGTCATTCAACTGTTGCGCGAACGGCGGCATCGAGTAGGGCCGCGGGTGGGCGGCGGTGGACGGCGCGAAACCACCCAGCAGCACGATGCGGATGGCATTGATGCCGCTCGGCTCGGTCACCGAGGCGTTGCCGGCAAGCGGCGGATAGACGCCCGTGATGCCCTGGCCGTCCTTGCCATGGCAACTGGCGCATTGCGTGGCGTAAAGCTTGGCGCCGTCGGCAAGCAGGGCGCTCGCATCCAGCGGACTGTCGCCCTTTCCCGGCGCGGGACGTGGTGGCAGGGATTGCAGGTACACGGCGATGGCGCGCAGGTCGCCGTCGTGCATGTGCTGCGTGCTCTGCATCACGACGTCGGCCATCGGTCCGAACGCCGCGCCCTTGGACGACTGGCCGGTCTTGAGCAGCGCCACGATGTCCCCGGTGCTCCAGCCCTGCAGGCCACCGTGGTCACGCGTGCTGAGGTCCGGCGCGTACCAGTTCTGCGCGGGGATCTGGCCACCGGTGAGCGTGGAGTTCTTCGGCATGCCGCCCAGGTTGTCGCGCGCGACGTGGCATTCGTTGCAGTGGCCCAGGCCCTGCACCAGGTAGGCGCCGCGGTTCCATTCGTCGGATTGCTTCGGGTCGGCGAGGTATTCGCCAGGGCGGAAATACAGCGCACGCCAGGTGGCCAGGCTCGCCCGCAGGTCATAGGGAAAGCGCAGCGATGGCGAGCCGTTTTCGCTGCGCACCGGCGGCAGCGTCTTCAGGTATGCGAACAGCGCGAACGCGTCCTGGCGGCTTACCTTGGTGTAGGAGGTGTAGGGGAACGCCGGATAGAGCGAGTGGCCATCGCGCCCGACACCCTCGTGCATGGCGCGCCAGAACGCGTCGAACGACCACTGGCCAAGACCGGTGGCGTCGTCAGGCGTGAGGTTGGGCGCGGGCACGTCGCCAAATGGCGTGGGCAACGACCGGCCGCCGGCGTAGGGCTTGCCGCCCTGGGCGGTATGGCAGCCGGCGCAGTCTCCGATGGTGGCCAGATAAGCACCGCGTGCGATCAGCTGCGGATCCTGCAGCTTCGCCGCCGTGGTTTCGGCCGGAGGCAGCGGGGCCTGGCGCTGCGCGAACAGCCACCAGGCGACGCCGGCGATCGCCAGCACCAGCAGCGCCAGGAAGATGCGCAGGACCCATTTCATCGCGCCACCTCTTTCGCTCCGAGCACGCCGCAGGCGAGCGGCGGCGTGACCGAGCCGACCGGCTGCGCGTGGGCGTCGACCGATACCTGGCGTGTGGCCAGCCAGGCTGACACCGCGGTGATGTCGGCCTCGCTCAGGCGGCTGGCGATGGTCGCCATGCAATCGGGCGCCACCATCGCCCGCGTATGGGTGCGCCAGGAGCCGAGCTGCGCGCTGATGTAGTCGTAGGGCAAGCCGACCAGCCCCGGGATATCGGGCTCCACGCCAGTCAGCTGCGTGCCGTGGCAGGCGGCGCAGGCCGGGAGTTTTCGGGCCGGGTCGCCTTCGGTCGCGAGCGTCTTGCCGCGATCAAGCATCGCTTTTGAAATCCGCGGCACGGGCGAGTGTTCGTACGGCACCCGTTGCGCGGCGAAATACTCGGCGATCTCGTGCATGTACTCAGGCGTCAGCCCGCGCACGGTGTACTCCATCGGCGCGTACTTGCGCAGGCCGTCCTGGAAGTTCCGGATCTGCCGTGCCAGGTAGCCGGCCGGCTTGCCGGCCAGGCGCGGGAAGAAGCCGCTCTCGGGCGTGCCCTCGCCGTGCTCACCGTGGCAGGCGGTGCAGGCCGCGATGCGTTGCTTGAGGGTATCGGGCACGGTCGGTGCGTCGGTAGCGCGAACGACAGTGGTGGGAAGCGCGGCAGCCAAGATGGCCAGCGCAAGGCAAGCGGAGGAAAGCAGGCTCATGAATGCCAGTATAGGTTGTGCCTGCGCCACGGCAGGCCCGTGGGACGGGATATGCTGCGTCGGCGCGACACCATGTCGCACCACCCGTGCATTGCACACCGACCGACCGGAGGCTGCCGTGAAACGATCGCCCGCCCACATTGCCCTGCTCGTCACCCTGCTGTCCGGCAGCCCCGCGATGGCCGCGCAACCGGTTACGCCGCTGGCCTGGGCCTCGATCGCGCAACTGCAGCAACAGATGGATGCCGGCACGCTGGACAGCCGTACGCTGGCGCGGCAATTCCTCGACCGCATCGCGCAGATCGACCAGGCCGGGCCCACGCTGCGCGCGGTGATCGAAACCAACCCGGAGGCGCTCGAACTGGCCGCCGCGCTGGACGCCGGACGCACCGATGCCAGGCGCGGCCCGCTGTACGGCATCCCGGTGCTGCTCAAGGACAACATCGACACCGGCGACCGGATGCTCACCACCGCCGGCTCGCTGGCGCTCACCGATGCGCCGGCGCCTCGCGATGCGGGGCTGGTCGAACGGCTGCGCAAGGCCGGCGCGCTGGTACTGGGCAAGACCAACCTCAGTGAATGGGCCAATTTCCGCTCCAGCCATGCCAGCAGCGGTTGGAGCGGCCGGGGCGGGCAGACGAAAAATCCTTACGTACTCGATCGCAACCCGTGCGGCTCCAGCGCCGGTTCCGGCGCGGCGGTCGCGGCCGGACTGGTAACGGTGGCGATCGGCACCGAAACCGACGGCTCGATCATCTGCCCGGCCGCCATGAACGGCATCGTCGGCATCAAGCCCACGCTGGGCCTGGTCAGCCGCAGCGGTATCGTGCCGATCGCGCACAGCCAGGACACCGCCGGCCCGATGGCGCGCAGCGTGGCCGACGCCGCGGCGCTGCTCAGCGTGATCGCCGGCAGCGACCCGCGCGATCCGGCCACGGCCGACGCCGACCGGCATGCCACCGACTACACCCGCTTCCTCGACCCCGAGGGACTGAAGGGCAAGCGCATCGGCGTGGTGCGCCAACTCGCCGGCGCCGAGCCGAACGCCGATCGCGTGCTCGAGCAGGCCATCGCGCTGATGAAGGCACAGGGCGCGACCATCGTCGACCCGGTCACCGTGCCACACCTGGCCGACCTGGGCGATCCGGAATTCACCGTGTTGCTGTACGAGTTCAAGCACGACATCAACGCCTATCTCGCCACGCGGCCGCAGCTGAAAGTGAAGACGCTGGCCGACCTGATCGCCTTCGACCAGGCGCACGCGGCACAGGAGATGCCCTGGTTCGGCCAGGAGCTGTTCCTGCAAGCGCAGGCCAAGGGGCCGCTGACCGAGAAGAAGTACCGCGACGCGCTGGCCAAGGCCAGGCGGCTGTCCGGTCCCGAGGGCATCGACGCGGCACTGGCGAAGGATCACCTGGACGCGCTGCTGGCGCCCTCGTGGGGGCCTGCCTTCGTCACCGACCTGGTGCTGGGCGACCACATCGTCAGTGGCGACCCGACCGTGGGTGGCGCCTCGCAGCCGGCGGCGGTGGCGGGCTATCCGTCGATCACCGTGCCGGCCGGCTTCGCCCATGATCTACCGGTCGGCATCGTGCTGTTCGGCGCCAGGTGGAGCGAACCGACGCTGATCTCGATCGCCTACGGCTTCGAACAGCACGCCAGGGCGTGGCACGCGCCGCGGTTCCTGGAGACCGTCGGCGGCAAGCCGGTGCCGGCGTCGCCGTGAATTCCACGCGCGCGCCCCGGCTGCAGTGCGTGCTGACCTGCCCGCACTGCGGACACCGGTCGGTGGAGACGATGCCGATCGATGCCTGCCTGTTCTTCCACGACTGCACCGCTTGCGGCGCACTGCTGCGGCCGAAGCCGGGGGATTGCTGCGTCTTCTGTTCCTTCGGCGACGTGCCATGCCCGCCGGTACAGGCGCAAGGGCGCTGTTGCGGGTGAATGCGGAACCGCCGCGCCCGGCGGCGGTCCGAACCCCTGGCTCCCACGGAAAACGGACCCTCGCCATGCATGCCCTGAGAAGCTTCCTGTTGCGCAACCGCGGCTTGTTCTTCTTCCTGCTCGGCATGCTGATGTTCCGCAGCGCGCTGGCCGACTGGAACACGGTTCCCACCGGTTCGATGCAACCGACCATCCACGTCGGCGACCGCATCGTGGTGGACCGCATGGCCTATGACCTGCGCCTGCCCTTCACCCACCTTGCGCTGCTGCATCGTGCCGATCCGCAGCGCGGCGACATCGTGATCATCGATTCGGCCGCCACCGACGAGCGGCTGGTCAAACGCGTGGTCGGCCTGCCCGGCGACCGCATCGCGCTGCGCGGCAACGTGCTCTACGTCAACGGTCATGCGGCCAGCTACCGTCCCACCCACGTAACCGGCATCGCGCAGGACCGCACACAGCCGGCCAGCTACGCGGACGAGTCGGTCGCCGGTCGCCATCATCTCATCCGGCTGGCACGCTACCTGCCCAGCCCGGCCAGCAACTACGGCCCGGTGACCGTGCCAGCAGACCATTACCTGGCGATGGGCGACAACCGCGACGACAGTTACGACTCACGCTTTTTCGGCTTCGTGCCGCGTGGGGAGATCGTCGGACGCGCGTGCTTCGTCGCCGTGTCGCTGGACCCGGCAAGGCACGGTTTGCCTCGGCCGGATCGGTGGGGGCTGGCGCTGCAGTAGACCCGTCCCTGCACAGCCGGACGGGCGCGGCCGCATCGAAGCGCTTTCTACGATGGGCCGCCGTTTCAGCCCAGCGAAATCGTCGGTCCCAGCACGGCGGCGAAGGCGATCGTCATCGCCACGCCGGCCACCACGATGGCGGGATATCGGCCGATCGCGAAACCACTCGGCGGCAATTCGCGCGGACGCGCGTAAGCGACGTTGAACAGACCGGCGGTGCCGCCGAAAGACGACGCGACCGCCGATATCAGCGTGATCACGATGCCCAGCGGATTGAACAGGCTGACCAGCACCGCCGCCACGCCGCCGACGATGTAGAGCGTCATGGCGACCGTCCACTGCGTGCGGCGCGAGGAATCGCCACCACCCAGCATCGTGGCGATCATGGCGATCGCCTTGCGCGTCACCGCGATATAGGCGATCAGGCCTACCGCGAACATCAGCACGCGCCACGCCCAGGGCCAGGGTAACGGTCCGATCCCGCCGCCCGCGGCCGGCCCCCAATCGCCCAGGTTGGTCAGCCCGGAGAACATCCAGTAGCCGGCGGCGACCATGCCCTTGACCGTGAACACGATCCACCAGATGAGCCGTGACAGTGGTCGCCGGGTTGCCCGCCACAGGACGAAGCCCACGCCGGCCAGTAACACGTCCACGCTGGTGCCGGCCATCGCGACCAGTCGCCGGCTCCAGCCGGTGTCGCCGCTGCATTGGACGTAATAGGCACCCAGTTCGCTGGGCTGATGCCCGGTCGCCACGCAGGCGAGCGCGTGCCCCATCAGTTCGTGCGCCATCGTCAGCAGCGGCAGCAACAACAGCGCCAGCCCTGCAACCGTCCATACGTCGATGCGCGAAGCTGCGCGTGGAGCTTGCATCGCCATGATCCACCTCCCGATGACCCTGCATGATCATGGGCTGTCAGGGCTGGGCGTGGCCAGTACGGACTGCCAGCCCCGGGAGATGACGCATGTCATCCCGTCCCGCCCACCCGTAGGGTGGACTTCAGCCCACCATGCCAAGGGCAGAGGTGAGCTTGCACCGGACGGACATGTGAGGCCCAGCTAGCCCCGGCCACCCTCGGACTTGCGCACGATCAGCATTGCCAGTTCCAGCGACTGCTCGTAGTTGAGCCGCGGATCGACCATGGATTTGTACGCGCGCTTGAGGTCCGTTTCAGACAGGTCCCGCGCACCGCCCATGCACTCGGTGACGTCCTCGCCGGTCAGTTCCAGGTGCACGCCGCCCAGGCGCGTGCCACTGGCAGTGTGGATGTCGAAGGCCTGGTCGAGCTCGCCACGGATATTGTCGAAGCGCCGCGTCTTGTAGCCGTTGGATGTGCTTTCGGTGTTGCCGTGCATCGGATCGGCTACCCACAGCACGCGCCGGCCTTCGCGGCGGACCGCCTCCAGCAGCGGGGGCAGCGAACGCGCGATGCCGGCGTTTCCCATGCGATGGATCAGGGTCAGCCGGCCCGGCTCGTCCTGCGGGTTGAGCGCATCGATCAGGGGCAGCAACTGCTCCGGAGTGACCGAAGGACCTACCTTCACTGCCACCGGGTTGCGGATGCCGCGGAAATATTCCACATGCGCGCCTTCGAGGGCCGCCGTACGCATGCCGATCCAGGGGAAGTGCGTGGACAGGTTGAACCATCCGGGATTGCGCGGCACCGCACGGGTCAGCGCCTGCTCGTAATGCAGCAGCAGCGCTTCGTGCGAGGTGAAGAAGTCGACCCGCGAGAAGCTGGCGATCGGGCCGGCCAGGGTTTCCATGAAACGCAGCGAATCTCCGATGGCGGCGACCATGCGGCGGTACTCGGCTGCCAGCGGCGAGTGCTCGACCCAGGCCAAGTCCCAATACTCCGGGTGATGCAGATCGGCGAAGCCACCGTCGATCAGCGCGCGCACGAAATTCATGGTCAGCGCCGAATGCGCGTGCGCCTTGATCAGCCGCTGGGGATCGGGCCGACGCGCCTCGGCGGTAAACGCCGGACCGTTGACCACGTCGCCGCGAAAACTCGGCAGGGTCACGCCCTCGCGCGTCTCGGTGTCGGTCGAGCGCGGTTTGGCGTACTGCCCGGCGAAGCGCCCCACGCGCAGCACCGGCTTCTTCAGCCCATGCACCAGCACCAGGCTCATCTGCAGCAATACCTTGAGCCGGTTGGAGATCACCGGGCTGGTGCAATCGGCGAAGCTCTCGGCGCAATCGCCACCCTGCAGCAGGAAACGTTCACCTTCCTGGGCTTGGGCCAGTGCCTGCTTGAGCGCCAGCACCTCCCAGGAGGTGACCAGCGGCGGCAGCGAGGCCAGCTTTGTCGTCGCCTGCGCCAGTTCGGCGGCGTCCTCGTAATGAGGCTGCTGAAGCGCCACGCGCTGCTGCCAGGAAGCGGGCGTCCAGTCGACGGGCGCCTGCCCTGTGACGATCGGTCGGTCGTTCACGATCTTTCCCTTCCGGTCAGGCGGCGCGGCGGCGCACGCTGGCTGCCAGCGCGAAAACCGCCAGCAGCACGAACCACAACAGTGTCCAGGCCGGCATCGGCAGGCCAAGTACGGGCTCGACCTTGGCGCACTCGCCCGATCCGGTGAACACCATCCTCAACACCTGGGCGAACGGGAAGGCGTCGAACATGTAGTCCAGCGGCGGCCCGCAGGAGGGCACCTGATCGGCCGGCAGCGACTGGATCCACAGGTGGCGCGCGGCCACCGCGATGCCCCAGACCGCCCCCAGAAGCACGCCGCCGGTATACACCCAGCGCACGCCACGCCGTGGTGCATGCAGGCCGCCGATCAGAAAGAACACGGCCATCACCAGGAAACCGATGCGCTGGAAGATGCACAACGGACACGGGATCAGTCCCCAGGCGTATTCGGTGTACAGCGCGAAACCGAGCAGGGCCACACAGATCAGGAAGCCCACGAGAAAGCTGATGCGATACGACCAGTGCAGAGGGTTCATGGCGGCATGTTGCGTTGCGGAAAGTCGACATTACCCGCTTGCCGGGCCGCTGTCAGCAAGGATTGCGGAAAAAGAAAAACCCCGGCAGGTCGCCCGGCCGGGGTTCAACTTTTGGACGTCTGGACGCCCGTACGACGCTGAGGCTTACTCGGCCTCGACGGCGGCTGCGGTCTGCGGGCGATCCACCAGCTCGACGTAGGCCATCGGCGCGTTGTCGCCCGGGCGGAAGCCGCACTTGAGGATGCGCAGGTAGCCACCAGGACGCTCGAGGTAGCGCGGGCCAAGCTCCACGAACAGCTTGCCCACGGCTTCCTTGTCGCGCAGGCGCGCGAAGGCAAGGCGGCGGTTGGCCACGCCATCGGCCTTGGCCAGCGTGATCAGCGGCTCGGCGACGCGGCGCAGTTCCTTGGCCTTGGGCAGGGTGGTGCGGATCAGCTCGTGCTTGATCAGCGAGGCGGCCATGTTCTTGAACATCGCTTCGCGGTGCGAGCTGGTGCGGTTGAGCTTGCGGCCGGATTTCTGATGGCGCATGGGAAGAACTCTCTCTGTCTGTTGTTATGAAAAGCCGGCGATTGGGGCCGTCTTTCCGCGGTTGCCCGCTGTTCCAAGCCCTTTCAAAACGGGCTCTCGTGAGAAGTGCGGCCATGGATGGCCGTCTATTGCTCTGGCGGCCGAAAGGACCGCATGGGCCAAACAGGCCCTGAACCAAAGGGCGGTCAAGGCGACCGCTCCAAAAAAGTCAGGCGGGATCGCAAAGCGAATCCCGCCCGCTTGCGTTACTGGCGGCGATCCTGCGACCGCCGCCGTATACATCAACCCAACTGCATGCCGTGCGAGAGGCCCGGCGGCGGCCAGTTCTCCAGCTTCATGCCGAGGGCCAGGCCGCGCGAACCGAGCACGTCCTTGATTTCGGTGAGCGACTTCTTGCCCAGGTTCGGGGTCTTGAGCAGCTCGACCTCGGTCTTCTGCACCAGGTCGCCGATGTAGTAGATGCTCTCGGCCTTCAGGCAGTTGGCCGAACGCACCGTCAGCTCCAGGTCGTCGATCGGGCGCAGCAGCAGGGGGTCGAAACCGCCCTTCTCCGCCTTGTCCGCCGAGCTCTCCCGACGCGAGAAATCGCCGAACACCGACAGCTGGTCGTTGAGGATCTCGGCGGCCTTGCGGACCGCGTCTTCCGCACCGATGGTGCCGTTCGTTTCGATATCGAGAACGAGCTTATCGAGATTCGTACGCTGCTCCACGCGGGCCGCGTCGACCTCGTAGGCCACGCGCAGCACCGGCGCGAAGGAGGCATCGAGCTGCAGGCGGCCGATCGGACGCGCTTCGTCGTCCGGATGCTGGCGCGCGCTGGCCGGCTGGTAGCCGACGCCGCGACGCACCTTCAGGCGCATGTTGAGCGCGATGTCCTTGGTCAGGTGGCAGATCACGTGCTCGGGGTTGACGATTTCCACCGAGTGATCGACGACGATGTCGCCGGCCGTGACCACGCCCTTGCCCTTCTTGGACAGGGTCAGGGTGACCTCATCGCCGGAATGCTGGCGAATGGCCACGTCCTTGAGGTTGAGCAGGACTTCGATGACGTCCTCCTGCAGACCCTCAAGGGTGGTGTACTCGTGCAGCACGCCATCGATTTCGACTTCGATGATGGCGCTGCCCGGGATCGAGGAGAGCAGCACGCGGCGCAGCGCGTTGCCCAGGGTGTGGCCAAAGCCACGCTCGAGCGGCTCCACCACGACCTTGGCGCGGTTGGCTCCGAGCTGCTCGACGCTGAGGCCGCGGGGCCGCAGCACACTAGTTGACGAAACTGCCATGCAAGGCTCCGGTAATTACTTCGAATACAGCTCGACGATCAGGGCTTCGTTGATGTCCGACGGCAGGTCGCCGCGATCAGGCATCGACTTGAAGGTGCCGGTGAACTTCTTGGCATCGACTTCCACCCAGATCGGGCGCAGGTCCATGGTGTCGAACACGGTTGCCGCTTCCTGCACGCGCAGCTGGTTGCGCGCGCGCTCGGTCAGCGCAACCTCGTCGCCTGGCTTGACCTGGTACGAGGGAATGTTGACCTTCTTGCCGTTGACCAGGATCGCCTTGTGGGCAACCAGCTGGCGGGCCTGGGCGCGGGTGACCGCGAAACCCATGCGGTAGACGACATTGTCCAGGCGGCTCTCGAGCAGGCGCAGCAGGTTCTCGCCGGTGTTGCCCTTGAGGTTGGTCGCCTTGGTGTAGTAATTGCTGAACTGGCGCTCGAGCACACCGTAGATGCGCTTGACCTTCTGCTTTTCACGCAGCTGGACGGCATAGTCGGACATGCGCATGCGCTTGTTGGCGCCATGCTGGCCGGGCTTGTTTTCCAGCTTGCACTTGGAGTCCAGCGCGCGCGCCGGGCTCTTCAGGCTGAGATCCGCACCCTCGCGGCGGGCGAGCTTGCAGGTAGCTCCACGATAACGGGCCATGGGTTACTCCTTAGACTCGACGCTTCTTGGGGGGACGGCAGCCGTTATGCGGAATCGGCGTGACGTCGATGATGTTCAGGACCTTGTAGCCCAGCGCGTTCAGCGAACGCACGGCCGACTCGCGGCCCGGGCCGGGGCCCTTGATACGCACTTCCACGGTCTTCACGCCGTAATCGCCGGCCGCGCGGCCAGCCTTCTCGGCAGCGACCTGGGCGGCGAACGGGGTCGACTTGCGCGAACCGCGGAAACCCGCGCCGCCGGCAGTCGCCCACGACAGCGCGTTGCCTTGGCGGTCGGTGATGGTGACGATGGTGTTGTTGAAGGAGGCCTGCACATGGGCCACGGCATCCGTGACGACGCGCTTGATCTTCTTCTTGGTCTTGACTGGCTTGGCCATTTAAATCACTTCCTAATCGCGCGACGCGGGCCCTTGCGGGTGCGTGCATTGGTACGCGTGCGCTGACCGCGCACCGGCAGGCCACGACGGTGACGCAGGCCGCGATAGCAGCCCAGGTCCATCAGGCGCTTGATGGCGATACCCACCTCACGGCGGAGGTCGCCTTCGACGACGTACTTGCCGATTTCGTGGCGGAGCTTCTCCACCTCGCCCTCGCTGAGGGACTTGATCGGCGTGGTCGGAACCACCCCGGCATCCGCGCAGACCTTCTTGGCCCGGTTGCGGCCGATGCCGTAGATGCTCTGCAGGCCAACCCACACATGCTTGTGGACCGGCAAATTGACACCCGCGATGCGCGCCATGATGTACTTTCTCCGATGCGTTTCTTGCGCGGTAAACGCGCAATTTTAACCTGAATTACCTTGACAGGAAAGCCCCACGGCACCATGCCGCCCGGCTTCCAACGTGACCAACCCCGTTCGCTCCAGCAGCCACTAGTTGCGGCGGAGGTTGGCCTTCTTGAGCAGACTTTCGTACTGATGGCTGACCAGGTGTGCCTGCACCTGGGCGGTAAAGTCCATCACCACCACCACGATGATCAGCAGCGACGTGCCGCCGAAGTAAAACGGTACGTGCCAGTAGTTCTGCATGAACGTCGGCACCAGGCACACCAGCACCAGGTAGATCGCGCCCACGCCGGTCAGCCTGGTCATCACGCCGTCGATGTACTCGCCGGTGGCCCGACCCGGGCGGATGCCCGGGATCAACGCACCCGACCGCTTGAGGTTGTCGGCCGTTTCCTGCGAATTGAAGACGATCGCCGTGTAGAAGAAGGCGAACACGATCACCAGCACGGCGTACGTGATCTCGTACAGCGGCTGACCCGGGGCAATCGCCTGGGTCAGGTTCTGCAGCCAACGCGACTGGTTGTTGGCACCGAACCAGCTCACTGCGGTCGCCGGGAACATCAGCAGGCTCGAGGCGAAGATCGGCGGAATCACGCCTGACATGTTGATCTTCAACGGCAGGTGCGAGGTCTGGTTCATGTAGGCCCGCTGGCCGCCGGAACGCCGCGCGTAGTTCACGGTGATGCGCCGCTGGGCGCGCTCCATGAACACCACGAAGGCCGTCACCGCAAGCACCAGGCCCACCACCATGATCAGTCGCAACACCGACAGCTCGCCGTTGCTCGCCATGCCGAGGGTGCTGGCCACCGCGCCGGGCAGGCCCGCCACGATGCCGGCGAAGATCAGCAGCGAAATGCCGTTGCCGACGCCCCGCTCGGTAATCTGCTCGCCCAGCCACATGAGGAACATGGAGCCGGCAGTCAGGCCCACCACCGCGGACAGGATGAAGCCCATGCCCGGCGTGTACACCACCGGCGCGCCACCGGCGACCGTCTGCGACTGCAGTGCCGCGGCGATGCCGAACGCCTGGAACGCGGACAGGCCCACCGTGCCGAAGCGCGTGTACATGGTCATCGTGCGACGACCGGACTCGCCTTCCTTGCGCAGCGCCTGCAGGCTGGGCACCACCGATCCCATCATCTGCACCACGATCGATGCGGAGATGTAGGGGATCACGCCCAGCGCGAATACCGAGAAGCGTTCCAGCGAGCCGCCGGAGAACATGTTGAACATGTTCAGCAGCCCGCCGCCGCCCTGGATCAGGCGCGTCATGGCTTCCGGGTTGACGCCGGGCACCGGGATGAACGAACCGAGCCGGAAAACGACCAGCGCACCAATCACGAAGAAGATGCGCTGGCGGAGTTCCGTCAGCTTGCCGAGCGCGCCGAGCGCGTTGCCCTGGGCTTGCGCCACCGTCTTACTCCACGCTTCCGCCGGCGGCCTCGATGGCCGCCTTGGCGCCCGCCGTGGCAAGCACGCCGGAAAGCTTCACCGCACGGCCGATCTCGCCTTTGGCGACGACCTTGATTTTCTTGGCCTTGCTGTCGACCAGGCCGGCCTGATGCAGTGCGATCGGATCGATCACGTCCACCTTCAGGTTGGCCAGCTGGTACAGGAAGACTTCCTGGCTCTCGGCCTTCTTCTTGGAGCGGAAGCCGACCTTGGGCAGGCGACGCTGCAGCGGCATCTGGCCGCCTTCGAAGCCGAACTTGTGGGTGCCGCCAGCGCGGGCGTGCTGACCCTTGTGGCCGCGGCCGGCAGTCTTGCCCAGGCCCGAACCGATGCCGCGACCGACGCGCAGGCGCGTCTTGCGCGCACCGGCAGCCGGCTTGATGTCGTTGAGACGCATGTTGATTACTCCTCGACCCGGACCAGGTAGTAGACCGTGTTGATCAGGCCACGCACCTGCGGGCTGTCCTTCAGTTCACGGACATCGTTGAGCTTGTTCAGGCCCAGCGCCTTGACGCTGAGGCGGTGACGCCCCTGCACGCCGCGCAGGCCCTTGACCAGCCGCACGCGAACGGTGGCGGCGGTGTCGTTGTTCTTAGCCATTGCCCATCACCTCTTCCACGGTCTTGCCACGCTTGGCGGCGATACGCTTGGGCGAGGCGATCGCCTGCAGGCCCTTGATGGTGGCGCGCACCAGGTTGATCGGGTTGCGCGAACCGACCGCCTTGGCCAGCACGTTCTTGACGCCGACCACTTCGAGCACGGCACGCATGGCGCCGCCGGCGATCACGCCGGTACCTTCGGAAGCGGGCTGCATGAACACGCGGGCCGCGCCGTGGTTGGCCTTGATGGCGTACCACAAGGTGCCGTTGTTCAGGTCGATGCTCACCATGTTGCGGCGGGCACGGTCCATCGCCTTGGAGATGGCGACCGGCACTTCACGCGCCTTGCCATAACCGAAGCCGACCTTGCCTTCGCCGTCGCCGACGACGGTCAGCGCGGTGAAACTCATCTGGCGGCCACCCTTGACGGTCTTGGCCACGCGGTTGACGGCGATCAGCTTTTCGAGCAGGCCGTCGGAATTTTCGCGATCGTTGGAAGACATATCTCTGTTCCGTGTGCCCGGACCATCCGGGACTTTTGCTTGCGGCTTTGCCGCTTGTTGTTGTGTTTGTTGCCGGGAATCGGGAGACGGGATCCGCAGGAGGGGCTCTTTCGAATCCCGTCTCCCGAATCCCCGCCTCTCAGAACTTCAGGCCTGCTTCGCGCGCCGCATCGGCCAGAGCCTGGATGCGACCGTGATAACGGAACCCGGAGCGGTCAAAGGCGACCGACTCGATACCCGCGGCGAGCGCACGCTCGGCCACGGCCTTGCCGACGGCCGCAGCGGCGGTCAGGTTCTTCGTGCCCTTCAGGCCTTCGGCCACCGACTTCTGCACGGTGGACGCAGCCGCCACCACCTTCTCACCGGAGGCGTCGAACACCTGGGCGTAAAGATGCTGACCGGTGCGATGCACCGACAGGCGGGCCACCGCGAGCTTGCGGATGTGGGCGCGCGTGGACTTGGCGCGACGCAGGCGGGATTCGTTCTTGTTCATCTGTCTGTTCCTCGAAAGCGGATCGGCTTGGATGGCTGGCACCTGCTCTTGTTGAAGAGCGCCGTCATGGATGGCGGCTTCTTCGAGCAGGGATAGCGCACTACGCCTTCTTGGCTTCCTTCAGGGTGATCTTCTCGCCGGCATAGCGCACGCCCTTGCCCTTGTAGGGCTCCGGCGGACGGAACGCGCGGATCTTGGCGGCAACCTCGCCGACGCGCTGCTTGTCCGTACCCTTGATCAGGATCTCGGTCTGCGTCGGGGTCTCGAGGGTGATGCCCTCGGGCGCGTTGAACACGACCGGGTGCGAAAAGCCCAGGCTGAGGTTCAACGACTTGCCGGCCATCGAGGCGCGATAGCCCACGCCGACCAGCTCGAGCTTGCGCTCGTAGCCGTCGGACACACCCTTGACCATGTTGGCCAGCAGGGCGCGCGCGGTACCGCCGAACTTGTCGTCGGCGCCATCGGCGAGCGTGATGTTGGCGACGCCGTCATTGACGGCCACCGACACGCCCGGCAACGCGTGGACCGACAGGGTGCCCTTGGGGCCCTTGACGGAGATGCCGTTGACGTCGGACTTCAGCTCCACGCCCTTGGGCAGGTTGATCGGTTGTTTGGCAACGCGGGACATGGGAACTCCTTACGCCACTTGGCCGATGACTTCGCCGCCCAGGCCCTTGGCGCGGGCCTGCGCATCGGTCATCAGACCGGCGGAAGTCGAAATGATCGAGATACCCATGCCGCCGAGAACCTTCGGCAGCTCGTCCTTGCCGCGGTACACGCGCAGGCCCGAGCGGGACACACGGGAAATGCTCTCGATGGCCGGGCGGCCTTCGAAATACTTGAGCTTGAGCTCGAGCACCGGCTTGCCTTCCGCATCGGAGGCCTTGGCGTCGAGGATGTAGCCCTCGTTCTTGAGGAGGTTGGCGATTGCCAACTTCATTTTCGACGACGGCATGTTTACGATCGGCTTGCCCGTGAGCTGGGCATTGCGGATGCGCGTAAACAGATCGGCGATGGGATCAGTCATGCTCATGAAAACATCCTTCAGAGTGCACCGATATCCGATAAAACCGGAAATCAATCAGATTGTGAGCCGACACAAGAGGTCGGCCTGCGTTGCGCAGACCAACAACTATAGCAGCTGTTCCAGCTTTTAGCGAATATCGGCGCGATTTATGCACCGGGTGGCCGTCGGGCCACCTGTGAAGCGGCAGGCACCGGGGCGCCCGCCGCCTGGAGACTTACCAACTGGCCTTGCGCAGGCCCGGCACGTCGCCGCGCATGGTCGCTTCGCGCAGCTTGTTGCGGCCCAGGCCGAACTTGCGGTAGACGCCACGCGGACGACCGGACAGCTCGCAGCGGTTGCGCTGGCGCACCGGACTGGCGTCGCGCGGCAGCTTCTGCAGCTTGGACTGCGCGTCCATCTTCTCGTCGTACGAAGCGTTCGGGTTGATCACGATCGCCTTCAGTTCGGCGCGCTTGGCGGCGTACTTTTTGACGATTTTGGTCCGCTTGATGTCGCGGTTGACCATCGAGGTCTTTGCCATTGCGTTTCTCTCGCTCTCTAATGCGGCGCGATCAGTTGCGGAACGGGAAGCTGAAGGCTTCCAGCAGCGCCTTGGCTTCTTCGTCGGTCTTGGCGGTGGTGGTGATGGAGATATCCATGCCACGCATTGCGTCGATCGCGTCGAAGTCGATTTCCGGGAAGATGATCTGTTCCTTGACGCCGAAGTTGTAGTTGCCACGGCCGTCGAAGGCGCGACCGGGCACGCCACGGAAGTCGCGGGTACGCGGCAGCGAGACGTTGATCAGGCGGTCCAGGAATTCCCACATGTTGGCGCGGCGCAGGGTGACCTTGCAGCCGATCGGCCAGCCGTCGCGGATCTTGAACGAGGCCACGGACACGCGCGCCTTGGTCGTGATCGGCTTCTGACCGGCGATCTTGGTCATGTCGGCGACGGCATTGTCAAGAATCTTCTTGTTGCCGGCAGCCTCGCCCACACCCATGTTCAGGGTGATCTTGGTGATGCGCGGAACCTGCATCACGTTCTCGTAGCCGAAGCGCTCGGTGAGCTTCGCAACGACCTGTTCTTTGTAAAAACTTTCAAGGCGCGTCATGACATGGATTCCTTACGCGTCCAGCTGTTCGCCATTGGAGCGGAACACGCGGACCTTGCGCCCATCCTCGAGCGTCTTGGCACCCACGCGCTCACCCTTGCCGGTGGCCGGGTTGAACAGCTGCACATTGGAGATATGGATCGAGGCCTCGCGCTCGACGATGCCGCCGGCTTGCTGGGCCTGCGGATTCGGCTTGGTGTGGCGCTTGACCAGGTTCACGTTGGAGACGAACACGCGGTCGCCGTCAACGCGCAGCACGTCGCCGCGCTGACCCTTGTTCTTGCCGGCGATCACGAGGACCTGATCACCCTTGCGGATACGGTTCATGGTTCTTCTCTCCGCTCAAAGCACTTCGGGCGCGAGGGAGACGATCTTCATGAACTTCTCGCCGCGCAGCTCACGCGTGACCGGCCCGAAGATGCGGGTGCCGATCGGCTCGAGCTTGTTGTTGAGGAGCACCGCTGCATTACCGTCGAAACGGATCAGCGAGCCATCCGGGCGGCGCACGCCCTTGGCGGTACGAACCACCACGGCGTTGTAGACCTCGCCCTTCTTCACCTTGCCGCGCGGAATGGCATCCTTCACGGTGACCTTGATCACGTCACCGATCGCGGCGTAGCGGCGGTGGGAACCGCCGAGCACCTTGATGCACATCAATTCCTTGGCGCCGCTGTTGTCGGCCGCGGAAAGCGTGCTCTGCATCTGGATCATGTCTGCACCCTCCCTTAGACCGCTGCACGCGTGACGATTTCGACCACGCGGTGATGCTTGGTTTTGGACAGCGGACGGCACTCGGCGATGCGCACCAGGTCACCCTCGTTCGCACCGATATCGTCCTGCGCATGCAGTTTGGTCGACCGGCGGATGATCTTGCCCAACAGGCCATGCTGCACCTGGCGCTCGATCAGGACGGTGACCGTCTTGTTCATCTTGTTGCTGATGACGCGGCCCTCGAGGGTGCGCGCCTGCTTGGTGTTCTCGCTCATGTCGGCGTCCCTTACTTCTTCGTGCCGAGCACGAACTTCGTGCGGGCGATGTCGCGCCGCACGCGGCGCAGCTGGTGCGGCTGGCTGAGCTGGCCGGTGCCCTTCTGCATGCGCAGGTTGAACTGCTCCTTGCGCAGGTCCAGCAGGTGCTGCTTCAGCTCGTCGGCCGACTTGGTGTTCAGATCGTTGGTGGCCATCACATCACCGCCCGGGTCACGAATTGGGTCTGCACCGAGAGCTTGGCGGCGGCCAGGCGGAACGCCTCGCGTGCCGTCGCCTCGTCGATACCCTCGATTTCATAAAGCATGCGGCCCGGCTGGATCGGGGCGACCCAGAACTCGACGCCGCCCTTGCCGGCGCCCATGCGGACTTCGATCGGCTTCTTGGTGATCGGCTTGTCCGGGAACACGCGGATCCACAGCTTGCCGCCGCGCTTGACGAAACGCGTGATGCAACGACGGGCCGCCTCGATCTGGCGCGCGGTCAGCGCGCCATGGGTGGTTGCCTTCAGGCCGTACTCGCCAAAGCTGACGAGGTTCGAGCACTGGGCCAGGCCATCGTTGCGGCCCTTGAACTGCTTGCGGTATTTGGTTCGCTTCGGTTGCAACATGGCAACTCTCCTTACTTCGCCGTCCGCTCGCGACGGCCTTCACCGCCCTCGCGACGCGATTCACGACGACCCTCGCCACCTTCGCGGCGCGACTGCGACTGCTCGTCCTTCGACTCGGCCGATGCTGCTGCCAGGTCGAAGATCTCGCCCTTGTAGATCCACACCTTGATGCCGATGATGCCGTAGGTGGTCTTCGCCTCGGCAAAGCCGTAGTCGATGTCGGCACGAAGGGTGTGCAGCGGCACACGACCCTCGCGGCTCCACTCGGAACGGGCGATCTCGGCGCCGTTCAGACGGCCGGAGACGTTGATCTTGATACCCAGGGCACCCAGGCGCATCGCGTTGCCGACCGAGCGCTTCATGGCGCGGCGGAACATGATGCGGCGCTCCAGCTGCTGGGCGATCGACTCGGCCACCAGCTGCGCGTCGAGCTCGGGCTTGCGCACTTCGCTGACGTTGATGTGCGCCGGGACGCCCATCATGTCGGACACTTCCTTGCGCAGCTTTTCGATGTCCTCACCCTTCTTGCCGATCACCACGCCCGGGCGGGCGGTGTGGATCGTCACGCGGGCGGTCTTGGCAGGACGCTCGATCTGGATCTTGGAGATGCCGGCCTGCGCCAGCTTCTTGCGCAGCATCTCGCGGACCTTCAGGTCAGCCGCGAGGTACTGGGCATACTCGCCCTTGTTGGCGTACCACTTCGAGTTCCAGTCCTTGGCGATGCCGAGGCGGATACCGGTGGGATGAACTTTATGACCCATCGTCTTCTGTCCTCTTACTCGCCGACGACCACGGTGATGTGGCTGGTGCGCTTCAGGATGCGCGAACCGCGACCCTTGGCACGTGCAAACATGCGCTTCATCGACGGACCTTCGTCCACGAAAATGCGCGAGACCTTCAGCTCGTCGACGTCGGCGCCCAGGTTGTTCTCGGCGTTGGCGACGGCCGAGAGCAGCACCTTGCGCACAAGGTGGGCGGCCTTCTTGTTGGTGAACTGGAGCACGTCGCTGGCGCGGCCCACGGGCATGCCGCGGACCAGGTCAGCCACCAGGCGTGCCTTCTGCGCCGAGATGCGGGCGCTGCGCAGGATCGCTTTGGCTTCGGTGCTCATCTTACTTGCCCTTCTTGTCGCCGCCGTGGCCCTTGAAGGTACGGGTCACCGCGAACTCGCCGAGCTTGTGCCCGACCATGTTCTCGTTGATCAGTACCGGCACGTGCTGGCGACCGTTGTGGATGGCGATGGTCAGGCCCACCATTTCGGGCAGGATCATCGAGCGGCGCGACCAGGTCTTGATCGGACGCCTGTTGTTGGCGGAAACGGCGACTTCCACCTTCTTGGCGAGGTGCAGGTCGATGAACGGACCTTTCTTGAGAGAGCGCGGCATGGTCGTTTCCTGTTACTTGCGGCGACGCACGATGAACTGCTGCGTGCGCTTGTTGTTGCGGGTCTTGTAGCCCTTGGTCGGCGTGCCCCACGGGCTGACCGGATGACGGCCGCCGGAGGTACGGCCTTCACCACCGCCGTGCGGATGGTCGACCGGGTTCATCACCACGCCGCGCACGGTCGGGCGAATGCCCTTCCAGCGCTTGGCACCGGCCTTGCCGAGCTTCTTCAGGCTGTGCTCGGAATTACCGACCTCGCCGATGGTGGCGCGGCAGTCGACCGGCACACGGCGCATTTCGCCGGAGCGAAGACGCAGCGTGGCGTAACCGGACTCGCGAGCGACCAGCTGCACGGAGGCGCCGGCGCTACGAGCGATCTGCGCACCCTTGCCTGCCTTCATCTCGATGCAGTGGATGGTCGAGCCGACCGGGATGTTGCGCAGCGGCAGGCTGTTGCCGGCCTTGATCGGCGCATCGGAACCGGACACCAGGCGGTCACCGACCACCACGCCCTTGGGTGCGATGATGTAGCGGCGCTCGCCGTCGGCGTAGCACAGCAGCGCGATGTGCGCGGTGCGGTTCGGATCGTATTCGATGCGCTCGACCTTGGCGGCGATGCCTTCCTTGTCGCGCTTGAAGTCGATGATGCGGTAGGCCTGCTTGTGGCCACCACCGCGGTGACGCGTGGTGATGCGACCGTAGTGGTTGCGGCCACCCGTCTTGGACTGCGACTCGGTCAACGCCGCGTACGGCGCGCCCTTGTGCAGGCCTTCGGTGCGGACGCTGACAGCGTCGCGGCGGCCCGGCGAGGTCGGCTTGTGAGTGATCAGTGCCATCTCAATTCAACTCCTTGAGCTCAGGCCTTGGCCGACACGTCGATGGTCTGGCCATCGGCGAGGCGGACATAGGCCTTGCGCTTGCCCTGGCGGTTGCCAGCGCGGAAACGGAAGGACTTGACCTTGCCCTTGGCGTTGACGAGGTTCACCTGCTCGACCTTCACGTCGAACATCTGTTCCACCGCCGCGCGGACGTCGGCCTTGGTCGCCTCGGGGGCGACCACGAATACGTACTGGTTGTTCTCGGCGAGGCGCGCGGCCTTTTCGGAGATGTGCGGCGCACGCAGCGTATTGAGAATGCGTTCGTTGCTCATGCGAGCCACTCCTCGATCTTCTTGACCGCGTCAGCGGTCATCACCACGTGGTCGGAACCGACCAGGCTGACCGGATTCAGCGCCATCACGTCCAGCACGTGCAGGTACGGGATGTTGCGCGCCGCCAGGAACAGCGCCTCGTTGGCATCCTCGCTGACCAGCAGCACGCGGCCGGATACTTCCAGCTCGGCCATCTTGGCGAGCATCGACTTGGTCTTCGGCGCGTCGATGCCGAAGCCCTCGACGACCTTCAGGCGACCTTGGCGATTCAGCTCGGAAAGGATCGAGCGGATGGCGACGCGGTACGCCTTGCGGTTGACCTTCTGCTCGAAGCTGCGAGGCTTGGCCGCGAAGGTGACACCGCCGCCGACGAAGATCGGGGCGCGGTAGTCGCCGTGGCGGGCGCCGCCGCCCTTCTGCTTCTTGAACTTCTTGGTGGTACCCGACATCTCACCGCGCGACAGCTGCGCCTTGGTACCGGCGCGACCGCCGGCCTGGTACGCAACCACCACCTGGTGGATCAGGGCCTGCTTGAACTCACCGCCGAACACTTCGTCGGACACGGTGAGCGGCTTGGCGCCAATGACATTCAGTTCCATGGCGTCTCTCCTCAACCCTTGGTGGTCGGGCGAATCACGACGTCGCCGCCGGTCGCACCCGGCACCGCGCCCTTGACCGCGATCAGGTGACGCTCGGCATCGACCTTGACCACTTCCAGACCCTGCTGCGTGCGGTTCACGTTACCCATCTGGCCGGACATCTTCTTGCCAGGGAACACGCGGCCCGGCGTCTGGCGCTGACCGATCGAACCCGGCGCGCGGTGCGACAGCGAGTTGCCGTGCGTCGCATCACCCATCGAGAAGTTCCAGCGCTTGATCGTGCCCTGGAAGCCCTTGCCCTTGGAGACGCCGGCGACGTCGACGATCTGGCCAGCCGAGAAGATCTCGTCCGCCTTGATCTCGGCGCCGACGCTGTACTTGCCGAGGTCTTCGGCAGCAACGCGGAACTCCCACAGGCCGCGGCCCGGCTCGACCTTCGCCTTCGCGTAGTGGCCCTTCGCCGGCTGGGTCAGCAGCGAGGCGCGCTTGACGCCCGCGGTGACCTGGATCGCGGTGTAACCATCGTTGTCTTCGGTCTTCAGCTGGGTGACGCGGTTCGGGGTCGCTTCAATCAGCGTCACCGGAATCGAGCGTCCGTCTTCAGTGAAGAGCCGGCTCATGCCGCACTTGCGGCCAACCAGTCCGATACTCATCTTCGTATCCTGTCTATCGCTCAGCCGAGCTTGATCTGGACGTCCACGCCAGCGGCGAGGTCAAGCTTCATGAGCGCGTCCACGGTCTTGTCGTTGGGGTCGACGATGTCGAGCACACGCTTGTGGGTACGGGTTTCGTACTGATCGCGCGCGTCCTTGTCGACGTGCGGCGAGACCAGGATCGTGTAGCGCTCGATCTTGGTCGGAAGCGGAATGGGGCCGAGCACCGTAGCGCCGGTGCGCTTGGCCGTCTCGACGATCTCGCTGGCCGAGCGATCGATCAGGCGATGATCGAACGCCTTGAGGCGGATGCGAATCTTCTGGTTCGCCATAAAACCGTGTCCTGTTATCGAAAGAACAAATGCTTGTCTCGAGGTGGCTTCTCACCGCCCCGCACAACCCTTTTTGGAGCTACCCCGCACACCTGGGCGCGCTGGGCGAAAAAGCTAGGCGAGCACAAACGGCTCGCCTAGACAGAAAATTATAAATCGCGCAACGGACAAAGGTCAACAGAACGTGTCTGCGACCTATGGCATGTTGCGAGGGCCGTCCGGCCTGCGAACTCGAAGTACGTCCTGTACCTCATTTCGCGGTATCGAGCCTGGCAAGCGCCAAGCTCGTCAACAACTTGTCGAGTATAGCGGCTTCCCGGGCACAGCGCCAGCCATGCACGGAAAAACCGCGGCCTCCGAAAGGAGGCCGCGACAGTCGAACTTACTTGATGACCTTGGCCACCACGCCGGCGCCGACGGTGCGGCCGCCTTCGCGGATGGCGAAGCGCAGGCCCTCGTCCATCGCGATCGGGTGGATCAGGCTGACCACCATCTTCACGTTGTCGCCCGGCATCACCATTTCCACGCCTTCCGGCAGCTGGCAGGCACCGGTGACGTCGGTGGTGCGGAAGTAGAACTGCGGACGGTAGCCCTTGAAGAACGGCGTATGACGGCCACCCTCGTCCTTGCTCAGCACATAGACCTCGGCCTCGAAGTCGGTGTGCGGGGTGATCGTGCCCGGCTTGGCCAGCACCTGGCCACGCTCGACGTCGTCACGCTTCAGGCCGCGCAGCAGCAGGCCGGCATTGTCGCCCGCCTGGCCCTGGTCGAGCAGCTTGCGGAACATCTCCACGCCGGTGACGGTGGTCTTCTGGGTGTCACGGATGCCCACCACTTCCACTTCGTCGCCGACCTTGATGATGCCGCGCTCGATACGACCGGTCACCACCGTGCCGCGGCCGGAGATCGAGAACACGTCCTCGACCGGCATCAGGAACGGCTTGTCGATCGCACGCACCGGCTCGGGAATGTAGCTGTCCAGCGCATCGACCAGCTGGATGATCGCCGGCACGCCGATTTCGCTCTGGTCGCCTTCCAGCGCCTTCAGCGCCGAACCCTTCACGATCGGAGTGTCGTCGCCCGGGAAATCGTACTTCGACAGCAGCTCGCGCACTTCCATCTCGACCAGCTCGAGCAGCTCGGCGTCGTCGACCATGTCGGCCTTGTTCAGGAACACGACGATGTAGGGCACGCCCACCTGGCGCGACAGCAGGATGTGCTCGCGCGTCTGCGGCATCGGGCCGTCGGCGGCCGAGCACACCAGGATCGCGCCGTCCATCTGCGCCGCACCGGTGATCATGTTCTTGACGTAGTCGGCGTGGCCGGGGCAGTCGACGTGCGCGTAGTGGCGCGTCGGCGATTCGTATTCCACGTGCGCGGTCGAGATCGTGATGCCGCGTGCCTTCTCTTCCGGCGCCGCATCGATCGCGCTGTAGTCCTTGAACTCGCCACCGAAGCGCTCGGCGCCCACCTTGGTCAGCGCCGCCGTCAGCGTCGTCTTGCCGTGGTCCACGTGGCCGATCGTGCCGACGTTCACGTGCGGCTTGGTGCGTTCGAACTTACCCTTTGCCATGACTTGAGACCTCTAGATAGAACTATCGTCAGTGCGGCGTCGGCCGCGTGTTTTCATTTACGCGGCCGGTCAGGGCCGCACTGCTCTTTTGAAGACTGCGGCCAGGGGTGGCCGCTTTTTGATCTCGCTCTGCAATCACGGATGATCGCAAAAACTATGCCTTCTTGATCACCTGCTCGGCGATGTTGTTCGGCGCTTCCGCGTAATGATCGAACTCCATCGTGAACGTCGCACGACCCTGGGTCAGCGAGCGGATGGTGGTCGCGTAGCCGAACATTTCGCCAAGCGGCACCATCGCGTTGATGGTCTTGCCCGACGGCGTATCGTCCTGGCCCTGCAGCAGGCCACGACGGCGGCTCAGATCGCCCATCACGTCGCCGACGTACTCTTCCGGCGTAACCACCTCGACCTTCATCACCGGCTCGAGCAGTACAGGGTTCGCCTTGGCGAAGCCCTGCTTGAACGCCATCGAGGCGGCCAGCTTGAACGCCATTTCCGACGAATCGACGTCGTGGTACGAACCGAACACCAGCTTGGTCTTGACGCCAACGACGGGGAAGCCAGCCAGCGGACCGCTGGTGATCGTCTCGCGCAGGCCCTTTTCGACCGACGGGATGAACTCCTTCGGAATCACGCCGCCGGAGATCTCGTTGACGAACAGGAAATCGTCCTTGACGTCCGAGCTCTTGCGCTCTTCCTCGGTCATCGGCGACATCTCGATCACCACGTGACCGTACTGGCCCTTACCGCCGGACTGCTTGGCGTGCTTGTAGTCGGACTTGACGTCCGACGCGCGGATCGTCTCGCGGTAAGCCACCTGCGGCTTGCCGACATTGGCTTCGACGTTGAACTCGCGCTTCATGCGATCCACCAGGATGTCCAGGTGGAGCTCGCCCATGCCGGAGATGATGGTCTGGCCCGACTCTTCGTCCGTGCGCACGCGGAAGGACGGATCCTCCGCGGCAAGGCGACCGAGGGCGATGCCCATCTTTTCCTGGTCGGACTTGGTCTTCGGCTCGACCGCCATCGAGATCACCGGTTCCGGGAACGTCATCCGCTCCAGGGTGATGATGTGGTCCTGCGCGCACAGCGTATCGCCGGTCGTCACGTCCTTCAGGCCGACCGCCGAGGCGATGTCGCCCGCGCGGACTTCCTTCAGCTCATGACGCTCGTTCGCATGCATCTGCAGGATGCGGCCGATGCGCTCCTTCTTGGACTTGACCGGGTTGTAGACCTGGTCGCCCGCATTGAGCGTGCCCGAGTAAACGCGGAAGAAGGTCAGCGAACCGACGAACGGATCGGTCATGATCTTGAAGGCGAGCGCGGAGAACGGCGCACTGTCGTCCGCCTTGCGGATCGCTTCCTTGTCGTCCTCGTCCACGCCGGTCACCGGCGGACGATCGGCGGGCGACGGCAGCAGCTGCACCACCGCGTCGAGCATCGCCTGCACGCCCTTGTTCTTGAAGGCCGTACCGCAGAACACCGGAATGATCTCGCTGGACAGCGTGCGCTGGCGCAGGCCCTCGATGATCTCCGCCTCGGTGAGCTCGCCGCCCTCGAGGTACTTGTTCATCAGCTCCTCGGTCGCCTCGGCGGCCGATTCGACCATGAAGCTGTGCGCTTCGGCGGCTTTCTCCGCGAGGTTGGCCGGGATGTCCTGGTACTCGAACTTCATGCCCTGGGATTCCATGTCCCAGATGATCGCCTTCATCTTGATCAGGTCGACCACGCCGTCGAAGTTGTCCTCGGCGCCGATCGGCACCTGCATCGGCACCGGGTTGGCGCCCAGGCGCGACTTCAGCTGGTCGACGACCTTGAAGAAGTTGGCGCCGGTGCGATCCATCTTGTTGACGAACGCAAGGCGCGGCACCTTGTACTTGTTGGCCTGGCGCCACACGGTCTCGGACTGCGGCTGCACGCCGCCGACCGCGCACAGCACGAACACGGCGCCGTCGAGCACGCGCAGCGAACGCTCGACTTCGATGGTGAAGTCGACGTGCCCGGGGGTATCGATGATGTTGAAGCGGTGCTCAGGCAGCGAGCGGTCCATGCCCTTCCAGAACGCCGTGGTGGCGGCGGAAGTGATGGTGATGCCGCGCTCCTGCTCCTGCTCCATCCAGTCCATGGTGGCCGCACCGTCATGCACTTCGCCAATCTTGTGACTGACGCCGGTGTAGAACAGGATGCGCTCCGTGGTCGTGGTCTTGCCCGCATCGATGTGGGCCATGATGCCGAAGTTGCGGTAGCGCTCGATAGGAGTGGTGCGTGCCATGGATATTTACCTTTACCGGGCTGCCCTGCCCGTTCGGAGCGGCCGTCCGGACCGCGCTTTCATTAGGAGTCCGCCAAGGGCGGCGGGTTGCTTCTTGGTCGCGGGAGCCACGGCCGGAGCCGGAACCGCGAGCCAGGCGGTTGTCTTCACCGCCACGACAACGACTTGAATCGAGACCCGCCACGAATGGCAAACCGTGGTTGGCGCGCCAAACGGCGGCAACCACGGCAAACGATTACCACCGGTAGTGCGAGAACGCCTTGTTGGCTTCCGCCATGCGGTGGGTTTCTTCGCGCTTCTTGATCGCGCCACCACGGTTTTCCGAGGCTTCCAGCAACTCGGCGGCGAGCTTACGCGGCATCGAGGTTTCGCCACGCTTGCGCGCGGCGTCGATCACCCAGCGCATCGCCAGCGCCATGCGGCGACCCGGGCGCACTTCGACCGGCACCTGGTAGGTGGCGCCGCCGACACGACGGGACTTCACCTCGACGGCCGGCGAGACGTTGCCGAGCGCCTTCTCGACCAGAGCCACCGGCTCGGCGTTCTTTTCACCCAGATGGGTCAGCGCGCCGTAGACGATGCTTTCGGCGACCGACTTCTTGCCGCTCTTCATCACCATGTTGATGAAGCGGGCGATCAGCTGGCTGCCATGCTTGGGATCCGGCAGGACCAGGCGGGCGGGATGGGAACCTTTACGCGACATGTTTGGAGTCCGTGATTTTTCGCGGACAGCCTGTCCGCCTGAAAAGCGGCCGCCCTGGCCGCAAGTTTGTTTTCCGCAGACATCCCTGCCCGCGTCGCAAGCAGCCCTCCAGGCTGCGACCTCGAGGAGAGCGGATTACTTCTTCGGGCGCTTGGCGCCGTACTTGGAGCGCGACTGGCGGCGCTTGGTCACGCCGGCACAGTCGAGGCTGCCGCGCACGGTGTGGTAGCGCACGCCCGGCAGATCCTTCACGCGGCCGCCGCGGATCAGCACGACCGAGTGCTCCTGCAGGTTGTGGCCTTCGCCGCCGATGTAGCTGATGACCTCGTAACCGTTGGTCAGGCGCACCTTGGCAACCTTGCGCAACGCCGAGTTCGGCTTCTTCGGGGTGGTCGTATACACGCGCGTGCAAACGCCGCGGCGCTGCGGGCTGCTCTGCAAGGCCGGCGAAGCGCTCTTGTAGGTCTTCGGGCTGCGGTTCTTGCGCACCAACTGGTTGACTGTCGTCATGCGAAGCTTTTCCTGAGAAACATAAAGGCAGACCGAAACTCGGTCTGCCAAGAAGCGGGAATTTAACATGGCGCCTTGCACCAGGCAAGGTAACGCCCTGTCCTCCGTGACCCGAACACGAGGTGCATCCGTGCACCTCATTTCGTATGTCAGCGAGCAAACCCCTCGAGGTTACTCGGCACCCTCATCACTACCGGCGGAAGCCTCCGCAAACGTTGCCGCAGAGGAGGAGCCGGAAAGGGTTTCCAGCTCCGAGGCGGTAAGACCGCCCTGGCGACGACGCTGTGCGTGGTACGCCAGACCCGTACCTGCCGGAATCAGACGGCCGACAATAACATTTTCCTTCAGGCCCCGCAAGGTATCGCGGGTGCCGCGGACGGCCGCCTCGGTCAGCACGCGGGTGGTCTCCTGGAAGGAAGCGGCGGAGATGAACGACTCGGTTGCCAGCGACGCCTTGGTGATGCCCAGCAGGATCGACTGGTACTCGGAGGGGCGTTCGCCCTTGGCGATGGCGCGATCGTTCTCGCCATTGATACGCACGCGCTCGATCTGCTCGCCGCGCAGGTAGTGGCTTTCGCCCGGGTCGGTGATCTCGACCTTGCGCAGCATCTGGCGAATGATCGCTTCGATGTGCTTGTCGTTGATCTTCACGCCCTGCAGGCGATAGACGTCCTGGATCTCCTTGACCAGGTACGCGGCCAGCGGCTCCACGCCAAGCAGGCGCAGGATGTCATGCGGGCTGGGCTCGCCGTCGACGACGGTCTCGCCCTTCTCCACATGCTCGCCTTCGAACACGATGACCTGACGCCACTTCGGAATCAGCTCCTCGTGCTCGTTGCCGTCGACATCCTTGATGATCAGACGCTGCTTGCCCTTGGTGTCCTTGCCGAAGCTGATCACGCCCGAACGCTCGGCCAGGATCGCCGGTTCCTTCGGCTTGCGCGCCTCGAACAGGTCGGCCACGCGCGGCAGACCGCCGGTGATGTCGCGGGTCTTGGAGGTTTCCTGCGGGATACGGGCAACCACGTCGCCCACGCCCACTTCCACGCCGTTCTGGATCGACACGATCGCACCGGCCGGCAGCATGTACTGAGCCGGCACGTCAGTGCCGGGCAGCTTCAGCTCGCGTCCCTTGGCGTCTTCCAGACGCACGATCGGGCGCAGATCCTTGGCCGCGGTACCGCGACGCTTCGGATCGGTCACCACCGCCGACTCCAGGCCGGTCAGCTCGTCGGTCTGGCTCTGCACGGTAACGCCATCGAGGAAGTCGATGAAGCGCACGGTACCGGCCACCTCCGAGACGATCGGATGGGTGTGCGGATCCCAGTTGGCCACGGTCTGGCCGGCCTTGACCGCCGCGCCGTCCTTGACCGCGATGGTGGCACCGTAAGGCACCTTGTAGCGCTCGCGCTCGCGGCCGTTGGCGTCGATCACCGACACCTCGCCCGAACGCGACACCGCCACCAGATGGCCCTGGGCGTGCTGAACGGTCTTCAGATTGTTGAACTTCAGCGTGCCGGTGGTCTTGACCGAGACGTTGTCCACTGCGGCGGCACGGGAGGCCGCGCCACCGATGTGGAAGGTACGCATGGTCAGCTGGGTGCCGGGCTCGCCGATCGACTGCGCGGCAACCACGCCCACGGCCTCGCCCATGTTGACCAGGTGGCCACGGGCCAGGTCGCGGCCGTAGCACAGCGCGCACACGCCATGGCTGGCTTCGCAGGTGATCGGCGAACGGACCTTGATCGACTGCACGCCGGCCTTGTCCAGCTTCTCGACCAGCGCCTCGTCCAGCAGCGTGTCGCGCGTGACGATCGCATCGTCGTCGTTGCCCGGGCCGTAGACGTCCTCGACCACCACGCGACCGAGCACGCGCTCGCGCAGCGGCTCGACCACATCGCCGCCTTCGACGATCGGCTGCATCAGCACGCCATCCTCGGTGCCGCAGTTGTCCATGGTGATGACCACGTCCTGCGCCACGTCGACCAGGCGACGGGTCAGGTAACCGGAGTTGGCGGTCTTCAACGCGGTATCGGCCAGACCCTTACGGGCACCGTGGGTCGAGTTGAAGTACTGCAGCACGTTCAGGCCTTCGCGGAAGTTGGCCTTGATCGGGGTCTCGATGATCGAGCCGTCCGGACGCGCCATCAGGCCACGCATGCCGGCCAGCTGGCGGATCTGCGCCACGCTACCGCGCGCGCCGGAGTCGGCCATGATGTACAGCGAGTTCATCGACTTCTGGTTGATCGTCTTGCCGTCGGCGCCGGTGACCTTTTCGGTACCGATACCGTCGATCATCGCCTTGGCGACCAGCTCGTTGGTGCGCGACCAGATGTCGACCACCTTGTTGTAGCGCTCGCCGGCGGTGACCAGGCCCGACTGGTACTGCTCCTGGATCTCGACCACTTCCTTCTCGGCCTCTTCCAGGATCGGCTTCTTCTCGTCGGGGATGATCATGTCATCGATACCGATCGAGATGCCCGCGCGGGTGGCGAAGCGGAAGCCGGTGTACATCAGCTGATCCGCGAACACCACGGTCTCTTTCAGGCCGAGGCGGCGGTAGCAGGCGTTGATCAGGCGCGAGATGTTCTTCTTGGTCAGCTCGGTGTTGGCCAGCTCGAAGGGCAGGCCTTCGGGCATGATCTCGGCCAGCAGCGCGCGGCCCACGGTGGTGTCGACCAGCGCCAGATTGCTGGTGCGCTCGCCGTCGTCGGCGATGGTGACCTGCTTCAGGCGCACCTTGACCTTGGCGTGCAACTCGACCGCACGGTTGTCATAGGCGCGACGCACCTCGGCGATGCCGGAGAACACCATGCCGGTGCCCCTGGCGTTCACCAGTTCGCGGGTCATGTAGTACAGGCCCAGCACCACGTCCTGGGTCGGCACGATGATCGGCTCGCCGTTGGCCGGCGACAGGATGTTGTTGGTCGCCATCATCAGGGCGCGCGCTTCCAGCTGCGCCTCGATCGAGAGCGGCACGTGCACGGCCATCTGGTCGCCGTCGAAGTCGGCGTTGAAGGCGGTACAGACCAGCGGGTGAAGCTGGATCGCCTTGCCTTCGATCAACTTCGGCTCGAACGCCTGGATACCGAGGCGATGCAGGGTCGGGGCGCGGTTGAGCAGCACCGGATGCTCGCGGATCACCTCTTCGAGGATGTCCCACACCATCGGCTCTTCGCGCTCGACCAGCTTCTTGGCCGCCTTGATGGTGGTGGCTTCGCCGCGGACCTGCAGCTTGGCGAAGATGAACGGCTTGAACAGCTCCAGCGCCATCTTCTTGGGCAGGCCGCACTGGTGCAGGCGCAGGGTCGGACCGACCACGATCACGGAACGACCGGAGTAGTCCACGCGCTTGCCGAGCAGGTTCTGGCGGAACCGGCCCTGCTTGCCCTTGATCATGTCGGCCAGCGACTTCAGCGCGCGCTTGTTGGTGCCGGTGATGGCACGACCGCGGCGGCCGTTGTCAAGCAGCGCATCGACCGATTCCTGCAGCATGCGCTTCTCGTTGCGCACGATGATGTCCGGCGCATTGAGCTCGAGCAGGCGCTTGAGGCGGTTGTTGCGGTTGATGACGCGGCGGTACAGGTCGTTCAGGTCGGAGGTCGCAAAGCGGCCGCCGTCCAGCGGCACCAGCGGACGCAGGTCCGGCGGCAGCACGGGAAGAACGGTCAGCACCATCCACTCCGGCTTGTTGCCGGATTCGAGGAAGGCTTCGATCAGCTTGACGCGCTTGGTCAGCCGCTTGAGCTTGGTCTCGGAGTTGGTCGAGGCGATCTCTTCCTTCAGGCGGATGACTTCGCCCGGCAGGTCGATCGACTTCAGCAGCTCATAGACCGCCTCGGCGCCCATGCGGGCGTCGAACTCGTCACCGTGCTCCTCGGTCGCTTCCAGGTACTGCTCTTCGCTGAGCAGCTGGCCGCGCTCGAGCGCGGTCAGGCCCGGATCGATGACCACGAAGGCCTCGAAGTACAGGATGCGCTCGATGTCGCGCAGGGTCATGTCCAGCATCAGGCCGATACGCGAAGGCAGCGACTTGAGGAACCAGATGTGCGCGGTCGGGCTGGCCAGCTCGATGTGGCCCATGCGCTCGCGGCGCACCTTGGCCAGCGTCACTTCGGTGCCGCACTTCTCGCAGACCACGCCGCGGTGCTTCATGCGCTTGTACTTGCCGCACAGGCACTCGTAGTCCTTCACCGGGCCGAAGATGGCGGCGCAGAACAGGCCGTCACGCTCGGGCTTGAAGGTGCGGTAGTTGATCGTCTCGGGCTTCTTCACCTCGCCGTACGACCACGAGCGGATCAGCTCGGGCGACGCCAGCGCGATCTTGATCGCGTCGAAGTCGGGCGTGGTGCGCTGCTGGTTGAAAAGGTTGAGCAGGTCTTTCATGGGTGTCTCCGGTCGGAGCAAATTCTTCGGTAGAGGTTCGCGATGCGAGCTGAGGCTCAGTCAGCGTCCCGGCGCCAGGCGCCGGGACGCGACCGTCACTTCACCTCTTCCAGGTCGATGTCGATGCCCAGCGAGCGGATTTCCTTCACCAGCACGTTGAAGGACTCCGGCATGCCGGCCGCCATCTCGTGGTTGCCGTCGACGATGTTCTTGTACATCTGGTTGCGGCCCTGCACGTCGTCGGACTTCACCGTCAGCATTTCCTGCAGGGTGTAGGCCGCGCCGTAGGCTTCCAGCGCCCAGACTTCCATTTCGCCGAAGCGCTGGCCGCCGAACTGCGCCTTGCCGCCCAGCGGCTGCTGAGTGACCAGCGAGTATGGGCCGGTGGAACGCGCGTGCATCTTGTCGTCGACCAGGTGGTTGAGCTTCAGGTAATGCATGTAGCCCACGGTCACCGGGCGATCGAACGCCTCGCCGGTGCGGCCGTCGAACAGCGTGGTCTGGCCCGACTCGGGCAGATCCGCCAGCTTCAGCATCGCCTTGATCTCGGTTTCCTCGGCGCCGTCGAACACCGGCGTGGCCATCGGCACGCCTTCCTGCAGGTTGGTCGCCAGGGTCAGGATTTCCTGGTCGGTCAGCGACTTCAGGTCGACGTGCTGCACCGCGCCGGCGGCGTGGGTGTTGTAGACCTGATCGAGGAACTCACGGATCTTGCCCACCTTCTCCTGCGCCTCGAGCATGCGCTGGAACTTGCGGCCCAGGCCCTTGGCGGCCCAGCCCAGGTGCATCTCCAGCACCTGGCCGATGTTCATGCGCGAAGGCACGCCCAGCGGATTGAGCACGATGTCGACCGGCTCGCCCGTGGCCATGAACGGCATGTCCTCGACCGGCACCACGTTGGAGACCACGCCCTTGTTGCCGTGGCGACCGGCCATCTTGTCGCCCGGCTGGATGCGGCGCTTCACGGCCAGGAACACCTTGACCATCTTGAGCACGCCCGGGGCAAGATCGTCGCCCTGGGTGATCTTGGCCTGCTTCTCCTTGAAGCGACGGTCGAACTCCTCCTTGTGGCGCTTGACCTGGTCGGCCGCGCGCTCGAGGAACTCCGTGACGCTCTCGTCCTTGACGTTGATCTTGAACCAGTCGTCCTTCTTCAGGCCGTCGAGGTAGGCATCGGTGATCTCGGTGCCGCGCTTGAGGCCGCCCGGGCCGCTCATCGCGCTCTGGCCGACCAGCTGCGCGCGCATGCGGTTGTAGATCGCGCCCTCGAGGATGCGGAACTGATCGTCGAAGTCCTTGCGGATCCGCTTGATCTCCATTTCCTCGATCTGCTTGGCGCGCTTGTCCTTCTCGATGCCGTCGCGGGTGAACACCTGCACGTCGATGACGGTGCCGTCCATGCCCGGCGGCACGCGCAGCGAGCTGTCCTTAACGTCGGACGCCTTCTCGCCGAAGATCGCGCGCAGGAGCTTCTCTTCCGGGGTCAGCTGGCTTTCGCCCTTCGGAGTCACCTTGCCGACCATGATGTCACCGGCCTTGACCTCGGCGCCGATGTACACGATGCCGCTCTCGTCCAGGCGCGCCAGCGCCTGTTCGCCCACGTTCGGGATGTCGGCGGTGATTTCCTCGGCGCCCAGCTTGGTGTCGCGCGCGATGCAGGACAGCTCCTCGATGTGGATCGAGGTGTAGCGGTCTTCCTGCACGACCCGCTCGGAAAGCAGGATCGAGTCCTCGAAGTTGTAGCCGTTCCACGGCATGAAGGCGATCAGCATGTTCTGGCCGAGCGCGAGCTCGCCCAGGTCGGTGGACGAGCCATCCGCCAGCGTGTCGCCCATGGCCACGATGTCACCGACGTTCACCAGCGGGCGCTGGTTGAGGTTGGTGTTCTGGTTGGAGCGGGTGTACTTGGTCAGCGTGTAGATGTCGACGCCGGCATCGTTGTCGCCGACCTCTTCCTCGTTCACGCGCACCACGATGCGCGCGGCGTCGACCTGGTCGATCACGCCGCCGCGCTTGGCACTGACGATGACGCCCGAGTCGCGCGCCACGGCGCGTTCGATACCGGTACCGACCAACGGGGTCTGCGAGCGCAGCGTCGGCACGGCCTGGCGCTGCATGTTCGCGCCCATCAGCGCGCGGTTGGCGTCGTCATGCTCCAGGAACGGAACCAGCGCCGCGGCGACCGACACGGTCTGCATCGGCGAGACGTCCATGTAGTCGACTTCGGAGGCCGGACGCAGCTCGGATTCGCCGCGGAAACGGCAGGACACGAAGTCCTCGATGAAGCCGCCGTTCTTGTCCAGCGGCGAGTTCGCCTGGGCGATGACATGGTCGCCTTCCTCGATCGCCGACAGGTAGTCGACGGTGTCGGTGACCTTGCCGTTGGCGACCTTGCGATACGGCGTCTCCAGGAAGCCGTAGGAGTTGGTGCGGGCGTATACGGCCAGCGAGTTGATCAGGCCGATGTTCGGGCCTTCCGGCGTTTCGATGGTGCAGACGCGGCCGTAATGGGTCGGGTGCACGTCGCGCACTTCGAAGCCGGCGCGCTCGCGGGTCAGGCCGCCTGGCCCGAGCGCGGAGACGCGACGCTTGTGCGTCACTTCCGACAGCGGATTGTTCTGGTCCATGAACTGGGACAGCTGCGAGGAGCCGAAGAACTCCTTGACCGCCGCCGCGACCGGCTTGGCGTTGATCAGTTCCTGCGGGGTCAGGCCCTCGGACTCGGCCAGCGACAGGCGCTCGCGCACAGCGCGCTCCACGCGCACCAGGCCGATGCGGAAGGTGTTCTCCGCCATCTCGCCGACCGAACGCACGCGACGGTTGCCCAGGTGATCGATGTCGTCGACCGTGCCATGGCCATTCTTGATGTCGATCAGCACCTTGAGTACGTCGAGCACGTCGGAGCTCTCGCCAAGCTGCTTGACCAGCGTCTGGGCGGCCTCTTCCTTGCGCTCGGCGAAGTACTTGTGGTCATACAGCACGCCCGGGCCGAGGATTTCCTGGCGCCCCACGCGGCGGTTGAACTTCATGCGGCCGACCGCCGACAGGTCGTAGCGGTCGAAGGTGAAGAACAGGTTGAAGAACAGGTTCTGCGCAGCGTCCTTGGTCGGCGGCTCGCCCGGACGCATCATGCGGTAGATCTCCACCAGCGCCTCGAGCTGCGTCTTGGTGTTGTCGATGCGCAGGGTGTGCGAGATGTACGCACCACGATCCAGGTCGTTGACGTACAGCGTCGGCACCGTCTCGATACCGGCCTTGCGGAAGGCTTCCAGCTGTTCGGGCGTGATCTCGTCGTTGGCCGCAGCCAGCAGCTCGCCGGTGTTGGAGTCGACGATGTCGATCGCCACGATGCGACCGACGAGATAGTCGTCCGGCACTTCCAGCGCGGTGATGTTCTCGGCCGCCAGCTGACGCACGTGGCGCGCGGTGATGCGCTTGCCGGCTTCCACCAGCACCTTGTCGCCGATCGTCAGATCGAAGGTCAGGGTCTCGCCACGCAGACGCTCGGCGACAAGCTCCAGCGTGGTGCCACCCTTCTTGCCGAGGTGGAACACGTTGTGCTCGAAGAAGATGCCCAGCATCTCCTGGTTGTTGTAGCCGAGCGCGCGCAGCAGCACGGTCACCGGCAGCTTGCGGCGACGGTCGATGCGGGTGAACAGCGCGTCCTTCGGGTCGAACTCGAAGTCCAGCCACGAGCCGCGGTAGGGGATCACGCGGGCGGAGAACAGCAGCTTGCCCGAGCTGTGCGTCTTGCCGCGGTCGTGGTCGAAGAACACGCCGGGCGAGCGATGCAGCTGCGAGACGATGACGCGCTCGGTGCCGTTGATGATGAAAGTGCCGGTGTCGGTCATGAGCGGAATCTCGCCCATGTAGACCTCCTGCTCCTTGACGTACTTGACCGCCTTCTTGGAGGCCGGGCTGTCCTTGTCGTAGATCACCAGGCGCACGGTGGTGCGCAGCGGCGCACCGTAGGTCATGCCGCGGTTGCGGCACTCGCGCTCGTCGAACGCCGGCTCGCCCAGGCGGTAGTTCACGTACTCGAGGGCGGCATTGCCCGAATAGCTGGAAATCGGGAACACCGACTTCAGCGCGGCGTGCAACCCCTTCTCCTCGCGCTGCTTGGGCGCGATGTGCTCCTGCAGGAACTCACGGTAGGAATCGGTCTGGATGGTCAGCAGGTTGGGCACGCCCAGCACGGGCGGGCGCTTGCCGAAATCCTTGCGGATGCGCTTCTTCTCGGTAAACGAGTAGGTCATGGGGTGACGCCTCGGTTCGCAGTGGCGCCGGTGGTGCACACACCGGCTGATGTTGAAAGGACGGGATTCGGGAATCGAGAATCGGGAATCGTCAAAAGCGCCGACCCTGGCTTTTGCGAATCCCGATTCTCCATTCCCCATTCCCGTTGAAAACGGGCAAAGCCCGGGGGCTTTCGCCCCCAGGCTCGCTTGACGCTAAGCCAAACTGACGGCGCGCAAGGCGCCAATTACTTCAGTTCGACCGTGGCGCCGGCAGCTTCCAGATCCTTCTTGAACTTGGCAGCGTCGTCCTTCGAAGCGGCTTCCTTCACGACGCCACCGGCCTCGGTCAGGTCCTTCGCTTCCTTCAGGCCCAGGCCGGTGATGGCGCGGACCGCCTTGATCACGTCGACCTTCTTGTCGCCGGCGGACTTCAGGATCACGTCGAACTCGGTCTGCTCTTCGGCAGCCGGGCCAGCGGCGGCCGGGCCGGCGGCCATCATGACCGGGGCGGCGGCGGTGACGCCGAACTTTTCTTCGATGGCCTTCACCAGGTCCATCACTTCCATCAGCGACTTGGCGGCGACGGCTTCAACGATCTGTTCGTTGGTCAGGGACATTTGCTTTTACCTCTGAAAATGAATGCGTTTTGGAAAGTCGAAACTTAGGCGGGCTCGGCTTCGGCCGGGGCTTCGGCGGCGACTTCGCCACCACCCTGCTGATCGGCCACGGCCTTGACGACGCGGGCGAACATCGTGGCCGGCTCGGCCAGCACGCGGGCCAGCATGGCCAGCGCCTGTTCGCGGGTCGGCAGCGCGGCCAGCACGTCGACGTGCTCGGCGGGCAGCAGCTTGCCTTCCACCGCCACGAGACGCGGCTTGAGCTTGTCGTTGGTCTTGGAAAATTCCTTGATCAGACGACCGGCGGCACCGGGTTCCTCGGTCGAGAACGCGTACAGCAGCGGACCGGTCAGGACGTCCTTGACGACCTCGAACTCGGTACCGGCCACGGCGCGCGACACCAGCGTGTTCTTGACAACCTTCAGGAACACGCCCGACTCGCGGGCCTTCTTGCGCATCGCGGTCATCTGCTCGACCGTGGTGCCCGCGTACTCGGCGGCGACCAAGGAGTGGGCCTTGGCGGCGACGTCTGCCAGCTCGGCGACTACTTCTTGCTTCTGGGACAGATTGAGAGCCATTGCACTCCTCCACATGAACTCCGCTCACGGCTCCTGCCGCCTGCGGTCCTGAGCGACGCCATCCATGACGTCGGGGATGCGACGCATCCCGGGTGGTGGCCTTTCCAGAACATGCATTCCAGAGAAGGGCGACACCATCTGCGCAGGCGGGCCTTGCGGCCGATTAAGCGTTCGACGTGAAGCGGCGACGGCGATTCCCTGCCAGTAACGAGCTCCCTGCCCGTCGTCGTCGCGCGTCGAGCGCGCCTGCGGTCTTTGACGGCGACCCCGGCGCGACACGCCGGGGCTGCCCCCAAAAACTTGCCTTCGCGCCCTTGCCAGGCACGAGGGACTTCAACTTTTCCTTACTTCGCGGCGGTGTTCAGCGACGAGGTATCGACCGGCACGCCCACGCCCATCGTGCTGGACAGGGCGACCTTCTGCAGGAACTGGCCCTTGGCCGCGGCCGGCTTGGCCTTGAGCAGATCGGCGATCAGCGCGTTGAGGTTGTCAGCGAGCTGCGCGGCCTCGAAGCTGGCCTTGCCGATGGTGGCGTGGATGATGCCGGCCTTGTCGTTGCGGAACTTCACCTGGCCGGCCTTGGCGTTCTTGACGGCCGTGGCGACGTCGGCGGTGACCGAGCCATCCTTCGGGTTCGGCATCAGGCCGCGCGGACCGAGCAACTGGCCGAGCTTGCCGACCACGCGCATGGCGTCCGGCGTGGCGATCACGCGACCGAAGTCGAGATCGCCGCCCTGCATGCGTTCGGCCAGGTCGTCCATGCCGACGGCGTCGGCACCTGCAGCCTTGGCGGCCTCGGCTTTCTCGCCTGGCGGGCAGAACACGGCGACCTTGATGGTCTTGCCCGTGCCGTGCGGCAGCAGCGAGGAGCCACGCACGCCCTGGTCCGACTTCTTCGCGTCGATGCCGAGGCGCACGGCCACGTCGACGGACTCGACGAACTTGGCCTTGGCGTTGTTCTTGACGATGTTCAGGGCGTCTTCCAGCCCGTAGACCTTGCCCGGCTGCACAGCGGCCTGGGCGGCCTTCATACGCTTGGTGATCTTTGCCATGTCTTAACCCTCCACCACCAGGCCCATGCTGCGCGCGCTACCGGCAATGGTGCGCACCGCAGCGTCCAGATCCGCAGCCGTCAGATCCGGCTCCTTCTGCTTCGCAACGTCTTCGAGCTGCGCGCGGGTGATCTTGCCGACCTTGTCGGTGTTCGGCTTGGACGAACCCTTGGCGACGCCGGTGACCTTCTTGATCAGCACGGTGGCGGGCGGGGTCTTGGTAATGAAGGTGAAGCTGCGGTCCGAGTAGGCCGTGATGATGGTCGGGATCGGCAGACCCGGCTCCATCTTCTGCGTGGCGGCATTGAACGCCTTGCAGAACTCCATGATATTCAGGCCGCGCTGACCGAGGGCAGGACCCACCGGCGGCGAGGGGTTGGCCTGACCGGCCTTGACCTGCAGCTTGATGTAACCGACGACTTTCTTTGCCATGGGAAATTTCCTTGCGAGTGCAAGCGCCTTGCGGCTCCTCGCTTGACTTGCCTCCATGCGGTGGAGAGGCCGCTTTCCGTGCAGCCCTTTCGAAAACGCGAACACGCCGAGTCGAAAGACTTCGGCGTGGAACCGCGTAGTTTAAGGAGTGATCAAGTTTTAAGCAAGTGGCGGGCCAGCGAGGCGCTTCGCGAGGGCGGCCCTAGTGACAACCTCGGCCTCCTTGTAGGAGCGCCTTGGGCGCGACCGCGCGCTCTCAAGCCGCCGCGACCGCTCCAGTCACCGCGGTCGCGCCCAAGGGCGCTCCTACAGTGGCTGGCTCCGCGAATAGAAGAGGTAGCGATCCCCGAAGCCCTATCTCACGCCCCATGCCTTGCCCCTCCCTTCGGAGAGGCAAGCGGGCAAGGCTCAAGCCTTTTCGACTTGCCCGAATTCCAGCTCGACCGGTGTGGAACGACCGAAGATCAGCACCGCCACGCGCAGGCGGCTCTTCTCGTAGTTGACTTCCTCGACCACGCCGTTGAAGTCGTTGAACGGGCCCTCGGTGACGCGGACCATCTCGCCCGGCTCGAACAGCACCTTGGGCTTGGGCTTCTCCACACCCTCGCGCACGCGGCTCAGGATGGCGTCAGCCTCGCTGTCGCGGATCGGCAGCGGACGGTCGGCGGTACCGCCGATGAAGCCCATGACCTTGGGCGTTTCCTTGACCAGGTGCCAGCATTCGTCGTCGATACGCGGCGACTTGCCCTCGGTATCGGTCTCGATCTGCACCAGCACGTAACCGGGGAAGAACTTGCGCTCGCTGCGGCGCTTCTGGCCGCCGCGCATCTCGATCACTTCCTCGGTCGGCACCAGCACCTCGCCGAACTTTTCCTCCATGCCCTCGCGCTGGATTCGCTCGGTCAACGACTTGCGGACCTGGTTCTCGAAGCCCGAATAGGCGTGCACTACATACCAACGCTTGCTCATGGGCTACTCCTTACGAACCGAGTTTGAGCAGCCAGTCGAGCACGACCGACTTGAGGATGAGGTCGATCAGGCCCAACAGCAACGAAAGGACGATCACGACCGCAATGATCACGAGGGTCGTCTTGAGGGTTTCGTCGCGCGTCGGCCAGACGACCTTGCGCATCTCGAACTGGGACTCGGCGATGAAGTTGCGCGCACGACGGCCCGGCCCGGTGAACGCCGCAATCGCCGCCGCCGCCACCAGGGCCACCAACACGCCGGCCAGGCGCACCGACCCGGGCACGGTGTTGTTGAACCAGGAGTAGGCAAAGATGCCCGCCGCCAGCACCAGCACTGCCAGCACCAGCTTGCCGATATCCGCGCCACTCGTGCCGCGGGGCTGTTCTGCCTTGGTATTCATCGCGCAGTGAGCGGGAGAAGGGTTGCCGTCATGGCCAGTCGGCCATCGACGTCACCCGTACCCGTCATCGATCCTCGAAGGTGGCACGCCAGGAGGGACTCGAACCCCCAACCTGCGGTTTTGGAGACCGCTGCTCTGCCAATTGAGCTACTGGCGTATGGTGAATCGGAAGCGGAAGCGGGAGCCGGAACCGGTCAGCGCAGCATGCGCTCTTCCGATTCGCGGCTCCCGTATTTTCCACAAGAACAGCTTACTTGATGACCTTGGCCACCACGCCGGCGCCGACGGTGCGGCCGCCTTCGCGAATGGCAAAACGCAGGCCCTCGTCCATCGCGATCGGGTGGATCAGGCTGACCACCATCTTCACGTTGTCGCCCGGCATCACCATTTCCACGCCTTCCGGCAGCTGACAGGCACCGGTGACGTCGGTGGTGCGGAAGTAGAACTGCGGACGGTAGCCCTTGAAGAACGGCGTATGACGGCCACCCTCGTCCTTGCTCAGCACATAGACCTCGGCCTCGAAGTCGGTGTGCGGGGTGATCGTGCCCGGCTTGGCCAGCACCTGGCCACGCTCGACGTCGTCACGCTTCAGGCCGCGCAGCAGCAGGCCGGCATTGTCGCCCGCCTGGCCCTGGTCGAGCAGCTTGCGGAACATCTCCACGCCGGTGACGGTGGTCTTCTGGGTGTCACGGATGCCCACCACTTCCACTTCGTCGCCGACCTTGATGATGCCGCGCTCGATACGACCGGTCACCACCGTGCCGCGGCCGGAGATCGAGAACACGTCCTCGACCGGCATCAGGAACGGCTTGTCGATCGCACGCACCGGCTCGGGAATGTAGCTGTCCAGCGCATCGACCAGCTGGATGATCGCCGGCACGCCGATTTCGCTCTGGTCGCCTTCCAGCGCCTTCAGCGCCGAACCCTTCACGATCGGAGTGTCGTCGCCCGGGAAATCGTACTTCGACAGCAGCTCGCGCACTTCCATCTCGACCAGCTCGAGCAGCTCGGCGTCGTCGACCATGTCGGCCTTGTTCAGGAACACGACGATGTAGGGCACGCCCACCTGGCGCGACAGCAGGATGTGCTCGCGCGTCTGCGGCATCGGGCCGTCGGCGGCCGAGCACACCAGGATCGCGCCGTCCATCTGCGCCGCACCGGTGATCATGTTCTTGACGTAGTCGGCGTGGCCGGGGCAGTCGACGTGCGCGTAGTGGCGCGTCGGCGATTCGTATTCCACGTGCGCGGTCGAGATCGTGATGCCGCGTGCCTTCTCTTCCGGCGCCGCATCGATCGCGCTGTAGTCCTTGAACTCGCCACCGAAGCGCTCGGCGCCCACCTTGGTCAGCGCCGCCGTCAGCGTCGTCTTGCCGTGGTCCACGTGGCCGATCGTGCCGACGTTCACGTGCGGCTTGGTGCGTTCGAATTTACCCTTTGCCATGCGCGTTAAACCCCGATGGAGTCAATGAAAAAAAGAAAACCTGCCGTAGGTCGGAGCGACCGGCGGCAGCCGCGTGAGATGGTGCTCATGACAGGAATCGAACCTGTGACCTCTTCCTTACCAAGGAAGTGCTCTACCGACTGAGCTACATGAGCGAAGTACTTTCAGCCATCTTCCATGACAGCGACGAGTAGACCGGCATCCGGCCGGACTCTGAAACCTGCGACGAGGTCAATGGAGCGGGAGACGGGAATCGAACCCGCACCATCAGCTTGGAAGGCTGAGGTTCTACCATTGAACTACTCCCGCCTGAAACTCCCGCTCGAAAGCGGGCCTTGCGCGGAACTCGTCTGATGGTGGAGGGAGGTGGATTCGAACCACCGAAGGCGTAAGCCAGCAGATTTACAGTCTGCCCCCGTTGGCCGCTTGGGTATCCCTCCAACAAAGAACGCCTATTTTCGCGAGCGCCCCACGATGTGTCAACAGTTTGCGACGGCTTAATTCGTCGTCGCGTCGCCGGATGGCTCGATTTGCCGTGGCCGGCGAACATCGGCAACGCCGCGCGCACCCCGGGCGCCTCGGCCTGGCGTGGAAACGGACCGGATGGTTGCGGTCGCTTGCGCCGCGCACACGCCATCGCCATATGGTGCGGAGGCCTTCCGGAAGCACCCGCCATGACCGCACCGCTGACCGTTCCCTGCCCGCATTGCAGTGCGCTCAACCGCATTCCGCCCGAGCGCCTGGCCGAGCATCCGGTGTGTGGGCGATGCAAGCAGGCATTGTTCGAGGGTCGGCCGGTCGAATTGACCGCAAGCAACTTCAATGCGGTCGCCGGCCGCGGCGACTTGCCGGTGCTGGTCGACTTCTGGGCTCCCTGGTGCGGCCCGTGCCTCGGTTTCGCGCCCGTGTTCGCGGAGGCGGCCCGCCATTTCGAGCCACGCCTGCGCCTGGCCAAGGTGGACACCGAGGCACAGCCGCAACTGGCGCAGCGCTTCGGCATCCGCAGCATCCCCACGCTGGCCCTGCTCAGGGAGGGTCGCGAGATCGCCCGACAGTCCGGCGCTTTGAACGCCGCCCAACTTCGCCAGTTCGTCGACGGCACGCTGCGTTAGCACCGACTGCGCCAACGCCGGATGCCCACTACCTTGCCGGGCAGCACCGATCGCTGTCGGCTGGCGCCTGCGCGCGGTCGTCCATGCCGTAATCGCGCAGCACCGCCGCCACGCGCAACCGGTAATCTGCGAAGACGTCGGCCCGGCCTTGGCGCTGCACGGCACGGTGCGGTCCGTGCTGGCGCCAGCGCGCAACTGCCTCTTCGTCACGCCAGAACGAGAGCGACAACAGCTTGTCCGGGTTGCCCAGGCTGCGGAAGCGCTCGATGGAGATGAAACCGTCGATGTGTTCGAGCTCCGGCCGCAGGCCCGCGGCCAGGGTGAGGTAGCGCTCGGCCTGACCATCGCCCACTACCGCTTCGAAGATCACCGCGATCATCGGAGCGCCTCCGCCGCACTGATGAACGCATCCACGCTCTGGTAGAGCGAACGGCGCGCGCTCTCCAGATGCATCACGTGCGTGCCGTGATCGATGCGCAACCGCCAACGCAGTGGGCTGCCGGTGAACCCGGCGAGGAACGGCGCAGCCGAAGCATCGTCGACCACGGTGTCGTGGTCGCCATAGACCAAGAACACCGGCACGCCGACGCGGCTGGCCAGATACGGATAGCGGCCTGCCCTGGCGTCGGCGATGTCTGCCACCGGCCCGGACGGGATGCGCAGTTGCCCAGGCGGATCGCCCGCGACGCGCGGCGCGGAGGCCTCGAAGCGCTCCGACCAACCAGCGTCCACCGCCGGCTCCAGCAGAACCATGCCGTGCGGCAACACATCGACGTAGCGCAGCTGGCGATAGCGGGCCTGCGCGGTGATGCCCCACCACGCCGTGCCGACCTGCTCCATCTGCCGGCGACCGACCGGCACGACCGGTCCGAACAGAGTGAGCGAAGCGAGCTCCGGGGGTTGCGTGGAGGCATAGGCTGCGGCGGAGATGGTGCCCCATGAATGGGCCACCAGGTGGACCTGCTCGATGCCATGGACGGAGCGCAGATGGGCGACGGCGAGCGCGAGCTGGGCGGCCGCTTCCGGAGCGCGCGTCACCGGCACGCCCGTTTCGGCGCCGACCATCGCGGGTGGGCGGCTGGACGCGCCGAAACCGAGGAAATCCAGGCCGCAGGCCAGGTATCCGCGGCTGGCCATGAACGCCATCCAGGAATCGTTTTGCGCGAACTCGAAGCCGGCGGCAAGCATCGTGGGGAAGCTCGCGCCATGGACGAACAGCACGCTGCGACCGGTGGGTTGCGCAGGCGCCATGCAATGCAGGGCGATCCGCTGCATGGGCGCCCGCGGCACGGCCAGGCGGGTGGTGACGATCTGCGCGGCGGATAGCAGGCTGGCGATCAGGATGGCGGACATGACGAAAATCCATCTGGGTGGAAGCCACCATGCTGGCCGCTCAGCCACGGATCGGTTTCGGGCTCCAGCGAAACATCCGTGCCGGTTCCGCGAAAGCTTGCTTCGCTACGAGCTGCACGAAAGCATCGAACACCCTGCCCGCTGCCGGGCCCATTCCGGTCGCTTCTGCGCAAAACGTTCTCGCCCGGGCTGGTCGTCGTACGGATGGCGCATGACGTCCAGCAATTCGTGCACCCGCGCGTAATCGCCCTGCTCGGCAAGATCGATCGCTTCCTGCGCCAGGTAGTTGCGCAACACGTATTTCGGGTTGGCGAGCCGCATGCGTTCCTGCCGCTGCCCGGCCGGCAAGGGGTCCTCGCGCAGGCGCGCGGCATAACGCTCGAGCCAATTGCGCAGCATCGGCTCGGCGGCCAGTCGCCTGGCCGGGTCGTAGCAGGCGCCTTCCAGCAAAGCCGGCGAAGGCGCCTGTGGGTCAAAGCCGATCAACGCGCGCCAGGTGAGGGTCATGTCCGCCGAGGCCTCGCGCATCCACGCGTGCAGATCGTCACGCAGGGTCAGGTCCTCGTCGCGGGCTTGTGCCAGGCCGAGCTTGGCGGCCACGTTGGCGCGGTCGGCGGCCTCCCACGCGGCCACGTAGCGATCGAGCCCCACCTGCAGCGGCGCCACGTCCGCGAACAAGGGCGAGAGCGCGCAGGCCAGCCGGGTCAGGTTCCACCAGGCCACGTTCGGCTGCTGGCCAAAGCGGTAGCGGCGGCGCGTCGCATCGGTGGTGTTGGGCGTCCAGTCCGGATCGTAATCGTCGATCCAGCCGTAGGGGCCGTAGTCGATGGTGAGGCCGAGGATGGACATGTTGTCGGTATTCATCACGCCGTGGACGAAACCCACGCGCATCCACTGCGCCAGCAACCGCGCGGTGCGCTCGCAGACCTCGCCGAACCAGTCTGCGTAGAGCGCCTCGCCCTCCCCGCGCAGCTGCGGGAAGTCGCGCCGGATGGTGAAGTCGGCCAGTTGCCGCAAGAGTACCGTGTCGTTGCGCGCGTAAGGCAGCTCGAAATGGCCGAAGCGGATGAACGAGGGCGCCACGCGGCAGACGATCGCGCCCGGTTCTTCGCGTGGGTGGCCGTCGTAGAACATGTCGCGCACCACCACCTCGCCGGTCTCGACCAGGCACAGCGCACGCGTGGTCGGAATGCCGAGGTGGTGCATCGCTTCGCTGCAGAGAAATTCGCGGATGGACGAGCGCAGCACCGCGCGGCCGTCCGCTCCGCGCGAATACGGCGTGGGGCCGGCGCCCTTCAGCTGCAGTTCCCAGCGCTGGCCGCGTGCGTCGAGCACTTCGCCCAGCGAGATCGCGCGACCGTCACCGAGCTGTCCGGCCCACGCGCCGAACTGGTGCCCGCCATAGTTGCTCGCCCAAGGCTGCATGCCCTCCAGCAAAGCGTTGCCGCCGAAGACCTGCGCCAGGCGCTCGCTGCGCATGCCGGCTTCGTCCAGGCCGAGCACGCCGGCCATCTCCGCGGACCACGCAACCACCCGCGGCGACGCCACCGGCGTCGGTTCGACGTGCGACCAACCGGCGCCTTCCACCTGGCGCACCCGCGGCCCGCTTTCGGGATCGCCGGGAAGCTCGCGCACGAACGCGTTGTCGAATGCAAAACGCATGCACGCATGATCGCACGCACACCCGCCATTGAGCGTTCACACGTTGCCCGGATGCGAACACGAACGTTTAGCGCATGACCCGGCTCGAGGGCCCATACTGACGCGTGAACAACGATATCGAAAACGATCCCTACGCCGAGAGCGTCGACCCTTCCGTGCAATGCACCGCCTGCGATGCCGTCTGCTGCCGGCTGACCGTGGTGCTGATGCCCGACGACCACGTGCCCGAATGGCTGGTGGCGCATGACGACCACGGCCTGGCGACGCTCGCCAAGGGCGAAGACGGCTGGTGTGCCGCGGTCGATCCGAACACGTCGCGCTGCACCATCTACACGCAGCGTCCGGCGATCTGCCGCAAGTACGCGATGGGCAGCCCGGGTTGCCGCGACGAGCGGCGCAAGTGGTACGGCGAGCGGTTGCCCACGCCGGTGCGACTGGTCTAGCCGGGCACGCCGGCGTCCGGTGCCGGCGGTTCGAAGGCGCGGGCGATGGCGTCCGCGTCGAGCGCCCGCCACTGGCCCGGCGCCAACCCCTCCAGCGTCAGCCGCCCGATCGCCACGCGCTCGAGCGCTTCGACGTGGTTGCCGCTGGCGGCGAACATCCGGCGCACCTGGTGATAGCGCCCTTCGGTGACGGTCAGCCGCGCCCGTCGCGGCGCGAGCACGGTCAACTGCGCCGGCGCCAGCGGCGTGGTTTCCGATTCCAGCATCAGCGTGCCGCTGGCGAACAGCGCGCCTTCGTCGCCGCGCAGGTCGCGGGCGAGCGCGGCTTCGTACACCTTGGCGACGTTCGCCCTGGGCGAAATGATCCGGTGCAGCAGCGCGCCGTCGTCGGTCAGCAGCAACATGCCGGAGGTATCGCGATCGAGCCGGCCGACCGTGGACAACGCCGGATCGCGCCGGCGCCAGCGCGGCGGCAGCAGATCGTAGACCAGGCGGCCGGCGTCCTTGCGCGAGCAGGTGTAGCCAGTGGGCTTGTGCATCAGCAGCACCAGGCCGGCAGGCGGATCAAGCGGCTCGCCGTCGATGCGGACGTCGCCGTGCACGGTCCTGTCGTCGGTATAGAGCACGTCGCCCGCCGCGTCCGTGACCCGCCCCTCGCGGAACAGCTGCATGACGTCCCGGCGGCTGCCGTAGCCGAGGTTGGCGATCAGGCGCACGAGCTTCATGCGCGCACCGCCTCGATCACCTTGAATCCTTCCTGCATCGCCACCGTGCGTACCCGCGCAAAGCGCGACGCGAGCGTGGATTCATAAGGCAGGTGCCGGTTGGCGACCAGCCACAGCCGGCCACCTGGCTGCAAGGCATCGGCGGCCGCCTCGATGAAGGCGCGGCCCAGCGCGGGCAGGTCCGCGCGGCCCTGGTGGAAAGGCGGGTTGCTCACGATCGCCTCGTAGCGTCGCGGCAGGCCGGCGGTGACGTCGTGCCAGTGCACCTCCACCGCCAGTTTGCGTCCGCTCGCGGTGACGGCCTCGGCCAGGTTGGTCCGCGCCGGCTCGATCGCGCGCGCCTCGGCCTCGTACAGGTCGAGCGCCGTGACGTCGGGACAATGCGCGACCACTTGCGCGGCGAGGTAGCCGTAGCCGGCGCCCAGGTCGGCGACGCGTCCGTGCAGGTCCGGCGGCAGATGTGACGCGAGCATGGCGGAGGCGGCATCGATGCGGTCCCAGGCAAACAGCCCCGGGCGGCTCAGGTAACCGCCGGCGATGCGCCGCGGCGCGTCGAGCGCAGCCCACTCCGCCAACAGCGCCGCGTCCAGCGATTCGCCGACGGCCGTCCAGAACACGCGGCACTTGTGCTTGGAAAGGCTGTGCACGGCACCGAACAGGCGCACGAAATCCGCTTCGGTCGACTTGGCGCCCTCCGCATTGGCCGCGGCCGCGAGCACGACAGCGCCGGGCTGCGCATGCCGCGCCGCGCGCGCGAACAGTGCGCGCGCCTCGTCACGTTGGCGTGGTGGCAACACCAGCACCGCACCGAAGCGATCGTCGTCCGACGGCTCGCCGAGCGCGGCGCCATCGCGCTGCAGTTGGTCCGCGAACGGCCGGAAACTTTGCTGGCAGAGCACGTCCGAACCGGCGAGCGCGCGCAGCCGCGAGCCGCCACGGGCGCGCAGGAAAAGCACGCGGGCGTCTTCGGGCAGCTTCAGTTCGCCGATGGTGAAAGGCAGGAACAGCGCGTCGAGCTGGGCTTCGGGCGCGGTGGCGAGGGGTAATGCCATCAGGTCGGACGGTGGCAAGCGGGGTTCGGATTCTACGCGGCGCACGGGGCGTTGGCGTTCCCGGCGCTCGCAAAGGCCCCCGCAGGGTGGGCTTCAGCCCACCATGGCAGTCCCCGGTGCAAGCGCCGGTGGGCTGAAGCCCACCCTACGGCTGATTCAGCGTGCCACGGATCCGGCGCGCACCAGGTACTGCACGCTGAACATCTGCCGGGGATCGAGCCACACCCGCAACACATCCAGCCCGGCCTTGCCCGCCAATGCCGCGAAATCCTCCAGCGAATACTTGCAGCTGATCTCCACGCGGATCGCCTCGTCCTCGCCGAAGGCGACCTGGCTGCGGCCCATGCGCACCTTCTGCGCGCGCTGGCTGACGAGGCTCGTTTCGATGCGGCCGCCCAGCGCGTTGTAGTGCGCGCGATGGCGAAAGCCGTCCAGGTCGAAGTCGCAGCCCAGCTCGCGGTTGAGCCGCGTGAGCATGTTGAGGGTGAACTCGGCGGTGACGCCGGCGGCGTCGTTGTAGGCGGCCTCGATCGTCGCGGTGTCCTTCTTCAGGTCCACGCCGATCAGGATGCCGCCGTTTTCGCCCATCTCGCCGCGCATCTTGCGCAGCAGCGCCACCGCATCGCGCGTATCGAAGTTGCCGATGGTCGAACCCGGGAAATAAATCACCGTGCGCCGCGGGGCGCGTGGCGGGATTGGCAGGCGCAATGGACGGGTGAAGTCGCCGCACAACGGTTGCACCGGCAATTGCGGGAAGCGCAGCCCCAGCCGCTGCACGCTTTCCTGCAGCGGCTCGGCCGAGATCTCCACCGGAACGTAGCTCACCGGCGCGGACATGTGCTCGAGCAGCAGGGGCGTCTTGGTGGCGCTGCCGCTGCCGTACTCGACCAGTCGCACCTCCACGCCCAGAGTGTCGGCGATGCTTCCGGCGTGCGCCTGCATCAGCGCCGTCTCGCAGCGGGTCAGGTAGTACTCGGGCTGCTCGCATATGCGCTCGAACAGCGCCGAGCCATGGGCGTCGTAGAACAACCACGAGGGCAGCCGCTTGGGTTGCGCACGCAATCCGCGGCGGACGGTCTCGAGCAACGCGCTGGCGGGCGGGTTACGCCCGTCGTCGTGCAGGTCCAGGGCACGGATATTCATCGGTGGTGCTCCTTGAAGATCTCAATGATCCTTGGCGAGGCGCAGCCCGGCGAACTGCCAGCGCGCCTGCGGTGGAAAGAAGTTGCGGTAGCTGGCGCGCACATGGTCGCGTGGCGTGGCGCAGGAACCGCCGCGCAGGACCCACTGCCCGCTCATGAACTTGCCGTTGTACTCGCCGAGCGAGCCAGGCAAAGGCCGGAATCCGGGATAGGCGATGTAGGGCGAGGCAGTCCATTCCCACGCGTCGCCGTACATCTGCGCCAGGCCGGTTCCGCTCGCCGTTTGCGGCAGCCTCGGCCGCCCTTCGAGCAGATTGCCCGCGACCGGCAGGTTGGTGGCGGTGGCCTCCCACTCTGCCTCGGTGGGCAACCGCGCACCGGCCCAGCGCGCGAAGGCGTCCGCTTCGTAATAGCTGAGGTGGCACACGGGCGCGGCCGGGTCGAGCCCGATTACCCCGGCCAGCGAAAACGCACTGGCCAGATCCGGCTGCCAGTACAACGGCCGCTGCCAGCCTTCGCGCTGCACCGTCGCCCAGCCATCGGACAGCCACAGCGACGGTTCGCGATAGCCGCCGTCATGCACGAACGCGGCGTATTCCTCGTTGGTGACCAGCCGGTTGGCCAGCGCGTGGGGCGCGAGCAGGGTGCGGTGGCGCGGGGTCTCGCTGTCGAAGGCAAAACCCTCGCCGGCGTGACCGATTTCCACCACGCCCTCGCGACCGGGCAGGAACTGCAGCGAGACCGCCGCCGTGGAATTCGACGGCTCGGCGGGCGCATAGGCCGGCAACAGGGGATTGGTCCAGAACGCATGCTGGATGTCGGTAAGCAGCAGTTCCTGGTGTTGCTGTTCGTGCTGCAGGCCGAGCTCGACCACCGTGGCCAGGGCGCCGCGCTCGTCACGCAGCAGCATCCCGCTCATCGCTTCGTCCACGTGGCGGCGATAGCCCAGCACTTCGTCCAGTGTCGGGCGCGAGAGCAATCCGCGTTGCGGCCGCGCGTGCATCGGCCCGACGCTCTGGTAGTAGGAATTGAACAGGTAATGCCAGGCCGGATCGCGCGGACGGTAGCGCGGGTCGCGCCCAAGCACGAATTGCTCAAAAAACCAGGTGGTGTGCGCCAGGTGCCATTTCACCGGGCTGGCGTCGGGCATCGACTGCACCATCATGTCTTCGGCCGTGAGCCCTTCGCACAGCGTCAGGCTCTGCTGGCGAATGCGCCGATAGCGTTGCGCCAGGACATCCCCGGCGAGGCTGGCTTGCTGCGTCATGGATGGCTCTCCGGGACTCCGGGCGAAAGGTTCGCGCGCGCCATGTTGGCCGCATGGGAGCAGGAGACGGATCGAACCGTTGGCATGCTCCAAGCATGGCGCGGCGACCGTTCAATACTTGTGATCGGGCGATGGCAAATTGCTGACAACCCGACGCTGGCGCCATCCGTGCCGGCGCGCGATGCTGGAGCGGCCGCCCCACGCGCGCCCTTCCCCTTGCGAGGTGATGCCCATGAAAGGCCTGTCTTCCCTGCTGCTGATCGCGGCCGCCGGCTGTACCAGCGCCTTCGCCGGCAATGCGCCGCCCGCCCGCGAGTCGCTGCCTTACGCGCAATGCATCCAGATCGACAAGATCAACGAATGGCACGTCCTGGATGCCCGCCGTGCGCTGGTGCGCACCGGCCCGCACCGCTACGAGGTCCGCTTGCAGGCCGATTGTCCGCGGCTGGGCATCGGCGTCCCCGGCTTCCTGCTACGAGCCAATGAATCGAACAAGGCTCTCGGCGGCAGCCGCATCTGCGGCGAGGCGGGCGAAACGGTGAGCGCCCGCGACCAGCCGCCCTGCGCGATCGCCGCGGTGACACTGATCGACGAGGCGCGATTCGACCAGCTGCGCAAGCATGCCGCGCGCCATGGCAGCGGCGCGGAGCCGTAGACCGCCCTGGAACGACGAGGCCCGGCATCGCCGGGCCTCGAAGTGAATGACACGGAATCGACCCGCTCAGTCGCCGTCGCCGTAGTAGCCGACATAGCGCGTGGGCGGGTAGCGGTCTTCGTACACGGTACGCGTTTCCACCACCCGCCGGGTGACCACTGGCGCCTCGTAGATCACCCGCACCGGGCGCCGGTAGACCGGCCGCTCGTAGACCACCGTGCGCGGCGGCGGATTCAGCGCGTCATCGACCAGGCCAATCACCGCGCCGGCGACGATCGCGCCGGCGACCCAGCGGCCGCCGTTCCAGTGGCCGCGATCATGGCGGTAATGCCCGTGCCAGCCCCGGTCATGGCGGTCGTAGTGCCCGTGACCGTGGCCGCGCCAGCCACGATCGTGACCGCGCGCCGCAGCGTCCGTCGGCCATGCCGCGGCCGACGCCAGCAGTATCGCGGCGACCGCCAGTACGGGTTTGCCCAGCCAGTGGATGGTCATGTTGCTTTCTCCTTGCGGGACGATGGCGCCCTTCCTCGCCGATGCTCCGTCCGGGCCGCTTAATCGGTACTTAAGCGCGTTCGCGTTCCGGCGGCTTCGATGTCAACGCATCCGGCAGCGCCCGTGGGAGCGCCATCGGGCGCGACCGAAAGGTTCAGACGTTGAACAGGAAGTGCAGCACGTCGCCGTCCTTGACGATGTAGTCCTTGCCTTCCTTGCGCAGGCGGCCCGCGGCGGCGGCACCGGTTTCGCCCTTGTACTGGATGAACTCGTCGTAGGAGACCGTCTCGGCACGGATGAAGCCGCGCTCGAAATCGGTGTGGATCACGCCGGCGGCCTGCGGCGCGGTGGCGCCCTTCTTCACCGTCCAGGCGCGCACTTCCTTGACGCCCGCGGTGAAGTAGGTCTGCAGGTTCAGCAGCTTGTAGCCGGCGCGGATCACGCGATTCAGGCCCGGCTCGTCCAGGCCCAGGTCCTTGAGGAACTCGTCGCGGTCGGCGTCTTCGAGCTGGGCCATTTCCTCCTCGATCGCCGCGCACACGGGCACCACTTCGGCACCCTCGGCGGCAGCGCGCGTGCGCACGGCATCCAGGTGAGGGTTGTTCTCGAAGCCGTCCTCGCGCACGTTGGCGATATACATCAACGGCTTGAGCGTGAGCAGGAACAGGTCGCGGATCAGCGCCTTCTCTTCCTCGTCCAGGCCGATGCTGCGGGCGGACTTGCCCTCGTTCAGCGCGGCGGCCAGCTTCTGCAGCACCGGCTTCTTCGCCAGGGCTTCCTTGTCATTGGCCTTGGCCGCGCGCTCGGCGCGGTTGAGCGCCTTGTCGACCGAATCCAGGTCCGCCAGCGCAAGCTCGGTGTCGATCGTCTCGATGTCGGCAATCGGATCGACCTTGCCGGCCACGTGCACGATGTCGCCATGCTCGAAGCAGCGCACCACGTGCGCGATCGCGTCGACCTCGCGGATGTGCGCCAGGAACTTGTTGCCCAGCCCCTCGCCCTTGGACGCGCCGGCGACCAGGCCGGCGATGTCGACGAACTCCACCGCCGTCGGCACCACCTTCTGCGGATTGACGATCGCCGAGAGCGCGTTCAGCCGCTCATCGGGCACCGGCACCACGCCCACGTTCGGCTCGATCGTGCAGAACGGGAAGTTGGCGGCGGCGATGCCGGCCTTGGTCAGCGCGTTGAACAGGGTGGACTTGCCGACGTTGGGCAGGCCGACGATGCCGCATTTGATGCCCATGGGTTTGCTCCGGATTCGTGATTGGGGATTCGGGATCCGGAAGAGCGGGATCGCGCTTACGAATCCCGAATCCCGAATCCCCAATCCCGGCTATTTCGTATGCAGCTGCTGCATCGCCTTGTCGAACTGCCCATCGACCGCCAGCGGCAGCACGTCCAGCGCGCGGGCGATGCCATCGAGGATCGCATCCTCGTCCTGCGCCGAGGGCTTGCCGAGTACCCAGCCGGTGACCCGGTCCTTGTGGCCCGGATGGCCGATGCCGATACGCAGGCGGTGGAACTTGCCGTGGCCGAGGTGCTGCATGGTGTCGCGCAGGCCGTTCTGGCCGCCATGGCCGCCATCGAATTTCATTCGCACGGTGCCCGCGGCCAGGTCCAGTTCGTCGTGTGCCAGCAGGCACTCTTCGGGCTGGATCTTGTAGTAGCGCAGCGCGGAGGCAACCGCGATGCCGCTCTTGTTCATGAAGGTGGACGGCTTGAGCAGCCACACCGGTTCACCGCCGATGCGCACGCGGCAGGCCTCGCCGTGTAGCTTGCCGTCGAAAGCGAAGCCTTCGCCCTGGCCCGATGCAAGGGCGTCAACAAGCCAGAACCCGGCATTGTGCCGGGTCCGGAGATATTCGGCGCCGGGATTGCCCAGGCCGACGATGAGTCGCAAACCAGCCATGCCGTGCGCCGATCGCCGGGCCTTCCGCGAGGCGGAAGGCCCGGCAGCGGCTTACTTCTTCTCGGCGGGCTTGGCTTCGGCTTCCGGCGCGGCCACTTCGGCGGCCGGATCGATTTCTTCCTTGACCGCATTGGCGGTCACCACGGCGATGTCGTGGTCCGCGCCCAGGTGCAGCGCCGGCAGCTCCACGCCCTCGGGCAGCTTGATCTGCGAGAGGTGGACGATGTCGCCGGGGTTGAGTTCGGCCAGGTCCAGGTCGATGAACTCCGGCAGCTTGCCCGGCAGGCAGGACACTTCCAGTTCGGTCAGGTTGTGCGAGATCACCACGCCGGAGGTCTTGCCGGCGGGCGACTTTTCCTGGTTGAGGAAGTGCAGCGGCACGTTCACGCGGATCGCTTCGTTCTCGTTCACGCGCAGGAAATCCATGTGCAGCATCTGCTGCTTGAACGGATGCTTCTGCCAGTCGCGCACCAGCACCTTCTGCACCTTGCCATCGACGTTCAGGTCGAGGATCGAGGAGAAGAACCACTCGTTCTTGGCGGCGAGCAGGATGGTGTTGTGCTCGATCTGGATGCTCTGCGGCGGCTGGGTGCCACCGTAGACGACGGCAGGCACCATCGCCGCGTGACGCAGGCGGCGGCTCGCACCTTTCCCCTCGTCACTGCGGTTCTGCGCCTTGATTTCATGAATCTGGGCCATGTTCGTTTACTACCTTAGGTTGTATTTGTTCGCCTCGCGGCGGACGGGTGACTTCCCCGCGACCAGGGAAGCCTTGGTGTGGACGTCAGTCCACGTACAACGAGCTCACCGACTCGCCAAAGGCGATGCGGCGGATCGTCTCCGCCAGCAGCTCGGCGACCGAGAGCTGGCGGATCTTGCTGCAGCCCTGCGCCTCGGGGCGCAGCGGCAGCGTGTTGGTGACCACCAGCTGGTCGAGCTGGGAGTTCTCGATGTTGCCGATCGCCGCGCCCGAGAGCACCGGGTGCACGCAGTAGGCGACCACCTTGCGCGCGCCACGCTCCTTCAGGGCGGCGGCCGCGGCGCACAGCGTGCCGGCGGTATCGACGATGTCGTCGACCAGCACGCAGGTCTTGCCGTCGACCTCGCCGATGATGTTCATCACGGTGGCGACGTTGGCCTTCGGGCGACGCTTGTCGATGATCGCCAGGTCCGCGTCGTCCAGCCGCTTGGCGATCGCGCGGGCGCGCACCACGCCGCCGACGTCGGGGCTGACCACGATGATGTCGTCCATCGCATGGTTGCGCCAGATGTCCGCCAGCAGGATCGGCGAGGCATAGACGTTGTCCACCGGGATGTCGAAGAAGCCCTGGATCTGATCTGCGTGCAGGTCGACCGTCAGCACGCGGTCCACGCCGGCGGTGCCGATCAGCGTGGCCACCAGCTTGGCGGTGATCGGCACGCGCGCCGAGCGCGGGCGGCGATCCTGGCGGGCATAGCCAAAGTACGGCATCACCGCGGTGACCGTGGCGGCCGAGGCGCGCTTGAGCGCATCGACCAGGGCCAGCATCTCGATCAGGTTTTCCGCGCTCGGTGCGCCGGTCGGCTGCAGCACGAACACTTCCTGCTTGCGGACGTTCTCCTCGATCTCGATCTGCACTTCGCCGTCGCTGAACTTCCCGACCAGCGCCTTGCCCAACGGCACGCCAAGGCGTTGCGCCACGTCCTCGGCCAGGGAGCGGTGGGCATTGCCGGTGAAGAGCATCGGGGTGGACGTGTCCACTAGGATTCCTCGAAGAAGCCAGTGCGAATGGCCGGTTCAATGTGGCTGGGGCGGCAGGATTCGAACCTGCGAATGCGGGAATCAAAATCCCGTGCCTTGACCGGACTTGGCGACGCCCCAGTATTTCGTCAGGCAAGCCGCCATCCCGATGGCTTGCCGCTGTTCTTGCTAGACCCGCAGCGGTTGCCGGGCGCCGCTATCGCAACCGCGATGGCGCGCCAGCGCCCGCTGCAGGGGCGAAACCTCCACCCCCGCGGTCAGTTGCGCCGCGAACGCCGGAGGGCAATCCCGCACCACTTTCCGCGCCTGCGCGAGTGATGCGGTTTCCAGGAACACGCACCCGCCGCTGCCGGAAAGCTGGGCGCGGCCGAAGCGCGAGAGCCAGTCCAGCGCGCCGGCCACCCGCGGGTGTCGCGCACGCACGACCGGCTCGAACGCGTTCTCGACCGTTTCGCCGGAAGCAAAGGACGAAATTGTGGCTGGCGGAGCATTTCGTGTCAATTCAGGCGCTTGAAACAGCGCCGCGGTGGGCACGTGTTCGCCCGGATCGAGCACCGCGTACCACCGCCGCGGCAGCGCCACCGGCGTCAGCCGCTCGCCCACGCCCTCGGCCCAGGCCGAGCGCCCGCGCACGAACACCGGCACGTCGGCACCCAGCCGCTGCCCCAGCGCGGCCAGCGCATCTTCGTCCAGGCCGCAGCTCCACAGGTGATTCAGCGCCACCAGCGTCGTGGCGGCGTCCGAGCTGCCACCGCCGAGGCCGCCGCCCATCGGGATGCGCTTGTCCACCGCGATGTCGGCACCGAGGGCCACCCCGGCCTGCGCCTGCAGCAGGCGCGCCGCGCGCACCACCAGGTCGGCTTCGGCAGCCACGCCCGGCAGCTCGCCGATGCGCACGATGGCGCCGTCGTCGCGTACGCGAAGGCGCAACTCGTCACCCCAGTCGAGCAGGCGGAACACGGTCTGCAGGTCGTGGTAGCCATCGGCGCGGCGACCGACGATGCGCAGGAAGAGATTCAGCTTGGCCGGCGCGGGCCAGCGGCTCCAGTCGCGCGGCGCGCACGACAGGGGGCGCCGCATATACACCCGCAGGTGCATGGGGAAGCCGCGGTCGCGGTCATGCCGGCGATGCTCGGCCAGGGCGGGAGTGTCGTCCCGCGGGTCCAGCGCGACGAAGCCGCGGCGCGCATAGAACGGTGCGTTCCAGGCCACGTCCGAGAGCGTACCCAGCACGATCGATCGATAGCCGGACTCGGCCGCCCAGGCGCAGGCGTGCTCCAGCAGGCGCGCGCCGATGCCGCGGCGGCCGTGGCTGGGCAACACGTCGATCTCGGCGATCGTCGCCTCCGCGCCCTCGATCGCGACGGCGACAAAGCCCACCACCTGGTTGGCGTCGTCGAGCGCCACCCAGAGCCGGCCGGCATCGATCGCGGTGGCCAATTCCTCGCGGTCGCTGGGTGTGCTGGCCTCATAGGCCCGCCAGGCCTCGTGCCCGCGGAACAGCTCCAGCGCCGCGCACTCGATCTCGCGTAACCGCTCTACGTGGTCGGCGTGCGCGGGAACGATGGAACAGGCCATGGCGGTCGTCGGGTGGCTCGCGGCGCCGGGGACCGGCTGCGTGGCCGCGCAGTCTAGCGGATGCTCCAGCTGTCGATCGACAGTTTGACCTTGTATGGCGGCCGGCTGGCGAAGACCTTCTGCGGCAGCGGCGGCTGGTGTTCGAGATCCCAGGCGCGGTAGTCGACCGCCCAGCCGTCCTGCATCAGCAACGAGGGCAGATCGCGCTCGCCGAAGCGCAGCTCGGCAGGGGCGCCGGCCGCGCGCAGGCCCCAGACCCAGGCGCGCAGGTCCACCAGCGGCACTTCCCAGCCCAGCGCCTTGCGCATCAGCGTCTCGGCGTCAGGACCACGCAGCGGGCCGCCTTCGACGCCCTCGAGCACGGCGCCGTCCGGGCCGCCGCTGAGCCGGAAGCTCTTGCCGGTGATCGGCGCGCGCAGCTCGAAATCGTAGCGTTCGCCGTCCTGTATCCAGCGCAGGCTGCCGCTGCCGCCATCGTGGCCGTCGGAAACGGCCAGGTGGCCTTCCAGCGTCCACTGGTCGATGCCCGCCAGTTGCTGTTCGCGTGCGTCCTGGGCGGCGAGTGCGGCGGCGTCGGCCGGTTTGCGCACCGGGGCCTGCGCGCAGGCGGCCAGCAGCAGGCCTGCTGCTGCGCCCAGCAGCAGGCGCCTCATGGTTCGAGCCGCTTGAGCGTGTCGCGCAGGTTGGCGTTGCGCGGGTCGAGCTTGCGTACCTGCTCGAACACGTGCTGGGCGTCGCTACGCTTGCCAAGCTTCCACAGCACTTCGCCCAGGTGCACGCCAACGTCGGCGTCTTTTGCCGCGCTCCAGGCCTGGCGCAGCGTGCGCGCCGCCTCGTCCAGGTGGCCCAGCCGGTATTGCAGCCAGCCCCAGGAATCGGCGATGGCCGGGTCGTGCGGCTTGGCCGTGCGCGCCACCTCGATCAGCTTTTTCGCCTCTGGCAGGTCGCGGCCGGCATCGGCCAGCGTGTAGCCCAGCGCGTTGCTGGCGTCGACGTCGTTCGGCTTGAGCCTGAGCAGATGACGGAAATCGCTCACGGCCTGGTCGATCTGCCCCGCCTCCGCATAGGCTAGGCCGCGACCGTAAAGCAGCCCCGGCTCGTCCGGCAGCACCTGCAGGGCATGGTCGTAGGCCTTGGCGGCCTGCGCGTAGTCACCTTCGCGCATGTACAGCTCGGCATCGGCCTGCCAGGCGCGGCGCAGTTCCTCGGGCTGGTCGAGGTAGGCCGTTTCCAGATGCTCGAGCAGCGCGTGGGCGTCGGCCACTTTGCCCTGCGTATGCAGGATCACCGCGCTGCGCAGATCGGCGTCGAAGGCATGCGGGTCGTCGTCGCCGACCTGGTCGTACCAATCCAGCGCCTCGCCGTCGTGGTCCTGCATCTCGGCCAGTTGGCCGAGTAGGAACGCGCTGCTTTCGCGCACGTCGGCCGGCGCCTGCCTGAGCTGGCGGTACAGCCGGGCGAGCGTCTTCCTGTCATGCGCCTGCGCGGCGAGGCCGGCGCGCAGGGCAAAGGTCTCGGCGCTCTGCGGGCCCTTGTCCAGCAACCTGGCGGCAGCCTCGTAGTCGCCGCCCTGGCTGAGCAGGCTGGCGTAGGTCAGGCGCAGATGCACGTTGTCCGGCGAGCGGGCAAGCGCCTGCTTGAGCAGGCTGGCGGCCCCCTGCTTGTCGCCGGCCTTGAACTTCAATTGCGCCGCCCAGGCATAGGTTTCGGTGTCGTGAAACCGTGCCACCGCCGCGTCCGCCACCTGCTGGGCGTACCGGGGTCGGCCGAGCTTCTCGCCCAGTTCGCTCATGGCCAGCCACGCCTGCGGCTCGGCCGGCAGTCGCTCGGGCGTGGCCAGGGTTTCGAGCAGCTGGCCGGCCTGGGCCGGATCGCGCGCACCGATCAGCGCACGGCCGAAGCGGCGCCAGGCATGCGGGTCGCCGCTGTGGACCAGCCGCTGCAGCTGCGCGCGTGCACCTTCGGTGTCGCCGGTCGCCAGCGCCAGCTCGGCGCGGGCCTGGGCCAGGTCTGCGACGCTGGCCCCCAGCGTGTCCCAGCGCGCGACCGCCCGCCGCGCGGCCGCCTCGTCATGCACCGCCAGGGCCAGTTCCGCCGCGCGCTGGGCGACCGCGGGGTCGTCCGACAACGCCATCGCGTGGCCGTAGCGGGCCGAGGCGCCCTTGAGGTCGTTGCGGGTCAGCGCCATTTCGCCAGCGAGCAACTGCGCCAGCAGGTCGTGTTCGGCGTCCGGGGTGACCACCGTCAGCCGGTCCAGCGGCTGCTGGGGCGCCGGTACGGTCGCCTGGCCGCCGGGCAGGCTGGCGCACGCGGCCAGGCCCACCGCGCAGCCGGCTGCGCCCGCAAAATGCCGCAGTTGCTTGAACTTGCCCTTCACGCTCAGCACACTAGTCCTCATCCATTGGTCCGTTCCGGCCGTACCTCTCGCCCGGTACCCGAAAGCTTAGCCTACGCCGCCGCGGATACCCCGTCGTCAACTCGCATTCCACGCCATGCCGCTGATCGCCCTCGGGCTCAATCACCTCACCGCGCCGGTCAGCCTGCGCGAACAGGTGGCGTTCGATGCGGACGCCGCCGACGAGGCCCTGCGCGAGCTGAAGGGCGAGCCGGGCGTGGAAGAGGCGCTGATCCTCTCCACCTGCAACCGCACCGAGTTGTACGTCGGCGTGGCCGAAGGCGCCGAACAGGCGCCGCAGGCATGGCTCAACCGGCACCATCGCTTGACCCCGGGCAAGCTGGACGAGTTCCTCTACCGCCACGACGAGGATGCCGCGGTGCGCCACATGTTCCGCGTGGCCACCGGGCTGGATTCGATGGTGCTGGGCGAGCCGCAGATCCTGGGCCAGGTCAAGGACGCCTACCAGCTCGCGCGCGAGGCGCAGGCGCTCGGCGCGCCGCTGGACCGCCTGTTGCAGCACACCTTCGCCGTGGCCAAGCGCGTGCGCACCGATACCCGCATCGGCGCGCATACCGTGTCGGTGGCGTTCACCGCGGTGCGCCTGGCCGAACAGGTGTTCACCGACCTCAAGCAGGCCTGCGTACTGCTGATCGGCGCCGGCGACACCATCGAGCTGGCGGCGCGCCACCTGGTCGATAAGCACGTCAGCCGCCTGATCGTGGCCAACCGCACGCTGGAGAATGCGCAGGAGCTGGCCAGCCGTTACGGCGGCTATGCGATCGCGCTGGCCGACCTGCCGCAGCACCTGGCCGAAGCCGACATCGTCATTTCCTCCACCGCCGCGCGAGTGCCGGTGGTGACCCGCGCGATGGTCGAACAGGCCGTCGCCGCGCGGAAGCGCAAGCCGGTGTTCATGGTCGACATCGCCGTGCCGCGCGACATCGACCCGGACGTGGCCGCGCTGGAGGACGTCTATTTGTATGGCATCGACGACCTGCAACAGGTAATCGACAGCAACCGCCGTTCGCGCGAGGCCGCGGCGCGCGAGGCCGAAACCATCATCGACCTGCAGGTGGACCGCTACATGGCCTGGCGCCGCGCGCTCACCCTGCGCAACCCGGCGATCGACCTGCGCCAGCATGCCGAGCGCTATCGCGACGAGGTGCTGCTCAAGGCGCAAGCCATGCTGGCCCGGGGCAAGTCGCCCGACGAGGCACTGGCCTTCCTCGCCAACACGCTCACCAACAAGCTTCTGCACCATCCCAGCGCGCGCCTGCGCGAGGCGGCGCTGAACGGCGACCTGGACCTGCTGCATGCGGCCGGACGGTTGTACGGGGCGGACGAGGAGCCGACCGACAACCCGTAGCAGCGCGCGGCGTGCACGACCGGCGATAATCGCCTTCTCGGTCGCGCACGTCGGTGCGCTCCTACTCCCCAGGAACACGCATCCGGCATGACCCCATCGATCCGCCGCAAACTCGAAACCCTGGCCGAACGCCATGAGGAGATCGGCCTGCTGCTCGCCCAGCCGGACGTGCTTGCCGACGCCAACCGCTTTCGCGAGCTGTCACGCGAATACGCCCAGATCGAGCCGGTCGCCGCCGCCTTGCGCGACCACGACCAGGCCGAGCGGGAGCTGGCCGGGACGCGCGCCATGCTGGCCGACCCGGAACTGCGCGAGATGGCGGCCGACGACGTCGAGCGGCTGGAAGCGCGCCTGCTCGAACTGGACGGCGAGCTGCAGATCCTGCTGTTGCCGAAAGATCCGCGCGACGAGGCGAACCTGTTCCTGGAAGTGCGCGCCGGCACCGGCGGCGACGAGGCCGCGCTGTTCGCCGGCGACCTGTTCCGCATGTACGCCCGCTACGCCGAGCGCCGCCGCTGGCACGTCGAAGTGCTCAGCGAGAACGCCGGCGAACACGGCGGCTACAAGGAAATCGTGGCGCGCATCGAGGGCAAGGGCGCCTACTCCCGGTTGAAGTTCGAATCGGGCACGCATCGTGTGCAACGCGTGCCGGAAACCGAGTCGCAGGGACGCATCCACACCTCGGCCGCCACCGTGGCGATCCTGCCGGAGATGGACGAGATCGAAGAGATCCAGATCAATCCGGCGGACCTCAAGACCGATACCTTCCGTGCCTCCGGCGCGGGCGGCCAGCACGTCAACAAGACCGATTCGGCCATCCGCATCACGCATCTGCCCTCCGGCATCGTGGTCGAGTGCCAGGACGAGCGCAGCCAGCACAAGAACCGTGCCCGCGCATTGTCGCTGCTGAAGGCGCGCCTGCTTGACGAGGCGCAAAGCAAACAGGCCGCCGCGCAGGCGCAGGAGCGCCGCCTGCAGGTCGGCTCGGGCGACCGCAGCCAGCGCATCCGTACCTACAACTTCCCGCAGGGACGCATCACCGACCACCGCGTCAACCTAACGCTGTACCGCCTGCCCGAGGTCATCGCCGGCGACCTGGACGAACTGGTCGACACGCTCACCCGCGAACACCAGGCGGACGAGCTGAAGAACCTGGCCTCATGAGCGTCGACGCGCGCGCCGAACTGGAGGCCCTGCTGCAACGGCTGGCGCACCAGTTGCGCCAGGGCGACAGCCACGGAGCGGAAGGCCTGGCCGCGCGTTCGCGCCGGGACTTTCCGCTATCGGCCGAACTGGCGAGGCTGCACGGCATCGCGTTGCTGCAGCTGGGACGCCGCCGGGACGCGCTGACCGCTCTGCACCGCGCCGCGGAACTGGCCCCCGACAGCATCGAGGTGCAGTGCAACCTGGCCAACCTGGCGCTGGAAGACGGCCGTCCCGAACTCGCCATCGAGCGCCTGCAGGCCGTGCTCGGGCGCGCGCCCGGTCATCCGCTCGTGCTGCAGGCGCTGGGCGTGGCGCTGATGGTCGCCGGTCGCCACGCCCAGGCCCGCGACACCGTTATCCAGGCCTTGCGCGCGGCACCACGGCACCCCGGCCTGCACCTGAACCTGGCGGAGGCGGAGCTGGAACTGGGCGACACCACGCGGGCGCTGACACACGTGCAGCAGGCCCTCGAGCTGGCGCCGCGCCTGGATGCCGCCCACGCCCTGCTGGGCCACGTGCTGCACGCGCAGGGCCGCGCCGCCGACGCCGCACGTGCCTGGCTGGATGCCGAACGGCTGGCGCCGGGCGAGCCGCGCCATGCCTTCCAGGCGGCCCGCATGCTGGAGGAAAGCGGCGAGCTGGCCGAAGCGGCGGCGGGCTACGCACGCGCGCTGCAGCACGCGCCGCATGCCGGCTCCGCGCTCAGCCGGCTGGCTCACACACGCCGCCGGCTGGCCGACTGGCGCGAGCAGGAAGCGCTCACCTCCCGCTTGCACGAAGCGGTGGAAGCCGGCCAGCACGGCATCGTGCCGTTCGCCCTGCTGCCCGAACCTTTCGACCGCGCGTTGCAACGCAAGGCGGCCGAGACCTTCACCCGTCCCATCGAACAACACATGGCGCCGGTGCGGGAAAAGCTGGCGTTCGCCCCGCAGCGGCCGGCGCCCGATGCGCCCATCCGGGTGGGGCTGGTGGGCGACGGCTTCGGCGAGCATCCGATCGGCCGCGCGGTGGCCGGCATGCTCACCGCGCTCGCCGAGCTGGACGGGCTGGAGCTGCACCTGTTCGCCACCACCCCCGACGATGGCGGCCCGATCCGCCGGCGCCTGGCTGCCGCGGCGCCGTTGCATGCCATCGACGCGTTGCCGACCACCCTCGCCGCCGAACGCATCCATGCGCTCGGCATCGAGGTGCTGTTCGACCTCACCGGTTACGGCGAACGCACCAACGCCGACCTGCTCGCGCTGCGCCCCGCGCCGCTGCAGGTCAACTGGCTGGCCTTTCCGGGCACCGCCGGCGCACCGTGGATCGACTACATCCTGGCCGACACCGTGGTACTGCCGCCGGCGCATCGCGCCGACTACAGCGAGAAGGTATTGCGCCTGCCGCGCTGCTTCATGCCGGTCGATACGGACCGCATGACGGCACCGCCACCCGGGCGCGAGGCCTGCGGCCTGCCCGCCACGGGAACCGTGTTCGCCTGCTTCAACGACGTCGGCCACATCGGCCCGCAGGCGTTCGCTCGATTCATGCTGATCCTGCGCGAGGTGCCTGGCAGCGTGCTGTGGCTGCACGCCGGACCGGACGGCGCCGACGAACGCCTGCGCTCCGTCGCCCTGGGACAGGATGTGTCGCCGGACCGGCTGGTCTTCCTGCCGCCGCTGCCGCGCGCCGACGAACTGGCGTGCTACGCGCTGGCCGACCTGGTGCTGGACACCCTGCCCTGCGGGGCCGGCACCACCGCCGCCGACACGCTATGGGCCGGTTGCCCGCTACTGACCTGCGCCGGTGACACGTTTGCCGGCCGCGTCGCCGCCAGCCTGCTCCACCACGCCCATCTGCCCGAACTCGTTCCCGAAGACACCGATGCCTTCGTGGCCAGGGCCGTGCAACTGGGTCGCGACCCGGCCGCGCTGGACACCATCCGCGCACAGCTGGCCCACCTGCGCACGCAGTCGCCCGTGTTCGACATGGCCGGCTTCGCCGCCGATTTCCACCGTGCGGCGCAGACCATCGGCACCCGCCACCGCATCGGCCGCCCGCCGATCGACCTGGATTTCTAAGGCCCGCGACAGCGCGAAAACCGTAGGGTGGGCTTCAGCCCACCGTTCCTCCGATGCACCGGGCGATGTGGGCTGAAGCCCACCCTACGAAGGGCTCCTCGCGCCATTGAATCCGAACCGCGCCGCCCGCCGTTCTGTAGGGAAAGCACTCCCTGAAGGACGACGCACATGAAGTACCTGTTCGGGTTCCTCGCCTGGTCGGCGCTGGCGTGTGTCGCGGCAGCTGCGCCGCACCATTGGACAAAGCAGATCCGCGCCGACGACGGCCGGACCGCCGTGGTGGAGGCCGGGCGGCTGCTCGTGCCGGAAAGCCGGGCGCGTGCTTCCCGCCGGCAGGTCACTCTTCCCTGGTACCGGTTGAAATCGACCTCGCCGCACCCGGCCGCACCGATCTTCCTGCTCGCGGGCGGTCCGGGCTCGTCCTGGCTCGACCTGGTCGAGCACGCGGAAAACTTCCGCGAGGTGATGTTCTACCGTTCCATCGCCGACGTCGTGTTGTTCGACCAGCGCGGTGGGGGCCACGCGCTGCCGGCCATGCATTGCCCGCAGAGCACACCACTGCGCGTCGACCGTCCGCTGGACCTGGGGGGCATACGCAGCAGCCTGCGGCGCATGGCCCGGACGTGCCGGGACCATTGGCTTGCCGCGGGCGCCGACCTGGCCGCGTACAACACGCAGGAAAACGCCGAAGACCTGGATGACCTGCGCAAGGCGCTCGGCTACGAGCGCATCAGCCTGGTCGGCGGCAGTTACGGATCGCACTTGGCGTTGGCTTACCTGCGCAGGCATGCGAACAGGGTCGACCGCGTGGCGCTCTACGGCGTGGAAGGCCCCGACCAGACCTGGGACGACCCCGCCGGCGTGCTCGCCGCACTCGGCCGCATCGCGCGCCATGCGCAGCAGTCGCCCGCGCTTGCACCCGACATTCCCGAAGGCGGCCTGCTGGCCTCGCTGCAGCGCACGCTCGATCGCCTGCATGCGCACCCGGCAATCGTCGCCCTGCCCGGCCCGCGCGGCCCCGTGCCAGTGGTGGTCGATGACGGCTGGGTGCGGCTGATGCTGCGCCACGACGCCGGTCGGCGCAGCCGCCCGAACGCCTGGCCCGACTGGATCATTGCCATGGACCATGGCGACTATAGGCAGGTCGCCCGCTTCATCCTGGCCCATCGCTCGCTGCGCCTGCAGGACCCCATGCACTACACGATGGATTGCTCGGCCGGCATCACCCCGTCACGGCGTCAGCGCTACGACGCCTCAGCCGCACGCCGCCTGCTTGGCGACGTCAACCGGGAATACGCCGACCTGTGCGATGTCTGGCCGATCGACCCGGGCACCCGCGACCGCGGCCCGGTCCACGCGCGCGTGCCCGTGGTGATCTTCCAGGGCACGTGGGACACCTCCACGCCGCTGGAAAACGCCCGGGAGGTGGCCGCGACCCTGCCCAATGCGCGCCTGGTCGAGGTGGTTGGCGGCACCCATGGTGCGCTCTACAACCTCTACGCGCACTGGCCGCCGATGTGGGCACGGATGCGCGCCTTCCTGTCGGGAAAGACGGACGCCTTCCCGTCGACAGTCGACCTGCCCCGCGTCAGCTACCGCCGCTTCGGCCCCACGCCCTAGGAGCTCCCATGCAAAACACAGTCATCGCCATCGCCGGGATTTTCGGCCTGTCGCTGGTCTTGGCCAGCATCGTGCTGGCGTTCGCACGCCTGAAGATCGAACAGCAGCGCACGCTGCAGCGGCTGATCGACCGGGGCGTGGGCAGCGAACAATGGCCGGCCCTGGCCGGGCTGCCGCACCCGGCAAGCCGGGATCTGCGCCGCGGCTTGTTGCTGCTCGCGGTGGGGCTGTCCTGGTCGGCCGTCACCTTTTTCGTGGGCGGCAAGGCGTGGGTGCTTGGATTCCTCCCGGCGGCCCTGGGACTGGCCTGCCTGCTGCTGTGGAAGCTCGATGAGCATGGACGATGAAGCACAGGAGGCCGCATGGATCCGGCAGGTGGTACTGCGCGACGACCACCATGCATTCGCGCAATTAGTGCGGCGCCACCAATCCGCGGTGCGTAGCTTCCTGGCCCGGCTCACGCGCAACGACACCGAACGCGTGGAAGACCTGGCCCAGGAAACGTTCCTGCGCGCCTATCGCCACCTGTCCGGATTCCAGGGACGCGGGCGCCTGCTGAGCTGGCTGTTCCGCATTGCCTGGCAGGCGTTCATCACCCAGCAGCGCGAACGTGCCAGGCGGCCGGTGCTGTACCAGGTGCCCGAGCCGGTGGATCCGGGCACGGACGTGATCGGCGAGCTCAGCCTGGACCAGCTGCTCGGAGCGTTGCGCGAGGACGAACGCGCGGCCCTGCTGCTGCATTACCGCCACGATCTCAGCCATCCCGAGGTCGCCGATGCGATGGGACTGCCGCTGGGCACCGTCAAATCGCTCATCCGTCGGGGGCGCGCCAAATTGCAGCGCCTCGGCAGGCTCGACAAGGCAACGCCATGAACGACCACGAAGACTTCAAGTCCCTCTTCTGCGCGCACGCCGATCCGATGCCGGATGACGGCTTTACGGAACGGGTGATCGGGCGCATCCGGTACCGCGCGCAGCGGCGACGCGCGATTCTCGCAGCCACGATGACGCTGGCGATCGCCGCTGCCGCTGCGGCAGCGTGGATGGTGCCGACGCGCGCGCTGGCGTGGGACGTGCAAAGCACGATCGCCGTGTTGCTGCTGCTGGCGGCGAGCGGCCTGATCGCGGTCGGGACCGAAACCTCGCCGCCGGCGCGGCGCGCGTCGCTTGGCCGGTACTGAAACCGCCGGGAGCCTCGCCTTCGACGCGGCCGTCGAGCAGGTTGCAGGCGTCGAGCGCCAGAACCGTAGGGTGGGCATCAGCCCACCGCTCTTCCGATGCACCGGGCAGTGGTGGGCTGAAGCCCACCCTACGGATGGCGGCGGCGAGCGGGCCGATCGCGGTCGGGACCAGAACCGCGCCGCTCAGCCGGTACTGAAACCGCCGGGAGCCTCGCCCTCGACGACGCCACGTTGCACGGCGGCCACTTGCGCCGCCGGCGGCCCCTGCCACAACCACTGCTCCAGCGCGTCGAGCGCTGCGGGCGCGCCGTGCGCGATCACTTCGACGCGGCCGTCGGCCAGGTTGCGCGCGTGGCCGGTCAAGCCCAGGCGTTGCGCCTGTTCGCGGGTGCTGGCGCGGAAAAACACGCCCTGCACCACGCCGCTGACGAGGAAGCGCGCGGCAGCCATGTCACAAGCCCATCGCGGCGCCCAGCGACTGGCCGGTCACGGGGCCGACGAAGCGCTTGGCCACGCGGCCATCGGGGCCGATCAGGTAGGTGGTAGGCAGGCCGCGCGGCTGATCGAAATCCTTCGGCGCGCTGTCCAGCGTGACCTGGGCGATCGGATAACTGACCGGATGCTTGGCCAGGAACGCCTGGATGTCGGCCTTGTCGCTGTCCTCGTAGGCCAGGCCGATCGCGCGCACGTCGGCGTGGCTGGTGACGAACTGCGAGATGTCGGGCATTTCCTTGATGCAGGGCACGCACCAGGTCGCCCAGAAATTGACGATGACCCAATGCCCGCGCTGCGCCGACAGGTCGAACGGCTTGCCGTCGAGGGTGGTCACCTTCAGCGTCGGTTGCGCGGGCATCGCCGCGTGCGCGGGAACCGTGGCGGCCAGCAGGCAGGCGGCGAGCATGAACGAAGGAATCTTCATACGGGAGCGTTCTCGGGTTCGGATGGGGACGCGGGGAATGTCCTGTCCAGCCGCGTGCCCAGGGTTTCATCGAGCATGCGCGCCACCTCGGCGAGCAGGTCGATCAGTGCGGGCGGCAGCGCGATGCCCAGCGCCTGCGCTTCCTGCGCCGGACGCAGCGGCAGGCGATAACTGGTGTGACGATATACCCGCAGCAGGTCGGTGCTGTCGAGGCTGCGGCTGAGCAGCCAGCCGCCGGCTTCGCCGCGCTGGACCAGATCGGCGCGCTGCAGATCCTCGAAGTAGGTGGCGATGCTGGCGCTGCGCAGGTAAGGCTCCTGCAGGCGGATCGTCGCGGGGTCCACGCTGTCGCCCTGCCGCTGCGCCTCGACGAAGTGGCGCAGCACCACCATCAGGCCGAGGAATTCGGCGCCTTCCGGCAGCGTCTGGGCCGGCGCGTGGTACTCGTAGGCCGACAGGGAGGCGGTCACCGAGACGCCGAGGATCGCGATCACCCACGACAGGTAGATCCACAGCAGGAAGATCGGAATGGTCGCCAGCACGCCGTAGATCTGCTGATAGGTCTGGGCGTTGCTGACGAACAGCGTGAACGCCCAGCGGGCGATCTCGAACAGCACCGCGCCCAGCAGCGCGCCGATCGCCGCGTCGCTGCGGCGCACCTTGCAGTTGGGGATCGCCGCGTACATCAGCCACAGGGTGACGAAGGTCACCACGAAAGGCAGCACGCCGAGCAGGCGCTGGCCCAGGCCCAGTTGAGCGTAGGCGCCGGCCAGCAGCGGCATCGCCGTGACGTACGAGGTCACCGCGATGCCGCCGACCGCCAGGATCGGCCCCAGCGTGAGCGCTGCCCAGTACAGCAGCAACCGCGAACCCCAGCCGCGCGGCTGATGCACGCGGAAGATGCGGTTCAGGCGATCCTCGATGCTGATCATCATCGACAGCGCGCTGAACAGCATCACCAGGATGCTGATGCCGGTCAGCTGGCTGGCGTTGGCGGCAAAGGTCTGCAGCGTGTTCTGCACCTTGGCCACGGTGGAGGGCAGGAAGTTCTGGAACACGAAATCCAGCAGCACGTCGCGTGCGCCCTGGAACACCGGAAACACCGACAGCATCGCGACCACCGCCACCATCAGCGGGACCAGCGATACCAATGTCGTGTAGGACAACGCGCCGGCGGTCTCGAAGCACTTGTCGTCGATGAACCGCTGCCAGATGAAGCGGCTGAAACTGAGCGCGCGGTCGCGATCGAAACGCCAGGCCATGGGCGACACCATCAAGCGGAAGGCGGCCGCTACACTACCCGATCGCCGGTGAACGCCCAACACAGCCAAGGCCCCCATGACTCCGGAACCTGTCCAACACGCCATCCTGGTCCTGTACTACAGCCGCAGCGGGCACACCGCGCAGTTGGCCCGGCTGATCGCGCGCGGCGTGGAGGAGGCCGGGCTGCAAGCGCGCCTGCGCCAGGTGCCGCCGGTGGCGCCGGTGACCGAAGTAGCGCAGCCGCCGGTACCCGAGGATGGCGCCCCCTACGTCAGCCGGCAGGACCTGGCCGAATGCGCCGGCCTGGCGCTGGGCAGCCCGACCCGCTTCGGCAACATGGCCGCGCCGCTGAAGCATTTCCTGGACACTACCGGCGCCGAGTGGGCCAGCGGCACGCTGGCCGGCAAGCCGGCGGCGCTGTTCACCTCCACCAGCACGATGCACGGCGGGCAGGAATCGACCCTGCTGACGATGGCGCTGCCGCTGCTGCACCACGGCATGGTGCTGGTGGGGATCCCCTATACCGAGCCGGCGCTGACCGCGACCGGCAGCGGCGGCACGCCCTATGGCGCAAGCCACGTCGCCGGCGCCAGGGGCGACAACGCGATCAGCGAGCACGAGCGGGAACTGGCGCGAGCGCTTGGCCGGCGGCTCGCCGAGACCGCGCGCAAGCTGGCAGTCCAGGCATGAGCGCGCCGGTGCCGCTTCCCTACCGCGCCGGCCGGATCGCCTGGTTCGCGCTGATCGCGTTGCAACTGGCCTGGCATGGCTGGCTGGCGCAGCCCGAGCACATGCCGGTCTGGCTGGTGCTGGCGACCACCGTGGTGCCGCTGCTGCTGCCCCTGACCGCCTTGCCGGATCTGCGCCGCGCGCTGCTGTGGGTGGGCATCCTCAGCCTGTTCTACTTCTGCCACGGCGTGGCCGAGGCGTGGAGCGCGCCCGAACAGAAGTGGCTGGCGCTGGCCGAGATCGGATTGACGCTGCTGTTGATCATGGCGCTGGGGGCGGGGGTCAAGCGCAAACCGCGAGGCTGAGGTCCACGGCGCCTTCACTCAGTCGGACGTGAGCCAGGAAGCGCCGTAATACCCGTAGGAGCGCACCCTGTGCGCGACCGCCATCGCCCAGATCGCCGAGACCCGGCGCGCAGCGCACACACACGGACATCGCTCCCGCCCATGTCCTCACGGTCGCGCACAGGGTGCGCTCGACAAGAGCCTCTTGCGCCGACAAGGCATCTCGACATGCCCTCCGTGGCACGCTCTCTATAATCGCGCGTATCGCCACACCGGAGCGCGCCATGGATTTCCTGCAGACCGCGCCGCAACTGGTCCATCCCTACCGCAACGACCGCACGCTGCTGGCGCTGCTCGACCGGGCCGTCCCGCCCGATCGGCGGTCCGCGCTCGACGCCGACCTGGACGCGCTGGGCGACTACGCGCAACTGGCCTGGGAGCGCGCCCGCCGCAGCACGCCACGCACGCCGGTACTCACGCAGTGGGATGCCTGGGGCCAGCGAGTGGATCGCATCGAACTGACCACGGCCTGGCAGGAAGGTCCGCAGCTGACCACCCGGCACGCCATCCTCGCCGCCGGCCACGAGCCGCACGAGCTGGCACGACTGGAGCAATTCGCGCGGGTCTACCTCTACCACCTGGCCAGCGAGTTCTACACCTGTCCACTGGCGATGACCGATGGCGCGGTGGCGGCGCTGAAGGCCTCCGGCAACCAGGCGTTGATCGAACGCGCGCTGCCGCATTTCCTGAGCCGCGACGCGGCCACGTTCTGGCTGAGCGGCCAGTGGATGACCGAGACGGCCGGTGGCTCGGACGTTGGCCGTACCGGCACCGTGGCACGCCAGGACGCCACCGGCCAATGGCGCCTGCATGGCCGCAAGTGGTTCAGTTCGGCGGTGGTGGGCGAGGCGGCGCTCGCGCTGGCGCGTCCCGAAGGCGCGGGCGACGGTACCGGGGCACTGGCGTTGTTCTATGTCGAGACGATGGACGGACCGGCGCGCAAGCCCGAACTGGTCATCGACCGCCTGAAGGACAAACTCGGCACGCGCGAACTGCCCACCGCCGAAATCCATCTCGACGGCCTGCCCGCCTGGCCGCTGGGCGAGCTTGCCCACGGGGTGCGCCAGGTCGCGCCGATGCTCAACGTCACCCGCACCTGGAACGCGGTTTGCGCCGTGGCCAGCATGGCCCGCGCGCTGGCGCTGGCCTGCGACTACGCGGCACGGCGCGAGGCCTTCGGCCGCCCATTGATCGAGCAACCGCTGCACGCGCAGACGCTGGCCGACCTGCGCGCGCAGTTCGAGGGCGCCTTCGCGCTGGCGTTCGAAGTGGTGCAGCTGCTCGGGCGCGTCGAACAGGGCCGGGCGGCGCCCCACGAAGCGGCGCTGCTGCGCCTGCTCACGCCGCTGGCCAAGCTGTGGACCGCCAAGGCCGCGGTGGCGCTCTGTTCGGAGGCGCTGGAGTGTTTCGGCGGCGCCGGCTACATCGAGGACACCGGCCTGCCGCAACTGCTGCGCGACGCGCAGGTCTATGCGATCTGGGAAGGCACCACCAACGTGCTGGCGCTGGACAGCCTGCGCGCGCTCGCCGAGGGCCTGCCGGCGCTGCGCACGGCGATCGAAGGCTGGGTGAACGGCAGCCACGAGCCCGAGGCGGTGGCCCCCATCCATGCAGCGCTCGATGCCGCGTCTGCGCAGCTCCAGGCGCTCGGCGGCGAGCGCGCGGACCTGGAAGCCTCCGCTCGCGGCCTGGCGATCACCCTCGCCCGCTGCGCGGCGGCCGCGCTGCTCGCGCGTCAGTCCACCTTCGCCCGCGAGCGTGGCGACATGCGCCCGGGGGCGGCGTTGAGGCGTTTCACGGCGCACGGGCTGGAGCGCCTGGCGGTGACGGCCGTGGCCGACACCCGCTTGCTTTTGTGACAGCCCGGCTGGCTGCCACGTGACCGCAAGCGAGGGCGAAGGCGAAGGCGGCTTCAGCGACCGAGCATCGACCGCACCTTGCCCAGCAGGCGATCGATCTCGAACGGCTTGGCCAGCATGTCCATGCCCTCGTCGAGGAATTCCTCGCGTGCCACCGCGTTCTCCGCATACCCGGTAACGAACAGAACCGGCAGGTCGGGACGCCAGCCACGGGCCATTTCGGCCAGGTCGCGCCCATTCATGCCAGGCAAGCCGACGTCGGTGATGAGCAGGTCGATGGGTTCATCGCTGCGCAGGGCGCGCAGGGCGGACTCGATATCGGCCGCGCGGGTACAACGGTAGCCCGCCTCGGCAAGCAGGTCGCTGACCAGCAGTCGAACCGCCGGCATATCCTCGACCAGCAGCACGTGTTCCCCGCGTCCCTGTTCCAGCGACCGAGGCAGTTCAATCGCCGCCGGGGCGTCGCCCCGGTCGGCCGGTACCAGCAGGGTCACTTCCGTACCCTCGCCTTCGATGCTCGTGATCCGCACGTCGCCGCCCGACTGCCGCGCGAAACCGTAGATCATCGACAGGCCGAGCCCAGTGCCCTTGCCGGTCGGCTTGGTGGTGAAGAACGGCTCGAACACCCGCTCCAGCACTTCAGAGGGGATGCCGCAACCGTTGTCGCTCACGGCCAATGCGATGTAGTCGCCATCGGCCAGTCCGGTGCTGCCCGCGGCCTGCACTCTGGCGGTGCTCACGCACACCGAACCGTCGCCATTGATCGCATCGCGCGCGTTGATGACCAGATTGAGCACTGCATTCTCGAGCTGGCTGGCATCGATGCGCGCGATCATCGGACCGTTGGCGAGGTTGAATTGCAGCGCGATCCGCTCGCCCATGGTGCGTGTGAGCAGTTCCCCGAGCGACCGGATGCTCTCATTGACGTCGACCGGCCGCGCATCCAGCGGCTGCTGGCGGGCGAAGGCGAGCAGGCGGTGGGTGAGCGCAGCCGCACGTTGCGCCGACTCGAGCGCGATGCCGGAAAAGCGCTGGATGTCGAGGCGGCCTTCTTCCACGCGGCGGTTGATCAGTTCGATGCCGGTGATGATGCCGGTCAGGAGATTGTTGAAATCGTGTGCGATACCGCCGGTGAGGCGGCCGAGCGCATCCATCTTCTGTGCCTGGCGCAATTGCGCCTCGGTGTGCGCGTGCTCTTCTCTCTCGCGAGCGAGCCTGGCGGTGGCGTCGGACAGCTTCTCCTGCTGCCGGCGCTCGCGCTCGCGCTGGTCGGTGACGTCCTCCACGAACAGCAGACCCAAGCCCGGCGTGCGATAGGGCACCACGCGCCACACGGTTTCGCGCCGCCCGGTGCCGGCATGCAAGGACAAGGAGCCTTGCCAGCGCTCCCCCGCAAGGAGCTTCGAGCGCAGCTCCTCGAGCGCCTGCTGTTGCCCGCCGGCCAGGCACTCGGCCAGACGACCGGTTCCCGGCAACAGGCGGGCAAACGCGGCGTTGCTCTCGTGAAGGTCGAGCGCGGCGTCGATCACCGCGATCGGTGCAGCCACGTGGGCGAATATCTCGCGGAAGCGCGCCTCGGCATCATGCAACTCGCGCTCGGTATCGCGCACGCGCAGCAGGGTACGCAAGGTAGCCAGCAGAACGTCGGGGTCGACCGGATGGGTCAGGTACGCATCGGCTCCTGCGTTGAGTCCGGTGACCAGGTCGCCCGTCGCGGTGGACGTTGCCGATACATGCACGATCGGAAGCGTGACCGTTTCCGGCTCCTGGCGCAGTTGCCGGACGATGTCGAAGCCGTTGGCATCGGGCAGGTTGACGTCCAGGATCAGCGCATCGAGCGCATACTCCCGCAACAGGGCCAGCCCTTCGGTACCGGTACCCGCCTCGAGCACGAAGCAGCCGCGGTGTTCCAGCGTGCGCTTGACGGCATAGCGGGTGGCGATGTTGTCGTCGACCACCAGCAATCGGATCTCATGCGCCATCGGCGGGCTCCCCTGGCAGGACAGCTGGAATGATCACGTAGAACACCGAGCCCTGCCCGGGACTGCTTTCCAGCCCGACCCGCCCGCCCAGCAGATGGCCGAAGCGCTTGCACAGAGCCAACCCCAGCCCCGTCCCGCGCAAGCGCTGCTGTAGCGGGGAATGGACCTGCGCGAAGTCCTCGAAGAGCTTGGCGTGCATCTCCTCGGGAATGCCGATGCCGCTGTCCCTGACCGAGAACCGTACCTCGGACTCACTTTCCACCCGGGCGCTGACCCGGACCTCGCCCTGCAAGGTGAACTTCAGCGCATTGGAGATGAAGTTGCGCAATATCTGCGCCAGTTTCTTGTCGTCGGTGTAAAGCCTGGGAATATCCTTCGGCTCCTCGAACACCAGGTCGACCGCCGAACTACCCGCGATCGGGCGGAACATGCCGCGCAACGCGGCGAACAGGTCGACCATGTCGAACCATGCAGGCGCGATGGTGATGCGCCCCGCCTCGACCTTGGCCAGGTCCAGCAGGTCATCCACCATCGAGCTCAATTCGCTTGCCGCGGACTGCACGAATCGCACCTGCTTGTGCTGCTCCTCGTTGAGTGGCCCGTCCAGCTCGTCGCCAAGCAGGCGCACGATGCTCAGGATCGCGCCCAGCGGCGTGCGGAACTCATGGCTCATGTAGGAAAGGAAACGGCTCTTGAGATCCGAGACCTGGCGCAGTTCCTCGGCCTGGGTGTCCAGCTCGGCGTACAGCGCCAGCACCCCCTGGTTGGTCTCGTCCAGTTCGGCGCGCAGCGCGGCCGCGTCCGCGCGCAACCGCGCAAGCTCGGCAGCGTCGTCACCGTTGATGGAGGGGAACTCAGCCACGTTGGGCCTCCAATGCAATGACCAACACGGTCGTGTCGTCCCGACCGCGGCAGAAATCCCGGTGCAGCAGCGCCGCCACGACCGCCGGATGGCGGTTCCACAGCCCGGGATAATCGCCCAGACGCCAGCGTGATTGAAGTCCGTCACTGTGCATCACCAGCAACTGGCCCGCCGCCCCCGGGTACTCGAAGACCTGCGCCTTGCGGTACTGACCGCCAACGATGCCCGGGTGCGAAGCCAGGCCGCGGGATCCTTCGGCCCTGACCAGACTCGCGGAGATATTGCCGATACCCAGGAACTGGAGCACATCCTGTCCGTCGAAACGGGCGACGGCCAGGGCGCCGCCGCGGCTGCCAGCCATCTGCTGGTGTGCCGTTTCGAGCAGGCGTTCGGGTGCCTCGAAAGGGGACGCAGCGAAGGCCTGCGCCCCGGCGTCGGCTGCCAGGGCCGCCTGCGGACCATGCCCCAGTCCGTCGATCACCAGCGCGCTCAGGCGTTGTCCATCGACCGCCAGGCGCCAGGCATCACCGCACACGGCCTCGCCGTGGATCGCATGGTGGCTGATACCGAAACGGTAGTCCTGCCCGCGGGCATCCAGGCGCGGGTAAAGCCGCGCCAGCACGATCGAACCACGGTGATCGGCGTAGGCGTCGAACACCTGCGCCTGGCGCGCCAGTGCTCCCAGGCCGATGCCCTGGGTGCCCCGGCTCGAATAGCCATCGACCATGCAGTGGGAAAGGTCAAAGCCCGGGCCGCGGTCGATGGCGAGAATCTCCAGCCCTTGCGCCCGGCGTCCGGCCACGGTGCGCTGGTGCAAGACGCCGCGGCCGGCATGCTTGAGCACGTTGCTGGCAAGCTCGGTCGCCACTAGTGCTGCGCGACCGGCGTCGGTTTCATCGAAGCCGATCTGCTGCGCCCATTGCTGTGCCGTACGCCGTGCGTGCCCGACCTGGCTGGCATCATCCAGCAACAGTACCTTGGTGAGCGCGCCGGTGAGGCTTACGTCCATCGAGCGATGCTGACGCGGGTGCCCTTGCCCGGCGCGCTGTCCAGCTCGAACTCGCTGACCAGGCGCTTGGCGCCACTCAGGCCGAGTCCCAGCCCGGTGCCCGAACTCCACCCGTCGGTCATCGCCTGGCGTATATCGCCTATGCCCGGCCCTTCATCCCGAAAAGTCAATCGCAGGCCGCTGCGCCCTTCTTCATCGAGGATCTGCCAATCCATGTCGCCGCCACCACCGTAGATGACGGCGTTGCGGGCCAATTCGCTCGCCGCGGTGATCAGCTTGGTCTGGTCGACAAGCCGCAGACCGCACTCCTGGGCCAGTTTGCGCACTGCCTGGCGGGCCAGCACCACGTCCTGTTCCACGCGGATCGGCACGATGCCCTGATTGCGTACGCTCATGCATTCGCCACTCGTGCACTCAACAGCTTCATGCCGCGCTCGACATCCAGCGCCGTACTCACGCCGGGCAGGGTCAGGCCGAGCTCCACCAGGGTTATGGCCACCTCCGGCTGCATGCCCACCAGCACCGTGTGCGCATCCATGATGCGCGACTGCGCCGAAATGGTTCCTATCATCCGGCCGGTGAACGAATCGACGATATCCAGCGCCGAGATGTCAATCAGGACACCGCGGGCGGACGTCGCACTGATCCGTTCGCCCAGGTCTTCCTGCAGAGTGAGTGCGAGCTGGTCGTGCATGTCCACTTGGATCGTCACGAGCAGGAACTCGCCCATGCGCAGGATCGGGATGCGTTCCATGGGGTCAGGCCTTCACCACGCTCAGGCCGGTACGCTTCAGTGCCAGTGCCAGGGCATCGGCAAGATTGGCCTTGGTAACGATACCCTGCAGGTCCAGCCCAAGGTGGACGATCGTTTGTGCGATCTGAGGACGCACGCCGCTGATGATGCAATCGGCGCCCATCAGGCGGATCGCCGTGACCGTCTTCAACAGATGCTGGGCAACCAGCGTGTCGACCGTGGGAACGCCGGTAATGTCGATGATGGCGATCTCGGAACCGGTCTCCACGATGCGTTCCAGCAGCGATTCCATCACCACCTGGGTTCGCTGCGAGTCGAGCGTACCGATCATCGGCAGGGCGAGCACGCCGTCCCACAGCTTGACTACCGGGGTCGAAAGCTCCAGCAGTTCTTCCTGTTGCCGCCGGATCACTTCCTCGCGCGACTTCTGGAAACTCGCCACCGTGAAGAGCCCGAGCATGTCCAGGATCTCGGAGATCGCCCATAGCTGCTCCGCGAGCAATCGCGGATCGTCGCTCAGGTCTCGCTGCAGAAGCGTAAACAGTGGCCGCTTGAGCGAAAAGATGAAATTGGCCGTGTGCTGGGATTCGAACCCCTGCAGCGCGCGGCTTCGCGAGAGCTTCTCCAGGAAGCCGCGCGCAGCGGCCCAAGCCTCGTCAGTGATGCCGGCGCCGCCGCCCTGGCGGACCCCCTTCACCAGCAGCTGGAGGAAATCGGCAGTCTGCTGACCCAGCTCCTCGGCGCTCATCCGCCGATCCTGGTCGGCGCCACTGCCTGCCAGGTCGACGTTCCATGCCTGCAACAGCCAGCCCTCGTTCTTTTGCAATGCATCAAGCGTACGTTGCTGCAACTCGGCCATGTCCGGTTTTCCCGCGCGAGAAGTGACCGGTCACCATACGCCGGAAACATGCCCTGTGGAATAGCCGGGCGGCCGCTCGAAAAGGGGGCGGCGCAGTTCTCGGACTACGGCTAAAATGGACGTTCTCCCCAAGCGCGGCCCGGCCCATGCAGCACCTGACGATCGTCACCACCGGCGGCACCATCGACAAGATCTATTTCGACGACAAGTCGGACTACAAGATCGGCGCGCCGCAGATCGGCGACATCCTCGGCCAGCTCGGGGTGGCGTTCGCCTTCGACGTGATCCCGATCCTGCGCAAGGACAGCCTGCACATGGGCGCGGAGGACCGCACGCTGGTCCGCTCGACCATCGAGGCGCAGCCGCACCGGCACGTGCTGGTGACGCACGGCACCGACACCATGGTGGAAACCGCGCGCGAACTGGCCTCCATTCCGGGCAAGGTGATCGTGCTGACCGGCGCGCTGAACCCGGCGCGCTTCCAGGGCTCCGATGCGGTGTTCAACATCGGCTGTGCGGTCGCCGCCGTGCAGACGCTGCCCGACGGCGTCTACATCACCATGAACGGCCGCGTGTGGGATCCGTCCAGGGTTCGCAAGAACCGGGCGGAAAACCGCTTCGAGGAAACCGGCTGACCCGCGCCCCACGACGCCGGAACACTGCGGTCGACCCAAACAAGGAACCCCGGCCGAAGCCGGGGTTCTTTTTTGGAGCTTCCAGCAGACCGTACCGGTTGCCAGGCACGGTCCCGAGGCCGACCTCAGTTCATGTCTTCGGTCAACGTCACGCCTGAGAACGTCTGGTACGCACGCACCTTGATGTAATAGGTGGTGGTCGTCGACGGGGTGAAGGTGCAGCTCTCGTTGTTGCCGGTCTTGTACGGACGGCAGCTGTAGGCGCTGGTGGTCGGCGCAGCGCCGGCCCGCACGTACAGGTCCGCGTCACCGCTACCGCCGGAGATCGCAAAGGTCACCTGGTGACCGGCCTGCACCGTCTCGCTGTAGGTGGTCGACCAGTTGCCAGTGGTCACGGTCGGCAGGTCCACCGAGTCGGTGCTGCCGCCACCGCCACCGCCGCCCGTGGTGTAGGACGCCTTCACGGTGACATTGGAGTACGACGAGTAACCGTGCACCTTGATGTAGTAGGTGCCCGCCTGCGGCGAGGCGACCGAGCAGCTCTCGCTGTTGCCGCTCTTGTACGGGCGGCAGTCGTAGCTGCTGGTGGTCGGGGCCGAGCCGAACCGGGTGTACAGGTCGGCATCGCCGCTGCCGCCGGAGATCGACATCACCAGGTTGGTGGCACCGGCCGGCACGGCAATGCTGAAGTCGTTGTCGGCACCCGAGGAACCGGACACGCCGCTGACCGGCACGCCGTTCTGCAGCGCGGTGGTGCCGCCACCGCCGCCGCCACCGCTGCCCGGGCAGGTCACGCCGACGCCGGTGAAGGCCGCGACCACGTTGCTCTTGTTGTAGCCCAGGTCGTCGGCCGCCGACTCCACGCCACAGGCGCCATCATCGAAGTCGGTGCTGGCGTTCCAGTAGGACTTGTTGGCCAGCTGAAACACCTGGAAGGCCTTTTTGACGTCCCAGCCGCTGGTCTTGGCCAGCAGGCAGAACGCCTTGTTGTACACGCCCGAGGAGTAGTGCACGTCCAGGCCGTTGTAGTAGTCGGACGCGTTGTCGATCGAGCCGCCGTCCTGCGGCGGGTTGCACATGTAGCGCAGCGCGCCGCTGCCCTTGAAGATGTCCGCGCCGACCAGGAAGTCGGCGGCGCCGCGGTCGTAGAACTCGGCCGCTTCGCCGGCGATGTCCGAATAGGCCTCGTTCATGCCGCCGGACTGGCCGCTGTATTCCAGGCCGGAGTTCTGCTCGGTGTAGCCGTGGCTGATCTCGTGGCTGGTCACATCCAGCGAGACCAGCGGGTAGAACGTGCTGGCGCCGTCGCCGAAGTACATGGCGGTGCCGTCCCAGAACGCGTTCTCGTAGTTGCTGAGGTAGTGCACGTTCATGCGCAGCTGCATGTTCAGCGGCTGCGCGCCGGTGTAGGCGACATACATGTCATGGACCACGCCGCCGAAATGGTGCGCGTCGTTGACTGGCGAGTAGGCGCCGTTGGTGGGATCGGTGTCGCTGTTGGGGCAGGTGAAGGTGACGATCGAGCCGCCGCCACTGCCGTGGTTGAGGTTGTAAGTCACCACGTCGGTGTTCTTCAGCTGGCAGGTGCTGCCGGACTGAGTCACCTGCAGTGCGGCGTAGTCGGTGCCGTAGTAGTACTTGCCGGTCTTCTGGTTGCCGCCCGGGCCGGTGGCGGTCGCGTCGGTCAGGCCTTCCCAGCTCTTGATCACTTCACCGGTGTGGGCATCGATGATCGCGGTGGGGCGGCTGGCATGGTTGCCCAGGACGACGTAGGAGGTGCGGTACACCAGGCGCGGCGAGCCGTTTTCCTGCGGATAGACGAACAGGTCGGCCTTCTGGTTGTGGATGCTGGCGCCGGCCAGCAGCGCGGTGTGCACATGTGCCTTCAGCTTGGCGATCGCCTGGGCGCCGCTCAGGCGCGGCGTCACCGACACCGGTGCGGCCAGGTTGGCCGGCAGCTTCATCACTTCGCCGGTGGCGCGCAACACGTTGCCTTGCGCGTCCTCCACCACCGCAACGCTGCGGCCGTACACCGGCACGCCGCGATACATCTGCTGCTGGCGCACCACCTGCCTGCCGTTGTGCAGGTGTGCGGTGCTGCGTGCGGCCAACGACATGTTGGCGCCCAGGTTCAGGCGGGCTGCGAGGCTGCCGGCCGGCACCGCGCCCAGGTTCTGCACGTGCACGTGCTCGCTGTTCGCGGCCATGGCGGTCGAGGCGCAAGCCATGCCGATGGCGGCAACCAGAAGCTTCAGACGGATATTGCTTGGCATTTCAGGTACTCCATAAGAGTGAAATTCGGGGCGAACGACCCTGATGCGGCCGGGTGGGCCCCATGCGTGAATTGGCCGTGCCGGGCACGGCGCCTGTGCTTTGCCAACGGTCCTGGCTGCATCCCGATGCGCGCTGCTTCTCCCCCTTTTCCTCCTTGAGAGGGCAGTACGCGGGCTCATCATGCGAGGGCGGCGCCGAAACCCCCTGGCGCCACTGCAGGACCATCCGTCAACCTCCCCGCCAACGGATTCGTCGACATTACGGAGCGCCGCGCAAGAGGGTCAAGGGTGAATTTTTCCTATGATCGGGAACTGTGACCGCTGGTGTTAGCGGCCTGCGAAGAGCGCGTCACGGCGGCGCCGTGGGTCACGTTGATCGTCCCGGCAGCGCATACGAAAAAGCCCGGCATTGCCGGGCTCTACGGCGCTTCGCACGCGCCCGCGAGGTGAAGAGAAACCGCGCCTGAACGATCAGGCGACCGGACTCGCCCCTACAGCATTCCGGTCTCCAGCTTGGCCGCGTCGGACATCATCGAGTGGTTCCAGGGCGGGTCGAACACCAGGTCGACGTCCGCGTCGGCAACGGTAGGGATCAGTTCGAGCTTGGTGCGCACGTCGTCGACCAGGATGTCGCCCATGCCGCAACCGGGCGCGGTGAGAGTCATCTTGACGTAGACCTTGCGCGCGCCGTCGCCGGCCGGGTCGATCGCGACGTCATAGACCAGTCCCAGTTCCACCACGTTGATCGGGATCTCCGGATCGAACACGGTACGCAGCTGCTCCCAGACCAGTTTCTCCACGTCGTGGTCGCTGGCATCGGCGGCCAGCTCGATCGGCGGCGGCGGCTCCTTGCCCAGCGCGTCGGCGTCGTGGCCGGCGATGCGGAACAGGTTGCCTTCGACGTACACGGTGAAACTGCCACCCAGGGCCTGCGTGATGTAGCCGATCTGCCCGGCCGGGAGCGTCACGCTCTCGCCCTGCGGCACCATCACTGCCACGCAGTCACGCTCCAGGGTGAAGGGTTCGCTGCTCAGACTGAAACCACTCATGCCGATCCTGCCAAATCACTATCGGGGGCCGCGAGGGGTGTCGCGGGAAGCGCCTATTATGCCGCGCCGGCGGCATCACCCGCTGATCAAGATCAGGCGCGCGCGGCCGATATCAAGGAGGCGACGCGCGCATGCGTCCGGCCCGGGCGCCTGCGCGGTTATCATGTCTGTTTGCTTTGACCTCGCAGGAAACGCATGCGCCCCGATCGCCACTGTCCAGGTAACCGCCGCCCGTGCGCCTGATTCCCGTGTTGTTCGCCGCCTTCAGCGCGGCCATGCTCGGCCTTGCCGCCGGCGCGGTATGGATGGTTCCCACGATGGCTCTGCGCCGGCCGTTGCCTGTGCTGGCACTGCTCGTCGGCTGGCTGCTTGCGCTGGCGGTGCGCAGTTGGGTGCGCCCGGCGGGGCGCGTGGCTGCCGCGATGGCCGCGGGTGCGACCGTGCTGGCCGCGATCTACGTGGAGATGCTTACCGCCGCCGCGCGCATCGCCGGCTCCATGGGCATCGGCCTGCTCGACGCCTTGCGCGAGGCCGGCCTGGCCATGCTGCTGTCACTGGCAAGGCTGGCGCTGCAGCCGGTCGATATCGGCTTCACGCTGGCCGGCGCGCTGCTGGCCGCCTGGGTCGCCAGCCGCCCGCCGCGAAAAACGCCGTAGGGTGGGCTTCAGCCCACCAGGGCTCTTCCGCGAGAGGGTGGTGGGCTGAAGCCCACTACGCATCCAGGCCCTTGAGCGCCGCCACCAGTTCGGCGGCCATTGCCTGCCCATCGCCATAAAGCATGCGCGCGTTGTCGGCGTAGAACAGTGCGTTCTCGATGCCGGCAAACCCGGTGCCCTTGCCACGCTTGACCACGATGACATTCCGCGCCGCCGCCACGTCCAGGATCGGCATGCCGTAGATCGGCGAGGCCGGGTCGGTCTTGGCCAGCGGGTTGACTACGTCATTGGCACCGATCACCAACGCCACGTCGGTGCTGGGGAACTCGGGATTGATCTCGTCCATGTCGGCGATGAGGTCGTACGGCACGCCCGCCTCGGCCAGCAGCACGTTCATGTGGCCGGGCATGCGGCCGGCCACCGGGTGGATGGCGAACTTCACCTTCACCCCGCGTTCGATCAGCAACCGCGCGAACTCCCACACCTTGTGCTGCGCCTGCGCCACCGCCATGCCGTAACCGGGCACGATCACCACGCGCTCGGCGTAGGCCATCATCACCGCCGCGTCCGCCGCCTCGATCGGCTTCTGCGCGCCGTCGATCGCCTGCGCCGCGCCCGCCGCGGCGCCGAAGCTGCCGAACAGCACGTTGCCCAGCGATCGGTTCATCGCCCGCGCCATCAGCTGGGTGAGCAAGGTGCCGGCCGCGCCGACCACGGTACCGGCGATGATCATCGACTCGTTGCCCAGCACGAAACCCTCGAATGCCACCGCCAGGCCGGTGAAGGCGTTGTACAGCGAGATCACCACCGGCATGTCGGCGCCGCCGATCGGCAGCGTCATCATCAGGCCGAACAGCAGCGCCAGCGCGAAGAAGCCGGCGATCAGCGGCGGCGTCAGCAGGCCGCCGACCATCAACGCGCCCAGCACGACCGCCAACGCCAGCACCAGCAGGTTCACCAGCCGCTGGCCGGGGAAGGTGAAGCGCCGATCCAGCCAGCCCTGCAGCTTGGCAAAGGCGACCAGCGAGCCGGAAAAGCTCACCGCGCCGATCAGCGCGCCCAGCACCGCCAAGGCGAGCTGCGCCGCGCCGGGCGCCTGGCCGTCGGCGCTGAACCGCCCGCCATCGAGCAGGGTCACCGCCGCACCCGCGAAGCCGACCAGTTCGGCCGCACCGATCGCCGCCGCGGCGCCACCACCCATGCCGTTGTACAGCGCCACCATCTGCGGCATCGCGGTCATCGCCACGCGCCGGCCCGACCACCAGGCCGCCGCCGTGCCGATCAGCAGCGCCACCAGGATCAGGCCGCGGTTGTGCAGGTCCGGCAGTGCGAACGTCGCCAGCACCGCCAGCAGCATGCCCGCTCCCGCCCACACGATGCCGCCGCGCGCGCTGCGCGGCGAACTCATGCGCTTGAGCCCCAGGATGAACAGCAGCGCGGCAATGAAGTAGCAGGCCTTGATCGCCCCCGGCAGCCAGCCCATCAGCGCGACTCCCGGCCGCCCGGGCGGCTGGACTTGAACATCTCCAGCATGCGCTCGGTCACCACGTAACCGCCGGCGGCGTTGCCGGCGCCCAGCAGCACGCCGAGAAAGCCGATGCCGATCTCCAGCGGCGTTTGCGCGTGTCCCAGCGCAATCATGGCGCCGACCAGCACGATCCCGTGGATGAAGTTCGAACCGGACATCAGCGGCGTATGCAGGATCACCGGCACCCGCGCGATGATCTCGTAACCGGTGAAGGCCGCGAGCATGAAGACATACAGCGCCAGGAAACCGTCGAGCATGACCCCTTCCCCTGTCCGCGCGCCCCGTCGAGCGGCCGCCACCGCATCATACGGTCGCGCTCCGCGCGGCGCGAGCCATGGCCCGGCGTCGCGGCGATATACTCCGGACGCACCGCTGCGGCGGTGGCAACCCTGCGGAGGGATGCGATGCGCCAGGACACCACGGAACTGGTCCAGGCAATCGGCCGCGGCGAAGTCGTCGCGCTCGACCTGTTGTTCGCACGGGTCTACGGCGAACTCAAGCGCGTCGCCCGCCGGCAGTTGCACAGCGCGCATTCGCCGACCGTCGACACCACCGGCCTGGTGCACGATGCCTACCTGAAGCTGGCCTCCCCGCAAGGGCTGGACCTGCACAGCCGCAAGCATTTTTTCGCGCTGGCCGCCAAGGCGATGCGCCAGATCGTGGTCGATCACGCACGCGCCCACGCAGCCGGAAAGCGCGGCGGCGGCGTGGCTGCGGTGGCGCTCGATGCCGCCGCCGAAGTGGCCGCCGGCGACATGGCCCCCGACCAGTTGCTGCAGCTGGACCGCGCGCTGACCGAGCTGGAAAGCCAGCAGCCGCGCCTGGTGGCGCTTATCGAGATGCGCTTCTTCGCCGGCCTGGAGCTGGCCGACATCGCCGCCATGCAGGAGGTGAGCGAGCGCACGCTCAACCGCGACTGGCGGCGCGCCCGCGCCGAGCTGTACGCGGCCTTGTATCCCTGAAAGCCGTTGAAACGGGAAAACGGCATGGATCACGCACGCATCGATGCCCTGTTCGAGCAGGCGCTGGCCCAGCCACCCGGGCAACGCGATGCGTGGCTGGCGGCGGCCTGCGGCAGCGACCTTTCCCTGCGCGACCAGGTCCGCCGATTGCTGCTGGCCGACGCGCGCGCCGAAGGCGTGCTCGAACACGGCCCCGACCTGATCGCCGGCGTGATGGCGGGTGAAGACATCGTGCCGGAGCGCTTCGGTGTCTGGCGCGTGCTGCGCCGGCTCGGCGCCGGCGGCATGGGCGAGGTCTGGCTGGCCGAGCGCGACGACGCCGGCTTCGTCCAGCGCGCCGCGATCAAGCAGGTGGCCTGGCCCACCCCAGGCCTGCTGCAGCGTTTCCACCGCGAGCGGCAGATCCTGGCGCAACTGGAACACCCCGGCATCGCGCGCCTGATCGACGGCGGCGTCGACGACGCCGGCTGCCCCTACCTGGCGATGGAATACGTCGAGGGCACGCCGATTGCCGACCGGGTGCGCGAACGCGCACTCGATCCGCGCGCGACCGTGCAATTGCTGCTGCGGTTGTGCGAAGCGGTGCAGTTCGCGCACCGCCACCTGGTGGTGCACGGCGACATCAAACCGTCCAACGTGCTGGTGGCGGGCGACGGCCGTCCCCGTCTGCTCGACTTCGGCGTCGCCACTGTGCTGGCCGAGGATGGCCAGGCCGCGCGCGCCGCCACCGTCGCGCGCCTGCTGACGCCCGACTACGCCGCGCCCGAACTGCTGGCTGGTGCCCCGGCGACGACCGCCATCGACGTCTACGCGCTGGGCGCTCTGGCGTACGAACTGCTCACCGGCGCCAGGGCCCGACGCGCCGGGCACGACGAACCGATCCGCCCGCCCAGTGCCGCCATCGTCCGCGGCGGCACCGCGCGCCGTCGCCTGCTGCGCGGCGACCTGGACCGCATCGTGATGACCGCGATGGCCAGCGAGCCGGCCCACCGCTACGCCTCGGCCGAGGCACTGGCCGGCGACCTGCAGCGCTGGCTGGACGGCCGGGCGATCAGCATCCGCGGCGGCAACCGGTGGTACCGGCTGCGCCGGTTCACGGCGCGCAACCGCGTGGCCGTCGGCGCCGCCATCGCGATCGCACTGACCCTCTCGTGCGCCACGGCCTACAGCGTCTACCAGGCGCGCGCCGCCCGCCAGCAGATGCACCGGGCCGAAGCGGTGCGCCGATTCCTCGACAACACCTTCGCGCAGATCGATCCGGCGGCGAACAAGGGCGAAGCGGTGGGCATGCGCGAACTGCTGCAGCACAGCCAGCAACGGCTCGCCGCGGCCACCGACGTGCCGGTCGCGGTGCGCGCCGACCTGACCACGCTGATCGGCGGCCTGTACTGGAACCTTGCCGACAACGTCGCCGCCGAGCGCGCGCTGAAGGCGGCCGCCGCCATGGCTTCCGGCGGTGGCGTGCCGGAGGCGGTGGAGGCGCGCACGCTGACCCGGCTGGCCCGCGTGGAACAGGACCGCAACGATTCCCGGAACGCCTATCGCCACGCCGAACGCGCCTATGCGCTGGCGCGGCAAAGCGATGGGCCGGACAGCGAACTGGCCGACAACGCCCGCCATATGGTGGTCGCGCTGCGGATCGACCACGCCGGCGCGGCGCATGCGGAAGCGGCGGTGCGCAAGCTGCTGGCCGACGACCGCGCCCGCCGCGGCGACCGAAGCCAGCCGGTGGTGCATGACCTGATCCTGCTGGGACACGCGCTCGACCTGATGGCGCGCTACGACGAGGCCGAGGCTGCGCTGGACGAAGCGGTCGCGACTGCCCGCAGCCTCAACGGCACCTATTTTTCCTACCTGGGCCTGGCGCTGGAGTTCCAGGGCATCGTCCGCACCCATCGCGGTGATTACGCCGGCGCGCAGGAAACTTTCGCCGACTGCCTCCAGGTCACCAGCCAGCTCTGGGGCCCGGACAACGTGCGCAGCAGCATCGTGCGCGGGCAGTTGCTGGATGTGGCAGCCAGGCAGGGGCGGTTGGCGCCATCGCTGCCGGGCGCGCTCGCTCTGCGCGACGAAGCCCGCCGGATGCAGCGCGATCGCCCGGACCACTACGCCACGAGCTGGCAGTTGCTGGGCGACCTCCATCGGGGACTCGGCCAACTGTCCGAAGCGGAAGCCAGCTACCGCCAGGCCATCGAGGCCTGGCGGAACGTGCCCGAAGGCGGCCAATCCGCCGGCATGGCAGACGCGCTCGCCGGGCTGGCGACCGTGCACGAGCTGCAGGGACGCTACGCCGAGGCCGAAGATGCAAGCCGCCGGGCGATCGGGGTCGACCTGGCCTCTCCCGCGTCGCCACGCCAGCCGATGGCGCGGCACCGGGCGCTGCTGGCCGATATCCTGCGCCTGCGTGGCCGGCGCGAGGATGCCGTGCGCCAGGCCAGGCAAGCCGTGGCCAGCCTGCGCGGCAGTCCGTCGCCGGACGTCATGGGCGTCCACGCCCGGCTCGCCGCGGCGCTGCTCGATGCCGGTGACGCACCGCGGGCGCACGCGCAGGCTGCGTTGGCCCTTTCCATCGGCAGCCACGTGTTGCCACAGGACAACTGGCAGATCGCGCCCGCGCTGTTCACGCTCGGCCGCAGCGAACTGGCGCTCGGACACGGTGGCGAGGCGGAGACGGCGTTGCGCCGCGCGCTGGGCTTGCGCGACACGCGCCTGCCGGCCACCGATCCGCGCATGCTGGAAGTGCGCGTCGCGCTGGTCCGCGCCCTGGACATGCAGCACCGCAGCGCGCAGGCCCGATCGCTGCGCGCCGCCATCGAGCCGCTGCTGAGCGCCTCACCCCAGGCGAATCTGCTGCGCCGGCGACTGGCATCGCGCTGAGTTCCGCGACGCCGGCCCTCGCGTGTCGTTTGGCGCGCCCGATTGCGTATGTACCGGTAACGAGGCACTCACCGCGATACCGGTCCGGTATCGCAGGCAACCGCGTCCCGGGAGCTTTCGATGGATATTTCAACCGCACGCCCGCTGGGCACCCGGCCGCAACGGCGGCGTCGATCCCGCCCGCTCACCCTGTGGATCGTCGGCCTCGTCGCGGCGCTGGTCGTGGCCGGCTTTGCCCGGACTTTTTTCCTGCGTCCATGGATTGCCGGGCCACCGTTGACGCGGCTGGCCATCGTGCACGGCGTGGTGATGAGCCTGTGGGTGGTGCTGTTCGCCACGCAGGCATGGCTGGTGCGGCGAAACAACGTTGCGATGCACCGCCGGCTGGGTGTGCTGGGCATGCTGCTGGTGCCGCTGATGCTGGGGTTGGGCCTGGTGATGGCGGTGCAGGCGATGCGTGCGGGGCGACCGCTGATCCCGGGCGTCACGCCGCAACAGTTCCTGATCGTCCCGCTGTGCAACATCGTGTTGTTCAGCGCACTGGCCGGCACCGGCCTGTGGCTGCGCAAGCGGCCGCAGGCGCACCGCCGGCTGATGCTGCTGGCCCTGCTGAGCCTGTTGCCGCCAGCCATAGCGCGCATCCCGCTGGATCTGGTGCGTGCCGGCGGGCTGCCGCTGGTGATGGGCGTGGGCAGCCTGATCATCCTGGGATGCGCTCTGCGCGATGCCGCGGTGAACCGGCGCCTGCACCCGGCCTTCGTCTACGGCGGACTGCCGGCGATCCTGGCGATGCCGGCTTCGCTGGTGATCGCGCGTACGCCGTGGTGGCCGCAACTGGCTGGCCTGCTGATGTGAGCGGGCGATGTCGGTTCGGCCAGGCGTTTGCGTAGGCCCCAGTACCGGTCCGCCAGCCTGCCGCCGTCCATGCCGCCCATCCCGACCAACCGGAGGAACACCCGATGAAACCTCGCGCGGAAACTTGTTTTCCCCCTGCTTGGCATGGCCTGCCTGACCACTGCGGCTCACGCCCAGAGCAAGAGCCCCCATAGCAACCGCCCTGCGCAGGAGGCAAAGGCGGTCCACGCGAACGGTCGGGCGAAACCATCCAGCGCCGTCCGGAACGCCACCGGCGTGGCGGCACAGGCCATCCAGTTTGCCGTGCAGAACCCCAACGCCAGCGAGGAGGACGCGCAGGCGACCGCCAACGCCATCATGGCGGGCGTCTTCAGCGGCGAGCTGGGTACCGGCCAGGAAGCGCCGGCGCCACATTTGCAAGGGGGCAAGCCCGGCAAGATGAAGGACCACGACGACTACGGCAGCCATTGATCGCCGCGGGATCGCACTCCGGGCGATGCCAGTTGCGCCGCCCACACGCGTTGGGCGGCCACTAGCTCGCACCGACCCCCAAGCCGTCCCATCCCGCCGGCGGATGCCCCCGTGAACGGAGTTCGAACCGGGCTCCCACGGCATGTACATGCGCCCCCGTCCCGCGCGATCATGCGGCGGCGGCCCAGGGCACGAACATGAACGCACGCGATGCCACCACCCTCCGTACCCATGTCGCGCGCCTTCCCGGCGCGCGCTGCGCGTCAACCCGCGCGAGCCTGCCGCGTTGAAGCATCCGACCGAACAGGAACCGGGGCAGCCCGCCGATGACGCGGATTCCGACGCCATGAACAGCCTTGCTGGCACCCTCGACAGCGATCTGCTGGCGACGGACGCGCGCGCCGTGCCGGCCTCCATGGATGCCTTCCTGGCCGACGTGGAACGCCGTGCCTTCCGCCTCGCCGAGCTGCAACTGGGTCATCGCGAGGATGCGCTCGACGCCGTGCAGGACGCCATGCTGCGGTTGGTCAAGCACTATCGCGACAAGCCCGCGCAGGAATGGACGCCGCTGTTCTGGGGCATCCTGCGCCGTCGCATCGTGGATCTGCAGCGCCGCCGCAAGGTGCGCTCGATCGTAGTCGGCTGGCTCGGCGGGCGCGACGAGGACGGCGATGACCTGCCGGCCTGGGAGCCACCCGACCACGGGCCCGGGCCACTGCAGCGGCTGCACGACAGCCAGTCGTGGACCGACCTGTCCGCCGCGGTGCAACGCCTGCCGAAACGCCAGCGCGAAGCCTTCCTGCTGCGCATGCTCGAAGGCCTGGACGTGGCGCAGACCGCCCAGGCCATGGGCTGCTCCGAAGGCAGCGTGAAAACCCATCTGTCGCGCGCCATGCATCATCTGCGCGACCAACTGGAGGACTGGCGATGACGCCCGATCCCGACAAGCTCGCCCGCCGCGCCCGCGCGCTGTATCTGGACGCCAGCCGCCAGCTCGATCCGGCCGCTGCCGCGCGCCTGCGCGCCGCGCGCCGCGAAGCGCTCGCCGCCGCACGGCCGGCGCCGTCACGGCTGGCTCCGCGCCTGCTGCTGCCAGCCGGTGCCTTCGCCGTGCTCGCGCTGGCCACGCTGATGATCTGGCAACCGCTGCGCCAGGCCGACCACGCTCCTTCGCACGCCATGCCGGCCACGGCCGACGCGGATGCCGACCTGCCGCCGGACGCCGACAGCGCCGATCCGCAGCTTTACCAGAACCTCGATTTCTACGGTTGGCTGGCCGCCAACGACAGCGCCAAGGCACGCCACTGAACATGACCCGCTTCGCCCTGCTACCGCTGCTGTTCGCCCTGGCCGGCCTGGCGCCGCTGCACGCGCAGCACGCGCCGCCGCCCCCGCCCGGCGATGCCGCCGCATCGTCCGCGCCCCGACCCTGGGAAAGCCTGGATCCGGCCCAGCAGGAGGTGCTCGCGCCCCTGCGCGGCGAGTGGAACAACCTGTCGCCACGCAAGCAGGCGCATATGCTCCGGCGCGCCGCGCGCTGGGTCACCCTGCCGCCGGACCGGCGCGAGGAAATCCGCCAGCGCATCGCCCGCTGGCAACAGATGACGCCGCAGGAGCGGGCGCGGGCGCGGGCGAACATGCACAAGTTCCACCGCCTGCCCCCGGACGAGCGCCAGCGCCTGCATCAGGCCTACGAACGCTTCCAGCACATGCCGCCGGACCAGCGCGAACGGCTGCTGCGCGAGTGGCGCTCGCAGACGATCGAACAGCGGCTGCAGGGGCTCGACCGGCCCGCCCCCGCCGGCACCCACTGACGCGGGAAACCTGCAGGAGCCTTCGCCAAGCGGATCAGCGCGGCTCGCCCTCGCGGGTGAGACAGGTTTTGGCGACCAGCTCGTCCTCAAAGTCCGGCGCGAGCGTGCCGTCACGCAACAGCAACTCGACGAAGTGGTACACGTTGCGCGCGTACATCTCCGAGGCGTGCAGCGGCGCGCCCGCGGGCAGGTTGAGCGGCCCCAGGATCGTCACGCCCCCATGCTCCACGCGCTCACCCGGTCGGGTCAGCTCGCTGTTGCCGCCGCCCTCGGCCGCCACGTCGACGATCAGCGCGCCGGGCTTCATGCCCTCGATCATCGCCGCTGTCAGGATCTTCGGCGCCGGGCGACCCGGTACCGCCGCGGTGGTGACGATTACGTCGACCACCTTCAGGTGTTCGGCGAGCGCCCGCTGCTGGGCGGCCCGCTCGTCGTCGGACAGTTCGCGCGCATAACCGCCGCTGCCGGCGGCACTCACGCCTAGGTCGAGGAACTTCGCGCCCAGCGATTCGATCTGCTCGCGCGTTTCCGGCCGCACGTCGTAGCCTTCGGTCTGCGCGCCCAGCCGCCGCGCGGTGGCGATCGCCTGCAGCCCGGCCACGCCGGCGCCGATCACCAGCACGCGCGAGGGCCGCAGCGTGCCGGCGGCGGTGGTCAGCATGGGAAAGAACTTGGGGCAGGCCCCGGCGGCGATCAGCATGGCGCGGTAGCCCGCCACGGCGGCCTGCGAGCTCAGTACGTCCATGGCCTGCGCGCGGGTGGTGCGCGGCAGCAGTTCCAGCGCGAAGGCGGTGAGCCGGCGCTCGCCCAGCGCCGCGATGCGCGCGGACGCATCGTGTGGCCGCAACTGCCCGACCACGAGGGCGCCTTCGCGCATCTGCCCGAATGCCGCATCCGCCGGCGGCAGCACGCAGGCGAGCAGGTCGGCCTGCGCAAGCACCTGCGACGCATCGGCGAACCCGGCCTCGGCGTAGCTCGCATCGGGAAATCCCGCCGCCGCGCCCGCGCCGTGCTCCAGCAGCACCCGCACGCCCTTGTCGTGCAGCTTGCGCGCCACCTCCGGCGTGATCGCCACCCGCCGCTCGCCGGCGGCCACCTCGCGCAATGCGCTCACGGTCATCGTCATACGGTTCCCTCGCGGACAGGCGCACCATCCTAGCCCAACAGGCGGACCGCGCCTGCTTGACCGCGGCTGTGCCGATCGCAGTAGACTGGCCCACCGGCAGCGCCGCGACGGCGCGCACGGGGTCTTTGCAAGGGAGATCCCGAGTGTCCACACCGATGCCCCTTCCCATCGTCGACCCGCTCATGCTCGCGGCCCGCCAGGCGCGCGAAATGGCGTACGCGCCCTACTCGACATTCCAGGTCGGCGCCGCGGTGCTTACCCGCGACGGCCGCACGTTCACCGGCTGCAACGTGGAAAACGCCGCCTACGGCCTGTGCAACTGCGCCGAACGCACGGCGCTGTTCAGCGCCATGGCCGCCGGCTGCCGACCGGGCGATTTCGCCCAGCTGGCGGTGATCGCCGACACGCCCGGACCGGTCAGCCCCTGCGGCGCCTGCCGCCAGGTGATGGCGGAGCTGTGCGACCCGGAGATGCCGGTGCTGCTGGGCAATCTCGCGGACGACCTCGAGCAAACCACCGTCGGCGCCCTGCTGCCCGGTGCGTTTCGCCTGCCCTGACGCTCCGCGCCCTTGTAGGAGCCCACTTGTGGGCGATGCCTTTGCTCTGGTGCACCAGTAAAGGGGCATCGTCCACAAGTGGACCCCTACAGGGGCAAGGTGGCGGGCGGGTATCATGGAGGGCCCGCCTGCAGCCTGCCCCGCCATGTCCCCTGCGCTCGATTTGCTGATGCAACGCCACTCCATCCCTTCGCGCCAGCTCGGCGAGCCGGCGCCGGAGGGCGCCGGGCTGCACGCTCTGCTGGCGGCCGCGGTGCGCGTGCCCGACCACGGCAAGCTGGTGCCGTTCCGGCTGATCGAACTGCGCGGCGAGGCCAAACAGGACTTCGGCGACCGCTTGGCCGCCATTGCGGCGCGCAACCCGGCGCTGTCCGAATCCAAGCGCGAGAAGGAGCGCACCCGCTATGCCTTCGCGCCGCTGGTGCTGGTCGTGGTCGCGCGCGTGACCGCAGGCAGCAAGGTGCCGCCGATCGAGCAGGAGGTCGCCGCCGGCTGCGTGGCCTACAACCTGCTGCTGGGCGCGCACGCGATGGGCTACGGCGCGCAGTGGCTGACCGGCTGGGCCGCCTATGACGCGGATGTCGCCTCGCTGCTGCGGCTGGCCGGCAACGAACGGGTGATCGGCTTCGTCCATGTCGGCACGCCGCAGATCGAGGTACCCGACCGCGAGCGCCCGGCCGTGGAGGATGTGTTTTCCACATGGGCGCCGTGACCGCCAGCCCCCGCGCCGTCCACCTGGTCGACGGCAGCCTGTACGTCTTCCGCGCCTGGCATTCCATGCCGGACCAGTTCCACGACGCCGACGGCCATCCGGTCAACGCGGTGCACGGCTTCACCCGGTTCCTGTGCGAACTGCTGGAAAAGACCGGCGCCGAGCATGTCGCGGTGGCGTTCGACGCTTCGCTCACCAGTTCCTTCCGCAATGCCATCTACCCGGCCTACAAGGCCAACCGCGAGCTGCCGCCGCCGGCGCTGGAGCGCCAGTTCGTGGCTTGCCGCGCGATCACCGAAGCGGTGGGCGTAAACGTGATGATCGACCACAGCTACGAGGCCGACGACCTGATCGGCAGCGCGCTGTGGAGCTTGCGCGGGCATGGCCTGGACAGCGTGATCGTCTCGGCCGACAAGGACTTCGGCCAGTTGCTGGGCGAGCGCGACGAGCAGTGGGACTTCGCCCGCAACGTGCGCTGGGGGCCGGCCGGCGTGCACGAGAAACTCGGCGTGCACCCGCACCAGGTGGCCGACTACCTGGCGTTGTGCGGCGACGCGGTGGACAACATCCCCGGCATCCCGGGCATCGGCGCCAAAACGGCCGCCGCGCTGCTGGCGCATTTTGGCAGCCTGGACGTTTTGCTCGAGCGGATCGACGAGGTGGCGTTCCTGCGCATCCGCGGCGCCGCCACCTGTGCCGCGCGGCTGCGCCAACACGCCGGGCTGGCGCTGCTGTACCGGCGCCTCACCCGCATCGCGCTGGACGCACCGGTGGCCTCGACCGCCGACGCACTGCGCCGCCAGCCCGGCAGCGGGCAACTGGACGCGCTGTGCGAGCAACTGCGCTTCGGCCCGCTGACCCGCAGCCGGCTGCGGGCGGTGGCCGAAGGCTGAGCCCCGTCCGGACGCCTACCTTCCTGCAGGAAACCTCGTCACTGGTTGAGCGGTGCCACGCCGCACGGCACCATGGCCGGATGAATCGTCATGACACCCCGCTCCCGCCCGACGCTGACGCCCCCGTGGAAACCCTCTGCGAGGGCCGCTGGCTGAGCCTGCGCAAGCGCGGACGGTGGGAATACGCCGAGCGCAACAACCCGGGCGGCGCGGTGATCATCGTGGCGGTGACGCCGGACGATTGCGTGCTGTTCGTCGAGCAGTACCGCGTATCGATCCTCAAGCACACCATCGAGATGCCCGCCGGGCTGGTAGGCGATTTGGCCGAACAGCCCGACGAAAGTGCCCTGCTGGCCGCCGCGCGCGAGCTGGAGGAGGAAACCGGCTACCGCTGCGACCGGGTGGAGTTCCTCCACGAAGGGCCATCCTCCTCCGGCATGAGCACGGAAATGATCGCCTTCGTGCGCGCCCACGAACTGGTGCGCGTCGGCGCGGGCGGCGGCGACGAGAGCGAGAACATCGTGGTGCACGAAGTGCCCCGCCGCGACGCCGGCGCCTGGCTGTTCGCCCGCGCCGCCGAGGGTTATTCGGTCGATCCGAAGCTGTTCGCGGGGCTGTGGTTCCTGGAACACGCCGGCCCGGCCCGGGCCCGGGCGGAGCGGCCCCGCTAAAGAATTTCCCGCAGCGGCCGATTCCCGGGATGTCGCCTCCTATCGACAACCCTTATTGCCACGGAATCCGTCCATGAAAATCCTGCTTGCCTCCGCTCTGTTCCTGCTGGCCCCGATGGCCGCCCACGCCGCCTGCTCGCCGAACGATTTCGCGGTGCAGGACTTCAAGATCGCCGCCAGCGGCGGTCGCCTGAGCCTGAAGGGCCAGCTGGTCAACCATTGCGCCGAGCCGGCGGCCGCGCAGATCGCGATCCAGGCCAAGGACGCCAGCGGCAAGGTGCTCGTCAGCAAAAAGGGCTGGCCGGCCGGTACCGCCAACATCGCCCCGGGCCAGTCGGTCGATTTCGACCTCGGCCGCCTGTTCCGCTACCAGTCCGACATGCAAAGCTTCACCGCCGGCGTGGCCACCGTCCGCACCTGGTAACCGATTGACTGGATGCACCCTGCAAAAAGGCCCCGATCGGGGCCTTTTTGTTGCCTGGGTGACAGACCCGCTACACGGCGACGGGCCTGAGACGGGATAGAGACCTTCCCTCGTGGAAAGAAGGAAGGTCCGATGGCGCGCTACCAGATGTGCACGCGTTGCTTGGGATCGAGATACAGCTTCTGCCCGGGCTTGGGGTCGAATGCCTGATACCACGCGTCGATGTTGCGCACGGTCTGGGCGCGGTAGCGGCCCGGTGCGTGGCCATCGGTGATGATCTGCTGGCGCAACGCGGCGTCGCGGGTCTTGCTGCGCCAGGACTGCGCGTAGGCCAGGAAGAATCGCTGCGCGCCGGTCAGGCCGTGGAGCACCGGCGCGGGCTTGCCGCCCAGGGATTTCTGGTAGGCGATCCACGCCGCGGTGAGGCCGGAGACGTCGGCGATGTTCTCGCCCAGCGTCTGCTGGCCGTTGATGTGCAGCCCGGGCAGCGGCTCGTAGGCGTTGTACTGCTCGACCAGCTTCTGCCCGGCGGCCTTGAAGTGCGCCAGGTCCTCCGGCGTCCACCAGTTGGCCAGGCGGCCCTGGGCGTCGAACTCCGAGCCCATGTTGTCGAAGCTGTGGCTGATCTCGTGGCCGATCACCGCGCCGATCGAGCCGTAGTTGGCGGCCGCGTCGGCCTTCGGGTCGAAGAACGGCGCTTCCAGGATCGCCGCCGGGAAGTTCAGCGCGTTCTGCAATGGCAGGTTCACCGCGTTGACCGTCTGCGGGGTCATCCACCACTCGCCGCGGTCCACGCTCTGGCCGAGCTTGGCCTTCTGGTGGCGGAACTCCTGCTCGCCCGCGCGCAGGTGGTTGCCCAGCGCATCGTCCGGCTTGATCACCAGCGCGCTGTAGTCGCGCCAGGTTTCCGGGTAGCCCACGCCGACCTTGAGCGACTCGATCTTGGCCTTGGCCTTCTGCTTGGTCGCGTCGGTCATCCAGTCGAGCTGGCCCACGCGCTCGTCGAAGGCGGCCAGGATGTTCTTGACCATGTCCTGCACCTGCGCCTTGGACGCGGGCGGGAAGTACTTCTCCACGTAGATCTGCCCGACCGCGTCGCCCAGGTCGTTGTTGACCGCGCCGATCGCCCGCTTCCAGCGGTCGCGCTGCTTGGGCGTGCCGGTCAGGGTGTGGCCGTAGAACTCGAAGCTGGCGTCGGCGTAGGCCTTGGGCAGCAGGCCGGCGCCTTCGTTGATGGTGTGGAAAGTGAGGTAGTCCTTCCAGGTCTGGAGCGGCTCGCTGGCGACCAGGGCGGACAGGCCGCGGATCGCGTCCGGCTGCCAGGCGTCGATCACCGGCTGGCCTGCCAGGCCCGCGGCCTCGAAGTAGGCGTTCCAGTCCATGCCCGGCGCCTTCTGCGCATAGGCGCTGGCCGGCCACGGGTTGTTCGCCTTGTGCACGTCCTCGGTCTCGATCAGGCTGGCCTGCGCCTTGGCGATCTTCATTTCGAGGGCGAAGATCGCATCCGCCTTGGCCTGGGCGTCGGCTACGCCGGCGCGCTGCAGGGTAGCGGCGACATAGGCCTTGTACTTGTCGCGGAAGCCGGCCATCTCCGCGTCGTCTTTCAGGTAGTAATCGCGGTTGGGCATCCCCAGGCCACCCTGCAACAGGTAGGCGATGTTGTGCGAGGGGTCTTCCAGGCCCTGCGCCACGAACAGGCCGAACAGGTGCCCGGTGTGGTAGTTGGTCGCGTTGATCGGGTCGACGTCGGCGCGCAACTGGCCGCCCAGCACGCGCGAGAGGTCGGTGCGGGTGCGGATGGCGTCGATCTTGCCGAGCTCCGGCTTGAGCGGCGCGAGGCCGGCCTTTTCGATCGCGCCTTCGTTCATGAAAGCGGCGTAGTAGTCGGCGATCTTGCGCTGGTTGCTGCCGGCGGCCGGGTGGCTGGCGCCGGCGTCGCGGACGATCTGGGCGTTGCGCTTCTCGGCTTTCTGGAACACCTGCAGAAAGATGCCGGTGCTGGCGCGGTCGGCCGGGATCACCGCGTTCTTGCGCCAGGTGCCGTTGGCGTAGTTGTCGAAATCGTCGCCCGGCTGCACCGAGCGGTCCATACCGGCGAGGTCCACGCCGATCGCGTGCCCGATCGGGATGCCCGACGGCGCCTCGTCCTGACCCGCGGCCGCCGCGAACGCGCCCGCACTCACCGCCGAACCGCACAGCAGCGCGGTGGCAGCCACCCATCGAATCGCTTGCATTTGATTTGCTCCGCCGTTGGAAACAGGCATCCACGATAGCGGCGAACCGGCAAGGGTGCGTGCATGACCTGTGGGCTATCCAGCCGGCGGGATTTCGTAGGGGCCCACTTGTGGGCGATGTTTTGGCGGGGCACCAGAGCCGGGAGCATCGCCCACAAGTGGGCTCCTTGTATGTTGCTCACGCACACACAGAGGTGCGAACCAAGCAAGTGTGTTTCCGGGGAGGCCGTGGGCTCCTTGAGGCGAAATCTTCGACCTCGTCTGTAGAGCGGCCCCCCGCCTCATTG
>NZ_JAPMIU010000007.1 GCF_026410505.1 Frateuria hangzhouensis
GCGCACGGTGGACTACGAGGCCAAGCTGCTGGGCGCGGTGGAGGCGGTCAACCACGCGCAGAAGGGCAAGCTGTTCGAGCTGATCGAGCGGCACTACGGCGGCCAGCTGCAGGGCAAGACCGTGGCGTTGTGGGGCCTGGCGTTCAAGCCCAACACCGACGACATGCGCGAAGCGTCCAGCCGGCGGCTGATGGAGCAGCTGTGGGCGGCCGGGGCCACGGTGCGGGCGTTCGACCCGGAAGCGCGCGCGGAAACCGTGCGCCTCTACGGCGAGCGGTCGGACCTGGTGCTGTGCGAGGACGCGTACGCGGCGCTGGAAGGCGCCGACGTGCTGGCGATCGTGACCGAATGGAAGGCGTTCCGCGCACCGGACTTCGCGCGCATCCGCGAGGTATTGAAGGAGCCGGCGATGTTCGACGGCCGCAACCTGTACGACCCGGTGCAGGTGGAGGAGGCGGGGCTGGCTTATTACGGCATCGGCCGCGGGCGTGCGCTCGCGGAAGCGTCAGCGGGTTTCGAGGCCGCGCCGCGCGTGTCGGCCACCGCCTGACGGCCGCCGCCGCGTGGAGCACGCGGCGGCTCCGGGTCACGGGCGACAGGGCCGGATCCAGCGGCCGCAGAGGTTCCCGTTCCACTTCGCCACACCAGACGCCAGGACGCACCGTGAAACGTTTCTACCTCTCCGGACAGCGCACCTTTCGCAACCGCGGTTGCGAGGCCATCGTGCGCAGCACGGTCGGACTGCTGAAAGACCAGTTCGGGGACGTGGATGTCATGGTGCCCTCGATCAACATCGCCCGTGACAGCGCGCAATGGCCCGATGCCGCCGACCACGGGGTGCGCTTCGTGCGCGCCTACCTGCCGCCTCCGGCGCGCTACTGGGTGCAACTGCAGAGCCTGCCGCTGCCGCTGATCAAGCGTGCCGCCTGGCCGTTCCCGATGCCGCGCTGGCTGCGCCATCAACTGGAGTCGGTCGATGCGGTGCTTGCCGTGGGCGGTGACAACTACTCGCTGGACTACCGCATTCCCTCGCCGATCATGAGCGTGGACAGCTGGGCCATGGACATGGGCAAGCCGGTGATGCTCTGGGGCGCGTCGGTCGGGCCGTTCGAGCGCGAGCCGGAGTTTGTCGAGCCGGTGACGCGGCACCTCGCACGCATGCATTTCGTGGCCGCCGGCGAATCGATGAGCCACGACTACCTGATCCACAAGCTGGGCCTGCGCAACGTGATCCGCATGGCCGAACCGTCTTTCATGCTCGGCAAGGAGCCGGTCGACCTCAAGCCCTTCTGGCCCAAGGGCGAAGGACACGTGCTCGGCCTCAACGTCAGCCGGCTGGTCGAGCGCCACAAGCGTCGCGACAAGGATGTGCACGCGGAACTGGAGGCGTTCATCCGCCACGCGGTGAAGGAACACCAGCTGGGCGTGCTGCTGATTCCGCACGCCGACCCGCTGCGCGGCGATGCCCACGGCGGCGATGCCGAATACATGGCGCCGCTGCTGGCCCGCGTGGCCGACCTGGGCGATGCGGTGAAGATGATGCCCAACACCTTCAACGCGGCGCAGACCAAATACGTCATCAGCTATTTGCGCTTCTTCATCGGCGCGCGTGCGCATCCGGTCATCGCCGCGCTTTCCAGCGGCGTGCCGACCGTGTCGATCGCCTACAGCGTCAAGGCCTGCGGCATCAACCGCGACCTCTTCGGCAGCCAGGAAACAGTGCTGCAGGCGCGCAACCTGACCTCGCGACGGCTGCAGGACTCGCTCGAACGCCTGGCGCAGCGCGAGGACACGCTGCGCCACCTGCTCGAGCACCGCGTCGCCGAGTGGCAAATGGCGGCCAAGGCGGCCACGGCGCGCATCTCGGACTGCCTTTGTTGAGACACCTTGGGAAACCTATGGACAACAGAACCGCATCTGACAAAAGGCAGACCGTCGACTCCCCGTACGTGGGCGCGGTGCCCGCAAGGACGCCCGACGCGAGGGTTGCGCCGGTCAGCGTGGTGGTGCCCTGCTACCGCTGTGCGGACACGGTCGGGCCGGCGGTCGCTTCGGTGGCCGCGCAGCTGCTGCGGCCGGCGGAGGTGATCCTGGTCGACGACTGCAGCGGCGACGATACGCTCGACCGCCTGCACGAGGTGGCGCGTGCGTACCCGCATGGCTGGGTCAAGGTTTTCTCGGTGCCCCGCAACGGCGGCCCGTCGGGGGCGCGCAACCTGGGCTGGGCGAATGCGCGACAGCCCTACGTCGCCTTTCTCGATGCGGACGATACCTGGCATCCGCACAAGCTGAAGATCCAGATGGACGTGCTCGCGTCCGATCCGGGCATCGCCCTGTTGGCCCACCGCATGAACGTGCAGACACGCGATGCGCCCGCGCCGAAGCTGCAACACCGCCAGACGGTCACGGTGGTGCCGCCGAGCCTGCTGATGCTGCGCAGCCCGTTTCCCACCGCGTCGATCATCGTCCGGCGCGATCTGCCGTTCCGCTTCGACGAACAGCGGCGCCGCTCGGAAGACTACCTGCTGTGGGCGCAGATCCTGCTGTCGGGCTACCGCTGCGCGCGGGTCGAGCAGATCCTGGCGTCCTGGCACAAGCCGCCCTTCGGCGCGGGCGGACTGAGCGGCGACCTGGCGGCGATGTACGCCGCCGGCGTGGATGCGCGCCGCGCGCTGCACGCGCAGGGCCTGCTGGGCGGGCCGCAGATGTACATCGTCCACGTACTCGGCCTGGTGCGTTACGCACGCCGCCGCGTGATCACCTACGCGCGCCGGTTCTCCAGCGCATCGCGCTCCCAACGCACGAGCTGAATCCATGGAACAGACGCTACCCCTGGTCGACACCCCGTCCAACACCAACGCCCGGGCCATGCTCGCGCTGATGGTGCTGGCCGCCGTCTGCCTGCTCATGGATCTGGTGGTCGGCTCGCGCAGCATCGATATCGGCACGGACACCTATGTCTACGCCGGCTTCTTCGATGCGCTGCGCCATCACGGGACGGTCAACAGCCGCTTCGAGCCGATCTTCTATTACCTCAGCATGGCGCTCGCCAACACCGGCATGGGGCGCACCGCGTACCAGAGCTGCCTGTTCCTGGTGATGATCGGCACCGTGGTGGTGGCCACGCGCAAGTATTACGACTACCTGCAGAGCGAAGGCAGCTACCTGACCTTCCTTACCGCCTCGCTGATGTTCCTGCTGCTTTCGCCGGTCATGAGCAACGCCTCGATCAATGTCGTGCGGCAGGGCCTGGCCTCGCTGCTGGTGTTCGCGGCCCTGATCGCGTTCTACCAGCGCCAGTGGCGCAGCTACCTGTTCTGGGGGTTGATGGCCACCGGCTTCCACTACTCGTCGCTGCTCTATCTGGCGTTCGCCCCAGTGCTGCTGCTGCGCGAGCGCACCCAGCGGCTGATCGCCATCGGCGCGTTCCTGGCCTATTGCAGCGGATTGACCATGTTGCTGGTGCAGGTACTGGCGCCCCCGGTGTACGCGATCGTCATGAAGTATGACGTGGGAGCGGCCTACCGGACCGGCGTGCGCCTGGATTTCGCGGTGTTCTCGCTGTTCTGGTACCTGCTGCCCTACGGCCTGGCGCCGCTGGTGCACGAGCCGGCGCGGCAGCGGATCAAGGACGGTACGGCGATCTACGCGGTCATGCTGCTGGCCTTCTTCGCGGTCGGCTGGGGCAACTTCTCCAACCGCTACCTGCTTTCCTCGTGGTTGTCGGTATCGCTGGTGCTGGCCGCGATCTGCTGCAACAGCCGCCTGACGCCGCTGCGCAACCCGCTGTTGATTCGCATAGGGCTGATCGCGGCCAGCGGCGTCTTCTATTTGTATGTCAGCCATGGATTCGTGATTTGAACCCGACGCGCCGCCCGACCGAAGGCAACCGTCCGATGCGCCCACTGGTGCAGCGTCCGGATCGGCCTGCGCCGGGACGCGAGCGCGATGGCGAAGGAGGTTTTTCATGTGCGATGGCGATCCACCCACTACAGGCGGCGGACCTTCAATCTGGTCCAGCGTTCCCGTTGCGATACCGGCCGGCGATTCTGGCTGGCAAGCGAACGTCCATGGAGGTGAGGCGATGACATCCGTGCCTGCACAGCAGGCGGCAGCGCCGCCCGCGGAACGCCACGTCCAGCTCGATCTGTCGCCCTACGGCGGCAAGGCGGACCTGTCGGCGCTGGATAGCGAGGGTGACCGCAACGACAGCATCGACGAGGTGTCCCTGGCGGACTTGCTGCGCAATTCGTTCGTGTATCCGCCGCACTCGATCTTCCGCGGCGTGAAGGTCGCCACCACGGGTTTCGATCCGGACCAGGATCTGCACGACCATCCGCGCTTCCATTTCCTGGGACAGGCCGCGGCGGTGACCAACCGGCCCCGCGCCGGCGAGGTGGACGAGGCCACCCTGGTGGACACCTACCATCGCCTGCTCAGCGAGGCGATCGAGCGCAGCACCCATGCCATCCGGGCGCCGTGGCTGCTGCAGAGCGGCGGCAAGGACTCCACCTCGATGGCCATCGCGCTGGCCGAAACGCGGCCGGAAACCACCTGCGTGACGTACCTCGGCGGTACCGAGGAAAACGAGGTGGAGTCGGCGCGGCAGGTGGCGGCGCAACTGGGGCTGAGGCATGAGTCGCTGATATGCGACCCGGCCCGCGCCTACGACCGCTACCTGGCCATGGTGCCGCGGATTCCGCTGCTCACGGCCGACTTCGCCGTGCTGTCCTACGCCGATCTCGTCACCGAGATCGCCTCCGGCGGCGGCGACGGCATCATCGATGCGCTCGGTTCCGACCCGTACTTCGGCGTGCCGCCGCACTGGCAGCAGCGCATGCTCGGGTTGCTGGCGCGCGGCGTGCGCCTTTCCCCGCGGTTGTTCGAGACCGACGTGCTGGGGCGCAACTTCAAGCTGTGCTACGCGCTGGGCACGCTGCAGATGAACGAGTTCGAACGCTTCTACGCCGGCTCGCGGTTCACCGACTCGGAGGTCGATGCGCTGTTCGGGTGCCCATTGGCGCGGCAGTCGCGCGCGCGGCTGGAAGTGTTCCGCGCCGCCATCGCCAAGGCCGAAACGCCCGAGGCGCGCCGCCGCGTGTCGGCCGCCATCGTCGAGGCCGCGATCTTCGGCAAGGGCATGTTCGCCGCGCCGGCGCTGGACCTGCGCCTGGCCTATCCCTATTGCGACGAACGACTGCACGACTGGGTCTTCCGCCACGTGCCGGACGAATACCTGATGGGCCCGGACGGCACCAACAAGGTACTGGTGCGGCGCCATATCGCCCGTCATTTCCGCAAGCTGCCCTACGTCCACGCCAAGGGCTCGTTCCGCTTCGACCTGTGTGGGCTGGCGCGGCAGCGCTTCGACCAGGTGCACGCTTTCGCCGTCCAGGCCAAAACGTTGCTGCCCGGCGCGCCGCGCTGGCTGGAAGTGCACCGCGGCCGGCTGGACAACAAGTACTACGCCTCGAAGTTCTACCTGCTGGCGATCACGTTGCCGTGGTTGCTCAGCCGCGTGCGGCCGGGACAGAACCTGGGCGCGGCCCACACACGCGGACCGAACAGCCAGGAGTCGACATGCGCGGCATCGTAGAGCCGGAACATGACGCGCAAACAGGCCACTGCCAAGCCGGTCCGGCGCCTGTTGCCCAGAGCACGCGGCGGACGTTCCTGCGCCAGGCACTGCTGATGGCACTGGCGCCGTTGGTGGCCTCGCACGCCCGGCCGGCGCACGCGGCGACCACGGGTGCGGCCACCGTCGACGTGCGCGACAAGGGCGCCAAGGGCGACGGCAAGACCGACGATACCTGGGCGATCCAGGACGCGATCGATGCCTTGCCCGAACAGGGCGGCACGGTCGTGGTGCCGGCCGGGCACTACATGGTGGACGCCACCCAGGCGCTGCGGCTGCGCTCCAACATGATCCTGCAACTCGACCCGCAGGCGACCATCGAGGCGATCCCCAATGCGCGCAAGCGCTCGCATGTGATCAAGGTCTGGCGCGCGGCCAACGTGGAGATCCGCGGCGGGCGCGTGGTGGGCGAGCGCGAGGGCCACACCGGCGAAGGCGGCGAGTGGGGATATGGCATCAACATCCAGGCGTCCCACAACGTGAAGGTTTCCGGCACCCACATCTCCAACTGCTGGGGTGACGGCATATGGATCGGCGCGCTGGGCAAGGGTGTCTTCCAGGTGGTCTCCTCGGACGTGACCATCGAGAACGTGGTGTCCACCAACAACCGCCGCCAGGGCATGTCGATCGGGCCGTGCAAGCGCGTGCGCATCATCGACTGCACGTTCAGCGACACCCACGGCACCAAGCCAGAATCGGGCATCGACCTGGAGCCGATGGCGCAGGGTCCCACCCGCGACGTGTTGATCCAGCGCTGCACCTTTACCGGCAACAAGGGCTGCGGCGTGGAGATCCACCACAACGTCGAGGGCGTGATCGTGCGCGACTGCACCATCGAGGGCAACGCCGGTTACGGCGTGTACGGCAAGAACGTCGTCGACCTGTGGATCGACGGCAACCAGATCCTGGACAACGGGCTGGTCGGCATCGCGCTGGTCAAGAAGACGCGCGACGTGCGGATCACCGGCAACACCGTGCGCCGCAACAGCGCCCGCTATGTCCACCACATGCTCAAGTCGATCAAGTCGATCGCCACCGGGAAACCCGACAAGGGCGACGGCAAGCCTCGCACCGAGGTGCGCATCGACGAAACCACCCGGAACGTCACGCTCTCGGACAACACGTTCTAAGCGCCGTGCGCCCGGAGCGCGACGCGGCGTACCCAACAAGGAAATCGTTTCGATGAAGTTCGTCTTCTACGCCAATACCGATTGGTACCTTTACAACTTCCGCCTGTCCACCGCCCGCCGGCTGCAGGCCGAAGGCCACGAGGTGGTGATGCTTTCGCCACCGGGCGAGTTCGGCGGCCGCTTTGCCTGCCTGGGTTTTCGCTGGGTCACGCTGCCGATGGACCGGGCCAGCCTGAATCCCTTGCGCGAGACCGTGACGCTGCAGTACCTGGTGCGCATACTTCGCCGCGAAAAGCCCGACCTGTTGCACAACTTCACCGTCAAATGCGCGGTGTACGGCGGGTTGGCGGCGCGGCTGGCCGGCGTGCCGGCGACGGTCAACGCCGTGGCCGGCATGGGCTACGTGTTTACCAGCAACAGTCTCAAGGCACGCTGCCTGCGTCCGCTGGTTCGCGCGCTGATGCGCGGCACGCTCGACCACCGCCAGTCGCTGCTGATCCTGCAGAACCCCGATGACGAGGGCATTTTCAGGCGCTCGCGGCTGGTGGCGCCGGCCCGGATCGAGGTCATCCGCAGTTCCGGCGTCGACACGGCGCGCTTCCGGCCCAGTTCGATGTCGGGACGCGACGGAAGGCTGCGCGTGCTGCTCGCCGCCCGGCTGCTGTGGGAAAAAGGCATCGGCGAGTACGTCGAGGCCGCGCGGCAGCTGAAAGGGCAAGGCAGGGACATCGAGTTCGTGCTCGCCGGCGCGCCCGACCCCGGCAACCCGCGCTCGGTACCGCACGACCAGGTACAGCGCTGGGCCGGGGAAGGCCTGGTGACCTGGCTGGGCCACGTGGAGGACATGCCGGCGCTGTTCGCCACCATCGACGTGATGGCGTTGCCGAGCTATTACCGCGAGGGCGTGCCGAAGAGCCTGATCGAGGGCGCCGCGGCGGGACTGGCGCTGATCACCACCGATCAGCCTGGGTGCCGCGAGGTGGTGACCCGGCACGGCGTCGACGGCCTGATGGTGCCGCCGCGCAACGCCTCCGCGCTGGCCACGCTGATCGCCCGGCTCGACGACGATCGCGCGCTGCTGCAACGGCTCGGTGCCGCCGCGCGCGAGAAGGCGGTGGCCGATTTCGACGAACGCATGGTGATCCAACGGACGATGGACGTGTACGCACGCCTGCTGGGGGGCGATGCCGCCGGACAATCGCTGGCGAGACCGGTTCTGTAGGGCCTGTCGCCTGGGAAGCTTCGACCAGCCGCAGGCCTGGTCGGTGTACGAGCGACCGTTTTTCGATGTCCCGCAAGAGATTCCGAAATCCCCGAAACGCCGGGCACGCGATGGCCGTGCGCGGATGAAAAACGCCGGGCCAGCCGCCTGGCCCGGCGTGATGCTGCGGTCCGTCCGGCGGCCCCAACGGCGCGCCGGTGCCGTCCTGCCGCTTGCCGCCCGTTTACCGCTTGGGCGAGAGGTGGTTGTCGGATCGCCGGATCCCATAGGTCGCGCGGCCGATCTTGAGATCGCGGGCCCTGCCGCCGCCCATGCGGTTGGGCGACATGTAGCGCGTGCTGTTGTACTGCAGCGTGTTGCCCACCAGCGATACGTCGTGAGCCCGGTCGGTCAGGCCCGCGCCGGCCAGCCCGTTGCGCAGGGCATGGTTGCGCCCGATGTTCAGGTGCGAGGCGCCGCACGAGAGCACACCGAAGCCACGGTTGCCCACCATCCGGTTGCCGACGATGGCGATATCCGAAATGTGCTTGTGCAGCTCGATGCCGTTGCCGTGGTTGCCCTTGAACGTGTTGTTCTCCAGGCGCACCCAACGGGTCGTGCCCTCGTTCTGCGGCTCGATGTCGATACCCGCCTCCGGCAGCGTGCCGCGGGTGTTGCTGAAGGTGCTGTTGACCACGTAGACGTGCCTGGCCGGGGTGATGGACAGGCCCTGGCGCCGGTTGTGGTTGGACACCACGTTCACGATGGTGACGTAGTTGGACGGCTTGCCGTGGCGGGCGCCGATATAGATGCCATCGCCCCAGAAGTTGGAAAGGTGCGTGCCCTTCACCACCACGTCCCTTGCGGCCAGGATGTCGATGCCCATGCCCCACTCGCCGCGGTTGCCCTTGTGCCGGACGCGGTCGCCCTTCATCTGGCCGCCGACGATGCGCACGTCGCTGACGTTCCACACGCGGATCAGCTGCGAGCGGCTGCGGCCGTTGGGGATCACCACCAGCTCGGCGTGGGTATCGAGCAGCAGGCGGGTGTGCGAACGCATGCGGATCGACTTGCGCGCGTCGATCATGTACGTGCCCGCCGGCACCACCACGGTGCCGCCGCTGGATGGCAGCGAGTCGATGGCGGCCTGGAAGGCGGCGGTGTCGTTATGGCGGCCATTGCCCCTGGCGCCCTTGTGGCGAACGTTGACCGTGGCTTTGCCGATGTCCAGTTGCGGGCGGGCAGACCACCAGTGACCGGCGGCAGCCGGCAGCGCAACGGCAGACAGCGCCAGCGTCATCATGGCGAGCATCAGCGGCCGGGTGAACCCGTGCCTGATGCGGGCGGATTTCGCGGAACGCTGGTTGTCGTGCAATTTCATCATCAGTTGTTGACCCTCTCGTCACGTGGAAGTGACAAACACCATGCAAAACCTTCACACCGGCTAACAAGCTCGGCCATTGGCTGGCATTCATGAAGTGGCGGGCTGGCGATGTCTTCCGGACCGCGCCCGAGCGCCGAAGCAGCGCAAGCGCCCGGAAAGTCGCCGTGCGATGGTGTCCGCAACGAGCCATGCCAGCCACGCCCAGGCCCCTGTAGGAGCCCACTGGTGGGCGATGCTCTTGATCGGCACCAGGCCAGGAGCACGCCCACAAGCGGGGCTTCTGCAGACGCGTGGCCTGATGCGCCAGCCGGTCAAGCCCCTTCGGCGGAGCGGAAAAAACCACGAGAAAAGCCGGGGCAGTTGCCTGCCCCGGCTCGGTTTGCCTGCAAAGAGCCGCGGTCGCCGGTTGCGGCCGCGCCTATGCCTCAGCGCTTCGGCGACAGCTTGTTGTTCGCCTTGGTGATGCCGTACGTGCTGCGGGCGATCTTGATGTCGCGCGCCTTGCCGCCGCCGACGCGGTTGGGCGACATGTAGCGGGTGCTGTTGTACTGCAGCGTGTTGTTGCGTACCGACGAGCTATGCGCCTTGCCGGTCAGGCCGACGCCTGCCAGGCCGTTGCGGGCGGCGTGGTTGCCGTTGATGTTCAGGAAGGAGCCGCTCACCGACAGCACGCCGAACCCGCGGTTGCCGGTCAGCTGGTTCCGGGCGATGGTGATGCCGGAAATGTGGTTGTGCAGCTCGATGCCGTTGCCCTTGTTGCCGGTCATCCTGTTGTTCTCGAGCCGGATGTTGGTGGCCTTGCCTTCGTTCTGCGGCTCGATGTCCACACCGGCCTGCGGCAGCGTGCCGTGGGTGTCCTTGAAGGTGCTGTTGACCACGTAGACATGCGAGGCCGGCGTAATCGACAGGCCCTGGCGACGGTTGTTCGAGGACACCACGTTGTTGATGGTCACGTAGTCCGAGCGCTTGCCGTGCTTGGCGCCGACATACAGGCCGTCACCCCAGAAGTTGGACACGTGCACGTCCTTCACCACCACGTTCTTGCTGCCCCGGATGTCGATTCCCATGCCCCACTCGCCGCCGCGGCCGCGATGACGCGAGCGCTCGCCGGTGATCTTGCCGCCAACGATCTTGACGTTGTTCACGCCCCACACGCGGATCGCGTAGTGCCAGGCTTCCTTGTTGGGGATCACGCGCAGCTCGGCGCCGTCCTGCAACTTGAGGCGGGTGTGGGAATGCATGCGGATCGACTTCTTCGCATCGATCATGTAGCGGCCGGCAGGCACCACCACCGTGCCGCCGCTACGGGGCAGGGCGTTGATCGCGGCCTGGAAGGCGGCGGTATCGTTGTGCCGGCCGTTACCCTTGGCGCCCTTGTGGCGCACGTTGATGGTGGTCGAACCGATCGACACATGAGGGTTGGCCGACCACCAGTGACCAGCTGCCGCCGGCAACGCTACGGCAGACAGCGTCAGCGACACGGCGGCAACCATCAAGGGCTTCATGAAGCATTTCCACTTGCGGGGGGCCGGTGTCACCGGAAGCTTGGTGTCGTGCAAATTCGTCATCAGGATTTGATCCTCTCGTCACGTGATAGTGACGGGGACCTTGCGGCACCTTCACAGAGCTAACAAGCTCGTCCATTGGCGGGGGTTCATGAAAAACCCAGGCTGGGGCGGCGCGCGTTTTCCGGCGTGGAAGAAGGCGTGATACCGCCATGGTGGCCGCGTGGCGCATGGCCATGGGACTTGCGGGCGCGCAGGTGAACGATGGCGCCCGCCGGTCGCGGCCGCTTGGCAGACACGCCCTCGGCCGCAAAAAAAAATCGCCGGCCGTACCGCAGCCGTTACAGCGCTGTCGACTTGATGTAAATTTGTCGTCAAGCGCCGCCGGCTCGGGATGAAGCTGCCGTGCAGGCATGTCGCCACTGGCAGCGCTCAAGCCGGCCGACGTCCGGCCGATAAAGTTGTTCGCCACCGCGGAGAATCCCCCGCGACCTGTCTCATGCACAGGCACCTGCACGAGCGCCTTGGTACGGCATCGTGGCCCTCCCTCCCGCACCGGTGAGGGGCAATACTTCCCGGATATGTCGACGTTGTGTGAACACGATCAAGGAATCGTGAAAGCACCGTTCCTGTCGAGCTTGCTTGGCTACGTGAAGGCTGCGCATTGTTTACGTGAGCTTCGCGTGACGAAGCCGCCTTCATGATTTCCTGGGATTCTGCCGTGCCAATTCAAAACCTGTTTGCCAATCAAACCCTTGCCTCGCGTTCGCCCTCCGTCGCCGCCGTGAAGCGCTCGACCGTCGGTGTGAAGAAGCCGTTGATTCTGGCGCTCGCCGCGCTGGCCTTTGCCGCGCCTGCCGTGCCTGCCTTCGCTGCGACCCAGTGGTGGAGCACCAAGCCGAAAGTCGAGATCGGGCACAGCGCCCAGATCAACGTGCGCGACAAGGGCGCGAAGGGCGACGGCGTGCACAACGATACCGCTGCCATCCAGGCCGCCATCAACGCGCTGCCCGCCTCCGGCGGCACCGTGAAGATTCCCGCCGGCCGTTACATGATCGATGCGGAGAAGTCGATCCGCATGCGCTCGCACACCCGCCTGCTGCTCGATACCAACGCCGAGCTGGTGGTCATCCCCAACAGCCTGAGCCGCTCGCGCCTGATCCGCGTGTGGAACGTGACCGACGTGCGCATCGTCGGCGGCAAGATGCTGGGCGACCGCGCCAAGCACAAGGGCACCCGTGGCGAGTGGGGCATGGGCATCGACATCATCGCGTCGAAGAACGTGGTGGTGAAGGGCACCCACCTGTCCGAGTTCTGGGGCGACGGCATCTACATCGGCGCCAAGGGCAGCGGTCGCTACCTGAAGGTCTCGGAGAACGTCACCATCATGAACGTGGTGTCCGACCACAACCGCCGCCAGGGCCTGTCCATCACCCCGGCCAAGCACGTCTACGTGGTCAACAGCACCTTCAGCAATACCCGCGGCACGCTGCCGGAAGCCGGCATCGACATCGAGCCGCAGGTGCAGGGTCCGACCAGCTCCATTCGCCTGGAGAACAACACCTTCGTCGGCAACCACGGTAACGGCATCGAGCTGCACACCAACATTTCCGACATCGCCATCGTCGGCAACAAGATGACCACCAACCGTGGCTTCGGCGTGCTGTCGGTCGGCGCCTCGAACCTGAAGATCCAGCGCAACCACGCCACGCTGAACAAGCTCGCGGCCGTGGGCATCACCCGCGCGGCGCACGACGTGCAGATCGTCGACAACGTGCTGCAGTTCAACAGCACGCGCTACATGTCGGCGACCAAGTCCGGTGGTGGCCTGGACCGTGACCTGCAGGTCGCCAGCGGCACTTACCGGGTGTCGGTGTCGGGCAACACGTTCTCGAACACCAAGTACAACAACTACACCCGCTGAGCCGTTGAGCGGTAAATTGAAAGAGGGGCAGCCATGGGCTGCCCCTTTTTTTGTTCATCGCGTTTCGTGTGAGGCTCTGCTGCTTGTTTCGACCGCCATGGGGCTTCGCTTCTGCAGGAGTGCACCTGCGCGATCGCCAGCCCAATCGGTGCCGCGCGGTCGCGCACAGGTGCGCTCCTACAAGGCGGGGAGCCCCTCGATGGGTATCCGCATATGCCTCCGGACCCGTGCCTTTTTTTGCTTCTGCCCCTTCCCTGTTTGCAGGGGAGGGCTGGGAGGTGTGCTCTTCGCCTGGACGGAAGACCGCAAGAAAAAAGGACGGCCGATCCACCCGCCGCACTGACAAGCACGGGGTTGCGCGGGAAGTTGGCGGCCGCGCGAAAGGCGCTCCGCGCCAGCTTCGATAAAGGGGACAGGCAGCCGCGTTGCGGTTTCCTTCCGCCGCTCGCCAGGAACAGCCGCCGTTCACTTCGAACCCGACGCCAGAGAGGCGCTTCTTTGAAGGCCCATGTCGAGACGAGGCGCATCAATGGCTCATGACGCGCCTGCGCCTGCCGCGCGTATCGCGCAGGGTGGCCGGTTCGTCGGGTAGCCGGGCTGGTGGGCTGAAGCCCACCCTACGATGTTGAGGCCGGGTGCGGGCTTGATGCAGGCAGACGGCTTCCCGTACGCAACCACCTTGCAAGTGCGTACGGGCGCGCTCCTGCAGAAGGCGAAAATGCATGGATGTGGGCGCCAAGGAACTGGGTCATCCCATTCCCCGGTAGAGCGCGATGAACCAAAAAAAGCCGGAGCAGGTGGCCTGCCCCGGCTTCCACGTGGCCATGGCCACGTGCTCTGCGTTCGCGTCGATTACCGCTTCGGCGACAGCGTGTTGTTGCTCTGGGTGATGGAGTAGGTGGTGCTGCTGACCTGGATGTCGCGGGTCTTGCCGCCGCCGGACTTGGTCGGCGACATGTAGCGGGTGCTGTTGTACTGCAGCGTGTTGTTGGCCACCGACGTGTGGTGCGTCTTGCTGGTCAGGCCGACGCCGGCCAGGCCGTTGCGAGTGGCCTGGTTGCCGCTGATGGTCAGGTACGGGGCGCTGATCGCCAGTACGCCGAAGCCACGGTTGTTGGTCAGCTTGTTTTTGGTGATCTTGATGCTCGAGATGTTAGCGTGCAGTTCGATGCCGTTGCCCTTGTTGCCGGTCATCGTGTTGTTCTCGAGGCGGATGTCGGTGGTCTTGCCCTCGTTCTGCGGCTCGATGTCCACGCCCGCCTGCGGGAGGGTGCCGTGGGTGTCGCTGAAGGTGCTGTTGACCACGTAGACATGCGAGGCCGGGGTGATCGACAGGCCCTGGCGGCGGTTGCCGGTGGACACCACGTTGTTGATCGTCACGTAGTCCGATCGCACACCGTTCTTGGCGCCGACATAGAGGCCGTCGCCCCAGAAATCGGAGACGCGCACGTTCTTCACCAGGACGTTCTTGCTGCCGAGGATGCTCACGCCCATGCCCCACTCGCCGCCTTTGCCGCGATGCTGGGCGCGTTCACCGACGATCTTGCCGCCGCTGATGACCACGTTGTTCACGCGCCAGGCGCGAATGGCGTAATGCCAGGCTTCCTTGTTGGGGATCACGCGCAGCTCGGCGCCGTCCTGCAGCTGCAGGCGGGTGTGCGAACGCATGCGGATCGACTTGACCGCGTTGATCATGTAGCGGCCTGCCGGCACCGTCACCGTGCCGCCGCTCTTGGGCAGCGAGTCGATGGCGGCCTGGAAGGCGGCGGTGTCGTCGTGCACGCCATTGCCCTTGGCGCCCTTGTTGCGCACATTGATGGTGGAGGAGCCGATCGACACGCTGGGGCTGGTCGACCACCAATTGCCGGCGGCGGCCGGCAACGCTACGGCAGACAGCGACAACGACGCGGCGGCAATCATCAGGGACCTCGTAAGGAGGTTCCGCTTGGAGGCCGGCTTCGCCGGGAGCTGGGTGTCGTGCAGGTTCGTCATCAGGGTTGGACTCTCGTCACGTGAAAGTGACGCGGAAGATGCAGGACCTTCACGGGGCTAACAAGCTCGACCATTGGCCGGTGTTCATGTAAATCGCACGGGCGCTGCCGGCCCCCGGCTGGGAGCGATCACCGCATGGCAAAAGCCCGCGACGGGCCGGCCGCGCTCCGCGCCTGGTTACCCGTCAAAGGGCCAGGCGCGCCGCGCGTGCCCGTGAGACGCGAGGGCTCGATCACCGGCTGGAAGCCCGCCCGGATGTGACGTCTTCATGCACGCATCATGCGTGGGCAGGCGGCTGCCTGTGTGCCCTGCCAGGCAATCTGTGATGCGCATCGCGCATGGGTTTGCGGCCCTTTCGGCCGTCCCGGGGTGTTTTGCCAACGTGGTCATAAATTCACCAGTTGGGGCTTCTTGTAGAGCTTGCTTAGGTGCGTGACGAAAGCGCATTTTTTGCGTGAGCTTCGCGTGACGAAGTTCTACCCGACAACATTCCGAGACCCCGCTCCATCATGAACATTTCCGCCAACAATCAGAAGCTTGCCGTTGCCTCCCCGCGCGCCGCCCGCGCCCTCGCTTCTGTGAAGAAGCCGTTGATGCTCGCGCTCGCCGCGCTCGCGCTTTCCGCCGTTGCCGTGCCTGCCTTTGCGGCCACCGAGTGGTGGAGCGCTACCCCCAAGGTGAACATCGGCAAGGACGTCACTGTCGACGTGCGCGCCAAAGGCGCCCTTGGTGACGGCGTGCACAACGACACCGCCGCGTTCCAGGCCGCGATCGACTCGCTGCCGGCCACCGGCGGCACGGTCAATGTGCCGGCGGGCCGTTACATGATCGACGCGGAGAAGTCGATCCGCTTGCGCTCGCACACGCGCCTGCAGCTGGACTCGAACGCCACGCTGGTGGTCATTCCCAACAGTGTCGGCCGCTCGCGCCTGATCCGCGTGTGGAAGGTGACCGACGTGCGCATCGTCGGCGGCTCGATGGAAGGTGACCGCATGCTGCACAAGGGCACCAACGGCGAGTGGGGCATGGGCATCGACATCATCGCTGCCAAGAACGTGGTGGTGAAGGGCGTCCGCCTGTCGAACTTCTGGGGCGACGGCCTCTACATCGGCGCCACTGGCAGCGGCAGCACGCTGAAGCGTTCGGAGTACGTGACCATCGTGGGCGTGGTGTCGGACAACAACCGTCGCCAGGGCCTGTCGATCACGCCGGCGTCGCACGTGTACGTGGTCAACAGCACCTTCAGCAACACCAATGGCACGCTGCCGGAGGCGGGTATCGACATCGAGCCGATGACGCAGGGCCCGACCGACAACATCCGCCTGGAGAACAACAAGTTCATCGGCAACCATGCCAACGGCATCGAGATGCACGTCAACATCTCGGACATCGCCATCGTCGGCAACACCATGAGCGGCAACCGCGGTTTCGGCGCGTTGGGCGTGGGTTCCTCGTTCATCACCTACACCGGCAACACCATGACCGAGAACGGCCTGGCCGCCATCGGCATGACCGGTGCCGCGCACGGCAACACGGTCACGGGCAACACGCTGCACTACAACAGCACCCGCTACATGTCGCCCACCAAGGCCGGTGGCGGCCTGGACCGCGACCTGCAGATCGGCGCCAAGACCTACGACATCTCGGTGTCCGGCAACGTGTTCTCCAACCCCAAGTACAACACCTACACCCGGTAAGCCTTACCGGCGTGGTTCTCCCCGGGGCAGCCATCGGCTGCCCCTTTTTTGTGGAGTATCGCCAACGGCCGCGCCCCGCGGTCGCCGCTAGGCATGCCATATCCCGGAACCGCGCACCTGTCGCGCCCGCCATGCCGCACAGCGTCGATCCATCGTGCATCCTGCACGGCACGGGAAGCCGTCGTGGCGTGTGCGCCACTTATCGCGCGACGCCCCATCGCTGGGAGATCGTCTTGTAGAACGCGGCCGGGCGCAGGAAGCGGTCCTTGATCTTGGACGACAGCCGGATCCCCAGGAATGCCGCGAGCAGCGAGGTCATGTAGCTGTAGCCCCTGGCGTTGAAGCCGTAGGACCGCGCCCGTGCCCGCCATTTCATGCCGACCTCGTTCTTGTCGTGCGCGAAGGCATTCCATGCCGTTACGCAGCAGTACCGGCCGAGCGCGTTCCGGTTGCTCTGCTGGATGTCCTTGCGCACGCCCGGGCCGGCCCATGGCTCCAGTTGCCGGAACACCACTTCGGTTGCGTGCAGCAGGTCGTCGATCTTGGCGATGCTGACGCGGTAGGGCGACGGGTGCTGCCAGTAGACGCCGTTGCCGACGCTCGATACCGACACGGCCAGGCCCTTGAGGAAGGCCCTGATCATGATCTCGCCGTCGTCGTTGGTCTTCAGTTGCTGGTCCCAGGCGCCGATGCGCCGCACGCTGGCGGTGTTCCACGCCACGCTGCAGGGCGGAAAAAACACCGGCCGCACCCAGTGGCAGATCCACTCGTCGTTGCTCAGCTTGTCCGGGATGCGCGCCACGCCCCGGCGGCGGCCCTCGCCGTCGTAACGCCACGGCCCGATCGCGATGTCCGAGCGCTCCTGTTCGAGCACGCGAACCAGCCCGCGCAGCAGGCCGTTTTCCACGTAGTCGTCGGCGTCGAGGAACATGACGTACCTGGTCGTGACGAGTTCCAGGCCGGCGTTCCTGGCCGCCGGAGCGCCCTTGTTCGTTTCGTGCGTCACCAGCCTCACGCCCTCGCAGGCGCGCACGACGCTCGCGGTGTCGTCGAACACGCCGTCCTCGACCACGATGATGTTGCCGGGGGCAACACCCTCCGCAATGGCCGAGTCGATCGTCCGTTTGATGGTCCGCTCGGATCGATACGAAGGAATGACGATACTCAGTTCCATGGATTACCTCGGCCCATGCGGCGTGTGGTGGATGTAGGGACCAGGCCCGGCCGGACCCGGCGATACCGCGTGCGCCGGAATGCCCGCGGCGCCGGTTGTCCAGCGGCCGCACGAAGGGGCCGTCCGCGCGTACTGCGCTGAAGCAGGTCGCGACACGGCTGGTGGGAGAACCGGCGCGCGAGGCCGGCGAAGCCGACCGTCATCGCTTGTATCTCAGCTTGTAGAAGATGCCCGAGCGCTCGAAGCGGGCGCGGGCCTTGGACGACAGGCTTACCCCCAGGAACGTCGCGAGCAGCGAGGTCTTGCTGTTGTAGCCCTTGTTGCGAAAGCCGTACGCCCGGGCCTTGGCCATCCACCGCATGCCGCTGTCCTTGCGGTCGTGCGCATAGGCGTGCCACGCCGTCACGCAGCAGTACCGCCCCAACGCGTTGCGGTCGCTTTCGGGAAAGTCATTGGCCGCGCGGGAGCCCGCCCAGGTTTCCAGTTGCCTGAAAATGATGTCGGTGGCGTGCAGCAGATCATCGATCTTCGCGTTGGTGACCCGATGCGGGGAAGCGTGCTGCCAGTAGACGCCCTGGCCGGCGTCCGAGGTCGAAACCTTCAGCCCGCGGACGAACGCCCGGATCATGAGTTCGCCGTCCTGGTTCTTTTTCAACCGCGCATCCCACGCGCCAATGCGCCGGATGCTGTCCACGTTCCACGCCACGCAACATGGCGGGAAGAAACGCAGCCGCGTCCAGGAGAAAATCCACTCGGCATTGCTGAGCCGTTCGGGCGTTCGCAGCATGCCCGGCTGGCGGTCCTCGCCGGCGTAACGCCATGGCCCGATCGCGAGGTCCGAGTGCTGTTGCTCCAGGGCCCGCACCAGGCCCGGAAGCAGGCCGTTTTCCACGTAGTCGTCGGCGTCCAGGAACATCACGTAGCGGGTCGCGACGTTCTGCAGGCCGACATTCCTGGCGTAAGGAGCGCCCCGATTGGTTTCCAGGGTGATCAGCCGGACCCCGGGGCAGTCCGCGACGACGCGTGCGGTGTCGTCGAACACGCCGTCCTCGACGACCACCACGTTCTCGGGGGAAACGCCCTCCGCAATCGCCGATTCCACGGCGCGCCTGACCAGCTTGCCGGATCGGTAGGAAGGAATGACGACACTTAGATCCATACGGTCCCTTTGTCACTGACTGGCCGGCATTTCCGGCCACTCGAGTCGCTCGCGACGCCGGCGGCCACCGCGCGCGGCGGCCGCACCGGATCGCGCTTGCAGCGGGATGGTGCTTCAGGGAACGACAAATCCAGGTAAAAAAAGCCGGTGCCGGTTCCGCATCGGCTGGCGGTGCGCGGGTGGGGCGCCGCGCACGTCGGGCGCCCGCGACGGAGCGCACTGGCCCGTGGCGTAGCGCTGCTCGGCGCCGCGGCGAGGCTCTCGACTACTCCGGCCGGGCTCGTTGCCGGCTCAGGCCTTGATCATCGTTATGGTTTCCACCGGCTTGCTCAACACCACGTAGCAGGCGCTGGTGAGCGTCGGGAACGGATGTTCGACCAGCCACGAGGAAAACCAGCGGTGCAGGTTGCGCATGCCCGGGATGCGCCGGTAGTAGGCGTGATGGCCAAAGAAGCCGATGTACTCGTCGACCACGTATCCCAGGCCCTGCAGGCGCGCGAACTGCCTGTGCGTCGGGCCGCGGCACCAGCTGTAGTAGGCGGGAAACTTGCCCTTGTTGCCGTCCTTTTCGCGACCCGGTTCGAGCCACTGCAGCAGGCGGTCGGCCACCCGCTCGGGCATGAGCCGGTTGGCCACGAACGGCGGTGCGTAAAGCGTGGGGAAATAGTGGATCGCCTTGCCGCCGGGGGCCAGCAGCCGGAACACGTTGCGGTGCATCTGCTCGCCGTTCTTCACGTGCTCGGCCAGCATCTTGCTGAAGACCAGGTCATGGCGCCCCTCGATGCCTTCGAACGCCAGCTCCGCCGCACCGATGTCGCCACAGACCTTGTGGTAGCCGGCCGGTGCCTTGGCCAGTTCGGTCGGGGAGATGTCCAGGACGGTGTATTCCACGCCGTGCTCGCGCAGGAATTCCAGCGGTATCGCGGGGTTGGCTCCGCCTCCCAACTCCAGCACATGCCGCGCTCCGGAGCGGATGATCATGTCCTGCACGTATCCGGGATAGCCCAGCCAGGCGTTCCGGGAGGTTGCGTAATGAACCTGCCCCAATGTTGCCGCCGATCGTTTCATGTCAACTCTCCTCTGGTTGACGGGCGTGAAACGCAAGCTAAGGCTTTAATACATATCTAACCTCCGGTGAAGCAAAGGTAAACCCCAGCTGACTGGCCGGCATGGTGTCCTCAGCCGGCCATCGGAGGCGGTTTGCGGGCGAGCATGGACGCCCGCCGAAACGGCTGGCGACGGCCCGGCTATACGGTCGTTTCACGTGCAGGCGGCCAACGTTTGCGGTCTCGACAATACCGCTCGAGCCTGCTTTTGCTGCGTTCCCGATATCAATGACAACCACGCGTGTACGCGGTGCCCACCGCATGTTCGATATGCAGCACGTCCACCGCGATCTTCGCCGCCACAGCGTGCGTGGCGCGGCCGCGACGCTGCTCAGCCAGGCTGGCCTTTTCTGCATTCAGGTGGTGGGCATGGCGGTGCTCGCCCGCTTGCTGCTGCCGGCGGATTTCGGCGTGTTCGGCAAGACCGTCGCGCTGACCGGCTTCATCACCGTACTCAGCTCGGGCGGCCTGTCGCTGGCCACCGTGCAGCGGGCGGAGATCACCCACGAACAGGTAAGCACGCTGTTCTGGCTCAACCTGGCGCTGGGGTTGGCGATCGGTGCGGCGCTCGCGGCGCTGGGTCCGGCCATGGCGTGGTTCTACCGCGATCCGCGGGTGCTGTGGCTGGTGGTGGCGTTGGCCGGCTCGGTCGTCGTCGACAGCCTGGCAATCCAACACACCGCGCTGATGCAGCGGCAGATGCGCTTCGGCACGATCGGCTCGCTCAACGTCACCGCGCGCATCGTCGGTTTCGTGGCCGCGATATGGAGCGCCTGGATGGGCGCCGGGTACTGGGCGCTGGCCATCCAGGTTTACGGCACCGGCGTGACCCGGCTGGCGCTGACGGTCTGGAGCTGCCGCTGGCTGCCGAGCCTGCCCAGGCGCAAGAGCGGCGTGCGGCCGATGGTGGCGCTCGGCGCCAACCAGACCGGCTTCTCGATCCTCAACTTCGCCAACCGCAACATGGACAACATCCTGATCGGCCGCTACGTGTCCGATATCGCGCTGGGCTTCTACAGCCAGGCCTACCGGTTGTTGCTTTTGCCGGTACAGCAGATCAACACGCCGATCTCCTCGGTGGTGATGCCGGCACTCAGCCGCCTGCAGGACCAGCCCGAGCGCTTCGCCCGCTTCTACTACCGGGCGCTGGGCACGATCACGTTCCTCGGCATGCCGGTGGTCGGCTTTCTGCTGGTGGACGCCCGGGCGATCATCGAAATCGTGCTCGGGCCGAAATGGCTGCCAGTGGTACCGATCTTCCAGGCGCTGGGCATCGCCGCATTCTTCGGCACCTTCAACGTGGCCGGCGGCTGGGTGTACAGCTCGCTGGGTCGCACCGACCGCCAGCTGCGCCAGCAACTGGTGGTCAGCCCGGTCACCATCCTGGCCTTCTTCGCGGGGCTGCCCTGGGGCGCCCTGGGCGTGGCGCTTTCCTACAGCGTGACGCGCGCGCTGATTTCCTGGCCGACCCTTGCCTACTGCTATCGCGGCACGCCGGTGAATACCGGCACCACCTTCGCCACGCTGGTGCGGCCGGCGGTGGCGGCGATCACGGCCGGCCTGGTGCTGTGGGCGATGCACCGGTTCGTCTGGACGGGCTGGCAGGCGAGCTGGGTGCTCGTGGACATGGCGCTCTACGGTGCGACTTACATGGCCCTGTGGTTCGTGATGCCCGGCGGTCGCGAGCGCCTGCGCCAGTTCCGCGAGATCGCGGACGAATTGAAGAACCGTGGAAAGCGCAAAACGGACGCCGTCGCGAGTCCGGATTGACGCATCCCATGCCGGACGCGCTGCAAGGAGAGAGTCAGTGGACATGATCGTATCTTGCCGACACGAGCTCGCCATCCCGGCAACCGGCACGGCCGCAAGCTGGCCGGCGCGGACGCGTCATCACGTCGACACGAGGAGTATCTGCGCATGACATCCACCCTTGCCGCCCCGGGACCGCGCCTGCGACGCTTCGCATGGGTCTGCCGGCAGCGTTATCGCCATCAGCGAGCCCGCGTTGCCCAGCGGCCCGTGATCGTCAGTGGCAACCAGAAATCGGGCACCACGGCGATCGCCGCCCTGCTGGCGCGCGCCACCGGTACCAGTTTCAGCAATGATCCGTTCTGGCAGATCGCACACTTCGACACCGGCACGCAGGTGGTTTCCGAGGTGCTTGGCGGACGGCTTGCGCTGGACCGGGTGATCGATCGCCACCGTGCCTATTTCGCCGCCGACGTCATCAAGGATCCCAACTTTTCCTTCATGCAGCCGCAGCTGCAGAAGCGGTTCCCCGACGCCCGACGCGTGTTCATCGTGCGCGACCCGCGGCAGAACATCCGCAGCATTCTCAACCGATTGCATCTGGACGGCCGCCTGGCCGAGCTGGGGCCGGCGCAGCGGGCGGCGCTGGCGCAGGTGCCCGGCTGGCAGGTGATCCTCGATGGCAGCGACCTGGCGCTTGCGGGCGCCGACCACATCGAAAGGCTGGCGCGGCGCTGGAACCTCGCGGTGGAGAGCTACCTCGCTCACGCCGACGGTGTCGTGCTGGTGCGCTACGAGGATTTCGTCGCCGACAAGCCGGGCCAGATCGCCAACCTGGCGCGCCGGCTGGGCATGGCCGCCACCGTCGACATCCGGTCCGAGCAGGAGCGCGCCTATCAACCGCGGGGCAATCGCAGCGTGGCGCCCGCCGAGTTCTTCGGCGAGCGCAACCTGGGCCGGATCGAATCGCTCTGCGGCCCCCTCATGCGCCGGTTCGGCTACATGGTCGGCGCGAACACGGGCGCGACCGACAGCGCCATGCCATGAGCGGACAGGATCCGGAGGAGTCAGGCATGAACGACACACCGATCGAACACGCGCTCGTCGTGGGCTGCCCGCGCTCGGGCACCACCTTGCTGCAATCGACGCTGGCCGCGCATCCGGACGTGTTCTCCACGCCGGAGACGCACTTTTTCGCGGACGCCATCGGACAGCGTGCCGAACGCCTGTTCGCGCTGCCGCCCAGCGGCTGGCGCGAGCGCCAACGCCGCCGGTTGCGCCAGTGGCGCGCACAGCTCGGTCTAATCCACCCGCGGGGCGCGCGCCGCCGGCTGTGCAGCTTCCTGCGCCACGGCGGCGGGGAAGACCTGTTGTTCCGGGTGCCCCCGATGCCGCTGTTCCTGGCGCCACTGGCACGGTTGTACGCCGAGCTGGGCGACGAACTGGCGCGCCGGGACGGGCGGCGCCTGTGGCTGGAAAAGACGCCGGGTCACCTGCACTACCTGGATGCGATCGAGCAGTACCTGCCGGATATCAAGGTGATCTGCGTGGTGCGTTCGGCGCCGGACAACATCGCCTCGATGTACGACGTGGCGACGCGCTATCCGGACCGGTGGCGCCGCGAATACCGCACCGTCGAGGGCTGCGTCGGCCGCTGGATCGCTTCCGCGCGCGCCGCCGAGGCGCAGGCCCACCGCGGCGGACGCATGTTTCTGGCCTACGAGGAACTGGCCGCGAATCCCGCTGGCACGCTGGAGCGCGTCTGTGCCTTCCTCGGGCTCACTTTCGAGCCGGCGATGATCGAGCAGCGCGGAGCCACCTACGACCGCATCGTGGGTGATCACGAACCGCACAAGCAGAACGTGCGCGAGACCATCGGGTCGCGCAACGGCACCAAGTTCTCGCGGCTGTTCACCCCTTCGCAGCAGGCGCACATCGTGGCCGCGCTCGGCGACTGGCCCGGGCGCATGGAAGCGTTGTGCCGCGGCCATCTCCACACCGTTTCCAACGGCGCACATCCTGCCATCCCGGCCGTGCGCGCCTGACCATTCGCAGGGATCGACGATGACGTACTTCCAGGGGGCCGCCCGCTGCATGCCTACCGCCCATGCCCCAACCGCCTCCGATGACGGCCTGCCGGCCGGCGCCTCCGCCATCGCGCTCGACCCGCCGCCGATATTCCTGCTCGGCTCGCACAAGAGCGGCAGCAGCCTGCTGCGCAGCCTGCTCGACGGCCATCCGTCGCTGGCCGTGTTGCCGAAGGAGACCCACCTGTTCCAGTTCACCAATCACTGGGTGGACTACCGCCGGCGGCGCAACCTGCCGCGGGCGATGGACCGGTCGGAGTTTTTCGATCAACTGCTCGGGCAGATCCGGGAGGACACCCGCGGCCACGACCCCTATGCCGATGCCCCCGGCTTCAGCTATCGCATGGAGATTCTGGAGCCCCGCCTGCGCGCGCTGGATCCGGCCGACATGCCGGCGTTCCTGCTCGGCTACATGCAGGCCGCCTACGAGGCGTCCTTCGGCCAGCCGCCGGCCGCGGGACGGGCGCTGGTGGAGAAGTCGGTCGAGCATGCCGAGTTCGCCTACGTGCTGGCGCGCTATTTTCCCGGCGCGCGCTTCGTCCACATCGTGCGCAACCCCTACGCCACACTGGTGGCGCTGCGCCGCATGCTGCAGAAAATGGCCGGGCGCTTTCCGTACCTGTGGCCGGTCGCCTCGTCGCTGCACAATTCCTACCACCAGCTGTTCACCAACCGGCTGGCGCTGCCCAACTACTTGTGCGTGCGCTTCGAGGACCTGGTGTCCGATACCGCCGCGACCATGCGCGACGTGGCCGGGTTCCTCGGCATCGACTATGACGAGGCGCTGGTGCATCCGACCTCGCAGGGCGAGCACTGGCAAGGCAACAGCACGAGCAACGAGGCGTTCGGCGGCATCTCGCAGCGACCGCTGGAGGCCTGGAAATCACAGATCACCGATTACGAGATCGCGCTGGCCAACCTGGTCGCTGCACCTGTTCTTGACGCTTTCGGCTACGAGCGACTGGAGCCGCGCCATCCGAACCGGTGGATCCGTGGCGAACGGCCGCGGGCCTATGCGGTGAACCGGCTGGCGCTGTGGCTCGGTCCCTGAACGGACGGCGCAAACGCGGGATATTCCGGCCGCGAATAACGCCCGCTTATTGATTTCTTTCACGAGTGCTTACCTAGATTGCACGATCGACGGTGCACTACGCCCTACAGAGAAGGAAAGACATTATGGCCTTGGCTGCTATGCCGGATCCGAACGGCATTCCGCGCAGTGATGCTGCGGACATCGGCAATACGGACGTCCACACTCTTGCCGCTTCCTCGCACCTGAAGCGCCTGGAGGCCGAAAGCATCCACGTCATGCGCGAGGTGGCCGCCGAATTCGCCAACCCGGTGATGCTCTATTCGGTCGGCAAGGATTCCTCGGTGCTGCTGCACCTGATGCAGAAGGCGTTCTTCCCGGCGCCCCCGCCGATCCCGATGATGCACGTGGATACCACCTGGAAGTTCCGCGAGATGATCGCCTTCCGCGACCGCCGCGCGAAGGAAACCGGTTGCCGGCTGATCGTGCACACCAACCAGGAAGGCGTGGCGCAGGGCGTGAACCCCTTCAGCCACGGCGCCAGCGTGCACACCGACATCATGAAGACGCAGGCGCTCAAGCAGGCCCTGGACAAATACAAGTTCGACGCGGCCATCGGCGGCGCGCGCCGCGACGAGGAGAAATCGCGCGCCAAGGAGCGCGTGTTCTCCTTCCGCAACGCCCAGCATCGCTGGGATCCAAAGAGCCAGCGCCCGGAGTTGTGGAACCTCTACAACACGCGCATCCACAAGGGCGAGAGCGTGCGCGTGTTCCCGCTGTCCAACTGGACGGAGCTGGACATCTGGCTCTACATCTATCGCGAGAACATCGAGGTGCCCTCGCTCTATCTCGCCAGGGAGCGCCCGGTGGTCGAGCGCGATGGCCAGCTGATCATGGTCGACGACGACCGCATGCCGCTAGCGCCCGGCGAGGTGCCGCAGATGCGCAAGGTGCGCTTCCGCACGCTCGGCTGTTATCCGCTGACCGCGGCGATCGAGTCGGACGCCGACACCCTGCCGGCGGTGATCCAGGAAATGCTCGTGGCGCGCACCTCCGAACGGCAAGGCCGCATCATCGACCAGGACGCCTCGGCTTCCATGGAAAAGAAGAAGCAGGAGGGCTATTTCTGATGGATCTCGAAACGACCGAAAACCAGTCGACCGCCGCCGTCACCGCGATTGACGATTACCTTCAGCGGCACGAAACCAAGAGCTTGCTGCGCTTCATCACCTGCGGCAGCGTGGATGACGGCAAGAGCACCCTGCTGGGGCGCCTGCTGTACGACACCAAGTTGCTGTTCGACGATCAGCTGGCGGCGCTCGAAGGCGACAGCCTGCGCCATGGCACGCAGAACGGCGAACTGGACTTCGCGCTGCTGGTGGACGGCCTTGCCGCCGAGCAGGAGCAGGGCATCACCATCGACGTGGCCTACCGCTTCTTCAGCACGGACAAGCGCAAATTCATCGTCGCCGACTGTCCGGGGCACGAGCAGTACACCCGCAACATGGCCACCGGCGCCTCCACCGCGGATCTCGCCGTGGTGCTGGTCGACGCGCGCAAGGGACTGCTCACCCAGACCCGCCGCCACACCTATATCTGCGGCCTGCTCGGCATCCGCCACGTGCTGCTGGCTGTCAACAAGATGGACCTGGTCGACTACGCGCAGGGCACCTTCAAGCGCATCGAGAGCGATTACCGCGTGGTGGCGGCGCAGATGGGCATCGAGCACGTCACCGCGGTGCCGCTTTCGGCGCTGCACGGCGACAACGTGTCCAGCCGCTCGCAGTCGATGGGCTGGTACAACGGCCCGAGCCTGCTCGAGCATCTGGAAACCGTGCAGGTGGAGCACGCCACCAGCAAGCTGGGTTTCCGCATGCCGGTGCAATGGGTCTGCCGTCCCAACCAGAACTTCCGCGGTTACGCGGGGCAGGTGGTGGCCGGCTCGATCGCGCCGGGCGACGAAGTCGTGGCCTTGCCCAGCGGGGTGCGCTCGCGCGTGGCGCGCATCGTCACGCCTGATGGCGATCTGACGCGCGCCGTCACCGGCGACGCGGTGGCCATCCAGTTGGAAGACGAGCGTGACATCAGCCGCGGCGACGTGATTGCCGCGACCTCCGCGCCGCCGCAGGTGGCCGACCAGTTCACCGCGCACCTGCTGTGGATGGACAGCGCGGCGCTGCTGCCGGGGCGCCCGTACTGGATGAAGGTCGGCGCGCGACTGGTCACCGCGCAGGTCACCGAGATCAAGCATCGCGTCGACGTGAACACGCAGGAGAAGCGCCCGGCCAAGCGCCTGGAGCTCAACGAGGTGGGGTACTGCAACCTCGGCCTGGACCACGCCATTGCGTTCGAGTCGTACGAGGATTGCCGCGAGCTCGGCGGCTTCATCCTGATCGACCGCCAGACCAACGCCACCGTCGCCGCCGGCACGCTCAACTTCGCCCTGCGCCGCGCCGACAATATCCACTGGCAACACACCGACATCGACCGCACCGCGCGCGCCCGCATCAAGGGCCAGATACCGGCGTGCGTGTGGTTCACCGGCCTGTCGGGCTCGGGCAAATCGACCATCGCCAACCTGGTCGAGAAGCGCCTGCACGCGATGGGTTATCACACCACCATGCTCGACGGCGACAACGTGCGCCACGGCCTCAATCGCGACCTGGGCTTTACCGAGGAAGACCGCGTGGAGAACATCCGCCGCGTGGCGGAGGTGTCCAAGCTGATGGTCGATGCGGGCCTGATCGTGATGGTGTCGTTCATCAGCCCGTTCCGCAGCGAGCGTGGCATGGCGCGCCGGCTCTTCGAGGATGGCGAGTTCCGCGAAGTGTTCGTCGACACGCCGCTGGAAGTCTGCGCGCAGCGCGATCCCAAGGGCCTCTATGCCAAGGCGCGCGCGGGCCAGATCCGCAACTTCACCGGCATCGACTCGCCATACGAGCAGCCCGAGCGGCCGGAGTTGCATCTGGAAACCGAGAAGGCCTCGCTGGACGAACTGGCGCAGCGGGTCATCGACAGCCTGCTCGCCCGCTGATCGGGCGTCGGCCCCTTCCCGCGGGAAGGGGCCAGCGGCAGGCGCGCGCGCCGGTGCTGCGGCCGCGCCAGAGAGCAATTCCTCCCGTCGCGCCATCGTCGCCCGCTGAACCGCGGCGTCAGTGCGCGATCGGCTGTATGGCCGTATGGAAGGCCATCTGAAAAGGCCGTCTCGAGCCTTCATTGCCACGTTGCTTGCGGTTGCCCTTCTTCGGCGACCAGAGCCCGCTTTGGGCGTTCGCCTTGCACACATCGTGCCTACCGACACAGTCCGGCTGAACGCCACGTTGACAGCAAGTGTGTTTCAAGTGTTAAGGCGATGTGTCACGAGTGCGCCTCTGAAGCATCGCAGGTTCCCGCTTTTTTTTGACTTTGTGAGGGATACGCCATGATTTCCCGCCGACGCTTCGTGCAGTCGTCCATGACGGCAGCACTGATTCCCCTGCTACCCAAGGCCGTGCTCACCGCCAGCGCCGCCGGCAGCGGGGACACCCCGGCGATCCGGCAGAGCTGGGAAGAGTTCGCCCAGGGCCCGCACCTGCAGCCGTTCATCGACGCGATCGGTTCGATGCGTGACAACAAGGACGAGACCGATCCCAACAGCTGGTACTACTGGATCAAGACCCACCAGGACCACTGCCCCCACCGCAAGCCCTATTTCCTGGCCTGGCACCGCGGCCTGCTCAAGCGCTTCGAGGGCCGGCTGCGCCGCGTCTCCGGCATTGCCGACTTCCAGCTGCCGTACTGGAACTACTACGCCAATCCACAGGTGCCTGCAGCCTTCCTGGTCGATCACTCGCCGTTGTGGCGCAACAAGCGCACGTCGTCGGACGTCACCGACGCGCTCAGCCTGGCGCCATTCGCCGACGACGTGACCAACTTCGAGCGAGGGCTGGAGGACGCCTTCGAACCGACCCTCGAGACCGCTCCGCACAACCCGGTCCACAATCTCATCGGCGGGGCGATGTCCAACATCACGTTCTCGCCGGCCGATCCGCTCTTCTACGTGCACCACGCCAATATCGACCGGCTCTGGGCCGCCTGGAGCGCGGCCGGCAACGGCCGCGAGATGCCGCCGGAAAACGATCCCTATTGGCAGGGCGACAATCTCGATTACGGCCCGGCGATCCGCTCGATGCCGAAGGTGTGGACCTACTCGACCACCAGCACCTTCCTGGGCTACGCCTACGACGACGAGACCATGCCGGCGAGCCTGCCGAGCTATCCGGCCTCGATGGCGCGTCCGGCCAGCCAGCCGGTGCAGCTGCTTTCGCCGGCGCATCTGGACGCCACGACGAAGCAGCTCGGCGGCACCGGGCAGTTCGCGCTCGACGAGCAATCCACCACCTTCGACATTCCGATGCCGGCCTCCAGCGCCAACCACATCCGCAGCCTGATGATCGGCAAGTCGTCGGCGACCCGTAACGGCGGTCCGCTCGAGCTGGTGCTGGAGAACGTGCGGCTGACTGGCCTCGGCGAGGAGGGCGGCTTCTTCTACAAGGTATTCCTGAACCTGCCCGCATCCGGCTCCGCCATCCGGCGCGAACGCGACTACCTGTTGGGCATGATCGGTCCCTTCGAGATCAGCGTCGCCCAGATGAGCGCACGCATGGCCGCGGGCAAGCCGATGCACGGCTCCATGGATGCCCACGCCAAGGGCCCGGTGCAGGCCACCATGCGCTTTCCCGTCATGGAGTCCCTGCGCCGGATCTGGCCGGCCAACCTGGACAAGCTGAGCGTGTCGCTCGTGCGCGTGGGGCGCCAGGGCCGTGCCGGGCGCGTGATCGTGGTCGACCGGATGCGACTGGAGGCGAGCGAGCCCAGGTAACCCACGTTCGGAGCGGACATGGGACTCTGCGCGAGCATGCTGACCCTCTCCCTGCGGGGAGAGGGAAGGGCCTGCCCTTATCGTCCGCTAGCGTCCTTCGCGCGCCGAACGCAGTGCCTGCGCGGCCATGGACGGATGGCTGAAGGCGTGCTGGTCGTAGAACGCTTCCAGCCGCGCCGTGCAGCCGCGGATATCCATGTTCTCGACCATGTGGCGCCGGCCGTTGGCGCCGAAGCTGCTCGCCAGCTCGTCGCTTTGCAGCAGCGCCCGCAACCCCTCGCGCAGCGCGGCCACGTCCTTCTCGGCGTGGGCGAAACCAGTGCTGCCGTGGACGATGCCTTCGGTGGCCCCGCCGCGCGCGGAGGTGATCACCGGCACGCCGGCGGCCTGTGCTTCCAGCAGCACGATGCCCATGCCTTCGGCGTCGCCGTTGTCGGCGGTGATGCTGGGCAGGCAGAACACGCGCGTCTGGTCCAGGCACTCGCGAACCTGCTCGGCCGGCAGCGCGCCGCGGAAGGTGGCACGCACGCCGCGCTCCCGCGCATAGGCTTCCAGCTCCGGTGCCAGCGGGCCGTCGCCGACGATCATCAGCCGCGATTGGGGGAACTCGTGCTGGATCTGCTCGAAGGCCTGCAGCAGGTAGCGGCAGCCCTTCTTTTCCACCAGGCGGCCCACGTAGAGGATGTCGCGGCGTGCTGCGATCGGGATGGGGCCGGGGGTGAAGCGTGCCGTGTCCACGCCGATCGGACGCACGGTGATCTTGTTCTCCGGAAGGCCGAACTCGATCGCCGATTCGCGGATCGCCTTGGAGACCGCGACGAAATGCACGCGGTGATCCTGCGCCAGCTTCAGCAGCCCGGCGGGGAACTTGCGCATGTGCCGCCCGCCGTTGCCCGCTTCCCACCAGCCGCGGTAGGTGGTGATGTCATAGCCGTGCAGGGTGACCAGCGTGGGCAGGTCGAGCTGGCGCGCGACCGGCCAGATCCGGTAGGCATCGGTGGCAAAATGGATGTGCAGCAGGTCCGCGCGTTCGGCCTTCAGCGCCTTCAGCCGGGCCCACGACCAGATCAGGTAGGGCGATCCCAGGTTGGCCATGCGCCGCGCGAAGCGGTGCCGGTAGCCCAGCACGCGCACGTCCAGGCCATCCAGCGCCAGCCCCTGCTTGACCATGCCGTCGCCCGCCAGGATCCCGCGCCAACCCGAGAGCATGCGCACCTGCTCGCGGATGAAGGTTTCGGAATAGGGCAGCAGGCGTGACTTGTAGACGATCACGGTCGGCCGGTGGCGCGGGTCTTTCGGGGCTTCGTTCATGGACGCGTGTTCGCTCCGGCTGACGGCAGGCTCGCGGGCGCATTCGGGAAACCCGCCGTCCACAGCGGGCGCCACGGCGGTCGCCGGGCGATGGTTCTGCACGATCATCTGACCTTCCTGTGTCATGGTTTGTGCGCTGTTCCAGTCATTTCGGTTCATGGAGCCGCGACGCGGGGCGCCGCCTCCGTCGTCGAGCCGTTGCCCGATGGCAGGCCGCGGGAAGCCAGCGGCTCGGGCCATCCGAACTTCGCGCCGAGGATCTCGTCCCAGCCCTTGGGGTCGAATATGTATCGCCCCGCGCCCGGGGTGAGCGTGAGTTCGCCCACGTAGATGCGTCCCTGGTGCAGGTACAGGTCCACCCGCATGTAGCCGAGCGGTTCGGCCAGCTTGCGCGCGATCTGCAGCATCTCGTCCAGTTGGACGGGCCGCGGCGCCGGCCGGCCGCTGGTCTTCTGGTTGAGCAGGCGGAACGGCGCCGGGCGCCAGTCTTCCTCGTAGAGATCCTGGGTCAGGTATTCGAAGCGTCCCTGCATGTGCTGGATGAAGATGTACGGCTTCTGGCCCGCGCCGGGATTGAACACGTTGAACTTGAAATCGGCCGGCGGGCGGCCGTTGGTCAACAGCGCCTGCTCGAAGATCACGCGGGGGCGGATGAAGCCGTAATGCTTTTCGCGCATCCGTGCCGAGAACTGGGAAGTCATCCAGCCGTTGGCCAGGCGCGCCAGTTCGACCGGGTCTTCGTCGCGCTTGTCCTGGACGATGCGCAGCTGGCTGAAGCTGTGGTTGGCCTTCATCACGAAACTCTCGGGCAGCGCGTCGAAGGTTTCCGGCGTGACATGTTCGGCGACCAGGTGGGCCGGCACGAGAAACTGGGTACCGACGGTGCCGGCGATGTAGCGGCGCACCTCGACCTTGTCCGCCAGCTGCGAAAACAGCGGCGACGGGTAACGCATGCGATGGAAGATCTTTTCCGAGAACCGCCGGGGGCGTTCGAAACGGCACAGCTGTCCGTGGATCCGCAGGTATTTGTAGTGATAGTAGGCGGCGTCGGGCAGTGCCATGACCAACGGCGAATCCACTTCCCTTGGAATTTTGGGTTTGTGCGTCATCTTGCTGCCTGTTGCGTAACTGCGCCTGCTGCCGTGCTTGCGTTGCGGCAGGCGACGATGGTGGCGGCCACGAGGAAAGCGTTCAGCAAGGCTCCGACGATGCAGAATGCGGCTACCGCAAGCATGTCGCTATGGAACCAGTGGAAAGCGCCCCAGATCACCGCGGCGCGCAACGCCACGCTGACCACCTCGAAGCCAAGGAAGAACCGCTGCATGCCCAGGGTCGCGATCGCCGCCACGCTGGGCCGGTTGAGGAAGCCGAAGTAGAGCCAGATCGCCAGCCAGCGTGCGTACTCGCCGGCGACCCGCCAGTCCTGGCCGAACACGAGCGCGAACAGCCAGGGACCAAGCGCGACCACGGCGGCGAACGGAACCAGCCCGGCCGCGGCGAGAAAGCCGGTGGCCTTGAGAATGAGCGAATCCAGCGGTTGTCCCTGGTGGGCCGCCTCGGTGAAACGCGGGTAGAACACGTCGCCCACCGACTTGCCGATCAACCGTATCGGGACCGACATCACCGTGCGGCCCAATGCATAGAAGCCCGCCGCCGCCGGTCCGAAGAAGCTGGCCAGCATCAGCACCGGCAGGCTCTGTGAGGCGGCGTTGAGGCACACCTGTGGCGCGCGGTAGAGCGGAAAGTCGTAATGGGCGCGCGCCAGCTGCGCCAGGCTGCGGCGAGGGGCTTCGTCGGCGTCCGCGGCCAGGGTGGCGCGCATGCCGACGCCGAGCATCAGCGCATACAGGCCGTTGGCCAGGGTGGCCAGCACGACCAGCACTGACGCGAACGGATGAAAGCTGCCGATGCCCACCTTGCCGGTATTGATGAGCACCGATTGCAGCACCGCCACGCGCGCGGTGGTCTTGAATTGCTTCTTGCGGATGCGCCACTGCTCGGCCACCTGCATCCAGGCGGACAGGAACACCGCCAGCGGCAGCAGCATCAGGTAGCCGCGGATGGTGCCCAGCCCGAGCAGGTTCGCAAGCGCATCGCCTGCCAAGCCGAAAGCCAGCATCAGCACGCCCGCGACCACCAGCGCGATCAGCAGCGACAGCTTGGCGATGCCTTTGGCGTCCGCGTCCGATCTGGGCAGCACCATCGCGATCGGATACGTCAGCGAGGCCACCGGCGCGAGCACGCCGAGCGCGGCCATGAACACGCCCAGGACGCCGAAGGCCGCCGGCCCGTACTGGCGCGCCACCACCGGCGCGAACACCATCGTCACCACCTGCGCCGCGGCGGTGCCGCTGGTCACCGCCAGCACGTTGCGCGAGAACGGCCGCCGCGTCAGCTGTGCCAGACGCGAGAACAGGCCGTCCTGCTTCGGGTAGGCGATCGAATTCACGCTTTGGCGGTCTCCACGGACGCGGGCGAAAGGGCATTGTTGGCCGTGCACGGTGGATGGTTCGTGCAGCAGCGCGCTTGCGCTTGGCTGTCCGGGCTAAACGCGTACCAAACCGTCGCGGTGCATGGACAAGGGCGGGCAAGGCGCGCCGCCCGCATGAATGGCGCCGCGCCGGTGACCGGCGGGACGGCGCAATGCCGCCCCGAAGGCAGCGCTACTTGGACGCCGAATTGCGCTTGGGGCCTTCGGTACGCTTGCCGTAGGAAGACAGAAACGTGACCGAGGACTGCAACCGCACCACATTACTGGGCAGTTCGGCCGCCTCCAGCGTGGGGCGTGGTTGCGGCAGCGAGGGTGCCGCCTGCTGCTTCTGCCAGATGCGCCCCATCGCCGTCACGTAGATCACCGTGAGAGCGCCGAAGGCGAGCAGGTTGCTGCCGGGCGCCAGCGAGTGGGTGAGCATGCCGGTCAGCGCCAGCCCGATCGCCAGCATCACCAGCGCCACCAGCGTGGTGCGGGGACCCAGACCAGCACGCAGCATCATGTGGTGGATGTGGCCGCGATCCGGCTTGAACGGGCTCTTGCCCTCGCGGATGCGCCGTACCATCACGGCAATCGTATCGAGCACCGGCAAGGCGACGCACCACAGCACGTCGATGGTCGACAGTTCATGTGTGTAGCGGTCCTGGCTGAGGTGGATCAGCGTCCAGGCCAGGATGTAACCGACCACCATGCTACCCGCGTCGCCGAGGAAGATCTTGCGCCCGACCAGGCCCAGGTTCGCCGCCAGGTAGGGCACCAGGGCGCCGGCCAGCAGCACCAGCACGACCACGCCGGGCCACTGCGGCTGGCCCTGGTACATGATGATCGCGCCGATGCTCACCAGCGCCAGCGTGCCGGCCAGGCCGTCGATGCCGTCCATCATGTTGAACGCGTTGAGCAGCCCGATCACCGCCACGACGGTCAGCGGGATGCCGAACACGCCAAGTTCGAATTCCTTGCCGAACAGGTGGCCCAGCGTATGGATCTGGACCCCGGTGATGGCGACCATGGCCAGTACCGCCGCGGTCTGCACCAGCAGCCGCGCGCGCACGCTAAGGTCGAAGCGGTCGTCCAGCGCACCCACCACCGCCAGCACCGCGGCGGTGGCCAGCAAAACGTTGGTGAACAGGTGCGCCTGCCCGTCGACTAGGGTGCCGGCGATCACGCCGATGAACGCGGCCAGTCCGCCGATCAAGGGGATGTGGCCCACGTGATGCTTGCGTTCATCCGGACGGTCAACCAGACCCCAGGATTCGGCGAAGCGATACAGAATGGCGATCGCCAGCGCCGAAACGCAGGCGGCCGTCAGACATGCAATGAGTATCCGGGAGTACTGCATATTGGCTAGTCCCATCGTCCTGATCAGGCCATGCCGGCAGACGGAACATCCCCGCCGCACCGCACACGGCACCACCTGCACACGCAGGCAAAACCGAATATCCCCGTTCCTTAGGCCTTGGGTGACAAGGCTTCGGCAGAGAGTAGGCAGCCACCAGTGCAATTGACGTCAATGGGAGGCAGGCGCCGGATGCCTGCAAGAAAGGCGCCCGGGTGCCTGTCAGGCTGCGCTGCGGTTCAGGTGAAAAATCAGTGGAACAGCAGGTTGATCATCACCAGCGTGGCCACCAGCATGGCCAGCGTCAGCGGTACGCCCACGCGCAGGAAATCCTTGCCGCGATAGCCGCCGGGGCCGGCCACCATCATCAAGGCCGGATGCCCCGAGCTCAGCAGGAAGGTGTTGGACGCCGACACCGCCACGATCAGCGCATAGGCCGACGGATTGCCACCGGTAGCCACCGCCACGCTGATCGCGATGGGCACCATCATCACCGTGGCGCCCACGTTCGACATCACCTGCGAGAACAGCAGCGTGAGCACCGCCAGGCATCCCTGAAGGATCCACGGCGAGGCGCCTCCGAGGTGATCGAGCACCACCTGCGCCAGCCAGGCGGCGGTGCCGGTGGCGTCCATCGACCAGCCCAGCGGAATGAGGCACGCGGTAACGAAAATCGTCTTCCAGTTGACCGCCTTGTAGGCCTCGTCCATGTTCAGCACGCCGGTCAGCAGCATGCCGATGGCGCCGGTCATCATGGCCACCGAAAGATCCAGGTGCGTGAACAGCGCCAGGCACTTGGCCAGCAGGAAGAAGCCGACCGCCTGCCAGATCTTGCCGGGGCGTTGTTCCTCCTTCGGGATGTCGGTGACGACGACGAGGTCCTTGTCCTCCGAGGCCAGCGCCAGGTCGCGCCAGCTCGAATGCAGCACCAGCGTGTCGCCGGCGCGCAGGCTTACGCCGCGCACATCGTCGCGGAACACCTGCTCGCCGCGATTGATCGCCAGCACCGAGATGCCGTAGCGCTTGCGCAGGCGCAGGTCGCCCACGCTCTGTTTGAGGAAGCGCGAGGAGGGCGGCAGCACCGCTTCGGAAATGCCCGCGCGGGTCGGGTTGAACAGTTCGCCCAACTGGCGCATGCGCGGCGAGACCTTGCACAGTTGGTTGTTGGCGAAGTGGTTGACCTGTTCGCGCGGCGCCAGCACGCCCAGGACCGAGCCGACCCAGATCACGTAGTCCACCGGCGGAGCCATGCGCGAATCGTTGCCGCTCTTGATCGCCAGGATCAGTGGCGCGCCGTGCAACTGCTCCACCTCGCCGATGCTCATGCCGACCAGCGGGCTCTCCGCGGTGACCGTCAGCTCGGCCGTCTCGCCGCCGATGCCGTAGGTCTCGGCGAAGTAGCTCTCGGTGCGGCCGGGAGTGACTTTCAGGCGATCGTCTTCGCGCTCGGGCAGCAGCTTGCGGGTGAACAACCAGAAATAGCCGATGCCCAGCAGCGCCAGCACCAGGCCCACCGGGGTCACGCTGAACAGGCCGAACTTCGGGATCGTGTGCGCGCCGGGCGGCAGGTTGGCATTGGCGCTGGCGATCAGGTCGTTCAGCACGATCAGCGGCGAGTTGGCGATCAGCGTGGTGTTGGTCGCCGTCAGGATGCAGAAGCCCATCGGCAGCAGCAGCCGCGAGATCGGCACGCCGGTGCGCGCGGACAGGCGGCTGGTCACCGGAATCATCAGCGCCGCCAGCGCCTGGCTGGGAATCACCGCGCTGAACAGGCTGGTGACCGAGTTGATCACCACGCCCAGGCGCGATTCCTTGCCCTGGGCCATGCGCATGACGAAGTTGGCGGTCAGCGAGAGCACGCCGGCACGGTCAAGCCCTGCGCCCATGATCATGATCGCGATGATCGCGATCACCGCGTTGCCGGCAAAGCCGTCGAACACGCGCTCGGAGGGAATCAGCCCGGTCAGGCCGATCACCACCACCACCAGCAGCGCCACCATGTCGGCGCGGATCCACTCCAGCACCAGCATCAGCATGGTGAAGCCCACCAGCCCGAGCACCAGGATCATTTCGGGGGTGAGCGCAAGGGCCACTAGCGAGCGTCCAGGAAAGGCTGGTGGTGGAAGCGGATGGGGTTGTGCAGTGGATGCCTCACGCGGCCGGGCCCGTCCCTGTTTGTCCGCAAGTATAAGCGGGGCATTGCAGCGGCTGGTGAATCCTGGTGCTTGCGGCAAGTGATTCTTGAGCTCTCCCATCGGGAGAAGGGAGGAGTGGCGGTCCCGAGGCGAACGCGACCCCTCGCCCGAGCCCCTCCCCGGAGGGGAATTCCGGTTAACCGCTGGCTCGAACCTTTGCAGGAGCGCAGGCTCACGGTCGCGCACGGGTGCGCTCCTGCAGGGGATCGAGCGTTTTCCGGGCGATCCCTGGACTGGCAGGGCGGGGCGGGGCAAGTGCGGCCCTCCTCCCGGGCCTCCTCCCGAAGAGGAGGGAAGGGCGTCAGGCTTTGCGGTAGAGCAGATCCCGGACACCGTGTCCGAGCTTCAGTCCGCGCCGTTCGAAGTGCGTCTCGATGCGCCAGGCCGGCTTCTCGGCGTACTGGCCCGGCGCGATCGCGTTGCGCCACGCCGGCGCGGCTTCCATCACCTCCAGCATGTGTTCGGCATACGGCTGCCAGTCGGTGGCCAGGTGCAGCAGGCCGCCGGCGGCCATGCGCGAGGCGAGCAGGGCGACGAATTTCGGCTGCACGATGCGGCGCTTGTTGTGGCGCTTCTTGTGCCAGGGATCGGGGAACCAGATGCGTGCCTCGGCCAGCGAGGCAGGGGCGATCTCGTGCTCGAGCACTTCCACCGCGTCATGCTTGTAGATGCGTACGTTGCCCGCATCGCGCTCGGCCAGGGCGTTCATCAGGCGACCCACGCCGGGGCCGTGCACTTCCACGCCGATGTAGTCGCGCAGGGGGTCGTGTTCGCTCGCCCAGGCCAGCGCCTCGCCGTTGCCGAAACCGATTTCCAGCACGCGCGACGCGGTGCGGCCGAACCGGCCATCGAGATCCTGCGCGGTGCCGCTGTAGTCGATGCCGAAGCGCGCCCAGTGCGCGTCGAAGGCGCGTTGCTGGGCAGTCGTCATGCGGCCCTCGCGCAGCACGAAACTGCGGATGCGGCGCAGGTGCAGGGAGGTGTCGGGATGCGGGTGCTGGTCGGTCACGGCGTGCGCCTGGATTGCGGGAGACGGCAGCGCGCGCGAGCCGCGCGCCCTGTCACGGGCGGCGCATTGTAGCGGCGGCGCCGGGTGGGCGCCGCCTGCGAGCATCAGTCTTTCCGGTCGAAGCGACGCGCCGACTCGTGCCGCGCACGCGCCGCCGGCGCGTGCGCGGGGGCGGAGTGCGCCCGGCCGGAAGACGGCGCGGGCGCGCGCGGCCTTGGCGCGGCATGCGGCAGCGGCCGGGCCTGGCGGTACTCCGGCGGGCGCGCGGAACGCTGCGGCGGAGACGCGCGGATGGGCCGTGGCGCAGCGAAGCCCGGCGCGCGCAGGTGTGCGGCGCGGTCGTTGCCGCGGGCCGGAACCTGCCGTGGCGGGGTTTGTCGTTGCCGCGCCGCCTCGATGCGCCCGGCGCGGGTAGCTGCCTCGATCTGCGGCGCGCGCAGGCGCGGACGGTTGCCGGCATCCGGTCGGCGGGCCGGTGCGCGGGGCGTGTCGGCAGGTTGCAGGCGCGACACGCGCGGCAATGTCGGCGCGGTCCGCGCCGCCCGCTCGCGGTCGCCTTCGGCGGTGGAGATGAAGCTCACTCCCGGGCGCGGTGGGGTCGCTTCGCGGGCGGCGTGTGCGCGCACGAAACGCGCCGAACGCAGCTCACCCGGGCGTAGTGGTACCTCGCGCGGCACCGGGCGGGAGCGTGCGTCGACGCCTTGCGTCCCGCGTCCACCGCTGCGCACTGCCGCGCGCGGCGCCTCCCTGGTGCCGGCGCGCGGGGCCGGCGCGATGCGCGCGACCGCCGGCAGCGTGTCGCCACGCGGCCGCAGCACGCGCACGTGCGGCGGCGCCGCGTGCGGCCCGGCGTGATGGGCGCGATCGGCGATGCGCACCGCGCGCGGCGCGTGCCGCGCCACCACTTCTCGCCGAAAGCCCTTCGCCGGCAGCGGCCGCGCCTTGGGCGAACGCGGTGGCGCGAAGCTGTGCGGTGTCGGTCGCGGTGTCGCGTTGCGGGTCTGCAGCGAGGCATCCCGGAGCCGGGCGGGATCGATCTTCAGGCGATGTCGCTGCACGCGGTCGGCGCCGACGAAATTGCGCGCCGGCATCGCGGTGAAGCCGCGCGGGCCATCGCGGTGCAGCGCGCGCACCGGCGGGGCGATGCCGCGGTGCCAGTTCCGGTAGCGGTGGTCGACGCGATCGACCACCACCGTGTTGCGCACGTGGATGTTGGTCACGTTGACCTGCGTGTAGTAGCGGTGGCTGCCGCGGTACCACGGGTCGTAGACCTCGCCCGGGCCGAGCGGGTACCAGCCGACCGGCCGGCTGCCCACCGACACGCTCCAGCGGTTGCCGCCGACGAAGGCGACCAGTGCCGGTGCGTACACGGGACGCCAGCCGGTCGGGCCCGGCACCCAGCACCAGCCGCCGCCGCGCCAGGCCCAGCGGCCGTAGTGGTAGGGCGCGAAGCCCCAGGGCGCGTCGTCCACCCAGGTCCAGCCCCATGGGCCGACCCAGGCCCAATGGCCGTTGCGGTAGGGCGCCCAGCCGGTATCGACGTGCGCCGGATACCAGACCTGCCCGTACTCCGGGTCGCTGCGCCAGTCGCCGTAGCGGTCCAGGTCCTGGTAGCCGATCACGTCCTCGGACACGTAGCGGCGCGATTCCGAATCGGCGTAACGGCGATCGCGCTCGTCGTTCCAGGCGTCGAAGTCGTCGCCGCCGGCGATGTCCTGCAGCGTCACGCCCGCGAGCAGGGAATCGGCGAAGCGGTAGCTGCGCCCGGCGATCACCCGCCGTTGCGCGTCGTTCTCGCCGTACACCGTGGCGCTGCCGTCGAAGGCGGTGACGCGGGTGGCCTGGCCGTCGGCATCGACGTCCACCCGGAAACGACCGGGTTGGTCGACCACCAGCGCCACGGTCGGCGTGTCGATCTCGTAGCTCTGGCCTGCATCGAGCTGGCGCACGGCGAGGCTGAGCGTGCCCTGGGTCAGCTCGAGCTGGGCCAACTGGCCGTCGAGCTGCAGGAAGCCGACGTCGGTGCGGCCATCCAGGCGCAGGGTGGCGCTGTCGAGCTCCAGTTCCGCACGCGCGCCATCGCTACTGGAGAGCCGGTCACCGGTGGTCAACGGACGATTGAGGCCGGCCTCGCCCCACTCCTGCGCGCCGGCCGGCAGCAGGCCGACGTCGCCGCCGAGCCAGGACAGGCGGGCGACCCGGTCCGGCGGATCGCCGCTGTCGTCCAGCGTCTCCGCCGGCAGTGCCCCGGCCATGCACAGCAGCACGGTGGCGACGCAGGAACGCCAGGTGAGCTGCCATTTCGAAGGTGCGTGCATGGGGTTTCCTCCGCGGTATCCCCGTTACAGAACGGCCCATGTCATGAGGCGATGACCGATTATGGACCCGCCTTGCACCCGGCACGGCGCCCGGTCGCCAACGGTTCAGCCGGCCGCCATGCCTGGTCCATGCTCCCCGGTGGGCCCGGCGTGCCTCGCCATGCGGCCTGCCCGTTCCCCAACTCCCGCCTCCCGGGTTACCATCCGCGGCGAGCGCGGGTGTAGCTCAATGGTAGAGCTGTAGCTTCCCAAGCTACTGACGAGGGTTCGATTCCCTTCACCCGCTCCATCCTGCAGCATGGTCCACCACCGTTCGTCGCCTCGCGATGGACGGGTCACGTCCTTCACTTTTCATTGAAGGTACGGCCCGCCCACGCTCCCCGGGCCTCCCGCCAGCACCGTGCAGCCATGACAGACCTGATCACTCTCGGTTGGCGGGAACGACTGGCGCTGCCGCAGTTGGGTATCGACATGCTCAAGGCCAAGCTGGATACGGGCGCGCGGTCCAGCTCGCTGCACGTGGATGCGCTGGAGGCCTTCGAGCGCGATGGCGCCACGTGGCTGCGCTTCTGCCTCACCCTGGGGCGGCGACAACGCCGCACGATGCAGTGCGAGGCGCCGGCGCTGGATCGACGCGTAGTGACCGACACCGGCGGGCACGGCACCGAGCGCTGGTTCGTGCGCAGCGACGTGCTGATCGCCGGGCAGCGCTTCCCGATCGACATCAGCCTCACCGACCGGCGGCATATGCTTTTCCCGATGCTGCTGGGGCGCAGCGCGCTGCTCGGCCGCTTCGCGGTGGATCCGTCGCTTTCCTACACCCAGCCGCGTCCGTTGCCTGCTTTCGCCGAACCGGCGGGGCAGGCCTCCCCGTAACGCCACCACGGCCCATCGTCATGAAGATCGCGATCCTCTCGCGCAACACGCGGTTGTATTCGACCCGCCGGCTGGTCGAGGCCGCGCGCGAACGCGGCCATGTGGTGCGCGTGCTCGACCCGTTGCGCTGCTACGTGCGCATCGCGCCCAACAATGTGGCGGTGCGCTACAAGGGCAAGCCGGTGCGCGACATCGATGCGGTGATCCCGCGCATCGGCACCACCGCCACGTTCTACGGCACCGCGGTGCTGCGCCAGCTGGAAATGATGGGCGTGTACACGCCCAATTCGTCCGATGCGGTGCTGCGCGCGCGCGACAAGCTGCGCGCCCTGCAGATCCTGGCTTCGCACGGCCTGGACATGCCGGTCACCGTATTCGGCGACAACCCGGACGACACCAACGATGTGCTGGCGATGCTGGGCGAGCCGCCGCACGTGATCAAGCTCAACGAGGGCAGCCAGGGCACCGGCGTGGTGCTGGCCGAGAAGCGCGGCGCTTCGCAGAGCGTGATCGAGGCGTTCCGCGGCCTGTACGCCAACTTCCTGGTGCAGGAATTCATCGGCGAGGCCAACGGCAGCGACCTGCGCTGTTTCGTGGTCGGCAAGAAGGTGATCGCCGCCATGCAGCGCGACGCCAGCCCCGGCGATTTCCGCGCCAACCTGCACCGTGGCGGCAGGGCCATGAAGGCCACCCTGAGCGCCGAGGAAAAGCGCATCGCCGTGCGTGCCGCGGGCGCGCTCGGCCTGGGCATCGCCGGTGTGGACCTGCTGCGCTCCAGGCGCGGTCCGCTGATCCTCGAGGTCAACGCCTCGCCCGGCCTGGAGGGCATCGAGGGGGCGACCGGCGTGGACGTGTCCGCCCACATCATCCGGCATCTGGAAGATCGGGCCGGCTGAGCTTTCCTTCACGCCGCTTGCCCTAGAACCGGTCGGCCGGGCGCGGCGGTTAACGAGGGCGTCAGTCCGGGTTAACTGCACCGTAACTGCCCGGGCCCTATAAAGGCTCCACTGCAATGTGCTGGCGCCGGCCCCTTGGGTCCGGAACCGGCAGATTCGGTATCGGGGCAGTAAGCTTGGGCCCAGGTGCAGCGACGACGAGTCGGGCATCTGGGCCTTTTTATTGGCCGCGGCCCGAACAGGCCGGCCACCCGATCGCAAGCTTGTTAAGCTTGCTTCCCTTGAACGGCCAGTGGCCTGTGGAGTGGCGCATGCGTGTCCTTGTGATCGAAGACAACAGCGATATCGCGACCAACATTGGCGACTATCTGGAAGATCGCGGCCACGTGGTCGACTTCGCCGGCGATGGCGTTACCGGCCTGCACCTGGCCGTGGTGCACGACTTCGACGTGATCGTGCTGGACCTCACCCTGCCGGGCATGGACGGCCTGGACGTGGCGCGCAAGCTGCGCCACGAGGCGCACAAGCAGACCCCGGTGCTGATGCTCACCGCGCGCGACGCGCTGGAGCAGAAGCTCACCGGTTTCGAATCCGGCGCCGACGACTACATGACCAAGCCGTTCGCGCTGCAGGAACTGGCTGCGCGGCTGGAAGTGCTGGCGCGTCGCGGCAAGGGCCCGCAGAGCCGCGTGCTCAAGGTCGCCGACCTCACCTACAACCTGGACACCCTCACGGTCAGTCGCGACGGCAAGTCGATCCAGCTGAATCCGATCGGCCTGAAACTGTTGCAGGCGCTGATGGAGGCCAGTCCGTCGGTGGTCACGCGGCAGGACCTGGAGCAGCGCGTGTGGGGCGAGGAACTGCCCGATTCCGATTCGTTGCGCGTGCACATCCACGGCCTGCGCGCGGCGATCGACAAGCCGTTCGACAAGCCGCTGATCCACACCCGCCACGGCATCGGTTACCGCATGGTCGAGCCGGATGCTGTCCAGGCGTAAGCTGCGGTTCCGCCTGATCGTCTCCTTCGCGCTGTTCGGCTTCGGCCTCAGCGCGTTGTTTGCGTTTGCGGCACTGAACATCCGCACGCGGGTGGAGGAGCAGCTGGTCAACGCCAGCCTGCTCGACGACGCCAAGTGGGCCAACCAGCAGGCGCGCGAACACCCGAACGAACCCGGCCCCGGCTCGCGCCTGCTCACCGGCGCCATCAAGAGCGAGCGCACGCTCTACAAGCTGCCGATGTCGTGGCAAAACCTCGCCCGGTCCAATGGCGTGCACGACATCTACGAACCGGCCGACGACGGCCAGACCCACCACTACAAGCTTGCCGTGTGGAATGAAGGCGGCGTGATCAGCTTCCTTCGCTACGACGTGTCGCGCGAAGAGCTGGGCAAGCAGCAGTTGCTGATCAGCGTGATCGGCGCGGTGTTCCTGTTCGGTCTGCTCTCGCTGGTGCTGGGGCTGTGGCTCTCGCGCAAGGTGCTCAAGCCGGTCAGTGAACTGGCCGCGCGCCTGCGCGACTTCCGCAAGGCCGGCAAGGCCGAGCCGCTGGCACCGCATTTTGCCGACGACGAGGTCGGCGAGCTGGCGCTGGCCCTGGACGAGTACGCCGCGCGGCTCACCGCCATGGTCGAGCGCGACCGCGAGTTCAACTCCGACGTCAGCCACGAGTTGCGCACGCCGCTGGCGGTGATCGCCAGCACCACCGAACTGCTGCAGGGCTCGCCGGACCTCACCGACAAGCTGCGCGAGCGTCTCAAGCGGATCGAGCGTTCCTCGCGCCAGGCCACCGAACTGATCGAGGCGCTGCTACTGCTCTCGCGAGCCGAGCGGCGCGGCCCCACGCGCGGCGAAACCACCGACGTGGCCAAGGTCGCCGCCGACGTGATCGAGAGCCAGCGCCCGCAGATGCGCGACAAGCCGTTGGACATCGAATTGGCGGTGCACGGGCCGCTCAGCGTCAACGCACCGGCGTCGGTGTTGTCGGTGGCGCTGACCAACCTGATCGGCAACGCGATCAAGTACACGCTGGAAGGATCGGTGCGGGTGCAGATCGGCGAGGGCCGCATCGAAGTGATCGACACCGGCCCCGGCATCAAGCCGGAAGATGCCGAACGGCTGTTCCAGCGCGGTGTGCGCGGCGAGGGCGTGGGCGGCAGTGGCGCCGGCCTGGGCCTGGCGATCGTGCGGCGGTTGTGCGACCTGTATGGCTGGCAGGTATCGATGCGGCCGCGCAACGATGCGAACGGGGCGATCGCCAGCCTGGTGTTCGAACCCGCCTGATCATCCGGCTCTTGCAGGATCCGGTAGGGTGGGCTTCAGCCCACCGTACTCGTTCGCGCGGCGGGTGGATGGTGGGCTGAAGCCACCCTACGCCCTCCGGCGATTTCAATCAGACCGGTTCCAGCCAGCCCCACTGGTCGTTGGTGCGCCCGTCGAACAGCCCGAAATACAGCTCCTGCAAGCGCCGCGTCACGCGCCCGGCGGTGCCGTTGCCGACCTGCTTGCCGTCGATCGAGCAGATCGGTGTGACCTCGGCGGCGGTGCCGCACATCAGCACTTCGTCGGCCAGGTAGAGGTACTCGCGCGGCAGGTCGCGCTCGACCACCTCGATGCCGTCCTCGCGCGCCAGCGCCTTCAAGGTGTCGCGGGTGATGCCGGTAAGGATCGAGGCGCTGGCCGGGGTGGTGTGCAGCACGCCGTCGAACACCAGGAACAGGTTCTCGCCCGCGCCCTCGCTGAGCAGGCCGGTGTTGGCCAGGGCGATGCCCTCGCCGAAACCGAGCCGGCGCGCCTCGCGCGCGATCAACTGGCCGGACAGATAGTTGCCGCCGGCCTTGGCGCCGGCCGGAAGGGTGTTGGGGGCAAAGCGCTGCCAGCTCGACACGCACGCGGTGATGCCCTGTTCCAGGGCCTCCGGCCCCAGGTACGGGCCCATCGGCCAGGCCGCCACCGCCACGTCGATCGGCGTCTCGGCGGACAGCCCGAAACCGCCCAGGCCGCGATATGCCACCGGGCGCAGGTAGGCGGCGGTCAGGTCGTTCTTCTTGATCACCTCGCGGCAGGCCGCGGCCAGCTCGTCCTGCGAGTAGGGCAGCACCATGTCGTAGATGCGCGCCGACTGATACAGCCGGTGCAGGTGGTCAGTGAGGCGGAAGATCGCCGCGCCGTCGGGCGTGGCGTAGCTGCGGATGCCTTCGAACACCGACGAACCGTAATGCAGCGCATGCGACATCACGTGGGTGGTGGCCTCGCGCCACGGCTTGATCGTGCCGTTCTGCCAGATCCACTCGGGGTATTGCTGCGCCATGACGGTTCTCCTCCAGGGGACCGCCCATGATAACCGCTGCGTGCCGTCGCCCGCGCGTGCCTATTCCTGGCGCAACCACAGGCAGCCGGCATGGCGCTCGATGGCGAAGCGCGTCTCGCCTGGGTCGTCGCTGCCATCCGGCGGAACCGTGCGCACCACCAGCGCCGCCGTTCCATCGCTTGCCGAACCGTCATCCGGCAGGTCGATGCCGACCAGCGGCCGTCGCATCAACCCGGCCAATGCGCGGATGTCGGCCACCGCGGCATGCTCGCCGTAGCCGGCCCACAGGATCAGCCCGGCCAGCCGGTTGGCATCGGCGTTGGCGAAGGCGTCGATCACCGCGCCGCGCAGCGCATCCACGTCGGCCGCGCAGGTGACGGCGGGCGGCCGCAGCGAGGGCGCGCTTGCCGAGGCGGCCGTCGCGGGCGCAGCCGTGGCCTGCAGGCTGCTGCAGGGCTGGTCGGTGAACACCGGATGCCCGTCGGCGGCGATGCAATGGTAGATCGGCGACTGCGCGTGACCGGGCAGGGCGGTCAGCGCCAGCAACAGCAACAGGACAAGGCGCAGCGTGGGCATCGGCCGAGCATAGCGGCCCGGCGCGAACGCTTCAGTGCAATTGCGCAAGCACCGCCTGCGTGGCCCTGGCCCGGTTCAGGGTGTAGAAATGCAGACCCGGCGCGCCGCCCTCGAGCAGGCGCCGGCACAATTGCGCCACCACCTCGGCACCGAGCGCGCGGATCGCGTCGGCGTCGTCGCCATGGGCCTGCATGCGCTTGACGATCCAGCGTGGGATCTCCGCCCCGCAGGCGTCGGAAAAACGCTTGAGCTGGCTGAAGTTGGTGATCGGCATGATGCCCGGCACGATCGGCACGGTGACGCCCAGCCGGCGCACGTCGTCGACAAAGCGGAAATAGGCGTCCGGGTTGAAGAAGTACTGGGTGATCGCGCCGTCCGCGCCGGCATCGACCTTGGCCTTGAAGTGGCCAAGGTCGCGCAGCGCGTCCTCGGCCTGCGGATGGATTTCCGGATAGGCCGCCACCTCGATGTGGAAGTGGGCGCCGGAATGCTCGCGGATGAACGCGACCAGCTCGGCTGCATAGCGGAAGTCGCCCGGCGAGGCCATGCCCGAGGGAAGGTCGCCGCGCAGCGCCACGATGCGCCGATAGCCGGCGGCGCGATAGCCGTCCAGCAGCGCGGCAATCTCCGCCCGCGTTCCGCCCATGCAGGACAGGTGCGGCGCCACGGCCAGGCCGTGGCGCCGGTCGAGCCGCGCCACGGTGTCGCCGGTGTAGCTCAACGTGGAGCCGCCCGCACCGAAGGTCACCGAAACATAGTCCGGCGCGTGCGCCTTCAGCGTCTGCGCGGCGCGGTCGAGCTGGGCGCGCTGCTCGTCGGTCTTGGGTGGGAAGAATTCGAAGCTGATCGCGGGCATCGTGGTTTCCTGCGGTGCGTGACGCGCATTGTATACATTCATCGCGATGAAGCGATAGATGTTGGTCCCGACAAGAGCGGCCCTTCATCCCAGCCCTCTCCCCCGCGGGAAGAGCGGGCAAAAGCGGCTTTCCCCGGACGCTTGCATGCACCACGGCCGGGCTCCCTCTCCCCGCCGGGAAGAGGGTTGGGCTGAGGGGCCGGGGCTCGCGGGGAACAAAAAAGGGCCGCATCGCTGCGGCCCTTTATCGTCACGAGGAGCAAATCGCTCAGTACCGGTAATGCTCTGCCTTGTACGGCCCTTCCACCGGCACGCCGAGATACGAAGCCTGCTCGGTCGTCAGCGTGGTCAGCTTCACGCCGATCTTCTCCAGGTGCAGCCGTGCCACTTCCTCGTCCAGCTTCTTGGGCAGGATGTAGACCTTCGGCTGGTAGCTGTCCTTGTGCGCCCACAGCTCGATCTGCGCCAGCGTCTGGTTGGCGAACGAGTTGGACATCACGAAGCTCGGATGGCCGGTGGCGCAACCGAGGTTCACCAGGCGGCCTTCGGCCAGCAGGAAGATGGACTGGCCCTGCTTTCCATCAGCATGTTTGAAGGTGAACTTGTCTACCTGCGGCTTGATGTTGGTGCGCTCGGCGCCGGAGGCGATCAGCGCGTCGACCTGGATCTCGTTGTCGAAGTGGCCGATGTTGCAGACGATCGCCTGGTCCTTCATCGCCCGCATGTGCTCCAGGCGGATCACGTCCTTGTTGCCGGTGGTGGTGACGTAGATGTCGCCGCGGCCCAGCGTGGATTCCACGGTGTTCACCTCGAAGCCTTCCATCGCCGCCTGCAGGGCGTTGATCGGATCGATCTCGGTGACCACCACGCGCGCGCCATAGGCACGCAGGCTGTGCGCGCAGCCCTTGCCGACGTCGCCGTAGCCGCATACCACTGCGACCTTGCCGGCCAGCATCACGTCCATCGCCCGCTTCAGGCCATCGGCCAGCGATTCGCGGCAGCCGTACAGGTTGTCGAACTTGCTCTTGGTGACCGAGTCGTTGACGTTGATCGCCGGGATCAGCAGCTTGCCTTCCTGCGCCAGCTGGTAGAGGCGGTGCACGCCGGTGGTGGTCTCCTCGGACACACCCTTCCAGTCCTTGACCACGGTGTGCCAGAACCCCGGGCGCTCGGCATGCACGCGCTTGAGCAGGTTCTTGATCACCTGCTCCTCGTGGCTGCCCGAGGCGGTGTTCACCCAGTCGCTGCCGTTCTCCAGTTCATAGCCGTTGTGGATCAGCAGCGTCACGTCGCCGCCGTCGTCCACCACCAGCTGCGGCCCCAGGAAGCCACCCTTGCCGTCAGGGAAGCTCAACGCCTGAAGCGTGCAGTCCCAGTACTCCTCCAGCGTCTCGCCCTTCCAGGCGAACACCGGCGTGCCGGAGGCGGCGATCGCGGCGGCAGCGTGGTCCTGGGTCGAGAAGATGTTGCACGAGGCCCAGCGCACGTCGGCGCCGATGTCCTTGAGTGTCTCGATCAACACCGCGGTCTGGATCGTCATATGCAGAGAGCCGGTCACGCGCACACCCTTGAGCGGCGCCTGCGGTGCGTACTTCTTGCGGATGGACATCAGGCCGGGCATCTCGTGCTCGGCGATGTCGATCTCCTTGCGGCCGAAGTCGGCCAGGGAGATGTCGCGGATCTTGTAGTCGTGGTTCTGTTGGGCCTGGATGGCGGCGTTCATGCTTGTCTCCGGTTCTTTGGGGAACCTTGCCGGTGCGGGCGAAGGTCCGCATGGGTGAGCGCCGTTGTTGCAGATGCCTGCCGAGCCTGGCCGTCGCGCGGACGGTCGCAGCGCCCCTCGGCGGACACGAAAGGCGCCCATTATACCGGCCGCGGAAAGCTTCTGTAGGAGCGCACCCGTGCGCGACCGCCTTGCATCCCGACGGCGCACGGGTGCGCTCCTACAAGGGATTCGCGGTCGATTCGCTAGTCTTGGGCCAATCCCCCGGAGAGCCGCCCATGGAAGCGAACCGCGATACCGACTACCTGCCGCACGACGGCCCCCTGCGCGAGGACGTCGGCCGGCTCGGCCGGCTGGTCGGACGGATGCTGGCCGAACAGGGCGGCGAGGCGTTCTTCCAACGGGTCGAGGCCGTGCGCCAGGCGTCCATACAGCGCCGCCACGAGGGCGAGCCGGTGGCTGCGCTGGCCCGTTCGCTCGAGGGCATGGACGCCGATCAGGCCGAAGCGCTGGCGCGCGCCTTCGCCACCTATTTCCACGCGGTGAACATCGCCGAGCGCGTGCACCGCATCCGCCGCCGCCGCGACTACCAGCGCGCGGGCAGCGCGCCGCAGCCCGAGTCGCTGCTGGACGTGCTCGGCCGGCTCAAGGCCGAGGGCGTGGGCACCGACGAATTGCTCGGCTGGCTCGAGCGCCTGTGGATCGAGCCGGTGTTCACGGCGCACCCGACCGAGGCGGTGCGCCGCTCGCTGCTGGAGAAGGAGCAGGCGATCGTGCGCGCGCTGGTCGACGGCTTCGATGCCAGCCGCACGCCGCAGGAGCGCGAGGAGGACGAGGACCGCATCTACATGGCGCTCTCCACCGGCTGGCAGACCGCCGAAGCCTCGCCGGTGCGCCCCACCGTGCAGGACGAGCACCACCACGTCGGCTTCTACCTCGCCAACCCGATCTATCGCATCGTGCCGGCGCTGTACGAAGCGCTGTCCGACGCGCTGCAGTCGACCTACGACGTGCAGGCCCGGTTGCCGCGCCTGCTTGGTTTCGCCAGCTGGGTCGGCGGCGACATGGACGGCAACCCCAACGTCGGTGCCGATACCATCGCCGCCAGCCTGGCTACCCAGCGCGCGCACGTGCTGGAGCACTACATTGCCGACGTCGCCGCGCTGGCACGCCTGCTCAGCCAGACCCAGGGGCGCGTGGCGGTCGGTGCCGAACTGGCCGCACGCCTGGCCGATTACCGCACGCGCTTCCCGCAGGCTGCCGCGCGCATCCGGCCACGCCATGCCGACATGCCTTATCGCTGCCTGCTCACGCTAGTCGGCGCGCGGCTGGAAGCCACCGGCGAAAACGGCCACGCGGAGGGCTACGGCTCGCCTGCCGAACTGCTCGACGACCTGCAACTCATCGACCGCAGCCTGCTCACCCACTGCGGTCTGCATGCCGGCGCGTATGCGGTGCGGCGGCTGATCTGGCGCGTGCGCACCTTCGGTTTCCACCTGGCGCGGCTGGACGTGCGGCAGGATTCGCGCGTGCATGACGACGCACTTGCCGCGTTGCTGGACGATGCCGGGTGGGCATCGCGCGACGAGGCCGATCGCGCGGCGTGCCTGCAGCCCTATGCGGGTGGCCGCACGCGCTTCGCTGCCTGCGACGACGCCAACGCCATCGCGTTGCGCGACGTCTTCGCCACCCTGCGCGACGCCCGCGCGCGCTACGGCACCAACGCCACCGGCCTGTACGTCATCAGCATGGCCCGCTCTGCCGCGGACGTGCTCGCGGTGCTGGCGCTGGCGAGGTATGGCGGCCTGCTGGCATCTGTTCCCTCTCCCCCGTCGGCTAGCCAGGATGGAGGCGGCGAAGCTGAAGGCGTCCCCCTCGACATCGCCCCGCTGTTCGAAACCATCGACGACCTCAAGCAGGCCCCCGCGACCCTGCGCGCGCTGCTTGCCGACCCGGTCTACCGCGCCCACCTGCGGTCCCGCGGCGATCGCCAGTGGGTGATGCTGGGCTACTCCGACAGCGGCAAGGACGGCGGCACGCTGGCCTCGCGCTGGGCATTGCAACGTGCCCAGGTGGAACTGCTGGACGTGGCCGGGTCTTCGGGCATCCATCTGGCGTTCTTCCACGGCCGCGGCGGCTCGGCCAGCCGCGGCGGTGCACGCATCGCGCCGGCGCTGATGTCCTCGCCGCGCGGTTCGGTGGCCGGCGTGTTGCGCGTGACCGAGCAGGGCGAGGTGATCCACCGCAAGTACGGCATCCGCGCGCTGGCCTTGCGCAACCTGGAGCAGACCACCAGCGCCGTGCTGCGCGCCTCATTGCGCCCGCGCGCCACGGATCCGCGCGAGGCCCGGTGGCGCGAACGCATGGAAACATTGTCCGCGCACAGCCGCAGGCACTACCGCGCGCTGGTCGAGCGCGACGGTTTCGTCGATTATTTCCGCAGTGCCACGCCGATCGACGTGGTCGAGCGCATGACGCTGGGCTCGCGGCCCGCCAGCCGCCGCAGCATGCGCGGCGTGCAGGATCTGCGCGCGATCCCCTGGGTGTTCGCCTGGACCCAGTGCCGCTCGATCATCACCGGTTGGTACGGCCTGGGCAGCGCGCTGGAGCAGGGCGCCGCGGACTTCGGCGAAGCGGCGATGATCGAGATGGCGCGCGACTGGCCGTTTTTCGCCAATGCGCTGGACGACGTGTCGATGGTGCTGGCCAAGTGCGACCTGGACATTGCCGAGGCCTTCTCGCGCCTGGCCGGGGAACTGCACGCGCCGTTCTTCGGCATGATCCGCGAGGAGTTCGACCGCACCCGTGGCTGGCTGCTCAAGCTCAAGGGCAGCGATGCGCTGCTGGCCGACAACCCGCGACTGGCCGTATCGATCCGCCTGCGCAACCCCTACGTGGACCCCATGAGCCTGCTCACCGTCGACCTGCTCGGCCGCTGGCGCGCCGGCGGCAGCCAGGAAGAGGCGCTGCTGCGCGCGCTGGTCGCCTGCGTCAACGGCGTCTCGCAGGGCCTGCAGAACACCGGCTGAGGTTGCGGCTTCCCCCCGGACGGCTGTACGCCGGCGGATAGCCGGCATCCGAAAGCGGACGCCATGGCTGCCAGCGCCGTCCCTGCCACGCGGCTTTCATGCGGTTTTCCGGTTGGCACGCCTGTTGCCAACTGTCCTCCATGGATATCGCCAACCCGCAACTGAAACTGCAACGCCGCCGGCGGAGGTTCTGGCTGACCGGGGCGGGCGTCGCGCTGGTCGCGCTGGCCGCGCTGGCGCTGGCGCGGCTGGGGCCTGCGCTGCCGACGGCCGAGCGCGCGAGCCTGTGGATCGATGCCGTGCAACAGGGCGACATGCTGCAGGAGGTGCGCGCCACCGGCACGCTGGTGCCGCGCTCCAGTCGTTGGCTGGCGGCCGCCACCGCGGCGCAGGTGCAGCAGATCCTGGTCTGGCCCGGCGCAACGGTGAAGCCCGATACCGTGCTGATGCGCCTGGCCAATCCTGAAGTCGAGGACGCCCTGCGCAACGCGCAGGCGCAGCTCGCGGCCGCCCGGGCGGAAGTGGCCGCCAAGCGGGCCGAGCTGCACTCGCAACTGCTGGACGAGCGCGCCGCGCTGGCCCAGGCGCAGTCCGACTACGCGCAGGCCCAGGTCAAGGCGCAGGCCGACGCCAAGGCGGTGCAGAAGGACCTGATCCCGCGCGTGCAGTACCAGCAGGGCCTGATCGCACTGAAGCAATTGAAGGCGCGCATGCAGATCGAGCAGGAGCGCGTGGACAGCTTCGCCGGCAGCATGAAGGCGCAGATGGACGCCGCCCAGGCGCGCGCGCTGCAACAGCGCAGCAACCTTACCCTGCGCCAGCGCCAGGCTGATGCCCTGAACGTCACCGCAGGCATCGCCGGCGTATTGCAGGAGGTGGCCGTGCAGGAAGGCGCACGCGTGGCCGAGGGTGCCAGCCTGGCGCGGGTGGCGCGGCCGGACGTGCTGATCGCCCGCCTGCAGGTGCCCGAGGTGCAGGCCAAGGATGTGGCGATGGGCATGCCGGTGGGCGTGGACACGCACAATGGCGTGGTGCAGGGCCGCGTCGAGCGGATCGACCCGGCCGTACGCAACGGCAGCGTGCAGGTGGACGTGGCGCTGGACGGCAAACTGCCCGCCGGGGCGCGGCCGGACCTCTCGGTCGACGGCCGCATCCGCATCGCGCGGCTCGACAACGTGCTCTCGGTCGGCCGCCCCGCCCTGGCCAAGGCCGACAGCGACCTCAGCCTGTTCCGCCTCGACCCGGCCGGCGACACTGCCACGCGGGTGCCGGTGCGCGTGGGTGCCGCCTCGGTCGACCGCGTGCAGGTGCTGCGTGGCCTCAAGGCCGGCGACCGGCTGATCCTGTCCGACACCAGCCAATGGGACGGCTATGACCGCATCCGCATCGAATGAACCCGTAGGGTGGGCTTCAGCCCACCACGCATGCCACCACCCATGCCGCCGTCCTGTGGCAGGGCAGATGGGCTCAAGCCCACCCTACGCGGCGGGACCGCTCTTCCAGGAGAACCGATGAACACGAACGCCAACGTCATCACCCTCGACGCCATCCGCAAGGTCTTCCAGGCCGACGAAGTCGAGACCCACGCGCTGTCCGACGTGCACCTGTCCATCGCACGCGGCGAGTACGTCTCCATCTCCGGCCCGTCCGGCTGCGGCAAGACCACGCTGCTCTCCATCCTGGGGCTGCTCGACACCGCCAGCGACGGCCGCTACGTGCTCAATGGCCACGACGTCGCCGCGCTCAACGGCGCCGAGCGCGCGCGCATCCGCAATGCCGAGATCGGCTTCATCTTCCAGGCCTTCAACCTGATCGGCGACCTCTCGGTGCAGGAGAACGTCGAGCTGCCGCTCACCTACCGCGGCGGTCTCGGCGCCATTGAGCGGCGCGAACGCGTGCAGGAAGCACTGGAGCGCGTCGGCATGGCCCATCGCATGCGCCACTATCCCGCGCAGCTCTCCGGCGGCCAGCAGCAGCGCGTGGCGGTGGCGCGTGCGCTGGTCGGCCGGCCGGCGATCCTGCTCGCCGACGAGCCCACCGGCAACCTCGACTCGCGCAACGGCGAGGCAGTGATGGCGCTGCTGGACGAGCTGCACAAGGGCGGTGCCACCATCTGCATGGTCACCCACGACGCGCGCTACGCGGAACTCGCGCAGCGCAAGGTCCGCCTGTTCGACGGCCGCGTGGTCGACGAGGAAACCTTCGACCGCCTGCGCCGCGAGGACGAGCAGCGGCTGGACGCGCTGATCGGCCAGCGCATCGAGATCGACGCATGAATGTCGGGTTCGCCGAGGTCTGGCACGCCTGGCGCGCGAGCCTGCGTCGGCCCGGCTTCCTGCTATTGGCGGCCGGCGTGCTGGCGCTGGGCGTGGCTGCCAGCACATCGGTATTCGTGCTGGTCGACCAGATCCTGCTGCGACCTCTGCCTTATGCGGCGCCCGAACGTCTGGTGGTGCTCGGCCCCGTGCAGGACGGCGAACTCCAGGGCGTCATGTCGCCACAGCAATACCAGCACGTGCAGTCCATTGACGGGATCGCGTCCATCGGCCTGATCAAGGGCGACCTGCAGGCCGTCAACGTGGCCGGCGACGGCGAGCCTGAACAGGTCGACGCGTTCCTGGCCGATCGAAGCCTGTTGCCCACGCTCGGCGTGCGGATGCGCCTGGGGCGCGGGTTCTCGGCGCAGGAAGACAGCCCCGGCGGTCCCAAGGCGGTGATTCTCGCCGAAGGCTTCTGGCGCCGCCGTTACGGCGGGCAGCCCGTGCTCGGTCGCACTCTGCGGGTCGAGGGCGCCGCGCGCACCATCGTGGGCGTGTTGCCCGCCAGCTTCGACCAGTTCGGCGCAGGCGACATCATGCTGCCGTTGGCATTGCCGCCTCACACCTACGATGACGGCGCCGATTTCCTCGCGATCGCGCGGCTTGCGCCCGCCAGTGTCGTCGCGGCGGTGAACGCGCGGGTGGATGGGGCCATCCACGCCATGTTTGCCGACATGCCCGGCGTGCAACGGGACTATCTTCAAAAGGTGCACATCGGCAGCGTGCCGCTGGCGGCCATGCTGCATCAACAACAACGCCCGGCGATGAGGCTGTTCCTGGCCGGCGCCTTGTGCGTGCTGCTGATCGCGCTGGTCAACCTGGGCAACCTCATGCTGTTGCGCACCCTGTCGCGTCGCCACGATGCGATCGTGCGCCATGCGCTGGGCGCGCCCGCCTGGCGCCTGGCGTTGCCGGCGTGCGCAGAGGGCGTGCTGGTCGGCGCCAGCGGCGCCATCGCGGGCCTCGGATTGGCCGCGATCGGCCTTTCTCTTTTCAGTGGTTATGTTCCGGCCGAGTGGACGCACGGGCAGTCGCTGCACATCTCCGGCCGCGTGGTGCTGCTGGCGCTGGCGATCGCCGTGCCGGGCGCACTGGCCGCGGCGCTGTTCGGTGCCTGGCGAGGGGCCGCCGCAACTTCGCTGCAGGAGGCACTCCATGAAGGTGGCCGCAGCCAGGGTAGTCGCAGCGGGCGCCTGGGCCGGGCACTGGTAATCGCGCAGATGGCGCTGGCGACCTGCCTGATGTCCGGCGCCGGCCTGTTCCTGCATGCGCTCTACGACGCGGCGCGCACGCCGCTGGGGTTTGTCAGCGACCACATCCTTACTTTCGACCTCGCGCCGGTGCGGGCCGACCATCCTGATGGTGCCTCCACGCAGGTTCTCGTGCAGAGACTGCTGCGCAGCCTTCGCGCCGTACCAGGCGTCGAGGGCGTCGCTGTCACCAATGGCCTGCCCGCGGGCACGTTCGAGCAGCAATTCAGCATGGGCGGCATTCACCTCCCCGGCGGCGAATATTTTCGGCCAAGTCCGCAGATACGCGGCGTCAGCGACGACTTCTTCTCGGTGTTCCGCATCCCCGTGCGCGAAGGACGTGCTTTCGAGGCCACTGACGTGGCCGGCAGCGAACCCGTCGCCATCGTGAACCGGACGCTGGCCGAGCAGCAGTATGGCGGCCATGCCGTGGGCAAGGAGATCGTCGTCAACGACTACAGCGGCTACGCGGCCGGCAAGGCCATGGCCGGCGATCCGGGCATGCGTCCGGTGACCGCGCGCATCGTCGGTGTGGTGGGCGACACGCGGCAGTTCGGCCCGCTGGATGGGTACAAGCGCGGGTTTCTCTATCTGCCGCTGGCGCAGGTGCCCGAACACATCGTGCGGGTGTTCCGCTCCTACCAGCCGTTGCGTTTCGCCTTGCGCGTGCAGGGCGACCCCAACCATTACCGCCGCGCCGCCCATGCGGCCGTCGCCGCCGTCGCGCCGGAGCAGCCGATTGCCAACCTGTCGACGATGGACGACGTCGTACGCGCCACCACCGGCGACACGCGCCGCGACCTGTTCCTGATCGGGCTGTTCGCCTTGCTGGCACTTGGCCTCGCCGCGACCGGCATGTATGCGGTCATGACCGTCGCGGTCACCGCGCGCCAGCGCGAATTCGGCGTGCGCATGGCGTTGGGCGCGCCGCCGGCGGGCATGGTCCGGCTGGTGCTGCGTGGCGGCGTAGGCCAGGTCGCGATCGGCATGCTGCTGGGCGTGGGCATCACGCTCGCCCTGTCGCGGGTGCTGGGCGCGGTGCTCGAGGAGATCGGTCGTTCTGTTCTGGATCCCCTCGCGCTGGCGGGCGTATGCGCGGTGCTGGCCGTGGCCGGCCTGCTCGCCTGCCTGTTGCCCGCCCTGCGTGCCGCGCGGGTACCGCCGATGCACGCGTTGCGCGGCGAGTAGGCGCGTCGCCATGACACCTCTGTCCATCCGCGCGCTGCACATCGCCTGCGAAGGGAATCACTCATGAACATATGGTTGGCTGAAATTCTCCAAGCCTGGCGCGCCAGCCTGCGCAAGCCCGGCTTCCTGCTGCTGGCCAGCGGTGTGCTGGCGCTGGGCATCGGCGCCAGCGTGGCGGTGTTCGCGCTGATCCAGCACACGCTGCTGCGGCCGTTGCCGGTGCCGCAGCCGGACCGGCTGGTGGTGGTAGGAAAGCTGTGGGAAGGCAGGGTGGGCGGCGTCTCGCCGCACGAGTTCCAGCAGCTGGACGCGCTCAAGGGCGTGGTCTCGCTGGCGCTCGAACAGGTGGGCATGTCCGCCAACATCGCTGGCGACGGGCAGCCCGAACAGGTGTCGCTGGTGCGCGCCGACCGGCAGCTGCTGCCGACGCTGGGCCTGCGCCCGGTGCTGGGCCGCAACTTCACCGCGCAGGAAGACCGGCCGGGCGGGCCGAAGGCAGCGCTGCTCAGCCACGGCCTCTGGCTGCGGCGCTACGGCGGCGACGCGTCGGTGATCGGCCGGCGCATGCAGGTCGAGGGCACGCCCACCACCATCGTGGGCGTGCTGCCGGCGAGCTTCGACGTGGTCAACCGCTTCGACATGTTTGCCGGTGGCTCCGGCATCGTGGTGCCGATGGCCCTGCCGGCGGTCAGCCACGACTACAACCAGAACGCCCACCTGGCGATCGCGCGCCTGGCCGAAGGAACCCGCGTGGCGGAGGTCGCCGCGCAGGCCGACGCACGCGAGCGCGCGATGTACCGCGACATGGCGATGGGCGGCGACTGGAAACAGCCCTGGTACGGGGCCGGCAGCCTGACCGAGATGCAGCACCGTACCGCGCGGCCGGTGCTGCTGGTGTTCGTCGCCAGTGCCGTGCTGGTGTTGCTGATCGCGCTGGTGAACCTGACCAACCTGATGCTGTTGCGCGCGTTGTCGCGCAACCACGATGGCGCCGTGCGCAGCGCGTTGGGTGCACCGGTGTTGCGGCTGATGCTGCCGGCGCTCGGCGAGGGGTTGCTGGTGGGGGTGTTTGGCGCGCTGGCGGGCATCGCGCTGGGCGCGGCGGGGCTGTCGGTGCTGCAGTCCCTGATCCCGGCGCAATGGCTGCATGGCGACACCGTGCGCCCCGGTCTGGCGGCATGGGGGTTTGCGTTCGCGATGGGCCTGCTGGGCGCACTGCTGGCCGCGCTGCTCGCCCTTTGGCGCAGCCGCGGCAGGGTCACGGTGGATGAATTGCGCGAGGGTGGCCGCTCGGGCATCGGCGTGCGCAGCGGTCGGCTCGGTCGCGTGCTGGTGATGGCACAGGTGGCGCTGGCCGCGATCCTGCTGTGCGCCGCAGGCGTGTTCATGCGTGCGCTGCACGATGCCTCGCAAACGCCGCTGGGCTTCGCCAGCGGCCACATCCTTACCTTCGAGCTGTCGCCGGTGAAGGGTGATCATCCGGATGCCGGCTCGATGCACGACCTGTCCCGGCGACTGGTTGAACGGCTTCGCCGGATCCCGGGCGTGACCGATACCGCGGTGACGACCAACCTGCCGGCGAGCGATGCCGCGTTCGGGCAATTCCAGAACGAGGCGCTCACGCCGGATGGCAAGGAAATGCATGTGCAGCTCCATGGCGTCGGGCCGGGCTTCTTCGAGCTGTTCTCGATCGCGCTGCACGCTGGGCGTGACTTCACCCGCAACGACGTGCGCGGTGCGGAGTTCGTCGCGATCGTCAGCAAGGACCTGGCTGCCACCTACTACGGTGGGCATGCGATCGGAAAGCCCCTTCGCGTGGAAGGCAACGGCGACGAGACCTGGTCCGCGCGCATCGTCGGCGTGGCCGGCGAGACCCGCCAGCTCGGTCCGTTGCAGCCGAGGCAGCCGGTCATCTACCTGCCGCTGGACCAGATGCCAGAACCGATACTCCAGATATTCCACAGCCTGGAGCCGCTGCGGTTCGCGTTGCGCGGCCGCGGCAGCGCGGCCGACTGGCGCGCAGGCATACGGGAGGCCGTCGCCGAGATTGCGCCGAACCAGCCGATCGCCAACGTGCGCAGCATGGACAGCATCGTGCGCCAGACCACGCAGAGCGCGCGCCTGGGCCTGCTGCTGATCGGCCTGTTCGCGTCGCTGGCGCTGCTGCTTGCCGCCGCGGGGCTGTACGCGGTGATGGCGGTGGCGGTCGCCGCGCGCGAGCGCGAGTTCGGCGTACGGCTGGCGATGGGGGCACAGCCGGCCCGGCTGGTGCGATTGGTGCTGCGCGGCGGACTGGTGCAGATCGCGCTGGGGCTGGCCATCGGCGTGGCCGCAGCGCTGGGCCTGGTCCATGCGCTTTCGATGATGCTGGTGGGCATGCTCGGGCGCGGCAGCGCCTTCGATCCGTGGGGCATGCTGGGGGTGTGCGTCGTGCTTGCCGCCGCCGGCCTGCTGGCCTGCCTGCTGCCGGCCTGGCGCGCCAGCCGCGTGCCACCGATGCGCGCGTTGCGAGGGGAGTAGGGACGATGCTGCTGCGAGAACTGCATGCCGCCTGGCGCCGGCTGGCCCGTCGACCAGGCTATGCCGCGCTATCGATCGCCGTACTCGGCGTAGGCCTGGGCGTGGTGGTCTTCCTGTTCAGCCTGATCAACACGCTGATCCTGACCCCCTTGCCGTTGCCGCACGTCGACCGGCTGATGGCGGTGGGCGAACTCAACCGCGGCAACGGCAGCGCCGGCGATACCGGCATCGGCATCGGCGACATCGACACCGACCAGTACCTGCGCCTCGCGGCCTCGCTGCGCGGCGTGGATGCCACCGGTGCTTACCTGGGCGTCGGCGTTTCGCTCGATACCGGCGCCGGCGCCACACGCATGGATGGCGTGCGGCTGACCGCCTCGATGCTGGACCTGATGGACGCCCGGCCGTTGCTGGGCCGCAGCCTGCTTGCCATGGATGACCAGCCGGGTGCGTCGCCGGTGGTACTGCTGGGCGAGGACCTGTGGCGGCACGCCTTTGGCGCGGATCCTCACATCGTCGGCCGCGCCGTCCGGCTCGATGGCGACTGGGCCACCGTGGTCGGCGTGTTGCCGGCAAGCTTCACCTTCATCGGCAACCATCCCCAACTGTGGCTGCCGTTGCGCCTGGACCCGGCGCACGGCACGGACCTCTACATGGTCGCGCGGCTGAAGGCGGGCACCACGCTCGCGGTGGCGCGGCAGGAGTTGTCGGCGCTGGATGCGCGCCTGCGCCGACAGCTGCCGCAATGGCGCGAGCAGCAGCAGCTGGTAATCAAGCCGTTCTCCACCAGCTTCGTGCAGGAGGACACGCGCCACTGGGTCTGGCTGATGTTCGGCGCTGGCGTGCTGGTGTTGCTGCTGGCCTGCGTGAACGTGGCCAACCTGCAGCTGGTGCAGACGCTCAACCGCCGGCGCGAGATGGCGGTGCGCAGCGCGCTGGGCTGTGGCCGCACGCGGCTTATGGCCGGCGCCCTGGCCGAAAGCCTGCTGTTGTGTGCCGCGGCGCTGGCCATCGCGCTGCCGATCGCCTACTACGGCAACCACTGGCTGCTGGCGACCTTCGCCGACAGCGACAAGGCGCCCTCGGCCTTCCTGCGCTTCGGCATCGATGGCGGCGTGCTGGGCTTCGCCGTGGCCGTGGCGCTGGTGAGCACTGCGCTGGCCGGCGTCATCCCCGCCTGGCGCGCCGGCCGCACCGACCTTAAGGATGCGCTGCACGACGGCGGCAAGGGTTCTTCGGGCGGCTTCGCGCGGGTGGCGCGCGCTCTGGTGGTGGCCGAGATCGCGCTGACCGTGGTGCTGCTGGTCGGCGCCGGCATGTTCGTGCGCGCGCTGGACCACCTGCTCACGCAGCCGCTGGCCGGTGCGCAGCATGCCGGGCAGGTGCTCACCGCACGCGTCGCGCTGCCACGCGCGACCTATCCGGACGCCGTCGCCCGCATCGGCTTCCTCGAGCGCGCCGGCGAACGCCTGCGCGTCGACGCCGGCGTGCTTGCCGCGACCGCCACCAACACCGTGCCGGGCGCGCAGCTGGGCAGCCACGAAGCCATCGCCGCCGAAGGCCAGCCGCGGCCGGCGGGCGGCTGGCCGGAAGCGCAGATGGGTATCGTCGATCCGCACTTCCTGGAGGTGTTTGGCGTACACCTGCTCGAAGGCCGCTTCTTCGACGCGCGCGACGTGGCCGGGAGCCCGCCGGTAGCGGTGGTGGACCGCAAGACCGCCGCCGCCCTGTGGCCGGGGCGTGATGCGCTGGGCCGCCATCTGGTGCTCTACCCGGATCGCGAGTTCGCCAGCACCGTCACCGTGGTCGGCGTGACCGAGCCGCTGCAGCTGGACAGCGCGCTGGAGCAGGCGCTGCCCGGCCTGCTCGTGCCGCTGGCGCAATCGGCCGACATGACGCCACTGCAGGCGGTTGGCCTGGCCGTGCGCGTGCGCGGCGCTGCGGCCACTTACTCGCCGCGGCTCGCCGCTGTGGTGCACGGCGTGGATGCGCAGGCCGCGGCCTACGCACTGCACAGCCAGGCCCGTGGCGCGGCGATGGACCGCGTCTATCTGGTGGTACTGACCGAAGTGTTCAGCGCGCTCGGAGTGGTGGCGCTGCTGCTCGCTGCGGCGGGCCTGTACGGCGTGCTGGCCTTCTCGGTGGCGCAGCGCACCCGCGAGATCGGCATCCGTCGCGCGATCGGTGCCGGCCACGGCGCCGTGGTGCGCGCGGTGGGTGGGCAACTGCTGTGGCAGCTCGGCATGGGCCTGGCGATCGGGCTGGCGCTGGCGTGGCCGTGGTCGAACCTGCTGGCCGATCCGGGTCTGCATACGCGGGGGCATGATGCGGCCGTGCTGCTGCCGGTGGTGGTGCTGGTGGCCGGTATCGCGCTGTTGTCTTCGCTGTTGCCGGTGGTGCGTGCGTTGCGCGTCGACCCCGCCGTAGCGCTGAGGTACGAGTAGAACCCTGCTCCCTCTCCCCTGCGGGGAGAAGGTTGGGGTGAGGGGCCAAGGCTGGCCTCGGGTCAGCTCTGAGCGGGTTTCGTTTTAAGGCCTTCACGATGAAACATCATGGCGAGCCCCGACCCCTCACCCCAGCCCTCTCCCCGAAGGGGAGAGGGAGCAAGGGCGGCGCTATGCTGCATCTCTTAAACCAGGCAACTGCATGACCAAACCCGACCCCACCGTATTGCTGGCCGACGACCAGGCCGACGTGCGCGAAGCGCTGCGCCTGCTGCTGAAGTCCGACGGCCTCGCCAGCGTGGCCGCCGATGGGCCGGCCGCGGCACTGGAGGCCTTGCGCCGGCGCGAGTTCGCCTGCGCGCTGATCGACCTCAACTACACCCGCGACACCACCTCCGGCGAGGAAGGACTGCAACTTCTGGCCCGGTTGCGCGAGCAGGCGCCAGACCTGCCAGTGGTGGTGATGACTGCCTGGGGCAACGTGCCACTGGCGGTCGAGGCGATGCGCCGCGGCGCCGCCGATTTCATCGAGAAGCCATGGGACAACGCGCGCCTGCTGCGCGTGTTGCGTGCGCAGATCGCGCTGGGCGAGGGCGCACGGCGGCAGCGCCGGCTGGAGGCGGAGAACGTGCTGCTGCGCGGCTCCACCGACGTGATCGCTCGATCGGCGGCCATGCGCCGCGTGCTGGAGATGGTCGCGCGCATCGCGCCCAGCGACGCCAACGTGCTGGTGCTGGGCGAGAACGGAACCGGCAAGGGCGTGATCGCGCAGCTGCTGCACGAGCGCTCGGCGCGGGCGAATCGCTCGCTGGTCAAGGTGAACATGGGCGGCATCGCCGAGAGCGTGTTCGAGTCGGAGATGTTCGGCCACGTGCGCGGCGCCTACACCGACGCCAAGGGCGAGCGCATCGGCCGCTTCGAGTTGGCCGACGGCGGCACGCTGTTCCTGGACGAGGTCGGCAACGTACCGGCCGCGCAGCAGCCCAAGCTGCTGCGCGTGCTGGAGGACGGCGAGTTCGAGCGGCTCGGTTCCTCCCGCACGCAGCGGGTGGACGTGCGGCTGGTCTCGGCGACCAATGCGGACCTGGATGCGGAGGTCGCCGCCGGCCGCTTCCGCAAGGATCTGCTCTATCGCCTCAATACGCTGGAAGTGCGTCTGCCACCGCTGCGCGAACGCGCCGACGACATCCTGCCGCTGGCCAACGCGTTCCTGGCGCGCAGCGCGCAACGCTACGGCCGCCACGGTCTGGCGCTGGCCCCGTCGGCCGAGCGCGCGTTGCTGGCCTGGCGCTGGCCCGGCAACGTGCGCGAACTGCAGCACCTGATGGAGCGCGCCGCGCTGCTGGCCGAGCGCGACCAGGTGGACGCCGCCGCACTCGCCTTCGGCGCGCCGGCCGAGGCCGCGCAGGACGTCGACGGCATGACCCTGGAACAGGCCGAGGCGTGGCTGGTCAAGCGCGCGCTCGATCGTCACGAAGGCAACCTGCAACGCGCGGCCGATACACTGGGCATCACCCGCCAATCGCTGTACCGCCGGCTGGAAAAACACGACCTGCGTGGCGGCATGGCCGAGGCCGATGTCGACTGAGCCGCTCTCCCGTCGCGCCGGCCGCATGCCGCGCTTCGAGCGGCGCGTGCTCTACGGCAGCCTGTGCGTCGCCGCGCCGGCAGGTGCGGCGCTGCTGGCGATGGCGCTGTGGCCGGAGCCGACGCTGCGCTGGTTGCTGCCACTGGCAGCGCTGGCCGCCACTGCGCTGGCGATGCGTTGGCAATACCGTCGCGTGGTGTTCCCGCTGTACACCCTCGGTGGCCTGCTCGAGGCCCTGCGCGAGGGCGACTACAGCCTGCGCGGGGTGCAGGGCGGCGTGCTCGGCGACGTGGTCTACGACATCAATGCGCTGGCCGAGCGGCTGCAGAAGGAGCGGCTGGAGTTCGAGGAGTCCGCGCACCTGCTGGGCAAGACGCTGGCGGCGCTGGACAGCGCGGTATTGGTGTTCGACGAGCGTTTGCGGCTGCGCCTGGTCAACCCGGCCGGGCTGCGCCTGCTGGATGCCGAGCGCCATCGCCTGTTCGGCCTGAGCGCCGCCGAACTGGGCTTGGCCGGGTTGCTGGAAGGGCCGGCGGCGCAAGTGCTGGCGCATGCCTTTCCCGGCCGCAGCGGACGCTTCGAGGTGCGCCATGCGGCCCTGCGCAGTGGCGGGCGCGGCGGACAGTTGCTGGTGATCAACGACGTCGGCCGCGTGCTGCGCGAAGAGGAGCGGGCAGCCTGGCAGCGCCTGCTGCGCGTGCTCGGGCACGAAGTGAACAATTCGCTGGCGCCGATCCAGTCGATGGCCGGCACGTTGGCGACGCTGGCCGCGCGCGAACCGCTGCCGGCGGACTGGCGCGAGGACTTTCGCGGCGGGCTGGAGGTGATCGGCAACCGCGCCGGCGCGCTGGCGCGCTTCCTGGCCGGCTACAGCACGCTCGCGCGCCTGCCGCCGCCGCACCGGGCGGAGGTGGATGTACCCGCGCTGCTGGGCAAGGTGGCGCGCCTGCCGCTCAGCGCCAAGCCTGCGCCGGGCGCCAAGGGCGCCCGCCCGGACCGGCAGGTCATGCTGGAAGAGGGCGAGCCGCTGCGGATCCTGGCCGACGCCGACCAGCTCGAACAGGCGCTGATCAACCTGCTGCGCAACGCGGTGGAGGCGGCCTCGGCGCAAGTGCGCCTGCGCTGGCGGCGCGAGAGCGGACGCGCACTGATCGAGGTGGAAGACGACGGCCCCGGCCCGCCGCCCAGCGACAACCTGTTCGTGCCCTTCTTCACCACCAAGCCGGGCGGCTCGGGCATCGGCCTGGCGCTGGCGCGGCAGATCGCCGAAGGGCACGACGGTGGCGTGGCGCTCACCGCGCGCGCCGATGGCGAGCCCGGCGCGCTGGCCTGCCTGTGGCTACCCCTCCCCGCCGCCGATCCCTTGTAGGAGCCCACTTGTGGGCGATGCTCCAGCTCTCATCGGCGGAAAAAGCATCGCCCACAAGTGCGCTCCTACGAGGATCGGATCCGGCCGCAGGGGTTGCACTTCGCGCTGAACCCCGTAAGGTAAAAAGGAGAATTCGCCGGTCGCCGCCCTGCCGCGACCGCGCCCCGCTCCCGCCACGCATCCCATCCGCGCGATGCGTCCGGCATTCCAGGAACCTCAGGCATGGCCCCCGCGGCCGACAGCCTGCAAGGACACATGACCGCTTTCCCGTTTCGCGAACAATCCGTGCCCACGTGGCGACGCGCCGTCCTCAAGGTCGGCTCCAGCCTGCTCGCCGCCGAAGAAGGCGGGCTCAGCACCCGCTACGCCCTGGGCCTGGCCCACTTCATCGCCGCTTGCCATCGCGCCGGACGCGAAGTGGTACTGGTTTCCTCCGGTGCCGTCGCGGCAGGCCGCATGCTGCTGCGCGGCCATGCCGGCGAGGACACCTCCAGCGCGCCGCGCCAGGCCATGGCGGCGCTCGGGCAGACCCAGACCATCGCCCTGTGGCAGCGCATGTTCGACCGCCCGCTGGCGCAGGTGCTGCTCACCCACGACGACCTGCGCAACCGCCGCCGCTACCTCAATGCACGCGCCACGCTGAGCGAACTGCTCGTCCATGGCGTGATGCCGGTGGTCAACGAGAACGACACCGTCGCCGTGGACGAACTGACCCTCGGCGACAACGACAACCTGGCCGCGATCGTCGCCGCGCTGATCGACGCCGACATCCTGATGATCGCCACCGACATCGACGGGCTTTACACCGCCGATCCGCGCGGCAACCCGGACGCACGGCCGCTCGACGAGGTGGCCGAGGTCACCCCCGAGATCATGGACATGGCCGCCGGCGCCGGCAGCAGCGTGGGTACCGGCGGCATGCGCACCAAGCTGGAGGCGGCCGCGAAGGCCGCCGCCGCGGGCATCGAGACGATCCTGTTCAACGGGCGCGATACCGAGGTGATGCGCCTGCTCGGCTACGACCGCCTGCGCGGCACCCGCCTGCGCACCACGGCCACGCGGCTGCAGGCGCGCAAGTACTGGCTGAGCCACATGCCCGCCGAGCTGGGCTACATCCGGATCGACGAAGGCGCCGCGCATGCGCTGTGCGACGAGGGCGCCTCGTTGCTGCCCAAGGGCGTGGTCGGCGCCAGCGGCACCTTCCAGCGTGGCGACATGGTGGAGATCGTCACCGGCGACCCGGACGACCTCAAGCTGGTCGCCCGCGGCATTAGCCAGTACGGCTCGGCCGAGCTCAACCGCATCGCCGGCGCGCATACCCGCGAGATCGGTGCCTTGCTCGGCTACAGCTACGGCGACTCGGTGGTCAGCCGCGCCGACATGGCGATGCTCGAGCTGTCCTGGTGCGGCAGCCAGCACCCGCCCATGCATACCAGCTGAGGCAAAAAACCTTGAGGAGTGATCGATGAACAGTTCCGTGCGCGACCACGCGCTCCAGTGTCGCGCCGCCGCCGACCAGGTGGCCGCGCTTTCCACCGACGACAAGAACGCCATGCTGCGCGCGATGGCCGCCGCGCTGGAGGCCGACGCCGACGCGATCCTGGCCGCCAATGCGCAGGACATGGACGCGGCGCGCGAGCGCGGCATCGGCGAGGCGATGCTCGATCGCCTGGCGCTCGATCCAGGCCGCCTGGCCGGCATCGCCAAAGCCCTGCGCGAAGTCGCCGACCTGCCCGATCCGGTTGGCCAGGTCACCGAGGCGCACGATTCGGACAAGGGTTTCGCGATCCAGCGCGTGCGCGTGCCGCTGGGCGTGGTGGCGATGATCTATGAGGCGCGGCCGAACGTTACCGCCGACGCCGCGGCGCTGTGCCTGAAGGCCGGCAACGGGGTGATCCTGCGCGGCGGCAAGGAGGCGGTGCGCTCGAACACGGCGATCGCCGCCAGCCTGCGCCGCGCGATCGCCGCGGCCGGTGTGGCCGAGGATGCACTGGTGCTCATGGACGACCTGAGCCGCGAGGCGATGATGCAGCTGATGCAGCTGACGGACATCGTCGACCTGATCATCCCGCGTGGCGGCGAAGGGCTGATCCGCTTCGTCACCGAACATGCGCGCGTGCCGGTGATCAAGCACTACAAGGGTGTGTGCCACCTGTACGTCGACGCGGCGGCGGACCTGGACCAAGCGCTGGATTTGCTGATCGACGGCAAGACCACGCGTCCGGCGGCCTGCAATGCGATCGAGACGTTGCTGGTGCATGCCGACGTCGCCGACGCGTTCCTGCCGCGTGCGGCGGCAGCGTTGGTCGAACGCGGCGTCGAACTGCTCGGCGACGAGCGCGCGCGGGCGACCTGCCCGGCGATGGGCCAGGCGACCGAAGATGACTACGCCGCCGAGTTCCTCAGCCTCAAGCTCGCCGTGCGCGTGGTCGGCGATCTGGAGACGGCCATCGCCCACATCCGCCGTTTCGGTTCCGACCACACCGAGGTGATCGCGACCGAGGCGCCGGCGACGGCCGACCGCTTCGTCCATGCGCTGCGTTCGGCGGTGGTGATGGTCAACACCTCCTCGCGCTTCTCCGACGGCGGCGAGCTGGGCCTGGGCGCGGAGATCGGCATCTCCACCACCCGCTTGCATGCTTATGGCCCGATGGGTGCCGACGCGCTGACCATCGAACGCTTCGTGCTGCGCGGCAGCGGGCAGGTGCGGCATGCCGGGAGTCACGTCGGCGCGGGTGGAACCTGATTCACCCCGTTGTAGTGCGCAGAGAGGCGTCGAAATGCCTTCGCGCCATGCCCTTGTAGGAGCCCACAAGTGGGCTCCTACAGGGGCGACGCTTCTGGGCCATCTCACGCAAGCCCTGCGGCGCGGTGTTCAGCCCTCCAGCTCAGACCTGTAGGGTGGGCTTCAGCCCACCATGCAAGGCACGAGGAGCGGTGGGCTGAAGCCCACCCTACGGGCCTTGAAAGGCAGGCTGCAGGCTCAGCCTTCCAGTTCACTCCAACGTGCGTAGGCGGTGTCGAGATCGGCCTGCAGTTTCGCCACTGTCTCGTTGGCCAGCACGATGGCGGCGCTGTCCTGCTGAAAGAATGCCGGGTCGTTCATCGCGGCGGTGCGCTGGGCGATGTCGATTTCCAGTTGCTCGATGCGCGCGGGCAGCTGCTCGAGCTCGCGCTGGTCCTTGAAGCTCAACTTGCGCTTCGGCGCTGCCGGTGCCGGTGTCGGGACAGTGGCCGGTTCCGACGTGTTCTTCGCCGTAACGGATGCGGGTGTGACCGGCCGCTGGCGCAGCCAGTCGCTGTAACCGCCCACGTACTCGCCGACCTGGCCGGCGCCCTCCAGCACCAGCGTGCTCGACACCACGTTGTCGAGGAACGCGCGGTCGTGCGAGACCAGCAGCAGCGTTCCCTTGTACTCGGTGAGCAGCTCTTCGAGCAGTTCCAGCGTCTCCACGTCCAGGTCGTTGGTCGGTTCGTCCATGACCAGCAGGTTCGACGGCTGCGCGAACAGCTTGGCCAGCAGCAGGCGGTTGCGCTCGCCGCCGGACAGCCGCGTGATCGGGGCGCGCGCGCGTTCGGGCGAGAACAGGAAATCCTGCAGGTAGCCGATCACATGCTTGCGCTGGCCGCCGAGCTCGATGTACTCGCGGCCCTGCGCCACGTTGTCCAGCGCATTGAGCCGCTCGTCCAGCTGGATCCGGTGCTGGTCGAAATAGGCGATCTGGATGCCGGTGCCGAGCTCCGCCGTGCCGCGCTGGGGTTCAAGTTGGCCCAGCATGATCTTCAGCAGGGTGCTCTTGCCGGCGCCGTTGGGCCCGATGATGCCGATGCGGTCGCCCCGCATGATGGTGGTCGACAGGTCCTCGATCAGCACGCGCCCGCCGTAGGCCTGATGCACGTGCTCGAGCTCGATCACCTTCTTGCCCGAGGCCTGCCCGGTGGCCAGGGTCATCTTCGCGTTGCCGGCCAGCTCGCGCCGTTCGGCACGCTCGCGGCGCAAGGCCTTCAGCGCACGCACGCGGCCCTCGTTGCGGGTGCGCCGGGCCTTGATGCCCTGGCGGATCCACACCTCTTCCTGCGCCAGCTTCTTGTCGAACAGCGCATTGGCCTGGCTCTCGGCGTGCAGGCGCTCCTCGCGCCGGCGCAGATAGTTGTCGTAGTCGCCGGGCCAGTCGGTAAGGGTGCCGCGATCGATTTCGACGATCCGCGTGGCCAGCGCGCGCAGGAAGCTGCGATCGTGGGTAACGAACACGATCGAGCCATCGAAGGATTTCAGGAAGCCCTCGAGCCAGCCGATCGCCTCGATGTCCAGGTGGTTGGTCGGCTCGTCCAGCAGCAGCACGTCGGGCTTGGTCACCAGCGCCTGCGCCAGCAATACGCGGCGCTTCATGCCGCCGGAAAGCGCGGCGAAGTCGGTTTCGCCCGGCAGCTCCAGCCGGGCCAGCACCTCGTTCACCCGGCGGTCAAGATCCCAGCCCTGGCGCGCTTCGATCTCGTGCTGCACCTCGCCGAGCGCATCGAGCTCGCCCAGGCCCAGCAAATGGTGGTATCGCGCCAGCAAACGGCCCAGGTCGCCCAGGCCTTCGGCGACCACGTCGAACACCGAACCGGCGGTGGATTGCGGCACCTCCTGCGCCATGCGCGCCACGATGATGCCGTTCTGCACCCTCACTTCACCGTCGTCGGGCTGCAATTGCCCGGCGATCAACTTCATCAGAGTGGATTTCCCCTCGCCATTGCGGCCGACGACGCACACGCGTTCGCCGCGCTCGATCGACAGGTCGACATCGGCAAGCAGGAGGGGGCCGCCGATGCTGAAATCGACGCGCTGCAATTGGATCAGGGACATCCGCCGATTCTAATCGATGTGGCTTGCTCGATACGGTCCGGCGGGTGCGGCGCGCACCAAGGCCCCCATGTCAACGCGCACGCGGCCTGGAGGCCCCGGGCGCCGAGGTGTCCATGCGCATCGCCCAGATCGCCCCGCTCTGCGAATCGGTGCCGCCGAGGCTCTATGGCGGCACCGAGCGCATCGTCTCCTGGCTGGCCGACACGCTGGTCGACCTCGGTCACGAGGTCACGCTGTTCTCCAGCGCCGATGCCTGCACCCGCGCCGAGCTGGTGGCGGTGCGCGACCAGGCGATCCGGCTCGATCCCACGCCGCACAAGTCCGAACTGGCGGCGCACCTGTCGATGTTGCAGGAGGTGCGCCGTCGTGCCGACGAGTTCGACGTGCTGCATTTCCACGTCGACATGCTGCACTTCCCCATGTTCGAGGACTGCGCCGGCCGCACGCTGACCACACTGCACGGCCGGCTGGACCTGAAGGACCTGGGCGAGGTGTACCGGCGCTGGCCGCATTACCCGCTGGTGTCGATCTCGCATCACCAGCGCCAGCCGCTGCATTTCGCCAACTGGGCCGGCACCGTGCACCACGGCCTGCCGGAGGATTTGCATCGGCCGCATCCGCGGCGGCGCGGCGGCTACCTGGCCTTCCTCGGGCGCATCTCGCCGGAGAAGCGGCCCGACCGCGCCATCGCCATCGCGCGTGCGAGCGGCATGCCGCTGAAGATCGCGGCCAAGGTCGACCTGGCCGACCGCGCGTACTTTCACGAAGAAATCCAGCCGCTGCTGGACGATCCGCTGGTGGAGTTCGTCGGCGAGATCGACGATGCCGCCAAGGAGCAGTTCCTCGGCGCTGCCGCCGCGCTGCTGTTCCCGATCGACTGGCCCGAGCCGTTCGGCCTGGTGATGATCGAGGCGATGGCCTGCAGCACGCCGGTGATCGCCTGGAATCGCGGCGCCGTGCCCGAGGTGGTCGACGAGGGCGTCAGCGGTTTCATCGTCGAAAGCGAGGCCGAGGCGATCCAGGCCGTGCGGCGCCTGCCGCAGATCGACCGCCGGCAGGTGCGCGCCGCGTTCGAGCGGCGCTTCTCGGCCGAGATCATGGCGAGCCATTACGTGGACCTTTACGAACGGCGCTGCCGCGTCGCGCCGGCGCTGCCGGCGTGGCCGGTGGCCTATGAGGCAGGATGATGAGTGAAGCGACCCGGGACGACGAAACCCCTTCGGCCGGCACCTCGCGCGGGCAGTATTCGCTGAAGTTCGGCGACACCTTCGTGGTGTGCGATGCCTATGGCGACATCCGCGGGGATGCCAGCGGCCTGTTCCACAACGACACGCGGATGCTGTCGGTGTTCACGCTCGACCTGGGCGGCAAACCGCCCTCGCTGCTCAGCGCGGCGATCAGCCACGACAACGTGCTGTTCACCGCCAACCTCAGCAACAAGCCGCTGCCCCCGATGGGCGAGCGCGCCACGCCGCAGGGCGTGATCCACCTGCAACGCACGCGGTTCCTGTGGGACGGGCGCCTGTACGAGCGTATCTCCTGCGTCAACTACGACGACACCGAGGTGCGGGTCACCCTGACCCTGCGATTCGGCGCCGACTTCCGCGACATCTTCGAGGTGCGCGGCACGCCGCGAAAGCGCCGCGGCCACACGCATGCGCCGTGCCTGGGCGACGACGCGGTGGTGCTTCGCTACGACGGCCTCGATGGCGTCATGCGCTGCTCGGTGGTCAGCCTTTCCGCGCATCCGGACCGCCTCGAGGGCGACTGCGCCGAACTCGGCCTGACGTTACCGCGGCTGAGCGACACCGAACTCTACGTGGAGGTCGGCCCCGATCATGCCCGCCCCAGCCGCGAACGCTTCCGCGCCGCCGCGGCCAGGGCGCGCTGGGCCATGCGCCGGCGCAGCGGCCATGGCGCCAGGCCGCGCAGCAACGCGCGGCTGTTCAACGCGTGGCTGGAGCGCTCGCGCGCGGACATCGCGCTGCTGGTCAGCGAGTTTCCCACCGGCCCGTATCCGTGCGCGGGCATCCCATGGTTCGCCACGCCGTTCGGGCGCGACGGCATCATCACCGCCCTGCAACTGCTGTGGCTCGATGCCAGTCTGGCCCGCGGCGTGCTTGGCTACCTGGCCGAACACCAGGCGCACGAGACCTCGGCGTTCCGCGACTCGGCGCCCGGCAAGATCATGCACGAGACGCGCAAGAGCGAAATGGCCGACCTGGGCGAGGTGCCGTTCGGCCGCTACTACGGCGGCGTCGACACCACGCCGCTTTACGTGATGCTGGCCGGCGCCTATGCCGAGCGCACCGGCGACGACGTCTTCGTCGACAAGCTGTGGCCCGCGCTCACCGCCGCGATGGGCTGGATCGAGCGCACCTGCGACAAGGACCCGCACGGCTTCCTCAGCTATGCCCAGGGCGAGAAGGGCGGCCTGCTCAACCAGGGCTGGAAGGACAGCGAGGATTCGGTCTTCCACGCCGACGGCACCATCCCGCCCGCGCCGATCGCGCTGGTGGAAGTGCAGGGCTATGTCTATGCCGCGCTGATCGCCATGGCGCGGCTGGCCGAGCGGCGCGGCGACGACGAGTCTTCCGCCGCCTGGCGCCACCGCGCGCTGGTCATGCGCAAGAAAGTCGAAGCGCTGTTCTGGGACGAGGAACTGGGCAACTACGGCATCGCCCGCGACGGCAACGATGCGCTGTGCTGCGTGCGCGCCTCCAACGCCGGCCACCTGCTTTACGTCGGCCTGCCCAAGCTGTGGCGGGCGAAGAAGGTGATCCGCCAGTTCCGCTCGGCGCCGTTCGACAGCGGCTGGGGCGTGCGCACCCTGGCCATGCAACAGGCCCGCTTCAACCCGATGTCCTATCACGACGGTTCGGTGTGGCCGCATGACGTGGCGCTCTGCGCCGCCGGCATGGCGCACTACGGCGAACGCGAGGATGCCGTGCGCCTGCTCGGGGAGACCTTCGAGGCGGCGGTGCATTTCGGCATGCGCCTGCCCGAGCTGTTCTGTGGCTTCGCCCGAGCCACCGGCGAGCCGCCGATCGCCTACCCGGTGGCCTGCCTGCCGCAGGCGTGGGCCGCCGGTTCGGTGTTCATGATGCTGCAGGCCTGCCTGGGGCTTACCGTGGACGGCCGGCGCGGCGAAGTGCGCATCGACCGCCCGCACCTGCCCGATGGCGTCGACCGGCTCACCCTGCACAAGCTGGACGTGGGCGGCGACACCATCGACCTGGGCTTCGAACGCATCGGCTCGCGCACCGTCGCCTTCCGCGCCGGCGGCTCGGTCGACGTGCGGATCATTGCCAAGGTCTGAGGAACCGCAACGTCGGAGTCGACCGTAGGGTGAGCTGAAGCCGCCGTGTCCGGGTCCGGGGCACGGCACGGTGGGCTGAAGCCCACCCTACGGTTGCCGGAGGGTGCAGAGAGAAACGCGCCACCATCCGTGCCGGGGCCGGCAAGGGCGGGCCGACGCCCGCCCTACGTGCCGTGACATGTGATTTCCACGTGAAACCGGGGCCATAATGCCGGTCCGGAATCCGGGGGGATCGTATGGCAGGGCAGCTGACCGATCGCTACGTCGAGGCCAAGCGCATCGCCATGGTGGCGATGGACGTGGATGCGTCCGCGCGCGACGCGCTGATCGACGGGCACGTGGGCGAGGACGCGGAGCTGGCGCGCGAAGTGCGCTGGATGCTCGAAGCGATCGAGCGCACGCATACCGCTACGTTGCCGTTCGCGCCCGCCGCCGAGCCGCCGGACCTGAGCGGCCAGCAGACCCAGGCCACCGCGCCGCGCAACTACCGCATCCTGCGCCTGCTCGGCGAGGGCGGCATGGGCATGGTGTATCTGGCCGAACGCTGCAACGAGGGTTTCTCGCAACAGGTCGCGCTGAAATTCCTGCATGCGGCCAACGAAGGCTCGCCGATCCTGCACGAACGCTTCAGCCAGGAGCGCCGGCTGCTGGCGCGGCTGGAGCACCCGGGCATCGCGCGCCTGCTCGATGGCGGCGTGATGGACAGCGGCCGCCCGTTCCTGGCGATGGAGTACGTCGAGGGCCTGCGCATCGACGAATGGTGCGACGCGCACTCGCTCTCGCTGAACGAGCGCCTCGTGTTGTTCCTGAAGGTGTGCGATGCGGTGGAGTTCGCCCACCGCAACCTGGTGATCCACCGCGACATCAAGCCGGCCAACATCCTGGTCACCGCCGACGGCATGCCCAAGCTGCTGGATTTCGGCATCGCGCGCATCATCGAAGAAGGCGGCCAGGTACTCGCCACCGCCACCGCCGCGCACGCGCTGACGCTGGCCTATGCCAGCCCGGAACAGATCGAGCAGCAGCCGCTGACCACCGGGGCGGACGTCTATTCGCTGGGCGTGGTGCTCTACCAGCTGATTGCCGGGCGCCGACCCTACCAGCACCTGGTGACGCCGCACCTGCTGTCCAATGCCATCGTCGGCGGCCAGGTGCTGGCGCCCAGCCGCACGCTGCGCGAGGCGCCCGCCGACAGGCGCCGGCCGTGGCGTTCGATTCCGGCCGACATCGACGCGATCGTGCTCAAGGCGCTGCGCCGCCAGGTCAGCCAGCGCTATGCCAGCGTCGGCGAGTTTGCCGAAGACCTGCGCTTCTACCTCGCCCGGCGCCCGGTGAGGGCGCGCCGCGGCCGGCAGTGGTACCGGCTGCGCCGCTTCGCCCAGCGCAACCGCTGGCCGCTGGCCGCCGCGGGCATGGTGCTGGCCGCCGCGCTGGCCGGCCTGACCGCGTCGCTGCTGGCGCTGGCGCAGACGCGCGCGGCCCAGCGGTTGGCCGAGCAGCGCCAGCACGACCTCGAGCGCATGGTCGATTTCCAGCAATCGATGCTGCAAAGCGTGGACATCGATGCCATGGGTCATGCGCTGACGCACGACGAGCGGGCGCTGGTGCTCGCGCGCTTCGATGGCGCCGCCGGAAAGACCATTGATCGCACGCAGCTGGAGCAGGCGTTCGCCGGCATCGCCGCCTCCGGACCGGCGCGCGAGGCGCTGGATGCCTACGTGGTCAGCCATGCGCTGGCACGGCTGGACAAGGACTTCGCCGACGCGCCGCTGCTGGCTGCCGACCTGCGCCAATCGCTGGCGCGTGTCTTGCTGACCATCGGCAGCTATGCGCACGCGGCCACGGAGTTGCGCCAGGTGGTGCGGGTGCGCCAGGAGCGGTTGTCCGACGGCGATGCGGCCCTGGTCTCGGCGCGCGTGGACCTGGGCGAGGCGCTGTATCGCGACGGTCAGCTCGAGCAGGCCGCGGCGGTCTACGGCAACGCGTTGCCCGCGGTGAAAAAACTGCCGCAGGCCGATCCGATGCGGGTCGCCGCGCTCTCCGGGCACGCCCGCGTGCTTTCCGCGCAGGGCCACCTGAAGCAGGCGCTGGACCAGCAGCAGACGCTCTACGCCGGCCTGGCTGCGCACCTGCCGGCCACCGACGAGGGACTGCTGCGCCTTCGCCGCGACCGCGTCGAGACGCTGACGCAACTGGGCAAGCGGGATCGCGCGCGCGCAGAACTCGAACAGCTGGTGCCGTTGTACCAGCAGACTTTCGGCATCGAGCACCCGGAAACGCTCGCCACCACCCTGACCCTGGCTTCGCTGCTGTATTCGCAGGACAACGAGTACGAACGCTCGCTGGCATTGGCCCAGGACGTGGCGGCGATCCGCGAACGCCGGCTCGGTTCGGACCACCCGTTGACCCTGCAGGCCCGCGGGTTGGCGGCGTCGAACGAGGTGCGCCTGGCGCTCGACCCGACGACCATGGCCCAGGTGCATGAGCGGCTGGCCGCGCTCATCCGCGCCTACCGGCGCGTGCAGGGGGCGGACAACCGGCACACGCTCGATGCGATGACCGACATGGTGCGTCTGCTTTCCAAGCAGGATCGTTACCCCGAGGCGATCGCGATGGAGCGCCAGATCGTGGCGGGGCGCACGCGCACGTTGGGCGCGGACCACTTCAGCACCCTTTATGCCCGCGGCAGCCTGGCCAGCCTGTTGTGCGGCAACGGCCAGTACGCCGAGGCCAGCGCCGAGGGCGAACGCGTGCTGGCCGCACTACGCCGCCAGTTCGGCGACGATCATCCGATGACGCTGGCCACCTACGACCTGATCGGCCGCATCGAAACGGGTGCCGGCCGCTGGCCGCTGGCACGCGAGGCCCATGCCCGGGCGCTGGAAGGCCGCGCCCGCACGCTGGGCGATACCGACGCGCACACCATCGAGAGCGCCTCGCGGCTGTACGCGGTACTGCTGAAGCTGCACGACGATGCGAGTGCGAAGCACGTGTTCGCCACCTACCTGCAGCCGGTGATTGCCATGGATCCCGGTTCGCTCAACGCCGGCATGCGCAGCGTGCGCGAGGAGGCGCTGGCGGCGGTCGGCCCGCAGGCGACGTCCTCGTTGCGCTGAGCGGTCTCTCCTTTGGATCACGGCCATTCCCCGGCACGCGACGCCCTGTGTAGGAGCGCACCTATGCGCGACCGCGCGGCACCGATCCGGCATGGCGGTCGCGCAAAGGTGCGCTCCTGCAGGCCTGAATATCCATGGCCATCACATCCCCGGTAGAGCACGAAGAACCAAAAAAAAACGGGCCGCGCGAGGCGGCCCGTCGGAGGTACACGGTGGCGCGGCTTACTTGCGCTTGCCGCCCAGCCCGGCGTCGGCGCGCAGCGCCTCGGCCTTGTCGGTCTTTTCCCAGGAGAACGCGGTGAAGGTGGAGCCGTCGGCGGCCTTCATCTCGTAGGGCTGGCGGCCGAAATGGCCGTAGCTGGCGGTCTGCTGGTACATCGGGTGGATCAGGTCGAGCATCTTGATGATGCCGTACGGGCGCAGGTCGAAGTGCTTGCGGATCAGCTTTTCGATCTTCTCGTCCGGAACCTTGCCGGTGCCGAAGGTGGTCACCGAGATCGAGGTCGGCTCGGCCACGCCGATGGCGTAGGAGACCTGCACCTCGCAACGGTCGGCCAGGCCCGCGGCCACCACGTTCTTGGCCACGTAGCGCGCCGCGTAGGCGGCCGAACGGTCGACCTTGGACGGATCCTTGCCGGAGAACGCGCCGCCGCCGTGGCGGGCCCAGCCGCCGTAGGTGTCGACGATGATCTTGCGGCCGGTCAGGCCGCAGTCGCCCACCGGCCCGCCGATGACGAACTTGCCGGTCGGATTGATGTGGAACTTGGTGCCCTTGTGCAGCAGCTTGGCCGGCAGCACGGGCTTGAGGATCTCCTCGCGCACCGCCTCGACCAGGTCCTTCTGCTTGATGCCCGGGTCGTGCTGGGTCGACAGCACGACGGCGTCGATCGCCACGGCCACGTCGTTCTCGTAGCGCAGGGTGACCTGGCTCTTGGCATCCGGGCGCAGCCAAGGCAGCCGCGAGTTCTTCTTCTTGCGGATCTTCGCTTGCTGTTCGACCAGGCGGTGCGAGTAATAGATCGCCGCAGGCATGAAGTCGCGCGTCTCATTGGTGGCGTAGCCGAACATCAGGCCCTGGTCGCCAGCGCCCTGTTCCTCGGGCTTCTTGCGGTCCACGCCCTGGTTGATGTCCGGCGACTGCTTGCCGATCAGGTTGAGCACGCCGCAGGTGGCGCCGTCGAAGCCCACTTCGGAGGAGTCGTAGCCGATGTCCAGGATCACCTTGCGGGTCAGGCCCTCCAGGTCAATCCAGGCGGAGGTGGTGATCTCGCCGGCGACGATGGCCACGCCGGTCTTCACCATCGTCTCGCACGCCACGCGCGCGCGCGGGTCCTGCGCGAGGATCGCGTCGAGGACGGCGTCGGAGATCTGGTCGGCGACCTTGTCCGGATGGCCTTCGGAGACCGACTCGGAGGTGAAGAGGTAGTTGCTCATCGCGGGATATATCCTTCCTTTCGGATACAAAGATAAAGAAGCCGCGCATGATACACGCGGACGCGGCGGAATGCAGGCCAGCGTACTACCGCGGGGTGAAGGTTTCATGCCCGTTCAGGCGCCGGACGGATGGATGGCCGAACGCGCGCCTGGAGCCCTCTTCCGCGAAAAGAGAGGGTCGGGACGAGGGCGCTCGTGCGGAAGTTCGGCGGGCGAGCCGCGTAGGGTGGGCTTCAGCTCACCGCTCCGCGCCAAAAAGGCGGTGGGCTGAAAGCCCACCTTACGCGGCCTACGCGGCGGCACGCCGCGGTTCGGCCAGGCTCGCGAAGTACTCGGCGGTGAGGCGCAACTGCTCGGCGGGGCTTTCGGCCCGGTTGACCACGTGCCGGAACGCCGCGTTCTCCGGCCGGTCTTTCGCATACCAGCCCAGGTGCTTGCGCGCGATGCGCACACCCGCCGGTTCGCCATAGAAGGCGTAGAGGTGTTCGAGGTGACCGAGCAGGATGGCGGCGACTTCGGCCGGGCCCGGTTCGGGCAGTGTCTCGCCGGTGGCCAGGTAGTGTGCGATCTCGCGGAAGATCCACGGCCGCCCCTGCGCACCGCGGCCGACCATCACCGCGTCGGCGCCGGTGACGTCGAGCACGTGGCGGGCGCGCTCGGGACTGGTGACGTCGCCGTTGGCGAGCACGGGAATGCGCACGGCGGCCTTCACCGCGGCGATGGTGTCGTATTCGGCCTCGCCCTCGTATTTGTCCGCGCGGGTGCGCCCGTGCACCGAGAGCGCGGCGATGCCGCTGTCCTCGGCGATGCGCGCGATGTTCAGCGCGTTCTTGTGCTCGCGGTCCCAGCCGGTGCGGATCTTCAAGGTGACGGGTACTTCGACGGCCTCGGCCACCGCCTTGCAGATGCGCGCCACCAGCGGCTCGTCCTGCAGCAGCGCCGAACCGGACCACACGCTGCAGACCTTCTTGGCCGGGCAGCCCATGTTGATGTCGACGATCTGCGCGCCGTTGGCCACGTTGAAGCGCGCCGCCTCGGCCAGCATCGCCGGATCGTAGCCGGCGATCTGCACGCTGACCGGCTCCGGCTCGCCGGCGTGGTCCATGCGGTGCAGCGACTTGCGGGTGTGCCAGAGCTTCGGATCGGCAGTGGTCATCTCCGACACGGCCAACCCCGCGCCCAGCCGTTTGCACAGCAGGCGGAAAGGCTTGTCGGTGACCCCCGCCATGGGCGCGAGCACCACGGGCGGGTCGATGCGGTAGGGGCCGATCTGCATCCGCCCATTGTACGAGGTCCCGTAGGGTGGGCTTTAGCCCACCGCTTTTGCGCGGGTTGGAAGGTGGGCTGAAGCCCACCCTACGATTACATCAGTGCGTAGCGCACCACGTGGAAGAACACCGGCGCGGCGAAGCTGACCGAATCGAGCCGGTCGAGCATGCCGCCATGGCCCTCGATCATGTGCCCCCAGTCCTTCGCGCCCAGGCTTCGTTTGACCGCCGACAGCGCCAGCCCGCCGAGGAACCCGGCGATCACGATGATCAACGACATCCCGGCCGAACCCCAGAACGAGAACGGCGTGATCCACCACAGGCCGGCGCCCACCGCCACGGCGGACAGCCCGCCGCCGAGCAACCCCTCGACCGTTTTGGACGGACTTACCGAGGGCGCCAGCTTGCGCCGCCCGAACAGCTTGCCGAACACGTACTGGAGTACGTCGCTGATCTGCACCACCAGCAACAGGTACAGCAACAGCAACAGGTTCTGCCCCTCGTAGCCGGGCACGTGCAGCAGCAACACTGCCGGCGCGTAGCTGATGCAATAGACGGTCAGCATCAGGCCCCACTGGATCTTGGTGGTGCGTTCCAGGAACGACTCCGTGTCGCCGCCGAGCGCGGTGATCGCCGGCAGCAGCAGGAATCCGTAGACCGGGATGCAGATGGCGAACAGCCCGTACCAGTCGATGCCGATCAGCCAGTACTGCAGCGGGATGGCCAGGTAGAAGCACAGCACCAGCGGCAGGTGGTCGCCGCGGCGGGTGGGGGTGAGCGTCAGGAATTCGCGCAGCGCAAAGAACGACGCCAGCGCGAACAGCACCAGCGTGGCCACGCGCCCGAGCAGGAAACACCCGCACAGGATCGCCACCATCCACCACCAGGCGCCGATGCGGGCGTTCAGATTGGTGACGACCTCGCGCGAGCCGTCGTTGCGCGCGCGGCGTGCCAGCACCCAGCCCAACAGGCTGGCGATCACCAGCAGCGCCAGCACGGCGCCCATCACGGTCCAGAATTTGTGTTGCGGGCTCATGCCAGTTCCACCACCGCCGCGTGGGCGCGTTGCAGGAAGCATTCCTTGTGTTCGCCCTCGGCCAGCCGCAGCGCGCGGCCGAAGCGCACCATGCAGGTCAGCGGCACCGGCAGCAGGCTGCCCTTGGGCATCGCGCGGTGCAGCGTATCGAGGTAGACCGCCACCAGCTCGACCTGCGGATGGCGCTGGGCCAGATGGTAGAGGCCGGCCTTGAACGGCTGCGGCAGCGGCGCGGGGCTGCGCGTGCCCTCGGGGAAGATGATCAGCGAGTCGCCGGCGGCCAGCGCCTCGCACAGCGGGTCCAGCGGATCGCCGTCGCGCCGTTCGCGGTCGCGTTCGATGTACACGGCGCGAAAGCCGTGTTCGGCGACGAACCCGCGCAGGCCGCCGTTGCCCCAGTAATCGCGCGCCGCGACCGGCCGCGTCCGTCTGCGCAACAGCGGCGGCAGCGCAGCCCACAGGGCGAGCGTGTCCAGGTGACTGCTGTGGTTGGCAAAATAGACGCGTTGCACGGGCTTGGGCTCGCAGCCGAGCCAGCGTCCGTGCGCGCCGACCAGCAGGCGCACCAGGCCCACCAGGATGCGCGAAGTGATCATGCGCCCGGCTCCTTCAGCCGTGCGGCGATCGCGCCGGCGCGCGTCACGCAGGTAAGCGCCGAGCCGGCGGTGATGATCGCCGCGGTAGCGAGCAGGATCGGCTGGCGCCACGCCGGCAGCACCGCCACCAGCACCAGCGCGATGCCCAACAGCCACATGCGATGTGGCTTGGCCATCGGCCCACGAAAATCCTGCGCTTGCCCCAGTGCGCCGCCGAGCGCGCGGATGTAGGCCGTGAACGCCGCCAACAACGCGGCCAGCCAGCCCAGCCAGGGCACGGCGACCGCGTAGCCCAGCGCGACCAGGAACAACGAGTCGGCCAGTCGGTCGGGCAGTTCGTTGTACAGCGCCCCGGTGGCAGTGCCCTTGCCGCCTTCCACGGCGACCATGCCGTCGAACAGGTTGCACAGCAGCCGCAACACGATGGCCAGCGCGCACAGCAGCGCGCCGGCCGCGCCGGGCAGGGCGAGCAACGCCCCGGCGCCGGCCAGCGCGAACAGCACGCTGAGTACGGAGATCTGGTTGGGCGTGAGCCGGCTGCGCGCCAGTGCCGCAGCGATACGTTGCGCCCAGCCGCTGCCGCGCACGGCGATGGGGCGTCGATTGGCGTCCTGCATGGTGTGTCCCCCGTGATCAGCGAATGCTAGCGCGGGTACGGGGCGGTGGATGTCGGCCTCAGCCGCGCCGTTTCGTGCGCGCCCGCCAGAACAGAAAGCCGGTCACCAGGAAGAAGGGCGGCAGCAGGCCGGACACGATCACCAGCGTGCGCCAGAGCGGCCCGGTGGTGCCGGCGTGCAGCGCGTAGATCGCGTTGTTCACCTGCACGCCGGTGTCGGCACGGGTCGCATCCACCGTGCCCAGCACGCGTGCCCGGTAGGGATCGATCCAGATCATGCTGCGGCCGGTCGGGTTCCACTCACCGGGCATGCGGGCGCGCAAGGTGACCCGGCCGTCGCGTTCGCCCGGCAGGGAAATCCGGCCGAGCGTCGCGTCCGGCAGCGCCTGGTGTGCGGCGGCCAGCACGGCGGGCCAGTCGATCGGCGCGTCGTGCGGCGCGATGATGGCCGGCTGCGGCGGTTCCGGCGCGTCCAGGAACAGCGTGCGCAATGCCAGCCGCGTGCCGCCGTGGTAGATCATCAGCGTGCCGGTCAGGGTGACCAGCAGCAACAGCGGCAGGCTCAGCGCGCCGAAGCTGCGGTGCCAGCTCAGCCAGCGCCGCACCGGCGGCTGCGTGTGGGGCTTGAGGTGCGCCAGGAAGCGGCCGCGCCCGGGCCACCACAGCACGACACCGGACACCAGCATGAACAGGCTGAACCAGCCGATCACGCCGAGCCAGGTTTCGCCCGCGTGGCCGGCGAGCAGGTGGGTGTGCCAGTCGCGCAGGGCGAGCAGCGCGTCGTTGTCCGGCGTGCGGGTGAGCAGCAGCTCGCCGCTGGCCGGATCCAGATATCGGCGCACGCCGCCGTCGAAGTAAAGCTGCCAGACCGGCAGGTCGGCGTCGGGCAGGTCCGCGCTGCGCAGGCCTTGCGGGGCCCATTCGCGCGCGATGCGCTCGATGACCGCGGCCTGCTGCGCCGCATCGGGCAGCGCGTGCGCGTCCAGTTCCGGATGCATTGCGCGCAACAGCGGCCCCTGCAGTGCCAGCACGCTGCCGCTCAGCGCGACCAGTGCGTAGACAGTGCCCAGGCTCAGTCCCAGCCACAGGTGCAGCTTGCGCAGCCAGTGGCGCAATCCGCGGGTGGAGCGCGCCGGCGCAGCCTGGCGGACGGCGTCGCGCACGCTCAGAACGCCTGATGCCAGGTGAGCGACACGGTACGGCCGCGGCCGGCGAAGTAGGAGTCGTCGTCGCCCACCGTCTGCGAGACGTAGTTGATGTACTGCTTGTTGGCAAGGTTCTGCACACCCAGCGTCCAGTCGCCGGTGGCGCCGGCCTGCCACTTCACGTAGGCGTCGGCGGTGACGTAGCCGTCGAAGTGCGCGGTGCGCTCGCCCAGCGTGGCGAAGTCGCGGCTGGCCAGGCGCGAGATCTGCAGGTAACTCGACAGCACATCGTTCCAGCGCTGGGTCCAGGAAAGGTTGAGGCGGTTGGGCGCGATGTTGGCGCCGTCCAGGTCGGAATCGACCTGGCCGTCTTCGTTGCGATCGGAGCGGCCGTGGTTGACCGCATAGGAGGCGTCCAATCGCGTGCCGGCGCGCGGCGTCCAGCCGGCGCGCGCCTCCCAGCCGCTGATCTCGGTGCGCTGGCGGGCCACGTTGTAGACCTGGTTTGGCGCGTCGAACACCAGCAGCGCACCCAGCTTGGAGGTGGACGTCCAGTAGCTGACGCGGGCGTTGAAGGCGGCACCGGCGTATTCGGCGCCGACTTCGCGGTTGTCCGATACCACCGGCTGGAGGTCGAGGAACTCGCCCACGCGCTGGTTCGGCGCGCTGATGGCGCGCAGCACGCGACCGACGTCGGGCAGGGTGTAGCCCTCGGCGTAACTGGCGAACAGGTTGAGCGCGTCGGTCAGGTACCAGACCGCGCCGATGTTCGGCAGCGTCTTTTCGAAGCTGCGCGAGCCGCCCTCCACGATCACGCCGCCATAGGAAGCGAGCGTGCGGAAGGTCGGCACTTCCAGCCGGCCGTGTTCCTGGCGCAGGCCGGCGTTGATCGACAGCGCCTGGACCGGCCAGTATTCGGCCTGCACGAACGGCGCCCAGCCGGTGTAGGTGCTCTCGGGCACCCAGTCGCGGCCGGTCTGTGCCAGCGACTGGTGGGTACGGTCGCGGTAGGCGTCGGCACCGGCCAGCACCGCCAGCGTGCCGTCGAGCAGCCCGCGACGTCCCCACGACAGCCGCGCGCCATCCTTCACCGATTCGTTCTGCGACTGGTCGAACACCAACGGGCCGTAGGCCGGGTCCTGGAAGGTGCCGAAGGTGCCGCCGCCGAACAGCTCGCGGTTGCGCTGGTGGTAGAGCTGCGCGCGCAGTTCGCCGCCGGCCAGCTGCGGGTCGCGGTAGTCCAGGCTGGTGGTGAGCACGCGGTTGCGCGGCGCCAGCCCTGGCTGCTTCTGGCGCACCGAGGTGGTCGGGATACCGGCGTCCATGTCGCCGGAGACGGCGGTGTAGTCGCCGTTCCCCTCCAGGTCGAAGCGGTTGGCGGTCAGCTGCAGGCGGCGCTCGCCGGCGAAGGTGTAGCCGAGCTTGGCGAAGCCGTCCCAGCTTTTCGAATCCATCAGGTCGCCCTGGGTGCCGTCCACGCCGATCAGGCGGCCGTGCGCGTCCGGATACATGCCGCGCTCGCGCCAGGAGGCACCGGCGACCATGTCGAACGCGCCCGAGCGCGCACCGATCAGCCAGGCCGCGCCATAGCCCAGGCCGTCGGCGCCCTGCGTCGGCGCGCTGGCGTCCAGCGTCAGCTCCTGGCGCACGCCATCCTTCGTCGGCGCCTGCTTGGTGATGATGTTGATGATGCCGCCGGCCGCACCCAGACCCTGCAGCGAGTTGGAACCCTCGACGATCTCGATCCGCTCGATCATCGCCGGGTCGATCGTGTAGCCGTCGCGCGAGCCGTTGCGCAGCGGACTGGACTGCGGCACGCCGTCGATCATGTACAGCGGGTTGCGCCCGCGCAGGGTTTGCCCCCGCACCGAAAGCTTTTGTGTGGAGGGCGCGAACGAGGGCACCAGTGCGCCGATCGCGTCGCCCAGGTCCGAGGTGATCGCCAGCTGGTTGGCCAGGTCCTGGCGGTCGATCACGGTAATCGTCATCGGCAGGGCGCCCTGGCTGCGCGGCATGCGCAGGGTGCTCTCGGAGACATCGACCCGCTCGAGAGTGGTCGCCTGCGGCGCGTCGGCGGCGTGCAGCGGGGCCGCCAAGGCCAGGGTCAGGGCGAGCGCGAGCGGGCGTACGGACGACGACATGACAACCTCCGGTGGGGAAGGCTGCGCATGCTAATGAAAATGATTATCAACAACAAGCAAGCAGTTGTGACGCGCCCTGCGCCTGCCAGAAGAGCATCGCCCGCAAGCGGGCACCTGCAAGGGGCAGGGGCGCTCAGATCCCGGCCTGATGTCCGAGGTTCGCCCGCGCCACGTTCTCCGGGATGTGTTTGTGGCGAAACAGGATCACGAACAGTACCGCCACCACCAGCGCATAGCCGGCGAAGCTCAGCCAGATGCCGTGCCACTGCAGCGCGCCGTCCGCCGCGGTGAAGAAGCGCTCGATCACCAGCCCGCTGATCGAGCTGCCCAGCACCGCGCCCACGCCGTTGGTCATCAGCATGAACAGGCCCTGCGCGCTGGCGCGGATCTTCGGGTCCGCCTGGCCCTCGACGAACAGTGAGCCGGAGATGTTGAAGAAGTCGAACGCCATGCCGTAGACGATGTTCGACAGGATGATCATCCACAGCAGCTCGGCCGGATTGCCGTAGGCGAACAGGCCGAAGCGCAGCACCCACGCGACCATGCTGATCAGCATCACCTTCTTGATGCCGAAGCGCTTGAGGAAGAACGGGATGGCCAGGATGAACAGCGTTTCGGACATCTGCGAGATCGACAGCACGATGTTCGGGTAGCGCACCGTGATCAGGCCCTTGTACGCATCGACCTTGCCGAAGTCGTGCAGGAAGGTGTCGCCGTAGGCGTTGGTCAGCTGCAGCGCTGCGCCCAGCGCCATCGCGAACAGGAAGAACACCGCCATCTTGTAGTTCTTGAACAGCGCGAACGAGCGCAGGCCGAGCACGTCGATCATCGAGGTGTGGCGGGTGTCGCGCGGCGGGCAGGCCGGCAGCGAGAACGAGTACAGGCCCAGCAGCACCGCGGCGATGCCGGCGATGTGGAATTGCTCGGGCGAGGTTTCGATGTGCAGCAGGCTGATCGCCCACATCGCCACGATGAAACCGACCGTGCCCCACACGCGGATCGGCGGGTACACCTTGACGATGTCCACGCCCTCGGTCTTGAGCGCGTTGTAGGCCACCGTGATCGAGAGCGCGATGGTCGGCATGTAGAAACACATGTTGACCAGCATCACCCAGAACAGCGTGGCGGGGTCGTCGATCGTCGGCACGATGAACAGCATCACTGCACCGCCCAGGTGCAACACGCCGTACAGGCGCTCGGCGTTGATCCACTTGTCGGCGATGATGCCGGTGATCGCCGGCATGAACAGCGAGGCGATGCCCATGGTGGAGAAGATCGCGCCGAACTCGGCGCCACCCCATTGGCGGGTCTGGAACCAGTAGGCGCCGATGGTGGTGAGCCATGAACCCCACACGAAGAACTGCAGGAAGTTCATCACGATCAGGCGCAGCTTGATGTTCATGGTGCAAAGTCCCGCATGTGCTTTTCCCCTGCAAAAGCCGCGGGACGAACCCCTGGCCGCAAAGTCCGGCAGGTTAGAGAAACGGCTGCGACCGGGCAAGGCGCGGCGCAGCGCGGCGGACGCCGTGGGCGCGCCATGTCCCGGCGTGTCCCGGATCGCCGGACCGCCTAAACTTCCACGCCTGCTCTGCCGATGGGCCTGCGCCGTGAACCTGTTTCTCACCATCGCCATCGTCCACCTGGTTGCGCTGCTAAGCCCCGGCCCGGACTTCTTCTTCGTCTCGCAGACCGCGGTCAGCCGCTCGCGCAAGCAGGCGCTTTTCGGCGTGCTGGGCATCACCCTGGGCATCACGCTGTGGTCGGCGCTGGCACTGCTCGGCCTGCAACTGGTGCTGTACCGGCTGGCCTGGCTGCAGCAGCTGATCGCGATCGCCGGTGGCCTGTATCTGGCGTGGATGGGGCTGCGCATGTTGCGCGGCGCGCTCGCGCATGCGCCGACGCCACACGGCGGAGCCAGAGCCGCGCCCGGTGGCGATCTGGCGACGCTGCGCGCAGGCCTGCTGACCAACCTGGCCAATCCCAAGGTGGTGGTCTACTTCGGCAGCGTGTTCTCGGCGTTCCTGGGCGACCGCGTGGATGCGGCCACGCGCTGGGGCCTGTGGGCGCTGATCGTGGTCGAAACCTTCGCCTGGTTCGCGCTGGTGGCGGCGTTCTTCGCGCTGCCGGCGATGCGCCGCGGCTACCTGCGGCTGACGCGCTGGATCGATGGCCTTGCCGGCGCGGTGTTCATCGCCTTCGGCCTGCACCTCATCCTCGCCCGCCGCGGCTGATCCCGAGGGCAAGACTGACGCGTTCGCGCAGCACCGGCAGCAGCTCCTCGGCGAACCAGGGATTGCGCCGGGTCCACAACTGGTTGCGCGGGCTCGGGTGCGGCAGCGGCAGCACGCCGCGGGCCAGGTGCGTGCGCCAGTCGCGTACCGTGTCGGTGAGGTTGCTGCCGGCCTGCGCGCCGAGCAGGCCGACCTGCGCGTAGCGGCCGATCGCCAGGGTCAGGTCCACCTTCTTCAACAGCGGCAGCAGGCGCGGATGCCAGGCCGGCGCGCATTCGCGCCGCGGCGGCAGGTCGGCGCCACGTGCGCTGCCGGGGAAGCAGAAGCCCATCGGTACGATCGCGATGCGCCGCGCGTCGTAAAAGGCCGCCTTGTCGACGCCCAGCCACTCGCGCAGACGCTCGCCGCTGAGGTCATCGAATGGCACGCCGCTCAGGTGCACCTTGCGTCCGGGCGCCTGGCTGACGATCAGCAGCTTCGATGAAGCCGAGGCCTGCAGCACCGGACGCACGCCGTGCGGCAGGTGAGCGGCGCAGAGCTGGCAGGCGCGGATCTCGGCGAGCAGGCGGTCGAGCTTGGAAAGCGGCATGGGACGGGGCGGCAAGAAACGAGAGGTATGGTAACCGCTTGGCCCGTGTCCTCCCTGACCTTGTTCAAGGCGGCAGCCCCTGTATTGAACCTCGAAAGACTCCGTAAGCTTCCGGCGACCACTGTAGGAGCCAACTTGTGGGCGATGCCTGTGGCGGAGCGATCAGGCGCAAGAGCATCGCCCGCAAGTGGGTTCCTACAAAGCATCGCGCGTAAGAAGCTATTCGAGGAATCTCTGCAGGAGCGCCCTCGGGCGCGACCGTGGGCATCCGGGTCGCGCCCGAGGTGCCCCTACATGGTGGGTGGCACGGCTCAGGGCAGTACCTTGCCGGGGTTGAGGATCCCGTCGGGGTCGAACGCCCGCTTGATGCCGCGCATCAGGTCCAGCGTGGCCGGCTCCAGCGCCAGGGGCATGAACGGTCGCTTGGTCAGGCCGATGCCGTGTTCGCCCGACAGCGTGCCGCCCAGCGCGATCACCCGCTCGAATACCTCCGCCAGGCAGGCGCCCGCGCGCTCCCGTTCGCCGGCATCGCGTGGCAGCAGGTTGACGTGCAGATTGCCGTTGCCGGCGTGGCCGAAGGTGACGATCGGCAGCGCATACCGTTCGGAGAGCCCACGCACGGCTTCGACCAGCGCGGGCACCTGGCTGACCGGCACCACCACGTCTTCGTTGATCTTGTCGGTGGAGATCGCCCGTTGCGCCGGCGACAGCGCCTTGCGCGCGGCCCACAACGCCTGCGCCTCGGCGGGGTCCGCCGCGGCGCGCAGCTCCAGCAGGCCCGCGCCGCTCGCCGCGCGCGACACCGCCTCCACCGCCATGGCCAGCGTCGCCTCGTCGCCGTCGACCTCGATCATCAGCATCGCGCCGGCCAGCGGCACGACTTCGCCGGCATGGTCGCGGGCCAGTTGCAGGGCGACCGCATCCATGAACTCCAGCGCGCAGGGCGTGACCGGCTGCGCCATGATCCGCGCCACCGCCTGCGCGGCGGCGCCGACGTCGGCGTAGGTGGCGCGCAGCGTGCGGATGCCGCCAGGCATGGGAGTGAGTTTGAGCGTGGCCTCGGTGACCAGCGCGAGCGTGCCTTCGGAGCCGATCAGCAGGCGGGTCAGGTCGTAGCCGGTGGCCTGCTTGGTGGTCTGGCCACCGCAACGGAAACCCTCGCCGGTGCCGGCTACCGCGCGCAGGCCGAAGGTGTTCTCGCGCGGGCTGCCGTACTTGACCGTGCGTGGGCCGGCGGCGTTGCAGGCAAGGTTGCCGCCGACGCTGCACCAGGCGGCCGAGCCGGGATCGGGCGGCCAGAAGAAGCCGTGCTCGGCGAGCGCCGCCTGCAGGTCGCCGTTGAGCACGCCCGGTTCGACCACTGCCACGCGGTTGGCGGGGTCGATGCGCAGGATCCGGTCCATCCGCTCGAAACTGGCCACCACGCCGCCGTTCACCGGCACGGCCGCGCCGGTGGTGTTGGTGCCGCGCCCGCGCGCCACCAGTGGTACGCGGTGTTCGCGGCAGGCGCGCACCAGCGCTTCGACCTGCGCATGCCCGGTGGGGAACACCACCGCGTCGGGCAATACATTGAGACGGGAATCGTCGTAGGCATAAGCGAGGCGTTCGGCGGCGCCGGTTTGCAGGGCGTCGCCGAAAATGGCGTGCAGCGCATCGAGCAGGGAATCAGGTAATGACATGGCTTTTCAGGCCCCTTCTGCCCGGGCGGGGGGGAGGGCGTCCGGGTCAATGGGATGACAGTAGCGCAACCTCGAGGTGCGAGCCCCGCTCCCCACTCCGGAGAGCGCCTCTCACGGGGAAAACAGTTCACTCGGCTTCGAACGCACCCTTCAGCCAGTGCATCCGCGCCACGCCCGCCGGCCCGTCGTAGCTGACCACGTCGAAGCGGCAAGGGCGCTGGGCATGCTGCGCATGCGCGGCCAGCCATAGTTGGGCGGTGCGGATCAGCTTTTCCTGCTTGCTCCGCGTCACCGAGGCGGCCGCGTCGCCGTGGCCGGCGCGCACCCGGTAGCGCACCTCGACGAACACCACCGTGTCGCCATCGCGCATGATCAGGTCCAGCTCGCCATGGCGCGTGTTGTAGTTGCGCGCCAGGGCCTTGAGGCCGGCGCGTTCGAGCTCGCGGCAGGCGCGTTGCTCGAACGCTTCGCCGGTGGCGCGCATCAGTATTCCGCGGGCGGCAGGCCGGTCGAGGTGGCCGGCGGCACACCGGTGGACGTGGCGGGCATCGGCGTGCTGCCACCCTCGCTCGCCGGTGGCGCCGAGGACGGCACGTCGTCCAGTTGCAGACTGCCGGTCAGCGGCCGCGCCAGGCCGTTCTGGAAGCGCGCCCACACCAGCACGCGGCGCACGCGGCCGAACTGGTCGGCGGCAAGCTGGCCGCTGGCGCCGGGCAGGTAGCTGCCGGGGTGGTCACGCAGCCAGTCCAGATAGGGCACCAGGTTCCAGGCGTCCATGCCGAAGGCGAACAGCCGCGCCGAGGTGCCGCGCGCGGAGGGTAGCCTCGAGGCGATCGCGTCGTGGCCGGGCAGGCCCGGTTGGGCGTCGAACAGCCACGGCGCGTCGCAGAATTCGACGCCGTCGAGATCGCGATTGGCGGCCGCGTCGTCGACGCCGGCATAGATATGCGAGGTTGCGAACACCGGCAGGCCGATCTGTGCCACGTGCAACTGCGGCAACAGCAGTCGCGCCTGCTCAGGACGCATGCTGATGAAGATGCCGGTGCCACCGGTGGCCAGCGGTTCCGGAGTGGCCGCGACGCTGCCGGCCGACGCAGGGACCGAGGCGGCCGGGGCCGGTTCCGTGCCTGCCAGCGGCGTGGCCGAAGTCGGCATGTCCAGACCGGCGATGGCATCGGCATAGTCGACCTTGCCGGGCGGCAACGTGGCGACGCCGGCGATGTGCCCGCCGCGCGCCTCGAACTCGGCCTTGAAGGCGCCGGCGGCGCGCTGGGCGAAGTCGTCGTCGGAGGTGACCACGTACGCGCCGTGCAGGCCCCGCTCGACCATGTGGTCGGCCGCCTGCGCGCCTTCGGTTTCCGGCAGCAGGCCGAACTCGGTGGCGCCGGCGGCAGGCAGGCTCTTGTCGTCGGGGTGGTTGAGCGCGAGCGTCGGTACCGGCAGTTGCGGCTGGGCGAATACGGCGGCCACCTCGACGCGGGTGAGCGGGCCAACGATCAGCTGGGCGCCGTCGCCGGCGGCCTGCTGGTAGGCCTTGAGCGCGGTCTCGGCGGTGCCGCCGCTGTCGTACACGCGCACGTTGGCGCGTGGTGCGTTGTTGCGGGCGGCATCGGCGTAGGCGGCGAAGAAGCCCTGGCGGATGGCGCCGCTGGCGCCGGCGAAGTTGCCGCCCAGCGGCAACAGCAGCGCCACGTTCGCGGGCATCCGGTAGCCCTCGCGCACGTTCGCGTCGGCGCCGGGCAGCATGGTGCCCACCGGCTGGTCCAGGTCCGGCTGCGGCTGCGCCACCGGCACGCCGAGCTGGGTCAGCGCCTCGTTGATCCACGGCAGCATGCGGTCGCCGGACTGCATCGCGGCGCCGCGGCGCTTGAGCGGCTCGATGCCCAGGCGGCCCAGCAGATCGAGGATCTGTTTGCGGTTCTGCGTGTGGTCCAGGCCCTGCAGTTGCGGATCCATCTGCACGCGCGTGCGCGCCGCGCCCCACAGGTCGCCGCCGGCCTCCATGGCGCGCGCGCGCAATTCCAGCAGGCGCAGTTCCAGCACCGGCGGCACCGGCGCCGGCTGGGTGGTCAACTGCAGCGCGGTGTGGGCGTCGTGGTGAGCCAGCGCCAGTTCGGCGCGCAGCAGGTCGTAGCGGGCGCCATCCTCGGCGTCCAGGCGCGGGCGGCGCACCTGGTCGAGCAGCGGCGCAGCCTGCTCGATGGCGCCTTCCTCGCGGTACACCTCGGCGGCGAGCACGCGGTAGTGGTCGCTGTCGCCGGTCTGCCGGCCGAGCTCGAGATAGGCCTGAATCGCCTGGTCGAACTGGCCCTGGCTGGCGAGTTGTTCGGCATGCTGCGCTGCAGCCAGTTCCTGCGGCGAACGGGTCACCTTGGTCGGCACGCAAGCGCTGATGGCCAGAGCGATCAGCAGGCCAAGGCCGGCGGCGCGAAGCAGTCGCATGGAGAGTCCCTTGGTCGTCGTCGACATGGTGAGCGATCATAGCCGATCGTGCTGCGAGCCCTTTGCGCGCTGCTTGGAGTTCCAGATGTCCACTGTCCAGCCCGGCAGCCTGTCGGTCGTCGCCACGCCGATCGGCCATCGCGACGACATCTCCGCGCGCGCGATCGCCACCCTGCGCGCGGCTGACGTGATCGCCGCCGAAGACACCCGCCACAGCCGACCGCTGCTGCTTCACCACAACATCGACACGCCACTGGTCGCGTTGCACGAGCACAACGAGCGCGAGGCGGTCGACGGGCTGGTGCGGCGGATGCTCGCGGGGCAATCGGTGGCGTTGATCTCCGATGCGGGCACGCCGCTGGTCAGCGACCCGGGTTTCCGTCTGGTGCGCGCGGCGCGGGCGGCCGGCATCCGCTGCGTGCCGCTGCCGGGCGCCTGCGCCGCGATCGCGGCGCTGTCGGTGGCCGGGCTGCCCAGCGACCGCTTCGTGTTCGAGGGTTTCCTGCCGCCGAAGGCAGCCGCGCGACGCAGCCGGCTGCAGGAACTGGCCGGCGAGCCGCGCACGCTCATCTTCTATGAGTCCTCGCATCGCGTGGCCGAGAGCCTGGCCGACATGCGCGAGGTGTTCGGCGGCGCGCGCGAGGCGGTGCTGGCGCGCGAGCTGACCAAAATGTTCGAGACGGTGATCGGCGAGCCGCTGGCGGAGTTGGCTGCACGCGTGGCCGGCGACCCGGACCAGCAGCGTGGCGAGTGCGTGTTGCTGGTCACCGGCCGCGGCGAGGAGACGGACGCGCGCCTGGCCGAAGGGCAGCGTATTTTTGCGCTGCTGCGCGAGGAATTGCCGCCGGCCAAGGCTGCCAAGTTGGCGGCAGCCATTACCGGTGCACCGCGCAAGAGCCTCTACGAGGCTTCGTAGGCCGGCGTAGGGTGGGCTTCAGCCCACCGTCTGCGATGTGCCGATGGTGGGCTGAAGCCCACCCTACGCCCGTCCTCGGCTAGAATGGCGTGCGGAGTCGGCCGGACAGTCGCGTCGCACGCAAGTGCATCGAGGAAAGTCCGGGCTCCACAGGGCAGGGTGCCAGGTAACGCCTGGGCAGCGCGAGCTGACGGCCAGTGCAACAGAGAGCAGACCGCCGATGGCCCTCACACTTTCGGGTGCCGGGGGATCAGGTAAGGGTGAAAGGGTGCGGTAAGAGCGCACCGCGTACGGGGTCAACGTCGTACGGCACGGTAAACCCCACCCGGAGCAAGACCGAATAGGGGAACGATAACGCGGCCCGCGTTGTTCCCGGGTAGGTCGCTGGAGCCAGGCGGCGACGCCTGGCCGAGAGGAATGACTGTCGCGTCGCAAGACGTACAGAACCCGGCTTACAGGCCGGCTCCGCCTCTTTGGATGGCGCGCCTCGCGGCGTTGCCAGGGAAAGGGCCAGGGTGGCGCGGAGGATCGCGCCGTCCTGGCCCTTTTTCGTGCAGCTTCTCCGTAGGAGCGCCCTTGGGCGGGACCGCGGCGGAGGATTCGCGGCAGGGATGAGCATGGCGGTCGCGCCCAAGGGCGCTCCTGCAGGGAGCTGGGGCTGAACGGGTAGTTCATGCCAGCGCTTGTCCGGACGGGGGAAAGCCCGTGATCTGCCTCACGCCCCGTTTGGAAATTCTCCCTGCTTTCAAGCACCTTGCGTACCTTCCTCTGAAACGGCTGGAAATGCTTCCACACTTCCGCCTTTCTCCTTGATTCACAAGCAAAAATCCCCTTGACGTCTCAAAAGGCGAGACGTATCGTGGGACCCTGTGTGAAATCGTGGGAATCAGTGGAGTCCGCACGGGTGTTCCAGGGCGAAACCGCCATCACCGTTGATGACAAGGGCCGACTGGCCATCCCGACTGCGTATCGGGAGCTGGTCGCGGGCGCCTGCGCCAATCGATTGGTGGTCACCTACAGCCCGTTCGAGATGGGGTGCCTGTGGCTGTACCCCTTCGCCGAGTGGGAAACGGTGCGCGACCAGGTCAATGCGCTGCCGATGGTCAAGGCGTCCCACCGCAACCTGCAGATGAAGCTGGTGGGCGCGGCGACTGTGGTCGAGCCCGATGGCGCCTCGCGCATCCTGTTGCCGGCCAGCCAGCGCGGCGCCGCCGGCATCGAGAAGAAAGCGGTGCTGCTGGGCATGGGCAACAAGTTCGAGCTGTGGAGCGAGCAGGCGCATCTGGCCAAGATCCGCCAGACCCTCGGCGAAGACGACATCACTGACGACATGGCGGACCTGCGCCTGTAAGGCGCGGGTTTTCGGTGCAGGAATTTCGACGGGACGGGAGGTGCGGCGTGGCCGAGTTGCGGCACATCCCGGTGATGCTGGGCGAAGCGGTGGAGGGCCTTGCCGTGCAGGCAGGCGGGCGATATCTGGATGGCACCTTCGGGCGCGGCGGTCACGCTCGCGCGGTGCTGTCGCGCCTGGGCCCCGATGGCCGGCTGCTGCTGATGGACCGCGACCCGACCGCGATTGCCACCGCGCGCGAAGCGTTCGCGGCCGATCCGCGCGTGTCGATCCGCCATGGCAATTTCGCCGAGCTCGGCGAATGGGACGAAACCGCCGCCGGCCTGGATGGCGTGCTGCTGGACCTGGGCGTGTCCTCGCCGCAGCTGGACGAGGCCGCGCGCGGCTTCAGCTTCATGGCCGACGCGCCGCTGGACATGCGCATGGACACCAGCCAGGGCGAGAGCGCAGCGGAATTCCTGGCTCGCGCCGACGAGCGCGAGATCGCCGACGTGCTGTGGACCTTCGGTGAGGAGCGCTTCAGCCGCAAGATCGCCCGCGCGATTCTTGCGCGCCGCGACGAGGCGCCGATCGCGCGCACCGGCGAGCTGGCCGCGCTGATCGAGCGCACCATCGGCCGCCGCGAGCCGGGCAAGCACCCGGCCACGCGCAGCTTCCAGGCCGTGCGGATCCGCGTGAACGGTGAGCTCGATGCGGTGCAGCGCGGGCTTGATGCGGCGCTGGAACGGCTCAAGGTCGGCGGACGGCTGTCGGTGATCAGCTTCCACTCGCTGGAGGACCGTACGGTCAAACAGTTCATCCGCGACCATTCCGGGCGCGTGCAGGGCAGCCGGCGCGGTCCGCCGGTGGCTGCGAAGCCCGCGCGGCTGGCGGCGCTGGGCAAGGCCCGCTTTCCGTCCGACGAGGAGCTGGCGATCAATCCGCGCGCCCGCTCGGCGGTGCTGCGCGTGGCGGAGAAACTCGCATGAAGGCCCTCGGCGGCGTCACGCTGGTGATCCTGCTGCTGGCCATGCTGGCCAGCGCGATCGGCGTGGTGTGGACGCGCCACGAGAGCCGCGTGCTGTTTGTCGAGCTGACCCGCCTGCAGAACCAGCGCGACGAGCTCAACGTCGAGTACGGCCGGCTCGAACTGGAGCAGGCCACCTGGGCCGAGCCGCGCCGGATCGATACCGAGGCTCGCAGCAAACTCGGCATGCTCGCGCCCAAGCCGCAAGACATTCAGCTGGTGCGCCGATGAGTCCGCGTCGCCCGCTCCCGCCGCCTTCTTCCGGCCGCCGCCGTGGCACCGGCCCCAGTCCGCGCAAGCGCATGATGCTGGTGGCCGGCGTGCTGTCGCTGGCTTCGCTGGGGCTGGTCGCGCGCGCATTCGATTTGCAGGTGGTGCGCAAGGAGTTCTACCAGGAACAGGCCGACGCGCGCTTCCTGCGCGAAGTGCCGATCCCGGTGTCGCGCGGCACCATCTTCGACCGCAATGGCGAGCCGCTGGCCGTGTCCACGCCGGTCATGTCGATCTGGGCCAACCCGCCGAAGGTGCTGGAGAACGCCGATCGCATTCCCGCGCTCGCCGCGGCGCTGGGCGTGGACGCCGGCGAGCTGAAAGACCGCCTGGCCCAACGCGCCGGCCGCGAATTCGTCTACCTGCGCCGGCAGATGCCGCCGGAGGCGGCGCAGGCCGTGCTCGACCTGGACATTCCGGGTGTCAACAGCCAGCGCGAGTACCGCCGCTACTACCCGTCCGGCGAAGTGACCGCGCACGTGCTCGGTTTCACCAATATCGACGACCACGGCCAGGAAGGGCTGGAATTGGCCTTCGACGACTGGCTGTCTGGCCAGCCCGGCGCCAAGCGGGTGATCCGCGACCGCATGGGTCGCGTGGTAGAGGACGTCGAGCAAGTGCGTGAGCCCAAGCCGGGCAAGAGCCTCACGCTGAGCATCGACCGGCGCTTGCAGTTCCTCGCCTACAACGAGCTGAAGAAGGCCCTGGCCGAATTCGAGGCCGCCTCCGGCTCGATGGTGATCCTCGACGTGCCCACCGGCGAGGTGCTGGCGATGGTCAACCTGCCGACCTACAACCCCAATGCGCTGGCCGGCAGCAAGTTCTCCGACCGGCGCAATCGCGCCGTCACCGACCTGGTCGAGCCCGGCTCGACGATCAAGCCGGTGCTGATGGCCGCGGCGCTGTCCAGCGGGAAATACACGCCCACCAGTCCGTTGATCGACACCACCGGCGGTCATTGGTACTTCCAGGGCAAGGACATCCGCGACACGCACAACTACGGCCTGCTCACGCCCACCGGCGTGATCACCAAGTCGAGCAACGTGGGCGCTGCGCATATCGCCATGACGCTGGACACGGCGTTCATGTACAACACCTACCGCGCGTTCGGCTTCGGCAACAGCACCGAGAGCGGCTTTCCCGGCGAGTCCTCCGGCCTGCTTCGGATCGGCCGCGACTGGCGTCCGCTGGAGCAGGCGATCATGGGCTACGGCTACGGCCTGAACGTGACGCCGCTGCAATTGGCCAACGCCTACGCGACGCTGGGCGACCACGGCGTGATGCACACGCCGAGCTTCATCAAGGATGCGGGCAACGCGCCCAAGGCGATCGTTTCGCGACAGGTCGCCGACGAGATCGTCAAGATGATGGAGACGGTAACGGCACCGGGCGGCACCGCCACCACCGCGCGCATCGCCAACTACATCGTCGCGGGCAAGACCGGCACGGCGCACAAGGCCAACGCCGGCGGTTATTCGCGCAGCAACTACACGGCGGCCTTCGCCGGGCTGGTCCCGGCAACCCATCCGCGGCTGGTCGGCGTAGTGGTGATCGACGATCCCCAGAAGCGCAGCTACTACGGCGGCACCGTCTCGGCGCCGGTATTCGCGCGGGTGATGGAGGGGGCGCTGCGCCTGCTCGACGTTCCCCCGGACAACATCGGCCGCTGGTACGCCGGCGGGCCATTGACCCCGAACGGCCTGGCCGGCAGCAAGCCGCCGACCGACCGGCCGATCGACGACGTGCCACTGGAGGAGCCGTGACCGCGCGACTTCTCACCCCGTTGCTGGAAGGTTTCGCCGACGCAGGTGCGCTCGGCGATCTTCGTATCTGCGGGCTGACCCTGGACTCGCGCCAGGTGCAGCCGGGCGAGGCGTTCATCGCGCTGCGCGGCACCCGCGCGCACGGCATCGCCTTCGCTGCCGAAGCGGTGGCGCGCGGCGCTGCGCTGGTGTTGGCCGAAGCGCCGATGGTGGCCGGCTTCACGCCGGGCGTGCCGGTCCTGTGGATTGACGATCTGCACGCGCGCCTGGGTGAGATCGCCGCGCGCTTCTACGATCATCCGTCGCGCGCGCTGCGCGTGGTGGGCGTCACTGGCACCAACGGCAAAACCTCCACGGTGCAGCTGGTCACCCAGGCGCTGGCGCGGCTGGGCCATCGCGCGGCCAGCATCGGGACGCTCGGCGCGGGTTTCCATGGCCGGCTGGACGAGGGCGAGCGGACCACGCCCGACGCAATCAACGTGCAGCGCCTGCTGGCGCAGTTCCGCGATCAGGGTGCGCAGTTCGTCGCGATGGAGGTGTCCTCGCACGCGCTCGAGCAGGGCCGCGTGGGCGCGGTGGCGTTCGAGGTGGCTGCGTTCACCAACCTCACCCGCGACCATCTCGACTACCACGGCACGATGGAAGCCTACGGCGCGGCCAAGGCACGGCTGTTCGCCTGGCCTGGGCTGAAGGCAGCGGCGATCAACGTGGACGATGCGTTCGGTCGCGAGTTGGCCGCACGCCTGCCGCAAAGCGTGCGGGCATGGCGCACCAGCGCCGCCGGCGCGTCGGCGGAGGTGACCGCACGCGCCATCGCCACGTCCGCCGAAGGCCTGGCCTTCGAGCTGTGCACGACGTGGGGCGAGCATTCGCTGCGCAGCGCGCTGCTCGGCCGTTTCAATGTCGAGAACCTGCTGACCGTGGTCGCCTGCCTGGGCGCGCTGGGCGAGCCATTCGCGCGCATCGTCGAGGCGGTTGAGGCGCTCACCCCGGTCAACGGCCGCATGAACCGCCTCGGCGGCGACGGTCGCCATCCGCTGGTGGTGGTCGACTACGCGCACACCCCCGACGCGCTCGAGCAGGCGCTGACCGCGCTGCGCGCGCATTGCGCCGGGCAGCTGATCTGCGTATTTGGCTGCGGCGGCGAGCGCGATGCGGGCAAGCGCCCGCAGATGGGCGCGATCGCCGAGCGCCTGGCGGACGTGGCGATCGTCACCGACGACAACCCGCGCGGCGAAGACGGCGACGCGATCGTGGCGCAGATCCGCGCCGGCATGCAGGCGCCGGCGGCGATCGAACGCGACCGCGCCGCGGCGATCGGCCTGGCCCTCGCCCGTGCCGGCACCGACGACGTCGTGCTGATCGCCGGCAAGGGCCACGAAACCTACCAGGAGGGCGCCGCCGGCAAGCGCCCGTTCGATGACCTCGCCATCGCACGCGCCGCGCTCGAACGACCGGCCACGGAGAACCACGCATGATGCGCCTGGGCGAAATCGCGGTGTGGACCGGCGGCCGCCTGCTCGGCGCCGACCTGGAAGTGGGCGGGGTGGCGATCGACACCCGCCGGCTGCAGCCGGGCGAGCTGTTCGTGGCGATCCGCGGCGAGCGCGTCGATGGCCACGACTTCGTGCGCGAGGCCGCGCTGCGCGGCGCCGCGGCGGCACTGGTCACGCGCCGTGTCGACGTGGACATCCCGCAGGTACTGGTCAACGACACCCAGCTTGCGCTCGGCGACCTGGCCAGCGCGGTGCGCGCGCAGCGCGACGTGCGCGTGGTCGGCATCACCGGCTCCAACGGCAAGACCACGGTCAAGACACTGACCGCCTCGATCCTCTCGCGCCACGGCCGCACCCACGTCAACGCGGGCAACTACAACAACGAGCTCGGCCTGCCGCTGACGCTGCTGGCGATGCCGGCCGACAGCGAATATGCCGTGCTGGAGATGGGCGCGGGCAAGCCGGGCGACATTGCCTACCTGGCCGCCATCGCGCGGCCCGATATCGGCCTCGTCAACACCATCGCGCCGGCGCACCTTGAACGCATGGGCAGCCTGGAGGGCGTGGCCGAAACCAAGGGCGCGCTGTACCAGGCGCTGCCGGCGGACGGCGTGGCGATCATCAACGACGACGATGCCTTCGCCGGCTTCTTCGAAGGCCTGGCCGGTTCGCGCGCGACGCTGCATTTCGGCCTCGGCGGCCAGGTCGACGTTGGCGCGACCATTCTCGAGCAACGGGTGGACGGCTCGCGCTTCCTGCTGCGCACGCCCGAGGGCGGGGCCGAGGTGGCGCTGCCGCTGGCCGGACGCCACAACATCGCCAACGCGCTTGCTGCTGCGTCGATCGCGCTGGCGCTCGAGGTGCCATTGGCGACCATCGTCGCCGGCCTGCTGCACGTGCCGGGCGTGGCCGGGCGGCTGCGCAGCGAGGCGATGCCGGGTGGCTGGACGCTGATCGACGACAGTTACAACGCCAATCCTGGTTCGGTCGGCGCCGCGATCGACACGCTGGCGCTGGCTTCCGGCGAGCGCTGGCTGGTACTCGGCGACATGGCCGAGCTCGGTCCCGAAGCGCGCGGGCTGCACGAGGGCATCGGCGCGCGTGCGAAGGCCGCCGGCATCGAACGGCTGTTCGCGGTCGGCGCGCTGAGTGCCGCCGCGGCCAAGGCGTTTGGCCCGGACGCCGAGCACCACGCGGACAAGGCCGCGCTGGCCACCTCGCTCGCGCGCCAGCTGCACGCCGGCGTGACCTGCCTGGTCAAGGGCTCGCGCTCGGCCGGCATGGAGCAGGTCGTGTCGGCGCTCAAACAAACCCACGCCTCCGGAGGCCCCGTCGATGCTGCTTGAGCTGGCCGACTGGATGGCACGGCATTTCACCGCTCTGCACCTGTTCCAGTACATCACCTTCCGCACGATCATGGCCGCGCTCACCGCGCTGGCGATGTCGCTGCTGCTGGGTCCGGGCCTGATCATGCGGCTGGCCGCGCTGAAGGCCGGGCAGGTGGTGCGCAGCGACGGCCCGCAGACGCACCTGGTCAAGGCCGGCACGCCGACCATGGGTGGCGTGATGATCCTGCTGGCGATCGCCATCGCCACGCTGCTGTGGGCCGACCTGCACAACCGTTACGTGTGGATCGTGCTGGCGGTGCTGATCGCCTTCGGCGCGGTCGGCTTCTACGACGACTACAAGAAGCTGGTGCTCAAGGACAGCCGTGGGCTGGCCTCGCGCTGGAAGTATTTCTGGCAGTCGGTGTTCGGCCTGGCCGCGGCGGCGTTCCTCTACAAGACCGCCGCGCTGCCGGCCGAGACCGCGCTGTACGTGCCGCTGTTCAAGCAGGTGGCCTTGCCGCTGGGCGTGTTGTTCGTGGTGGTTGCCTACTTCATGGTGGTCGGCTTCTCCAACGCGGTGAACCTCACCGACGGGCTCGATGGCCTGGCGATCATGCCCTCGGTGCTGGTGTCCGGCGCGCTCGGCGTGTTCGCCTACCTGGCCGGCAACAAGGTGTTCTCCGAATACCTGGGCATCCCCTCGATTCCCGGCGCGGGCGAGCTGTCGATCTTCTGCGGCGCGATGGCCGGCGCGGGGCTGGGCTTCCTCTGGTTCAACACCTACCCGGCGCAGGTATTCATGGGCGACGTCGGCGCGCTCGCCATCGGCGCGGCGCTGGCCTGCGTGGCGGTGATCGTGCGCCAGGAGATCGTGCTGATCGTGATGGGCGGCGTGTTCGTGCTGGAGACCGTCTCGGTGATGCTGCAGGTGGCGAGCTTCAAGCTCACCGGCAAGCGCATCTTCCGCATGGCGCCGATCCACCACCACTTCGAGCTCAAGGGCTGGCCTGAGCCGCGGGTGATCGTGCGGTTCTGGATCATCAGCGTCGTGCTGGTGTTGATCGGTCTTGCCACGTTGAAGGTGCGCTGACGATGTTCGGCTTCGGCTCCAGCCAGGCGATCAAGCGGCACGGGCCGCGCGGCAGCTTCGACCTGCCGCTGCTGGTCGCGCTCGTGGCGCTGGCCAGCATCGGCGTGGTGATGGTCACCTCCAGCTCTATCGCCGTGGCCGACAGCCAGCAGATCGGTGCGTTCTATTACCTCAAGAAGCATCTGTTCTACCTGGCGCTGGGGCTGCTGTTCGCCGGCATCGCCATGCGCACTGAACTGAGGCAGGTGGAGAAGTTCGCGCTGCCGTTGCTGCTGTTCGGCGGCCTGTTGCTGGTGGCGGTTTTCGTGCCGCACCTGGGCATGCGCATCAACGGCGCACGCCGCTGGCTCAACCTGCTGGTGACCAGCTTCCAGCCGGTCGAGGCGGTCAAGCTGATCCTGGTCGTTTATGTGGCCAGCTTCCTGGTGCGCCACCGCGAAAGCGTGGAGACGAAATTCTGGGGGCTGCTGCGGCCTATCCTGGTCGCCGGCGCCATCGTGCTGCTGTTGCTGGCGCAGCCGGATTTCGGCTCGGCCACGCTGATCATCGGCGTCACCATCGGCATGGTCTGGCTGGGCGGCGCGCGCCCGCTGTATCTGTTCCTGATGGGGCTGCCGCTGATGCCGGCGCTGGTGGTCGCGGCGACCAGCGAAAGCTACCGCATGAAGCGGCTGACCTCGTTCATGGACCCTTGGAAGGATCCGTTCAACGACGGCTTCCAGCTGACCCAGTCGCTGATGGCGATCGGCCGCGGCGAGTGGACGGGCGTGGGCCTGGGGTCGAGCGTGCTCAAGCTGTCCTACCTGCCCGAGGCGCACACCGACTTCATCCTGGCGGTGATCGGCGAAGAGCTTGGCCTGGCCGGCGTGGCGCTGGTGATCGGGTTGTTCGCGCTGGTGGTCGGGCGCGGCCTGTACCTGGGCCTGAAGGGCGTGGAAGTGGGCCAGCGCTTTGCCGGCTACGTGGCCTTCGGCGTATCGCTGATGCTGGGCCTGCAGGCGATGGTGTCGATCGGCGTGAACCTCGGCGCGCTGCCGACCAAAGGCCTGACCCTGCCGCTGATCAGCTCCGGCGGCTCCTCGGTGCTGATGACCTGCGCCATGGCCGGCGTGCTGCTGCGCGCCACCTTCGAGATCAACCGCGCGCTGGATGCGCGGCAGATGGCCACGCGCATGCCAGCGGTGGCCGTCGCCGACGCGAACACGGTCACCGCGGCGCCTGCACGCGAGCGCGAGGCGGTGGCCGCATGAGTGCCTCGAAAGCGCCCGTGCTGATCATGGCCGGCGGCACCGGCGGCCACATCTTCCCCGGCCTTGCCGTGGCCGACGTGCTGCGCGCGCAGGGCGTGCCGGTGGCGTGGCTGGGCGCGGCCGGCGGCATGGAGACGCGGGTGGTACCGGCGCACGGCATCGAGCTGCACACCATCACGGTCGGCGGCCTGCGCGGCAAGGGCCTGAAGACGCGCCTGCTGGCGCCGCTGATGCTGGCACGGGCGCTGCTCGCCTCGTTGCGCGTGCTGCGGCGCGTGCGCCCGCGCAGCGTGCTGTCGATGGGCGGCTACGTGGCCGGTCCCGGTGGCGTGGCCGCGCGGCTGACCGGCACGCCGCTGCTGGTGCATGAGCAGAATCGCGTCGCCGGCTACACCAACCGCAAGCTGGCCGGCTTCGCCCGTCGCGTGCTGGCCGGCTTTGCCGATGCACTGCCGGGCGGCGAGTGGGTCGGCAACCCGGTGCGCGCATCCATCGCCGCGTTGCCTTCGCCGGGCGAGCGTTTTGCTGCGCGCGCGGGCCGGACGCAGTTGCTGGTGCTGGGCGGAAGCCTCGGCGCGCGCGCGCTGAACCTCGCCGTGCCGCAGGCACTGGCGCTGATCCCGGTCGGGCAGCGTCCGCAGGTGCGCCACCAGTGCGGCAGTCGCGGCCTCGACGAAGCCCGCGCCGCTTATGCACAAGCGGGTGTCGAGGCCGACGTGGTGCCATTCATCGAGGACATGGCCGGCGCCTATGGCTGGGCCGACCTCGCCGTGTGCCGTGCCGGCGCGCTGACCATCGCCGAGCTCACCGCCTCGGGCCTGGGCGCCGTGCTGGTGCCTTTCCCGTACGCGGTCGACGACCACCAGACCGGCAACGCGCAGGCGCTGGTGGAAGTCGGTGCCGCCGAACTGATCCAGGAACGTGATTTGGACGTACAGAAACTGGCGCAGCGTCTCGCCGCGCTGCTGGCCGATCGCCGCCAGCTGATTGCGATGGCCAAGGCCGCGCGCACGCAGGCCAAGCCCGAGGCGGCCGAAACGATCGCTGCCGCCTGCCTGGAGGTGGCCGCATGACGCCGCGCCGCCTGCTCGCGCATGAAGACCTTATGAGCACCTTCCGCCGCGTGCACTTCATTGGCATCGGCGGCGTCGGCATGAGCGGCATTGCCGAGGTGCTGCACAACCTGGGCTATGCCGTCTCCGGCTCGGATAAGGCCAACTCGCCCACCGCGCAGCGGCTGGCCGCGCTCGGCATCGACGTGCGCATCGGCCACGAAGCCGCGCACGTGGGCGATGCGGACGTGGTGGTCACCTCCAGCGCGATCCGCGCGGACAATCCCGAGCTGGTCGCCGCCCGCGCCGCGCGCATCCCGGTGATCCCGCGCGCGGAAATGCTCGGCGAGCTGATGCGCTTCCGACGCGGCGTGGCGATCGCCGGCACGCATGGCAAGACCACCACCACCAGCCTGGTCGCCAGCGTGCTGGCCGAGGCCAACTACGACCCCACGTTCGTGATCGGCGGCCAGCTCAATGCCGCCGGCGCGAACGCGCGGCTGGGCACCGGACAGTACCTGGTGGCCGAGGCGGACGAGTCGGACGGATCGTTCCTGCTGCTCTCGCCGGTGATCGCAGCGGTCACCAACATCGACGCCGACCATCTGGAAAACTACGGCGGCGACTTCGCCCAGGTGAAAAAGGCCTTCGCCGATTTCCTGCACCGGCTGCCGTTCTACGGGCTGGCCGTGCTGTGCGTGGACGACGAGGAAGTGGCGGCGCTGGCGAAGGACACCACCCGCCGCGTGATGACCTACGGCATCGCCTCGAAGGACGCCGACGTGCGCGCCGCCAATGTGCGTCAGGACGGCTTCCATATGCTGTTCGACCTGCACCTGCCCGGCCGCGCCGAGCCGCTGCTGGTGACACTCAATCTGCCGGGCCGGCACAACGTGCTCAACGCCCTGGCCGCCGCCACCATCGGCTGGCAGCTGGGTGTCGAAGCCGAGGCGATTGCCCGCGCGCTGGAAAATTTCCAGGGCGTCGGCCGGCGCTTCCACCGCCGCGGCGAGATTGCGCTGGAGCAGGGTAGTGCGCTGCTGGTGGATGACTACGGGCACCATCCGCGCGAGCTTGCCGCCGTGTTCGCCGCCGCCCGCGGCGGCTGGCCGGAGCGCCGGCTGGTGGTCGGCTTCCAGCCGCACCGCTACAGCCGCACACGCGACCTGATGGACGACTTCGCCAACGTGCTGGCCGAGGCCGACGTGCTGGTGCTCACGGAGGTCTACCCGGCCGGCGAGGCGCCGATCGCCGGTGCCGACGGCCGCGCACTGGCCCGCGCCGTGCGTGCCCGCGGCAAGGTCGATCCGGTGCTGGTCGAGCATCCGCGCGATTTCAAGGACACGCTGCCGACGCTGCTGCGCGACGGTGACCTGCTGTTGCTGCTCGGGGCCGGCGATATCGGCGCGGCGGCGGTGGAGCTCGCCCAGGCGGGCCAACTCAAGACCAAAGGGGCGGACTGATGCCGAATCCCGAATCCCGACTTGTGAATCCCGGCGCGCAACGCATCAGCGATCCCGCCCAGTTCGGGCGCGTCGCCGTGGTCATGGGCGGCAGCTCCGCCGAGCGCGAGGTGTCGCTGGACTCCGGCCGCAACGTGCTGGCGGCGCTCAGGAGCCGTGGCGTCGATGCTCACGCCATCGACGGTATCCCGGCCCTGCTCGACGCGCTGCGCGCCGGCCACTTCGCGCGCGTGTTCAATATCCTGCACGGCCAGCATGGCGGTGGCGAAGACGGCGTGCTGCAGGGCGCGCTGGAGTCGCTCAACGTGCCTTATACCGGCTCGGGCGTGCTCGGCTCGGCGTTGTCGATGGACAAGGTGCGCTCCAAGCGCGTGTGGCAGTCGCTCGGCCTGCCGACGCCGGTGTTCGTCGCGCTGGAGCGCGGCGCCGACGCGCAGGCGGTGCACGCGGCCGCCAGGCAAGTCGGCTTCCCGCTGATCGTCAAACCGGCCTGCGAGGGTTCCAGCGTCGGCGTGACCCGCGTCTTTGCCGAGGGCGATCTGGACAGCGCCGTGGAACTGGCCGCGCGCTACCCGGGCGATCTGCTGATGGAAACCCTGATCGAGGGCGACGAGATGACCGTCGCCATCCTCGGCGGCCAGGTACTGCCCTCGATCCATATCGTGCCCAAGGGGACGTTCTACGACTACAACGCCAAATACGTCGCCGAGGACACCCAGTACCTCTGCCCCGGCCTGCAGGGCCCGGCCGAAGAGGAGCTGCGCACGCTGGCGCGGCAGGCGTTCGATGCGCTCGGCTGCCACGGCTGGGGCCGTGTCGACGTGATGCGTGACCGCGCCGGCCGCAACTTCCTGCTGGAGGTCAATACCGCCCCCGGCATGACCTCGCACTCGCTGGTGCCCAAGGCGGCGAAAGTCGCCGGCATCGATTACGAAGAAGTCTGCTGGCGCGTACTGGAAACCAGCCTCGGGCGCGGCTTTGCCGAATCCCGCGACTCCGAAGGAGACGCCCGGTGAAAGGTGCCATCCGCCTCGTCGCCTGGTGTCTGGCCGTCGCGCTGGTCGTACTGCCGGTGGTCGGCGTGCTGCGCGGCTGGTTCGCGGCCGATCGCTGGCCGGTGACCCGGCTGACCGTGCAGGCCGAGTTCAAGCACGTGGGCGCCGAGCAGATCCGCGCCGCCGTGCTGCCGCGACTGGGCCACGGCTTCTTCGCGCTGGACCTCGACGCCGTGCAGCAGGCGGTGGCGGCGTTGCCGTGGGTGGAATCGGTCGAGGCGCGCAAGCGCTGGCCGGACACGCTGATCCTGCGTATCTACGAGCGCCGGCCGTTCGCGCGCTGGAACGGCACCCGACTGATCAGCCGCCAGGGCGTGCTGTTCGACGGCGGCGAAGCCGCGGTGGCCGCGCCGCTGCCCGACCTGCACGGGCCGGACGCACAGATGCCCCAGGTGGTGGCCTTCTACGCCGATGCGCTCAAGGCCGTCGCCGGCACTCCGCTGAAGGTCGCCGGCGTGACGCTGTCCGAGCGTGGCAGCTGGAGCCTGGCCACCGACGTGGGCGCCGAAATCGTGCTGGGCGACCGCGTCCAGGCCGGCAAGCGCCTGCGCCGCTTCCTCGACGTTTATCCGCAGGTGATGGCCGGCCATCCGGCCGCCTTCGCTTACGCCGACCTTCGCTACACCAATGGATTCGCCGTGCGCTGGCCCGACGCCGACGCACCTGCCGCGGGGGCGCCCCGCACATGAGCCTGACCCTATGAAGACGCGCAACGACAAGCAGCTGGTCGTCGGCCTGGACATCGGCACCCACAAGGTGACCGCGATCGTCGGCGAGTACGAGCCGGGCGAGGCGATCGAGGTGATCGGCATCGGCTCGCACGTCTCGCGCGGCATGAAGCGCGGCTCGGTGGTGGACATCGAATCGACCGTGCACTCGATCCAGCGCGCGGTGGAAGAGGCCGAACTGATGGCCGGCTGCGACATCCGTTCGGTGTTCGCCTCGATCTCGGGAAGCCATCTGGAAACCAAGAACTCGCATGGCACCGCGGCGATCCGCGACCGCGAGGTCACTCCCGGCGACCTGGAGCAGGTGCTGGAGGCGGCCAGCGCGGTGGCGATTCCGGCCGACCGCAAGGTTCTCTACAAGGAGTCGCAGGAATACCGCATCGACGGCCAGGACGGCATCCGTTCGCCCGTCGGCATGAGCGGCGTGCGCCTGGAAGCCTCCGTGCACCTGGTCACCGGTGCGGCCGCCGCGGTGCAGAACATCTCCAAGTGCATCCAGCGCTGCGGCCTTTCCGTGGACGAGCTGGTGCCCTCGGCGGTGGCCAGCGCCAAGTCGGTGCTGACCGACGACGAGCGCGAGCTCGGCGTATGCCTGGTCGACATCGGCGCCGGCACCACCGACATCGCCATCTATACGCAGGGCTCGATCCGCTACACGAAGTCGCTGCCCGTGGGCGGCGACCAGGTCACCAACGACATCGCCTACGGCGTGCATACGCCGACCGCGCATGCCGAGGAGATCAAGATCAAGTACGCCTGCGCGCTGGCCCAGCTCGCCCACGCCGAGGAAACCATCCAGGTGCCCAGCGTGGGCGACCGCCCGCCGCGCCGCCTCGCCCGCCAGTCGCTCGCGCAGAGCGTGCAGGCGCGCTACGAGGAAATCTTCGAGATGGTGCAGGACGAGCTGCGCCGCTCTGGCTACGACAGCCTGGTCGCCGCCGGCGTGGTGCTGACCGGCGGCGCCTCCCGGATGGAAGGCGCGCTGGAGCTGGCCGAGGAGATCTTCCACAAGATGGTGCGCATCGGCGTGCCGCAGCACGTCACCGGCCTGGGCGAAGTGGTCGCCAATCCGCTGCATTCGACCGGCGTAGGCCTGCTGTTGCATGGCGCGCGCTCCGGCGGCGTGCGCATCAGCCATCCGGTCGGCGGCAGCGTCGGCGGGTTGGTGGACAAGGTACGCGGCTGGATCACCAGGAATTTTTAAGCGCTGGTGCGGAGCGCCAACGCAGGGCGAATGGAGGTTCGCCCACCACCGCAGGCCGGCAGGGAGTCGGACCCGCGGTTACAACGACAACGAAGCTCTACGGAGGACGGGAAATGTTTGAATTGATCGAAAAACTGGCACCCAACGCGGTCATCAAGGTCATCGGCGTGGGTGGGGGCGGCGGCAACGCCGTCGCGCACATGCTCAGCGCCAACATCGAGGGCGTCGAGTTCGTCGTCGCCAACACCGACGCGCAGGCGATGAAGAACTGCGGCTCGCGCACGCATCTGCAGCTCGGCGCCAATGTCACCAAGGGCCTGGGCGCAGGCGCCAATCCGGAAGTCGGCCGCCAGGCAGCACTGGAGGACCGTGAGCGCATCGAGGAGATGCTCGAAGGCGCGGACATGGTGTTCATCACCGCCGGCATGGGCGGCGGTACCGGCACCGGTGCGGCCCCGGTCGTGGCCCAGCTGGCCAAGGAGAAGGGCATCCTCACGGTGGCGGTGGTCACCAAGCCGTTCCCGTTCGAGGGCCGGCGCCGCATGCAGGTGGCGATGAAGGGCATCGAAGACCTGTCCCAGCATGTGGACTCGCTGATCACCGTGCCGAACGAGAAGCTGCTGTCGGTGCTCGGCCGCGAGGTCACGCTGCTCAACGCCTTCAAGGCGGCCAATGACGTGCTGCAGGGCGCCGTGCAGGGCATCGCGGACCTGATCACCGCCCCGGGCCTGATCAACGTCGACTTTGCCGACGTGCGCACGGTGATGTCCGAAATGGGCATGGCGATGATGGGCTCGGGCACCGCCCGCGGCGACGATCGCGCGCAGGCGGCGGCCGAGGCGGCGATCAACAACCCGCTGCTGGAGGACGTCAACTTGAACGGCGCCTGCGGCATCCTGGTCAACGTCACCGCCGGTCCGAACCTGACCATGCGCGAATTCGACGAGATCGGCCGGGTCATCCACGACTTTGCCAGCGAAGACGCCACCGTGGTGATCGGCACCTCGCTCGATGCCGAGATGCAGGACGACGTGCGTGTGACCGTGGTCGCCACCGGCCTGAACCGCGCCGGCGCCCGGCAGCCGGTGCGGCCGGTCGCCGCCGCCACCCAGCAGGTGGAGATGCGCCAGCGTCCGCGCCCGGTCGTGCTGCGCACGGGCACCGGTAACGAGGTGGTCGACTACGCCGCGCCGGACGTGGTTGCCTCGCACCGGGCCGAACCGCCGGCCAAGGGCGCTGACCCGAGCCTGGATTACCTAGACATCCCGGCGTTCCTGCGCCGCCAGGCCGACTGAACGTCTTCACCGGAGAACCTTGCGAAAATTGAACGAAACACCAGATCGACGGGTCAGTGCAGACACGGTCTGACAGGCGGCTACCGCCTGTGTGGATTTCGTGACCGTCCGTCGGGTGATTTCCAGATGAAGACAGCGCGCCGAGGACCGGCGCGCGCACCGGCCGGCAGGGAGCCGCCGGCCTGTCCGTCCCCTTGCGCCGGAAACCCGTCCTCCCGGCGCAGGGGACGTGTCGCGGTAACTGTTTGAGGCGACGGGAAATTAGGCGACTTCGTGATCGCCATCACGTATGAAGGAATTCTGAAGACGCGACCAGACTGTACGGTACGGTTTGCTATTGCTGCAGGTTAAGACTGTGTTAGCATCCGTCCCCTGATTGGCTGCTGCCCACACTGGTACCAATAAAAATGATCAAGCAGCGTACGCTCAAGAACATTATCCGTGCGACCGGCGTCGGCCTGCACACCGGCGACAAGGTCTACATGACCTTGCGTCCCGCCGCGCCGAACACGGGCATCGTGTTCCGCCGTACCGACCTGAACCCGCCGGTCGACATCCATGCGCGACCGGATTGCGTGGGCGACACCCGCCTGTCCACCACCCTGGTCAAGGGCGACGTGCGCGTCTCCACCGTCGAGCACCTGCTGTCGGCGATGGCTGGCCTCGGTATCGACAACGCCATTGTCGAGCTGTCCGCGCCGGAAGTGCCGATCATGGACGGCAGCGCAGGTCCCTTCGTGTTCCTGCTGCAGTCGGCGGGCATCGAGGAGCAGAACGCCGCCAAGCGCTTCATCCGCATCAAGAAGCCGGTGAAGGTGCAGGAGGACGACAAGTGGGCCAGCTTCGAGCCGTTCGAGGGCTTCAAGGTCGGCTTCTCGATCGAGTTCAACCACCCGATCATCTCCAAGCGCACCTCGCGCGCCGAGATCGACTTCTCGACCACTTCCTTCGTCAAGGAAGTCAGCCGCGCACGCACGTTCGGCTTCATGCGCGACATCGAGATGCTGCGCGAGCACAACCTGGCGCTGGGCGGATCGATGGACAACGCCGTGGTGCTGGACGACTACCGCGTGCTCAACGAGGACGGCCTCCGCTACGAGGACGAGTTCGTCAAGCACAAGATCCTGGACGCCATCGGCGACTTGTACCTGCTCGGCCACAGCCTGATCGGCGCCTACCACGCGCACAAGTCCGGCCATGAGCTCAACAACAAGCTGCTGCGCACCCTGATCGCCGATCCCACTGCGTGGGAAGAGGTGGTTTACAAGGACGATCCGGCCGTCTCGCCGATCTCCTACGCGCACCCCGCCCAGGCCATCTGAAGCCTGCGCAGGACGTACCCACGAAGGCCGCCCCGCAAGAGGCGGCCTTCGTCGTTTCTGTGACGCACGCCGCGCGCCGAACACGCCGGGCTTCACGTTGCGGCCACGTACCGGGGTGTACCTGCCGTCCCACCGTGCTATAAACCACTTGCCGCCTCCGCGGCGGCAAGGGGAAATCGGTGCCCGCCGGGCACCTCGCGAAGGCACGGCGCTCCGCGCCTGGTCAGTCCTTGGCGGTCGGGAATTCAGCAGTTTCGGCGATGGACGCCAATTCGAGGAACAGTCCCTTCAGTTCAGGGTCTGTAATGGATGCTGCGGCGGCTTTGAGATGGGCGGCTGCAGCAGGCGAAAGCGGTTTTGACCGATCCGGTTCCGTTGCGACCGGTAGGGGGGGAGCCACTTTCACGGTGACCGAGCTGGCGCTGGTGCCGATGGCACGAGCGGTGGTGAGTATCTGCGCCTGCATCAGGCGCAGGCGCGCCGCCCAAGCCGGTGAGGAAGCCAGAAAGACGAGGCGGCCGTTGCGCAGGTGGGCAAATCGCACCTGCTCGCGCAAGGGCATCGGCAACGTCTGGCGCAGGGCACGATCCAACGCATCCAGCTCACCGGCCTTACGGGCCAGCGAGGCGAACGAACCGCAATCGGCCAGCGGCTTGGGGCCACGGGCGGGGCGGTGGGAGGCGGGGGAACCGGCGCGCTGCATGGCCGTCATCTGAAGTGAAAAAAAAGCAATGCAGATCATACTCGTATCCCGCTCAAGGAAAGTGCCCAAGACGTTCGACTTCAGCCAGCACCGCTTGCGCTGGCGGCTGGCGGGCCTGGCGGTGGCGGCGGTGGTCGGGTGTGGTGTGCTGGGTGCCGCGGTGGCGCTGACCGTCTCCAGCCCGCGCGATCGCGCACTGGCCGAGATCCGCCAGCTGAAGCAGCAGATCCATGATCAGGACTCGCAACTGGCGGGCGTGCGCAAGGACTCCCAGCGTGAACTGGACGCGCTGGCGATCAAGCTGGGCCAGCTCGAGGCCCAGTCCACCCGCCTCAATGCGCTGGGCGAACGGCTGACCGAGGTCGGCAAGCTCGATCCGAACGAGTTCAGTTTCGACCAGCCGCCCGCCCTGGGTGGTCTGGAAGACACTGCCGGCAGCGCCTATGCCCTGCCGCCGACGCTGGACACCGGCATCGACCAACTGGCCAGCCAGTTCGACGCCCAGCAGGCGCAGCTGTCGGCCCTGCAGAGCCTGCTGCTCGATGCCAAGATCGACTCCAATCTCAAGCCGACCGGCATGCCGGCCGCGGGCTACATCTCCTCCTACTTCGGCGTGCGCCCGGACCCGTTCGACGGTCACAGCGCGCGCCACACCGGCATCGATATCGCTGTGCCGTTCGGTACCGGCGTGCATGCGGTGGCCGAAGGCATGGTGACCTTCACCGGCGTGCGCCGCGGTTACGGCAACGTGGTCGAGGTCGATCACGGCAACGGCTACATGACCCGCTACGCGCACAACAGCAAGCTGCTGGTGCATCCGGGCCAGCGCGTGCACGTGGGCGAGGTGATCTCGCGCGCCGGTTCCACCGGCCGCTCGACCGGCCCGCACGTGCATTTCGAGGTCTGGTACAAGGGCCGCGTGGTCAATCCGCTGGCCTACGTGAAGAGCCACCGCTAAGGCAGAACACGCCCGCCCTTTGCAGGAGCCCGCTTGCGGGCGATGCTCCCGGCCAGGCGCCGCAGGAGGGCATCGCCCGCAAGCGGGCTCCTGTCTGTTTCTGGCTCGCCGCCGACCTCTTGAATCCCTCGTCTTTCGCCGCCATCCCGGTCGGCTGGAGCGGCTGTAGTAACATGTCTCCTTTCGCCCGTGGCCGCCGCGGGCTCAAGCCTTCACTGACGGAAGATCGATGTTCAATCGTGCCCTGACCAGCCTTTTCGGCAGCCGCAACGAGCGGGTGCTGCGCCAGCTCTCCAAGACCGTCTCACGCATCAATGCGCTGGAGCCGGAGTTCGAGAAGCTGGACGATGCGGCACTGCGCGCCAAGACCGACGAGTTCCGGGAGCGCCTGGCCAAGGGCGAGACCCTGGACAAACTGCTGCCCGAGGCCTTCGCCGTGGTGCGCGAAGGCGCCAAGCGCGTGCTGGGCATGCGCCACTACGACGTGCAGATGATCGGCGGCATGGTGCTGCACCAGGGCAAGATCGCCGAGATGCGCACCGGCGAAGGCAAGACCCTGGTGGGTACGCTGCCGGTGTACCTCAACGCCCTGGAAGGCAAGGGCGTGCACGTTGTCACGGTCAACGACTACCTGGCCCGCCGCGACTCGGCGCAAATGGGCAAGCTCTACAGCTTCCTGGGGCTGGACGTCGGCGTGGTCTACCCGGGCATGGACCATAACGACAAGCACGCCGCCTACGCCGCCGACATCACGTACGGCACCAACAACGAATTCGGCTTCGACTACCTGCGCGACAACATGGCGCTGTCGAAGGAGCAACGCTACCAGCGCGGCCTCAACTACGCGATCGTCGACGAGGTCGACTCGATCCTGATCGACGAGGCGCGCACGCCGCTGATCATTTCCGGCCCGGCCGAGGATTCGCCGCAGCTCTACGTCGCGGTGAACAAGATCGTGCCGCACATGGTGCGCCAGGAGACCGAGGAAGGCGCTGGCGACTACTGGGTCGACGAGAAGCAGAAGCAGGTGCACCTGTCCGAAGCGGGCATGGCGCACGCCGAGGATCTGCTGCAGAAGGCCGCCGTGATCGAACCCGAAACGGGCCTGTACGATCCGAAGAACCTGGCGGTGGTGCACCATCTCAACGCCGCGCTGCGCGCCAACGGCATCTACCAGCGCGACGTCGACTACATCGTGCGCGACGGTGAGGTCATCATCGTCGACGAGTTCACCGGCCGCACCCTGGCTGGCCGCCGCTGGTCCGACGGGCTGCACCAGGCGGTCGAGGCGAAGGAAGGCGTGCCGATCCAGCGCGAGAACCAGACGCTGGCGACGGTCACCTTCCAGAACCTGTTCCGCATGTACAAGAAGCTGGCCGGCATGACCGGCACGGCCGACACCGAGGCGTACGAGTTCCAGACCATCTACGGCCTGGAGGTGGTGGTGATCCCCACCCACAAGCCGATGATCCGCAAGGACAACCTGGACATCGTGTTCCTCAGCCAGCAGGCCAAATACCGCGCCGTGGTCGAGGACATCAAGGACTGCCACCAGCGCGGCCAGCCGGTGCTGGTGGGCACCACCTCGATCGAGGTCTCGGAGCTGCTGTCCGACCTGCTGACCAAGGCCAAGGTGCCGCACGAAGTGCTCAACGCCAAGCAGCATGAGCGCGAGGCACAGATCGTGGCGCAGGCGGGCGCGCCCGGTTCGGTGACGATCGCTACCAACATGGCCGGCCGCGGCACCGACATCGTGCTCGGCGGCAGCCTGGAGGTCGCGCTTGCGGCACTGCCGGAAGATGCTTCCGAGGTCGATCGCCAGCGCGTCAAGAGCGATTGGAAGAAGCGTCACGAGCAGGTGCTCGCGGCCGGCGGCCTGCACATCATCGGCACCGAGCGGCACGAGTCGCGCCGCATCGACAACCAGCTGCGTGGCCGTTCCGGCCGCCAGGGCGACCCGGGCTCCTCGCGCTTCTACCTGGCGCTGGAGGACAACCTGCTGCGCATCTTCGGCGGCGAAGGCCTGGTGCGATGGATGAAACGTTTCGGCATGAAGGAGGACGATCCGCTCGAGGAGCGCATGATCAGCCGCCAGATCGAGAAGGCGCAGCGCAAGGTCGAGCAGCACAACTTCGACATCCGCAAGCACCTGCTCGAGTTCGATGACGTCGCCAACGACCAGCGCAAGGTGATCTACCGCCAGCGCGACGAACTGCTCGAGGGCGAGGACGTCTCGGCCACCATCGCCGACATCCGCGAAGACGTGGTCGAATCGATCGTGCATCGCCACGTGCCGCCGGACAGCATCGACGAGCAGTGGGACATCCCCGGGCTCGAGCGCTCGCTGGACAGCGAGTTCGGCATCTCCACCGGACTCAAGGGCTGGGTCGAGCAACAGCAGGAGCTCGATGCTGCGGCCATCCGCGAACACGTGCGCGAGGCCATGGACCAGGCTTTCGCCGCCAAGGAGGCGCAGATCGGCGCCGAGACCATGCGCCAGCTCGAAAAGCACGTGATGCTGAGCGTGGTCGACAACGCCTGGAAGGAACACCTGGCCAGCATGGATTACCTGCGCCAGGGCATCTACCTGCGCGGCTACGCCCAGCAGGATCCCAAGCAGGCGTTCAAGCGCGAGTCGTTCGAGCTGTTCGCCGACATGCTCGACCGCATCAAGAGCGAAGTGGTGCAGATGCTCGCGCGCATCCGCGTGCGCAGCGAAGAGGAAGTCGCCGCGATGGAGGCCGAGCAGCAGCGCATGGCCGCGCGCCTGCAGCAGCAGATGCTCGCCAGTGGTGGCGGCGCGCCGGTGAATGCGCTGGGCAACGATGCCCCAGCGCCAGCCGCTCCGGGTACGGTGCAGCACGAAGGTCCGAAGGTCGGCCGCAATGATCCGTGCCCCTGCGGCTCGGGCAAGAAGTACAAGCACTGCCACGGCCAGCTGGCCTGAGGGCGATCGAGGGCGCCCAGCCCCGCCGGGCGCTCTGCTGCAGGGAACCCCGAAACACCCGAAAGCTTCCGACACCCACTGTAGGAGCCCACTTGTGGGCGATGCTTTGGCGGTGCAATCAGGCGTAGGGCATCGCCCATAAGCGTCGCCCGAAAGGGAGTCATTCGTTTCCCTGTACGAGCGCACCCCGTGCGCGACCCGGATGGCGGTCGCGCACAAGGTGTGCTCCTACAGGGAAATTTGCATCGTGACCATCCTGGCGCAGGCCGCAGCCAGCGATGGCTTTCCCGCGCCCCGCTCCGGCACTTGCGTCAATCGCCGCCGCCGGGCGGCCGCTTGCGATGCGGCTCGGCGTTGACCGTGATGTACTGCGGCTCCTCTTCGCCATCCACGCGCAGCGCTGTCAGCTGGCCGCCCCATACGCAGCCGGTGTCGATCGCATGAATGCCCAATCCGGCGAAGCGCCCCAGCGCGGACCAGTGCCCACAAACCATGCGCAACTCGCGCCGGCGCATGCCCGGTACGGCGAACCACGGGTACAGGCCGGGCTTCTGCGTGCCGGGCATGCCCTTGGCCTCGAAATCGATGCGGCCGTTGACGTCGCAGTAGCGCATCCGCGTCATCGTGTTGATCGTGGCGCGGAAGCGGTCGATGCCTTGAAGCCGGCTCGACCAGGCAGCCGGGCGGTTGCCGAAGAGGTTCTTGAGCAACCGCGGGTGGCGCGGGCTGGACAGTTCGCGCTCCACTTCCTGCGCCGCGCGCAACGCCTGGCGCAAGGTCCAGGAAGGCGCCAGCCCGGCATGCACCATGCCCCAGCCCAGCGCCTCGTCATGATGAAGCAGTTTCTGGTTGCGCAGCCACTCGAACAGCACCGGCGCGTCGTCGGCGAACAGCACCTCGCGCAGTTCAGGGTTGACCCGCGATTGCGCATCCGGCTTGCGCTGGGCGATCGCCAGCAGGCTCAGGTCGTGGTTGCCCAGCGTGACCACCACGTTCTCGCGCAGGCCGTGGATCAGTCGCAGCGTTTCCAGCGACTGCCCGCCGCGGTTGACCAGGTCGCCGCAGAACCACAGCTGGTCGCGGGCCGGGTCGAACCGCAGCTTGTCGAGCAGGCGCGAAAGCTCCGGATAACAGCCTTGCACGTCGCCGATTGCATATGTCGCCATTAGAACTCGTCCATCCAGAGCCGCTCCATTGCAGGCGAACCCCCGGTAGTGCGTGCCATCAGTGCAAGGTGCGCGGTATGGACAGCGTGAATGATGGGATCGGTGCGTCGAAGTGCGTGCCGTCGTCGGCCACCATCCGGTAGCTGCCGCGCATGGTACCGACCGGCGTGTCGAGCACGGCGCCGGAGCTGTATTGGTAGCGGTCGCCCGGGCGCATCCACGGCTGTTCGCCGACCACGCCGTCGCCGCGCACCTCTTCGACCTTGCCGTTGGCATCGGTGATCACCCAGTGGCGGGTGAGCAGGCGCGCCGGTACGTCGCCCGCGTTGCGCAGCGTCACGGTGTAGGCGAACACGTAGCGGTCGTCGTGGGGCTTGGACTGGTCGGGAACGAAACGGGTTTCGACCTGCACGTCGATCGTGTAGGAAGCTTTGGGATTCATCCGTCGATTGTACGGCCTGCGCCGGGCCGGCGCGTGTACGTCGCGGCTCAACCCGGAAGCTTGGCGAGCCTCACGAAATCCTGCGGGGAAAGCGTTTCGGCGCGGGTTTTCGGGTCGATCCCCGCGCTGGCGATCGCGTCGCTGCCGAGCAGGGTTTTCAGGCCGTTGGACAGGGTCTTGCGGCGTTGCGCGAAGGCTGCCTTGACGATCGCATGCACGCGCTGCGGATCGGCATCGTGGCGCTCGTGCGCAGCCAGCGGCACGAGCCGCACCACCGCCGAATCGACCTTCGGCGGCGGCCGGAACGCGCCCGGCGGCACGGTGAACAGCGGCTCGACCCGGCAGGCCAGCTGAAGCATCACCGACAGTCGTCCGTACACCTTGCTGCCCGGTTCGGCGGCCATGCGGTCGACGACTTCCTTCTGCAGCATGAAGTGCATGTCCTGGATCGCCGCGGCGTGGTCGACGCAATGGAACAGGATCGGGCTGGAGATGTAATAGGGCAGGTTGCCGGCCAGGCGCAGGCGCGCCGCGCCGAGGCGCTGCGCCAGCGCGGTGAAGTCCACCTTGAGCACGTCGGCATGGACGATCTCCAGGGCGCCGATCGCGGATGCGCGCGCCTGCAGGCCGGGAATCAGGTCGGTGTCCAGTTCGATGGCGGTAAGCCGACCGGCGGCGGCCAGCAGCGGCAACGTGAGGGCGCCTTCGCCGGGGCCGATCTCGACCACGCAGTCGTCCGGGCGCGGCGAAATCGCGCTGACGATGCGCTCGATGTAGCGCTTCTCGTGCAGGAAGTGCTGGCCGAAACTTTTCTTGGGGCGGGCGTTCATGGTGTTTCTCGAAGGCCTTGGCACTTCATGCCGGGGTGCTGCCTGAGCGATTGGCCAGATCCAGCGCCATGCGGGTCGCGGCCACCATGCTCGAAGGATCCGCACGGCCGGTGCCGGCCAGGTCCAGCGCAGTGCCGTGGTCGACCGAAGTGCGGATGAAGGGCAGGCCGAGGGTGAGGTTGACGGTGCGGTCGAACGCTTCGCTTTTCAGGACCGGCAGCGCCTGGTCATGGTACATCGCCAATACCGCGTCGTAGCGCGCGCGCTGCGCGGGCACGAAGGCGGTATCGGCCGGCAGCGGGCCGAGCAGTTGCATGCCCTGCGCGCGCAGCTTCGCAAGCAACGGTTCGATCACCTCCAGCTCCTCGCGACCCAGGTGGCCCGCCTCGCCCGCATGCGGGTTGAGGCCGAGCACGGCGATGCGCGGCGCCGCGAGCCCGAACTTGTCCTGCAGTTCGCGGTGCACGATGCGCAGGGTGCGTTCCAGGCCTGCGGCGGTGATCGCCGCGGGCACCGCGTGCAGCGGCAGGTGCGTGGTGGCCAGCGCGACGCGCAGTTCGGGGCTGGCCAGCATCATTACCACGTCGGCGTCCGCACGGGCGGCGAAGAATTCGGTGTGGCCGCTGAAGCGGATGCCGGCCTCGTTGATCGACGCCTTCTGCAAGGGTGCGGTGACTACCGCGGCATAGCGGCCGGCCAGGCAACCGTCGGCGGCCTCGGCCAGGGTGGTCAGTATGTGCGCGGCGTTGCGAGAGTCGGGCTGACCGGGGCGTTCCTGTACCGCGAGCGGCACGTGCCGCACGTGCAGCCGGCCGGGCGTGTGGGTATGTGGCAGGCCGTCATCGTCGAGCACTTCCAGTGCCACGCCGCAGCGGGCCGCCGCACGCTCCAGCAGGTCGCGATCGGTGATGGCGACGAGCCCGGCCGTCCAGGGCATGGTCGCCAGGCGCACCAGCAACTCGGGACCGACGCCGGCCGGTTCGCCGGCGGTAAGGGCCAGTCGCGGCAGCGCGCTCAAGGCAAACTCAGGTCTTGTCCCGGGCTTCCGGATCCTTCAGGGCCGGAACCAGGATGTTGACGTAGGCATCGGAGCGCAGCTGGCGCAGGAAATCCTCGTAGGCCTGCTCGGCCTTGCGGTTGCCGATCGCCTGACGCGCCTGGTTGCGCTCGGCCTCCTCGGTCACGTCGCTCTTGCGCGTGCCTTCCAACTGCAGGATGTGCCAGCCGGCCTCGCTCTGGAACGGCGCCGACACTTCGCCATCCTTGAGCTGGCTCAACTGCTGGGCGATGGTGGCGCCCCACTGGTCGCGCTGGAACCAGCCCATGTCGCCACCGGCGTTGGCGGTGGTGGGGTCCTTGGAGTTCTCCTTCGCCAGCTTGGCGAAGTCTTCGTGCTTGTCGACGATGCGCTTGTACAGGTCCTGCGCCTTCTGGTGCGCCTGTTCCGGCGTGATCAGTTCGCTCGGGCGGATCAGGATCTGGCGGGCATGGTATTCGGTGACCACCTGGCGGCTGGGCGCGCGCTGGTCGACCAGTTTGATGATGTGGAAGCCGGTCGGCCCGCGCAGCGCGGAGCTGACCTGGCCGGGTTTCATGGCGGCGACGGTGTCGGCGAAGGCCGGCGGGATCTCGTCCATCTTGCGCCAGCCCAGGTCGCCGCCATCAAGCGCGTCCTGGGCGTCGGAATATCGGATTGCCGCTGCCGTGAAATCCATGCCGCCCTTGATCGCGTCGAGCGCCTGCTGCGCCTTGGCTCCGGCCGCATGGATGTCGTCCGCGCTGGCGCCGGCGGGAATCGAGATCTGGATGTGGGCCAGGTGCACCTCGCCGGCCTTGTAGGTCGGACTGGCGAGCAGGTTGTTGATCTCGCTGTCGGTGATGGTCACCGAGTCGCGGACCACATTCTGGTGGAGGCGCTGGACCATCAGCTGGTCGGCCAACTGGTCGCGGAAGGCGCCGAAACTCTGGCCGCTCTGCTCGACCGCCTGTTGCAGCTGGGCGGGGCTCATGCGGTTCTGCTGCGCGACCGTCGCGACCGCCTGATCGACCTCGTCGTTGGACACGCGCACGCCCTGTTCGCCCGCCTTGGACACCTGCAGTTTCATCAGCACCAGCCGGTCGAGCACCTGCCGATCGAGCACGTCGTCGGGCGGCAACTGGCCGGGGCTGTTGGCGTACTGCTGCTTGATCGAGCGCACGGCGTCGTCCAGCTCGCTTTGCAGGATGACGTTTTCGTCGACCACGGCGACGATGCGGTCGATCGGCTGGGTGCCGGAAACCGTGTCGTTCGCCTGTGCCTGGGGCAGGAGCTGGGCCTGCGCCGGCAGGGCCATGGCCGCGGTGAGCGCGAAGAGGAGCAGCGCGGAAAGGTGCTTCATCGGTCGGGAGCCTTCGATCGCCGGCAGGCGATGGTTGGAGGGACGATTATCTGAAGGCCGGTTCGGACCGGCCGAGAACCGTGGATCGCAACGGCGCCGGAAAGTTCGCGGCCAGGCCGTTACTGATAGCCAAGAATACCACGCCGCAACACGTCCTCGGTCTTGCCGTTGAAGGCGCCCAGGCCCTTGAAAACCAGCTCGAACATCAGTGCGTTGTCACTCTCGCCGCGTTCGGAAACCGGTCCGCGGGTGACCACGTAATGGCGCCCGACCACGCGCACGGCGACGCAGCAGCTGTCGTACTCCACGCCCGCCAGTGCCTCGACGGTGCGTTTGTCGCGTACCGAATAGACCCAGCGGCCGAGCAAGCGCCAGCGTTCTGAGATCGGGTAGATGGCGGAGGCGTCGTATTGCTCGACCAGGTTCCGGCGGAAGCGATAGGAGAAGTTGAAGATGCCATCGACGCCGATGCGTCGCTGCAATCCCAGCGTGCCCAGGTTGGTCTTGCGGCTGTTCGGGCTCCACTGGTAGGCGCTGTTGAGCCGCCAGCGATCGTTCAATTGCACGGCCAGCTGGGCGACGTAATCCGAGCGCGTCCAGTCGGTGGCCGCGGCGCTGCTGACCGCGCCGTTGGGCAGTTGCACCCGTTGCGGGGCAAAGTAATGGATCTGCCCGATGCTGGCCGACAGTCGCTCGACGCCTTCGTCGTCCAGCAACCGCGTGGTGACGGCCGCGGTGAGGTTGTTGGCGTTCATCTGGCGGTCGGCGCCCGCGAACTGGTTGGCCGAGAACAGCTGCCAGTAGTCGAACGACATCCGCCGGGAGTCGAACACCGGCAGGTCGTCCTGGTCGCGGTAGGGCACGTACAGGTAGTACAGCCGCGGTTCGAGCGTCTGCGTGTAGGACGACCCGAACAGCGAGGTCTGGCGGTCGAAGATCAGCCCGGTGTCGAGGCTGGCGATCGGCAACGCCCGGCTGGGCGTGCGGTCCTCGAAGGGCGAGGCCTGGGTGCCGGTGAGCAGGCCGCGGTAGCCGTAGCTGGCGTAATTGCTGTCCAGCTGGTAGGCGGTGTAGCGGTAGGCCAGCTTCGGGCGCACGAACCAGGCCGCGCCGCGGAAGTCGGCGGATAGGTACGGATACAGGTCGAGGCGGTCGCCTTCGATGCGCTCGTCCTTGCGGAAGGCGGTGGCCTCGGCGTCGGCGCCGAATTCGAGCCAGCGGTTGACCGGAATGTCCAACCCCAGCCGGGCACTGGGCCAGCGCTTGTACTGCACCACGGTGTCAGGCAGGAAGGGGTCCACGTTCTGGTAGCTGCTGGCGCCGAAAGAGGCGTTCCACCAATCCCCATGGCCGCGCACATAGGCGCTGGATGTGAGCGTGCCTACCGCGGTGGTGTAGAGGTCGTTGCCGAAGTCGCGCAGGTAGCTGCGGTCGGAGGCGCGGTTGATGGAGGTGCCGAACGACCATGGTCCCCACAGGTGGGTGGAGTCGCGGTACTTCAGCAACCAGCGATCGGTGCCCCGGGTCGGCTGGCTTTCGGAGGTGTTGCCGCCGCGGTCGTCGGACAGGTACTCGATGTTGAGCTGGCCGCGCGTGCCCGGCACCAGGTAGCGGAACTCGCTCGCCAGCAGGGCGCCGCGCTGGCTGTAGATGCGCGGCTCAAGCGTGGCATCGTAATTCGGCGCCAGGTTCAGGTAGTACGGAATGGCGAACATCGTACCCGAGCGGCTCGAGCTGCCGAAGGCCGGGTAGAGGAAACCGCTCTTGCGGCGATCGTCGAGCGGAAAAGTGAAGTAGGGCAGGTACAGGAACGGCACGTCCGCGAACCGCATGGTCGCGCCGTGCGCGGTACCCACGCCGGTGTCCTTGTCCATTTTCAGGTTCTTGGCGCGCACTTCCCACAGGTGGTGGCCCACGTCGCAGGTGGAATAGGTCACCAGGCTGTAGCGGCTGTGCTGGGCGTCAAGCAGTTCGCCACGCGCGGCGGTGCCGTTGCCGCGCGACTGCAGCAACTGGTAGCGCACGTTCTCGGCGATGCCGTGGTTGGCCTGGTTGTTGCCGCGCAGGCGGTCGGCGCTGAGCAACTGGCCGGCTTCCTGGTAGCGCACGTGACCCTGCGCGTCGTAGTCGGTGGTGGCGTCGTTGTAGTCGATGCGGTCGGCGCGCAGCAGCTGGTCGGCGCGCTCGATGCGCACGTTGCCGGAAAGCCGGTAGACCGCCTGGTCCGAGCTGTCCACGTGGCTGGCGTCGACCACCGTGTCGGACGTTTCGCGCTGCGCGGGGTCGTGCGGCAGCGTCGGGTCGTAGAAGTCCAGCAGGGCGTTGGGGCGGCACAGCACGAAATTGTCCGGGCGCGGCGGGCAGCGGAACGCACCGAGCGGGCAACTCGATGCGTCGGCGCCGCGGTCGACCGGCGTGGCCATGGTGGTCTCCTCGGGCGATTCCACCTGGCCGGACGCGGCGATGCGGGCATGCACCGGCCCGCCGGACAGGGCGAGGGCGGCGGCGACCGCAAGCAGGCGGCGTGGTGGCAGGTCGCGCAGGGTCGTCGGGCTCGGCGTCACGGAGGGGATGTCGGCGTTCGTCAGGACGCGTAAAACTAGCAGAAAGGCTGCCTGCCCGGCAGGAAACCGGCCGTGCCCTCGCCCGGGGAGGGCACGGCGGACGCGCTCAATCCATCAGCGCGGCGGCGTGCGCGGCAGCGCTGGCAGCCAGGGCCTGGAGGTCGTAGCCACCTTCCAGAGTCGACACGATGCGGCCGCCCGCATGGGCGCGCGCGACCTCGACAAGGCGCGTGGTGAGCCAGGCGTAATCGTCCGCATCCAGGCGCCACTGCGCCAGCGGATCGGCGCGGTGGCCGTCGAAGCCGGCGGAGACCAGCAGCAGTTGCGGCCGGAAGGCGTCCAGGCGCGGCAGCAGGCGATCTTCCCAGGCCTGCCGGAACGCCGCCGGGCCGGTGCCCGACGGCAACGGCGCGTTGACCAGGTTGCCCGCGCCGGTTTCCTCCACGCCACCGCTGCCCGGATACAGCGGCGACTGGTGGCTGGAGGCGAACAGCACGCGCGGCTCGCCGGCGAAGATGTCCTGCGTGCCGTTGCCGTGATGCACGTCGAAATCGGCAATCGCCATGCGCTCCAGCCCGTGTTCGGCCAGTGCGTGCGCCGCGCCCACGGCGACATTGTTGAACAGGCAGAAGCCCATCGCGCGCGTGCCGGTGGCATGGTGGCCGGGCGGACGTACCGCGCAGAACGCGCGGCTGGCGTTGCTGCTCAGCACCGCATCGACCGCCGCCGTAACGGCCCCCGCGGCACGCAACGCGGCCTCGGCGGAAGCCGGCGACATCAGGGTGTCTTCGTCCAGCCGCCGCAGGCCATCGGCCGGGGCGCTGGAGAGAATGCGCGCCACGTACGCCGGATCATGCACGCGCTCGAGTGCCTTGACGCTGGCGCGCGACGCTTCGATCCGGTCCAGTGCGGCGAAGCGGTCGCGGTCGAGCGCGGCCAGTACGGCATGCAGCCGCGCGGGCGATTCGGGGTGGCCGGGGCCGGGATCGTGCTGCAGGCATGCCGCGTGGGTGTAGAGCCGCAGCATGCCGGATTCAGCTCCGCGGACGGCGCTCGTGCTGCCAGATCACCTCGCCATGGCCGCCGGCGCGCGCGAGCACGCGGCAGATCACGAACAACAGGTCCGACAGCCGGTTGAGATAGCGCTGCGGCTGCGGCCGCACCGTTTCGGCACGGGCCAGCGCGATCACCCCGCGTTCGGCGCGACGGCACACCGTGCGCGCGAGGTGGCAACTGGCCGCGGCCATGCCGCCGCCGGGCAGGATGAAGTCCTTCAGCGGGGGCAGCGGTTCGTTGAAGCCGTCGAGTACCGTCTCCAGTCGCGCGATGTCGGCGTCCTGGATCATCGCCATGCCGGGGATGCACAGCTCCCCGCCAAGGTCGAACAGCTCGTGCTGCACCTGCGTCAGTGCCTCGCGCACCTCCGCCGGAACATCGTCGCAGGCGAGCACCATGCCGATCGTGCTGTTGAGTTCGTCGACCGTGCCGTAGGCGGCCACGCGGGCCGAATCCTTCGGCACCCGCGAACCGTCGCCCAGCCCGGTGCTGCCGTCGTCGCCGGTTCGCGTGTAGATCTTCGACAGGCGGTTGCCCATCAGTGCGTCTGGCCGGCGTGTGCGAGCGCGCGGGTGAGTTGGGCTACCAGCACGTGCAGCACCGCGCCCAGGCCGACGTACAGCGCGGTCACCTGCAGGAACGGCAGGTACCAGTCGCCCATGTTCTCGAACCAGGCGGCCAGGCTGCGCGGCGCCGGCACGCTGTCGCTCAGCCAGTAGAAGCTGCCGTTGGAGACCACGAAGCAGACCGCCTCGCTGGCCAGCAGCGCGGCCACGGCCAGGCCGGCGGTGGAAAGTTTCAGGCCGGCCTGGCGGCGGGCCAGCCAGCTGCCGCCCAGCCACAGCGCGCCATAGGCGGCGGCCAGGAACCAGTACGCCGGCGAGACGCAGTAATGGCTCCAGAAATTCAGGCCCTGGCCGGAGATCACCAGATAATCGACCAGCACCGCCTCGGCCATCAGCAGCGGGAACGCCCAGCGGCCGGCGCCGCTCAGCCAGAAACCGGCCAGGAAGAACACGCCCCAGGACGCATCCGGGAACGCCTCGAAATGGTGGATGTGCACCGCACCGCGGGTAAGGCCCATCACCAGGGCGAGTGCCAGGAAGATGCCGAGGCGCTGGGTCTGAGTCATAGCCATGAAGGTGCTCCGTATGCAGGCGGCGAGAGTGGAAAGAGCGTGACAAAAAAACGGACGGCTAGTTTAGCCCAAGCCCGACCGGGCCATGCGACGCCTGCGTGTTCAGCCGTATCATCCGCCCATGACTGCTTCTTCCCCTTCCCGCGGGCCCGTGCTGATCGTCGGTGGCGGCCTGGTCGGCGCCAGCCTGGCGATCGCGCTGGATGCGGCCGGCGTCGACGCGATGCTGGTCGAGGCGGCCGCGCCGCGCACCGACGCACAACCGAGCTACGACGAGCGCAACCTGGCGCTGGCCCGCGCCACCGTCAACGGCCTGGACGCGATCGGCGTCTGGACGCACGCGCGCCGCGACGCCACGCCGATCGAGCACATCCACGTCAGCCGCGCCGGCGAATTCGGCAGCGTGCGACTTCAGGCGAGCGACGCCGGCGTCGACGCACTGGGCTGGACGCTGCCGGCACGCGAACTGGGCGGCGCGCTGCTGCGCCGGCTGGGCGAGTGCAGCCGGCTCGAGCGGCTCGCGCCAGCGACGCTGGAGGCCCTCGAACCGCTGACCGATGGCTGGCGTGCGCAGGTGCGCACCGCCGAAGGGGTGCGTCACGTCGATACGCCGCTGCTGGTAGGTGCCGACGGTACCGGCTCGTTCGTGCGCGATCGCCTGGGTATCGCCGCGGAAACGCACGACTACGGCCAGACCCTGTTCGTTTCCACCGTGACGCCCGAACGCGACCACGCCCATCGCGCTTTCGAACGCTTCAGCGACGAAGGCCCGGTCGCGCTGTTGCCTCTGGCTGGGCGTCGCTGCGGCCTGGTACTCACCGTGCCGGGCACGCAGGCGGGCGCGGTGGCGGCGATGGACGATGCCGATTACCTGGCGCTGGCGCAGCGCCGCTTTGGCTGGCGGCTGGGCCGGCTGGGCCGCCCGGGCAAGCGGTTTCCCTATGCGATCCAGCGCGTCGCCGCCGAACGCCTCACCGCACCGCGCGCGGTGCTGGTAGGCAACGCGGCGCAGACCGTGCACCCGATCGGCGCACAGGGCTTCAATCTGGGCCTGCGCGATGCACTGACCCTGGCCGAGCTGGTGGCCGGCTCGACCGACCCCGGCCACGCCTCATTGCTCGCCAGCTATGCCGCGCGCCGCGCGCCCGATCGCGAAGGCACCATGTCCATGAGCCACGGCCTGGTGCGGCTGGCCTGCCTGCCGCAGCCATTGCTGGGGCCGTTGCGTTCGCTGGCCCTGCTCGCCTGCGACCGCGTACCGCCGCTGAAGGACGCGCTGCTCCGCCGCGGCATGGGGTTCCGCGGCGAGCCGCCGCACGCGGTGCTGGAGCGCACGCCGTGAGCGCGGCCCGTCCGGCATCGCGCCTCCGCGGGTCGCTGCTCGACGTCGCGGTGGTCGGCGGCGGGATGGTCGGCGCCGCCGCGGCACTGGCATTGGCTCGCGCGGGCTTTTCCACCGCGCTGCTGGAAGCCCGTCCACCGGCCCCCTGGCGGGCCGAAGACGAGGTCGACCTGCGCGTGGTCGGCCTGGCGCCCTCGTCGGTTGCCTTGCTTGACAGTCTGGACGTCTGGGCGTCCATCCGCGAACGTCGCGCCGCATCCTACGCGCGCATGCACGTCTGGGACGCACGCAGCGGCGCGGCCATCGAATTCGACGCCACCGCCGAAGGCCGCGCCTGGCTTGGCTGGATTGCCGAGAACAGCCTGGTGCAGTGGACGCTGTGGCAGGCACTGGAGGCCGCCGGCGTACAACGCCACTGCCCGGCACAAGTGACCGGCTTCCAGGCCCACGCCGACCGCATCACCCTCGATCTGGCGGGTGATGGGCTTTCGAATCCCGAATCCCGAATCCCGAATCCCGGCCTTTCAGCCCGCCTGTTGGTCGCCGCCGACGGCGCCGGCTCGCCGTTGCGCCAACTCGCCGGCCTGGAAACGCATGGGCACGACTACGGCCAGCGCGGCGTGGTCGCGCACGTGGCCACCGAGCGGCCGCACCAGCACACCGCATGGCAGCGTTTCCTGCCCGGCGGCCCGCTGGCGTTGCTGCCGCTGGCCGATGGACGCAGCTCGATCGTGTGGTCGCTGCCCGAGGCCGAGGCACAGCGCGTGCTTGCGCTGGACGATGCGGCGTTCTGCGCCGAACTCGGCGTGGCCAGCGATTTCCGGCTGGGACCGGTGCTCTCGACCACCCGCCGCGCCGCGTTCCCGCTCAAGCTGCAACTGGCCGACCGCTACCAGGCCGAGCGCCTGGTGCTGCTGGGCGACGCGGCGCACGCGGTGCACCCGCTGGCCGGCCAGGGCGTCAACTTGGGCCTGCGCGACGTGGCCGAGCTGCGCGACACGCTGGTGGCCGCGCGCGCGGCCGGTCGCGACATCGCCGCGCCGCACGTGTTGCGCCGCTATGCGCGTCGCCGCCACAGTGCCGACACGCTGGATGCCCGTGGCTTCGATGCGCTGGCGCGCATCTACGCCTGGCAGGCGCCACCGCTGGTGGCCGCGCGCGCACTGGGCGTGAGGCTGGTCGACCGCCTGGCGCCGCTCAAGCGCCGGCTTGCCGCGCACGCCGCCGGGCGCTGATACGCAACTGCGGGCCGGATGCCCGTGGAATCCGGCGCGGAGCGCCAGCCCAACCTAACCGGAGCCGCTGCCATGCGTCGCATCCTGTTCGCCTTGCTTTTGCTCTCCCTGGCCTTCGCCGCCTCGGCGAAGATGGTGCACCGCGCGGTGGAATGGACCGACGGCGGTACCCGTTTCCACAGCGTGCTGGTCTACGACGACGCGGCTGCCGGCAAGCGTCCCGGCCTGGTCATGGTGCCCAACTGGTATGGCGTGAATGACCAGGCGATCAGCAAGGCCGAAATGATCGCCGGCAAGAAGTACGTGATCCTGCTGACCGACATGTACGGCCGGGACGTGCGTCCGAGCAGCGACGAGCAGGCCAGGGCGGCGGTCCAGCCGCTTTACGCCGATCGCGCGCTGATGCGCCGGCGCGTGAACACGGCACTGGCACAACTGAAGGCGCAGGCAGGTAGCGCGCCGCTGGATACCGGCGAGCTCGGCGCGATCGGCTTCTGTTTCGGTGGTTCGGCCGTGCTGGACCTGGCACGCAGCGGGGCCGACGTGGCCGCCGTGGTGTCCTTCCACGGCGGGCTGGCCGCGGGCCAGCCGGCGCTGCCGGACAATTTCAAGGCGCGCGTGCTGGCGCTGAACGGCGCCGACGACAAGGGCACCATGCCGGATGCGGATGCGTTCATGGACGAGATGCGCGCCAGCGATGCCGACTGGCAGTTCGTGGTGCTCGGCAACGCGGTGCACTGCTTCACCGAGATGGGTGAGAACTCGTCGGGTTGCAAGTACGACGCCCGCGCCGCCGCACGCAGCTATCGCATGATGCACGACTGGCTGGACGCGGCTTTCGCCAACCGGTCGTAATCGCGCCAGTCGCCGTATGCAGCAGAGTGGGCTTCAGCCGGCCGGCCGTGTTGTGCGGAGCGGTGGAAGAAGTCCGCCCCGCGGCGTCCGGCGCAGCGTCTGCGAGCGCCGTGCCTACGGTGCGGCGGCGACGCGGTTGCGGCCGCTGCGCTTGGCCCGGTAGAGCGCAGCGTCGGCGCGCGCGACCAGTTCGTGCGTGCGTTCGCCCGCCTCCAGTTGCGCGACGCCGATACTGGTAGTCAATGGAAGCGGTGCCCCGGCCCACTCCAGCGCCGCCGTTTCGATGGCCAGCCGCATCGCCTCGGCACGCGGCAGCGCCGCGGCCAGGTCGGTCGCCGGAAGCACCGCCATCAGCTCCTCGCCGCCATAGCGGCCAAGCCTGTCCGCGCCCGTGCACAGTGCCGCCACGCGCGCGGCGGCAGCCTGCAGCGCGGCATCGCCGGCCTGGTGCCCGTGGGTGTCATTGAGTGCCTTGAAGGCATCCAGGTCGAGCATCAGGATCGATAGCGGCGTGCCGTCGCTCAGGGCCCGTTCGCGCGCCAGCTCCACCTGGTGCATCAGTTCGCGGCGGTTGAGCAGGCCGGTCAGCTCGTCGATACCGGCCAGGCGGTTGAGGCGCTCGTTGGCTTCCTGCAACTCGCGCGTGCGTTCCTGCACCAGTCGCGCGAGGCGGTTGGCGCGGGCGAGCAGATAGCGCGTGCGCAGGCGTACCAGCAGGTAGACCAACGCGACACCGCACAGGGCCAGCGCCAGGCGCACCCAGCCGCGCTCATACCAGCGTCCGCGCACTTCGATCGGGATCACGCTCTGCACCGTGCGGGCATGCAGGCCGGGGATGGCCGCCTGCAGCCACAATCGGTAGCTGCCGCCGGGGAGGTTGGTGAACGCGGCGGCCGGCGGCACGCCGGCATCGAGTCCGGTCCACTGCGCGTCGAAGCCATCCAGGCGATAGCGGTAGCGCACGTCGGCGCTGGCGGTGTAGTCGAGCAAGGCGAAGTCCAGCCGCAGCGCGTGCACGCCATCCAGGCGCAGTGGCCGCTGCGCGGTCGGCAGCGCGGCGTAGGGCAGCGGGATGCCGTCGCGTCGGGCCTCGGTCACCGCCAGTGGCGCATCGGGCTGGCGCGGGCGCGCCTGCGGCGCCGGGTCGATCGCGGTGAGGCCGCCGAGGCCGCCGAACAGCAGTTCGCCGGAAGGCCCCAGCGTGGCGGTGCGGTGGTTGTAGAAGCGCGCGGCGAGGCCGTCGCGTTCGCCCAGGCTGCGGATGCGCCCGCGCCCGGGCTCGTAGACGGCCAGCCCGCTGGCGGTGGCGATCCACAACCGGCCCTGGCGGTCGGCCAGCACGCTGGCGACGTTGTCGCTGCCCAGGCCGTCGCTGCCGCGCAGCACTTCGAAGCGGTAGCCGCGGGGGCCGGGCGGCGCGGCCGGGGTGGAGGCAAGCCCGCCGTAGGTGCCGATCCAGATGCGCCCGTGCGCCGTGACGATCGAGCCGGTGTAGTTCTGCGGCAGGCTCTCCGGATCGCCGTCGATGTGCACGAGGTTGTCGAAGCCGTGCGCGCCTGGACGCAGGATGCTGATGCCGCCGCTGGTGGCGATCCACACGCTGCCGTCGGGCAGCGGGGCGATGTTGCGCACCTGGTTGTCGACCAGGCTGCGCGGGTCGCCGGGCGCGTGCAGGTCATGCGTGACCTGCCCGTCGCGGTCGATCCGGTAGAGGCCGTTGTAGGTGCCCACCAGCAATGCATCGCGCCAGCGCGCCAGCGCCAGGATCGGCCGAGTGTCGAGGTCGGCGATCGGCCACGGACGGACCGCCAGCGACACCGGATCGATCGTGACCAGCCCGCGCGCGCCGGCCACGATGCGTCCGTCGGCGAGCGTGGCGATCGCGCGCACGTCCTGGTCCTGCTGCGCGCCGCCCAGGGTCAGCCGGCGGATGCGCCCGCTGCGGGGATCGACCGCGGCGATGCGGCCGCGATTGAAGCCAAGCCAGACCACGCCATCGTGGCCGGTGTGCACGCTGCGCACGTTCTCGTCGAAGCCCGCTTCGGACTGGCCGGACAGCGCCAGGCCGTCCAGCGTATGCACGATGGTCGGGCGCGTGTCGCAGCGCGAGGCGTCGATCTCGGTGGCTGCCCACAACCCGTCGGAGCGGTCCAGGAACAGCGCGCGCACGATGTTGCCGCCTGGCGAACCGGGACGCGCGTTGTCGTGCCGCAGGGTGTTCAGTGCGCCGCTGGCCGGGTCGTACACGGCGATGCCCACACCATCGGTGGCGATCCACATCCGCCCGTCGGCGGTGGCCAGGATGTCGCGGATGGTGCGGTGCTGGATCGCCGGCGCGTCGCCGTCCAGCCCGGCCGGCACGTGCGCCTGGCCGCGCGGGCCGATCACCGCCACGCCGCGGGTGCCACTGCCGACCCACAGGTTGCCGGCCGGGTCCTCGCGCAATGCCCAGATGTCCGCGGCCAGCACGCGCCGCGCCGGCGTGTCGCCGGTGTCGAAGCGGACGAATCGTGCGGCGCCGGCGCGGCGCAGGTACAGGCCCTGGCCGCTACCGACCCACAGGTTGCCGCGGTGGTCCTGTCGTACCGAGAACACGGGCACGCCGGGCGGGGGCAGCCCGGCATCCGGTGGCGAGCGCTCGATGGTGTGCAGGTCCGCGCGCAGATGGCTGAGCCCGTTCTGGTTGCCAATCCAGAAGCCGCCCGCGACGTCCGGCGCAAGCGCCAGGATGCGCGGGCCGGTGCCATGCGCGGGCGATGCGTCGTAGACGTCGAAACGGTTGCCATGCGGATCGAACCGCGCCAGCCCGCCGGAGGACGTGCCGACGATCAGGCTGCCGTCGGCGGCCGTCTGCAGCACGCGGATGTAGTTGTCCGGCGGCCCGCTGTTGTCCCCCGTCTGGCGGAACACCTGCACGCGGTAGCCGTCGTAGCGCACCAGGCCGCCGAAGGTGCCGATCCACATCAGGCCCTTCGAGTCCTGCGCGAAGGCGGTCGTGGTGGCGTGTGGCAGGCCATCACGCACGGTCAGATGCTGGAAGGCGGGGCTGTCCCAGCGCGCCCAGCCGGACGGTGGGGGCGGTGCCGTGGCGGCGCGAAGGGCGCAGGGCGCCAGCAGGACCAGCATCAGCAGCGCGGTGGCCAGGATACTTCGGCTGCGGTGGTGCGGCTGTGGCTTGGTCGGACGGCGAGCCATAGGGATCAGCGGCAATCGGGTAAAGACGCCGCGCCCTGTGGCGGACGTGTCGCGGCGGCCGGTGGCACGCCGCGCATGCGCCTTAAGCGCGGCGCTCGACCGCGTAGGCGGCCAGCGCATCGAGCGCCTCGCGATAGGGCGAGGCGGGCAGGGCGGCCAGCGCGGCGCGTGCGGCGTCGGCGTGCGCCACCGCGCGCTCGTGCGTGCGCTCCAGTGCGCCGCTGCGGCGGATCGTGGCGAGTACGCGGTCCAGTGCGCTGAGGTCGCCGTGCTCGATCGCCTGGCGCATCGCCTGCGTTTCCTCGGCGGTCGCGTGCTTGAGCGCGTAGATCACCGGCAAGGTCGGCTTGCCCTCGGCCAGATCGTCGCCGACGTTCTTGCCCAGGGTGTCGGCGTCGCTGGTGTAGTCGAGCAGGTCGTCGGCGATCTGGAAGGCGTAGCCCAGCTCCATGCCATAGCGGCGCAGCGCGGCGACGCGGTCGGCCGGCAGGCCGCCCAACAGGCCGCCCAGTTCGGTGGCGGCGGCGAACAACACCGCGGTCTTGCGTTCGATCACCGCCAGGTACGCGGCCTCGTCCACGTCGGCATTGCCGATGTTGAGCAGTTGAAGCACCTCGCCCTCGGCGATGGTGTTGGTGGTGTCGGCGAGGATGCGCATCACCCGCATGTCGTCCAGCTCCACCATCAACTGGAACGAGCGCGAGTAGAGGAAGTCGCCCACCAGCACGCTGGCGGCGTTGCCCCACAGGGCATTGGCGGTCTTGCGCCCGCGGCGCAGGTCGGACTCGTCGACCACGTCGTCGTGCAGCAGCGTGGAGGTATGGATGAACTCGATCACCGCGGCCAGCTTGATGTGCTGCGCGCCCGCGTAGCCGGCGGCGCCGGCGGCCAGCACGTGGAGCATGGGGCGCAGTCGCTTGCCGCCGCCGGCGATGATGTGGTCGGCGATCTGGTTGATCAGCACCACGTCGGATGCCAGCCGCGCGCGGATCAGCGCGTCGACGCGCTGCATGTCGGCGGCGGCCAGTTCGCGCACGGCGGCGAAGTCGGCGGTTCGGCTGGCGTCGGCGGGCATCGGTTGCATGGCTGTCCGGGGAGGGCAAGACGGGCGATTATAGGGCCACCGCTTGGCCGAGCGGCGGCGCGACATGGCGCCGCAAGTGAGTCCGTGAGGCGCTACGTATAATGCGCCCATGCCTTTCCGCCCCCCGCCGTCCCGGTGAGCAAGCTCTCGCCCCTCGAGCGCCGCAGTGCGCTGACCCTGGCTTGCGTGATCAGCCTGCGCCTGTTCGGGCTGTTCCTGATCATGCCGGTGTTCTCCCTTTACGCCAAACAGATGCCCGATGCCACCGGCCTGCTGATCGGCCTGGCGCTGGGTGTGTACGGGCTGGGCCAGGTATTGCTGCAGATTCCGCTGGGGCTGCTGTCCGACCGGGTCGGGCGCAAGCCGGCGATCACCATCGGCCTGTTGATCTTCGCGGTCGGCGGGCTGGTGGCGGCGCTGTCGCACACGCTGGTGGGCATCGTGCTCGGCCGCGCACTGCAGGGCATGGGCGCGGTGGCCGGCGCCGGCACCGCGCTGGCGGCCGACCTGACCCGCGAGGAGCAGCGCGGCAAGGTGATGGGGATCATCGGCGTCTCGATCGGCGTGGCGTTCCTGCTGGCGCTGATCCTGGGACCGCCGCTGGAAGCGGTCGCCGGCCTGCCCGGATTGTTCGGCGCCACCTCGCTGCTGGCGCTGGCGTCGCTGGTGCTGCTATGGCTGATCGTGCCCACGCCCGAGCGGGCACGGGCGCCCGCCGCGGCGAACCTGGGCGGGGTCCTGGCGATGCTGCGGGACCGCCGGCTGATGGTACTCAACGGGTCGGTGTTTTTCCTGCACCTGCTGCTGACCGCCAGTTTCGTGGGGCTGCCGCTGCTGCTGGTCGAGCGGCTGCACCTGCCGGTGGAACGGCACTGGGAGCTGTACCTGCCGGTGATGACGATCGCCGCCCTGGTGATGGGGGCCTCAATGCATCGCATGAAGGAGATCGGCCAGAGCCTGCGCATCGCGCTGGTGTGCGTGGCGGCGATCGGGCTGGCGCTGCTGGGATTTGCGCAGTCCGGTGGCCACCTGGCCTGGCTGGGCGTGTCGGCGGCAGCATTCTTTTCGGCCTTCAACCTGCTGGAGGCGGCGCTGCCGAGCCTGGTCTCGCGGCTGGCGCCGGCGCACCTGCGCGGCGCGGCGATGGGGGCCTACTCGACCAGCCAGTTCATCGGCGCCTTCGTCGGCGGCGCCATCGGTGGCATCGCACTGGGCCGGCTGGGGGTCAGCGGCGTGTTCCTGTGCGCGGCTGCCGCCACGCTGCTGTGGCTGCCGCTGGTCGCGTTCGGCGCCAGGCGCATCGCCGCGCTCGATGCCGCCGGGCAGGTCGCCTGACGCCCCGGCGCTGGCCGATTCGCTCAACGCGGCGCGGCGAAGTCTCACAGCGGCCCGCGTGCGCGGCGGGATCGGGCAGCTATGATAGGGGTCGAGCCGCCGGCCCCGCGCCGGCGAACCCATGACAAGGCGGGCGCCCGCGCCGGCCGCCAGCACAGCGAGGAATTCCCATGGCACGCGGCATCAACAAGGTCATCATCGTCGGCAACCTGGGCGCGGACCCGGAAGTCCGCTACACCAGCGGTGGCACCCCGGTGTGCAGCCTCAGCGTGGCCACGTCCGAGCAATGGACCGACAAGCAGTCCGGCGAAAAGCAGGAACGCACCGAGTGGCACCGCGTGAAGATGTTCGGCAAGCTCGCCGAGATCGCCGGCGAATACCTGAAGAAGGGCCGCCAGGTCTACATCGAAGGTTCGCTGCGCACCGACAAGTACACCGACAAGGCCGGCGTGGAGAAGTACTCCACCGACATCATCGCCAACGACATGCAGATGCTCGGCGGCATGGGTGAAGGCGGCGGCGGTGGCGGCGGTGGCGGCTACCGCGAGCGTCCGCAGGGCGGTGGCCAGCGCCAGGGCGGCTACGGTGGTGGCCAGTCGCGCGGCGGCAACGATTACGGCAACGCCCCGCGCCAGAACGCACCAGCGCCGGCCGAGAGCGGCGGCAGCTTCGATGACGACGATATTCCGTTCTAAAGGTCACGTCGGCGCAGATGAAAAGGCCCGCAGCGATGCGGGCCTTTTTCGTCCTGCAACCCCTCGCCAGCAGGTACCTACGAGGGGTCCGTGGCCTGTTCGGCCAGTTGCGCCAGCAGCGCCTCGACGTCCTCGTGGGTGTGGGCGCGGATCAGCCGCGGGGCGTGGCGACGCAGCGTGGCGTGGTCGAGCGTGGCCAGGCGGTCGCGCACGTGCAGGATCTGGCTGGGGTGCATGCTGTATTCGCACAGGCCCAAAGCCAGCAGCAGGGCGGTGAAGTTGACGTCGCCGCCGATTTCGCCGCACAGGCTCACCGGCTTGTTCGCGCGGCGTCCGGCGGCGATGACGTAGGCGATCAGGCGCAGCAGTGCCGGCTGCAGCGGGTTGTAGATGTTTTCCAGGCCGTCGTTGCCGCGGTCGGCGGCAAGCACGTACTGCGCGAGGTCGTTGGTGCCAATGGCCAGGAAGTCGGCGTGTTCCAGCAGCGCACGCACGTTGAGCGCGGCGGCGGGGACTTCGACCATGGCGCCCAGCGGCAGCTTTTCCGGCAGGTCCACGTTCTCGTGCTGCAGGTCCTCGCGGGCCAGCTTGAACAGCGTGCGCACGGCGATCAGCTCGTCCGGCTGGGTGACCATCGGCACCAGCACGCGCACCGGGCCGTAGCAGGCGGCGCGCAGGATGGCGCGGATCTGGGTGGTGAATACCGCCGGGTAGCGCAGCGACAGGCGCACGCCGCGCACGCCCAGCGCCGGGTTGTCCTCGCCGCGCAGGGCCAGGCCGGCGGCGTCGGCCTTGTCCGCGCCCAGGTCCAGCGTGCGGATGGTCACCGGCAGGCCGCCCATGCCCAGCACCAGGTCGCGGTAGGCATTGAACTGCTCGTCCTCGGAGGGCAGCCCCTTGTGCTTGAGGAACAGGAATTCGGTGCGGTACAGGCCCACGCCGTCGGCACCGCGGGCGCGCGCAAGCGCTATGTCGGTGGAGGTCTCGGCGTTGGCGAAAAGCCTGACCGGCACGCCGTCGCGGGTGCGCGTGGGCGCGTTGGCGAGCTTGGCCAGCCGCCGGCCTTCGGCGGCTGCCTCGCGCTGCCAGGCGCGGTAGCGCGCCAGGTCCTGCGCGGTGGGATGGACGATGGTCTCGCCGCGCTCGGCATCGAGCAGGATCAGGTCGTCGTCGTGGATGGTGGCCAGCGCATCGCGCGCGCCGACCAGCATCGGCAGGTCCAGGCTGCGTGCCAGAATCGCGCTATGCGAGTAGGCGCTGCCCGAACTTGCCACCACGCCCAGCAAACCGTTGCCGACCAGGTGTGCCATGTCCGCCGGCGCGATGGTATCGGCGACCAGGATCTCGCCCACGCGCGCGGCGAGCTTGCGCTCCTCGCGGCTGGTCTGGCGCTGTAGCGCCGAGATCACCCGGTTGATGACCTGGTCGACGTCCTCGCGGCGGCTGCGCAGATAGGGGTCGTCCATGGCCTCGAACACCTTGGCCAGACGGTCGCGCTGCTTCTTCAGCGCCACGCCGGCGCGGTAGTGGCCGATGCGGATCAGGTCGTCCAGCCCGCGCAGCAGCTCCTTGTCGTCCAGCAGCAAGCTGTGCGCGTCGATGAATTCGTTGACCTCGCGTGCCAGCGCGCCATGCAGGCGGCCGCGCAGTTCATGCAGTTCCAGCCGCGCGGTGTCGAGCGCGCGGTGGAGGTTGTCCAGCTCACCCTCGATCTCGTCCTCGGCCAGCGGCCGCGTATCGACGAGATAGCGGCTTGGCTGCACCAGCCGCGCGCGTCCCAGGGCCATGCCCCTGGATGCGGCGGTACCGGGCAGCAGCTCTCTCATGGGGTGGCTCGGTGGGCAATGGGATTCGGCAAAGCGGACGGCGGCAACGCCTGCCGGCACCCGCGGCGCACGGCGTCTGCACATCCGGGATCACGAATGCCGGATCCCGTCATCTCACGCGCCCTCATCGAACTTGCGCTCGAACAGCGCCACGACGGCGGCGATGGCCTCGGCCTCGTCGATACCTTCGGCGCGGACGGTGAGCGGGGTGCCCATGCCGGCCGAGAGCATCATCACGCCCATGATGCTCTGCGCGTTGACCTCGCGGCCCCTGCTGACAAGCCACACCGTGGATTTCAGCCCTTGCACCAATTGCACCAGCTTGGCCGAGGCGCGCGCGTGCAGGCCGAGTTTGTTGGAGACCACCAGGTCTTGTTCAAGCATGATCGATGAAGATTCCCCCGCGGCCGCCATGGGCGGCCACCTGTGCAAGTTCGTCCAGCGGCTTCTCGGCGTAGTTGAGCACGCGCAGCAGCATGGGAAGGTTGAGCCCGGACACACAACGCAACCGTACCCCCAGCGCCGTAAGCGACAGGCCGATGTTGCAGGGCGTGGCGCCGTACAGGTCGGCCAGCACCAGCACGCCGTCGCCCTGGTCCAGTTCGCGTGCGTGGTGCGCGGTGAGCGTGCGCATCACGTCGGGGTCGGCGTGCGCCGGCACCTCCACCGCCTCGACCTTGAGCGGCAGCTTGGGCATGACGTGGTGCGCGGCGGAGATCAGTGCCTTGCCGACGGCCTCGTGGGTCATCAGGAGTACGCCGACGCTCATGGGTAGAACCCGGCCGGTTGGGCGGCAACCGTCGCGGCGCCCTTCTGCAGGAACGCACCTGTGCGCAACCGGAATGCGACGGCGCGCCGGGACGCCTGCGCAAAGCCGGCGTGGCGGTCGCGCACAGGTGCGCTTTTGCCGGTGCGTGGGGATGCGGGCGTGTTCATTCGAGCTCGCGGTGGAAGGTCAGCACGCCTTCGCGCTTGGCGCGGAAGTGCCGGGACAGCCGCTCGACCAGGTACACCGAGCGGTGCCGGCCGCCGGTGCAGCCGACCGAGATGGTGACGTAGCTGCGGTCGTCCTGCTCGAAGCGCGGCAGCCAGGCATCCAGCCAGCGCGCGGTGTCGGCGAAGTACTCGCTGACCATCGGGTCGGCCTCGAGGAAATCGCGCACGGGCGCGTCCTTGCCCGAAAGCGGGCGCAGCTTGGGCTGCCAGTGCGGATTGGGCAGGCAACGCGCGTCGAACACGAAATCCGAGTCCAGCGGCAGCCCGCGACGGAAGGCGAAGGACTGGAACATCAGCGTCAGTCCCTCGGTGGCCGCCGCATAGCCGGTGGCGATCATCCGGCGCAGCTGGTGCACGTTGAGGTCGCTCGAATCGATCACCTTCTCGGCGATGCCGACCAGCGGGCGCAGCAGGCGGCGTTCCTCGGCGATGGCGTCGGCCAGCGACACCCCGCGGCGTGCCAGCGGATGGCGGCGGCGGGTCTCGGAGAAGCGCTTGATCAGCACGTCGTCGCGGCAGTCGATGAACACCAGGTGCACGTGTACGCCAGCGTCGGCCAGTTCCGAGAGCACCAGCGGCATGTGCTCGAAATCCTCGCCGCGGTTGCGCACGTCCACGCCCACGGCGATGCGACGGCGGCGGCCGCCGCCGTCCTGGCGCACCGATTGCACGAGCTGCGGCAGCAGCCCGCTGGGCAGGTTGTCGACGCAATAGAACTCCAGGTCCTCCAGCGCGCGCAGCGCAACGGTCTTGCCGCCGCCGGACATGCCCGTGAGCACCACCAGGTGCACCGCGTTCGGGTCGGGCTGGTCGTGGGGAAGGGTCGGGTCGTTGGTGCTCACTGGGTTCACCATGGCGGAAGCCGGCGCATCTGGTGCGCCTGGCGGTCGATAAAGGTCTGTGCGGGATCGATGCCCTTGCTCTTGAGCATATGGTGCCGCACCGCCGCCTCCACCAGTACCGCCAGGTTGCGGCCGGGGGCCACCGGGATGGTGATCATCGGCACCGCCACTTCCAGGATCTCGCGGTGGCTGGTATCGCCGGTCAGGCGCGTCGCCGCGTCGATGTCCTCGCCCTCGCGCAGCGGCTTCAGGTGCACCACCAGGCGCAGGTACTTGGAATGCTTCACGGCGGTGTGGCCGAACATCTCGCGTACGTTGAGCACGCCCAGGCCACGCACCTCAAGCAGGTCCTGCAGCAGTTCGGGGCAGGTGCCGTCGATCACGTCCGGCGCAATCAGGGTGAATTCGGTGGCATCGTCGGCAACCAGGCGATGGCCGCGGCTGATCAGTTCCAGTGCCAGTTCGCTCTTGCCGGAACCGGACTCGCCGGTAATCAGCACACCGATGGAAAACACCTCCAGGAACACGCCGTGCAGGGTGAGCCGCGGCGCCAGCATGCGCGCCAGGTGGTATTGCATCCAGGTCAGCAGTTCATGGCCGCGCTTGGCGCTGATCCACAGCGGCGTGTGGGTTTCCTCGGCCACTTCGCGCAGGTCCGAAGGGATGGTCTGGTCCTTGGTCACGATCAGCGCCACCGGCTGGTAGGCGGCGATCTTGTGCATCGCCTCCCAGCGCTGGCGCGAGTCCAGACCGTCCAGCCAGTTGAGCTCCTCGGTACCGATGATCTGCACCTTGTTGGGGTAGATCACGTTCAGGTAGCCGATCAGCGACGGGCGGCGCGTGGCGGTGGCGCCGGGCTCGATCACGCGCCCTTCGCCACGCATGCCCGACACCCAGCGCAACCCCATGCGTTCGTGGACGCCGTCGAAAAGTTGTCGTGCGGTGAGACGTTCCAAAACCAGCTTCCTGCGAGCGTGCGACAGCGGCATTGTGCCAGCTATGCGGCCGGGGGCGGGCGGCGGCGGCTGGAGGCGGTGTCGCAGGGCCGCCGCCGTCCGCCCGGGCGCGAGCCTTTGGTTCTTTCCCTCGGTAGGTGCGGGGTCGGGGGACCGATGAGCACCTCCCGGCGCGAACAAAAAAAGACCCGCCACCAGGGCGGGTCTCGGTTGCTCCTGTACCACCGTCAGCCGAATTGCCGGGCGTCGCGTGCTTCCTGCGGGTGCTTGTCGGTCACCTTCTCCCGGTGGCGGCGAAGCTGCGCCGCCAGCTTGTCGAACACCATGTCGATGGAGGCATACATGTCGGCCCCGCACGCTGCCGCGTGCAGGGCGGCGCCATTGGTGGTGAGGGTCGCATCCGCACAGTGCTGCAGTTTGTCCAGCGACAGCACCATGCTCAGGCCGGTGCATTTCTCATCGAGGCGGGTCAGGCGATCGAGCCGGGACGTGGCATGCGCACGCAGGGCGGGGGTGACTTCGATCTGCTGGCCGGTGAGTTGGAACTGCATGGTTCGCCTCCTCTGGTACAGGCCGCCGGGGGCGGCGGGTTCGGCGTGCCCCTCTGCTGGCGGCACGTCGGTCTTTCCTTCCTATGGGAGCGTTCTTGCCGGTTCCAAGTCCCCCGTTCAGCCAGCGCGCTGGCGCTCGCTGGAACTAGGGATGCGCAAGGCTTCGCGATACTTGGCAACCGTCCGGCGTGCGACCTGGATGCCCTTGCCGTTGAGTTCCTCGGCCAGGGCCTGGTCGGACAGCGGCTTGCGTGAGTCCTCCGCGTCGATGAGCTTCTTGATCATGGCCTGGATGGCGGTGGCCGAGGCGCCGCCACCGTCCTCGGTGGAAACGCCGCTGGAGAAGAAGTATTTGAGCTCGAAGGTACCGCGCGGCGTGTGAATGTATTTGCGCGTGGTCACGCGCGAGATGGTCGACTCGTGCATGCCGACCTCTTCGGCTACCTCGCGCAGCACCAGCGGATGCATCGCTTCGGGGCCGTAGTCGAGGAAGGCGCTCTGCCGGCGCACGATGGCATCGGCCACCTTCAGCAGCGTCTCGGCGCGCGATTCGAGGCTCTTGATCAACCAGCGCGCCTCCTGCAGCTGGCCGCGCATCCAGCTGGCGTCCTCGCCGCGCGCCTGCGCGATCAGGCTGCAGTAGTGCTGGTTCAGGCCCAGTCGCGGCTGGCAGTCGGGATTGAGGCTGACCCTCCAGCGGCTGCCTTCCTTGAAGGCATAGACGTCCGGGGCGACGTATTCGACCGGCGTGGCGTCGAGCCCTGCGCCCGGGCGCGGGTCGAGGCTGCGGATCAGCAGTGCGGCGGCGGCGACATCCTCTTCACCGGCGCGCAGCTTGCGCGCCAGCTTGGCGATGTCGTTGCGGGCCAGCAACTCCAGCTCGCCGCTGACGATCTGCATGGCCAGCTCGCGCTGCGGCGTGGCGGCGTCGAACTGCTCGAGCTGCACGCGCAGGCAATCGCGCAGGTCGAGGCTGGCGATGCCGGTGGGATCGAAGCGCTGCAACTGCCGTCGCACCGCTTCGATTTCCTCGATGCTGGCATCCAGGTCGGCCGGCAGCGCGGCCAGTACGCCCTCGATGCCTTCGGCCAGGTAGCCGTCGGCGTTGAGTGCGTCGATGATGATGGTGGCGATGAGCCGCTGGCGGGCGCCCAGCGGAGTCAGGTTCAACTGCCACAGCAGGTGTTCCTGCAACGTTTCGGGCGCGGCGTTCTGCGGCTCGAAATCCTCCTCGCCGCGACTGCCCGGGCCGCCGGCGCTGCCGCTGAGCGAGAAGTCGATCGGGGTTTCGACGGGCGTGTCGGCCTCGGCCCAGTCGGCGCCGTCGTCGACGTCGCGTTCGGCCGTGGATGCTTCGGCGGGGGCCGCGGCGAAACCGTCTTCCTCGGCTTCGTCCGCGAGGGTCTCCTCTTCGAACTCGAGCAGCGGATTGCCTTCGGCGATCTGCCGCAATTCCACTTCCAGTTCCAGCTGCGAGAGCTGCAACAGCCGGATCGCCTGCTGCAACTGCGGCGTCAGGGTCAGCTGTTGATTGAGTCGGAACTGGAGCCCGGGTTTCATGCCAGCCGTGGGGAGGGAGTCTGCGGTCATCCTACCCCGGCGGCTGTGATGCGACCATAGTCGCGGCGGGCGCCGGCCCGCCTCGCGTCACAGCTTGAATTCACGCCCCAGGTAGACCTCGCGCACCTTCTCGTCAGCCAGGATGTGCGCCGGCGTGCCGCGCGAAAGCACTTCGCCGTCGTTGAGGATGTAGGCGCGGTCGCAGATGCCCAGCGTCTCGCGCACGTTGTGGTCGGTGATCAGCACGCCGATGCCCCGTTCCTTCAGGTGGCGCACGATGCGCTGGATCTCGCCGACGGAAATCGGGTCGACGCCGGCGAACGGTTCGTCCAGCAGCATGTAGCGCGGCTGCGCGGCCAGCGCGCGGGCGATCTCGACGCGGCGGCGCTCGCCGCCGGACAGGCTGATGCCTTTCTGGTCGGCGATGTGGGCGATCTTCAACTCATCCAGCAGGCTTTCGAGTTGCTCGTTGCGCTGGCGCGCGTCCAGCCCTTCGCGCAGCTCGAGCACCGCCATGATGTTGTCGGCCACGCTCAGCCGGCGGAACACCGACGCTTCCTGCGGCAGGTAGCCGATGCCCATGCGCGCGCGGGCATGCATGGGCAGGTCGGTGATGTCCTGGCGGTCCAGCCGGATGCTGCCGCCGTCGGCCTCGACCAGGCCCACCACCATGTAGAAGCAGGTGGTCTTGCCGGCGCCGTTGGGGCCGAGCAGGCCGACCACTTCGCCCTGGCGGATCGAGAATCCGAAATCGCGCACGACCTGGCGCGAGCGGTAGCGTTTCTGCAGGCCTTCGGCAGCGAGCATCGGTCAGGGCTGCCCGCTGCTGGTGGCGGGTGCCGGCACGGCGGTGCTGGTGGCGGGCGCCGGAGTGCTGCCGGCCGACGTCGCAGGGGCTGGCGCGCTGGCACGCGGCTTGGGTTTGAAAATCATGTGCACGCGGCCGTCACCGCCGCTGTCGCCGGTCATCTCGCTGGTCTGGGTGTTGTAGGTGAGCCGGTCGCCATGCGCTTCGCCGCGCCCCTGCTGGGTGATCGAGGCGTTGCCCTCGAGCACCGCGAAGTCCCTGGCCACCTTGTAGTCGATGCTGGCCGCTTCGCCCTGCATCAGGTTGCCGTTGTCGTCCAGCTGCTGGAGGTGGGCGGGACTGCCGGTGAGCAGCACGCTGTCGATCTCGGCGTTGGCGTCGAAGTGCACCTTGGCCAGGTCGCCGGTGGCCTTCAGCGAGCCTTGCGTGATCACCACGTTGCCCTTGAGCGTGGTGGTGCTGTCGGGCTTGCGGAAGCCGTCGAAGTGCGAAGCCTGCACGTCCATCGGCTGGTCGCGATCGGTGCGCTTGGCCTGGGCCGGCGCCAGCACCAGCAGGCCCAGCAGCGCGAGCGCCCAACTAGCGCGCATGCTGGCGGGGCGGGAACGTGGCATGGACGTCATCGAGCAGCTCCAGGTGTTTGTCGTTGAGGTCGGCACGCATGCCGATCCCTTGGATTCTAGTGCCGCCCTGCACCATCTGCGCCGGTGCCGCGGTCTGCAGGCGGTTCTGTTCGGGCCAGGCCGTCACGTCGGCCGTATCGATCGTGGTGCTGGCGGTGTCGTCGAAGGCCGCCCGCTCCATGTGTACCGGGCCTTGCAGCTTTAGCAGGCTGCCGTTGTGGTTGACCCAGCCGTACAGGGAGTGCCCACGCCAGTCGGGCACGGCCGGCTGGTTCGACGGCAGTCGGAACTGCGGGGCGTTGATGTACAGCGACGCGTCGCCTTCGCGGCGTTCCAGCCGTGGCGCGTCGATCAGGAAGCTCGGCAGGCCGTCGATGCCGTATTGGGTCAGCTTGAAGTCGGTCAGCGTGTAGCCCGAGCGCGGCGGACCGACGATCTGGTTGGCCGTGGGCGCGGGTCCGATCCACCAGAAAAGCAGCTGCGCGGCACCGGCCAGCAGCGCGACCACGACGATAGCCGCCGCCAGGCGGCGGTCGCGCAGCCACTCCCTCACCGCCAGCGTTCCTTTTCGTTGCCGGCCTTGCCCTGGGCATGCAGGATCAGGTCGCAGACCTCGCGCGCGCCGCCCTGGCCACCGGCGCGGCTGGTTGTCCAGTGCGCCCGCTCGGCCACCCACGGATGGGCGTTGGCGACCGCCACGGCAAGCCCGACCACGTGCATGGCGGGCAGGTCGGGCAGGTCGTCACCGACGAAGGCGGCCTGCTCGGGCGCCAGTTGCAGTGCGTCGAGCAGTTCCATCAGGCAGGCGCGCTTGTCGCCCTGGCCCTGGTAGACGTGGGTGATGCCCAGTTCCTCGGCGCGCAGCGCCACCGGATGGCTGATGCGCGCGCTGATGATCGCTACCTGCACACCGTGCACTTGCAGGCGCTTGAGACCCAGGCCGTCCTGCACGAAGAAAACCTTGGTCTCGCGGCCATCCTCGCCGTAGTACAGCCGCCCGTCGGTGAGCGTGCCATCGACGTCGAACACCGCCAGGCGGATGCCGGCGGCGCGGGCGAGGAGGGCGGGGGGAAGGTTGGTGAGGTAGGAAGATGTGGGCACGGTTGGGGACTGTCGTGGAAGAAGGTCAAAAGCGACCTTGCCTGATTTGTCCGATTTGTCGAGACAAATCAGACGACCCTGGCGCGCAGCAGGTCGTGAATGTTCAGCGCGCCGACCACGCGCTGGGCCTGGTCCACCACCAGCAACGCGTGGATCTGGTGCTTCTCCATCAGCTGCGCCGCTTCGATGGCGAGCTTGTCGGAGGTAATGGTCTTGGGGCCGCGCGTCATCAGTGCATCGACGGTGGCACCACGCAGGTCGACGTCCTCGTCGTCCAGCGCGCGGCGCAGGTCACCGTCGGTGAACACGCCGAGCAGGCGGCGTTCGGCATCGACCACCGCGGTCATGCCCAGGTGCTTGCGGGTCATTTCCATCAGCGCTTCGGTCAGGCTGGTGCCCGGCGCGACCATCGGGATGCCTTCGCCGGAGTGCATGATGTCGCTGATGTGCAGCAGCAGGCGGCGACCGAGGCTGCCGGCCGGGTGCGAGCGGGCGAAATCCTCGGCGGTGAAGCCGCGCGCTTCCAGCAGCGCGATCGCCAGCGCATCGCCCATCACCAGCGCCGCGGTGGTGCTGGCGGTGGGCGCCAGGCCCAACGGGCAGGCTTCGCTGGAAATGCTGGCGTCCAGGTGCACGTCGGCCTGGTGCGCCAGCGAGGATCTGGGATTGCCGGTGATGGCGATCAGCGGAATGCCCTGGCGCTTGATCACCGGCAGGATGAACAGCAGTTCATCGGTTTCGCCGGAGTTGGACAGCGCCAGCACCACGTCGTCGGGCTGGATCATTCCCAGGTCGCCGTGGCTGGCCTCGCCCGGATGCACGAAGAACGAGGGCGTGCCGGTGGAAGCCATCGTCGCGGCGATCTTGCGCCCGACATGGCCGGACTTGCCCATGCCGGTGACCACCAGCCGCCCGCGGCAGGCCAGGATCAACCGGCAGGCCTCGACAAAACTGGCGTCCACACGCGGCTCCAGCGCACGGATCGCGGCCGCCTCGGTGGCGATCACCGTGCGCGCGCTCTGGGCGATGGCGTCCGGATCCAGGTTGGCGGCGGGCGGGGCGATGCGTGCGTTCATGGGGTCTCGTCGGGGGCGGCGCGAAGCCGTTGGCATTTCTGTGCCATGGGATTTCCATTACCATGGCATATCCGCATTTTAACGTCATATGGCCGCGCGTTGGATTCATCAAGCGTTGTGGATCCGTACCTCCGTGCGCCGCCGATGGACCTTCCGATGGACCCTTCCCGCATCCAGTCCCTGATCGAAACCGGCCTGCCCGGCGCCAATGCGCAGGTCAGCGGCGACGACGGCGTGCACTTCGAAGCCACCGTGGTGGCCAGCCAGTTCGCCGGCAAGCTGCCGCTGGCGCGGCATCGCATGGTGTACGCCACGCTGGGCGAGCTGATGGGCGGGGCGATCCATGCGCTGGCGCTGAAGACGTTGACGCCCGAGGAAGCCGGGATTCGGGAATCGGGATTCGGGAATCGTTAAAGCGACCCGTCCTGCCCGTACCGCGCCCTTCGAACCCGAATCCCCAATCTCGAATCCCATATCCATGGCCAAAATCCTCATCAGCGGCGGCGAGCCGCTCCACGGCGAAGTCGCCATTTCCGGCGCCAAGAACGCCGTGCTGCCGATCCTCGCCGCCTGCCTGCTGGCCGACGGCCCGGTGACCATCTCCAACGTGCCGCACCTGCACGACGTGACCACCTTCATCGAGCTGCTCGGCCGCATGGGCGTCAACCTGGTGCTGGACGACCGCATGAAGATGCACGTCGATCCGCGTACCATCGAGAGCCACGTGGCGCCGTATGACCTGGTGCGCACGATGCGCGCCTCGATCCTGGTGCTGGGTCCGCTGGTGGCGCGCTTCGGCGAGGCCGAGGTGTCGCTGCCCGGCGGTTGCGCGATCGGCTCGCGGCCGGTCGACCAGCACATCCGCGGCCTGCGGGCGCTGGGCGCCGAGGTGACCGTGGAGAACGGCTACATCCGCGCCCGCGCCAAGCGCCTGAAGGGCGCGCGCATCGCCATGGACATGGTCACCGTCACCGGCACCGAGAACATCCTGATGGCCGCCACGCTGGCCGACGGCACCACGGTGATCGAGAACGCCGCGCAGGAGCCGGAAGTGGTCGACCTGGCCAACTGCCTGGTGGCGATGGGCGCGCGCATCGAAGGCATCGGTACGGCGACGCTGGTGATCCACGGCGTCGAGCGCCTGGAGGGCGCCGAATACGAAGTGCTGCCCGACCGCATCGAAACCGGCACGTTCCTCGTCGGTGCGGCGATGACCGGCGGCAAGGTACGTGCCCGTGGCGCCCGCGCCGGCACGATGGACGCGGTGCTGGCCAAGCTCGACGAGGCCGGCGCGCACATCTGCACCGGCGCGGACTGGATCGAACTGGACATGGGCGGTCGCCGCCCGAAGGCGGTCAACATCGTCACCGCGCCGTACCCGGCCTTTCCCACCGACATGCAGGCACAGTTCACCGCGCTCAACTGCGTGGCCGAGGGCGTGGGCGTGATCACCGAGACGGTGTTCGAGAACCGTTTCATGCACGCGCAGGAACTCAAGCGCCTGGGCGCGGACATCCGCCTGGAAGGCAACACCGCGATCATCCAGGGCGTGGACTTCATGAGTGGCGCGCCGATCATGGCCACCGACCTGCGCGCCTCCGCCTGCCTGGTGCTGGCCGGGCTGGTCGCCCGCGGCGACACCACGGTCGACCGCGTGTACCACATCGACCGCGGCTACGAGAACATCGAGGAAAAGCTCGGCGTACTCGGGGCCAGGATTCGCCGCCTGCCCAACTGAGGGCACGTCGCGAGCTGGAACGGCGCCGCGCGTCCCCGCGGTGCCCCCTGCCTTGCAGGAGTCCACTTATGGGCGATGCTTTTCGGCCCGATGCACTCGACGGAAAAGAGCATCGCCCACAAGTGGGCTCCTGCCGGCTGTTCGGCTCCGTTTCTTTCTACGGTCGCGCGGGCATTGGAGCGGTTATCGCTGGCTGAAGCCGACCAGCTCCATCGTCAGGTCGCCACCATCGTGTTGCGACAACTTCACCGGCAACGGATAGCGCTCGGGTACATACCAGGCACTGAAACCGCGATCGGCATCGCTACGATCCACCCGCACGGCGTCGAAGCTGCCGGCCGGCACGGTGACCTTTTCCTTGCCGGACACCTTGAAGCGCTGAGTCTCGACCTCCTGCTTCACCGCGACCGGCAGCGCGATCTGCGGCTGTCCATGGCGCAGCGCCAGGCCGATCGCCAGCGCCGTGGTGTTGCGCTCGACCATGCCCGGCTTCGCGGGATAGGTGATCGCACCCTTGCCCTCGTCGACGGTCACCTGCCGCTTGGCCCAGTCCACCGTGACATGGCGCCGCTTGCTCTTGATCGCCGCGTCCAGCCGGTAGTCGTAACTGACCGCCTCGGGCACGTCGCCTTTCCAGCGGACGTGCGAAACCTCGTCGAGCTTCGCGCCCAGCATGGCCGCGAGGCCCGAGGTGCCGCGTATGTGCTTGCTGTATTCCCACTGGCCGTTGCCCAACGGTTTCAGGCTCACCGTCGCCTCGCCCATCGGCGAGCCGTCGCGCAGCACGCGGTAGGTGGCAGTGAAGGCCTGGGGCGGCGCGGCGAGGGCGAGGCCACTGGCGCTGGTCAGGACCAGTGCGGCGGCCAGGCGAAGCAGGCGTGGAAGTGTCATGCGATCGAGTCTGCCGGCCATTGGCTGAACCTCGGGTTCAGGCGGATTCCAGCCCCTGCGTGGAGAGCCGCATCGGCGCGCCGAGCGGTGCGCCATCCAGCCACGGGCCGCCGTCGCGCCAGACCAGGCGCCGCTGCGCGACCAACGCGACCACCGCCGGCAGCAGTCGATGTTCCAGCGGCAGCAGGCGCTGGGCCAGGCGCTGTTCGTCTTCGCCAGGCTCGATCGGCAGCACGGCTTGTGCCAGCACCGGGCCGCCGTCCAGTTCCGCGGTCACGAAATGCACGCTGGCGCCGTGCTCCAGGTCGCCGGCCTCCAGAGCACGTCGATGCGTATGCAGGCCGCGGTATTTGGGCAGCAGCGAGGGATGGATGTTGAGCATGCGTCCGGTCCACGGTGCGATCGCTTCGCCGTCGAGGATGCGCATGAAACCGGCCAGCACGATCAGCTCGGCTCCGCTGTCGGCGAGCTTGCCGAACAGCTCCAGGTCGAACGCGCGGCGATCCGGGTAGGCCTTCGGATCGAGTACCAGCGTGGGGATGGCCGCCGCCTCGGCCAGGCGCAGCGCGCCGGCGTCGGGCCTGTCGCTGGCCACCAGCACGAACTCGGCCTTCAGTTCATCACGATCGCGCGCGGTCAGCAGCGCGGCGAGGTTACTGCCGCGTCCGGAGGCGAGGACGGCGATGCGAAGAGGGGAAGGCATATCTGTCTGTGTCGTTCACGCCGAGCGTGGATCCGGGGAACGGAGCCGAAGGCAGCCCTTCGACTTCGCTGCGCTACGCTCAGCGCGAACGGCTGGCGGGTTTCAACCGATGTGGACGCGCTCGTCGCCCTGCGCCGGCACTACCTCGCCGATCACGCGGCTGGCCAGCCCGTGCTTCGCCAGCAGCGCGCCGGCGCCGTCGATCGCCTCGCGCGGCAGGATCACGGTGAAACCGATGCCGCAGTTGAACGTGCGCCACATTTCCTCGCGCGCCACCTTGCCCTCGCGCATCAGCCAGTCGAACACCGGCGGCAACACGATCGCGTCGGCGTCGAGCGCCACGCCCAGGCCCTCGGGCACCACGCGGATGATGTTTTCCTTCAAGCCGCCGCCAGTGATGTGCGCCATGCCGTGCACTGGCTGGCCCTTCAGCAGCTCCAGCATCGGCTTGACGTAGATGGTGGTCGGCGCCATCAGCGCGTCGGCGAGCGTGACGCCACCAAGGTCGAGCTCCAGCCGCCCGTTGTCGGGTGTGGCGCCGGCGCGCTCGAGGATCCTGCGCACCAGCGAATAGCCGTTCGAATGCGGGCCGGAGGAGGCCACGCCGAGGATCACGTCGCCGGCCACGATGGCCTGGCCGCTCATCAGTTGCGATTTTTCCACCGCGCCGACGGTGAAGCCGGCCAGGTCGTATTCGCCGGGCGGGTACATGTCCGGCATCTCGGCGGTCTCGCCGCCGATCAGCGCGCAGCCGGCCAGCTCGCAGCCCCTGGCGATGCCGCCGACCACCGCCACGGTGGTGTCCACGTCCAGCTTGCCGGTGGCGAAGTAATCGAGGAAGAACAACGGCTCGGCACCCTGCACCAGCACGTCGTTGACGCACATGCCGACCAGGTCGATGCCGATGGTGTCGTGCCGGCCCAGCTGCTGGGCGAGCTTGAGCTTGGTGCCGACGCCGTCGGTGCCGGAAACCAGCACCGGCTCCTTGTAGCGGCCGGCCAGGTCGAACAATCCGCCGAAACCGCCCAGTCCGCCCATCACCTCGGGCCGGAAGGTGCGCTTGACCAGCGGCTTGATGCGTTCGACCACGGCATTGCCCGCGTCGATATCGACGCCGGCGGCGCGGTAGGTGAGGGCGTCGGACATGGCGAAGGCAAGCCTGGGGAAAGCGCGCAATTCTACCAGCACCCCCGGTCCGCCAGCACGAAGGGTGGCGGGGCATGGTTGATGCCACCGTGCAGGATCCTTCCTGCACGACCGTTCGCGCTTCCGGAAGCGAACGTTCGCGGCCTGGCGCATCGCTCGCCATGGACGCTGCCGGCCGGATTGGGCAGACTCCCCGGATAACAGAGCCTCCACGGACGATTCCCACCCATGCGCCTGCCACGCCTGCTGACTGCCTTCCTCCTGCTGGGTCTCCTGGCGCCCATGGCGCGGGCACAGGTGCCGGTGCCCGTGCCGAGCTCGCCCTACGAGGTGATCGTGCCAGTGGGCGATACCAGCGAAGCGCTGCGCGACGGGGCCTTCGCCACGGCGCTGGGCCAGGTGCTCGAACGCGTGGCCGGCGGACAGGATCTGCGCAACAAGCCCGGCTACGAGGATGCACTGAAGGGCGCGCCCGGCCTGGTGCAACAGTTCCAGTACCAGCGTGCCGGCAGCGGCATCGTGCTGCGGGTGAAGTTCGACCCGGGCGCCGTGCGCCGCCTGATTGCCCGCATCGGCGTGCCGGCGGCCGGCGTGAAGCCGCCGGTGCTGGTGCTGGTGCGCGGCAGCGACGGCAGCCTGCTCGGCCAGGAGGCGCTCGGTCCGCTGGCGCAAGCCGCCGAGGCGCGCGGCTACACGCTGGCGTGGCCCGATCTCGCGGACGCACCGGATGCCTCGGCGATCGCCGGTGCCGATCCGGCGGCGCTGGCACAGGTCACGCGGCGCTATCACACCGGGCTGATCCTCATCGGCAACCTCAAGGGCGGCAGCGCGGACTGGACACTGGTTTCCGGCGGCAAGCCACTGCCGTGGAGCGACCAGGCCGTCAGCCAGGACGCGCTGCTCGCCGACGCCGGCAATGCCCTGGCCGACCGGCTGGGCAAGCAGCTCAACGTGATCGGCGCCAGCATCAGCAGTGGCAAGCTGTGGGTGGGTAAGGTGGAGTCGGCGCAGGCCTACGCCGACATGCTGGCGATGTTGCGAGCCGATCCGGCCGTGCGTGAGGTGAGCACGCTGGCGGCCGCCAACGATGGCTTTCTGCTCGCCATCAAGGCGAGCATGCCCCCGGCCGCGCTCGCTGCCAGCCTGGCCGCGGGCGGGCGGGTGATCCAGGGCGCGCCGCACGCGGGGGCGGACGCCAGCCTGCAGTGGCTGCACTGAGGGACGACCCTTTAATGCCCGCCGGGGGTGCCTTTCGGCCGGAAATGAGCATCGCCCGCGAGCGGGCTCCTACAAGGGAAGGACGCGCCATGCATCGCTCGAATGAGGCTCCACCCGTGACCCACGACATTTCCCGCCGCTGGCAACTGCTCGCGATCGTGCTGGTGATCGGCTACCTGGTCTGGCTGCTTGCGCCGGTGCTGATGCCCTTTGCCGTCGCCGGCATGCTGGCCTACCTGGGCGATCCGCTGGCCGACCGGCTGGAACGGGTGGGCATGAACCGCACGCTGGCGGTCAGCATCGTCTTTTTCGTGCTGGTGCTGCTGCTGGTAGGCGCCTTGCTGCTGCTGGTGCCGCTGATCTCCGACCAGATCGAAAACCTGGTCCACAACCTGCCACGCTACGTGGACTGGATCCAGCACACCGCGCTGCCCTGGCTGCAGGCCAAGCTCAACCTGGACCCGGATGCGTTCGACACCAGTCGGTTGATGACGGCGATCCGCGGGCACATCGGTTCGATCGGCGCGGTGGCGACGACGGTACTGGGCACCGTGTCGCGCTCGAGCATCGGCGCGGTGATGTGGCTGACCAACCTGGTGCTGATCCCGGTGGTGGCGTTCTACCTGCTGCGCGACTGGGACCGCCTGATCGCCTACATCGACAGCGTGCTGCCACGCTCGGTACAACCGACCGTCGCCCACCTGGCGCGTGGATCGGATGCGGTGCTGGGCGCCTTCGTGCGCGGCCAGTTGCTGGTGATGCTGGCGCTGGGCATCTTCTACGGTACCGGCCTGACGCTGGTCGGGTTGTCGGTCGGTCCGCTGATCGGCATGGTGGCCGGGCTGCTCAGCTTCGTGCCGTACCTGGGCTTCATCGTCGGCTTCGGCGCGGCGATCATCGCCGCGCTGGTGCAATACGGCGACTGGGCGCACCCGCTGATGGTCTGCGGCGTGTTCATCGTCGGCCAACTGCTGGAAGGCTACGTGCTGGTGCCCAAGCTGGTGGGCGACAAGATCGGCCTGCATCCGGTCGCGGTGATCTTCGCGGTGCTGGCCGGCGGCTACCTGTTCGGTTTCCTTGGCGTGTTGCTGGCGCTGCCGGCGGCCTCGGTGATCATGGTGCTGCTGCGTTACCTGCTCGAGCGCTACCGCCTGAGCGAGCTATACACACAAGCGGGGCCGGATGATCCGGTGATTGCCGAGGTCGACGTGACGGTGAATACGTCCGCAGGCAGCGGGCAGGGCAGTGCGAGCGTTCCCGCGCAACAGCCGCCCGGAGGCGACGGGACGCCATGATCCCGCAGTTGCCGCTTGCCTTGCGCTGGCCGCGCAGGCAGCGTTTCGAACATTTCCATGCCGGCGCCAACGCAGCCGCACTGGCGGCCGTGCGTACGCTTGCCGAGACCCCGGAGGCGCCCTGGGTCTATTTGCACGGTCCGGCCGGAAGCGGTCGCAGCCACCTGCTGCTGGCCGCCTGCCAGGCCGCCAGCGCCGCCGGCCGGCGCGTGCAGTACCTGCCGTTGAGCGCCATGCACGAGCACATCGGCGCTCTGCGCGGCGTGGGCAGCAGCGAGCTGCTGGCCATTGACGACCTGGGGATGCTGGCCGGCGAGCGCGCCGCCGAACACGCGCTATTCGACCTGTACAACCAGGTCCGCGCCGATGGCGGGGCGATGCTGTTCGCCGCCGCCTCGGCACCGGCCCAGCTCGGCATCGGCTTGCCGGACCTGCGCTCGCGGCTGGGGGCCTGCACCCAGTTCGCACTCAAGCCGCTGGACGACACCGAACGCCGCGCCGTCCTCAGGGAACAGGCCGCCGCCCGCGGCATCGGCCTGGACGACGCCGTGCTGGACTGGCTGTTCGCCCGCTACGCACGCGATCTGGCCGCGCTGCTCGACCTGCTGGACAAACTCGACCAGGCCTCTCTGGCCGCCAAGCGCAGGATCACCGTGCCGTTCCTGCGGGAATTCCTGCGGGAAACGCACTGAGCCGCCGTTCGGCCGGTCTCGAAAAGCGCATTCACACATGGTGGTTTCCCGCACGACTGGCAGGGCCAGGGGTGTGGCTGCCTGCCTGGCAACCTGGCGGCACATGCATGCCGCCGTCGATCGATTGCGCATCATGTCGCCTGTGCGAAACGGGGTAGCCCATTGGAGCCGTTCCCGGCTTTTGTGCGCTGCTTCGGCTTTACACAAAACGAATACTTAGCCGTGGTCATGCTTTCCCCTGCGCACCGTGCCTGGCGAAACGAGGCACACAAATCATAGACAGGGAGTAGCCATGTCCAGGACGCTGATGTTGGCGATGTTGTTCGCGTCGGGAGCGGTCTTTGCCGCCCCGGTGGTTCCGTTCAATGCGGTAGGTGGCGAAGCAAGCTTCATTCGCGGCACGGATCGCTACTATCCCGTGCAGATCGAGCGATCTGCGCCGCAGGTGGCCGCTGCCGAAGGCGGCATGTGGCTGCCGGAACCAGATGGTGGAAGGGTTTATGCCCGCACGGTCCACGTGACCAAGCAGGCCGGTGGCATCGAGACCTGGTTGGGCAAGGTGTCGGTGCCGGGGGGCGAGGCGAGCGTCGTGATCACGATGGGGCCGGACGCAGCCTTTGGTTCGCTGCTGACTGCCGATGGCAAGCCCTACCGGCTGACCACCCGCAACGGCAAGACTTATCTGGTGCGCAAGGACGCTCGTGCGACGCTGCTCCGCGCTGGCGGCCCGAAGGCGGCTCCGCCGGGGCTGGACTACCGTGTCGCTCCTCACGAGCTGCAAGCCAGCGCGAGCGTCCCGAATTCGCTGGCTGCACAACCGACCGCCAACGCCACTGCGACCTCCTCGACCGTGGACGTGTTGCTTGCATACACGCCCGGCATGGTCACCCGCTACGGTTCGACCTCGGCGGTCAATACGCGACTGAACTATCTCGTCGCCGTGGCCAACAAGGCCTATTCCGATAGCCGGCTGAACTACCGCGTCCGGCTGGCCGGCACGATGGCGGTCAACTACTCGGACACCGGGGCCAACGGACAGGTTCTGGACGATCTGGTCAACACCTCGCCCAGTGGCCGGCTGGCCTCGGTGCGGGCCCGCCGCGCTGCGCTGGGAGCGGATCTGGTGAGCGTGATCCGTCCCTTCACCTCTGCCGGCCAGGGCGGCTTTTGCGGGCTGGCTTATCTCATTGGCGAGAACCAGACGCCCTTTACCACCCAGTCAGCGCCCTACGGCTATTCCACCCTTGGCGACGGCATGGACCCGTCCACCAACGAATACTGCGTGGACACTACCCTGGCGCACGAGATGGGGCACAACATGGGGCTGGCTCACAACAAGGCCGACTCCCCTAACCCGGGCGCCTTCAGCTATGCCTACGGTTATCGACGGACGCTCGCCACGGGCAGCTTCTCCACCATCATGGCCTATACGACGGCCGCCCAGGAGCCGGTACCGTATTTCGCCAACCCGGACATCACATTGTGCAACGGCAACCGTTGCGGCGATCCCACGACGGCCAACCAGACCTTGGCGCTCAACCAGACCATGCCCGTGGTGGCACGGTTCGCCACGGCTCCCGACATGCCACGGTTCGACCTCAATGGGGATCGCCAGGCCGACATCCTGCTGCGCAACAGTACCTCCTTCACCACGATGCTGGAGACGGCCGACTTCCTTCCCGACACCCTGACCCGCACAGCGGCCGCGGGCTACAGCATCGCGGCGACCGGCGACCTGGATGGCAATGGGAGCGCGGATCTGGTCTGGACGAGCAGTGCTAGAGACCTGTTCTTCTGGATGAACGACGGCGCCAATTCCTATCAGTCGCTGGCCGGACCGAGCTACGCCGCCGGCTGGACGCTCGTGGGTACGGGCGACCTCAACGGCGACGGCAAGGACGACCTCGTCTGGCTCAACTCGACCACGCGCCAGCTCATGTACTGGCTGATGGATGGCGCAACCGTGGCGAGCAGCAAGACGACATCGGTCACTGCGGGCTATTACGTGGCCGCCATCGGCGACTTCAACGGGGACGGCCGGGCCGATCTCGCATGGAGCAGCCCGGCGCGCGATCTGTATATCTGGAGTACCAGCGCCAACGGCAGCTTCACCAGTGCGCGGTCGCTGAGCTATCCGGCCGGCTGGCGCCTGATGGGCAGCGGCAAGATGAACGCGGATCAGCGTGCCGACCTGGTCTGGCTCGACGAGGCCGGCCATCAGTTCGCCTACTGGTTGATGAACGGCAGCAAGCGCATCGGCTACCGGATCATCCCGGTCGCGGCCGGGTATTCGATCGCCGCGATCGATCGCTATTCCAGCGCCGGCGATGGCATCCTGTGGACCAGTGCTGCCCGCGACATGTACGTGTGGAGGAACAACGGCGCGGGCGGTTTCGTGTCGAGGAACATTGCGGCCTATCCGAACGGGAGTGGGGGCTACCTGCAGACCTACCCGACCGGCTGGAGCATCCTGTCCAACTTGCCGGTCAGGCCGTAACCCTTAGCCGTTGGAGAAAGAAGAAGGCCGCCGCGCGCCAACCGCGGCGGCCTTTTTTTGCCCGCGACCGGCTTTGCCGCTATGCGGCAGGTTCGCGGCCGATATCCAGGGGTCCACCCAGGTGCGTGGCCATCGCGACGCTGGAAAGAAAAGGGCGCCCGTCGGGCGCCCTTTTCGATCTGCCGAAGCCGCTCAGGCCTTGAGCAGCGCGGGCGTGGCCTGTTCACCGATGGCGTCGGCCATCGCCTTGGCCACATGCAGGTTGCCGGCGATCAGGTTGCCGCTGGCGGGCATGCCGTCGCGGCCGGCGAAGTCGCAGTAGCGGCCGCCCGCCTCGCGTACCAGCAGTACGCCGGCGGCCATGTCCCAGGGCTTCAGGCCGATCTCGAAGTAACCGTCGTAGCGCGCCGCGGCGGTGTAGGCCAGGTCCAGCGCGGCCGAGCCGGAGCGGCGGATGTCTTCGGCCTGCCCAAGCATGGCGCGGGTCATCGCCAGCTGCGCGTCGAGGTGTTCGCGCTGGCGGTAGGGGAAGCCGGTGGCGATCATCGCGCCGCCCAGGTTCTCGCGCTTGCCCACGCGGATGCGCCGGTCGTTCAGATAGGCGCCGTCGCCCTTGCTGGCGGTAAACAGCTCGTCGCGCAGCGGGTCGAACACCACGCCGTAGATCGGCACGCCTTTTTCGACCAGCGCGATCGACACGGAGAAATGCGGGATGCCGCGCAGGTAGTTGTGCGTGCCGTCCAGCGGATCGATCACCCAGGTCAGCGGCTTCTTGCCTATCGCGCCGCCTTCCTCGGCGAGGATGGCGTGGTCGGGGTAAGCGCGGCGAAGTTCCTTGACGATCTCGGCCTCGGCCAGGCGGTCGACTTCGGAGGCGAAGTCCATGCGCTGCTTTTCGACCACGTGCAGGCCGTCGATGCGGTTCATGTAGCGCAGGATCACGTTGCCTGCAGAGCGCGCGGCGCGCGCCGCGATGGTGACGGCGGGTCTTGGCATGGCTTCGGCTTGGGAAAAAGAGCGGGGTCGCGGCCGGCGATTCTAGCAGAGCCGGCCCGTTCACCTGTAGAAGCGCCCCCGGGCACGAGTGCCATGCCCGGAATCCGCAGGACGGCGGTTATCCTTGCCGGCCCGAGTCCGTTCGCCTTTCGCCCATGACCGATACCGCTGATCTCGCCAAGCTGTTCCGTTTCGTACTGGTGCGCACGTCGCATCCGGGCAACATCGGCAGTGCGGCGCGGGCCATCCGCACGATGGGGTTCACCCGGCTGGAGCTGGTCGCGCCCGCCGACTTTCCCAGCCGCGAGGCCGACGCGCTGGCGGCCAACGCGGTGAGCGTGCTGGCCGGGGCGGGCCTGCACGCGTCGCTGGTCGACGGGTTGGCGGGGGCCACCTTCGCGCTGGGCCTGTCGGCGCGCCGGCGCGGCGTGAACCTGCCCGAGCTGACCCCGCGCGAAGGCGCCATGCAGGCCCTGGCGGCGGCGGCGCGCGGCGAGCAGGTGGCGCTGGTGTTCGGCAACGAGCGAACCGGGCTGGAGAACGAGGAGCTTGCGCGCTGCCACGCGATGGTGCGCATTCCCAGCGTGGAGGACTACAGCTCGCTCAATCTCGCCCAGGCGGTGCAGGTGATGGCGTACGAGCAGCGCCTGGCGATGCTGGGCGATGCGCCGGCGCCCGCCCCGCCCGAACACGACGAGCCGCCAGCGGACGCGGCGCGGATGGAGCGCTTCTTCGAGCACCTGGCGCAGACGCTGGACGACATCGAGTTCCACAAGGGCCGCGAACCGACCACGATCATGTTGCGCCTGCGCCGGCTGTTCCTGCGCGCGCAGCCGGACGAGCGCGAGCTGCGCATCCTGCACGGCGTGCTGGCGGATGCGCAGCGGATGGCCTCGCTGGCCAGGCGCCCGTAAGAGCGCTGCCTTCGCTGGTTCCGAACGGCCGGCCAGTCCGATTCCTGTAGGCGCCCACAAGTGGGCTCCTACAAGGGCACCGGCTCCAACGCTTCCACGTACACCAGCTCGCAGGCGCCGTTGCCGGTGTCCTCGCGGGTGAGCGAAGTGCGCCAGCGCCAGCCGTCCGCGCGGCTGGCGTCGACCAGGAAGCCTTCGATGCGCACCAGTTCGCCGGCGCGTACGCGGTCCATCGCGCGACGTACGGCTTCGTCGGCGGGAATCAGGTGCATGTTGGCGCTGGAGGTTTCGATCTCGCGGCGCGGGATCGGGAAGGCGTCCACGTGCCAGTGGTAGAAGCGGGACGATTGCCCAATCTCGATCTGCGACAACACCGCGCTGTCGGACATGCGGCCCCAGCCCAGCGCCAGGTCCGTCGGCGCCAGGTCGGCGCCGGCGTCGAAGCGGTAGTCCTTGCGCGAAAGCACGCGGGCGGTCAACGCGACATGGGCGCGGGTGTGCAGGGTGATGTCGCCGCGCTGCAGCAAGGTGCCCTGGTCCAGGTCCATCTGCGCGGGCGCCTTCGCGGCGAGTACGCCCGGCAGCGGGTGCAGCGGGCGGTGCCGCCACCAGCCCAGCGCGCCCCAGCCCAGCAGCACCAGGAGCGCGATCCACGACCATCGCCGCATCGCCATTTCCCCCTTGGTAGCCTCAGGCGCGCTTGCGCCGCGGATGGGTCGGTGCGCTCAACGCCGGTTCGAACAATTCGGCGGGCAGGCTGCGCATCACCTCGGCGAACCGTTCGAGGAAAGGTCCCAGCGACGAACTCTTGCGCCACACCAGCGCGATGCGGCGGCTCGGCGCATGGCCGGAGAACTCAAGCAGCCGCACGTTGTCGGTGCGTGCCACCGGCGGCTTGATCGCCAGCGTTGGCAGCAAGGTGATGCCGACGTTGGCGGCCACCATCTGGCGCAACGTTTCCAGGCTGGTGGCGCGGAAACCCACCTTCTCGCCGGCACCGGCCAGCTGGCACAGCTCCAGCGCCTGGTCGCGCAGGCAGTGGCCGTCCTCGAGCAACAGCAGGCTTTCGTCCTCGAGGTCGGCGAGCTTCAGGCGCGCCTTGCGGTGGGCCAGCGGATGGTCGTCCGGCACCGCCAGCACGAACGGCTCCTCGAACAGGAACTCGGTATGCAGGCTCTCCTCGTGGATCGGCATGGCGAGGATCCCCACGTCCAGCGTGCCCTCGCGCAGCATGCGGATCACCTGCTCGGTCTTCTCCTCGATCAGCAGCAATTCCAGCCGTGGGAACCGCTGGCGCACCAGCGGCACCAGGTGCGGCAACAGATAGGGCCCCAGCGTGGGGAACACGCCCAGCCGCAGCCGTCCGGCTTCCGGATCGCGCGTGCGCTGGGCGATCGCCCTGATCTCCTCGACCTCGGCCAGCACGCCGCGCGCGCGGCGGGCGATCTCGCGGCCGGTTTCGGTGAGCAGCACCTTGCGCGGCGTGCGCTCGACCAGTGCCACGCCCAGCTCGTCCTCCAGCTTTTTTATCTGCGTGGACAAGGTCGGCTGGCTGACGAAGCTGGCCTCGGCCGCGCGACCGAAATGGCGGTGCTCGGCAAGCGATACGAGGTAGGCGAGATCGCGCAGGTTCACGGCGTGCTCCGATAGGGCTCGCCTATGATTCTGGGGGCGATGATCGATCCGGGCAATGCCGCATGTGCATGCGGCCGGTCCGTCCTTCACGCCGCCAGCAGGCCGGGCCATGCCTTTTGGCACTGTGTCGCAAGTCATGTGCCGCCTAGCTTCGGAATGTCTTCACAGTCCCCTGGGGAAACCAAACCATGCGTCGTCTCGTCAAACCGCTCGTGCTCACCGCGCTCGCCGCCTGTTGCGGCGCCGCCTTCGCCGCTACCGTCGACCAGGTGCCGCACGGCAAGCTGCCGCGCTGGGCGGTGCCGGAGTCCTATTCGCTGTCGTTCAAGGTCGATCCGGCGCAGAAGCAGTTCTCCGGCGCCACCACGATCAAGGTCGAACTCAAGCAGGCTTCCGACCATATCTGGCTGCATGGCCAGGACCTCGAGGTCTCCAAGGTCAGCGTGACCGATGCGGCCGGCAAGACGCACACCGCCAAGTACGTCGAGGCGGCACCGAAGGAAGGTGTGGTGCGGGTCGACTTCGGCGAGACGCTCAAGCCGCAGGAGCTGACCCTGCGTTTCGACTACACCGCGCCGCTCAACATGCAGTTGCAGGGCCTGTACAAGGTCAGCCATGAAGGCGTGCCCTATGCGATGACGCAGATGGAGCCCATCAGCGCGCGCTACGCCTTCCCCGGTTTCGACGAGCCGGACTTCAAGACGCCGTTCGACATCAGCCTGACCATTCCCCAAAACGAAGAGGGCGTCGCCAACACCAAGCAGGTCAAGGAAGTTCCCGCTGGCGACGGCTGGAAGACGCTGACCTTCTCCACCACCAAGCCGCTGCCGACCTATCTGGTCGCCTTCGGCGTGGGCCCGTGGGACATCGTCGCCGGCCCGGACATTTCGCCCGACGCCTACCGCGCCACCCCGTTGCAGCTGCGTGGCATCGCCGCCAAGGGCGAGGGCCATCGCATGCAGCACGTGCTGTCGGAGACGCCGAGCATCATCCACGCGCTGGAGGACTACTACGCCTTCGGCTATCCGTGGGACAAACTCGACCTGCTCGCCGCGCCGGACTTCGCCGCCGGCGCGATGGAAAACGCCGGCCTGGTCACCTTCCGCGACTGGCTGCTGCTGCTCGATCCCGATTCCCCGGCGCGGTACGTGCGCAGCTCGTTCAACGTCAATGCGCACGAGCTGGCCCACCAGTGGACCGGCGACACTGTGACCACCGCATGGTGGAACGACATCTGGCTCAACGAGGCCTTCGCCACCTGGATGCAGCAGAAGGTGACCATGAAGGTGCATCCGGAATACCGCGCGGACCTCGACCGCGTGCGCGGTGCGCAGTATGCCATGGACAACGACAGCCTGGTCACCGCGCGCAAGATTCGCCAGCCGATCACCGGCAACGGCGACATCGCCACCGCGTTCGACTCGATCACCTACCAGAAGGGCGCCGGCGTACTCGGCATGTTCGAGGGCTACGTGGGCGAGAAGACCTTCCGCAACGGCATGCGCCAGTACATCCAGGACCACAAGTTCAGCACCGCTACCGCCGACGACCTGGTGGACTCGATCGCCAAGGCGGCCGACAAGGGCGAGAACTTCAAGCAGGCGTTCAAGAGCTTCCTCAACCAGCCCGGCGTGCCCTACGTGCAGACCCAGCTGATGCAGAAGGACGGCCAGACCGTACTCAAGCTGAGCCAGAGCCGCTACCTGCCGATCGGCAGCAAGGGCAACGCCAACCACGTCTGGGGCGTGCCGGTGTGCGTGCGCTACGGCACCGCCGACGGCAGCAAGGTCAACTGCGAACTGCTGGAAAAAACCCACGGCACCCTTGCGCTGCCGGGCGCCAGCGCCGGCACCTGGGTCATGCCCAACGCCAACGCCAGCGGCTATTACCGCTTCAGCATGGACAAGAACGACCTGGCGCGGCTGGGCGACCAGATCAGCCACCTGACCGACGCCGAACAGCTGGCCTACGCCGACGCGGCCGAGGCGAGTTTCCACCACGGCGACATCGACGCGGGCGACCTGCTGGCCGCGCTCAAGCCGCTGACCGCCTCGCGCGTGCGTGAAGTAGCCACGGCGCCGATGAGCAGCTTCGCGTGGATCAACCGCCACCTGGCCAGCACCGACGCCCAGCGCAACGCGCTCGACGCCTGGGCCAAATCGGCGTACCTGCCGCGCATGGAACTGCTGGGCTATCACCGCAAGGCGGGCGAGCCCGATGGCGACTCCCTGCTGCGCAGCACGCTGGCCGGATTCCTGGCGCTCGACGTCAAGCTGCCGCAGGTTCGCGCCGAACTGCTCAAGCAGGGCGACGCCGCGCTCAAGCGCAAGGCCGATGGGCACCTGAAGCTCGATGCGGCCGATCCGGACCTGCTCGACAGCGCGCTGGCGGTGGCGGTTCAGGAGCATGGCAAGAGCGCGGTCGATGCGCTCATCGCCGAGCTGCCCAAGACCTCGGACCCGGCCCAGCGCAACGCCATGCTGTCGGGTTTGAGCGCGGTCGAGGATCCGGCCCTGGCCGAGCAGGTGCGCAACTTCGCGCTGAACAAGCAGGTCAAGGTCGGCGAAATGGCCGCCCTGCTGCGCGGCAGCCGCGAGACGCGCACCCAGCGTGACGCAATGTGGAAGTGGGCCGTCGGCCACTACGACCAGATCGTCGCCCGCACCGGCAGCTTCGCCGGCGGCCGCCTGCCGAGCCTGATGGGCGGCGGCGGCTGCTCGCAGGCCGAAGCCGATCGCCTGCAGGCGTTCTTCAAGACCCGCGCCAAGGATGTCACCGGCGCCGAACGCGGCCTCGCGCAGACTGCCGAGCAGACCGTGCTGTGCGCTGCGTTGAAGGACAAGCAGGATCCGGAGGCGATCCTGCACTGAAGCCACGGCCCGAAGGCCAGCAAGCAAACGCCGGGCGGCAACGCCCGGCGTTTTTTTCTTTGGAGCGCTGCTCAGAGCGGCGCACGTGAGCCCTCTCCCTCCGGGGTGAGGGGTGGGTGAGGGGCCAAGGCTTGCGGGGAATCTCGCTTTACCGCGCCGTACCCAATGAAGGCACCCGATCGCCATCGTTGTCGCAAGTGTGCGCCCCAAACCAGTCGCCCCCTGATTAGGCACACACCCCACGCGCCCTTCACGTTCCACCTAAACTGTGCCGCGCCCCTCTGGGCGAACAGGGAGAGACGCATGCGGGCTCGATCGGGATGGTGGTGGGTGCTGGGTTTGCTGTTGGCCGCGCCGGCATGCGCACAGCAAGTGCCGCCGCCGCTACGCGACTGGCAGGACTGGGTGCTGCACGACGTGCCGGCGCATGCCTGCCCGCGACTGGTGGATTCCCCTGGCCAGGGCGAGGCCTGGCAGTGCGCCTGGCCCGGTCGGCTCACGCTGAACGCCGATGCGGACGGCGGACGATTCACCCTCGACGCGCACGCCGATGCCCCTTCATGGATCGCCTTGCCGGGCGACGCGCGCAGCTGGCCTGCAAAGGTGCAACTCGATGGCCAGCCGGCCGTGGTGCTGGAGCGGAACGATCAGCCAATGGTACGCGTGTCGCCCGGCGACCACCGCCTGCAGGGCCAGCTGCCCTGGCAGGCGCGACCGGCGCGCCTGCACGTGCCCGACGCGATCGGCCTGGTCGACCTCGTGCTGGACGGCAAACCGGTCGCGCGGGTCCAGCGCGACGGCGAGCAGCTGACCCTCGGCGAAGCCGCCGCCGCCCAGCGCGTGGCCGATGCATTGTCGCTGCGCGTCGATCGCCGATTGGCCGACGGCCTGCCGCCGACCTTGCAGACGCAGCTGCGCTTCGATGTCACCGGCAGCGCCCGCGAACAGCTGCTGGGCCCGGTGCTGCCGGCCGGCTTCGTCGCCACCGCCCTGGATGGCGAACTGCCCGCGCGGCTGGAAAGCGACGGTCGCCTGCGCGTGCAGCTCAAGCCCGGCCGCTGGACCATCCCCCTCGACGCGCGCGCCACCGCCCCGCTCGCGCGCATCGCCATCGAGCTGCCGCCCGCTCCGTGGCCAAAACAGGAAATCTGGAGCTACGCCGATCAACCGGACCTGCGCAGCAGCCACGCCGAAGGCGCCGCCATCGACGCGGCTCAGGCGGGCGTGCCCCGGGCTTGGCGCGAACTGCCGGCGTTCGTGATGGGCACCGGCGCCGCGCTCACCGTGCAGCCGGGCGAGCGCGGGGCAGGGCAGGACGATCGCCTGCGCCTGTCGCGGCGGCTGTGGCTGGACTTCGACGGTAAGCACCTGGGGGTGGACGATCGCCTGCAGGGTGAATTGCACCGTCAGCGCCTGGAAGTGGGCGCGTCCTGGCAGCTGGAGCGCGCGGCACAGGACGGCGAACCCCTGGTGGTCAGCCGCGGCAAGGACGGCCGCAGCGGCGTGGAAGTACGCAGCGAAAAGCTCGACCTGGGCGCCGGCCTGCGCGTGCGTGCGAACGGTGCCATGCCGGTCACCGGCTGGAACGTGCCGCTGGAACGCATCGACGCGACCCTGCAGTTGCCGCCCGGCTATCGCCTGCTTGGCGCCCCAGGCGCGGACCGCTCGCCCGATTCATGGCTGGCGCAGTGGAGCCTGCTGGACGTGTTCGGGGTGGCGCTGATCGCACTGCTGGCCGGCCGCCTGCTCGGCTGGCCGTGGGCGCTGCTGGCCGCCGGTTTCCTCGCGCTGGCGCAGCACGAGGCGGGCGCGCCGCGCTGGACGCTGGCGTTACTGCTTGCCCTGGCGCTGCTGCTGCGCGCGTTGCCGGAAGGCCGCCTGCGCCGCGTCGCCAATGTCGCGGCGCTGGCGGCCTTTGCACTGGTCGCACTGCTGACGTTGCCGTTCCTCGCTGCGCAACTGCAATATGCCTTGCATCCCCAACTGCAACCGGTCGGGACGCACGCGGGTAAGACGTTGTACGCGCCGGTGCGGGAAGCCGCGCCCGTGGGTCCACCGCCCCCGCCTCCGCCGGCGCCCATGGCCCCGCCGCAGGACATGGTGGCGACCGTCCAATCCCTTCCTTCCGTCGCTCCATCGGCCGTCAACGGCTCGGGCGCCGTCAGCCCCGAGCCGTCGATAAGACCTCCGTTCGCCCCAGGCGCGCGGGGCATCGGCGTGCCGGCTTCAAGCCATCCTTCGATGGAAGGTCGCAGCTTGATCCAGGCCGGCACGGGCACGCCCGGCTGGCGCCTGGGAAGTAGCTACCACCTCGGCTGGTCCGGCCCGGTCACGCCACAACAGACCTTGCGCCTGGTGATCGCCCCGGCCTGGTTGGTGAGCCTGCTGCGCGTACTGATGGTCGCGCTACTGGCCGCCTTGCTGGCGCGTTTGCTGCCTGCGCTGCTGGCGCCCTGGCGTGGGCGACAGCAGCGTGGACGGGGCGCTGCCGCGGCGGCGTTGCTGGCACTGGCGCTGATGCCGTGGCATGTCCACGCCCAGGCGATGCCGAGCCAGACGCTGCTCGACCAGCTGCGCGACCGGCTGGTCGAGGCGCCCGTCTGCGCGCCGTCCTGCGCGAGCCTGCCGCAGGCGCGCGCCGTGCTGGCGGGCGACACGCTCGATCTCGCCCTGCAGGCGCATGCCGGCGCCATCGTGGCGCTGCCGCTGCCGGACACCTCGCTGCCGCTGCTTGCGGTGACGGTCGACGGCCGTCCGGCCGTGCTGGCGCGACGCGGCGGCGATCAACTCTGGCTGCGGCTGGAGCCGGGCGTGCACGAACTGGCATTACGCTACCGGCTTGATGGCACCGACAGCGCGCGCCTGCGCTTCGCCCTGGCGCCGCAGCGGGTCACGGTGCAGGCCGAGGGCTGGGCCGCCGATGGACTGGACGCCGATCGCCTGCTCGGCGACAGCCTCGCCTTCGATCGCCAGCGCATCGCTGCCGACGGCGAAACCGCCACGCCCGCGCAGGACTTCCCACCCTACGTGCGGCTCACCCGCCGCCTCGTGCTGGGCAACGAATGGACGGTGTGGAACGAGGTCGAGCGCATCGCGCCGCAGACCGGCGGTTTCAGCGTCGCGCTACCGCTGCTGCCGGGCGAGCATCCGCTGGGCGCCGACGCGCCGGTGCGCGACGGCCACATCCAGCTCGCCTTCAACGCCGGCACGGACAGCATCGGCTGGAGCAGCCGGCTCGACCGCGCGCCCGAACTGCATCTGACCGCACCCGCGCTGGGCGAGCGCGCCGAGGTCTGGGAGATCGACGCCGCGCCGATGTGGCACGTCGAGACCCATGGCGTGCCGGCCAGCGACGGCGACGGGCTGCGTTTCCAGCCACTGCCAGCCGAGCAGCTTTCGCTGGCGATCACCCAGCCGCCCGCGGTCGCCGGGGGCACCCTGGCCTTCGACAGCGTGAACGTGCGCAGCGCCACCGGCGAACGCGCGACCGAAACCACGTTGGTGCTGGACGCGCGCAGCACCCGCGGCGGCGAGCACGCGCTAGGCTTGCCGGCCGGCGCCGAACTGCTGCAGGCCAGCCGCGACAGCGAACGCCTGCCACTGGCCATACGCAACGGCACGGTATCGCTGCCGCTGCTGCCGGGCACGCATCGCTATGAGTTGCGCCTGCGCGAGACTGGCGGCGCCGCGCTGCACACCCGTTCGCCGGCCGTCGCACTGCACGCGCCGGCGGCCAACATCGACCTGATCCTGCAACTGCCGCAAGACCGCTGGGTGCTGTGGACCTGGGGTCCGGGGGCCGGCCCGGCGGTGCTGTACTGGGCGCAGCTGATCGTGCTGCTGATCGCCGCCTGGCTGCTTTCGCGCTATGCGCCGACGCCACTGCGCTTCGGGCACTGGCTGCTGCTGGGGCTGGGCTTCTCCGCCTTCGCCTGGAGCGCCTACGCCGTGGTGGTGGTCTGGCTGGTCCTGCTCGGCCTGCGCGCGCGCGCGGCCACCACCGCGTGGCGCACTGGCGTGTTCGACCTGATGCAGGTCGGTCTGGTGCTGCTGACGGCGGTCGCGCTGGCGGTGTTGGTGGCCGCCGTCCCCGGCGGCCTGCTCGGGCAGCCGGACATGCACATCGCCGGCATGGGCTCCAGCGCCGCGCAACTGCGCTGGTTCGCCGACCGCAGCGCCGACGCGCTCCCGCGCGCCGGTGTGTTCAGCCTGCCGCTGTGGACCTACAAACTGGCCATGCTGGCCTGGGCGCTGTGGCTGGCCAACGCGCTGATCGGCTGGCTGCGGTGGGGTTTCGAGGCCTGGTCGCGCGATGGGTACTGGCGTCGCGACAAGCCACAGCCGGCGATGCCGCCGCAACTGCCCACCGCCACGGAGACGCCACCCGATGCCTGACCTGCGCCAACTGCGCGCCGCCGCCATCGCCCGCCTGGGCGACCGCGTCGAGGCGGACATCCTGCTGGCGCACGCTCTGGGCAAGCCGCGCAGTTGGCTGATCGCGCACGCCGACGACGCGGTCGATCCGGCCGGCGCTTCGGCGTTCGCTGCGCTGGTGGAACGCCGCGCGGCCGGAGAGCCGGTGGCTTATCTCACCGGCCGGCGCGGCTTCTGGACGCTGGAGCTGGAAGTGACGCCGGCCACGCTGATCCCGCGCCCGGAAACCGAGTTGCTGGTCGAGCTGGCGCTGGCGCGATTGCCACAGGACGGCTCGCCGCGCGTGGTTGACCTGGGCACCGGCAGCGGCGCGGTCGCGCTGGCGATCGCGCGCGAATGTCCGCACGCGCGCGTGCTCGCCACCGATGCCAGTGCCGCGGCGTTGGCGGTCGCACGGCGCAACGCCGGCACCAACCAGCTGCGCAGCGTGGCGTTCGCCGAGAGCGACTGGTTCGATGCGCTGACGGGCGAGCGTTTCGACCTCATCGTCTCCAACCCGCCCTACATCGCGGCGGACGATCCGCACCTGGGCCAGGGCGACCTGCGCTTCGAACCGGCCAGCGCGCTGGCTTCGGGCGGCGACGGCTTGGACGACATCCGGCGCATCGCGGGTGGTGCGCGGGCGCATCTGGCGGCCGACGGATGGCTGTTGTTCGAGCACGGCTGGGACCAGGGCGCGGCGGCGCGCGGGTTGCTCGAGGCGGCCGGCTACCGCGAGATATTCACGGCGCGAGACCTGGAGCAGCGCGACCGGGTGAGTGGTGGTCGGGCCGCCTGACGGCGGCGCGATGCTTTTTGCAGGAGCTACTTGTGGGCGTTGCTCTTATGCCTGACCGCACTGCCAAAGCATCGCCCACAAGTGGGCTCTACAGTGTCGTCGGAAGCTTGTAGAGTTATTTCGAGGCCGCCACACGCCGCGCTCCCGCGTCAGCCGCAGTGGCCGATGTACGGATCGCAAGGGTTCCCGAAGACGATCCGCGGTCGCGCACGAGTGCGCTCCTACCGCGTGGCGAACGCCCTTGCAGGAGCACCCTTGGGCGCGGCCGCCGTCAGCCCGCGTTGGCCGCGACGTTCGCCAACTGCGGGAACCGCGCGCGGATCGCGTTGCGGATGCCGGGAAGGTCCAGGCCGGCCATGGAGAGCACTTCGTCGCGGCTGCCGTGCTCCAGATAGGCGTCCGGCAGGCCCAGGTGCAGCACCGGTTTGACGATGCCATGCGCGGCCAGGCACTCGGCCACGCCGGAACCGGCGCCACCGGCGATCGCGTTGTCCTCCAGCGTCACGAAGGCGTCGTGCGTCCGGGCCATCTCAAGGATCATCGCCTCGTCCAGCGGCTTGATGAAACGCATGTTGACCAGCGTGGCGTCCAGTTCGGCGGCCACCACCGCGGCGGGCGAAAGCATGGCGCCGAAGCAGAGAATGGCCAGGCCATGCCCGCGCCGGCGCAGTTCGGCCTTGCCGATCGGCAGCGTGTCCAGTTCCTTGCGCACGGCGGCGCCGGGGCCGGTGCCCCGCGGGTACCGGATCGCCGCGGGACCGGCGTAGCCGAAGCCGGTGCTGAGCATCATCCGGCATTCGTTCTCGTCGGCCGGCGCCATGATCAGCATGTTCGGCAGGCAGCGCAGGAACGACAGATCGAAGCTGCCCGCGTGGGTGGCGCCGTCCGGGCCGACCACGCCGGCACGGTCGATCGCGAAGGTCACATCCAGGTTCTGCAGCGCCACGTCGTGGATCGCCTGGTCGTAGGCGCGCTGCAGGAAGGTGGAGTAGATCGCCACCACCGGCTTGGCGCCCTCGCAGGCCATGCCGGCGGCCAGCGTCACCGCGTGCTGCTCGGCGATGGCCACGTCGAAGTAGCGCTGCGGGTATTCCTTCGAGAAACGCACCAGGCCGGAGCCTTCGCGCATCGCCGGCGTGATGCCCAGCAGCCTTTCGTCGGCGGCGGCCATGTCGCACAGCCAGTCGCCGAAGATGTCCGTATAGGTGGGTTTGGCCGGAGCACCTTTCTTGACCAGGCCGGCGACCGGATCGAACGGACCGACCGCGTGGTATTCGATCTGCGCCTGCTCGGCCGGGGCGTAGCCCTTGCCCTTGGTGGTGATCACGTGCAGCAACTGCGGGCCTGGCAGGCTCTTGACCGTACGCAGCGCGCGCAGCAGCGCCGGGATGTCGTGGCCGTCGATCGGGCCGGTATAGTGGAAACCGAGCTCCTCGAACATCGTCGAGGGCAGGAACATGCCCTTGGCATGCTCCTCCCAGTTCTTGAAGAAGCGGCCGAAGAACGATTGCCGCGGAATCGCCTTCTTGGCCCGCTCGCGCACGGCGTTGAGGCGGCGGCTGGCCATGGCGCGGGCCATCATCTTGGTCATCGCGCCGACGTTCTCGCTGATCGACATGCCGTTGTCGTTGAGCACCACCAGCATGTTCGGCTCGACGTCGCCGCCGTGGTTGAGCGCCTCGAAGGCCATGCCGGCGGTCATCGCGCCGTCGCCGATCACCGCCACCACCTTGCGGTCGTCGCCCTTGCGCTGCGCGGCGATGGCCATGCCCAGCGCGGCCGAGATGGAGGTCGACGAATGGCCGACGCCGAAGGTGTCGTATTCGCTTTCCTCGCGCCGCGGGAACGGCGCCAGGCCGCCCTTTTTCTTGATCGACGTGATGCGGTCGCGCCGGCCGGTGAGGATCTTGTGCGGGTAGCACTGGTGGCCGACGTCCCACACCAGGCGGTCGCGCGGCGTGTCGAACACGTGATGCAGCGCCACGGTCAGCTCGACCACGCCCAGGCCTGCGCCGAAGTGGCCGCCGGAACTGGCAACTGATTCGATCAGGTACTGGCGCAGTTCGTCGGCCACCGCGGGCAACTCGGCGTCGGATACGCGGCGAAGGTCGGCCGGCGCGTCGATGCGGGCCAGGTGGGGGTAGCGGGAAACGTCGATCATCCGCCTATTGTTGGCCCAGCCGAAGGGCGGGGCAAGGGCGGCGACGTGAACGGCTGCGGGCCGCATGCACGCCGGGCATACAGATTGCTGCGCAAGCTGAAGCCCAGTTCGTCTCCTGGGACGCCACCCATGTCCACATTGTCGAAGGCCTTCCGCAACTTCGCCGAGGCGACCGCCCGCCACGCGGGCAGGCCGGCAGCCTTTCTCCTCGCCGCGCTCGTCATCATCGTCTGGGCTGTCACCGGGCCGATGTTCGGCTTCAACGATACCTGGCAGCTGGTGATCAATACCGGCACCACGATCGTCACCTTCCTGATGGTGTTCCTGATCCAGAACAGCCAGAACCGCGACAGCGCCGCCCTGCAGATCAAGCTGGACGAACTTATCCGCACCAGCCGTTCGCACAACGCCATCCTGGACGTGGACAACCTCGACGAGGAGGCGCTCGAGCGCATCCGCGAGAACTACCGCAAGCTGGCCCACAACAAGGAAGAGGAGGCGCGCCAGAGCCGCCGCGCCGGTTCCCGCGCCCGTCGGGAGGACGAGTCGGACGAGGCCTGCGAGGAGGTCAAGGAGATCGACCGCGAGCTGGCCAAGGCCAGCGCCGATCACGCCGAGGCGGAAGGCGCCGAGGCCGGGGAGAAGGACAAGGAAGAGAAAGCCTGAGGGCTGTCGGCAGGGAGGCCGGCCTTTCAGCCCATCGCCCGGCGGCGATCGCGCGGCAAGTGGCTGACCAGGAACTCCATCTGGTCGGCCAGGATGTTGCGGTTGGACAGAATCAGGTGTTCCACCCAACTGGGCCGGTATGGTACCGCCAGCAGCGGCATGTGCGCCTGCTGCGGCGTGCGGTTGGACTTCTTCAGGTTGCAGTTGAGGCAGGCGCTGACCACGTTCTCCCATTCGTCCTTGCCGCCGCGCGAGACCGGTTCGACGTGGTCGCGGGTCAGCTCGCCGCGGGAAAACTGGTTGCCGCAGTACAGGCACAAATGGCGGTCGCGGGCGAACAGCGCGGTATTGGTCAGCGCCGGCGCCGGGTCGATGGCGTGGTCCCGGCAGTGGCCGGTGCTGGCCACGATCGGGTGCAGGTCCAGCTTGCTGCGCTCGCCGCGCGCGCGATTGTGGCCGCCGTGCACGGTCAGGCAGGGGTCGCCCAGGGTCCAGGCCACCGCTTCGCGGACGTAGAGGCAAACGGCGTCCTGCCAGCTGATCCAGTCGAGGATCCGGCCGGCGGCGTCCAGCGACAGCACCCGGGTCGCGTTCAGATCCGGGCGCGGCACTTCCATCAGCATGCGGATTCCTTCAGCCAGTTCGTGAGAATGCGGGCAGAGGCGGGGCAGCGATGCGCTCGTCGGGTCCAGCATAGCCCAACTGTGCCGTGCCGCGCGCGGTAAGCATTTGACGCGCTTGGCAGATCGGTTCCCGCGGCGGCCATTCGCCCGGGCGGGGCAGGCGCTGATATAGTCACAGGTTCGCAACCCGACGCCGGGTTTGGGAGGGGGAGCCAGTGGCGGCGACCCCGGCACGGCGGGGCAGAGGTAAGAGACGTGGCTGAAGTACTTTTCTACGAGCGCCCGGTGCCGCTCAACCGCACCCAGCACAAGGACCTGCGCCTGAAGAGCATGTCCGGCGTGAAGTTCGCGGCGGTCGCGCATTCGGTGCCGCTGACTGGCGCGGAGTTCCCGATGGCCGCACGCGACGTGCCGATCCTGTTCGCCGGCCAGAACATCGAAGACGCCGGCCCGATGGCATTGCTGGGCCTGCGCCAGAACGAGAACCTGCTGGTGGACGAGAACGGCCACTGGGCACAGGGCGTCTACGTGCCGGCGTTCGTGCGCCGGTATCCCTTCATCCTGGCGGAAAAGCCCGCTGGCACCGAAGGCGACGACTTCACCGTGTTCCTCGACGAGGCCTACGAAGGCTTCAGCCAGGACGAGGGCGAGCGCCTGTTCAAGGACGATGGTAGCGACAGCGAGATGCTGGCCAACGCCGTCGGCTTCCTGGGCGAGTTCCAGCAGCACGTGGCGCGCACGCACTGGTTCATGGACCAGTTGCGCAAGCACGACCTGCTCGAGCCGCGCAACGTGCGGCTGGAGAAGGACGGCAACGCGATCAACCTCAACGGCCTGTTCGTGGTCAACGAGGAGAAGCTGCGCAAGCTCGACGAGAAGACCACCCACGAGTTCCTCAAGGAAGGCGTGCTGGGCTGGATCTACGCGCACCTGCTGTCGCTGCCCAACATCGACCGCCTGGCGCAGCGCCTGGGCCAGCGCGAGAGCGCCCAGGCCTGAGGCGACCATGCCCGCCGCCGGGGGCGGCGGGCATCGGAATCCGCGTAATGCACTCTTGAAGGATGGCGCGATGCGCCATCCTTTTTTTCGTGGCGGCTGGGATCTCCGGCTACCGGACGTTGCGCCGCTCCACGGCCGTATCCCGGCTCAAGGGCTCGGCCGGGCGAAGCTTTCGGCCTTTGCATGGGCTGCTGCCCGGACGATACTCGAGCGTCCTCCAGGAGACCGCCATGCGCTACCACGGAAGCTGCCACTGCGGCCGCATCGCCTACGACGTCGAAGGCGAGCTCGACAAAGCGATCGACTGCAACTGCTCGCACTGCAGCCGCAAGGGCTACCTGCTGTGGTTCGTGCCGCGCGAGCAACTCGCGCTGGCCACGCCCGAGCAGGACATGTCCACCTATACCTTCAACAAGCACGCCATCGAACACCGCTTCTGCCCCACCTGCGGCTGCGCCCCGTTCGGCCTGGGCAACGCGCCCGACGGCACGGCCATGGCCGCGATCAACGTGCGCTGCCTGGAAGGGGTGGAACTGGCCGGGCTTCCGCGCGTGCCGGTGGATGGCCGCAGCTTCTAGCCCGGTGAGGCGGGCTTGCCACCGCCGCGTGCCGGTTCGCTGGCCGGGCTGCGCCCGAGCTGCGGGGGCGCCCGCCGTTGCGGGGTGACGACGACATCGCGGGCTTTTCGTTCCTGCGCCCGCCGAAGCTCGTTGGCATGGTGGAACGCCAGCAGCCGGGCGCGGATCTGCGGCGGTGCGTACAGCAGGTCGCAATCGGCCCGCGCGGGACCGGCGGCGGTCAGCAAGGCGGCAAGGGCAAATGTCAGGGGCAGTCGGGACATGGCAGGGCTCCTGCGGGGGATCTGCCATCCTGCGGCTGGCGGACAGCCGTGACCCTCCGGATCCTGCGCGTCAGCGCACCGGCTTGACCATCCGCAACAGGTCGACGCCGTAGCCGGCGGCCTCGTAGATCGCGCGGGCGCGCTCGTTGCCCGGGAACACGGCCAGCGTGACCAGCGCGCAGCGGTGTTCGCGTGCCCATTGCTCCGCGTGTTCCATCAGCGCCTTGCCCACGCCGCGGCCTTCGTAGGCCGGCGCCACGGCGAGGTTGTTGACGTGGCAGTTGGTGCGGCCGGTGAAGAAATCCTGCGTCTTGCGCAGTTCGATGAAGCCGGCCACCGTGCCCTGGTCGTCCTCGGCGACGAACAGGAAGTCGTTGGCGGTGCCGTCCTCCAGATGGCACAGCAGATCCTTGCGGATGCCATCGATGCATTCGTGCCGCTTGCGCCAGGATGGCAGCGGGAAATCCACGAAGCGCGGGACCAGCCCGAGGATGAAATCGTCGTCGTCTTCGGCCAGACGGATCAGGAAGCGGTTGTCGCTCATGCGGCGGTCGTTCGTTGGCAACGATGGGAGCGGTTCTACACCGAGCGGGCGCGATGGGGAAGCCCCATCCGGCGTTCGGCGTCGACGTTCCTGGGCGGCAAGCCAGCTCTTGGGCGTCGCATTCATCACATTCCCTGCGAGCCCCGATCTTTCACCCCGGTCCTCTCCGCGGCCGGAGGCAGAGGCTTTCAAGACCACGCCGTGCTGGACGTGGCCCACCATCGCTCCTATCGCGGCCAGGAGCTGCCGACCGCACCGTAGGCTCTTCCTCAAGTCGACCTGTCTTTCAAGGTGTTCTTGGAGGAAGACCTCAGTCGCTGACGACGGGGAGGGCGATGAAGCTCGCCTTTCCGGGCGCGTGGTAGATGCGCTGGGTCGCCTTCACGTAGTCGGCCGGCTTCGCGTTGAAGATGTTGGGTACGAACGTCTGCGGATTGCGGTCGTACAGCGGGAACCAGCTCGACTGCACCTGCACCATCAGCCGGTGGCCGGGCAGGAACACGTGGTTGGCGTTGGGCAGGCTGAAGCGGTAGTCCAGCGGCCGGTTGGCCGACAGCGGCGCGGGCTTGTCGAAGCCGGTGCGGTAGCGGCCGCGGAAAATGTCCATCGCCACAGCCAACTGGTATCCGCCCATCTCCGGCTGCTCGGCGACCTGGTCAGGATAGACGTCGATCAGCTTGACCACCCAGTCGCTGTCGGTGCCGCTGGTGGAGGCGACCAGGTGCACTTCCGGCGCGCCGGCGATCGCCAGCGGCGCGGTCAGCGGCTCGGAGACGTAGGTCAGCACGTCGGTGCGGCCGGAGGCCTCGCGCTGGTCATCGACCAGCCATTGCGACCAGGTCAGGCCGTTGTCGTAGCCCATCGGCTGGCTCGGGCGGGCGCGGTAGGGCACCGGATGGGCCGGGTCGGCGATGTACTCGTCGTAGGCGGCGCCGCGGGCGGGTGCATCGAAGCCGAGCTTGAGGCCGGGCTCCAGGTACAGCGCGCGGCTGGCCGTGGCGCAGCCCTGCTCGCAGGCGAGCGGCCACCGGTCCAGCCGCTGCCACTGGTTGGTGCCGGTCTGGAAGGCGGTGACCGGAGCAAGGTCGGCGCTGGGCGCGCCATCCTTGAGGTACTGCGCCAGGAACGGCCGCAGGATGTGCTCGCGGAAGTACCTGGCCGTATCGCTGCCGAAGCGGATCGCGCCCAGCGAGCTGCCTTCGGCAATCTCCTGGCCATGGTGCCACGGGCCCATCACCAGCTTGACCATCTGGCCGCCGGTGTCCTTGGACTTGATCGCGCGGTAGACGGCCGGCGCGCCGTAGATGTCCTCCTGGTCCCACAGGCTGTGCACCAGCATCACCGGTACCTTCAGCGGCTGTTTCGCCAGCAGCTTGTCGACGGCCTGGTCCGACCAGAAGGCGTCGTAGGCCGGGTGCGCCACGATCTTGTTCCAGAAACCCAGCTGTTCCATGCCATAGGCGGTGCCCAGCGCCCCGGCCGAGCCGTAGTGCATGAACATGTCGTAGGTGTCGTGGTAGTTCGACCACCAGCGGATCGAGTTGTCGCGGCTGGCCTCCTGCTCGTAGATGTAACTCATGTTCTGCTGGCGGAAGGCGCCGTGGTGGAACCAGTCGTCGCCCATCCAGCCATCGACCATCGGGTTCATCGGCACCGACACCTTCAGCGCCGGGTGCGGGTTGACCAGCGCCATCAGCGGCTCGAAGCCGTCGTAGGAAATGCCCAGCGTGCCGACCTTGCCATTGGATTCGGGGACGTGCTTCACCAGCCAGTCGATGGTGTCGTAGGTGTCGGTGGCATCGTCGACCGGGGTGGGATTCTGCGGACCGTGCACGGGGCGATTCATCACGTAGTCGCCCTCGGAGCCGTACTTGCCGCGCACGTCCTGCACCACGCGGATGTAGCCGTCCTCGACGATCACGTCGGTGGCGTTGTCGTAGCCCTGCAGCATGGGCGCCAGGCGGCCGCTCATGGTGTGGCTGGTCAGCGCGTCGGCGTCGTAGGGCGTGCGGGTGAGCAGGATGCCGGCGTGCGCCGCTCCCTTGGGCACCAGGATCACGGTATGCAGCTTCACGCCGTCGCGCATCGGGATCATCACCACGCGGCGTTCGTAGTCGAAGCTGGCGGTGACGGGCTTGAACTGCGTCGGCGTTTCGCTGGGGTAGGCCGGATACTTCGCCTGCGGCGGTTCGGCGGCGGGCAGGGCGGTGCTGGCGGCGAGCAGCAGGGACAGCAGCGCGGAACGGGCGGCGAGGTGTGGCTTCACGATAGGGCTCCCCTGGGGCGACCGGGCTAGCGTAGCCCGATCGGAGGCGAGGTGCGCGAGCGCAGTCCGGGTCGGAGCCCACGGCGTGAACCCGGATCTGGCGAACGTCCCTTCGGCTCCGGCGCTACTCGCCTGTGCTCACGACGAACGGGACTTTTTCTGCGGTGCGTGGCGCCGAAGTCGAAGCGCCTGCGTCAAGCCTCAACGCTATCGTCGCGGGATCAACTGGTCAGCGCGTGCAGGAACGCATTGCGCCAGGCGGTCAGGTCATGCCGCTGCAACACGTCCATCATCGACCGCCAGCGCGCGATGCGCTCGCGTTGCGGCATGGCCAGTGCGCGCTCCAGCGCATCGGCCACCTCGACCGTGTCGGCGGGGTTGACCAGCAGCGCCTCGGTCAGCTCCTGCGCGGCGCCGGCGAAGCGCGAGAGCACCAGCACGCCGGGGTTCTTCGGATCCTGGCTGGCGACGTATTCCTTGGCCACCAGGTTCATGCCGTCGCGCAGCGGCGTGACCAGGCCCACCCGCGCCACACGGTAATAGCCGGCCAGCAGGGTGTGCGGGAAGGACTGGTTCACGTAACGGATCGGCACCCATTCCGGCGTGGCGAACGTGCCGTTGATGTGGCCAGCGCTGCGTTCCAGTTCGCGGCGGATCAACCGGTACTCCGGCACCGCGCCGCGCGAGGGCGGCGCGATCTGCAGCAAGGTAACCCGGCTGTGCAGCGAGGGGGAGCGCTCGAGCAGGTGGGCGAGAGCTCCGAAGCGCTCGGCCAGGCCCTTGGAGTAATCCAGCCGGTCGACGCCGATGATCAGCGCGCGGCCGTCGAGGCTCTCGAACAGCTGCTTGACCCCCGGCTCGCTGGCCGCGCGGCGCGCGATGTCGGCCACTTCGGCGGTGTCGATGCTGATCGGGAACACGCCGGCACGGAACAGGCGCCCGTTGGCCGCGCGCAGGCGGCCGCCCGGGCGCATCGCGCCGCCGACCTCGTGCAGGAAGTAGTCCTCCAGCGCGCGCAGGTCGCGCGCGGTGTGCAGGCCCACCAGGTCATAGCTGGCCAGCGTCTCGAGCAGTTCGCGGTGCTTGGGCAGCGCGATCAGCAGCGCCGCGGCGGGCAACGGCGTGTGCAGGAAGAAGCCGATGCGGTTGCGCACGCCGCGCTCGCGCAACATCGCGGCCAGGGGAATCAGGTGGTAGTCGTGCGCCCAGATGATGTCATCCGGGCCGAGCAGCTTGACCAGTTCGTCGGCGAAAATCGCGTTGACCCGCAGATAGCCTTCCAGATGGCTGCGCTGGTAATCGACCAGGTCCGGCCGGTAATGGAACAGCGGCCACAGGGTGCGATTGGCGAAGCCGGCGTAGAAGTCGTCATGGTCGGCGCGCGACAGATCGATGGTCACGTAGTCGATCGGGCCATCGGCCAGATGATGCTGCTCCTCGGCGCTGCGGGAAGCGAGCTTGCCGCTCCAGCCGAACCACAGGCCGCCGCGTTCCTGCAGTGCCGCGCGCATGGCCGAGGCAAGGCCGCCGGTCGCGGTCTGCTTGGGCATGGCCACGCGGTTGGATACCACGACCAGCCGTCCCGGCTTTTTGCCGGTGCGGCTCATCGTCCATCCCCGGGGTGGACGCGGTTGCGGCCTGGCCCGACCGTGCGGTCGTCGCCGGTGGCCTCCAGCTCAGCGCTGGCGGGTTGGTGGCTGCCCTCCGCCGTTGTCGGCATCGATGGAAACTCCCTTTGCATTGTCTGGTCCGTGGTCGAACGCATCCCGCACCCGATCCAGCCAAGCCTGGACGGCGGCCGGGCTAGGCAGCGTGAACCGGGCTGCGGTCGGCTCGCGCCAGCCGACCCGCACGCTCAGGCCGCCGGCGCGATTGACCGCCGCGAAAGCGTGCTCATCGGTCAGGTCGTCGCCGAGGTAGACCGGCGTGCGGCCGGTGAAGGGCGGCCGCTGCATCAGTTCCTCCACGACCCGGCCCTTGTCCATGCCGGCCGGCTTGAACTCCATCACCAGGTTGCCCGGTTGCAATTCGTAGCCGTGCAACCCGGCGGCCACGGCCTCGGCCGCCTCGCGCAGAGCGGGCAGGCGGTCCGGGGCGCGCCGGCAATGCAGGGCCATGGCGTGCTGCTTGTCTTCCAGCTGCACGCCGTCCAGCCGTGCGGCCAGGGCCTGCACCGCGGCGCGCATGCGCGCCTGGTCGGCCGGGTCGACGGTGATCCGGCGGACCAGGCCATCGGCGTGGCGCAGCTCGTAGCCATGCAGGCCGGCAAGCGCCCAGGCGGGTGCGCCAAAGAGGCGATCGAGGCTGTCCACGCCGCGCCCGCTGACCAGCGCCAGCGCACCGTCGAGGCGATCGTGGAGCGTCTGCAGCAGCGCTTTCAGCCCGGGCGGGACGAACACCGCGTCCGGATCGTCGACGAACTCCAGCAGGCAGCCGTCCACGTCCAGGAACAGGGCCCAGCGTGAGCCCGCAACGGGCAACGGGGGCGCCGGCAAGGGCGCGTTCACGCGGACGGGCTCGGGCGAAGACATCGGGGCCAAGCCTAGCAAAGGCGGTGTGAAAGCCGAATCCGGACCGGACCCGCAGGGGCGTGGCTACTGTTCGTCGTCGGCCGCTTCGATGCGTGGCGCCGGCGTCACCAGCAGCTTGTCGATGCGGGCGCCATCCAGGTCCACCACTTCGAAACGGATCCCGCGCCAGGCGAACACCTCGCCCACTTGCGGGATGTGGCCCAGCGCCGTCATCACCATGCCGGCAGCGGTGCGGAATTCGTGCTCCTCCTCGCCGGGCAGGCGGTCAAGGTGCAGCAGTTCGCGCAGGTCCTCGGTTGAGAGCGAGCCGTCGATCAGCCAGCTGCCGTCCTCGCGCGGCACGATCGGCGAGTGCTCCTCGTTGCCGCCGTGTCCAAGCTGGCTGGCGCCGACCACCGCGGCGAGCAGGTCGTTGAGTGTGACCAGGCCTTCGATGTCGCCGTACTCGTCGACCACCAGCGCCATCGGCGTTTCGGCATCGCGGAATTCCTCCAGCAGATCCATCGCGCGCGCCGTGGCCGGTACGTACAGCGGCTTGGCGAGCTGGCGGAACAGCTCCGGCGCGCCGCCGCCGATCTCGCCGATCAGGCTCTTGACCTCCAGCACGCCGACCACGTCGCTTTCGTCGCCCTGGTAGACCGGGTAGCGCGAGTAGGGCGTCTCGCGCATCACCGCGATGTTCTCCTCGCGCGGCGCGGCGTGGTCCAGCCAGGCGATGCGCATGCGCGGGGTCATGACGCTGTCGACGGTGCGGTCGCCCAGGCGCAGCACGCGGTTGACCATGTTGTGCTCGTCCGCGTCGAGCACGCCCTGTTCGGCGCTTTCGGCCACCAGCAGGCGGATTTCCTCTTCGGTGACCCGCCCCTGGCCTTGGCGGCGCACGCCGAACAGACGCAGCAACAGGCCGCTGGAGGCGTTGACCAGCCACACGAAGGGCAGGGTGAAGCGCGCCAGCAACAGCATCGGCACCGCCACCACCGAGGAGATCCGCTCGGGCGCAGACAGCGCCAGCCGCTTGGGCAGCAACTCGCCGATCACCACCTGGATGTAGGAGATCACCACGAAGCCCAGCACCACGCCCAGGCCACGCGCGTAGGGCGCCAGCCAGCCCCCCGCGCTGCCCTGCAGCGAGGTGGCGAAGTGCTCGGCCAGGCGGTCGCCGGCCAGCGCGCCGGTGACCAGCATCACCAGCGTGATGCCCACCTGCACGGTGGAGAGGAAATGCTCCGGCGCCTCGGCGTGGCGCAGGGCGACACGGGCCTGCCGGCTGCCCTGGGCCATCTGCTTGAGGCGGCTCTTGCGGGAGGCGATCAGGGCCATTTCCGACAGCGCGAAAAGGCCGTTGAGCACAGACAGCAGGATCACGAGCGCGATATCGGTCAGCATCGCGGCAGGGGTTCTGGGGGAGGCATGGGGGCAAGTGTAAGGCTTGTGACGGGCCAGCCCACAATACGTGGCCGTGCGTGAAGCCGCGGCGCTCCTGTACCATTCCGTCGTTTCCCCTCCATTTTCCCCCGGGCATCCACGCATGTTTTCACTGCAGACCATCTTCGGTAAGGGCGACAAGTTCTACGGCCTGCTCGAACAGAGCGCCGGCGCCGCCCACGAGAGCGCCAAGGCGCTGCGGCAGATGCTGGAGAACACCGATCGGGCCCCGGTGATGGCCGACTTCACCGGCGCCCGCGCCCGCGAGAAGGCGCTGGCCGCGCAGATCAGCGAGGAGCTGGTCAATACCTTCGTCACCGCGCTGGACCGCGAGGACATCGAGGCGCTCAACTCGGCGCTGTACAAGATCCCCAAGACGATCGAGAAGTTCGCCGAGCGCTATTCGATCGTGGCCGAGCGCGTCGCCGACGTGAACTTCGCCCAGCGCGCGTGCGTGCTGGAGGAGTCGGTCAGCGTGGTGGTCGAGATGATCGGCGAACTGCGCCACGGCTTGCGCATTGACCCGGTCAAGAAGCTGCAGGACCGCCTGCAGGCGCTCGAATCGGAAGGCGACCGCATGCTGCTGGCGCCCTACCGCACGCTGTACCTGGAAGGCCAGGACGCGATGAAGGCGATGCTCGCCAAGGATCTGTTCGAGCTGATCGAGAAGGCGATCGACAAGTGCCGCGACGTCGGCAACATCGTCTATTCGATCGTGCTGAAGAACTCCTGAGAGCCTGCTCATGAGCCTCGGCCTGGTCATCGCGGTGGTGCTGATCGCACTCGCCTTCACCTACATCAACGGTTTCCACGACACCGCCAACTCGATCGCCACGGTGGTCGCGACCAAGGTGCTCAGTCCCGGCCAGGCGGTGCTGCTGGCAGCGGTGACCAACCTGATCGGCGCGCTGTGGGGCACCGCGGTGGCCAAGACCATCGCCTCCGGGCTGATCGACACGCAGGTGGTCGATGCCGGGCCGCAGTTCCTGATATGCGCGCTGCTGGCGGCCACCGCGTGGAATCTCATCACCTGGTGGTGGGGCCTGCCCTCCAGCTCCAGCCATGCGCTGGTTGGCGCGCTGGTGGGCGCGGCCGTCGCCGCCAGCGGCGACAACTTCAACTCGGTCATCTGGGCCCAGGGCAGCATCCACTGGTGGGAAGGCAAGGGCGTGATCCCCAAGGTGATCGTGCCGATGGTGGTCTCGCCGCTGGCGGGCTTCATCATCGGTTTCATCCTGATGGGCGCGCTCTATGCGCTGTTCGCCTGGCTGGCCAACCGCAAGGGCTGGATGCAGCGGCTGGGCCGCACGCCGTTCGTCAATGCGTTCTTCGGCAAGGCGCAGATCGCCTCGGCCAGCGCGATGGGCCTGGCCCACGGCATGAACGACGCGCAGAAGAGCATGGGCATCATCGCGCTGGCACTGGCCGGCGGCACCGCGGCGGGGCAGCTCGATAACCTGCCGTCCTGGCTGGGCTTCCTGCGCATTGCCGGTTCCGCCGAGGGCGGCTTCAACGTGCCGGCGTGGGTTGCGGTGCTGTGCGCGCTGACCATGGCGGCCGGTACCGCCGGCGGCGGCTGGCGCATCATCAAGACGCTCGGCCACAAGATGGTCAAGCTGCATCCGATCAACGGGTTTGCCGCCGAGGGCAGCTCGGCCGCGGTGATCCTCACTGCCTCGGCGTTCGGCATCCCCGTGTCGACCACGCACAACGTGTCCGCCTCGATCATGGGCGTGGGCGCGGCCAAGCGCTTCAACGCAATCCGCTGGTCGGTGGTCGAGCGCATGGTGTGGGCCTGGATCCTGACCCTGCCGATCACCGCGCTGCTGGCCTACGGCTTCGTGCGGCTGGCCCAGGGCCTGGGCTGAGGCGATGGCGCTGCGCTACAGGCTGTCGCCCTCGCTGGCGATGATCTGTTCCAGCTGGTCGCCCAGCAGTCCCAGTTCGCCGATCAGCCGTTCCAGTTCGCCGCCGTCGAGGAACTCGTACGGGCGGTTCTCGCACAGGTGCAGGTAGGGCGAGCCGTCCAGGTCGGCCACCGCCAGGAAGCCGGTGCGCTGCTCCCAGTTAAAGCGCAGGCAGCGGCGCGGATCGGTGCCGGCCAGCGGCCCGATCGGGGTGGACAGGCGCAGGTAGCGGCGGCCGCCCTCGTCTTCCAGTTCGGCCAGGTAAATGCCCTGGTGGCGGCCCAGCGGCAGCGCCAGATCGAAGCTGATCAGGTACGGGTCGTTCTGCCGCAGCGCGTACTGGCTGCCGACATGGGAACGCACGGCTTCGAAATGACGCATGGTGGGGCTCCTTGATGCGGGCCCGATGGTAACCTGCCGCCCCATTGCGCCCAAGTGATGGTGCGCCCAGGGGATGGGTCCATGCAGGAAAGCCACGCCCGCGTCTATGCCGCCATCGCCGCGATCCCGCGCGGCCGCGTCGCCAGCTATGGCGCGATCGCGGCGCGTGCCGGGTTGCCCGGCCGTGCGCGGCTGGTGGGCAGGTTGCTGGGCGAAACGCCGCAAGGGATGGAGCTGCCGTGGCATCGCGTATTGCGCGCCAGCGGCCAGGTCGCGCTACCGCCGGGCAGCCGCGGCTTTCGCGAGCAGTGCCGCTTGTTGCGCGCCGAGGGCATCGAGGTGATCAACGGTCGCGTGCCGCTGTCGCGCTTCGGGCTGGACGCGGACCTCGACCGCGCGCTGTGGGGCCTGCCTCCGTAGGGTGGTTTTCAGCCCACCGTTCCCGTGCGGCCATGGTGGGCTCAAGCCCACCCTGCGCACCCGCGTCCTACGTCTGCATCCGGCTTTACCTACCGTTCCCGGCGTCCGTCGCCGACGGCCGTAAGACGCCGCTTTGGTAGCATGCGCACAATGTCCTCCCGCGCCCTCGAACTCCTCCAAAGCGTCTTCGGTTACGCCAGCTTCCGCGACCAGCAGCAAGCCATCGTGCAGGCGGTGGCCGAGGGCAGCGATGCGCTGGTGCTGATGCCCACCGGCGGCGGCAAGTCGCTGTGCTACCAGATTCCCGCGCTGCTGCGGCCCGGCACCGCGATCGTGGTGTCGCCGCTGATCGCGCTAATGCAGGACCAGGTCGATGCCCTGCGCGAGGCCGGAGTCGCGGCGGCCTACCTCAACTCCAGCCTGGCAGCGGAAGACCAGCGCGAGGTCGAGCGCCGTCTGCTGGCCGGTGGGCTGAAGCTGCTCTACGTGGCGCCCGAGCGCTTGCTGACGTCGCGCTTCCTGGGCCTGCTCGAGCAGATCGACGTGGCCCTGTTCGCCATCGACGAGGCGCATTGCGTGTCGCAGTGGGGGCACGATTTCCGGCCGGAGTATCGTGAGCTCGCGGTGCTCCAGGAACGCTTCGGGCAGATCCCGCGCATCGCGCTCACCGCCACCGCCGACCCGCGCACGCGTGAGGAGATCATCGACCGCCTGGGCCTGCACCAGGCGCGCCAGTTCGTCTCCAGCTTCGACCGGCCGAACATCCGCTACCGCGTGGCACTCAAGCACAATCCGCGCTCGCAGCTGATGCAGTTCCTCGACGGCCATCGCGGCGAGGCCGGCATCGTCTATGCGCTCAGCCGCAAGAAGGTTGACGATACCGCCGCGTGGCTGACCGAGGCGGGCATCGAGGCATTGCCGTACCACGCCGGGCTCGATGCCCGCGTACGTGCGGCGCACCAGCAACGGTTCCTGCGCGAGGACGGCGTGGTGATGGTGGCCACGGTGGCCTTCGGCATGGGCATCGACAAGCCGGACGTGCGTTTCGTCGCCCACCTGGACCTGCCGCGTTCGATGGAGGGCTACTACCAGGAGACCGGCCGTGGCGGCCGCGATGGCCTGCCAGCCGAGGCGCTGATGCTCTATGGCCTGTCCGACGTGGTGACGATGAGCCAGATGATCGCCCAGTCCGATTCGGGCGACGAGCGCAAGCGCGTCGAGCGGCAGAAACTCGAGGGGCTGCTCGCCTTCGCCGAGGCCACCCGCTGCCGCCGCGAACTGCTGCTGGGCGCCTTCGGCGAGGACTACCAGGGCCCCTGCGGCCATTGCGACAACTGCATCGAGCCGCCGAAGACCTGGGACGCCACCGTGCCCGCGCAGAAGGCACTGTCGGCGGTCTACCGCAGCGGGCAGCGATTCGGCGCCGGGCACGTGATCGACGTGTTGCGCGGCGTCGAGGGCGAACGCATGCGGCAGCTTGGCCATGATCGGCTCACCACCTTCGGCATCGGCGCTGACATGGACGAGAAGGGCTGGCGTTCGGTGTTTCGCCAGTTGCTCGCCGCCGGGCTGCTGGAGGCCGACGCGCAGGGCTATGGCACGCTGCGCCTGAGCGCCGCCAGCCGCGCGGTACTGACCGGCGGCCAGCGCGTGCTGCTGCGCGAGGATGCCCGCCCCGTGCGCAGCACGCGCCGACGCCGCGACAGCCAGTTGATCACCGGCGCCAACCTGGGCATCGAGGCCTACGAACAACCGTTGTGGGATGCCTTGCGCGCGCTACGTACGCGGCTGGCCAAACAGCAGGGCGTGCCGCCCTACGTGGTGTTCCACGATGCCACCTTGCTGGCCATGCTGCGGGCGATGCCGGCCAGCGAAGAGGATCTGGCCGAGGTCAGCGGCGTGGGCGAGGCCAAGCTCAAGCGCTACGGGCGCGATTTTCTGGCGGTGATCAACGCGGTGGACGCCGTGCCGGACGACGCCGCCTGACCGGCCGCGGCCTGTTGCCATTTTGATGCGGCTTTCACGCATACGGACGCGGGCTTACGTCGCGCCGGGTGGCGCGCTCGCGTCCCCTGGCGCCTGGCAGGCCACGCCGGAGGCTGAAGCGATGGTTTCCCCGGCCCCCAGCGGCGCCAGCCAGGCCTCATGCATGCCCTTGGTCCACCACTGCCAGCCGTCGCCCACGTAGCGCGCTCCGCTGGCGGAGAGGGCAATGGTCAGGCGGTAGGGCTTGCCGGCCATGACCAGCAGGGCATGCTCGCTGTCCGGATAGCTCGCCTGCACCACCCGGCCGTCGGCGCAATGGTAGGCAAACCCGGGCGCTTCCGGCCGGAGCGGCTGGCAGGCCGCCGGCAACAGGGCGGCAGCGGCCACGAAAAGAAGGCAATGGCGCATCGGGTTCTCCTCGGGTGTGTGAAGGCGGTCTCGCTCTGGCCCGGCTGCGGCACCGAACGCGCGTCCCCATGCCTTGATGACGAACGCTTGGTTATAGTGCGCGGATATCCCACCGAGGCCTTTCGATGGACAGCCCAGGCCAGACCACCGTACTTAGCCCCGGCAAGCGTGTCGCCGGACCGCAGGGAACCCGGCTGTTTTCCGCCGAGGAACTGCGCCAGGTGGCCCGCGAGGCCGCCCCGGTCCTGCTCGGCCGCGCCAGCGCTTCCACCCCGGTGCTGGAAGGCGCCAATGGCGACCTGCAGGGCCAGCGCCTCTCGCTGCGGCCCGGCCGGCAGACGATCGGCCGGCGTGGCGACAACGATATCGTGCTGGACGATCTCAGCGTGTCGGCGTCGCATGCCTGGATCGTGAACCAGCAGAACCACTACGTGATCATGAACACGCTGTCGACCAACGGCACGTTCGTGAACGGCAAGCGCATCCACGAGACGACCTTGCGCCACGGCGACCGCGTGCGTTTCGGCCAGGTGGAGTTCACCTTCCTTACCCGCGAACGCGGCACGGGCGGCGTCGCCCGGCCGGGCTGGCTGGCGCTGGGCGCGGCCACGGTGGTGGCCATGGGAGTGGCGGCATGGTGGCTGGTCTGATCCCAGCCGCGGACGAACGGGTAATCCCGCCGACGGTGGGACGCTACCGCATAGAAGGCATGCTCGGCGCCGGCGCCATGGCCGTGGTCTACGCCGGCTTCGACCCGGAGATCGAGCGCCGGGTGGCGATCAAGTGCCTGCGCAATGCGGTCGCCGCCGACCCGGCCTATCGCGCACGCTTCATCACCGAGGCTCGCGCGGTGGGCCACCTGACCCATCCCCACATCGTCACCCTGTTCGACGTGGGCGAAATGGAAGATGGCCGCCCCTACATCGCGATGGAGCGGCTTTCCGGCGACACCCTGGCCAGCCGCGTGGCGCGCGAGGGCCTGCCTGCGCTGCCGCTGGCCATCGGCCTGGTCGAACAGATCGCCAGTGCGCTCGATTACGCCCACGCGCAGGGTGTGATCCACCAGGACATCAAGCCGGAGAACATCATGCTCTCCGATGGCTGGCAGCATGCCAAGGTCAGTGACTTCGGCATCGCCGAACGGCGCGACCTGCGCGGGTCCGGCAAGCCGCGCGGCGAGATCGGCGGCACGCCGGCCTTCATGGCGCCGGAGCACCTGCGCGGCGAGCGCACCGACGCGCGCAGCGACCTGTTTTCGCTCGGCGTGGTGCTGTTCTGGCTGTTGAGCGGCAAGCTGCCGTGGGAAGAAACCGGGGATGTGCGGCGCCTGCTGGCCGAGCGCCAGCGCCTGCCGCAACCGACGCTGCAGCCACGCGACCCGTTCACGCCCTCGATCCTGCTCGACATCGTGCAGACCCTGCTGGCCCCGGCGCCGCAGGATCGCTACCAGCGCGGCTCCGAGCTGATCGACGACCTGCGCCTGGCCTTGCGCGAGTACGAACGCCTGCACGACAAGCCGATCACCACGCGGCTGATCTCGCTGCGACTGCGCTGGGCCGGCATCCTGGCGGCCGTGCTGAGCCTGACCCTGCTGATCGGCCTGGCCGCGATCTACGCCCGGCAGAACACCGCGGTCACCGGATTGGCCCAGGATTTCGGCCGCTCGCTGGGCCGTATGGTGGCCAGCGAGGCGGCGGAGAACCTGCTGCTGGACGACCGCGCGGCCACCCGCGCGCTGGTGCAGGACATCTCGCGCAACCAGCAGATCTATTACCTCGCCGTGGCCAACCGCTACGGCGAGGTGATCGCCAGCACGCGCAAGGACGAACTGGGCCAGCCGCTGCCGGTACGCACCAACGAGACCTACCTGCCGGGTGCGGGCGACATCGCCAGCTACCGCGTGCGCCTGCCCGATGGCGACGACCCCGGAGAAATGCTGGTGTTCGATGTGCCCGTGCATTACCAGACCGCCAAGGTCGGCCAGTTGCGCCTGGGCATCAGCGACGCCCCGCTGCGCGCGGCGCAGAAGACCACGCTCAAGGCGATCGTGGCGGTGCTGCTGGTGACGCTGGCGGCGGTGACCGGCGCCGCCTACTGGCTGTTCCGGCGCCTGCTCGGGCTGCTGGACGTGCTCGGCGAGGCGATGCTGCGGGTCGGTCGCGGCGATTTCCGCCATCGCATCCGGCTGGTCCGGCACGACGAACTGGGCCGCCTGTTCACCGCCTTCAACCTGATGTCCAACGCGCTGCAGGCCCGGGAGCGCCGGCCACGCCGGACCGCCGCCAAGCCGACGGCGCCGCTGGAACTGCCCACCCGCATCCTGCCCACGGAGGAGCGGGTGGAGGACAAGGCCATCCGCGACTGAGAGGCGCGCTGCCCGCGAGAGGCGCGGACGCCGGATCCCTTGTAGGAACCCACTTGTGGGCGATGCTTCTGGTGGTATGCCGGAAAAGCATCGCCCACAAGTGGGCTCCTACAGGTTTTTTCGCAAGGCGGCCGGCCAGAGCCGGCATCTTCAATACTGCTTCAGGCGCTGCTTGAGCTCGAGCGCCCGCGCACGATAGACCGTGGCCGGTTCGAAATCCGGCTGGATGGCCAGTACCCGGTTCCACAGCGAAATGGCCTGGTCCAGCTGCTGGTCGCGATAGAGCACGATCGCACGCTGGTGGTAGACCGACACCAGCTGCTTGCGCAGCGCCCTGGCGTCGGCATTGGCCGGGGGCAGCCGTGGGTCGACGTCGAGCGCCTGGTCCATTCGCTGCAGCGCCTCGCTGCGCTGCCCCTTCTGCAGCAACGCCACGCTTTCGGCCTGCAGCCGGCGTGCCTTGGTCGCATCCGGAGCATCGGCCGCAGATCGGCCGGGAGAGGTCTCATGCCGGTCTGGCGCGGGCCCTTCCGGCGGCGTGGACGCCAGGCCGGAGGCGGGCAGGCGCAGGGTCTGTCCCACCCGAAGCATCGAAGGGTCGGTCGAGCCGTTGTAGCGCGCCAGGATCAGGAAGCGCGCGCCGTCGCCCAGGTAGCGGGCCGCCAGCGTGCTGTAGGAGTCGCCCGGGCGCACCACGTACCGCCGCGAGGCATGGCCCAGCGCCTGTTCGGGATCCACCGTAAGCTGGCGCAGCACCGCCTGCGCCGCGGGGTCGCCCGGATGGGCACGCAGGTAGCGGCGCAACTGGTACTCGCCTTCCTTGTAATGGCCCAGTTGCAGTTGCTTGTTGATGATCTCGGCCAGTGATGCGGTCGGCGTGTCCGGCTCGAGCGGCGCATGCGCCACGGACGGCGCCGGACGCGTCACCACGACGCGTGCCGGCGTTTCGTGGCCGGTCACGCGCGCCTTCAGTTGCCTGAGCTGGGCGCAGCCGCCCAGGCCGGCGGCCAACATGCCTGCCAGCACCAGCGGCATCCACCGGTAACGACCCTGCGCCGCGACGTGCGCGATTCCCATGTTCTGCACGGATTCCCTCATAGCTGTCGAACACCCGCTTCGGCCTGGCCGCCCGCGGCGCGGCCGGCCAGCTTCGCCCAGAGCCCCCGCCCGCGAGCGCGCCACCATTGCACCCAGCCTATCCGGGCGAAGATCAAGGAGACATTGTCGCCGTCCGCGCCGCCACGCTCCAGCGCGCGGCCGAGCGCTTCGTGCAGCGCCCGGCGCAGGTTGCGCCGACGTGCCAGGTCACCCAGTTCGTCGGTCGCCAGCCGTTCCCACACGCCGTCGCTGCACAGCACGAAATACTGGCCCGGGCCGAGGGTGGCGAAACCGTGTTCGACCTGCGGTGGCCGCGGCCCACCCAGGCCGCGCAGCAGCATGTGTTGGGTGGCGTCCGTGCCCATCGCCTCGGCCTGCAGTTCGCCGCCGGACACCTTCAGTTGCGCCACGCTGTGGTCCTCGGTGCGCCCCAGGCAACGGCGGCCATGGAAGCGGTACAACCGGCTGTCGCCCACGTGCGCCCAGCAGGCGCGCCGCCCGCGAATCAGCAGCGCCACCACGGTCGAATGCGGTTCGGCACCTACCAGCCCCTGGCCGCGCCGGCGCAGCTCGGCATGCGCCGACTGGCACAGGGTTTCCAGGAACAGCGGGCCGGGTTGCTCGCGCCACGCACCCTGCTCCCACAGCCGGCGCGCGATATCCACCACCCCGGCAGCGGCCATTTCGCCGGCGCCGTCGCCGCCCATGCCGTCGGCCAGCACCAGCAGCCGCGCATCGGTGGTCGGATCGTGCAGGCAGACGAGTTCGTCCTGTTGCGTGGGCCGCCCGCCGCGTGCCCGGCCGGCCGCCACCGATGGCATCGCATGGCTCTCGATCCCCTGATCCATCGTCCGGCCCCATCCGAAGATGAACAGAGCATAGCGCCTGGATCGATGGAAACGTGACGCTGGATGCCTGCCGCAGGCCGCCGGCGGTCGAGGTGGTGGTTCCGGAACGCCCGGGACAAAGGCAGCGCCCGCAAGCGGGCTCCTACATGTCGAACTTGGCCAGTTCGAACCCGCGTTGCTGATACTCGCGCCAGCGATCGCGCGAGCCGGTGCGCTCGGCCTTTTCGGCGGCCACCACTTCGAGCACGCGCTCGAAACGTCCCGCCGGACAGGTTTCGCGCAGGTTGATCAGCAGCGGCCGGTCCGCGGTGTCGATGCCCGGCGGAACGATCAGCACCGCGGTGCTGGCATCGTCATCGTCGCCGGCGAGCTGGTGCGGGATGAAGGCATCGGCATCGAAATCCCAGAGCAGTTCGTCGACCGCCTCGGCCTGCTCGAAATCGCGGGTAAGAATCAGCGTCGGCTGCTGTGCCGCGTAGGCGCGGCGCGTCAGCTCGCACACCAGCAGCAGCGGCTGCTCGCGGAATCGCGGTTTGTCGATCAGGTAGAAGTCGGCGCGGGGCATTTGGGGGCAGGGAGTCGGGATTCGGGAGTCGGTGTTTAGGTTCGGCTTCGGCTTCGGGTTCGGGTTCGAGGTCCTGTTCGGAGCCGGCCGGCGGCGGCCGCCAGGCGCTGCTCTTGCGAATCCCGAATCCCGTTCAACCGACCCTATCGATCAGCCACTGCGCCAGCAGCGGCACCGGGCGCCCGGTGGCCAGGCCCTTGCGGCCCTCGTCCCATGCCGTGCCGGCGATGTCCAGGTGGGCCCAGCGCTGGCCCTCAGTGAAACGCGAAAGGAAGCAGGCGGCGGTAATCGCGCCGGCGCTCTTGCCGCCGATGTTGGCCACGTCGGCGAAGCCCGATTCCAGTTGCACCTGGTAGTCGTCCCACAACGGCAAGCGCCAGGCGCGGTCGAGCGCCTCCTCGCCGGCGTCGAGCAGCTCCGCGGCCAGGTCGTCGTGCTTGCTCATCAGGCCGGTGGCGTGCTTGCCCAGCGCCACGACGCAGGCGCCGGTAAGCGTGGCCGCGTCGACGATCGCCCTGGGCTGGTAGGTCTGCGCGGTCCAGGTCAGCGCGTCGCACAGGATCAGGCGGCCCTCGGCGTCGGTGTTGAGCACCTCGATGGTCAGGCCCGACAGGCTGGTGAGCACGTCGCTGGGACGATAGCTGTCGCCGTCGGGCATGTTCTCGGCCGAGGGCACCACGCAGACCAGGTTGAGCTTCAAGCCCATCTTCACCGCGGCGACGAACCCGCCGAGCACGCCGGCGGCGCCGCCCATGTCGAACTTCATCTCCTCCATGCCGGCGCCAGGCTTGAGGCTGATGCCGCCGGAGTCGAAGGTGATGCCCTTGCCGACGAAGGCATAAGGCTTGTCGCCAGCGTTGCCGCCGTTGTATTCCAGCGCGATCAGGCGGGGCTTGTTGACTGAGCCGCGGCCCACCGCCAGCAGCGAGCCAAAGCCGAGCCTTTCCATTTCTTCGTGGTCGAGGATGCGGCAGTTGACGCTCTCGTTGTCGTCGGCGAACGCCTGCGCGCGGGCCGCGATGTAGGACGGGTTGCAGATGTTCGGCGGCAGGTTGGCGAGCTCGCGGGCAAAGCGCACGCCTTCGGCGATCGCCAGCGCCTGGTCCAGGCCCGCCTGTGCGTCGTCGCCGGCGGCGAAGGCGACCGACGCCAGCTGCGGCTGCGCGCTCTTCTCGCGCGGCTTGAAGGTGGCGGTGTAGCGGTATGCCGCGTGGTCGGCGGCCAGCGCCGCGGTGCGCACGCGCCAGGCCGCGTCGCGGCCGGGCACGTCCACGTCGGTCAGGAACGACACCGCCGACTCGACCGGCAACTTGCCCAGCGCACGGGCGGCCTCCAGGTTGATCTTCTGGAAACGCGCCGCGTCGAAGTTTTTCTGCGCACCCAGGCCCACCACCAGCACGCGGCGCGCGGCCACGCCGGCCGGCGCGAACAGCACGGTGACGCTGCCGGCCTTGCCGGTCACGTCGCCGCTTTCCACCTGGCGCTTGATCGCACCTTCGCTGGCGCCGTCCACGCGGGCGGCGGCGCTGGTCAGCAGGCCGTTCTCGTAAACGCCCACGACAAGGCAAGGCGTCTCGACGGATTCGGGCGACGTGCTGGCCGCGACCAGACTGAACTGAAGCGTCATCGGATAGGTCCTGCGAGGTAAGAAACGGAGCGACCGGCTAGACTTGACGCTTCAGCGCCGGCCTGCGGTGCGAGACCCTCAATCCTATCGCATGCTGAGCATCCTCGACCGATACTTCCTGCGCGAGCTGGCCCAGACCGTGGCGGCCACGGCGATCGTGCTGGTGGCGATCATCACCGGCACCACCTTTGCCAAGGTGTTGCAGCAGGTCGCGGGCGGCAGCTTTCCGGCCAGCGTGATGTTCCCGGTGCTGGGCCTGCGCACGCTCGACGGGCTGACCAACCTGCTGCCGCTGGCCGGCTTCCTGGGCGTGATGATGGGCCTGGGCCGCATGTACCGCGAAAGCGAGATGCACGTGCTGGCCTCTTCGGGCATGGGCCCGCGCGGGCTGCTCAAGCCGGTGGCGATCCTGGCCGGCGCCATCGTGCTGCTTACCGGCGTCGTTTCGCTGTGGCTGGGGCCGTGGGCCGTGCGTACGTCCGATGCGCTGGTGGCGGAGGCCAACCGCTCGGTGATCGCCGCGGGCCTGGACGCCGGCCGCTTCACCGAACTGCCGGGCAAGGGCGGCATCATCTTCGTCGATTCGCTGAGCCGCGACGGCAGCTTGCTGGGCAAGACCTTCATTGCCACCGAGGGTGAGGACAACGACGGCGTGCGGCAGCTCAAGGTGGTCACCGCCACCGGCGGGCAGCTCTACCAGGAGAGCAACGGCGAGGGCCGCTTCATGGCCCTGAGCAAGGGCTGGCAATACAAGATCCCGCTCGGCCGCGACGACTGGTGGCGCATGCAGTACGCGCGCAACGACGTGGCCCTGTCGAGCGTGCAGGCCGACGAGGAAGAGGATCCGGCGCACTCGCAGGGCACCCTGGCGCTGGCCACGTCGGCCGCGCCCGATGCACGCGCCGAGTTCGCCTGGCGCATCCACGCGCCGCCGATGGCTTTCGTGCTGCTGATGCTGGCGCTGCCGCTGTCGCGCCAGAGTCCGCGCGAGCCGCGCTACGGACGCATCCTGCTGGCGCTGCTGGGCTTCTATTTCTATTACCTGCTGCTGGCGCTGGGGCGCGCGCAGATCGGCAAGGGCCATTGGGCCAATTCGATGCCGCTGCTGCTCGTGCACCTGCTGGCGCTGGCGCTGGCCGCGTGGCTGTTCTGGAAGCAGTACGCGCCGCGCAAGTCGCGCCGCGCGCCAAAGGCGGTGCCCTGATGCGGCTGGCGATCAAGCGGGTCGACCGGCTGGTCGGCATGACCGTGCTCGGCTCGCTACTGACCACCTGGCTGGTGCTGACCGGCTTCGACGTGGTGACCCAGTTGCTGCGTCAGCTCGGTTTCGTGGGGCGCAACGGCTACACGACCTTCGACGCAGTCAGCTACGTGCTGGTGACGGTGCCGCGACGGCTGTACGAGTACTTCATCTTCGCCGCGGTGATCGGCGGCCTGATGGGGCTGGGCAGCCTGGCCGGCAATGGCGAACTGACCGCGCTGCGCGCCGCCGGTATGTCGCGGCTACGCATCGCAGGGTCGGCGGCCGGCGTGGTGGCGGTGCTGATCGTGGGCGTCACCCTGCTGGGCGAGACGGCCGCGCCTTGGGGCGACCAGAAGGCGCAGGCGATCCAGCTGCGCATGAAGGCCAACCACCTGGGGCTTTCCGGCAACACCGGCCTGTGGGCCAAGGATGGCAACCGCATCGTCAACGCCAAGGCCACGCTGATCAAGCAGGTGCAAGGCCACAACGTGGTGCAGCTGGCCGACGTGCGGGTGTTCACGCTGACGCCTGATGGCCAGGTCAGCCGCTTCGACTGGGCGCAGTCGGCACAGAACGACGGTCGCCAGTGGGTGCTCGAGGGCGTGCGCACCACCACCGTCGACGCCAAGGGCACGCACACCTCCACCCAGGCGCACGAGCGCTGGGATTCGCGGCTCAACCCGCGCGTGCTGGAGCAATCGGTGATCCAGCCGCAGTACCTGCCCATGCGCGACCTGTACCGCAACATGGGCTACCTCGAGCGCAACGGGCAGAACCCGGGCATCTACGCAGTGACTTTCTGGGGCCGCGTACTGTATCCGTTGAACGCTCTGGTGCTGGTGCTGTGCGCGATGCCGTTCGCCTTCGGTGCGCTGCGCTCGGGCGGTCTGGGCAAGCGCATTTTCGTGGGCATCCTGCTGGCGATCGGCTGGTACTTCCTGCAGAAGGCGCTGGTGAATTTCGCCACCATCTATGGCGTGCCGCCGCTGCCGGCCAACCTGCTGCCGGCGTGCGTGCTGGCGTTGGGTGCGTGGCTGTACTTCCGCAGGCGCAACTGACGCTCCTGCCGGCGTTCCGGCCAGCGTCCAACCACAGGACATGGGCATGAGCAAGCACACCGCCGAACTGACTTGGGTCCGCGAGGGCCAGCCCTTCCTGGACAATCGCTACAGCCGCCGGCACATGGCACAGTTCGACGGCGGCGAACGGGTGCCGATGTCATCCTCGCCCGACGTGGTGCCGGCGCCGATGTCCGACCCTTCGGCGGTCGACCCCGAGGAAGCCTTCGTCGCCTCGCTGGCCAGCTGCCACATGCTGTGGTTCCTGGGACTGGCGGCGCGCCAGGGTTTCCGCGTCGACAGCTACCGCGACGCGGCGGTCGGCACGATGGGCCGCGATGAGCGCAACCGCATCGCCATGCGGGAGGTACTGCTGCGCCCGCGCGTGGATTTCTCCGGCGAGGCGCTGCCCAGCCGCGAGCAGGTCGAACGACTGCACCACGATGCCCACGAGGCTTGCTTCCTGGCCAACTCGGTCCGTTGCGAGGTGCGCTGCGAGCCGGTGTTCGGTTAGCCAACATGACAATCAACGGCTGGCTACTTCGCCCAATGAGTGAATGGTTAAGACAGTGGCAACTAGGCTTACTTGACGATATCAATAATTTACGAATCAATTCTCTGTGCCGCCTCACACATAGAGGCGCTCACAGGGGAAGAGTAATGTCGTTGCCAAAGGGACGCTTGGCTCATATTCATCCGCCTTTGTCTCATATCATGTCGTATGGCGGTGACCGAAAACCGTCATCTTCACTCCTTGTGGCGAACCGGGCTTTCCATTGGCCGAATCATCGACGGCAGAAGAAAAGCGCCTCAGTCAAGCGGGTGATCCATTGGCTGGTGTGGCTGACGTTGTTGTGCGTGGTGGCAGCGCAGGCGGCCGAGACCACCACCTACGTGCTGACAGATGATCAGGGGACGGTGCTAGCAAAGACCGATGCACATGGAAATATTATCGCACGGTACGACTATCGACCTTACGGAGCGCCAGTGTCTGGCTCGCTACCGGGTGGACCGGGCTATACCGGCCATGTGAATGACCCGGATTTGGGTCTCGTTTATATGCAGGCGCGATATTACGATCCGATAGGGCACATGTTGAGCGTGGACCCAATAAGATTGGCGCCAGGTAATATCTTCAAATTTAATCGGTACGCTTATGCCAACAATAATCCTAACCGGTTTATTGATCCGGATGGAAGGAACGTAGTAACGGCGCTCGGCGGTGTGGCGACCGAAACCTGGAATGCGCTTAATGGCCGGGGGTTCGATGGCCCAATGGTCATGGGCGCATTAGCGGATGGCTACAACGGCGAAGGGGACGGCTTTGCATCAGCTGCCTTTCAGGATGTAACTACGCTAGTTCCCACTGGCGCTTTGGCGGGGACGGCGATAAAGGTTTCGCGCCTTACTTATAAGGCAGTCAAGGTTGCTAATGTGGCGAGAGCTAATAAGATCGTTCACATTTTTTCTCAGTCAAGACACAATCTTGCGGGTCTTGCTAAGGCGCTTGGCGGCGAAGGTAAGGCTTTTAAAGCAATCGAGAAAGCCACAGGAAAAGCGGTAGACACATCGAAGGCGGGCAGGTTTGAGACGACCGTCAAGGTTGGCGGGGAACAGGTCACGGTGAGGGGTAGTGTTGTCGATGGCAAGGTTAAAATTGGCACGGCGTTCATCAAGGAAGAGCTTAAAAGATGACCATCGACGTTTTGCCGAGCATTGAACGGGACGCCTTGATTTTGCTGCTTTCAGGCACCGACGCTACTTGCCGTGAGCTTCACTCTCAACTGGCGCATGTGGTCAAGGTTGAGAGGAACGAGACCGGTGCTGGGGTATATGCAGTATTTAGATTGGATGGCGATGTTAAATCTCTGAAGGATGGTGGAACGTTTCAGTTGTCAGGGGTGTTCGCTGTGAGCGAAAAGTGCGGTGAGATAGGTTTTCTGCTATACGTCAAAGACGGCTTGATTGATTGCTTGGAGGCGTATGTTTACGAGGATACCTATCCCCGTTATTCGGATTGTGATTTCAAGCTCGAGAGTGATCGCAAGAATTAAGAGTTGGAATTAAGCTCCGCACGCTGCCGCTTCGGCGATATGATCGAATGCCGATTACTCGGGGCGCTGGCCTAACCGTCGTTGTCGCGCTGCGGGCGGCGCCGGTGGCGGGTGAAGTGGCCGATCAGCAGCGGCAACAGCGCGAGCAGGGCGATCGCGCCCAGCGGAAGCAGCACCTCGCGATGCATGAAAAGACCGACGCCGATGCGGTCGCTGTGCCTGAGCGCCTGGCCCAGTCCGGCGCCGATCGACGTCTCGAAGATCAGCGCCACGGTACCGCCCAGCCAGGTGGCGCCCAGGAACAGCCACAGCGGGCAGCGCAGCCAGGCCAGGCAGACGGTGATCAGGCCGAACGGCGCCACCGGGACGAAGCGCAGGAACAGCGTGTAGCTCACCGGATGGCGCTCGAAGCCGTGGTGCAGCCTGGCCACGAGCGCCGGCGGATGGCGGCTGCCGGCACCGAAGGCATAGCGGCTGGCCAGGAACAGGATCAGCGAGCCCAGGGTCAGGCCGACCGAGGAATACGTCGTCCCCTCGACCACGCCGAAGGCGAAACCGCCGGCAAAGATCACGATCACCGTGCCTGGGATACCGGTGGCCATCGCCAGCGTCAGCAGGCCGATATAGGCGAGCCGGCTGAGCCAGGGGTTGGCGGTGATCTGCGCGTGCAGCTCACCCTGGTGTGCCACCAGTTGCTCGGGATGGAGCCGGTCCAGCGCGCCGGAGGCGAACAGCACCAGGCCGGCGGCCACCAGCAACACCAGGGGCAGCGCGGCGCGCAGCCGGGTCAATAGTGCGCTCCGCCCTGGCCGTAACCGGCCAGCACCTCGCGCGCCTCGTCACGCAGGATGTCGCGGCGCACGGCAATGCCGCGGCGTTCGAGCTGGGCCACCCAATCGGCCGGCAGCGGGCCTTCGTCGAAGGTGGTGAGCGCCTCGACGTCCTCGCCGCGGGCGCCGATCAGCAACTCGTCGATGCCGGCCCACACGGTGGCGCCATAGCACTGGCAACAGGGCTGCGCGCTGGTGGCCAGGATGTAGCGGCCGTTGCCGTCCGCGTTGAGGCGGAAACTCGACAGCCGCTGCTGCGCCAGCATGTAGGCCATCATCTCCGCGTGCGCCACCGAGCAGGTCTGTGGCACCACGCGGTTGATGCCCGCGGCGACCAGCCGGCCGTCCTCGTGGAACACCGCCGCGCCGAACGGCCCGCCGTGGCTGCGCCTGACGTTCTGGCGCGCCAGCTCGATCGCCAGGCCCACGCGTTCCTCGTCGCCGAGGTAGCGCCGGCCGGTGTCGGCCACCTCGGCGACCCACGGCGGCAGGGTGAGATGGAGTTGCAGCGGCAGCAGCATGCTCAGCGCTTCGACCAGGTATCGCGCAGCGTCACCGTGCGGTTGAACACCGGTGCGTCCGGCCGGTGCTCGACGCGGTCGGCGACGAAGTAGCCCAGCCGTTCGAACTGGAAGCGCTGCTCCGGCTCCGCGGCCGCCGCCGCCGGTTCCAGCCAGCCGCGCCCGATGCGCTTGGCCTCCGGGTTGATGTGCTCGATCCAGCTCTTGCCGTCGCTCTCGTCGTCCGGCGCGGCCGCGTCGAACAGGCGGTCGTAGAGGCGCACCTCGGCGACCACCGCATGCCGCGCGCTGACCCAGTGGATGGTGCCCTTGACCTTGCGGTCGGCACCGGGCAGGCCGGCGCGCGACTCGGGATCGAGCGTGCAGCGCAGCTCGATGATGTCGCCGGCGGCATCCTTCACCACCTCCTCGCACTTGACGATGCCCACGCCGCGCAGGCGCACCTCGCCATCGGGAACGAGGCGTTTGAAACCCTTGGGCGGTACCTCCGCGAAATCCTCGCGCTCGATCCATACCGTGCTCCCGAAGGGCACTTCGCGCGCGCCGAAGCTTTCGTCCTTGGGGTGGTTGGCGAAACGCAGGGTTTCCTCGTGGTTGCCCGGCAGGTTGGTGATGGTCAGCTTGAGCGGATCGAGCACCGCCATGCGCCGCGGCGCGGTGGCGTCCAGGTCTTCGCGCACGCAGTTCTCGAGCAGGGCGTAGTCGATCACGCTGTTCTGCTTGCTGATGCCGAGCCGCTCGATCAGCAGGCGCAGGCCCGCCGGCGTGAAGCCGCGCCGGCGCAGGCCGCGCAGGGTGTTCATGCGCGGGTCGTCCCAGCCGTCGACCAGGCCCTCATTGACCAGTTGCGCCAGCTTGCGCTTGCTGGTGATGCAGTAGGACAGGTTCAGGCGTGAGAACTCGATCTGCCGCGGCTTGGCGGGCTTCGCTTCCAGCCCGGCGTCGACCACCGACTGCCACAGCTGTGGATGGCCGGCCAGGTCCACGTTGTCCACGCACCAGTCGTACAGCGGGCGATGGTCTTCGAACTCCAGCGTGCACAGCGAGTGGGTGATGCCTTCCATCGCGTCGGACAGCGCGTGCGCGAAGTCGTACATCGGGTAGATCGGCCAGGCGTCGCCGGTGTTCTGGTGGGCCACCTTGCGGATGCGGTAGATCGCCGGATCGCGCAGGTTGATGTTGCCCGAGGCCATATCGATCTTCGCGCGCAGGGTCTTGCTGGCGTCGGGAAACTCGCCCGCGCGCATGCGCTTGAACAGGTCCAGGTTTTCCTCGATCGAGCGCTTGCGGTAGGGCGACGGGCGACCCGGCTCGGTGAGCGTGCCGCGGTATTCGCGCATCTGCTCTGGCGTGAGGTCGTCGACGTAGGCCTTGCCGTCCTCGACCAGTTTGAGCGCGGCACGGTAGAACACCTCGAAATAGTCCGAGGCGTGGCGCAGCTCGTGCCAGTCGAAGCCCAGCCAGCGCACGTCCTCCTTGATGCCGGCGACGAACTCGGGGTTCTCCTTGCCCGGGTTGGTGTCGTCCAGACGCAGGTTGCACCAGCCGCCGAACTCGCGAGCGATGCCGAAATTCAGGCAGATCGCCTTGGCATGGCCGATATGCAGGTAGCCGTTGGGCTCGGGCGGGAAACGCGTGCGGATGGCGACGTGCTTGCCGCTGGCCAGGTCCTCGCGAACGATCTGGCGCACGAAATCCCGTTGCACGTCCGTCCGCTGCACGTTGTCGGCGGTGCCTGGGGCGTTTTCGGCGGCGGGGTTTTCGATGGGCATGGGTACGGCTCGGGCGGGGCAGGGTGGAAGCGGAGAAGTTTACCCTTAACTCGCGCGGGCCTCCCCGGATGGCGCCCGGGGGCGTTCAGCGCCGGGGCCGCCCGCTACAATCGGCCACTCCGATTCCGACAGACCCACCCGATGCCCGCAGCCGGCCTTTCCATCCTTGATCCGCGTGTCCTCGGTGCCTCGGAGACGCACCGCGCCGGGTTCACCTCGGCCGTGCCGTTCCCGCACGTGGTGATCGAGAATTTCTTCGAGCCGGGTTTCGCCGCCGAGCTGCTCGCCACGTTCCCGGCGTTCGAGCGCGGCAACAGCGTGGGCGACGATGGCACGCCGGGCGGAAAGTCCACGCTCGACCGCATCCGCGGGCTCGGGCCGGCCTACCAGCGGCTGGACGATGCCATCAAGAGTCCGGAGTTCCTGCGCGCCATCGGCGCGCTTACCGGCATCGATGGGTTGATCTACGACCCCTGGTACCTGGGCGGCGGCACGCACGAGAACCGCAACGGCATGGCGCTCGACCCGCACGTGGATTTCAACTTCCACCCCAGCGAGCGCTGGCACCGGCGGCTGAATCTGATCGTCTATCTCAACCCGGAATGGGAGGCCGCGTGGGGCGGCTGTCTGGAGCTTTTCCGTGATCCCTACGCCGATGCCCGGCCGGCCAGCTCGGTGGCGCCGGTGTTCAACCGCTGCGTGATCTTCGAGACGTCCGAGCGCTCCTGGCATGCGTTCGACCCGATCCGCCTGCCGCCGGAACATGCCCACCTCACGCGCCGCTCGATCGCGCTGTACTTCTATACGAAGGACCGCCCCGCGGAAGAAACCGCGCCGCGGCATACCACCTACTACGTCAACCGCCAGCTTCCCGCGTACATCGACGAAGGTCGCACGCTCTCGCGCGCCGACGTGGCGGACATCAGGCAACTGATGGAGCTGCGCGATGCGCACATCCGCATGCTGTATGCGGAAAACACCGCGCTGCGCCAGGCGCAGGATCGCGGGCTCACCGGCCATCTGCTGTATCTGGCCAAGCGCGCCTACGTGCGCTTTCGGCGCTAGCCGCCGCGGTGGCACCCGCGGCCCGCGCGCGGGACTTGCCGCCCTCGGGGCCGCGCAGTAGCGTGGCCGCATGCGCATCGCCTACCGAGCTCAAAGCCTGATCGACGCCCACCTGGTGAAGGATGCGCTGGAACGCGAGGAGATTCCCGCGTTCATCTCCGGCGAGTACCTGACCGGCGCGGTCGGCCAGTTGCCGGCGATCGACTACGTGGCGGTGATGGTGCCCGAGTCGTCGATCGAGGCCGCCGACACCATCGTGCGCCAGGTCGAGGCGCAACTGGCCGAGGCGCGGACCGCGGTCGATGACTGGGACGGCGACGCGCAACTGGCGACCGACACACCGTGACCTCACCGGTTCCTGCCGCGGCGACGCCCCTGGCGCCGCCGGCGTCGGTCGGCCGCATGGCGCTGGGCGCGATGTTGCTGTCCACCACCAGCATTTTCGTGGTGCTGGCGCAGGTGGCGCCGACCGTGTCGGCGTTCTACCGCATGCTCTTCGGCGGCGTGAATTTGCTGGCCTGGGTGGCGCTTCGGCGTCGCTGGGCCCATGTCGGCTGGCGCGACCTCGGCCTGGCGCTGGTGCCGGCGCTGGGGTTCTCGCTGGACCTGATCTTCTGGCATCGTTCGATCCTCTGGGTGGGGCCGGGCGTGGCCACGCTGCTGACCAACTTCCAGGTGTTCCTGATGGCGCTGGTCGGTTGGTGGGTCTATCGCGAGCGACTGGGACGCTGGTTCGTTCCCGGCCTGCTGGTGGCGTTGGGCGGTTTGTGGCTGCTGGTCGGCGCGCACTGGTCGCTGTTCGATGTGCGGCACCGGCTGGGCGTGTGGTTGGGGTTGGCCAGCGGCGTGGCCTACACGGCGTACCTGCTGAGCTTCCGCCGCGCGCTGTCGGGACATACCCGGCTTTCGGCGGCGCAGTTCCTTGGGGTGATGAGCCTGCTCAGCGCTGGGCTGCTGCTGTGCTGGGGGCTGGTCGAGGGCGACACGTTTGCGCTGGTCACCGTGCGCAGCTGGAGCGCGCTGCTGGCGTTGGGTTTCTTTGGCCAGGTGGTGGCATGGCTGCTGATGGTGCGCGCGATGCCGCTGCTGCCGGCGTCGCTGGTGGGGCTGTTGCTGCTGTTGCAGCCGGCGCTGGCGTTCGTGCTGGACGTGGTGCTGTTCAGGCGGCCTACCGGCGGGGGCGATTGGCTGGGGCTGGCGTTGGCACTGGCTGGCATCCTGCTGGGGACGCGCAAGAAGTAGGTCGCATGGGTGGAGAAGCACTTTGTGCATGCCTGCGCGGCTCGGGGTGACACCGCGGTCGCGCACAGGGTGCGCTCCTACAGGTTTCCACAAGGATCAGGCGATGCACGATTTTGAAACGCTCATTCGCGCGGTGCCCGGCTTTCCGCAGCCGGGTGTCGTTTTCCGTGACGTCACCCCGCTACTGGCCGACGCCGGCGCCTTCGCCCGCTGCATCGATGCGCTGGCCGAACCCTGGCTGGGCGAAGGCGTGCGTGCGGTGTGCGGGATCGAGTCGCGCGGTTTCATCTTCGGCGCCGCGATGGCGCAGAAGTTGAACGCCGGTTTCGTGCCGCTGCGCAAACCGGGCAAGCTGCCGCCGCCGGTGGTCGGCGTCGACTACGCGCTCGAATACGGCCACGACCGATTGGAGCTGGGCGCCGACGCGGTGCAACCGGGCGAGCGCGTGCTGCTGGTCGACGACGTGCTGGCCACCGGCGGAACGCTGGCCGCGGCACAGGCGTTGCTCGAGCGGCTCGACGTCGAGCTGGTGGGCGCCGCCGTGGTGATCGAACTGGAGGCGCTCGGGGGCAGGGCGCGCTGGCAGGGTCAGACACCGCTGCGCGCGCTGTTTCGCTACTGAACGCGGCACGGCGGCCACCGGCCGAGCCGGGCCTGCCGTCTTGAAGGGTGCTGAGACGCCCCTATCTCCTGCGCATGGCGGCGGGGGCCGCCCCCGATTCCCGAGGAATCCACACCATGCGGATGGACAAACTCACCTCGCGTTTCCAGCAGGCGCTGGCCGACGCGCAATCGCTGGCCGTGGGCCGCGACAACAACATCCTGGAACCGGCGCACGTGATGGCGGCGCTGCTCGACCAGCAGGGCGGCTCGACCGCGCCGTTGCTCACCCAGGCCCAGGTCAACGTGCCGGCGCTGCGCCAGCGCGTGAGCGACATGCTCGAGCGCCTGCCGCAGGTGCGCGGGCAGGAGGGCAACATCAGCGTCGGCAACGACCTGACCCGCCTGCTCAACCTCACCGACAAGCTGGCCCAGCAGCGCGGCGACCAGTTCATCGCCAGCGAGCTGTTCGTGCTGGCGGCGCTGGAGGACAAAGGCGAGCTTGGGGCCGCGCTGAAGGCCGCCGGCGCTGGCAAGGCCAGCCTGGAGGCGGCGATCGAAAAGCTGCGCGGCGGCGAAAAGGTGCAGAGCGAGAACGCCGAAGAGCAGCGCCAGGCACTGGAAAAATACTGCGTCGACCTGACCTCGCGCGCCGAAAGCGGCAAGCTTGATCCGGTGATCGGCCGCGACGAGGAGATCCGCCGCACCATCCAGGTGCTGCAGCGGCGCACCAAGAACAATCCCGTGCTGATCGGCGAACCGGGTGTGGGCAAGACCGCCATCGTCGAAGGGCTGGCCCAGCGCATCATCAAGGACGAAGTGCCCGAGGGCCTGCGCGGCCGCCGCGTGCTCGCGCTGGACATGGGCTCTCTGATCGCCGGGGCCAAGTTCCGTGGTGAATTCGAGGAGCGCCTGAAGGCCGTGCTCAACGACCTGGCCAAGCAGGAAGGCCGCGTCATCCTGTTCATCGACGAGCTGCACACCATGGTCGGCGCCGGCAAGGCCGAGGGTGCGATGGACGCGGGCAACATGCTCAAGCCCGCGCTGGCTCGCGGCGAGTTGCACTGCATCGGCGCCACCACCCTGGATGAGTACCGCAAGTACATCGAGAAGGACGCCGCGCTGGAGCGACGCTTCCAGAAGGTGTTCGTGGGCGAGCCTTCGGTGGAGGACACCATCGCCATCCTGCGTGGGCTGAAGGAGCGCTACGCGGTGCACCACGGCGTGGAGATCACCGATCCGGCCATCGTCGCCGCGGCCACGCTTTCCAACCGCTACATCACCGACCGCCAGCTGCCGGACAAGGCGATCGACCTGATGGACGAGGCGGCCAGCCGCATCCGCATGGAGATCGACTCCAAGCCGGAGGAACTGGACCGGTTGGAGCGGCGGCTGATCCAGCTGAAGATCCAGCGTGAAATGCTGAAGAAGGAGACCGACGAGGCCTCCAGGAAGCGCCTGGCCGACCTGGAAAGCGACATCGAGAAACTCGAGCGCGAGTTCTCCGACCTCAACGAAATCTGGAAATCCGAAAAGGCCGCGCTGCAGGGCGCGACCAGGATCAAGGAACAGATCGAGGCGGCGCGACTGGAGCTGGAAGCCGCCCAGCGCCGGCAGGACTACGCGAAGATGAGCGAGATCCAGTACGGCCGCCTGCCGGAACTGGAGAAGCAACTCGCCGTCGCGCAGGCGGCCGAGAAGCAGGAATTCAAGCTGGTGCAGGACCGCGTCACCGACGAGGAAATCGCCGAAGTGGTCTCGCGTTGGACCGGCATTCCGGTATCCAAGATGCTCGAGGGCGAGCGCGAGAAGCTGCTGCACATGGAGCAGGCGCTGCATCATCGGGTGGTCGGCCAGGACGAGGCCGTGCGCGCCGTGTCCGACGCCATCCGCCGCGCCCGCGCGGGCCTGTCCGACCCCAACCGGCCGTACGGTTCGTTCCTGTTCCTGGGGCCCACCGGCGTGGGCAAGACCGAGCTGTGCAAAGCGCTGGCCCAATTCCTGTTCGACACGCAGGAAGCGATGGTGCGCATCGACATGAGCGAATTCATGGAGAAGCACTCCGTCGCCCGCCTGATCGGCGCGCCGCCGGGCTACGTCGGCTACGAGGAAGGCGGCTATCTGACCGAAGCGGTACGCCGGCGGCCGTACAGCGTGATCCTGCTCGACGAGGTGGAGAAGGCGCACCCGGACGTGTTCAACATCCTGCTGCAGGTGCTCGATGACGGCCGCCTGACCGACGGCCAGGGCCGCACGGTGGATTTCCGCAACACCGTCATCGTGATGACCTCCAACCTGGGTTCCCAGATGATCCAGGACGCGGCCGAATCGGGTGGCGATCCGGAGGAGCAGTACACCAAGATGAAGGCGGCGGTGATGGGCGTGGTGCAGGCGCACTTCCGGCCCGAGTTCATCAACCGGCTGGACGAGCTGGTGGTGTTCCGGCCGCTGGAGAAGAACCAGATCCGCGCCATCGCGAAGATCCAGCTGGCGTACCTGGAGAAGCGGCTGGCCGAGCGGGACCTGAAGCTCGACATCGGCGACGACGCGCTGGCCCTGCTGGGCAACGTGGGCTTCGATCCGGTCTACGGCGCGCGGCCGCTGAAGCGCGCGATACAGCAGCAACTGGAAAACCCGCTGGCCCGGGAGATCCTGGAAGGCCGCTTCACGCCCGGCACCACCATCCACGTCGATGCCGAAGGCGGGCAGCTGACCTTCAAGGCGGCCTGAGGACCCCGCATTCTCCCCGCGGAAGCGGGGAGAAGGCGGGCCGTCGAGAAAGCGCCAGTGGCCTTGCTGCCGGCGTCATCCGGAGCCTCGCGCTCACATCCGCTCGCTTATCATGTGTGCTCCCCACCACAACGCTCCCCGATGACCACCCAACTCCGCCTGGCCCTGGCCCAGTTCGACTTCCCGGTCGGCGCCGTCGCCGCCAATGCCACGAAGATCCGCGAGCTGATGACGCAGGCGCAGGCGGGCGGCGCGCACCTGGTGGCCTTCCCCGAACTGGCGCTCAGCGGCTATCCGCCCGAGGATCTGCTGATCCGCCCCAGCTTCCTGCAGGCCTGCAACGAGGCCATCGCCGCGCTGGCCGAAGGCACCGACGGGCTCGCCGCGCTGGTCGGCTTTCCGCACAGCGAGGGCGAGGTCTACAACGCCGCCGCTTTGCTGCGCGAGGGCCGCGTCGAATGCGTCGCGCACAAGCAGGCGCTGCCCAACTACGGCGTGTTCGACGACAAGCGCTACTTCCGTCCCGGCCATGCCAGCGCTACCGGCATGGTCAACGGCGTGCGCGTGGGCTTCCTCGTCTGCGAGGACATCTGGGAACCCGAACCGGCCGCGCAGGCCGCCGCCACCGGCGCGGAGCTGATCGTGGTGATCAACGCCTCGCCCTGGGACGACGCCAAGCAGTCCGCGCGCGAGGAACAGCTCACCACGCGCGCGCGGGAGACCGGCTGCGCCATCGCCTACCTCAATCTGGTGGGCGGCCAGGACGAAGTCGTGTACGACGGCGCCTCGCTGCTGGTCAACGGCGACGGCACGGTGGCCGCGCGTGCCCCTGCGTTCGTCGATGCGCTGCTCTGGGCCACGTTCGACCCGGACCGCCGCACCCTGGTAGCCGAGCAGTGGCCGGTCGCCGCCGACACGCGCCCCGAGGCGGTGTTGTACGCCGCGCTCACCCGCGGCATTCGCGACTACATCGACAAAAACGGCTTCCCCGGCGTCTTGCTCGGCTTGTCCGGCGGCATCGACTCGGCACTGACGCTCGCCCTGGCGGTCGATGCCCTGGGCGCCGAGCGGGTCACCGCGGTGATGATGCCCACCCGCTACACCTCCGGCCTCTCGCTCGATGGCGCGCGCGAGCAGGCCGAGCGGGCGGGCGTGGCCTATCACGTGATCGACATCGAGCCGACCTTCCAGAGCTTCATGGCCGCGCTGGAGCCCGCCTTCGAGGGCAAGCCCGCCGACACCGCCGAGGAAAACCTGCAATCGCGCACCCGCGGCGTGATGCTGATGGCGCTCTCCAACAAACACAGCCACCTGTTGCTGGCCACCGGCAACAAGAGCGAGATGGCGGTCGGCTACGCAACGCTGTACGGCGACATGTGTGGGGCCTACGCGCCGCTCAAGGACGTCTACAAGACAGAGGTGTACCGGCTTTCGCGCTGGCGCAACGAGGCCAGCCCGGTGATCCCGCCCGCGGTGATCGACCGCCCGCCCTCGGCCGAATTGCGCGAGGACCAGACCGACCAGGATTCACTGCCGCCCTACGACGTGCTGGACGCCATCCTGCAACGCTTCATCGAAGGCGAACAATCGCAGGCCGAGATCGCCGCCGCCGGCTACGACGCCGACATCGTGCGCCGCGTCGCCGGCCTGGTGCTAGGCAACGAGTTCAAGCGCCGCCAGGCGGCGCCCGGCCCGCGCGTGACCACCCGCGCCTTCGGCCGCGAACGCCGCTACCCGATCACCTCCGGCTGGAAGTGATCCGGTAGGAGCGCATCTGCGCGAGATCGCCATGCCCCACGGTCGCATGCAGGCGCGCTCCCACAAAAAGAAAGGCCGGCGCTTGGCCGGCCCTTCTTTCAATGATGCCCCGAGAACGGAATCATCTTGCGCAACGTCGATGGCGGATGCGGCCACTTGGAGTCGGTCAGGTACGGATGGTCCGGATAATTGGCCGCCAGCACCTTGCGCACGTTCTCGGCCTGGCCCTTCTGGTTCAGCGCCAGATAGCTGCGCGCCAGGATCGCCAGCGCGTCGCCGGTCTGCGGCGCCTGCTGGTAATGCTCCACCACGTACTGGGCGCGCTTGGCCGAAGCCACGAACGCCTCGTTGCGCAGATAGAACTTGGCCACGTTGATCTCGTACTGCGCCAGGATGTTGCGCAGGTAGATCATGCGCTGGCGCGCGTCGGTGGTGTAGGCGCTGTCGGGGTAGCGGCGGGCCAGTTCGGAGAAGTCGTCGAACGCCTGCAGGTTGTACGCCTGGTCGCGGCGCGCCTGCGAGCTGTTGCGCGGGAAGAAGCGCTCGATCACGCCGCTGGTGCGATCGAAATTGATCAGCCCGCGCAGGTAATAGGCATAATCGACGTGTTTCTGCCTCGGAAAGGTCTTGATGAAGCGGTTGACCGTCGAGTAGGCGTCTTCCGGCTGGTTGTCCTTGTACTGCGAGTAGGCCAGTTCCAGCTGCGACTGCTCGTTGTAGTCGCCGGAAGGAAAGCGCGCGATCAGGCGCTGGTAGGCCTTGATCGCCGCGGCGTAATCGCCGTTCATCAGGTCGTCGTGGGCGGTGGCGTAGAGCTTCTCCACCGACATGGTGTCGATGGTTTCGCGCTTGGAACCGAACATCGAGCAGGCGCCCAAGGACAGGCCGATGACCAGCACGGCAAGCAATTTGAAGAATACGCGCATTGGGAATTTTGTATGGATGTGATCGTGGGGATGATAGCCCAAACCGCCGGACACCCGTGGAGGGTGGCATGACCGTCATCCGGCACGAGGCGCAGGTGCCCCTGTCGGCGGCCGGCAGGCGTTTCGACCAGGCATTGGCCGGGATGTTCCCGGACTATTCGCGCTCGCGCCTGTCCGGCTGGATCAAGGCCGGCGCGGTCACGCTCGATGGCGTCGTGGCGCCGCCGCGCCAGTTGCTGCGCGGCGGCGAACGGGTACGGCTGGAGGCCGAGCTGGTCAACGAGGTCGAAAGCGCCCCGGAGGCGATCCCGCTGGCCATCGTGCACGAGGACGCCCACCTGCTGGTGCTGGACAAGCCGGCCGGGCTGGTGGTCCATCCGGGCGCCGGCAACCCCGCCGGCACCCTGCTCAACGCACTGCTGCATCACGATCGGAAGCTGGCCGAGCTGCCGCGTGCGGGCATCGTGCACCGGCTGGACAAGGACACCTCGGGCCTGATGGTGGTGGCCAGATCGCTGGCGGCACACACGGCGCTGGTCGAGATGCTCTCGCGCCACGCGGTGGAGCGGCAGTACGAGGCGGTCGTGCTGGGCACGCTGGTGGCCGGCGGCACCGTCGATGCGCCGATCGGCCGGCACATGGGCGACCGCCTGCGCCAGGCCGTGCGCGACGAGGAGGACGGCAAGCACGCGGTCACGCACTACCGCCTGCGCGAGCGCTTCCGCGCGCACAGCCTGGTCCAGTGCAACCTGGAGACCGGGCGCACTCACCAGATCCGCGTGCACATGGCGCACATCCAGCATCCGCTGATCGGCGACCAGCTCTACGGTGGCGGCTTGCGGCTGCCCAAGGGCGCGACGCCGGAACTGATCGCCGCACTGCGCGGGTTCCGGCGGCAGGCGCTGCATGCCGAGCGGCTGGCGTTCGAACATCCGGTGACAGGCGAGGCAATGGCGTTCGAGGTGCCACGGCCGCAGGACCAGCAGGCCCTGCTCCAGGCGCTGCGCGCGGACGCCGCCACGCACGCCGAGCCCTAAGCCCTGATCTGCATCGGCGCACCTGTACGTGACCTGGTGGCGGTCGCGCGCCGGTGCGCTCCTGAAGGAGACCTGCGCTTCCGCGGCGGCCGACTCGTTCGGAGGGTCAACGGCGGCGCGCGCTATGCTTGCCGTTCCCCTCGTGCCCGAATTCCCATGACCGAGCCCTGGATCCTCCCCGACTGGCCCATGCCGCGTGGCGTACACGCAGCGGTCACCACCCGCCACGGGCCCGGGATTTCGAGCGGCGCCTACGAGCGCTTCAATCTGGGCCTGCGCAGCGGCGATAGCGCCGAGGCGGTGGCCAGCAACCGCGATGCACTGCGGCACGCGCTCAACCTGCCTTCGGCGCCGCGCTGGCTGCGTCAGGTGCACGGCACCACGGTGGCCGAACTCGGACCGTTGCCCAGCGCCGACGAGCCCCAGGCGGACGCGGCCGTCGCACACCTGCCGGGCACGGTGCTGGCCATCCTCACCGCCGATTGTCTGCCGGTGCTGTTCTGCAGCGAGGACGGTGCGCGCATCGGCGCCGCGCATGCCGGCTGGCGCGGGCTGGCTGGCGGGGTGCTGGAAGCGACCATCTCGGCCATGGACGTACCCGCGGCGCGCCTGCTGGCCTGGTTGGGGCCAGGCATCGGCGCGGCGTCCTATGAGGTGGGCGAGGAGGTGCGCGCGGCGTTCGTGGACCACGACGAAGGGGCGGCGGCCTGCTTCTCCGCCACCCGTCCTGGCCATTGGCACTGCGATCTCGCAGGACTCGCGCGGCGTCGGCTGGCGGGCTCCGGTGTGGCGCGCGTCAGCGGAGGCGGTTTCGACACGTTCACCGACGCGTGCTTCTATTCCTACCGCCGCGACGGGGCCAACAGCGGTCGTTTCGCCAGCCTCATCTGGCGCGATTGACCCGGTAGGGTGGGCCTCAGCGCACCGTAGCGGCAGGGTGGGCTGAAGCCCACCCTACCCGAGCCCGCCGGCGCTCCATGTGGGACACCCTGTGCGCTACCGCGCGGCCGCCCGCCACGGGTCCCCAGCGAATCTCAGCCAATCTCTGGAATGCTCGCCACGCCGGCCTCGATCGCTGCGCGATGCATCGCGCAGCGCGGCAGCAACCGGGCGAAATAGAACCGCGCGGTATCCCGCTTGGCCTGCTTGAACGCCGCCGACTGCGTGCTGTCATCGGCGCACGCCACGCTACGCGCCCACATGTACGCCAGCGCCACGTAGCCGGAGTAGTAGAGGTAATCGACCGCCGCCGCGCCCAGTTCCTCGGGATTGGCCTGCGCGCGCTCGGCCAGCGCTATCGTCAGCGCCTGCCACTCCTTCGCCGCCTTGCCCAGCGGTGCGACGAACTCGCCCAGCGCCGCGTTGCCTGCCTGCTGCTGGCAGAAGCCGCCGATTTCCTCCAGGAAATGCCGGAAGCCGGCGCCCTTGAGCTGCATGATCTTGCGCCCCAGCAGGTCCATCGCCTGGATGCCGGTGGTGCCCTCGTAGAGCGTGATGATGCGGGCGTCGCGGACGAACTGCTCCACGCCGTTCTCGGCGATGTAGCCGTGCCCGCCGTAGACCTGCACGGCCTCCTTGACGCTCTCCTGCGCCAGTTCGGTCAGCACGCCCTTGACGATCGGAATCAGGAACGCCACCAGTTCGCCGGCCCTGGTGCGCGCGGTCTCGTCGTCGGAGCGATGTTCGACGTCCAGCTGCAGCGCGGCATAGAGCATCAATGCGCGGCCACCCTCGACGATGGCGCGCTGAGTCAGCAGCATGCGGCGCACGTCCGGGTGCACCAGCAGCGGGTCGGCCGGCTTGTCCGGTTGCACCGGACCACTCAGCGCCCGGCCCTGCAAACGCTCGCGCGCGTAATTGAGGCTGTTCTGCAGCGCGCGCTCGGCCAGGCCGATGCCCTGCACGCCGACCGCCAGGCGCGCGGCATTCATCATGGTGAACATGCCGAACAGCCCCTTGTGCGGCTGGCCGATCAGCCAGCCTTCGGCGCCGTCGAAATTCATCACACAGGTCGGCGAGCCGTGGATGCCCATCTTGTGCTCGATGGCACCGGCGGCCACTGCGTTGCGCTCGCCCATCGTGCCGTCGCGGGCGACCTTGAACTTGGGCACCACGAACAACGAGATGCCGCGGCTGCCGGCCGGCGCGTCCGGCAGGCGGGCCAGCACCAGGTGGATGATGTTGTCGGTAAGGTCGTGCTCGCCGGCCGTGATGAAGATCTTGGTGCCGGTGAGCCGGTAGCTGCCGTCGCCGGTCGGTTCGGCCCGCGTCTTGAGCAGCCCCAGGTCGGAACCGGCCTGCGGCTCGGTCAGGCACATGCTGCCGCACCAGCGACCCTCGACCATCGGCTTGAGGAACACGTCCTTGTGCCAGTCGTCGCCGTGCAGCTGCAGCGCGTGGGCGGCGCCCTGGCTGAGCAGGGGGTAGTTGCCCCAGGCCAGGTTGGCCGAATCGAGCATCTCCTTCATCGCCACGCCGACGACTTCCGGCAACGCCTGGCCGCCCATCGCCTCGGGCATGGTCAGACCCGCCCAACCGCCCTCGACGTACGTCCGGTAGGCCTCCTTGAAGCCCTTGGGCGTGGTGACCGTGGCGGTGGCCTTGTCGAAGTGGCAGCCCTCGGTGTCGCCGGAGGCATTGAGCGGGGCCAGCACCTGTTCGTTGAAGCGAGCGGCTTCCTCGAGCACCGCATCGAGCAGGTCGCGGGTGTGGCCCTCGCCACCGGCGAGCGGGGTCAGCGTGGCTTGCGCGCCGAACAGGTCGTGCAGCACGAAGCGCATGTCATCGAGCGGGGCCTTGTAGATCGTCATCGGTGTTTTCCTTGAAGCGTAGGGTGGGCTTCAGCCCACCGGCACGAATGCGAAAGGGAAAAAGATCGGCCTGGACCACCGTGCGTTCGCGCGGAAAGCTCATCGCCAAGTGTTGGCAATGCCCGGCACGGGGGACAGCCAGTCCTTGCCGGAGAAATCGAACTCGCGCGGGTCCTTGTCCTGTTCGGGGGTGGCCTGCACGCTGCCGGACAAGGTGTAGGGCAGGGCGCCGGCACTGCCCTTGGCCGCACTGGCCGCGAGCGCCCTGGCCATCGCAGCGGTGGGCAGCACATCGATCTGCACCACGTCGCCGGCGAAGGCGGGAATGTCGCGGTCGAAGCTGCCGTGCACGCGGACGGGCACGCCTTCGCCCATCGCCAGTTGCCCGTCGAGCGCACTGAAAGCCATGCCGCCGTAGCTGTTGTTCTGGATACGCACGGTCAGCCGCCAGGCGCCGCCGGGTTGCAGCTCCAGCTGCTGGATATTCACCGAGGGCGGAAACACGCTCTTGCGCGGTGGGCCGCAGGCAACCAGGGCCAGGGCCAGCGAGAGCGGGACGATCCAGCGAAGGAAGCGCATCGCGGGGTTCTCCAAACGATCGTTCGAATTGCCCGATTCAACCACAGGAAGGCGGTCCGCGTCAGCCGCCGCGGCAAGCGGCCGCCGCGATTGGTGCGGTTTCGCCGGGCGCGGCGAACGGGCATCATCGACGTCTTTCGTTCCCAAGGTCGCCCCCGCATGCCACGCCGCTACGTCGCCCGCCGTTCCCCCATCCACGGCAATGGCGTGTTCGCCACCGCGCCGATCAAGAAGGGCGAAGAGATCGTCGAGTACAAGGGCACGCTGATGACCCACGCCGACGCCGACGTGATGTACGGCGACGGTGGCGAGACCGGCCACACCTTCCTGTTCACGCTCAACGACGACTACATCATCGACGCCAACCGCAAGGGCAACACCGCGCGCTGGATCAACCACAGCTGCGCGCCCAACTGCCGCGCGGTGGTGGAGGAAAGCCAAAGCGGCGATCCGCGCAAGGACCGCGTGCTGATCGAGGCCATCCGCAACATCAAGCCGGGCGAGGAGCTGACCTACGACTACGGCATCGTGCTGGACGTGCCCTACACCGCTCGCCTGAAGAAGCTGTGGCAATGCCTGTGCGGTTCGCCCAATTGCACCGGCACGCTGCTCAAGCCCAAGCGCTGACGTCTCATCATGTAGTAGCCCACTTGTGGGCGATGCTCTGGATTTCGACCCTGCTGGAGCCCTTCTGGAGCAAAACATTCTGGAGCAAAACATCGCCCACAAGCCGGCTCCTGCAGGCTGTACTAACAGCCGGATGACATGAGCAAGACGCCTTGCGCATGCGCAAGGCCCCATCCTCCCCGCTCCACTCGCAGGAGGATCGCCATGACGTCATCGAAGAAGCTCAGCGGCCGCGCCATCGCCGTACTGGCCACCGACGGGTTCGAATATTCCGAACTGACCGAGCCCAAGCGCCTGCTGGAGGAAGCCGGCGCCGACGTCCAGGTGGTGGCGCCCGGCGATGCCAAGGAGATCAAGGGCTGGAAGGGTGGCGACTGGGCCGGCAGCGTACCGGTGGACATGAAGCTCGAGGACGTCGACGCCGCCGACTTCGACGCGCTGGTGCTGCCCGGCGGCGTGATCAATCCCGACAAGCTGCGCACGCAACCGGCCGCGGTCGCGCTGGTGCAGGCCTTCGCCAAGGCGGGCAAGACGGTGGCGGCGATCTGTCACGGTCCCTGGACATTGATCAACGCCGGGCAGGTGAATGGGCGCAAGGTCACCTCGTGGCCGTCGCTCAGGCAGGACCTGGAGAACGCTGGCGCCCAGTGGGAAGACCGCGAGGTGGTGCGCGACGGCAACCTGATCACCAGCCGCAACCCGGGCGACATTCCGGCATTCGCCAACGCGGTAATAGAAGCACTGGCGGCCTAGGCTTTTGCCCCATTTCCCCGGCTCCCCCGGGAGGCCTCGGAACCGTAGGGTGGGCTTCAGCCCACCAAGCCCTTCACGGGAGAGCCGGTGGGCTGAAGCCCACCCTACGGTTGCTTCGTCTGATGCGTGGCTTTTCTTGCCGTGCAGTCGGCTCCGAAATACGCCTCCCCGCAAGCCTTGGCCCCTCAACACCAGCCCTCTCCCCGGAGCGGAGAGGGGACTGTATTGGAGAGGTGGAAAGTGCCGGGCTCCTTGTTCGGCGAGGTGGTCGGCGCTTGCGGCCTGGCGCGGAGTTCAGTCTTCTTCCGCGTGCGGTTTCCACGCGTCGCTCAGTTGCCTCTGCACCGGCGGCGGCACCGGCTCGTAGTGGGACAGATCCAGGCTGTAGCGCCCCTGCCCGCCGGTCATCGCCTTGAGCTCGGTCGGGTAATCGACCAGTTCCGCCAGCGGCGCCTGCGCGCGGATCATCAGCTCGCCGCCGCGCTGCGCGTCGGTGCCCATGATCCGTGCGCGCTTGCCGGCGAGGCTGCCGGTGACGTCGCCCACGCTGTCCTCGGGAATGGCCACCTCCACGTCCACGATCGGTTCCAGCACGATCGGCCGCGCCTTGCCGACGGCGTCCATGAACGCCTTCTTCCCGGCGCTGACGAACGCCACCTCCTTCGAATCGACCGGGTGGTACTTGCCATCGAACACGGTCACGCGCAGGTCCTGCATCGGGTAGCCGGCGATCGCGCCCGATTCCATCGCCTGGCGTACGCCTTTCTCGATCGCCGGCAGGAACTGGTTGGGGATCACGCCGCCCTTGACCGCGTCGACGAATTCGAAACCCGCGCCGCGATCCAGCGGTTCGACGCGCAGGAACACCTCGCCGAACTGCCCCGCGCCGCCGGTCTGCTTCTTGTGCCGGTGGTGGCCGTCGGCGTGCGCGGCGATGGTTTCGCGGTAGGCGATGCGCGGCGGATGGGTCTCCACTTCCACGCCGTAGCGCTCGCGCATGCGTTCGAGCACCACCTTCAGGTGCAACTCGGACAGCCCGCGCACCACCGTCTCGTTGAGCTCCTTGTGGTGCTCGGTGCGCAGGCACGGGTCTTCCTCGGCCAGCCGCGCCAGCGCCTGCGAGAGCTTCTGTTCCTGGCCCTTGTGCTTCGGTTGCAGCGCCAGGCCGAACATCGGCTGCGGGAAGTCCACCGGCGCCAGCTGGATACCGTCCTCTTCGTGCGAGTCGTGCAGCACCGCGTCGAAGTGGATCTCCTCCACTTTGGCCACCGCGGCGATGTCGCCGGGTATCGCCTGCTCGATCTCCACGTGCGCCTTGCCGTTGAGGCGGAACAGGTGGCCTACCTTGAATGGCTTGCGCGAATCGTCGACGAACAGCTGCGTGTCGCGCCGGATCGTGCCCTGCCACACGCGGAAGACGCCGAGCTTGCCGACGAACGGGTCGTTGACGATCTTGAACACATCCGCGATCACGTGCCTGGCCGGATCGCCGTCGACCGTGATCGCCTCGCCCCGGCCGTTGGCGAACGGCGGCGGATTGCCCTCGGCCGGGTTCGGCAGCAGCCGGTCGGCCAGCTCCAGGAACTCGGCCACGCCCACGCCGGTGCGCGCGCTGACGAAGCAGATCGGCACCAAGTGGCCTTCACGCAGGCACTGCTCGAACGCATCGTGCAACTGCTCGCGGCCGAGCGCTCCCTCGCCCTTGTCGAGATAGGCACCCATGGTGGCCTCGTTGATCTCCACCACCTGGTCGAGGATCTGCTGGTGCGCCGCGCCCAGCGATGAGAAGTCCGTGGTGCCTTCGCCGTGGAAGAAGCAGTCGAGCACCCGTTTGCCGCTCTGCGCGGGCAGGTTCACCGGCAGGCATTCGGGGCCGAACTCCTGCCGCAGCGCATCGACCAGTATCCCCAGCCGCGCGCCCTCGAAGTCGATCTTGTTGACCACCAGCACGCGCGCCAGGCCGCGTGCCCGCGCCCGCTCCATCATGCGCCGCGTGCCGTGCTCGATGCCGTTGATGGCGTTGACCACGATCGCCACCGTTTCCACCGCGGCGAACGAGGGCAGCGTCCCGCCACGGAAGTCGGCGTAGCCGGCGGTGTCGATCAGGTTGATGTGGCAGCCGTCGCGGTCGATGCTGGCGATGGAGCTGTCGATGGAATGCCCGCGCGCCTTCTCCTGCGCATCGGTATCGGACTGGGTGGTGCCGCGCTCGACCGAGCCCTGCGCCTGGATGGCGCCGCCGGCTTGCAGCAAGGCTTCGAACAGGGTGGTCTTGCCGCCGCCGGCATGGCCGGCGAGCGCGATGTTGCGGATGTTTTCCGTGTTGTACGACACGAGACGTCCCTCCTCTGGGCAAGGCGCGGGACTCGCGTCGGCATGAACGGCGCCGCACGAGGCCGCGCTCAGGCGGCTGACGATGGCGGGCCGTCATGGTCGTCCTGGGCGTCGCGGGGCGGCGCGGGCGGGGCGGTCATGGCGGGGTGCGGCGGGTGCCGCCCGCGTAGCCTTGTGCGATCCGGCCGCGTGGTCAAGCTGCAATGCGGGGGAACCTCGCGATGACGTGAGGGTCTTGCGAAGGTGGGCACGATGATGGCCCGCTTTCCCCACGCAAGGAGCTTCCCATCGTTTCCCCGCCGCAGGTCGAGCCCCACCGTTGGCAACCCCCCGAGCCGGCACACCGAGGCCTGGCGACGCTGGACGACGACACCCGCGCACTGCTGCGTGCGTGGCGCGATCGCCCGGCCCCGCGCGAGCCGTGGCGGTGGCGCCTGGCGCTGGGCGTGGTGTTGGCGCTGCACGGCTTGTTCGGCGTCATCGTCTGGTGGGAGATGCAGCCCCGGCCCGCGCCCGAGATCGTCCACACGCGGCTGGACCGGGCCCTGCAGGTGCGCTTCATCGAGCGTCCGCGCGAGGTGGCGCCGGCACCGCCACCGGACGTGCCGCCCGCACCGGCGCCCGCCACGCCTCCACCGGTGCGCGAACGGCCGGCGAAGGATGCGATGACCGTCAGCCTGCCCGCGTCCGCGGCCTCGGTCGCGCGGCCGGCGCCGGCGCCGCGACTGTACGACCGCACCGGCCAGCCACTGCTGCCCGCCGAGGCGGGTACCGCCACGGCGCAGATGCCCGGCTACATCCAGCGCATGCCACAGGGCGACAGCCAGGTCATGCGCCACGACAGCCCGGTCGGCTACCAGCCCACGCGCTTCGAAGACGATTTCGCGTCGCCCGACGAGACCATCGTCGGCCAGAGCGTGCGCCGCGCGCTCGATGTCACCCACACCGGCGAGCACAAGCCGGTCGACCTCGGCCACGGCATCCATCTTCAGTGCAGGACGCTGTTCGGCATCCCCACGCCCATGTGCATCATGCCGCCCGCGCCACCGTCGAAGAAGGACGGCGACGAGCGCCTGAACATGGCCCCGGCTCCGCTGGCCAGGGAGCTGGCGCCGCCGGGGCGCAAGCTGTCCGAATGCATCGCCATCTACCGCGCCGGCAAGCCCTTGCCCCACGGCTGCCCGGTCGACACACCCAACCGCGCCATCGACGCCGAGTGCGACGAAGCCCGCAAGGCCGGCGACCCTCTGCCACCCCATTGCCGCAAACCCTAACTGCGGATGGCGCGCCCCAACCCTGCCTCCAACTGTAGATACTCTGTTACCGGTCAACCCCTAGCGAGGTGGCAGGCGCTGAACAACTTGGTGGGATCGAAGGTCTCGCCGCGTTGCATGCAGGCCCACAGACCGGTGAGGTACTTGCGCATGACTGCGG
>NZ_JAPMIU010000008.1 GCF_026410505.1 Frateuria hangzhouensis
CGCAGTCATGCGCAAGTACCTCACCGGTCTGTGGGCCTGCATGCAACGCGGCGAGACCTTCGATCCCACCAAGTTGTTCAGCGCCTGCCACCTCGCTAGGGGTTGACCGGTAACAGAGTATCTACAATGGGCGTCCTTTCCTGCACCTGACTGTCATGCACCAGAGCTCGCTGGACGGCTTTGCCGCACCGCACCCGACCGACCGCCTGTTCTTCGCCGTCATGCCGCCGGCGGAGGTGGCCGAACGCATCGCCCTGCTTGCCGCGGAAACGCGCGGGCAGCTGGGGTTGCGCGGCCGACCACGCCCGACCGGGCACCTGCACGTGACGCTGCACCACCTGGGCGATTTCGCGGGCGTGCCTCGGCAGCGCGTGGACGACGCCTGCACGGCGGCCGCCGGTGTCGCCCTGCCTTCGTTCGAGGCGCGCTTCGACCGCGTCGGCAGCTTTGTCGGGCGCGCGGGCAAGCACCCGTTCGTGTTGCTGGGCAGCGAGGGCGCTTCGGCACTGGCCGGATTGCATGCGGATCTCGGCGCGCGACTCGCGGCGGCGGGCCTCGCGCGGCCGGAGCGCGTATTCGTGCCGCACGTCACGCTGCTCTACGACACGCTGAAAATCGCGCCGCGGCCCGTCGAGCCGATGGGTTGGGCCGTGCGCGAGTTCCTGCTCATCCACAGCCTGCTCGGACGCACCGAATACCGCGTGCTGGGCCGTTGGGCACTTCGGGCCGGGCCGTCCTGATGCGCTGCGCACGCGCCCGCGACGTGGGCCGCGTTAGCGTGGCGGCATCGGTGGCCGCGGAGTACGCATGAAAAACAATGGCAAGCGCCGCGGCGGGCTGATCCTGCTGCTGGTGGCGATCGTGGTGCTGCTGGTGGTGGGCGCATTGCGCTGGCGCCACCAGTTCCATGCAGCGCCCACGGACGAGGCGCTCGGCCCCGCCGCGGACGCCTCCGTGCGATAGCTCAATCGTCGCTGTCGATCACGCGTCCGTTCGAGGGGTCGACGGTCAGTTCGACGCGGTGGTCATTCTTGTCGTCCGCCTTGGCATGCCACACGCCGTCGTCGAAATCCACGTCGTGCACGTTGGTGTAGCCCTGGGTGGACAGCGAAGCGCGCACGGCGTCCTCGCTCAGCTGGGAGACGTCCTCGTCCGGATAGACCTTGCCGCTCTTGGGGTCGATGCGCAGCGCTACGTCGTTGCCGTCGGCGCTGTCGGCTTCGGCGCGCCACATGCCGCCGTCGAACTTCAGGTCGTCGATGTCGGTGTAGCCCTGCTGGATCAGCGTCTCGCGCACCTGTGCCTCGGTCATTGCCTGCTGCGCCAGCGCCGTGCCGCAGACGCCCAGGGTCAGGACAAGGGTTATCGAAGCGAGCTTTTTCATGGCCGTTCCTCCTGGGAGTGGTACGCCCGAGTTTTCGGGCGCGGGCGGCAATGAGCGATGAAAAACCCGTGAGGCGGGGTGACGGTGTTCAGGCAGGCGGGTGTCAAAAAATCCCTGCCGGAGGAAAGGTCGGATGAGGTGCGGTGGCGCCTGAACCACGCTTCGCCCGAACCCTCACCCGCCTGTTGGCACCCTCTCCCGGAGGGAGAGGGATCGCTTGAGGCAAGGTGAAAGAGATCCGTTCGCCCCGGGCGTAGCGAAGCGAAATCGAAGCGCCGTCCGACTTCAGTGTCCCTGGTCCAGCCGATCGACATGGATCAGCGCGTTGAGCACCAACGGATAGCTGCCCAGCGTCTCGCCGCGCCAGATCGGGTTGCCGGCGAACAGCAACACGTGGCCCTTGCCGTAGCGCGCATCGACCACCGCCGCGCGCTCGGCCATTTCGCTGCCACCGTCGAGCAGGCCGGACACCAGCAGGTGCTTGGCGTCGGCAAAGCGCAGGATCACGCGCGGGCGCCGGTTTTGCGGGATCACCCAGGGGTTGTTGTAGGCCTGGTCGACATTCAGCGGCAGCGCCTGCCAGGGTTTGGCATCGGGCAGCGCAGGCGGCCTGGCGAAGGGACGGCCTTCGGGGACGTCCTGCTCCTGCGGGCCGCCGCGGCCGGTAGGGCGTTCGACGTCGTTGGCGTTGGGCAGGCCGCGGTCGCCGGTCAGCAGGTTGGAGACGGTAAAGGAGCGGCCTTCGGCGCTGTACAGCGCCAACTGCTTGCCGTAGCCGGCGGCGATCGGGCTGTCGCGGTCGACGAACTGCGCCTGCAGCACGCTGCCGACCACCTTGAGCTTTTGGGTGCGAGTGGAAAACACGCCCGGCGCCAGGCCCGCGTCGATGGCGAATTGCGCGGTGTCCTCGGCGGTGACCAGCAGGCCGCCGTCGTGCACGAAGCGCTTGAGGTTGGCCAGCCCGGCCTCGCCGAGCCCGGGACGGACGTCGGGGGTGCTGTCGATGCGGCCGAGGTTGGGCGTGAGCGGGCCGGTCTGCCAAGGCATGGGCGCGCCCCACATCGGCAGGCCGTCGACGATCAGGCGCAGGCTGGCGCCGCCGATAGGTGCGAACAGGATGGCGTCGTACCGCGCGCGCAGGTCGGGCAGGCGCGCCACGTCCTGGGTGCTGATGTAGTCGTAATGCACGCCCAACTGGTCCAGCGCCATCCGCCACCAGCCTTCGGTCTGGGTGTTGAGCCAGGTATGCATCAGTGCGATGCGCGGAAGCTTTGCGTTCGGCACGTCGACGCCGGCCAGGCCTTCCGGCACGCCGACCGGCCGGTCCAGCCGGCGCATCGGCGCCTCGAGCACGGCCGGGTCGGTGACGCGCACCACTTCCACGTCGTACAGGTCGCCCATCGACCAGCCGGTGTCGTCGTAGGGATGCTGCTGCGGGTCCTTGGGCGACCAGTACTGGCGGTCCAGCAGGGTGTCGGCGATGCGCGAGTAGGGCTGGTCCATGCGCACCACGTAGCTGCCGGCGGGGAAGCGGCGCGTGCGCGGCTTCTTGTCGCCGGCGGTGGGCAAGGTGACACTGAAGGGCGCGCTGGCGCGGCTGATTTCCACGTGCTGGCGCGTGAGTACGCGCAGCAGTTGCGCCTGGGTGCCCGAGCGCTTGTCGTCTGCGGGCAGCACATAGGCGGCGGGGCCGGCTTCGGTCGGCTTTTCGATCGAGCGCCTGGACTTGAGGTAGAAGTTCTTCAGGAACGCCTTGCCGTTGCGGGCGAAGTAGTCCAGCGCGGTGAGCACGCCGGTCTGCTGGTAATTGTTGTTGTTGCGCTGGGACCAGGTCACTTCCGGCAGCGGCGGGTTGGGGCGGTACCAGGTGCGCTCGTACTCGGACGGGTCCAGGATGCGCTTGCGCGTATCGGCGCCGCCGTTGCCGAAGGTTTCGTACAGGCGGCTGATGCCGTTGTGCATGGCCGCGATGAACATCAGATACCCGGGACTCCAGGTGTCGAAGTCGCCATGGGTGAACACGCCGGGCATGCCCAGCTGGGTCATTTTCTGCACGTTGTCCCAGCCCAGCTGCTGCCATTCGCTGGTGAGGATGGGGTCGATCCAGGCGTTGTAGGGGCCGTCGCCGACGGTGTTGTCATACAGGAAGGGCACCGACTCGTGCAGATCGTGCAGCACCTGCGCGTGCCAGCCCAGGTACGTGTCGGCGACGTTGCGGGTGAGCGCCAGGGTCATGCCCATGGCGTCGCGATTGTTGTCGTGCGCGACGTAATGGCCCCAGTAGAGCAGGGGCGGATAGTTCCGGTCCGGATGCGCCTTGTGCCAGTTGTAGAGGTCGACCATGCGGTCGCGGCCGTCCACTTCGACGATCGGCGTGATCAGGGTGATCACGTGCGAGCGGATGTGCCTGATGTACGGCGCGTCGTCCACTGCCAGCCGGTAGGCCAGTTCCATCAGCGCGGTGGGCGCGCCGGTTTCGGTGGCGTGGATCGAGCCGGTGAGGTAGTACACCGGCGTGGTGCGCTCGATGAGGGCATCGGCCTTGCCGTCGTCCAGGCCGAGCGTGCGCGGATCGGCTAGCTGGGCCAGGCGGGCGTCGTTGGCTTCCAGGTCGGCCAGCAACGCCTCATCCGCCACGGCCACGGCGATCATCTGGCGGCCTTCCTCGGTCTTGCCGATGGAGAACAACTTCACTCTCGGGCTGGCGGTGTCGAGCGCGCGGAAGTAGCGGTAGACGTCGGCGGAGTAGGGCAGCCAGTCGGCCGCGCCGGCGACGTGGCCGAGTACCTGCAGCGGCGTGGGCACGCCGGGCGCGGCGGGCAGATAGTCGGTCAGTGGGGAATTGAATTGCGGATCGGTGGTGAACCTGGCGATCTGCGCGGTATAGGCCTGGTCGACCGGCTGGGCCGGGTCGCGGGCGAAGGCACGTGCGGCGAGCGTGTCGGCGGCATGGATGGCCAGGCTGCTGGCGGCGAGCGCGAAGCCGGCGAGGCAGGACAAGAGGCGCATGGGTTTCCCGGATGAACGGACGCACGCCACTTTGCCAGAAACGCAGGTTGCGCTCCCGCTCCGGTGTGGCGATCACGCGCAAGAGCAAAGGCCTGCCCCATTCCGCCCCTCTGCCTTATTCCGCATAAGGATCCTGCAGGATTTCGCTGGAAAGCGGGAGGGGCCTAGGGGCCGGCGCGCTTGCGGCTTTGCCCGAGAGCGACCCATGTCGGTGCGTGGTCGCTGGGATGCGGCAGGGCGCGAACCCAGCGGTCCACGCCGGCATCCTTCAACCGCGGCGCCAGCGCGCGGTTGAGCAGCAGGTGGTCGATGCGCAAGCCCGAATTGCGCTCCCAGTGCTGCCGGAAATAGTCCCAGAACGTGTATACCCGCTCTTCGCCGAAGTGGTGGCGCAACGCATCGGTCCAGCCCTGCGCCAGCAGGTCCGCATAGCGCTCGCGGCTTTCCGGCTGCAACAGGGCGTCGCGGCGCCAGGAGCGTGGGTTGTAGATGTCCTCGTCCGTGGGCACCACGTTGTAGTCGCCGGCCAGCAGCACCGGATGCTCGCTGCCCACCAGGCCTTGCGCGTACTCGATGAAGCGGTCGAACCACGCCAGCTTGTAGTCGAATTTAGGCCCCGGCTGCGGGTTGCCGTTGGGCAGGTACAGGCAACCGACGATGAGGCCGTGCGCGGCCGCTTCCAGGTAACGGCTCTGGGTGTCCTTCGGGTCGCCCGGCAGGCCGCGGCGGCTTTCCTGCGGATCTGCGCCGCGGGCGAGGATCGCCACCCCGTTCCAGGAGCGCTGGCCGTGCCAGATCGCGCCGTAACCGGCATCGCGAATGGCCTCGATGGGAAAGGCCTCGTCCGGTGCCTTCAATTCCTGCAGGCACGCCACGTCCGGCTTCTCGCGTTCCAGCCAGGCCAGCAGCGAAGGCAGGCGCGTGCGCACGCCGTTGATGTTGTACGTGGCCACCTTGAGCGGCTTGCGGGCAGGCATCGGGGATCCCTCTAGTACTGCGCGGCACCGAGCGCGGAAAGCCAGTCCAGCATGCGGCGCGTCCACGGACGGTGTCGCCATTGTTCGAGGGAAAGTGCCTTCGATCGCGCGATGTCGCGGTCCACCACCTCGGTCATGTGGGTGGCGAAGTCGCGGTCGAACACCACGATGTTGGATTCGTCGTTGAGGCTGAAGGAGCGGTTGTCGAAATTGGCGCTGCCGGCGATGGTGAGGTAGCCGTCCACGATCATCAGCTTGTTGTGGAACATGGCCGGCTGGAAGCGGTAGATGCGGCCGCCGGCCTTGAGCACTTCACCCCAGCGCGTCTGTGCCGCGTGGCTGATGATCTCGCTGTCGACGTAGGGCCCGGGCACCACCAGGCGGATGCGCACGCCGCGCTCGAGCGCGCGCTTCAACGCCGACATGGTCAGTTCGTCGGGCACGAAATAGGCCGCTTCCAGGTCGATCGACCGGCGCGCGCCGTTGATCGCCATCAGGTACATCAGTTGCAGGTTCTCGCCGCCGCCCTCGGGCGAGCTCGCCACCGTCTGCACGGCGACGTCGCCGGCCGCCGGCACCGCCGGGTAGTAGTCGGGGCCGAGCAGGGCCTGGCCGGTGGTGGTGATCCAGTTGTCCTCGAACACCGCCTGCATCTGCAGCGCGCCGGGGCCGGTGACGCGGATCTGCATGTCGCGCCAGATGTCCGGCCGGTTGCCATGCCCGTCCCATTCGTCGGCGATGCCCACGCCGCCGGTGAAGGCCACGCGGCCATCGACGATCAGCAGCTTGCGGTGGGTGCGGTTGTTGATGCGGTCGATGTCGTACCAGCGCAGCGGATGGAAATACTCGAAATGCACGCCGCCGGCGCGCAATGCGTCGACCACTTTTTGCTGCATGCGGGTGGAGCCGACCCAGTCGGCGATCACGTGCACGCGCACGCCGGCACGGGCGCGCTCGGTCAGCGCCGCCACGAACTCCTCGGCGATCCGGCCCGACCAGTAGATGTAGGTCTCCATGTCCACGCTGTGTTGCGCCGAGCGGATCGCCTCGAGCATGGCCGGAAAGATTTCCGCGCCGTTCTGGAAATCCTCCACCGCGTTGCCCTCGACGATCGCCGGTCCCAGCAGGTTGCCGATCTCGCGGCGGAACTGCGGACTGTCGACCGGGCTCAGCGGACCCAGCGGATGTACGAGTTGCTGGGTTTGCGGGACCAGGTTGAGTGCCAGTACGCCGAGCACCAATGCGGCGAAGGCACCCAGGCCGGCCCACAACAGGCGACGCTTCCAGCGTGGGCGCGGCGGCGGGCAGGGCTCGCCGGCGTCGCGGGTGGTCTCGGGGTCGGCGGGCATGGCGTCTCCTGGCTGCGCCGGGGGCGCCCAGTGGCGCGCCGGAGCGGAACCGGACTCATCATCCGGTGCGGGCGTGCAGTTGGGGTCAACGCCTTCACCTGGTCGGCACCGCCGCGGTTGTCTGCTGTGCGCGGACCCGTTCCCGGAGCAGGCATGACCGACAAGGCGGTACGCGAGGTGGAGCGCCGCGCCGACGTGCGCCACGCACTGGCCACGAGCACGGCCACGCATCACAGGCAAAAGCGGTCGATGGGTTCCCGGCACAAGTTCTGGCTGGGCATCTTCGGGCTAGTCCTGATTGCGCTGACGGTGCTGTTCTACCTGTTGCGGCTGGAATTCTTCGGCATCCTCGGGCGCTACCTGCCGATGGCGCGGCGCGCCACCGTGGGGGCGATGGCGATCGTGCTGACCCTGGCTGCCTCGCGGCTGGTGCAGGCGTTTGCCATCGAGCGGGCGCAGACGGCGGTGACGCGCTACAACCTCAAGCGCATCCTGCGGCTGGTGGTGTACATGGTGCTGGCGCTGATCGTGGTGTCGGTGCTGTTCGCCAACTGGTACGCCGCGGTGGCCTCGCTGGGGCTGATCTCGCTGGTACTGGGCTTCGCGCTGCAGACGCCGATCACCAGCTTCATCGGCTGGGTCTACATCCTGGTGCGCGAACCTTACCGCGTGGGCGACCGCATCCAGATCGGCGACGCCACCGGCGACGTGATCGACGTGACCTACCTGGACACCACGCTATGGGAGGTCGGCGGACCCTACATCTCCACCGACCACCCGAGCGGGCGCATCGTGAAGTTCCCGAACGCGAACGTGCTGACCAGCGCGGTCTACAACTATTCCTGGCCGGTGTTCCCGTACATCTGGAACGAGATCAACTTCCAGGTCGGCTACGACAGCGATTTCGCCTTCGTCGAGCAGGTCATGCGCGAGGCGGCCGAGGAGGAACTGGGCGAGGCCATGCTCGGGCGCGTGCGCACCTTCCGCGAGGTGCTGGCCAGGACGCCGGTGGACGAATTGCAGGTCAACGAGCGGCCGTCGGTGTTGTTCCGCATCAACACCAACACCTGGGTGGATGCCATCGTGCGCTACGTGGTGGAGCCGCGCCACGCGGGCAGCGTCAAGACGCGGCTGATCGACACCATGCTGGCGCGGCTCAACGCGCAGCCGGAACGGGTGCGCTTTCCGAAGGGGGATAACCGCTGACAGGCTGCAGAAATTTGCAGGAGCCCACTTGTAGGCGATGCTCTTGTTCCGGTGCCCCATCGAAAACCGAAGCATCGCCCACAAGTGGGCTCCTACCGGATCCAGCGCCCCGCCTTACGACACTTCCGCGCTGTGCACCGTGTGCGACCAGCGCTGCAGGGTCTGGTACAGCCGTTCCTTGCGCGTGAGCACGCCGGGGTGGCAACCCTTGGGCCGGGTCTGCTCGATCGGCTCGCGGCTGAGCGTGTTCCAGCGCTTGACCAGCTCAGCCGGCGCCGGGTGCGACTCGACCAGCGCACGCAGCACCAGCGCCATGGTCTCCACTTCGTTCTTCAAATCGTCCAGCTCGTTGCCGACCTGCGTGAATGACACTGGCCGGCTGCTCGAAATCTCCATCGACACTCCCCTCGCACGCTGGCGCCCCCGCGCCAGACGAGGTGGACGTTGCACGCGGTGCCGTGGTCGCCGCGTGCATGGCCGGCCTGGAACACTGTGAAAGCCCACTTGTGGGCGATGCTTTGGGCGCGGTGCCGGAGAAGGGCATCGCCCACAAGTGGGCTCCCGCAAAAAGCGCGAGAAAAAGTTCTTTGCGGTTCGCGGGAAGGGGCGCGCGACCACCTTGTAGGTGTGCTCCCGCAGAAGATCCATCGCGGTCAAACCGGGAACACGGCCATCGCGTTCCCGGCAAAGCGATGAGCCAAAAAAAAGCCGCCTTGCGGCGGCTCTTTCGTCGACCGGGTCGGGCGCGTCAGGCCCCGCGCGAGGCCCGCTTGCGGTCGTTCTCGGTCAGGTGCTTCTTGCGCAGGCGGATTTCCTTCGGCGTGACCTCGACCAGCTCGTCGTCGTCGATGAAGTCCAGTGCCTGCTCCAGCGAGAACTTGATCGCGGGGGTCAGCTGGATCGCATCGTCCTTGCCCGAGGCGCGCATGTTGGTCAGCGGCTTGGGCTTGATCGCGTTGACGGTCAGGTCGTTGTCCTTGGCGTGGATGCCTACCAGCTGGCCCTCGTAAACGTTGTCGCCTTCGGCGGCGAACAGCTTGCCGCGTTCCTGCAGCGGCCCCAGCGAGTAGGCGGGGGTGGTGCCGCCGGCGTTGGCGATCATCACGCCGTTCTGGCGCTTGGCGATCTGGCCTTCTTCCTTCGGACCGTAGTGGTCGAACACGTGGAACAGCAGGCCTGAACCCTGGGTCAGGGTCTTGAACTGGTTCTGGAAGCCGATCAGGCCACGCGCCGGGATCATGTACTCCAGGCGCACGCGACCCTTGCCGTCGGGCTCCATGTTCTTGAGCTGGCCCTTGCGGATGCCCAGGCGCTCCATCACCGGGCCCTGGTGGATCTCTTCCACGTCGACCACCAGCTGCTCGATCGGCTCCATCTTCTGGCCGTCGATCTCCTTGATGATCACTTCCGGGCGCGACACGGCCAGTTCATAGCCCTCGCGGCGCATGTTCTCGATCAGCACCGACAGGTGCAGCTCGCCGCGGCCGGAGACCAGGAACTTGTCCGCATCCGAACCCTGCTCGACCTTCAGTGCGACGTTATGCACCTGCTCGCGGTCCAGGCGGTCCTTGAGCTGGCGGCTGGTGAGGAACTTGCCGCCGGAAAGATCCTTGTTGCCGGCGAACGGCGAGTTGTTGACCTGGAAGGTCATGCTGATGGTCGGCTCGTCGACCGTCAGCGCCGGCAGCGCCTCGGGCGCGTCCAGCGCGCAGACGGTATCGGAAATGGTCAGCTCGGCAATGCCGGAGATCGCGACGATGTCGCCGGCCTCGGCAGTGTCCTGTTCGATGCGCTCCAGGCCGAGGAAGCCGAGCACCTGCAGCACCTTGCCCTGGCGCTTCTTGCCGTGGCGATCGATCACCGCCACCGGCATGTTCTTCTTCAACGTACCGCGCTGGATGCGGCCGATGCCGATCACGCCGACGAAGTTGCTGTAGTCGAGCTGGCTGATGCGCATCTGGAACGGGCCTTCCGGATCGACCTCCGGCTTGGGCGCGTGCTGCATGATGGCCTCGTACAGCGGCGTCATGTCGCCTTCGCGGGCGTTCTCGTCCAGCGAGGCATAACCGTTGAGCGCCGAGGCGTAGACGATCGGGAAGTCCATCTGCTCGGGCGTGGCGCCCAGGCGGTCGAACAGATCCCACACCTGCTCGACGACCCACTCCGCACGCGAGCCCGGACGGTCGATCTTGTTGATCACCACGATCGGCTTGAAGCCCATCGCGAAGGCCTTCTGCGTGACGAAGCGCGTCTGCGGCATCGGGCCGTCCAGCGCGTCGACCAGGATCAGCACCGTGTCCACCATCGACAGCACGCGCTCGACCTCGCCACCGAAGTCGGCGTGTCCGGGCGTGTCGACGATGTTGATGCGGTTGTCCTGCCAGGTGATGGCGGTGTTCTTGGCCAGGATGGTGATGCCGCGTTCCTTTTCCTGGTCATTGGAGTCCATCACGCGCTCGGCCAGCACGGTACGCTCGTTGAGCGTGCCCGACTGCTTGAGCAGCTGATCGACGAGAGTGGTTTTGCCGTGGTCGACGTGGGCGACGATGGCGATATTGCGCAGTTTTTCGATGGACATGGCACAGGCCCGGGCGACGCTAGCTCAGCCGCCACGTAAGATTTCGGAGGGGTAAACTCCGCAATTATACGGGTTTATGGGCTTTCTTGCCCGTGCGGGGAATAAATGGTCGCGTGCGCCTGCGCGCCGCCGGGGCGCAAGAGGGCCACCCGATCCGGATGGGTCGCCATCGACCGGGGGCGGTCAGGCCGCTGCGTACTCGCCCATGCGCGCGCGCGGCCGGACCGCAACGGTGGTGTCGCCGCTGATCAACTGCAGTTCGCCGTCCTGAATCAGGCACTGCAGCCGCATGCCGCGGTCGCACAAGGCGGCGAGCTGGTGCACGGTCGCCTCGTCGATGTCCAGCACGGTGAGGTTGTCGTTGCGCGAAAGCGCGTTGCCGACCTTGTCCCACCAGATGTCGGCGACGCGACCGCCGTAGTTGACCACCACGACCTGGCGCGAGCGGCCGCACGCCTTGCGGATGCGTGCCTCGTCGGGCTGGCCGAGCTCGATCCACTGCTCGATCTCGTCGGTGTACGCGCGGCGCCATAGCGCCGGCTCGTCCTCGTCGCTCAAGCCCTTGCCGAACTCCAGCCGATCGTCGGCGTGCAGCGCGAAGGCGAGCAGCCGCACCATCAGCCGTTCTTCGGTTTCGGAAGGGTGGCGGGCGAGGGTCAGCGCATGGGTGGCGTAGTAGTGCCGGTCCATGTCGCTGATCGACAGTTCCGCCTTGTGGATGGTGGCGTTGAGGGCCATGGGTGTGCCTGGTGCGAGGTAATCGTCCATTGTACGCTCCGCCACCGCGATGGCCGGCGCTAAGCTGACGCGGATGATCCACGCGACCGCGCCCAGCACTGTGCATCTGCCCGAAGGCGATTGGCCGACGGCGCTGGACAGCCTCTGTGCCTGCTTCCCGCGCATCCCGCGCGGGCAGTGGCTGGACCGGGTGCGCCGTGGACGCGTGCTGGATGCCCGCGACCAGCCGATCGACGAGCACACGCCCTATGGCGCCGGCATGAAGCTGCGCTATTTCCGTGAGGTGGCGAGCGAGCCGACGATTCCTGGCGACGAAGTGGTGCTGCACGAGGACGCGCACCTGGTGGTGGTCGACAAGCCGCATTTCCTGCCGGTGGTGCCGGCGGGCGCGTACGTGCAGCAGACGCTGCTGGCGCGGCTGGTCCGTCGGCTGGGCAACCCGGCGCTGGTGCCGCTGCACCGCCTGGATCGCGAGACGGCCGGGCTCGTGCTCTTCTCGGCGCAACCGGCCACGCGCGATGCCTACCTCCGGCTGTTCCGCGAGCGACGGATCGCCAAGCGCTACGAGGCGCTGGCCGCGCCGCTGCCCGGGCTGGATTTCCCTTACGTCCGCCACTCGCGGCTGGAGCGGGGCGAGCCGTTCTTCCGCATGCGCGAGGCGGACGGCGAGGCGAACAGCGAGACGCGCGTGGACGTGATCGAGCGGGGCCCGCGGTGGTGGCGCTACGCGCTGGACCCGCATACCGGGCGCAAGCACCAGTTACGCGTGCACATGGCTGCGCTCGGTGCGCCGATCCGCAATGACCGGTTCTATCCGGCGCTGCAGGATCGTGAGGAGGATGACCCCGGCCGGCCGTTGCAGTTACTGGCACGCGCGCTCGCCTTCGTCGATCCGTTGAGCGGGCGACCGCGGCAGTTCCGCAGCGCCCGGTCGCTCGACGCCATCGCTTAGGCGCGCTGCCGCCGGGGTCCTTTACGGCACGGCGCGCGACCGTCGCGCCTTACGATCGCGGCGAGCCCACGCACCAGGGCGGGAGCGCACCCCGCACGTCCATGCTCCGCGGCTGCGAGCCCTGCCGTGCCTACCTGTGGGCCATCGGACGCGCGACCGAGCCGGCCGCGGGGATGGAGCAACAGCGCCGTGACGCGGTGCAGCACGGGTGTGAAAGTGCAGCGCGCATTTACAGCACGCTCACGCGGGGGTAAGTATTTGGCTCGGCTGTGGCGAAATGCCGCAGGCGCAAGCAACAGACAAGAACGGCGAAGCGGCGTGGCTGCCCGCCGGCAGCCCACCGTCGAGTACACACCTGACGGGGAGCGAAGCTGATGAACAAATACGTGCAAGTGACCCTATCCGCGGCGATCGCCGCCTGCCTGATGCCCGGCCTGGCGCTCGCGCAGAACGACGACCAGGCGCAGGACGCGACGACGACCCCGGCACCTGCCGCTGCCAGGGCGCAGAGAGCGCCCAGTGCCGCCAACGCGAAGAGCCTCGAGCAAGTGGTGGTCACCGGCAACACCGCCACCGGCGGCCTGCGCAAGATCGACACCAGCTACACGGTGACCACCGCCACTGCCGAAGAAATCAAGATGGCCAACCCCAAGAGCACGGCGGATCTTTTGAAGATCGCGCCGGGCCTGTGGCCCGAATCCACCGGTGGCCAGACCGGCGCCAATATCGAGATCGCCGGCTTTCCCGGCGGCGGCGACGCGCCGTTCAACACGGTGCAGATCATGGGTTCGCCGCTGTACGGCATGCCCACGCTGTCGTTCTTCGAACAGACCTCGATCTTCCGTCTGGACGACACCGTCGACCGCGCCGAAATCATCCAGGGCGGTCCCTCGGTGGTGTTCGCCGACGGCCAGATCGGCGCCAGCGAGAACTTCATCCTCAAGCAGGGCACCGAGGTGCCCTCCGGCAGTATCGGCGTTACCTACGGCAACGAGAACCTGCGCCGCGTCGACGGTTTCTTCGGCTTCCCGCTGGGCAAGGACACCTACGGCAGCATCGGCGGCTTCTACCGCGATTCCGACGGCGTGCGCGATCCCAAGTTCTCGGCGGACAAGGGCGGCCAGCTCACCGGCACGTTCACCCACGACAGCGACAACGGCACCATGACGCTGTACGCGCGCTACCTCAACGACCGCAACCAGTTCATCACGCCCATTCCGTTGCTGCAGTCCGGCACCGACGACTTCCATGCCTATCCGGGCTTCGATCCGCTCACCGACACCTACAATGGGCCGGCGATCCAGCACGTGTTCCTCGCCGGCTACCCCGGCGGCGGACGCGATGCCAACCTCGCCAACGGACGCGGCGCCAAGTTCGGCTTCTTCGGCGGCAACTTCGACTACGCCCTGGGCAACGGCTGGAACATCTCGGACAAGTTCCTGATCGACGGCGGCGACGCGGACACCAACGCGCTGTTCTCCGGTACCAACCCGGGCAGCCTCGCCGACATGCTCTACACCGACCAGAGCCAGATCGGCGCGTTCAACCTGGCTCCCGGTTCGGCCACCGCCAGCTACGTCGGTGGCGGCGCGGTCGACCCGAACCAGAGCGTGATCCACCAGGGCTGGTGGTTCATCCACAAGCACCTGAAGAACATCAGCAACGACTTCCGCCTGAGCAAGGAAATCTTCGAGGGCAACACGCTCACGGCCGGCGTCTACCTGGCGCACTACACCATGGACGACGAGTGGGCGCTGGGCAACCAGATGCTGATGACCAACACGCCCAACGCGCGGCCGATCACGGTCACCTACGCCGATGGCGGCCAGACGTACTACCTGACCGACGGCCAGGGTTTCCTGGACAACGGCGGCTTCAACATCGCCCAGCACGGCAACGCGACCAACAAGGCGTTCTACCTGTCCGACATCTGGCGCATCGGCAAGTGGCTGATCGACCTGTCCGGCCGCATCGAGAACCAGGACGCCACCAACAACGTGTGCAATTTCCAGAGCGATGGCCGGGTCGATGACGAGGGCAACCCCGTCAATGGCGTGATCGACACCGACGGCAACCCGAACACGCTCTACAACAACGCGGTGCCGGTGTGCGACGGCACCTTCGCCCGCACCGAATACGACAAGACGCACCCATCGTGGACCTTCGGCGTGAACTACGAGCTCGCCGACAACATGAGCGTGTACTTCCGCGCCAACCGTGGTGGCCACTTCGACGACTTCGACAACGGCATCCGCGGCAACACCACCGGCAACACCGCGCCAATGCAGAAGATCCAGAACTTCGAAGGCGGCTTCAAATACCAGAGCGAACAGTGGTTCCTGGACCTGAGCGCCTACCACCGCCAGTTCATCGGCCTGTTGTACCAGCCTACCGATGCGGCCGGCGTGCCCAACGGCCCGCAGAGCACCTACGGTTCGGACTCCAAGGGCATCAACGTCAACACTGCCTGGAGCCCGACCGAAAACCTGAAGTTCCAGCTGGTCGGCAACTACCTGGACGGTCACTACTCGCACAACAACTCCTGCCTGCCGTACACCAATCCGGTCGCGGGCGACGGCTGCGCCCTGATCAATGGCGTGCAACTGCAGCGCCAGCCGAAGGTGCGCTACATGTTCACGCCCAGTTACAGGATCCCGTTCGGCTGGGGCGACGTGCTCGCCTTCGTCACCTTCACCCATGTCGGCGACCACACGCAGGACATTTCCGGCCTGCAGCAGCTGGGCAGCTACCACACCTGGGATTTCGGCGTGGTGGCCGACATCCAGCAGAACTGGCAGGTGCGGCTGCAGGGCACCAACATGACCAACGAGCTGGGCCTGACCGAGAGCAACTCGCGCATCTTCGGCTCGGCCGCCGGCACCACCGGCGTGATCCTGGCCCGTCCGCTGGAGGGGCGCGAGGTCAACCTGCAGGTCAAGTACCTGTTCTGATCCACCCGGATCGCCTGCGCCCGCCGCGGTGGCGGACGCAGGCGCTTTTTTTCGACCTCACCGCGGAGGTGCGATGAAGCCCGGCCACCTGCTAGCCCGTTCGCTCCGGAACACGCTGTTCCGCATCGCCCTGTCGCTGTTCGCGGCCGGCGCCGGTCCGGCCTTTGCCACCGATCCGGGCTTCCTGTTCACCGCCACGGCGAAAGACTTCGGCCACTACTTCCCCAGCTACCTGGCCAACGGCTATTTCTCCACCATGACCTCGCCGCGCGGTACCGAGCCCAACGCCGCCTACATGGTCGCGTTCATGGATTACAAGCCGGGCGACATCTCGCGCCCCGCCGCGATCCCCGGCTGGAGCGAGATCGACTACAACCCCGGCGGCGGCTGGATCAACCGCACGCGGCTGGATGCGGGCATCTTCCGCGACTATGCGCAGACGCTGGACATGCACGATGCCACGCTGACCACGCGCTACCGCTTCGCCTACGCCAACAAGGCCAGCGACATCCAGGTCATCACCTTCGTCAGCCAGGCCTCGCCGCACCTGGCGGCCACGCGCATCGCGATCACGCCGCAGTTCGATGGCCAGGTGCGACTGAGCTTCCCGCTGCGGCTGTGGTCCGAGCACCAGCCGCGCTTCCCGATCGCCAGCATGGGCGGCGAGGAAATGATCGCCGCGGTGATCGCCAGCGGCCAGAGCCTGGACAACAAGCCGGTGCCCACGCCCGACCGCGCACCGGTCTGGTATCCCGGTTACACGCAAGTGCTTTCCACCGACGGCGATGCCAAGGCGCTGACGCTCGCATTGAAGGGCAGGGCGCAGCACGGGTTGGGCATGGCCGAGGCGGCCGCGATCGGGCTGCCCGAGGGCCTTGCGCCCGATACGGTGAAGCTCGAACAGAGCCCGACCAGGCTGTCGCTGGAGATCACCGCCACGCTGCACAAGGGCCGGCGCTACGTCTTTACCAAGTACCTGGCGCTGTCGCGTGAGGGCTGGGGCGAGGATCAGGACGTGCTCGCCATGGCGACCGCCGCCCGCGAGACCGGTTTTGATCGCCTGCTCGCCGACCACCAGGCTGCCTGGCACCGGCTCTGGCAATCGGACATCGTGGTCGACGGCGATCCTGCCGTGCAGAAGGCGGTGCACTCCGACCTCTACTACCTGCTGTCCAACAGCACCGTGGGCACCGCCTGGCCGATGGGCGCCTGCGCGCTGACGCCCAACTACGCCGGACACGCCTTCTGGGACAGCGACTCGTGGGTATTCCCGGCCTTGTTGCTGCTGCACCCGGAGCGGGCCAGGCCGATCGTGATGTTCCGCGCCCGCACCACTGGGCCGGCGCGGGCGCGCGCCCGCCAGTACGGCGTGGCCGGCACCATGTACCCATGGGAAGCCGATCCGCAGACCGGCGTGGACGTCACCCCGCACTTCGCCTGGGAGGTCTACCGCGAGGTGCATGTCAACGCCGACATCGCCATCGCGCAATGGCAGTACTACCTGGCCACCGGCGACGAGGCATGGCTGAAGACCCACGCCTGGCCCGTGCTGGAAGGCATTGCCACTTTCTGGACCAGTCGCGTCACCTACGACAAGGCGCGCGACCGCTACGAAATCCACCACGTCACCTCGCCCGACGAGGCCTACAACGACGTGCCGAACGACTCGTTCACCAACGCTGCCGCGCGCAAGGCGCTTCGTATTGCGGTGAAGGCGGCCCGGGTGGTCGGCGCCAGGGCCGACCCGCGCTGGGGCGAAATCGCCTCGAAGATGTACATCCCCTTTGATGAAGCCGGGCAGCGCCACTTGGACTTCGACAAGTCGGTGCCGCACGACAAGATCACCTGGATGGGCTCCTCGCTGGTCTGGCTGATGTACCCCAACCTCGACCTGCCGATGTCGCCGCAGGTACGCCGCAACGATTTCGACTTCCAGTTGCAGGCGCTCAAGAGCCACGGTGATGACCCGAACGAGATGATGATGGTGATGCTGGCCGTCGGCGCCGCGGAGCTGGGTGATGCCAAGGCGGCCGGCGCATGGATCGAGCGCAACCTGGTCGGTTTTCTCAAGCCGCCGTTCAACGTGCGCACCGAAACCGCCGCCAACAACGCCGGCTACATCCTGGCCACCTCGGCCGGTTTCCTGCAGAGCATGCTCTACGGCCTCACCGGCCTGCGCATCGACGATGACGGCCTGAGCGAGAAGTACGCGCCGGTGTTGCCGCCGGGATGGAACGGGCTGACTCTCAAGGGCGTGCACTTCCGCGGGCAGCGCTTCGATATCCATGTCGACCGCGATGCCGACGGCAAGGCACGCCTGGTGCGCAAGGCGTTGCCATGAAAATGAATCTCCGCAGCCGCGCTCGCAAGGGGAGCCCCGGCGTACCGACAACCACTGTAGGAGCCCACTTGTGGGCGATGCTTCCTATCCGGCCGCTCCGCGAGAAGCATCGCCCACAAGTGGGCTCCTGCAACGGCTTTGCGGGAAAGGAACTTGCCCAGCGCCCGCCGCCGGCGTGGCAGTCCTTCACGCTGGCCCCTGTAGCCTTGCGCGGCGCGTACGACGACATCACCGCAAGCCCGCGATCGCGATCGCGGCCGTGCCGTGCTCACGCGCCGATCCGCACAGGACAGGCCATGAACGCGTCCCTCGGATGCCATCCAACGACTTCTCCTGCTTCAACGGGAAAGCTGGGGGGTCGTTGGCGGAGCTCATCGCAGCGAGTGGAACTTTTCTTCATCCTTCGTCCGCGAGCAGGGCACAGAGCGGGCCTTCGCCGGGCGGGGTTGCTGCTCGCCGCTCTGCTGAGTCTTGGATGCATGGGGGCCCGTGCGGACCAGCGCGCGGCGGGCGTGAAGCCCGACGGCACCGTGACCGCCACTTCCGTGGCCATTCCGTATTCGCAGTTCGCTTCATCCGAGGCCCGGACATTCTTCCCGAAGATGCTCGCGGCGGGCGCCAAGGCGCCGCCACTCAGCGCGCCGATCGAGCGCAGCCGCGGTTTCTACGATCGCCTCAACAGCGATCGCGCCGCGCGCATGCGCAAGCGCTATCCGGTCACCATCCAGCACCAGACCATCGCCGGCGTGGGTGCTGATGTGCTGCTGCCGGCGCAGGGCGTGAGCGCGGCCAATCGCCATCGCGTGCTGATCAACCTGCATGGTGGCGCGTTCCTGTGGGGCGCCGGCAGCGGCGGATTGGTCGAGGCCATCCCGATCGCCAGCCTGGGCCGTATCCGGGTGATCACGCTGGATTACCGGCAAGGGCCCGAGTATCGCTTCCCCACCGCAAGCGAGGATGTCGAGGCCGTCTACCGCACATTGCTTGAGACCCATCGCCCGGGAGAGATCGGCATCTACGGCTGCTCCGCCGGCGGCATCCTCACCGGCGAAGCGGTGGCCCGCTTCATCGCGGACAAGTTGCCGGTGCCCGGCGCGATCGGCACCTTCTGCGGCTCGCTGGTGACCATGGCCGGCGACTCGGCCTACGTCGGGCCGCTGCTGAACGGCCATGGCGTGCCGGCGGCGTCGCTGGACCTTGCCATGCTGCCGTATTTCGCTGGCGTCGACGCCAGCGATCCGATGGTGCAGCCGGGCCTGTCGCCCGCGTTGCTGAAGCAATTCCCGCCGACATTGCTCATCACCGGCACGCGCGACATGGCGATGAGTTCGGTCGTGCACAGCCAGGCGTTGCTCGCACAGGCCGGCGTCGAAGCTGAGTTGCACGTCTGGGAAGGCATGTGGCACTCGTTCTTTTCCGACCCCGAACTGCCCGAGTCAAGGCAGGCCTACCGCACCATAGTGGCGTTCTTCGAGCGCCACCTCGCCCCACCGCAAGAGGAAGCCCGTCCATGATGAGCCGCCAACGGATCGCCTCCCTGCTCGGCGCCACCGCGCTGATCCTTTCCACCGCCGCCGGCGCCGCCACGCCCAGCCCGGCGAAGACGCAGGCCTATATCCACAAGGCCTGGGACACGCTCACGCGTTCGCTGCAGGACTGCTCGGCGCTGCATGACCCGAAGATGGACGCTCGCCCGGTGCTCTACTTGCCGGCGGGCCTGGCCAGGCCCGAGGGTATCGACGAGGTCGCCAGCCGCTGCAAGGTCGAGGTGCGCACGCTGCCCAGGCGGATCGAAAAGCTGGGCGACCTGATGCCTTCGACGCTGCCGGCCGAAGGCCTGCTCTATTTGCCGCGGCCCTACGTGGTGCCCGGCGGCCAGTTCAACGAGATGTACGGCTGGGACAGCTACTTCATCCAGTTGGGCCTGCTCGCCGACCACCGCGACGACCTGGCGCGCGACATGACCGACAACATGCTGTTCGAGGTCGAGCACTACGGCGGCGTGCTCAACGCCAATCGCACCTACTACCTGACCCGCTCGCAGCCGCCGTTCCTCAGCCGCATGGTCGCCGACGTGCTGGCCGCGCCCGGCGCCTTCAAGGACGAGGCAGAACGCCACGCCTGGCTGGCCCGCGCCTATCCGCTGGCGGTGGCGAATTACCACATCTGGACGCGCGCCGAACACCGCGCCGGCGATACCGGCCTGGCGCGCTACTTCGACCTGGGACAGGGTCCGGTGCCCGAAATGCACGGCAGCGAGTACTACCGCGGCGTGATCGCCTGGGTACTGGCCCACCCGAAAAAGGACCCCGGTTACCTGGTGAAGGCGTCGGATCATCCGGATGCCGCCGAAAAGGCGAAGCTCAAGACCAGCAGCTGTGACGTCGAGGCATCCGACGTCTGCGCCGGCGCCTGGGCCCAGGACTACCGGTTGAGCGCCGACTACTACCTGGGCGATCGCGCCATGCGCGAGTCCGGTTTCGACACCAACTTCCACTTCGGACCCTACGGCGGCGCCACCCACCACTACGCGGGCGTCGGCCTGAACAGCCTGCTCTATCGCTACGAGCGCGACCTGCACGACCTTGCCCTGCAACTGGGCAAGGTGGCCGAGGCGCAGCAGTGGGCGCAGGCCGCGGCGCGCCGCAAGGCCGCCATGAACAAATACCTGTGGCAGCCGGAGCAAGGCATGTACATGGACTACGACTTCATCGCCGGCAAGCCATCCACCCAGCCCTACGTCACCACTTACTGGCCGCTGTGGGCGGGGCTCGCCACCAAGGCGCAGGCGGCCGCGCTTCAGAAGCACCTGGCCGTGTTCGAGCGCAAGGGCGGATTGTCGATGGACAACCTGAGCAGCGGCGCGCAGTGGGATGAACCGTTCGGCTGGGCGCCGACCAACTGGCTGGCGATCTCGGGCCTGGATGCCTATGGCTTCCACGACGACGCGCGGCGCCTGGCGCGCAAGTTCATGACCACCGTGGAGACCGGCTTCGCCCACGACGGCACCATCCGGGAGAAATACAACATGGCGCTCGGCAACGCGGACGTAAAGATCACCGCCGGCTACACCACCAATGTGATCGGTTTCGGCTGGACCAACGCGGTCTACCTCAAGTCCCATCAGTTGCTGCAGGGCGCGCCAGCACGGGTACCCGCCCCGGCGCAGGAGGCAGGGGCGGCCGCAGTGCGTTGATGCAGCCGGTTCACGGGCGAGGGCTGGCCGCTGCGCTATCCTTGCCGGCCTATCGCCCACGTTCCAAAGGGATTGCCATGACCATCAACGTCACGTTCGAGACCAACCGCGGCCCGATCCACCTGCGCCTGCACGAGGACAAGGCGCCGGTGACCGTCGCCAATTTCGTCAACCTGGCCCGCCGCGGCTACTACGACGGGCTGTCGTTCCACCGCGTCATCAACGATTTCATGATTCAGGGCGGTTGCCCGCTGGGCACTGGCACCGGCGGCCCGGGCTACAAGTTCGAGGACGAGTTCGATCCTTCGCTGCGGCACGACAAGCCGGGCGTGCTGTCCATGGCCAACGCCGGCCCGCGCACCAACGGCAGCCAGTTCTTCATCACCCACGGCCCGACCCCGTGGCTGGACGGCAAGCACAGCGTGTTCGGCGAGGTGGCCGGCGACGACGACCAGAAGGTGGTCAACGCGGTCCGCCAGGGCGACACCATCGAGAAGGTGACCGTCGAAGGCGACGTCGACGCGCTGCTGGCCGCCCAGGCCGACCGCGTCAAGGAGTGGAACGGGACGCTCGACCAGCGCGGTTGATCCGCGCTGATCCAGTCCGTCGGCCCCGCTGGGGGCCTGGATCAGGCGTATCGCTTGTAGGAATCCACTTGTGGGCGATGCACTTTGCTCTGGATGGTCCACCAGGGCAGGAGCATCGCCCGCAAGTGGGCGCCTGCAACATACTTTCGGTCGGGCCGCCTGCTCCAGGTCCGCCGGGCGGGAGCGCTCCGGCCCCATGCTAAAATCCGCCGGTTGCCTCACTCCCACACCTCCGAGGAAGCCATGCCCCAGCTCGCCCGCCGTGTCGGCCGCGCCAAGCCCAGCGCGATCATGCTCATCGCCGAAAAAGCCCGGCAGTTGAAGGCGCAGGGCAGGGACATCATCAGCTTTTCCATCGGCGTGCCCAACTTCCTGCCGGGTGAGCACGTCTACGCCGCTGCCCGCGAATCGCTCAGCCACGATTCCGGCCAGTACGGCAGCAACCGCGGCGCCGAGCCGCTGCTGGATGCCTTCCTGAAACACATCGAGGCGCTCGGTTTCTCCGGCTACGGCCGCATGAACCTGTCCATCGGCATCGGCGCCAAGCAGGTGCTCTACAACCTGGCCGAGGCGCTGCTCGACGAGGGCGACGAGATCTGTTTCGCCGCGCCGTACTGGACGACCTACCGCGACATCGCGGACATCGCCGGCGCCAGGATGAACGTGCTGCCGTGCCCGTCGACGCAGAACTACAAGCTGGCGCCAGCACAGCTCGAGGAAGCCCTCAAGCGCAAGCCGAAGGTGTTCCTGTTCAACAACCCGTCCAACCCGACCGGCATGGTCTACACGGCCGAGGAAATCGCCGCGCTCGCCGACGTGCTGGTGCGTTACCCGGACACCTGGATCGTCACCGACGACATCTACAACTCGATGGTGTTCGACGGGATCGGCTACCACAACTTCGTGTTCGCCCGTCCCGAGCTGCGCGAGCGGCTGGTGTTCGTCGACTCGGTGTCCAAGACCTACGGCATGCCCGGTTGGCGCGTGGGCATGCTGGCCGGGCCCGAAGTCGTGGCCAAGGCGGTCACTACGCTCAATTCGAACCACATCACCAGCGTGCCGGAGGTGATCACCGCTGCCGCGGTGGCCGCGTTCAGCGGCCCGCAGGACGTACCGCAGGCCAAGTGCGCGGAGTTCGCGGGCAAGCGCGACATCGTGGTCGCAGCGTTGCGCGCGATCCCCGGTGTGATCTGCCCGCGCCCGCAGGGCGCGTTCTATGCCTTCCCGGACATCTCCGTCGCCTTCGGCAAGTCGCACAACGGTACGCCAATCAACAGCGACGTGGACGTCTGCGCGGCGCTGCTCGAGGCCAAGGGCGTGGCCTGCGTGCCGGGCTCGGCCTTCGGCGAACCGCATTCGCTGCGCATCTCCTATACCTGCCCGACGGCCCAGCTGGAGCCGGGCCTGAAGCGCATCCAGGAGTTCTTCGCCGAACTCCAGTAGCACTGGGAATCGCCTGTCCGAATCCCGCATCCCGAATCCCGAATCACGGAGACAAACGATGAAAGCCCCCGTTCGAGTTGCCGTTACCGGTGCCGCTGGCCAGATCGGCTACGCACTGCTTTTCCGCATCGCCGCCGGCGACATGCTGGGCAAGGACCAGCCGGTCATCCTGCACCTGCTGGAAATCACCCCGGCGCTGCCCGCGCTGCAGGGTGTGGTGATGGAGCTCAACGATTGCGCCTTCCCGACGCTGGCCGGCGTGGTGGCCACGGACGACCTCAACGTCGCCTTCAAGGACGTCGACTACGCGCTGCTGGTCGGCGCCCGTCCGCGCGGCCCGGGCATGGAGCGCAAGGACCTGCTGGAAGCCAACGGCGCCATCTTCGGGCCGCAGGGCAAGGCGCTGAACGACCACGCCAAGCGCGACGTGAAGGTGCTGGTGGTGGGCAACCCGGCCAACACCAACGCGCTGATCGCGCAGCAGAACGCGCCCGACCTGGATCCGAAGTGCTTCACCGCGATGGTGCGCCTGGACCACAACCGCGCCATGAGCCAGCTGGCCGAGAAGACCGGCAAGCACTCGACCGACATCAAGAAGATGACCATCTGGGGCAACCACAGCTCCACCCAGTACCCGGACCTGCACCACGTCACCGTGGATGGCAAGCCGGCGCTGTCGCTGGTCGACCAGGCCTGGTACGAAGGCGACTTCATCCCCACCGTGCAGCAGCGCGGCGCGGCCATCATCAAGGCTCGCGGCGCCTCGTCGGCCGCTTCGGCCGCCTCGGCCGCGATCGACCACATGCGCTCCTGGGCACTGGGCACGGAAGAGGGCAGCTGGGTCTCGATGGGCATCCCGTCCGACGGCTCCTACGGCATCGCGCCGGGCGTGATCTACGGCTACCCGGTGACCTGCAAGGACGGCAAGTACACGATCGTGCAGGGCCTGGAGATCGGCGAGTTCTCGCGTGCGCGGATGGATGCGACCGAAAAGGAACTGCGCGAGGAGCGCGGTGGCGTGGAGCATCTGTTCGCGAAGAAGTAAAACTGCCTGAGGGTGGTTGGAGAAGGGCGGCCTTGGGCCGCCCTTTTTCTTGCCGGCGTCCGGCCGGGACTCCACGCCAGCCTTGGCCCCTCACCCCAATCCTCTCCCCGGAAGGGAGAGGGAGCGGAGCGGCAAACCACTTTATCGCGCACGATCCCCGGATGCTGCTCCCTCTCCCTCCGGGGAGGGGGTCGGGGGTAAGAGGCCGTTCTTGCGGGGGATGACGTTCGTGCGGGTTCGAAACGCCTGCTGCCCGCCTATCCCGCCGCCAGCGTTGCCTGCCGCACGTACGCCAGCATCGCCTGGTCCACCGTACTTCCGCTGCGCAGGTCAGGTTCGTTCGCGTAGGCCTCGCGAATGCGCGCGTGCGTGGCTGGATCGTCGCCGGCGTAGCTGCGGAAGAGTTCCATCCAGCGCCGGGCCAGTTGCTGCGCCTGCGGGTCGGAGGGCGGGGTGCCGGCGTTCATGGCGCTGCGCACGTCGGCGATCAGCGGCGGCCAGTCGTACATCTGCTTGCCGTAATTGGCGCGCATGCGTTCCATTTCCGGAGGGAGCAGGTACCGTTCGAAAATCGCCAATCGAGCATCGACCAGGGCCTGCTCGATGAAGCGCTCCAGCGCGGGCGTGATCCCGTTGCGTTCGCGCAGCTCCGGCTCGTTGTCCTGCATGGCCTTCAGGCGGCTGATGAAGCCGGGATTGTGGCCGGTGCCGCGCTGGACCGCTTCCATCCACTGCAATGCCAGGGCGTGGGCGTGCGGCGACCCGGGCGCCACGCCGCGATCCATCGCGGCCTGCACTTGCCCGATCAACGCATTCCATTGCGCCAGGACATCCGGATCGTTGTGCAGCGGCAGGTTTTTCAGTTCCTCGGGCGAGAAATATTTTTCGTACATGGTCATCAGTTCCAGCGTGTCCAGCCATTCGGCCAGGTCGGGAGACTGTCCGGCGGCAACCTGCCCGCCAAGCGCCACCAGCCGGTTGCGCAGGCGCGTGGCCCGCTCGAGTTCCTGGTCGAGCTGGGCGATCTGGCGGTTGATCACCTGGTCCAGCGGTTGCGCGGGTCCGGACAGGACGGTTCCGACGTCGGCCAGCGACAGGCCGAGCTGGCGCAGCGCCTGGATGCGATGCAGGCGTTCCACGTTGGCGCGGTCGTAAAGCCGGTAGCCGGCATCGGAGCGCAGCGAGGGCTGGAGCAAGCCGATGGCGTCGTAGTGGTGCAGCGTGCGGACGGTCAGCCCGCAGCGGCGGGCGAGTTCGCCGACGGTCAGCGGCATGGCCTAAGTCTCCTCGGATGCGTGGCGGGCACTTTCCGGGATGACGTTACGTGAGGGTCAAGCGATTTTTCAAAGAATTGCAGGAGCGCACCCTGTACGCGACTGCGCGGCGGGATGTGGCCGACGGTCGCGCACAGGGTGCGCTCCTACAGCTCAGGCGGCGACGGCGGTGGGCGCCGAAGTGCGGATCAGGTGGTCGAAGGCCGCCAGCGCCGCGGTCGAACCCGCACCCATGGCGATGACGATCTGCTTGTAAGGCACCGTGGTCGCATCGCCCGCGGCGAACACTCCCTGCAGCGAGGTCTGGCCGCGGTCGTCGATCACGATCTCGCCGCGCGGGGTCAACTCCAGCGTGCCCTTGAGCCATTCGGTGTTCGGCAGCAGGCCGATCTGCACGAAGACACCTTCGAGCTCCAGCGTGTGCATGTCGCCGCCCACGCGGTCCTTGTAGACCAGTGCGCTGACCTTCTGCCCGTCGCCGAGCACTTCGGTGGTCTGCGCGCTGACGATGATGTCCACGTTGGGCAGGCTGCGCAGCTTGCGCTGCAGGACATCGTCCGCGCGCAGTTGGCTGTCGAACTCGATCAGGGTCACGTGGCTGGCAAGCCCGGCCAGATCGATTGCCGCTTCCACGCCGGAGTTGCCGCCGCCGATTACCGCCACGCGCTTGCCCTTGAACAGCGGGCCGTCGCAATGCGGGCAGTAGGCCACGCCCTTGTTGCGGTATTCGTTCTCGCCGGGCACGTTCATCTGCCGCCAGCGCGCTCCGGTGGAGAGCACCACCGCCCTGGACTTCACGGTCGCGCCGTTGGCCAGTTGCACCTCGACCAGGCCGCCGGTCGCGTCGCTGGCGGGAACCAGCGTCTCGGCGCGTTGCAGGTCCATCACGTCCACGTCGTAGTCGTGCACGTGCTGCTCCAGCGCGGTACCGAGCTTGGGCCCCTCGGTATAGGAGACCGAGATGAAGTTCTCGATGCTCATGGTGTCGAGCACCTGGCCGCCGAAGCGCTCGGCCACCACGCCGGTGCGGATGCCCTTGCGCGCGGCGTAGATCGCCGCCGCGGCACCGGCCGGCCCGCCGCCGACGACCAGCATGTCGAAGGCATCCTTGGCCTTGATCTTTTCCGCCTCGCGGGCACTGGCGCCCACGTCCAGTTTGGCCACGATCTGCTCCAGGCTCATGCGGCCCTGGTCGAACAGCTCGCCATTGAGGAACACGGTCGGCACCGACATCACCTGGCGGGCTTCGACCTCGCCCTGGTACAGCGCGCCGTCGATCGCCACGTGCTGGATGCGCGGATTGAGCACGCTCATCAGGTTGAGCGCCTGCACCACGTCCGGGCAGTTCTGGCAGGACAGCGAGAAATAGGTTTCGAAGCGGAAGTCGCCGTCCAGGTCGCGCACCTGCTCGATGGTCTCGGCGGCCGCCTTGGACGGATGCCCGCCGACCTGCAGCAGCGCCAGCACCAGCGAGGTGAATTCGTGGCCGAGCGGGATGCCGGCGAAGCGCACGCTGACGTCGGTCCCGACGCGGTTGATCGCGAACGACGGCTTGCGCGCCTCGTCATCGCGGCGCACCAGGATGATCTTGTCCGACAGCGAGGCGATCTCGGTCAGCAGTTCCTCCAGCTCGGCGGACTTGGCACTGTCGTCGAGCGAGGCGGCCAGTTCGATCGGCTGGACGAGCTTTTCGAGGTAGGCCTGGAGTTGGTTCTTCAGGTTGGTGTCGAGCATGTCGGGCTCCAGACAACGAAGGGAAGTGGGGAAGGGCGCTTGCAGGAGCGGCCTGGGTCGCGGGCGGGGAGGGGGCGCCGGGGGGAGGGGCGCCATGCGGCCCAGGCCGCTGCTGCAAGCACCCGGTCGGGTGCCGCCTGGGGAATCCGGGCGGCGTGCGCCCGGATTCCGGTGGTGCGGTCGATCAGAGCGGGCTGATCAGATCTTGCCGACCAGGTCCAGCGAAGGAGCGAGGGTCTTCTCGCCTTCCTTCCACTTGGCCGGGCAGACCTCGTTCGGGTGGGCGGCCACGTACTGGGCGGCCTTCACCTTGCGCAGCAGCTCCGAAGCGTCGCGGCCGATGCCGCCGGCGTTGACTTCCATGATCTGGATCTTGCCCGCGGGGTCGATCACGAAGGTGCCGCGGTCGGCGATGCCGTCGGCTTCGATCAGCACGTCGAAGTTGCGCGACACGGCATGGGTCGGATCGCCGATCATGGTGTACTGGATCTTCTTGACCGCGTCGGAGGTGTCGTGCCACGCCTTGTGCGCGAAGTGGGTGTCGGTGGAGACCGAGTAGATCTCGACGCCCAGCTTCTGGAATTCGGCGTAGTTGTCGGCCAGGTCTTCCAGCTCGGTCGGGCAGACGAAGGTGAAGTCGGCCGGGTAGAAGAACACCACCGACCACTTGCCCTTCAGGTCGGCATCGGTCACTTCCATGAACTTGCCGTTCTTGAAGGCCTGCGCCTTGAAGGGTTTGACTTCGGTATTGATCAAGGACATCGCTGTCTCCTCGTTTGTGGTGGGTTGACCCGAGAAAGGATAGGCCTCCCTGACCGATCAATCCAATTGATTGTCGGGATGGGAGTGATTGACGCGGACTATGATGGTGGCGGCCAGCCGGGCGCGGGCGTGCCCGGCTGGCAACGCCCGCCACCACCGCGGTAGCGGCCGTCAGGAAGCGGCCGCGGCGGCGGGGCGTACCTGCCGGTCCACCACCGCGGCGGTAACGATATCGCTCCCGACGTTGACCGTGGTGCGCAGCATGTCAAGGATGCGGTCGACGCCGAGCACGATGCCGATGCCTTCCGGCGGCACGCCAAAAGTGGCCAGCAGGCCGGCGATCAGCGGCAGCGAGCCGCCCGGGATGCCGGCGACCGCCACCGCGCTCAGCACCGCCAGCAGCATCAGCACGCACTGGTGCAGCAGCGACAACTCGATGCCGAAGGCCTGCGCCACGAACAGCACCACGCAACCCTCGAACAGCGCGGTGCCACTCATGTTCATGGTCGCGCCCAGTGGCAGCACGAAGCCGGCGGTACTGGGCGAAAGCCGGAGTTCGTCGCGAGCCACCGCCAGCGAGGCGGGCAGGCAGGCGCTGCTGGAGCTGGTGGAGAACGCCGTGATCAGCAGCGGGCGGATCTGCCGGAAGAAACCCAGCGGCGAGCGCCGGGCCAGCAAGCGCAGCCACAGCGACATGGTGCCGAACAGGTGCAGCATCAGCGCCGCGGCGCAGCCGACCACGAACACCGAGAGGATCAGCACCACCTCCATGCCGACCTTGACGATCACGCTGTAGATCATCGCCGGCACCGCGTAGGGCGCCAGCCGCAGCGCGAAGCCGACGATGCCGGTCATCACCTCGCTGATCAGGTCCAGCCCGTCCTGCACCTTGCGGCGCTTGTCCTCGGGCAGGACGGTGGCGGCGGCGCCCACCAGGATCGCGAACACGATCAACGGCAGCACATCGCCCAGCGCGTTGCGGCTGTTGCCCACGAACGCGCCGAACAGGTTGCGCGGCATGAACATCTCCACCAGCACGGCGAAGCTCATCCCCGGCTGTTCGGCCTTGCGCTCCACCGCCTGCATGGCACCGCCGCCGTATTCCTGCATCAGCAGCGCGCGCGCGCCTTCGGCCAGGTGATGGCCCGGCTGCAGCACGTTCATCATTACCAGGCCGATCGCCACGCCGATGAGCATGTTGGCGAAGAACAGGCCGAACGTGCGCAGCGCCAGCGGGCCGAGCCGGTCCAGCCGGCCCAGCTGCGCTACGCCCGAGGCCAGCGAGGCGAACACCAGCGGGATCACCACGAAAAACAGCATGCGCAGGAAGATCTGCCCCAGCGGATCGAACACCGCCGTGGACAGCGCCTGCATCGCCTCCAGCGTGGCGGGGTGGAACTGCCCGATACCCAGCGTGACCACCGCGGCCACCACGCCGATGACCAAGCCCCAGAGAATGCGTGTCGCCAAAGGTGCGGATGTGCTCATGGAGCGAATGTGACGAATGTGTGGGCGGATCGCAAGATCCTGCGATCCGCCCGCCAACCTGCATCTGTTGCTCCTGCACGGGGCGCTGGCGCGCGCTGCCTTCCCTGCGCAATCGCGTGTTTGCCCGTACGACGGAATCGGCTCCTCCCCTGCTTGCAGGGGGAGGTTGGGAGGGGGTCGCCCGTCCGGAGCGAAATAGCACCCCTCCCCAGCCCTCCCCTGCAAGCAGGGGAGGGAGCAGATCCGGCGCCATGCCCGTCACCGCCGCGAAGCTCCGACGCCCCAGTACGCTAAAATGCTCCTTTTCCCCGGAGGCGACATGGCAAGCCAAGCATCCCCCGGCGCGCGTTTCCGCGCCGCTCTCGCCGCCGAGCAGCCGCTGCAGGTGATCGGCGCGATCAACGCCAACCACGCCCTGCTCGCGCAGCGCGCGGGTTACCGCGCCATTTACCTTTCCGGCGGCGGTGTCGCGGCCGGCTCGCTCGGGCTGCCGGACCTGGGCATCAACACGCTCGACGACGTGCTCACCGACGTGCGCCGCATCACCGACGTCTGCGACCTGCCGCTGATGGTGGACATCGACACCGGCTTCGGCCCGAGCGCGTTCAACATCGCGCGCACGGTCAAGAGCCTGATCAAGTTCGGCGCCGCCGCCTGCCATATCGAAGACCAGGTCGGCGCCAAGCGCTGCGGCCATCGTCCCGGCAAGGAGATCGTCGGCACCAGCGAGATGGCCGACCGCGTCAAGGCCGCCGCCGATGCCAGGACCGATCCCGATTTCTTCCTGATCGCCCGTACCGACGCGATCGCCGTGGACGGCGTGGACGCGGCGATCGAACGCGCCATCAAGTGCGTGGAAGCCGGCGCCGACGGGATCTTCGCCGAAGCGGCCTACGACCTGCCCACCTACCGCCGCTTCGTCGATGCGGTGAAGGTGCCCGTGCTGGCCAACATCACCGAGTTCGGCAAGACGCCACTGTTCAGCGTGGACGAACTGCGCACCGCCGGCGTGGGCATCGTGCTGTACCCGCTGTCCGCCTTCCGCGCCATGAACAAGGCGGCCGAGAACGTGTACGAATCGATCCGCCGCGATGGCCACCAGCGCAACGTGATCGACCAGATGCAGACGCGCGAGGAACTGTACGAACGCATCGGCTACCACGACTACGAGCGCAAGCTCGACGCGCTGTTCGCCAGAAAGAGTTGACCCGTGCCTTCGCAGGAGCCCGCGGGCTCCTGCGACAAACAGAACGGAACACTACCTGCACTTCAGGAGACACCCGATGACCGAGCAAGTCCTCCCCAAGGCCAAGAAATCCGTCGCGCTGTCCGGCGTTCCCGCCGGCAACACTGCGCTGTGCACGGTCGGCCGCAGCGGCAACGACCTGCACTACCGCGGCTACGACATCCATGACCTGGCCGCCAAGGGCAGCTTCGAGGAGGTCGCCCACCTGCTGGTGCACGGCCGCCTGCCGAACTGGACCGAACTGCAGAACTACAAGGCCAAGCTCAAGCGCCTGCGCGGCCTGCCGGCGCCGGTCAAGGGCGCGCTGGAGCTGCTGCCGGCCGCGACCCATCCGATGGACGTGTTGCGCACGGGCTGCTCGGTGCTGGGCACGGTGTTGCCGGAGAAGGAAGACCATAACCTCACCGGCGCATGCGACATCGCCGACCGCCTGATGGCCAGCTTCGGCTCCATGCTGCTGTACTGGTACCACTTCAGCCACAACGGCAAGCGCGTCGAGACCCAGACCGACGACGACTCGATCGCGGCGCACTTCCTGCACGTGCTGCACGGCAAGGCGCCCAGCGAATTGCACGCGCAGGCGCTGGACAAGTCGCTGGTGCTCTACGCCGAGCACGAATTCAACGCCTCCACCTTCACCGCGCGCGTCATCGCCGGCACCGGCTCGGACATGTACTCGGCGATCACCGGCGCGATCGGCGCGTTGCGCGGTCCCAAGCACGGCGGCGCCAACGAAGTGGCGATGGAGATCATCTCGCGCTACCGGAGCGCCGACGAGGCCGAGGCGGACATCCGTGCCCGCGTGGAGAAGAAGGAAATCATTATCGGCTTCGGCCATCCGGTTTACACGGTGTCCGACCCGCGCAACGAGATCATCAAGGAGATCTCGCGCAAGCTCTGCACCGAGGGTGGCAACCCGACCCTGTTCGAGGTGTCCGAGCGCATCGAGAAGCTGATGTGGGAACTGAAGAAGATGTTCCCCAACCTGGACTGGTACTCGGCCAGCGCGTATCACATGATGGGCGTGCCGACGGCCATGTTCACGCCGCTGTTCGTGATCGCCCGTACCTCCGGCTGGAGCGCGCACGTGATCGAGCAGCGCCAGGACGGCAAGATCATCCGCCCGAGCGCGAACTACACCGGCCCCGAAGACCAGGCCTACATGCCGATCGAAAAGCGCTGAGGGCGAATCCCCCGTAGGAGCCCACTCGTGGGCGATGCCCTGGACGCATCGCCCACGAGTGGAGCGCTGCGAAGAGCGGATCGGAGCGCCTGCTGTCCACGACCTGTCCACGCGGGTGCTGGCTACGATGGCCCGCCTTCCCCGACAGAGTCTCCCGCATGCCATATCCAGCAAAACGTCCGTCGTGGTCCGCGCTTGGCGCGGGCGTTGTCCTGATTCCGCTCGCGCTGGCGAGTACCGCGGCCCTGGCGCAGGATTCGACCGCGCTCCCTGACCGGGCAAGCATCCGCCTGGGCGGCTACTACGCCAACATGGATACGGACGTCTCGATGGGCGATCCGAGCGGCACCCTCAGCGGCACCATCAATCTCGAGGACGACCTGGGCTTCAAGAAGGACAAGACCGTCCCGCGCGTGCGCGCCGACTTCCTGATCGGCGAGCATCAGGGCCTGGCGCTGGACTACTACAGCATCGACCGTTCCAGTCACCAGGTGCTCGCACGCGACATCAGCTACGACGGCGTGAACTACAGCGCCAACGCGGACGTCCGCGCCAAACTGGATTTCGACTTCGGCAGCGTCGCCTGGCGCTGGTGGTTCGGGCAGGGCGACGACGCCTACGGCGTCGGCCTGGGTGCCGGTTGGTATCGGGTCAAGACCGCATTGGCCGGCGATGGCAGCTACGACCTTGGCGCCGGCGGCGAGGAAACGGTGTCGGTCGTGGCCAACAGCAACGACAGCGCCTGGGCACCCATGTTGCAACTGGGCTGGCGCCACACCTTCAACGATCACTGGCGCGCGTACCTGGACGCCTCGGGCGTGCGCAAGAACGGCGGCCGCATCAGTGGCCACATCTACAACGCCGCTCTGGGTGTGGAGTGGCTGCCGTGGCAGAACCTGGGTTTGGGCCTGGAATACGGCTACAGCCAGATCAAGCTGCACTGGAACCGCAGCGCTTACGACGCCGACCTGGACATGACCCTGAGCGGTCCGTCGGCGTTCGTGAACCTGCGCTGGTAAGGCGACGGACGGGCATCGCGTGCGCTGCGGATCGCAGCGCACGCGATGCCTCGACTCAGGCGGGTTGCCGCTTGCGGTGATGGAACAGCCACCCACCACCGCAGATGCCCGCCACGAGCAGTGCATCCAGCACCCAGCGCGCCCACGGATAGGCGTCGAACCAGCCGCTGAGCAGGTGGTCGTGGGCGATCATGCGGCCCGCGGTCCAGGCGATCGCGCCCGCGCCGATGTAGACGATGATCGGGAAACGTTCGATCAGTTTCAGGATCAGCGTCGATCCCCACACTACCAGCGGCACGCTGATCAGCAGGCCCAGCACCACCAGGCCCAGGTGGCCCTTGGAGGCGCCGGCGATCGCCAGCACGTTGTCCAGGCCCATTAGCGCGTCGGCCACCACGATGGTGCGCAACGCGGCCCAGAAGTTGTCGGCGGCGCCGACCTCGTGCCCTTCCTCGGCGCCCGGCTTGAGCAGCTTCCAGGCGATCGGCAGCAGCAACAGCCCGCCGGCCAGCATCAGGCCGGGCAGCTTGAGCAGGTAGACCACCACCGCGGTCAGCGCCACGCGCACGGCCACCGCGCCAAAGGTGCCCCAGAAAACCGCTTTCTTCTGCAGCGACTTGGGCAGGTTGCGCGCGGCCAGTGCGATCACGATGGCGTTGTCGCCGGCGAGCACGAGGTCGAGCAGGATGATGGCCAGCAGGCCGGAGAAGAAATCGGTACCGCTAAGTTCCATGGAAGGTTTCCCGCGCGTGACTCATGACGATGGCGCCGGACACGCGCACGCCCGCCGCCACCGCAAAAGTCTCGTTCGCGAGAAGCTCGCCGGGGTGACCGGGGCGTGAGCACGCCCGTGATGACGACCACCGCACGGGGCCGCGAACGAATCGCGGCGCCGGAACTACTCCCCTTTGGGTGCCGGGCGATTGTCGAGGCGGCGCTGGCAGCGGTCAAGGTGATTTTCGGCCGCGCGCCGGTGGGCCGTAGGGTGGGCTTCAGCCCACCATCGCCATCGCAAGGTAGGCTGAGGCCCACCCTAAGGACCGCAGTGCGGTTTCCGGCCAGCGTTGATCAGGCGTGGCCGCGTTGTTCCTCGTCGCCGCGGCGGCCGAATGGTGGTCGCGGCCAAGGCGGCTCCCACAGGTGGTTCACGGCGGATGGCGGGGCAATCGGGCGCGCGGCGGATACAATGGCGGTTTTTCCCGCCGCGAGAAGCCTTCATGAGTGCCCACGACATCCGCTCCGCCGTCCGTCCCGATCCCGACCAGCCGATGGTCGACATCGCCAATTACGTGGCCGACTACCGGATCGAGTCGAAGGAGGCCTACGACACCGCGCGCTACATGCTGCTCGACTCGCTCGGCACGGCGATGCTGGCAATGAAGTTTCCCGAGTGCGTCAAACACCTGGGCCCGCTGGTGCCGGGCGCCAACTTGCCGGGCGGCACGCGCGTGCCGGGTACCAGCCACGAGCTCGATCCGGTGCAGGGCGCCTTCGCCATCGGCACCCAGATCCGCTGGCTCGACTTCAACGACACCTGGCTGGCCGCCGAGTGGGGCCATCCGTCGGACAACCTTGGCGCGATCCTGTCGGTGGCCGATTACCTCAGCCGCAAGGCCGAGCGCGAGGGCGGCCAGGCGTTCACCGTGCGCGACGTGCTCGACTACGCCATCAAGGCCCACGAGATCCAGGGCTGCTACGCACTGAAGAACAGCTTCAACCGCGTCGGCCAGGACCACGTCATCCTGGTGCGCCTGGCCTCTACCGCGGTGGCCACCGCGATGCTCGGCGGCAGCAAGGAGCAGATCACCACCGCCGTGTCGCATAGCTGGATCGACAACGGCGCGCTGCGCACCTATCGCCACGCGCCCAACACCGGGCCGCGCAAGAGCTGGGCCGCGGGCGATGCCTGCCGCCGCGCCGTGACGCACGCGATCAACGCGGTCTACCGCGGCGTGGTCGGCTATCCCTCGGCGCTCAGCGCCAAGACCTGGGGCTTTTACGACGTCGCCTTCAAGGGCAATGCCTTCGAATTCGAGCGCCCCTTCGGCAGCTACGTGATGGAGAACGTGCTGTTCAAGATCAGCTTCCCGGCGGAGTTCCACGCGCAGACCGCGGTGGAGTGCGCCATGCAGCTTCACGCACAAGTGGCGGACAAGCTCGACCAGGTCGAGAAGATCGTCATCGAAACGCAGGAAGCGGGCGTGCGCATCATCGACAAGACCGGCCCGCTGGCCAACTACGCCGACCGTGACCACTGCATCCAGTACATGGTGGCGGTGCCGCTGATCTTCGGCCGCCTGACCGCCGGCGACTACAACGACGACGTCGCCGCCGACCCGCGCATCGATGCGCTGCGCGCGAAGATGGAGGTGCGCGAGAACCCGCAGTTCACGAAGGACTACTTCGATCCGGACAAGCGCTACATCGGCAACTCGGTGCAGGTGTTCTTCAAGGACGGCTCGTCCACCGAAAAGGTTTCCATCGACTTCCCGATCGGCCACCGCAAGCGTCGCGCCGAAGGCATTCCGGTGTTGCTGAAGAAGTTCGAGGCGGCCCTGCGCGACCACCTGCCGGCGCATCGGGTAAAGGCGATCCTGGAGGCGACATCGGATACGACGGCACTGGATGCCATGCCTATCCAGCGGTTTCTCGGCCTTTTCACGCTTTAAGCACAATTAGCCGGGCACTGCCATTACCCGGCAATGAAAAAAACAGGTTCGCGCCTGCAATGCATTGCACAGTAAACCCGGCCCCAGAGCCGGGTTTACTTGTATTCACACCATGTCCACGCCATTCAGGTAGGAATGGATAAAGGGCTTTGCTGAACAAGGCCTCACCAGGGAGCCTGCGTGACCCGTGAACGACTTAACGATTTTGCTACACTCGTGCCGCTTGCCCGTAGGGACGAATAGCGAGGGGGCGGCTCAAGCTTCCGGAAGTCTGAGAGTTTGACGCGCGGTCCGTACGAGGTGAACGGCTGCGAACATCAATAAATGAAGGAGACACACCTGATGAAACGTAAGGGCTTGTATTTTCTTATTGCCTTGGCCCTGGGCGGCGTTGGTGCCGTTCACGCGCAGGACAACACCGCCGATATGACCGGCGATACCGCCACCACCAGCAGCATGGGCGATTATGACGGCCGTTGGTACATCGCCCCGACCGTTGGCGGTTATTACAACGATACCGATCGCAATACCAACAGCCGCCAGTTCTATTATGGCCTGGGTGTTGGCCGTTTCGTTTCGCCGAATGCCTCGATTGATCTGTTCATCGACCGCACCAAGCGTGACCGCGACACCGCGGTCGGCGGCGGCGACTGGTCGAATACCAACTATGGCGTGGCCGCACGCTTCTACGGTGGCGACTGGAACGCCTGGCGCCCCTACCTGCTGGCCGGCGTGATGGGCAGCTACCACAAGAACCCGGTTGATGATGGCTGGTCGCCGGCGGCCGAACTGGGCGTGGGCGTCTCCAAGACCATCACCGACAGCTCGGATATCCGCATCGAGACCGGCTACCGTTACGACTGGGACGACAACAGCCAGTCGACCGAAGACGGCTACGGTGACTGGTTCCTGGGCTTCAGCTTCGTATCCCGCTTCGGCGAACCGGCTGCCGCTCCGGAACCGGTCGCGCCGCCGCCGCCCCCGCCGGTCAACGATTGCTCCACCCAGGACAACGACAACGACGGCGTCAACGACTGCGAAGACAAGTGCCCGGCCACGGCCGCCGGTACCATCGTCGGTCCGGATGGCTGCCCGCAGAAGGTCGTGATCGACCTGCGCGGCGTGAACTTCAAGTTCGACCGTCCGTCGAAGGGCGAGATGGACATCAGCAAGGCGCTGGCCGAGCCGACCTCCGACTCGCTGGGCATCCTCGACCAGGCCGTCGATACCCTGCAGCGCTACCCGCAGGTGCAGGTGACTGTCGCCGGCTACACGGACGCGGTGGGTACCGATGCCTACAACCAGTCGCTGTCCGAGCGTCGCGCGAAGATCGTGTATGACTACCTGACTTCGCACGGCATCGACGCCAGCCGCCTGGAAGGCCCGATCGGCCACGGCGAGAGCGATCCGATCGACACCAACGAGACCAACGAAGGCCGCGCGCGCAACCGCCGCACGGAGCTGCAGGTCGAGCAGTAATCGGACGGTACGACGCAGAATGGAAAAACCCGGCTTCGGCCGGGTTTTTTCTTGGTTCATCGGTCTTGCCGGGAAACGCCATCGCACTCTCGCGGGGACTCCTGCAGACACGGGGCCGAACGCGCCGGAGCGGAATCGCGGCGTTCAAGGCCCTGTGCTCCGCAGGCCGCGATTGCACTTTTCTTTGCGGGCGCGGCAACGCACGGTGGGCTGTGGCCCACCAGCGCGACGTTTGGCGGTGCGGAAGTTCATGGTGGGCTTAAGCCCGCCCTGCGCGAGCTTGCCGGCGCTCCGGCGCGGTCGCTACGCTTGCGCGATGTCCGCGCCACGCCGTCCACCCGTCGCCTCTGCCCGCAATGGCCCGCGCTACGGGCTGGCGCGTGTGTTGTCCAAGCGCGGCGTGTGCTCGCGCAGCCAGGCCGAGCAATGGGTTCGCGCGGGACGCGTGGCGGTCGGCGGTCGCGTGGTACGTGATCCGGAACATCCCACCGCGGCCGGGCAGGGCGGCATCACCGTAGACGGCCAGCCGATCGGCGAGGCCGCGCGGGTCTACGTGATGTTCAACAAGCCGCGCGGGCTGGTGGTCAGCGCGGCGGACGAGCGCGGCCGCGCTACCGTCTACGACGCGCTTGCCGCGGCCGGGTTGCCCTGGCTGGGGCCGGTCGGCCGGCTGGACAAGGCCAGCGAAGGCCTGTTGCTGCTCAGCAACGACACGGTGTGGGCGGCGGGCATCACCGAGCCGGCCACGCACGTGGACAAGACCTATCACGTGCAGGCCGACCGCATTCCCGACGAGGGCCTGTTGGCTCGGCTGGGCGAGGGCATCCTCGACCAGGGCGAGCGGTTGGCGGCACGAAAGGTGGCGCTGCTGCGCGCGGGGGAGAAAAACGCCTGGCTCGAGATCGTGCTGGACGAGGGCCGCAACCGGCACATCCGCCGCCTGCTCGCGGCCCATGGCGTCGGCGTGCTGCGGCTGGTCCGGGTGGCGATCGGCAACCTCGCGCTCGGCGACTTGCCCAAGGGGCAATGGCGGCACCTCACAACGGAAGAAGTGCTGGCGTTGCGTTTGTAGGAGCCCGCTTGCGGGCGATGCCTCGCTCGATGTCGCCAGAAAGCATCGCCCGCGAGCGAGCTCCTACACAGGCATGGATCCCGCGGAATCAGCCCTCGATCACGCCCAACTGCTTGCCGATCTTGGTGAACGCGTCGATCGCCCGGTCCAGGTGCTCGCGTGTGTGCGCCGCGCTCATCTGCGTGCGGATGCGCGCCTGGCCCTGCGGCACCACCGGATAGAAGAAGCCAGTCACGTAAATGCCTTCTTCCAGCAGCGCGGTAGCCATCGCCTGGGCCTTGGGCGCGTCGTAGATCATCACCGGCACGATCGGGTGCACGCCGGGCTTGATGTCGAAGCCGGCGGCGGTCATCCGCTCGCGGAAGTAGGCCGTGTTTTCCTGCACGCGCGTGCGCAGCTCGCCGGCCGAGACCAGCATGTCGAACACCTTGATCGCGGCGGCCACCACGTGCGGCGGCAGCGAGTTGGAGAACAGGTACGGGCGCGAGCGCTGGCGCAGCAGTTCGATGACTTCCGCGGGTCCCGTGGCGAAGCCGCCCAGCGCGCCGCCCAGCGCCTTGCCCAGCGTGCCCGTGAAGATGTCGATATTGTCCATCACGCCATGCACCTCGGCCGAGCCGCGGCCGGTGGCGCCGAGGAAGCCGGTGGCGTGGCATTCGTCGATGTGTACCATCGCGTTGTACTTCTTCGCCAGTGCGGTGATCTGGTCCAGGGGTGCGATGAAACCGTCCATCGAGAACGAGCCGTCGCTGGTGATCAGCTTGGTGCGGGCGCCGGCGGCATCGGCGGCCTGCAGCTGCTTCTCCAGGTCCGCCATGTCGCAGTTGGCGTAGCGAAAGCGCTTGGCCTTGCACAGGCGGATGCCGTCGATGATCGAAGCGTGGTTGAGCGCGTCGGAAATGATCGCGTCCTCCTCGCCCAGCAGCGGCTCGTACAGGCCGCCGTTGGCGTCGAAGCAGGCGGCGTAGAGGATGGTGTCTTCGGTACCGAAGAACTCGGCGATCTTCGCCTCCAGTTGCTTGTGCAGGTCCTGCGTGCCGCAGATGAAGCGCACCGAGGCCATACCGAAGCCATGCGTGTCCAGCGCCTGCTTGGCCGCGGCGATCACGTCGGGATGGTCGGCCAGGCCCAGGTAATTGTTGGCGCAGAAGTTGAGTACCTTGCGACCGTTGGCCAGCTCGATCTCGGACGACTGCGGCGAAACGATGACGCGTTCGCCCTTGAACAGGCCCTGCTCGCGGATGGAGTCCAGCTCGGTGGCGTAGCGGTCGCGGGCGGTATAGGTCACGTTGGTCTCCGGTCTTGGGGGCGGCGGCAGGGCGCATTGCGGCGAAACCCGCCTGGGCGTCATTCCCGCGAACGCGGGAATGCCATTTTCGCTTGGCGTTCGAGGAGCAGGATGGCCACCCGCGTTCGCGGGAACGACGTTCGGCTAGAGGCTCAGCCTGTGCCGAGGGCGGCTGCCCGGACTCATGTCCAGGAGCAGACCACCTTGCCGCAGGTGCCCGCATCCATCAGGTCGAAACCCTTCTGGAAATCGTCGATGGCGATCTGGTGCGTCAGCACCTTCTGCAGCGGGAAGCCGGTCAGCACCATCTGGGTCATCTTGTACCAGGTCTCGTACATGCGCCGGCCGTAGATGCCTTGCAGCGTGAGGCCCTTGAAGATCACCTTGTCCCAGTCGATGCCGGCGCCCTTGGGCTGGATGCCCAGCAGCGCGATCTTGCCGCCGTGGTACATCACGTCGAGCATGTCGTTGAAGGCACGCGGATTGCCGCTCATCTCCAGGCCGACGTCGAAGCCTTCCATGTGCAGGTCCTTGACCACGTCCTTGAGCGACTGGTTGGACACGTTGACCACGCGGGTGGCGCCCATGTCGGCGGCCAGCTTCAGGCGGTAGTCGTTGACGTCGGTGACCACCACGTTGCGCGCGCCCACATGCTTGGCGATGCCCGCGGCGATCACGCCGATCGGGCCGGCGCCGGTGATCAGCACGTCCTCGCCGATCAGGTCGAACTCCAGCGCGCAATGCGCGGCGTTGCCATAGGGATCGAAAAACGCGGCCAGCTCGGAAGGGATCTGGTCGGGAATCGGCCAGAGGTTGGAGGCTGGCACCGCCACGTACTCGGCGAAGGCGCCGTTGCGGTTGACGCCGATGCCCACAGTGTTCGGGCAAAGGTGCTGGCGCCCGGCGCGGCAGTTGCGACAATGTCCGCAGACGATGTGGCCTTCGGCCGAGACGCGGTCGCCGACCTTGTAGCCGGTCACGGCACTGCCGAGCTCGGCGATGCGGCCGACGAACTCGTGGCCGATGGTCAGTCCCTGGGGAATCGTGCGCTGGGACCATTCGTCCCACTTGTAGATGTGCAGGTCGGTGCCGCAGATGGCGGTCTTCTCGACCTTGATCAGCACCTCGTTGGGGCCGATCTCGGGAACCGGCACCTCTTCCATCCAGATGCCCTGTTCGGGCTTGCGCTTGACCAGGGCTTTCATCGTCTGCGGCATGGGACACCATCGTCTGGCCCGCGGAGGCGGGCGGGGAAGCCGACGATTATAGGGCCTTGCCGCGAGGCAGGCTGCGTGCTCAGCCGATGGCGCGCCAGGCGATCGAAAAGACCAGGCTGGCCAGGATGCATGCCGTCAGCCAGAAACCGACGTTGTTCTTGTCCCAGATCGGCTTGCGACGCGCCGTCGAGGCGTCGTCCTGTACCGGACGCAGTGGAGCGGGCTGGGTGGCGGGATGGACGCGCGCGGCGGGCGTGGCGATACCTGGCTGCAACATGACAACTGTCCCCTCTCCAGCGTCCTGATCGTGTTCCGCGTCGATTCGGTGCGCCATCGCGTGAATTCTATGTGGTCGCTATGCGCCGATGGTGCGCCCACCAAGCGGCGCAGGCAAGCTGTCGTCGTCGCGAGGGGTGAATTATCGGTAAAAACGTGATCGGTTTCACCGTGGCTTTCCCGTGGAAGCGCCGCGGAATTGTGGCGCCGGCGCCAGCGTGCGCGCCGCTACAATGCGCCGGTGCCTGCCGACGCCCGCCCGCTCGCCATATTCCTGATGGGCCCGACCGCGTCGGGCAAGACCGCGCTGGCCTGCGCACTGCGCGAACGCTTCGCGCTGGAGCTGGTAAGCGTGGACTCGGCGCTGGTCTACCGCGGGCTGGACATCGGCGCGGCCAAGCCCGATGCCGCCATGCTGGCCCGGCACCCGCACGCGCTGCTGGATCTGCGCGATCCATCCGAACCGTACTCGGCGGCCGATTTCCGCGCCGACGCGCTGGCGGCCATGGCGCGCATCCACGCCCATGGCCGGGTACCCCTGCTGGTCGGCGGCACCGGCTTGTACTTCCGTTCGTTGCAGCGGGGGCTTTCGGCGCTGCCGGACGCCGCGCCTGCGATCCGCGCCCGGCTGGCCGGCGAGGCCGCGGTGTGTGGTTGGCCGGCGCTGCATGCGCGCCTGGCCAGGCTGGATGCGACCGCGGCCGCGCGCATCGGCCGCAACGATGCCCAGCGCCTGCAACGCGCGCTGGAAGTGATCGAGCTCACCGGCCGCCCGTTGTCCGAGCAGCAAACCGGCGGCAGCGGCGAGCCTTTTCCCTGGCGGGTGCTGAAGCTGGCGCTGTTGCCCGCCGATCGCGGCGAGCTGCACGCGCGCATTGCGCAACGCTTCGACGCCATGCTGGCAGCCGGCTTCCTGGACGAGGTGAAGGCGCTGCGCGCCCGCGGCGACCTGTCCGCGGACTTGCCGGCCCTGCGCGCGGTCGGTTATCGCCAGGCCTGGGAACATCTGGATGGCGCGATCGATGCGCCCACGTTCCGCGACAAGGGCATCTTCGCCACCCGCCAGCTGGCCAAGCGGCAGATCACCTGGCTGCGCGCCGAGCTCGATGCGCGCGCGCTCGACCCGGACCAGGCCGGCCTGCTCGACCGCGCCTGCGGGGCATTGGAATCGTTCCTGTAGAGTTCGCCCGCGTTGCACTTTGTAGGAGCCCACTCTTGGGCGATGCTTTGATGTGCACAACGAACAGGAGCATCGCCCGCAAGTGGGCTCCTACACGGAGACGGGGCTCCGCGACGCATGTCGCCATTCACGAGCTTCCGCCCGCCATTTAAAAGCGGTTAATATCCCTTCGACTTGGGCCGGTCGCCGCGCGTGCGTCTTTTCTCCGGCCCGCGAAGGTTCGCGAGGGGGTACAACAACATGTCCAAAGGGCAGTCATTGCAAGATCCGTTTCTCAACGCACTCCGCCGTGAGCGGGTTCCGGTCGCCATTTACCTGGTCAACGGCATCAAGCTGCAAGGCACGATCGAGTCGTTCGACCAGTTCGTGGTGCTGCTGCGCAACCAGGTGAGCCAGATGGTTTACAAGCACGCCATTTCCACCGTGGTGCCCAGCCGCAACGTGCGCATGGGCAACGGCCATGAGGGCCATGCCGACGGCCACGCCGACACACACGCATCGTCCGCCGAGGGCGACGACTGATCCCAGGGAAGGATTCATGCTGCCGGCGGGTTGCCTGGCCCGCCGGCAACTACGCCGACGGCGCCTTGCCGTCGGCGGGGCGATGATCGGCATACAATGCCGGCCTCGACCCCCAGCCGCCGGCGTTTCGCCGACGGCGCGCATCCACAGGCCACGCCAACCTAGTGTTCGATAGACAAAAGAAGGGCGAACGCGCCGTACTGATCCTTCCGCATGGCCGCGGCGAGGGCGATGCGGTCCGCCGGGCAGAGGAATTCGCCGAACTGGTGCGTTCGGCCGGCGCCGAAGTGCTCGCCAGCGTCCCGGCACGGGTCGAGGACCCCAACCCCCGCTATTACATCGGCACCGGCAAGGCCGAAGAAGTGGCCGAAGCGGTGCGCGCCACCGAGGCGGACGTGGTGCTGGTCGATCACCTGCTCACGCCGGTGCAGGAGCGCAACCTGGAAAAGCTGCTGGCCGTGCGCGTGGTCGACCGCGCCGGGCTGATCCTGGACATCTTCGCCCAGCGCGCCCGCTCGCACGAAGGCAAGCTGGAAGTGGAGCTGGCGCAGCTCAAGCACCTGGCCACCCGCCTGGTGCGTGGCTGGACCCACCTGGAGCGCCAGCGCGGCGGCGCCATCGGCCTGCGCGGCCCCGGCGAAACGCAGCTGGAAACCGACCGCCGCCTGCTCGGTGAGCGCGTCAAGATGCTCACCCGGCGGCTGGAGAAGGTGCAGGTGCAGCGCACCCAGCAGCGCCGCGCGCGCCTGCGCAACACAGTGCCGCGGGTGGCGCTGGTCGGATACACCAACGCGGGCAAGTCCACTCTGTTCAATGCGCTGACCGAGGGCGAGGTATTCGCCGCCAACTTGCTGTTCGCCACGCTCGATCCGACCGTGCGCAAGATCGAGGATCTTTCCTGCGGTCCGGCGGTGCTGGCCGACACGGTGGGTTTCATCCGCGAGCTGCCGCATGACCTGGTGGCCGCCTTCCGCGCGACCCTGGCCGAGGCGCGCGACGCCGACCTGCTGTTGCACGTCAGCGACGCGGCCGACGAGGAGCGCGAGCGCCTGCACCGGGTGGTCGACGGCGTGCTGGAAGAGATCGGCGCCGGCGACGTGCCCCAACTGCACGTCATGAACAAGATCGATGCACTGCGGGACGGTGATGAAGCCCGTGCCGGCACCGGGCCGCGGATCGTGCGCGACGGGGAAGGGCGGCCGACCCAGGTCTGGCTCTCCGCACGCACCGGCGAAGGGCTGGACTTGCTGCGCCAGGCGCTGGGCGAACTGCTTGGTGGCGAGCGCGTGCAGAGCGAACTGCAATTGCCGCTCTCGGCCGGCCGCCTGCACGCGCGCCTGCGCGCGGCCGGTGCGATCGCCGGGGAATCGGTGGATGAACATGGTTGGCGCCTGCAGATCGACGCGCCGCGCAGCGTGATCGCGCCCCTGGGCGGTGGCCATCCGCAGGATGCCGCGCTGCTGCGCGGGGTGCTCGGTTCGCCCGACACGCCATGAGTGCCCCGGGTGGGCGGTTTGGTAGGCGCCCGCAAGCGGGCGATGCTTCCGGCCGGGCGGCAAGCGCATCGCCCACGAGTGGGCCCCGCAAGGATGAGGGCGCGGGCTCGGCAGGCAGTGGCTGGAGCCACGTGCCAATTCACCTCTGTTAGACTAACCGGCGTTTGTGCGGCACTTTCTCCGCCCGCACCGAGATCGATCGCGGCGTGCCGCGGTTCGTTCATCCCCGACCTCGAATGCTGCGCTCTATGGCCCTGATTCTGCGACTTGTCCACCGGCATTTTACGCCGTCCCGCCCCTTGCCCCTAGGAGACTGAGATGGCCTGGAACGAGCCCGGCAACGGCCAACGCGACCCCTGGAACAGCAAGCGCCCCGGCGCCGGCAACCACGGCCTGGACGATGTCCTCAAGCGCCTGCGCGCGCGGCTGGGCAAGCATGGTGGCCCCGGCGGCATCATCACCATCGTGCTGGCGCTGGTGCTGGCCTGGCTGCTGCTGAGCAGCTACACCATCATCGATGCGCGCCAGGCCGGCGTGGTGCTGCGCTTCGGCCAGTACAGCCGCACGTTGCCGCCGGGGTTCCACTTCAAGCTCCCGCAGCCGGTCGAGTCGGTGACCAAGGTCCAGACCACCCGCGTGCGCTCGCTGCAGGACAGCGTGCGCATGCTGACCCGCGACGAGAACATCATCACCATCGACTTCACCGTGCAGTACCAGGTGTCCGACGCGCGCGCCTACCTGTTCTCGGTGGACGACGTGGAAACCACCATCGCCGCGGCCTCCGAGGCGGCCGTGCGCTCGGTGATCGGCCGCAGTGACATGGACACGATCCTGTCCGGCGAAGGCGCCGCGCTGGTCGGCGAGGCCAACCAGGCCCTGCAGAAGACCCTCGACAGCTACCACGCCGGCCTGCAGGTCACCGCGGTGAGCTTCCAGAACGTCTCGCCGCCGGCCGAGGTCAAGGACGCCTTCGACGACGTCAACAAGGCGCGCGAAGACAAGCAGAGCATCGAGAACGGCGCGCTGGCCTACGCCAACAAGGTGGTGCCGGTGGCCCGCGGCGACGCCTCGCGCATCGCCGCCGAGGCCTCCGGCTACAAGGCCGAGCGCATTGCCCGCGCACAGGGCGACGCCGAACGCTTCGACCTGCTGCTGAAGGAATACAAGGCGGCGCCGGAAGTGACCCGCAAGCGCTTGTGGCTGGAGACGATGGAGCAGGTGATGGCCGGCAACCGCAAGGTGATCGACGGCTCCAATGGCCGCACCATCATCAACCTGCCGCCGGCCCCGCCGGCCAGCCCGGGCACGGCAACCGCCGTCACTTCCGATGACGCCACCGACAAGGGGACCCAGCCATGAAGATCGTCTGGATCGTGATCGCCGTGCTGCTGGTGTTGCTGGGCTTCAACAGCGCCTTCGTGGTGCGCGAAGGGCAGAGCGCGCTGCTGCTGCAGTTCGGCCGCATCGTGCAGACTGACTACGCGCCGGGCCTGCACTTCAAGGCGCCGCTGGTCCAGCAGGTGGTGCGTTTCGACAGCCGCATCCAGGGTCTGGACGCGCCGCCTGAGCGCTACTTCACCTCCGAGAAGAAGAGCGTCAACGTCGACTTCTACGTGAAGTGGCGAATCGCCGACAACGCGGCCTATTACCGCGCCACCAGCGGCGACGCCAACCAGGCGGCGCAACGGTTGAGCCCGGTGGTCAAGGATGCGCTGCGCTTCGAGTTCAACTCGCGCAGCCTGCAGGACCTGATCGCGGGCGGGCGCAAGGACATCACCGAGCGCGTGCGCAAGCAGACCGACGTGGCCGCGCGCAAGAACCTGGGGATCGCCGTGGTCGACGTGCGCATCAAGCGCATCGACCTGCCCGAGGAAGTGAGCGAGTCGGTCTACAAGCGCATGCGCGCCGAGCGCCTACAGTTGGCCAACGAACTGCGCTATACCGGCCAGGAGCAGGCGGAGAAGATCAAGGCGGACGCCGATCGCCAGGGCCAGGTGCTGCGCGCCGATGCCGACCGTGACGCGGCCACCGTGCGCGGCCAGGGCGACGCCGAGGCGGCCGCCATCTACGCCCGCGCGTATAGCCAGGACCCGGAGTTCTTCGCGTTCTATCGAAGCCTGGCGGCGTACAAGAAAGCCTTCGCCGACGGCAAGGGCACGCTGGTGCTCAAGCCCGACGCGGAGCTGCTGCGCTACTTCGACGACGGCGCCGCCAAACGCTGATGCCTCGATGCCGCACGAGCTTGCCATCGCGTTGTGCCTGGTGCTGGTGTTCGAGGGCTTGATGCTGTTCGCCGCCCCGCGTCACTGGCAGTCGATGGTGCGCCAGGCACTGGAGCTGCAGCCGCGCACGCTGCGCGTATTCGGCGCCGTGGCGGTGGTCGCCGGGCTGGCGGTGTTGCAACTGGTGCGCTGAGATTTCGTTTTCCCCACTTACGGCTCCCGCGTGGAGCACCCAACGAGCGAGAACTTTCATGGGCAAGTCAGTCGTCATTCTTGGAGCCCAGTGGGGCGACGAAGGCAAGGGCAAGATCGTCGACCTGCTGACCGAGCGGGTCAGCGCGGTGGCGCGCTTCCAGGGTGGCCATAACGCCGGCCACACGCTGGTGATCAAGGGCAAGAAGACGGTGCTGCACCTGATTCCCTCCGGCATCCTGCGCGAAGACGCGCTGTGCCTGATCGGCAACGGCGTGGTGCTTTCGCCCGAGGCGCTGATCAACGAGATCGCCGAGCTCGAGGGCAACGGCGTGGAAGTGCGCTCGCGGGTGAAGATCAGCCCCGCCACGCCGTTGATCATGCCCTACCACATCGCCGTCGATAAGGCGCGCGAGGTGGCCGCCGGCGGCAAGGCGATCGGCACCACCGGCCGCGGCATAGGCCCGGCCTACGAGGACAAGGTCGCGCGCCGCTCGATCCGCGTGGCCGACCTGATGTACCCGCACGAGCTGCCGGCGCAGCTCGAGGTCGCGGTCGATTACCACAACTTCATTCTCACCCAGTGGCTCAAGGCCGAGCCGGTCGACTACCAGAAGGTGCTCGACGACGCACTGGCGTGGGGCGAATACATCCGTCCGCTGGTCGATGACGTCGCCACCATCCTGCACGAGGTGCGTGCCGAGGGTGGCAACATCCTGTACGAAGGTGCGCAGGGCGCGCTGCTGGACATCGACCACGGCACCTATCCGTACGTCACCTCGTCCAACACCACCGTCGGTGGCGCGCTGGCGGGCACCGGCGTGGGCGCCGGCGACATCGACTACGTGCTGGGCATTTGCAAGGCCTACGCCACCCGCGTCGGCGGCGGCCCGTTCCCCACCGAACTGCACGACGACATGGGCGAGCGCCTGCGCAAGGTCGGCAACGAGTTCGGCGCCAGCACCGGCCGTCCGCGCCGCTGTGGCTGGATCGACCTGGTGGCGCTCAAGCGCGCGGTGCAGATCAACGGCATCAACGGCCTGGCCATCACCAAGCTGGACGTGCTCGACGGCCTGCCGTCGATCAAGGTGTGCGTTGCCTACGAATACCGCGGCAAGCGCCGCGAACTGGCACCGCTGGACGCCGACGGCTGGGCCGAGTGCAAACCGGTCTATCTGGAGTTCCCCGGCTGGGAGGAATCCACCGCCGGCATCCGCGACTGGAACAAGCTGCCCGCTGCCGCCCGTGCCTATCTGCGCGCGGTGGAGGAATTGTCCGGCTGCCGCCTGGCCATCGTCGCCACCGGCGCCGACCGCGACGACACCATCGTGCTGGACGATCCGTTCGCCTGATCGCCGCGCTCGCACCACGAAGGCCCCGCCACCGCGGGGCCTTTTTTGTGGACGGGATCGGTTGTGATCCGGCCAGACGGCAGCCGGCAATGCCCTGATCTTCGACCACGCCAAGAACACCGACCGCAAGCGGTTGCAACGAGGGTGGCAGCTCTCCGGCTCCGCCGAAGCGGGGGCGCGGCCTGGCGTCTTAATACATCCTGATCGACGAGGCCCGGACCACGAACGGTGCCTGCTCGGCGTCCGGTCCGGAGGCGATGCGTGCCAGTTCGTCGTCGAGGCGCTGCACGCTCTGGCCGGTGCCTTGGATCCGTTCGCGCAGCAGCGCGTTCTCGCGCATCAGGCGGTCGCATTCGTCGTGCAGGGTGCGCATCGAGCGCTCCAACTGGTTGCAGCGCAGTTGCAGGGGGTTTCGCATGGCGGGGTTCTCGTTCGACGGTCAGGCCGGGTGGGCTCGGCACGCGTTGCGAACGATCGGCCGGGGTCGACCGTTCGCGACTGTGATGGTCGCCCAACGATCGTGAGGCCGCCGTCTAACTGGCGCTAGTAAATAGCTCAGGCGCCGTGGCGTGCAGAGGGAGCGTGCCCGCCATGCGACAGGTCGACCAGCCATTCACGGCGCCCGTGCCCATGCTTCGCATATTCCGGAACGGGAGAGCGGCGTGGGTGCAGCGGTCATGCAGGGCAACATCGGTTGGCCACAGCGGTTGTGGGTCATCCGGCACGGTGAAAGCGCCGGAAACATCGCCCGCGACCGCGCGGAAGCTTCCGGTGCACCGTTGATCGACCTGCAGCATCGCGACGCTGACGTGCCGCTCTCGCCGCAGGGTCTGGAGCAAGCCCGTGCGCTCGGCGAATGGGCGCGGGCGTTGCCGGAACAGGACCGGCCCACCACATTCATGGCCTCGCCCTACAAGCGGGCGCGCGAAACCGCCGACGCGGTAGCCGCGGCGATGGGTCAATCGCCCGAGCAGGTGGTAGTGGATGAGCGCCTGCGCGAGAAGGAGTTCGGCGTGCTCGATCGTTACACCCGCGCCGGCATCCGCGCCAAGTTTCCCGAGCTGGCCGAACAGCGGCAGCTGGTCGGCAAATTCTATTTCCGCCCGCCCGGCGGCGAGAGCTGGTGCGACGTGGTATTGCGCCTGCGCAGCATGCTGAGTGACCTGCAGCGCAACCACGCGGGCGAGCGCGTGATGATCGTCGGCCACCAGGTGATCGTCAATTGCTTCCGCTATCTGCTGGAACGGATGGACGAAGGCACGATCCTTTCGATCGACCGCAACGGCGACGTGCCCAATTGCGGCATCACCGAATACGTCGAGGCGCCGGACGGTTGCGGCCTGGTGCTGGAGCGCACCAACTTCGTCGCGCCTTTGGTGCAGGCCGGCTCGCCGGTGACGATCGAATCGGACCGGCCCAAAGGCGCGCGATGAGCGCGGTCCAGGCGAAGCCGCAACGCCTGACCGCGCGGCTGTTGCGCACGATGCCCTTGCCCGATCCGCGCGGTGGCAAGGAGCAGCGCGGACGGGTGCTGGTGGTCGGCGGCTCCAGCCGCGTGCCCGGCGCGGTGTTGCTGGCTGGCACCGGCGCCCTGCGCGCCGGTGCCGGCAAATTGCAGCTCGCCACCACCCAGGAGGTGGCGTTGCCGCTCGCGGTGGCGATGCCGGAAGCGCTGGTGCTGGGCTTGCCGGTGACGGCGCAGGGCGAGATCGCGCGTGGCAGCCCGGCCCTGGATCAGGCATTGGACGGTTGCGATGCGGTGCTGGTCGGTTGCGGCATGAATCCGTCGGCGGCAGCCGCAACATTGGTGCAACGGGTCATCCGGCATATGCGCGGCATTGCGGTGATCGACGCCGGCGCGCTGGCGCCGGATCTGCGCGCGCCGCCGGGCAAGCCGTTCGTGCTCACCCCGCACGCGGGCGAGATGGCCAAGCTGTGCGGCCGGGAAAAGGCACAGGTGGAACAGGAGCCCCACGCGCTGGCGTGCGCCCTCGCACGCCGGGCACGCAGCGTGCCGGTGCTCAAGGGGGCCACCACGCACATCGCCGCACCCGACGGGCGGTCCTGGGTCCATCCCGGCGGTTGCCATGGGCTGGGCACGTCCGGTTCCGGTGATGTGCTGGCCGGGGTGATCGCCGGCCTGGCGGCACGTTGCGGCGACGCCGTGCAGGCGGCGTTGTGGGGCGTGTTCGTGCACGCCGAGGCAGGGCGCGTGCTGGAAGGCTCGGTCGGCTCGCTGGGTTTCCTGGCGCGCGAGATTCCCGGGCCGGTGCCCGGAATCCTCGATCGGATCTGACCGTGCGCGTAGGGTGGGCTTCGGCCCATCGCGGTTTTGCGGCCAGGGCGGTGGTGGGCTGAAGCCCACCCTACGGGCGGTGGGGTCAGGCGGGTTGGCTCCAGCACGCCAGCATCGGGCCGTGGTCGCCGCTCACCGGATCGCAGGTCGGGTAGGGCAGGGTTGCGATGCGCTCAAGCATCGCTTCGTCCGGGGCTTTTCTGCAGATGTCCCACTGCTGCCCGGGCGGATAGGCGCCCACTACCTGGAAACCGTCGCTGGAGCGGAGGCTGCGGTGGCCGGTGCCGGCGGGCAGCAGCACGGCGTCGCCCGCGTCCACTTCGACCTCGCGCCCGTCCGGGCCACCCAGCACCAGCAATGCTGTGCCGTTGACCACGCCGAGCACCTCGTGCGCGGTGGAGTGGTAATGGTGGAACTCGTAGACGCCCGCGCGCCACTGCGGCGGCCAGCCGTTGCCATCGAAGCACTCCTCGATGGCGGCACCGTCCAGGCCGGCAAGCGCCTGGTGGTAGAGCAGCACGGGCAGCCGCGGGTGGTTGGGAACCCAATCGTGGCGAGCGAGCCGGAAGGCTTCGGTTTGCATGTTGGTTGACCCTTGCAGGCATGTCGGCGCGGCCAAGGTTGCCGCCGGAGGTGTGCACGAATCGACTAACGCTGCGGGCATTCCTGCTGCACGCCCTGCTGACCTTCGTTCCGGCACGATCATGCGCAGCCATTCCGGAACGGGAGAACCCCATGGGAAGCATCGACGATCCGCGCGGCCGTACCAACGCCAACCTCCAGGACGCCATCGGCAAGCGCGCCGAACAGGACCAGGTACAGGTCGAGGGAGAAACCGGCGAGGCGATCGAGTCCGCGGGTGGCACCGGCGGCGACAGCGGTAATGGCCAGATGCGCCCGCACCACGGCTTCGGCGACCCGCAGGGCCGCAAGGCGATGGGCGAGCCGGAGGATCCCGACGCCATCGTGCCGATCCAGGAAAACGGCCCGACCTACCAGACCGGTGGGGTGGGGCAGGATCGCGCCCAGCACATCCAGGAGCGCAAGCAACGCGAGAGCGGCGTGGGTTCCACCAAGGGCCACGGCGTCGGCGGCAAGGACGGTGGGCTCGATCCACCGCCGGGCGCACCCAGCCGCGGCGGGCGAGGCTGAGGCCGGATCCGGCGTAGCGTGCGGGGCGGGTTCGCGCCTTCGGTGTGCGGCGGGGGCGCTGGGCCGAATCTTCGACGGCCTTGTTACCAGGCAGGCCCGCGTGTCGGCGTTCCCTTGGCGTCCTCCACACGCTCGCTGCACTGGCGCTGCCGCACAGTCGCGTGACCAAACCCAACTGGAGCCCGCGGCCATGCATTACGACGAGTCCCTGCCCGCATCCCGTCAATCGCTGGCAGGCGGCACTGTCCATTCCGGTATCAAGCTGCCAGCGACGACCCCGGCGAAAAGCCCGGGTGGCGTGCCGCCGATGTTCGCCGCCCGCGGCGACGCGCAGCCCTCCCCGGTCGGCTCGCCCGGCCGCGCGCAGGACAGCTAGCGCACTTCCCGGTGCGCGAGATGCACCAGCATCAGCGCCAGCGCAGCCACTCCACCCAGGCATCCCCATAGCAGGGCGATCCGCGCCCGCAGCGGATCGCTTGCCAGCAGGTTGATCGGCACCTGCCAGGGCAGCACGACCCCGACCTTCGCCGAACTGGCCACCACGGCGAAGAAGGTGCCGCCGATGCCGGCGGCCAGCGCGGGAACGAAGCTGGCATAACGCAGTGCCAGCCAGAGTTGCACCGCTACGAGCAGGAACGCCGACAGATACATGCGGCCGTAAAGAAGCACGCAGTAGCCCATGTCCAACGGCCCCTGCGGTGCCACGGCCGGCTCGATCCGTCCGGCCAGGTAGAGCGCTGCCGCGCTACCTGCCAATACCCCCGCGCTCATCAACGCAACAATACCCAGCACCCACGCCGCCTTGGCCAGGAAAAAATGCCAGCGCGGCACGGGCAGGGCGCGCAGGTGATCCCAGCTACGCGGAACGTGCTCGACCTGCGCCACCAGAACGGTCAGCGCGGTCACGCCCATCGGCAGCATGAAAAAGGCCCAGATCGCCGCGCCCATCTGCATGTCCTGCTGCCATGGGCGGGCCTGGTGCCCACGCAGCAGGTTGAAGAACAGGAACACGGCGATCAGCAGCGGCACGCTGGCGGCGAGCAGCAACGCCAGCGAGCGGCGCAGTTTGCGGTGTTCGACCAGCAGGGCGGTGGCGAGCGTGTTCATGGGGTGGCCTCCACGGCGGCGGGCGATTGCGAGACCGCCCGGTAAAGCCGTTCCAGCGACGGCAGCTCCGGATGCAAGGCGTGCACGGCCACGCCCGCGGCGCACAGCGCACGATTGAGCGCAGCCGAGCCCTCGCGCGGGTCTTCCCCGGGCGCGAGCCGCACGGTGAGCCCATCGTCGGCCGCGTCGATGGTGAAGCCATGGGCGCGTGCCACCTTCGCGGCGCGGGCCGGGTCGTCGGCCTGCACGCGGATCTCCGCGGTCAGCCCCGCCTTGAGTTCGGCCAGCCCGCCCTCCATCACGAGCCGGCCCTGGCTCAGGATGCCCACATGCGTGGCCACGTGCTCGATTTCGCCCAGCAAATGGCTGGACAACAGCACGGTGACCCCCGTCCGTTCGGGTAGCTCGCGCAGGAAGCGGCGCATGTCGGCCATGCCTTCGGGGTCCAGGCCGTTGGTCGGTTCGTCCAGCACCAGTACCGGCGGCGCACCCAGCAGCGCCCTCGCCAGCCCGAGCCGCTGGCGCATGCCCAGCGAATAGTCGGCCACCCGCCGGCGCGCATGCGCACCCAGTTCCACCAGCGCGAGCACGCGCGCAACCTCGGTGGCGGGGCAGCCGAGCAACCGCCGGGTAAGATCCAGGTTCGCCTCGCCGCTCAGGTTCACGTAGAAGCCGTGCGCCTCGAGCAGGGCGCCGACCCTGCGCGCGGCGGCGCGGCGCTCGACTGCCACATCGATGCCATCGACCAACGCGCGTCCATGATCGGCGCGCAACAGGCCGAGCAGGATCTTCAGCGTGGTGGTCTTGCCGGCGCCGTTGCGGCCGAGAAAGCCGTAGATGGCGCGCCGGGGCACATGCAACGAAATCTGGTCGACGACCAGGCGATCGCCGAAGCGGCGGCAGAGGCTTTGGGTCTCTATCGCGAAGGACATGGACTTTCCCTTGTCTTTAAGTTGGAGATAAAGTTATTCGCGTCGATGTCTTTAAGTCAAACTTAAATTTCCCAGGAACCACGATGTCGGACCTGAAACGCTTCCAACAGCATTGCCGGCTGCTGCGCCGGATCACTACCGCGGTCTGGGTCGGCCTTGCACTGTTGCTGTTGTTGCCCTTTGTGGTGATACCGCTGGCCTCGTTGCTCCTCCGCGGCGACCTCAGCGGCCACGGTTGGCGCGTGGCCACGGTGCACGTGTTGCCGGGCTGGTTCTACCTATGGGGCCTGTGGGCGGTGCGCCGCGCGCTGGGCGAACTGGCGCTGGGCCGGTTGTTCGCCGTTACCGTGGCGCGGGCGCTGCGCCAGATCGGCTGCGCGGTGATGGCCGGCGCGCTGCTCAGCCTGTTTGCGGTGACCAACCTCACCCGGGTGATCGAACATGGACGCGGTGGCTACGCCTACTTCGACCTGTCCGGGATCATGCTGGCGATCGTCGGTGCGGCGCTGGTGCTGCTGGCGCGGCTGGTGGAGCAGGCTCGCCGCATGCAGGCCGAACTGGACGAGATCCTCTGATGCCGATCCGCGTGACGCTGGACGAGGTGATCACCCGCAAGCGCATCAAGGCCCGCGACCTGGCCGCCGAAGTCGGGATCAGCGAGACGCAGCTTTCGCTGTTCCGCTCGGGCAAGGTCAAGGGCATCCGCTTCCGCACGCTGGCGAAGATGTGCGCGGTACTGCAGTGCCAGCCGGCGGACCTGCTCGGTTACGACTTCGATCCCAACGACCTGGCGGACGCCGAACCGGATTGATCCGCCAGGCATGGAATCGGCCTGTGCCTGGGATCAGGGGCCTCGCATTACCAGCTGTTGTTTGTCCACCACCGGCGGGCCTGGGCGGCGTTCGTTCGATCCAGCGATGATCGGCAGATCCAGGCGTGCGAAGGTGCTCATCGCGCCGACCTCGCGCCGCGTGGCGAGGTGGGCCGTGGCCACATCAAGCACGCCTGCGTGGCCTGAACCAGCACGGCGGCTGAGGTCCGCGCGTCTCCCGCCGCGCCTAAAGAAACCAGCCATCCGGCCGCTAAGGCAGGGAATTGCCGTCTTGTCGGCTTCGAGTACGTCATGGTCGGCAGTTATCGTCTCAGCCTGGAGCTTCTTTCGCTGCTCATCGGCAGTCTGATCGCCTATCAGGCCATCGATGCAACCGGCCGTATCGCCGCCTCCCGCGCCACCGTGCATCGCTCCATCTGGTACGGGGTGGGCGCCTGGATGCTGGGCCTTGGCCTGTGGTCGGTGCATTTCGTGGGCATGCTGGCGCGCCTGCCGCGGGCGGTGGGTACGTTCGACCCCGTGATGAGCGTGGCTTCCGGCCTGGCTGCACTGGCGGTGGGCCTGGGCCTGCTCTGGGTTGCCGATTGCGCGGTACTGGGACGGCGGCGCTGGCTGGCCGGTTCGCTGGCGATCGGCGTAGGCGTGGCGCTCGTCCACATGTTCAGCGAGGGTGCGGTGAACGTGGCCGGTGGCACCCGCTACCAGCCGGCGGTATGGCTGGGCTGGGTGGTGCTGTGCACGATCGGCGTGGCCTGCGGCCTGCGCCTGATGCATGCGTTCCGGCCGCGCGCCAAGCGGCGCCAGCTGGGTCGACGCGCACTGTTGTCGGCGGTGATGGGGCTGCTCATCTGCCTGTTGCTGGATTGGTCGACCCGACTGTCCTACGGCGATCACCCGGTGCTGTCGCTGGAGAGCTCGCCGGGTACGGTCTGGCTGGGAAGCGTCGTGAGCCTGGTCGCCGTGGTCGCGATGGGAGCATCGCTGGCGCTGTCCGAAGTGGTGACGCGGCTGTACGTGCGAGCGCAGCGGTTGTCCGGCTCGCTCGACCATCTCAACAGCCAGCTGCATCACCTGGCCACGCACGATCCCCTGACCGGCCTGCCCAACCGCCATCTGCTGGCCGAGCGGATGGAGCGGGCGCTGGCGCGCACGCGCGCCGGGCATGGCCACCTGGCCGTGCTGTACATCGACCTGGACGGCTTCAAGGCCATCAACGACACGCTGGGCCACGGTTTCGGCGACGAGCTGCTGCGCGCGGTGGCCGACCGGCTGGCCGGTGCGCTGCACAAGAACAGCCTGGCGCGGATGGGCGGCGACGAATTCGTGGCCGTGCTGGAACACATGCACAGCCCGGACTCTGCCCTGCGCATCGCCCAGCAACTGATCGACCTGATGCAGGGAGGTTTTGACGTGCGCGGTACCGAACTGCGGGTCACGCCCAGCATCGGCGTGGCGCTTTACCCGCGCGACGGCGAAACAGTGGAAGACCTGATCGCGCACGCCGACGCGGCCATGTACGACGCCAAGGAAGGTGGCCGAAACGGCTACCGCTGCTACGACACCTCGATGCGCGAGCGTGCGGTGCGCTTGCTGAAGATCCAGCACGGCCTGCAGACCGCGCTGGAGGATGGCAGCCTGGCGCTGCACTTCCAGCCCAAGCATTGCGGCGACACCGGCGTCATGGTCGGCGCGGAGGCGCTGCTGCGCTGGTGCCATCCGGAACTGGGCGCGGTGCCGCCGCTGGAGTTCATCGGCGTGGCCGAGCGCAGCGGGCAGATCGGACGGCTGGGCGAATGGGTGATCCGGGAAGCCTGCCGCCAGTTGCGTGACTGGCACGACCGCGGCCTGTCGCCGGTGCGCGTCGCCATCAACCTGTCGCCCATGCAGATCCAGCAGCCCGGGCTGGTCGACGTGGCCGCGGGCATCGTCTCCGCGGCGGGCATCGAAAGCTCGCAGATCATGTTCGAAGTCACCGAGAGCATGGCCATGCGCGATGCCGAACGCACCACCACGGTGCTCGAGGACTTCCGCGCGCACGGCTTCGAGTTCGCCATCGACGATTTCGGCACGGGTTATTCCAGCCTCGCCTACCTGCGCAAGTTCCAGGTGCGGCAGCTGAAGATCGACCAGTTCTTCGTGCAGGCGCTGGACGAGGGAGAGCACGAGCCGCGCGCGATCATCGCCGCGATCATCGAGCTGGCCCATATCCTTGGCATGGAAGTGGTGGCCGAAGGCGTGGAGACGGCCGCGCAGGCCAGGATCCTGCGCGCGCTGGGCTGTGACCAGGTGCAGGGTTACCTGCTGGCCCGGCCGATGTCGGCCGCCGAGTTCGAGCGGCAGTGCCTGGCGGCCGAGGAATCGGTGGAGTAGGGCGGCCTTTTTTTGGGTCTTTTGCAAGAGCGCCCCCATCCGCCTGTCGGCACCTTTCCCCGCTTCGCAGGGAATGCGCGGTGCCGGATATCGCGCGCCGATCCGCATGAACAACCTTTCTGGTAAAGCGTGAACCAAAAAAAAGCCCCGCCGCGGCGGGGCTTTTTCCATCGACCGATCAGGACACGTTCGGTTCGCTGAACGCCTCGATGTCGTCCTTGAAGTCGTTGATCGGCACGCAGCTGCAGAACACGTTCTTGTCGCCGTAGATGTTGTCCACGCGGGCCACCGGCGACCAGTACTTCTGGAACTTCAGGCTGGGCAGCGGGAAGGCGGCCAGCTCGCGCGGGTAGGCGTGGGTCCACTCGGTGGCCGACACCTGGGTGGCGGTGTGCGGGGCGTGCTTGAGCGGGTTGTCCTCGCGATCCAGGCGGCCGCCTTCCACCGCGCGGATCTCGTCGCGGATCTGGATCATCGCGTCGATGAAGCGGTCCAGCTCGTGCATCGATTCGCTCTCGGTCGGCTCGACCATCAGCGTGCCGGCGACCGGGAAGCTCAGGGTCGGGGCATGGAAGCCGAAGTCGATCAGGCGCTTGGCGACGTCTTCCGCGCTGATGCCGGTCGCATCCTTGAGCGGGCGCAGGTCGAGGATGCACTCGTGCGCCACCAGGCCATTGCGGCCTGTGTAGAGCGTCGCGTAGTGGTCGGCCAGGCGCTTGGCGATGTAATTGGCGTTGAGCAGCGCGACCTGGGTGGCGCGGCGCAGGCCTTCGCGGCCCATCAGTGTGATGTACATCCAGCTGATCGGCAGGATCGAGGCCGAGCCGAAGCTTGCTGCCGAGACCATGCCCACCGGCGTGTCTTCGCCGAGCTTGCGCGGCAGGAACGGGGCCAGGTGCGACTTGACCGCGCACGGGCCCACGCCCGGGCCGCCGCCGCCGTGCGGGATGCAGAAGGTCTTGTGCAGGTTGAGGTGGCTGACGTCCGAGCCCCACTTGCCGGGCTTGGCCACGCCGACCAGTGCGTTCATGTTGGCGCCGTCGGTGTACACCTGGCCGCCGTGCTGGTGGACGATGTCGCAGATGGCGACGATGTCTTCCTCGAACACGCCATGCGTGGACGGGTAGGTGATCATCAGCGCGGCGAGGCGGTCGGAATACTTCTCCGCGTTGCGGCGCATGTCCTCCAGGTCGACGTTGCCGTTGGCATCGCACTTGGTCACCACCACCTGCATGCCGCACATCTGCGCGGAAGCGGGGTTGGTGCCGTGGGCCGACTCGGGGATCAGGCAGATGTCGCGGTGGCCTTCGCCGCGCGAGCGGTGGTAGGCCCGGATCGCGAGCAGGCCGGCGTATTCGCCCTGCGCGCCGGAGTTCGGCTGCAGGCTGACCTCGTCGTAGCCGGTGCATTCGACCAGCATCGCTTCCAGGCCGTCGATCAGCTGCTTGTAGCCCTGCGTCTGCGAGGCAGGCGCGAGCGGATGGATCTGGCCGAACTCGGGCCAGGTCACCGGGATCATCTCGGCGGTGGCGTTGAGCTTCATCGTGCACGAGCCCAGCGGGATCATCGTGCGATCCATCGCCAGGTCCTTGTCCGCCAGCGCGCGCATGTAGCGCAGCAGTTCGTGCTCGCTGTGGTGGGTGTTGAATACCGGGTGGGTGAGGAAGTCGCTCTTGCGTGCGACCGCGGCGGGTAGGGCGTCGGAGGTGGCCGCGTCGAGCGCGTCGACGTCCGCCTGCGCACCGAACAGGCCGGCCAGCGCGACGACGTCGGCGCGCGTGGTGGTCTCGTCCAGGCTGATGCCCACGCTCTTGTCGTCGAGGCGGCGAAGGTTGATCCGCGCAGCCTCGGCCTTGGCGAGGATCGCCTTGGCATCGATCCCGGTGACATGGAGCGTGTCGAAGAAATCCCTGCCCACGGCGACCCCGCCCTGGCCCAGCGCGGCGGCCAGGATCGCGGCCAGGCGATGGACGCGGCGGGCGATGCGGGTCAGGCCCTCGGGGCCGTGGTAGACGGCGTACATGCTCGCCATCACCGCCAGCAGCACCTGCGCGGTGCAGATGTTGGAGGTGGCCTTCTCGCGGCGGATGTGCTGCTCGCGGGTCTGCAGGGTCAGGCGGTAAGCCTTCTTGCCCTCGACGTCGATCGACACGCCGATCAGGCGCCCCGGCATCGAGCGCTTGTACGCGTCCCGGCAGGCCATGAAGGCCGCGTGCGGGCCGCCGAAGCCGAACGGCACGCCGAAGCGCTGGGTGTTGCCGACCACGATGTCCGCGCCCCAGTCGCCGGGCGCGGCGATCAGGGTGAGCGCGAGCAGGTCGGTCGCCACGCAGACGATGCCGCCGCGCGCATGCACGGCCTCGGCCAGCGTCTTGTAGTCGCCGATGTGGCCGAAGGTATCCGGGTATTGCAGCAGCACGCCGTAGCTGTCGACCGCGGCCGCGTCGGCGTCGTTGCCCACCTGCAGGTCGATGCCCATCGCTTCGGCGCGCGTCTTGAGCACCTCCAGCGTCTGCGGATGCACCCGGTCGGAGACGAAGAACAGGTTCGACCTGGATTTGCCCGAGCGCTTGGCCAGCGTCATCGCCTCGGCCGCCGCGGTGGCTTCGTCCAGCAGCGAGGCGTTGGCGATCTCCATGCCGGTCAGATCGGCGCACATGGTCTGGAAGTTGATCAGCGCTTCCATGCGGCCCTGCGAAATCTCCGCCTGGTAAGGCGTGTAGGCGGTGTACCAGGCCGGGTTTTCCAGGATGTTGCGCAGGATGACGTTGGGCGTATGGGTGCCGTAGTAGCCCTGGCCGATGAAGCTCCTGAATACCTGGTTCTTGTCGGCGATGGCGCGGATCTTGGCCAGCGCGTCGACTTCGCTGATGGCGCTGGGCAGGTCCAGCGCGGCGGACGACTTGATCTTGCCCGGCACGATGGCGTCGGTCATCGCGTCGAGCGAGTCGTGGCCGATCGTGCGCAGCATCTGCGCGATCTCGGCATCGTTGGGGCCGATGTGGCGCGCGATGAAGGCGTCGTGGCTTTCCAGTTCGCGCAGCGAGGAAGCGGCCGGGGAAGATTGGGGTGTTTGGCTCATGACGGACGTCCGAAGGCTGGCGTGCATGCCGCACGTGGGGCGCCCCTCTGTCCTTTTGCCTGAGAGTTTGGAAGCAAATGCTTCGTGCCCCTTCGGCGCCGGATTCGACCGGTCTCTCCAGAGTGTCTGCACGCGGCGGTATCGGGCCTGAGCGATTACGGGCGTTGCGTCTTCGGCAGCGGGCTGTTCCCCGCTTCTCCCGCCGCGTGCGAAGGGGCGATTATACCCCGCGGCCAGCTGTACGATTAGCATCACCGAAGCTCTCGTAGGAGCCCACTTGTGGGCGATCGCTCCGATGTCCTGCCAGAGCAAGAGCATCGCCCAGAAGTGGGCTCCTACAGTAAAAGAGCGCTTGCCTGAGGAGTGGTTATGCCCCCGTTCCGCCTTCAGCAGATCGACCATGTAGTGCTGCGCGTCCACGACCTGGCCGCCATGCAGGCGTTCTACTGCGACGTGCTCGGCTGTACGCAGGAACGGCGGCAGGACGCCATCGGCCTGGTGCAGCTGCGCGCGGGTGAATCGCTGATCGACCTGGTGCCGCTGGACGGCAAGCTCGGCCGCCTGGGCGGCGCCGGGCCGGGCAGGGAAGGGCACAACATGGACCACTTGTGCCTGAGCGTGGAGAACTACGACGAGGCGGCCATCGTGGCGCACCTGAAGACGCATGGCGTGCGTGTGGGCGACATCGGTTCGCGCTATGGGGCGCAGGGCGAGGGGCCGTCGATCTACTGCTACGACCCGCAGGGCAACATGATCGAGTTGAAAGGACAGCCAGCGGTGTAAGCGGCCAGATCCGGCCCGGTGCGCGGGAGATAGTCGCGGCTGCGCCAGCCCCCCGCCTACGCCTTGTGCTGTTCGCCTTCCTTCTTCGCCCGTGCCAGGTCGTCATCGGAGAGCAGGCGCGTATCCGGATCGGCGGTGTCACGCCCCGGCGCAAAGCGCAGCTTTTCCATGTACGGGGTGGGCTTCTTGCGCCGGTAGTCGGCGAATTCCTTGGCGTAATAGGCGCGTGCCTCATCGGCGGTCCGGGTGCCGGTGACGATGTCGTGCATCAGGTTGAGCGCAAGGAAGTTGGCCTGCTCATCGTGGCACCGTGCAGAGACCTCGCCCGCGGTCCGTTCCGCGATCACGCTGCCGTCGAATTTCGCCAGCTCGGCGAACTTCTCCGGTGGCACGCGGTAGTCGATGACCGATTCGACCGCGTCGATGTGCGGTGCGGGGAAGTCGTGCTGGAAAAACGCCTTGGTGGCCACGACGCGCTTCCACGGGCCTGCAGCGAGCCAGACGAGCTGGCTGTCGGTGACCTCATCGGGTTCGCCGTGAGCGTCAATGACGAGCTGGGCCGCCTCGCGCGACTCCTTCGGCCAGCTTCTTATGTGTTCAGCTGCGTGGGCCATGGGCTTTCTCCGCGGATGCCTGGCGTTCGCGTAGTGTGCCTGACGCATCGTCGTGGCCCGGTGACGCCCGGCGGCGGATGGCATCCGCGCGGACTGCTTCATGGCAGGCGACGGCTGATCGCCCCTCAGGCAGGGACCCGTCCGTTCCGGAAACGAAAAAGCCCGCCTTGCGGCGGGCTTCATCTACAATTGGTGCCCAGGAGAGGACTCGAACCTCCACGGTTTTACCCGCTAGTACCTGAAACTAGTGCGTCTACCAATTCCGCCACCTGGGCAGGTGTCGCGCGAGCCGTTCGGGCTGCGCGAGCCGCGTAGAGTAGGCACCTCCCCCAAGCTTGTCAACACTTCGTTGATAGGAATTTCATTGCATCGCGCGGCATGCTGCGCGGTGCTCGACCACAAGGACATTTCGTGACCAGAAAGAAGACACCCCGCACCGGCAAGGGCGGCGATACCGGTGCCGAGACCCGCGCACCGCGTGGGCGCCGCGCGCCGCCGACCGCCGGGCACACTCATGCCAAGGGCGGGCGCGATCCGTTCGCCGAGCGCGAAGCGAAACGCTACGAGCGACCCATTCCCAGCCGCGAGGCGATCCTGGCGCTGCTGGACGAGCGCGGCGAGATGCTCAGCGAGGCGCGCATCGCCGAGGCGTTGGCCCTGCACGACGAATATGACATCGCCGCGCTGCGCAAGCGTCTTGGCGCGATGGTGCGCGACGGCCAGTTGTTGCAGGGCCGCCGTGGCGACTTTGCTCCGGTGCGCAAGCTCGACCTGATCCCCGGCGTGGTATTGGCCAACGCCGAAGGCTACGGCTTCCTGCGCCCCGACGAAGGCGGCGACGACCTGTATCTGTCGCCACAGCAGATGCGCATGGTGTTGCACGGCGACCGCGTGCTCGCCAGCGTGGTCGGCATCGATCGTCGCGGCCGCCGCCAAGGCGCCATCGCCGAAGTGCTGCAGCGGCGCTCGGCGCGGCTGGTCGGGCGGGTGGTGATCGAGAACGGCGTCACCCTGGTCTCGCCCGATGACCGCCGCCTGCACCAGGACGTGATGGTTCCTCCGGGCAAGGAAGCGGGCGCCCGCGCCGGCCAGATCGTGGTGGCCGAGATCACCGACCCGCCGACGCCGCACCGCGGCCCGTTGGGCTGCATCGTTTCGGTACTGGGCGAACGCCTGCAGCCCTCGCTGCTGGTGGAGATGGCCATCGCCAGCCACGATCTGCCGCACGAGTGGCCACCCGAAGTGCTGCGCGATGCGGCGCAGGTCGAGCCGGAGGTGACCGCTGCCGAGCGCCAGGGCCGTACCGACCTGCGCAAGCTGCCGCTGGTGACGATCGACGGCGCCGATGCGCGTGACTTCGACGATGCGGTCTACGCCGAGCCCCGCCGCGGCGGTGGCTGGCGCCTGATCGTGGCGATCGCGGACGTCTCGCACTACGTCAAGCTTGGCACTGCGCTGGACCGTGAAGCCTACGAGCGCAGCACCTCGACCTACTTTCCCGGTTTCGTGGTGCCGATGCTGCCCGAGACCCTGTCCAACGGCATCTGTTCGCTCAACCCCAAGGTCGAGCGGCTGTGCATGGTCTGCGACATGCAGATCGACGACGACGGCGAGGTCGTCAAGTCGAAGTTCTACGACGCGGTGATGCGCTCGCACGCCCGGCTTACCTACGACATCGTGTGGCAGGCGGTGGGTCTGCTCGATCCGGAAGCGCGCGACCAGGTCGCCGACGTGCTGCCGCAACTGGAACACCTGCACACGCTGTACAAGGCGATGGCCGCGCAGCGCAAGCGCCGCGGCGCGATCGACTTCGAGACGCCGGAGGTGAAGTTCCGCCTCGACCAGCGCGGCGAAGTGGAGGCGATGGGCGCCACCCAGCGCAACGATGCGCACAAGCTGATCGAGGAATGCATGATCGCCGCCAACGTCCAGGCGGCCACCTTCCTCAGCAAGAAGAAGATTCCCGCGCTGTTTCGCGCGCACGAGCCGCCGCCGGCGGAGAAGTACGAGGACCTGCAGCAGTTCCTGCGCGAATTCAAGCTGCGCATGCCGCCGGTGGAGGAGGTCACGCCCGGCGACTTCGCCGACGTCCTGCGCATGGTGCACGACCGTCCCGAGCGCGAGCTGATCCAGTCGGTGCTGCTGCGCTCGCAGAGCATGGCCGCGTACCAGCCGGAGAATCGCGGTCACTTTGGCCTGTCGCTGGAGGCGTACGCGCATTTCACCTCGCCGATCCGGCGTTATCCGGACCTGCTGGTGCATCGCGCGATCCGCTACGCGCTGACCGGCGGCAAGCCCTCGGACTACGTCTATTCGCCCAGCGACATGGCGTCGATGGCGGTGCACTGCTCGCAGCGTGAGCGCCGCGCAGAGGAGGCCGAACGCGACGTCGACGAGCGCTTCAAGACCGCCTGGATGTCCAAGCACGTCGGCAGCGAGTTCGACGGCGTGATCACCGGCGTCACCTCGTTCGGCTTGTTCGTGGAGCTGGAGGAATCGCGCGTGTCCGGCCTGGTGCACATCAGCCAGCTGGCCAACGACTATTACCACTTCGATCCCGTCCGGAAACTGCTCAAGGGCGAGCGCACGGGCGAGCAGTTCCGCCTGGGTGACCACGTGCGCGTGCAGGTGCTGCGCGCCAGCCTGGAGGACCGCAAGATCGATTTCCGGCTGGTGCCACGGCGCGACCAGGCCGCGCCGCCCGCTGCCCCACGCAAGGCGTTCGATTACAGCGCCAGCGGCGACCGCTACTCGCTGCCCAAGGCGTCTGCGGCGCCGGCAGCCAAGCCGCCCGGGATGTTCGGTCGCGCCGCCAGGGCGGTGGGCCGCGCGTTCGGGCGCGGCGCACCGGCAGCGATCGAAACGGCCCCACCGGCGCCCGCCGCGAGCGATAATCGCGCCCCGCGCGGCAAGGCTGCCAAGGTAGCGTCCGAGGCGATGGGCCGGCAGGCGCTTCCGGCCGAGACCGGTCGCCCGAAGGCACGCACCAAGGCGACCAAGCTGGCTTCCGAGGCGATCGGCCGATCGGCTGTCCCGCCCGAATCCAGGTCGCAAGCCAGGGGCAGCCAGGCCGGCGGTGCACGTGCTGAAAACGGCGCGGCCAGGCAAGGGGCGGCCGCGGGCGGCCAGACCAGAGGCGGGCAGGCCAGGAACAAGCGGGCCGTGGACAACGGCAAGAACAACCCGGCTACGCAGGCCAAAGCCGGCGGTGGCAAGCGCAAGGCACTTGAAGCCGCCTCCGATGCCGCCAAGCGGCCGGGCCGGCAACGCAAACCGAAGGGCAAGGCATGAGCGAAAGCTGGATCGTCGGCATCAACCCGGTCGAGGGCGCCCTCGCCAACGACGCCTCGCGCGTGCGCGAAGTGCTGGTGGATGTCGCCACCGCGCAGCGCAACGCGCGCATCAAGGAACTGATCGACCAAGCCCGGAGCCACCACATCCCGGTGCACCATCGCCCGCGCGAGCAGTTGGACAAGGTCGCCGGGCAGGCGCGCCACCAGGGCGTCGTGGCCTTGTACGAGCCGCCGCCGATGACGCACGAGGACGAGCTGGCCAGTTTGCTCGAGCGCGACGGCATGGAGACGCTGGTGCTGGTGCTCGACGGCGTCACCGACCCCCACAACCTGGGCGCCTGCCTGCGTAGCGCCGCGGCGGCCAAGGCCACCGCGGTGATCGTGCCGAAGGACCGCGCGGTCGGGCTGACGCCGGTGGTACGGCGTGCTTCGGCCGGCGGCGCCGACCGCGTGCCGCTGGTGGCGGTCACCAACCTGGCACGCACGCTGCGCGAGCTCAAGGATGCCGGCGTCTGGATCACCGGCCTGGCCGGTGATACCGATACGTCCGTCTACGAGGTCGACTTCCGCGGTCCGGTCGCGCTGGTGCTCGGCAGCGAAGGCGAGGGCATGCGCCGCCTCACCCGCGAGCTGTGCGACTTCGTGGCGAAGATCCCGATGCCGGGCGCGATGGAAAGCCTCAACGTGTCGGTTGCCACCGGCGTGGTGCTGTTCGAGGCGTTGCGACAACGGGGGGCGAAGCGATGAATGCGCTGTTCTGGTACGACTGGGCCGGTTTCATCGGTGTGATACTGGTCGTGCTCGCGTTCCTGCTGCTGCAGGCCCACAAGCTGCATGGCAACGGGCTGACCTATCAGTTGATGAACGTGCTGGGCGCACTGGGCGTGACGCTGTCGCTGCTGTTCGGCGCCTTCAACGTCTCGGCATTCGCGCTCGAGGTGGCGTGGATGGCGATCGGGATCTTCGGCATCGTGCGCAGCGCGAGGCGGCGGCGGGCGGACAAGGTGATCAGTGGGGGAACGGGGACGGACGTGTAGGCTCGCACGGTCGCCCCCTCCGCCTGTCCGGGGGAAGGATCCGGAGTCGCCATCCTGGATCCTTCCTCCGCCTTCGGGGGACTGCACGCAGGGCGGATGGGGAGGCCTCGCCTCAGCCCCCCAGCCTGGGCATCTCCGGATGCGAGGTCAGGTCGCGATTGTCGCGCTCCTTGCCCAGCGGTTCGCCGTACACCTGGTACCAGAGATTCTCCGCGATGTTGGTCGCGTGGTCGCCGATGCGCTCGATGTTCTTGGCCATGAACAGCAGGTGCGTGCAGGGCGTGATGTTGCGCGGGTCTTCCATCATGTAGGTCAGCAACTGGCGGAAGTAGCCGGTATAGGCCTCGTCCAGCCCGGCATCGCGCTTCCACACCTGATAGCCCTGCTCGGCATCCTGCCGCGCGTAGGCGGCCAGCACGTCGCGTACCTCCGCGGCGGCCAGCCGGGCGAGCAGCCCCAGGCCGCTGGTGGGCGTCACCGGGGCGACCATCGACAGCGGGATCGAGCGCTTGGCGATGTTGGCGGCGTAATCGCCGATGCGCTCGATGTCGGAGGCGATGCGCAGGGCCGCAAATACATTGCGCAGGTCGCCCGCCATCGGGGCCCGTAGGGCCAGCAGGCGGACCACGTCGTGGCTGATTTCCTGTTCCAGCGCGTCGATGGCGTCGTCATTGGCCACCACGCGCTGCGCGGCGCGGTCGTCGCGGCGTTCGACGACATCGATGGCGGCCTCCAGCTGCGCGGCGGCAAGCTCGCCCATGCGCACGATCTCGCCGGTCAGCCTTGCCAGTTCGCTGTCGTAGCTTTTGATGATGTGGTCTTTGGTCATGGGATGCCTCATGGTTTTATCCCTCTCCCATCGGGAGAGGGTGCCCGAAGGGCGGGAGAGGGGCTTCAGAAGTCAGCCAAACCGCCCGGTGATGTAATCCTCGGTCTGCTTCTTGCCGGGCTTGGTGAAGATCTTCTCCGTTTCGTCGAACTCGACCAGCTCGCCCAGGTACATGAAGGCGGTGCGGTCGGACACGCGTGCCGCCTGTTGCATGTTGTGGGTGACGATCACGATGGTGAACTGGCTCTTGAGCTCTTCGATCAGCTGCTCGATGCGGCCAGTGGCGATCGGGTCGAGTGCGGAAGTCGGCTCGTCCAGCAGCAGCACTTCGGGCTTGAGCGCGATCGCACGGGCGATGCACAGGCGTTGCTGCTGGCCGCCGGAAAGTCCCAGCGCATTCGCCTTGAGCTTGTCCTTCGCCTCGTCCCACAACGCGGCGGCGCGCAGCGCCTGCTCGACGCGCGCCTCCAGATCGGCGCGCGACAGCCGCTCATGGTGGCGGATGCCGTAGGCGACGTTCTCGAAGATCGTCATGGGGAAGGGCACCGGCTTCTGGAACACCATGCCGACCTTGCTGCGCAAGCGGTTCATCGAATAGCGCGGGTCGAGGATGTTCTCGCCATCCAGCTCGATCGAGCCGGTGGCCTTGAGCTTCGGATAGATCGCATAGATGCGGTTGAAGATGCGCAGTAGCGTGGACTTGCCGCAGCCGGAGGGCCCGATGATCGCGGTGACCTGGCTTTCGGGAATGTCCATGCCGATGTTCTTGAGTGCATGGAAACCGTCGTAATGAAAGTGGAGGTCGCGCACCTTGAGCTTGGGTTCGGCCACCGGCGGCGCCATCGAGGGTGCCAGGGCGAGGGCGGCATTCATGGATCGGCTAGTCATGGGACACCTTGCGGGTAAACAGCAGACGGGAGGCCAGGCTCAGCAGCAACACGAACAGCGTGACCACGAAGGCGCCGGCCCAGGCCAGCGCGTGCATGGCCTCGCCCGGGTCGTTGGCGTACTGGTAGATCACCTGCGGCAGGCTGGACATCTTGTCCATCGGGTCGAGCGTCATGAAGTTGTTGCCGAAGGCGGTGAACAGCAGCGGGGCGGTCTCGCCGCTGATGCGGGCGAGCGCCAGCAGCACGCCGGTGACGATGCCCGAGCGCGCCGCGCGCAGCAGGATCTGCGAGGTCAGCTTCCACTGCGGCACGCCCAGCGACAGCGCCGCCTCGCGCAGGGTCGAGGGCACCAGCCGCAGCATTTCGTCGGTGGTGCGCACGATCACCGGCAGCGCGATCAGCGCCAGCGCCACGCCACCGGCGAAGCCGGAAAACGTGGTGTTGCCGTCGCTCAGCGCGGTGCTGGGCAGCACGATGATGGTGTAGACGAACAGGCCCATCACGATCGAGGGCGCGGACAACAGGATGTCGTTCAAGAAGCGGATCGTCTCGCCCAGCCGCGTGCGATTGGCGTACTCGGCCAGCCAGGTACCGGCCAGCACGCCGACCGGCGTGGCGATGGCGATGCCGACGACGTTGATGATCAGGCTGCCGACCATCGCGTTGGCCAGGCCGCCCTGGTCGCCATAGGCGGTGATCTTGGTGAACAGCTTCAGATCCAGCGCGGCGATGCCCTGGCGCAACGTCTCCCACAGGATCCACGCCAGGAAGGCCAGCCCCACCAGCGTGGCGGCTGTACTGAGGACGAGCGCCAGCGCGTTGGTGAGGCGGCGGCGGAGGTACAGCGCGTCCATCAGCGGCCCTCCCGGCTGGCCAGCCGGCGCAGCATCAGCCGCGCGATCAGCAGCACGACGAAGGTCACCACGAACAGCAGGAAGGCCAGCGCCATCAGCGCCGACTTCTGCAGGCCGACCGCCTCGCTGAATTGATTGGCGATGGTCGAGGCGATCGAGGCGCCCGGATCCAGCAGCGAGGCGGACAGGTCCATCGCATTGCCGAGTACGAAGGTCACCGCCATGGTCTCGCCCAGCGCGCGGCCCAGTCCCAGGAAAATGCCGCCGATCACGGCCGAGCGGGTGTAGGGCAGCACGATGTCCCACGACACTTCCCAGGTGCTCGAGCCCAGCGCATAGGCCGACTCCTTCAGCCGCGTGGGCACGGTCTGGAACACCTCGCGCATCACCGAGGAGATGAAGGGGATGATCATGATCGCCAGCACGATGCCGGCAGTGAGGATGCTGGCGCCGAACGGATAGTCGCTGGCGAACATCTTGCCGATGAACGGCACGTGCCCGGCCACCCACGACGGATTGCCGTCGTCCGGGTTGTTGCCCAGGTAGGTGGTCAGCCAGGGCTTGATGTGCTCGGCGAAGAAAGGCGCGAAGACGAACAGGCCCCACATGCCGTAGATGATCGAAGGGATGCCCGCCAGCAGCTCGATCGCCGAGGCCACCGGCGTGCGCAGCCAGCGAGGCGCCACTTCGGAAAGATAGAGCGCGATGCCGAAGCTCACCGGCACGGCGATCAGCAGTGCGATGGCCGAGGTGGCAAGCGTGCCGTAGACCGGCACCAGCGCGCCGTACTCCTGGCTGCCCGGATCCCACGCGGCACTGGTCAGGAAGCGCCAGCCGAACGTGTCGAACGCCTCGCGCCCGCCCCACAGCGTGGCAAACGCGGCGCCGAGCAGCGCGGCCAGCACCAGGAACGCGCAGGCTTTCAGCAGGCCGGCGAACAGGCGGTCGTGGCGGGCGTCGCGGGTGGCGCGGTGTTCGGGGGCGGCGATGGCAATGACAGGTTCTGGCATGAGATTTCGGGCCTTGCGAAGAAAGCTCCCTCTCCCCTGCTTTGCGGGGAGAGAGCTGGGGAGAGGGGGGCTCTGGTGCCGCATCGAGCGAAGAGCCTCCCCCTCTCCCAACCTCTCCCCCGCAAGCGGGGGAGAGGGGCTGATCAGGCGAGCGGGAGGAACACTCAGTGCTTGAACTCGCTCGCCCAGTACGCCTCGATCTTCTGCACCAGACCCTGCGGCAGCGGAACGTAATCCAGTGCGGCGGCCTGGGCCTGGCCGTTCTCCAGTGCCCACTTGAAGAAATCGAACGCGACCGAGCTGCGCTCGGCGCTGCGGGGCTGCTTGTACATGACCACCCAGGTGGTGGCGGTGATCGGCCAGGCTTTGGCGCCCGGCGCGTTGGTCATGATCAGGTTGAAGTCCTTCGCGCTCGCCCAGTCGGCGGTGCCGGCCGCCGCGGCGAAACTGTCGGCACTCGGCGAAACCACGTTACCGGCGGCGTTCTTCAGATCGACCCAGCTGATCTTGTTCTTCACCGCATAGGCATATTCGACGTAGCCGATCGAACCCTTGATCTGCTTGACGTACTGCGACACGCCTTCGTTGCCCTTGCCGCCCACACCGGTCGGCCAGTCGACCGCGGTACCGAACTTGACCTTCGAGGCCCACTCGTTGCTCACCTTGGACAGGTAATTGGTGAAGTTGAACGAGGTGCCCGAACCGTCGGAGCGATGCACCACCGTGATCTTGCCGGCCGGCAGCTTCAGGCCCGTGTTGAGTGCGGCGATCTTCGGATCGTTCCAGTTGCGGATCTTGCCCAGGAAGATGTCCGCCAGCGTGGCGCCATCGAGCTTGACCTGGCCGGACTGCACGCCGGCGATGTTGACCACCGGCACGATGCCGCCGACGACCACCGGGAACTGGCCCAGGCCGAACTTCTTCAAGTCCGCGGCCGTCATCGGCGCGTCGGAGGCGCCGAAGTCGATGGTGCCCTGCTTGATCTGCGCGATGCCGGCGCCGGAGCCGACCGACTGGTAGTTGAGCCGGTTGCCGGTCTTGGCGGCGTAGTCCGCCGACCAGCGAGACATCACGGGGTAGACGAAGCTCGAGCCGGCACCGGTGATGTCGGTGGCCTGGGCGGCGTTGGCGCCCAGCAGGGTGGCGGCGGCCAGCACGGCGGCCGAGCCGAGGCGGGAAACGGTGGTGGTTGCAGTCAACACGTTCGTTCCTCTCTTCAAAGATGCGTCGCGGGCAATTCCCGTCGAACGCATTTGAGGACAATCGTGTTGCAGCCGGATGAGGGAAATATTTCAGCCGGATGACAGCCGCCTTGTAGGAGCGCCCTTGGGCGCGACCGGGATCGCGGTCGCGCCCAAGGGCGCTCCTGCAACGATCAGCTGAGCGTCAGCCCAGCCTGATCCCGCTCGAGCGTCTCCAGCCGGCGCCAGCGGTTGACGATCGAGCAGAACAGTTCGGCCGTACGCTCGGCATCGTAGATGGCCGAATGCGCCTCGCGCCCGTCGAAGGCATGCCCGGCCGCCTGCACCGCCTTGCTCAGCACGGTTTGTCCGTAGGCCAGCCCGCTCAGTGTGGCGGTGTCGAAGCAGCTGAACGGATGGAACGGATTGCGCTTGTGCCCGCAACGGCGCACGGCGGCGTTGAGGAAGGCCAGGTCGAAGGCGGCGTTGTGGCCGACCAGCACCGCGCGCTGGCATTCGCTCTCGCGCATGGCCTGGCGTACCGGGGCGAACACATGGTCCAGGGCCTGGCGCTCGGACAGCGCCCCCCGCAATGGGTTGTCTGGATCGATGCCGGTGATTTCCAGCGAGCGCGGATCGATGCGCGCGCCGGGAAAGGGCTCGACGTGGGTGAACACCGGCGGGCGCGGGTGAAGGTAGCCCTCGCCATCCATGCCCAGGGTGACCACGGCGATTTCCAGCAGCGCGTCGCCTTCGGCGTCGAAGCCACCGGTCTCAACGTCGACGACCACCGGCATGAAGCCGCGGAACCGCTGGCACATGCGGGCGGCCATGCTGTTGCTTGTGAATTCCATCGACGAAGCATATCAGCGCGCGTCCGCCCGATTGCGTGTATCGGCCGTCGGTCGCTGGTGCGCGGGCCGCCTGTCTTTTCCCTGTCATGCAAACGGCATGGAACCGTAAAACGCGTGCCGCATCCTCTGCACCGTCCCTGCTTGGCCATCCGTATCGAAGGGGGCGGTCGAGTGGTTCTTACCCACAGGAGAGAAGTACATGCGTTCGAAGATGCTCGTGGCGGCGATCGCCGCCGGTTTGGGGCTGGCAGGCACCGGCGTGCATGCGGCAGCCGCCCCGCAGGATGCACCGCCGTCCGCCAGCACAACGGTCGAGCAGCTCAAGGCCCAACTGGCCACCCTGCAGGCCAAGGTCGACGAGCTGGAGCAGCGCACCGATGCGCAGTCCGATATCAACGTGAGCACGGGCCAGGACATCGCGGCGATGCGCAAGGCCCAGGCCACGTCCTCGTCCTCGCTGGACAAGGCGCTGGCCGACACCCGTTTCTCCGGCAAGATGTACTTCGACTTCAGCAACATCGACCAGAAGAACAGCGACACCGGCAAGACCGATGCCTCCGGCACCGGCCTGGACGTCAAGCGCTTCTACCTGGGCGTGGACCATGCGTTCAACGACATCTGGTCGGCCAACCTGACCACCGACTTCAATTACGTCAGCAACGATGGCCAGACCAACCTGTTCGTCAAGAAGGCCTACGTGCAGGGCAGGTTCGACCCGGCGGCCGTGCTGCGCATCGGCTCGGCGGACATGCCCTGGATCCCGTTCGTGGAGAAGTACTACGGCTTCCGCTACGTCGAGAACACGCTCACCGATCGCCTGAAGTACGCCAACTCGGCCGACTGGGGCCTGCATCTGTTCGGCGACCTCGGCGCGAACAAGTCGGCCAGTTACGCGGTGTCGGTGGTCAACGGCGGCGGCTACAAGCATCCCGCCCGCAGCAAGGGCGTGGACTTCGAGGCGCGCGTGGGCTTCGTGCCCTTCGAGGGCATGGTGGTGGCGGTCGGTGGTTACAGCGGACACCTGGGCGAGGAGACCGAAAACATCGACGCAACGCACACGGCCCAGCGCGGCGACGTCATGGTCGCCTACGCGGGCAAGAAGGTGCGCGTGGGCGCCGAATACTTCACCGCGAAGAACTGGGGCAGCCTGGTGCTCGGTCCGATCGAGGACAAGGCCGACGGCTACTCGCTGTGGGGCTCGGTCGCACTGACCGACGAGGTGGACCTGTTCGCCCGCTACGACAACGCCACGTTGAGCAAGGACCTGGACGAGGACGCCGGCGACGTCTATTACAACCTCGGCCTGCAGTACCAGGTGACCAAGGGCTTCAAGCTGGCCGCCGTGTGGAAGCACCAGAAGGCCGAACATTCGGTCGCCGATCCGGTACCGCCGCATGTACAAAACGTGAAAACGAACGAGATCGGCGTGTTCGGCGAAGTGGCGTTCTAGGCAGGCATTGCGTTTGCAGTGTGTTGAGCAAATCTTCACGCGGCTCGTGGATGATTAGCCGCGTGTCAAGGAGTAGTTATCGGAAGGGAGTTCTACCCAGGGAGGGACAACGGCGGGCCGCAAGCCCGCCGTTATTTTTTTGGCGCTCGTCTGGTTATCTTTGCAGGAGCCCACTTGTGGGCGATGCTCTTTCTCCTGGCGTGCCATCGAAGTCGGGAGCATCGCCCACAAGTGAGCTCCTACAGGAAACGATCCAGCTCACCGTCGGCCAGAGGAGCGTGTCATGCAGATCCGCAAGCTCACCGCCAACATCAGTGTCTCGCCGCAGATCCTGCCGGGCGAACTGGCCGATCTCGCGACCGCCGGCTTCCGCAGCGTGATCAACAACCGCCCCGACGGCGAGGCGGACGACCAGCCGACCAGCGCCGAGATGGCCGACGCCGCGCTCGCGCATGGCCTGGCCTACCGCCATATTCCGGTGGTTCCCGGGCAATACCAGCCCGACATGATCGACGCGATGGCCCGGGCTATCGACGAACTGCCCGCGCCGATGCTGGCGTTCTGCCGCACCGGTACGCGCTCGACGTCGCTGTGGGCGCTGCAGGCGGCTCGGGCAGCCGACGCCGATGTGGTGGTAAGGATCGCTGGTGATGCGGGCTACGACCTGGCCGCCCTCGCGCCGCGGTTGCGTGCGGCACGGCGTGCCTGAGCGAGCGGGCCACATTACCGGGCGCCACTGGATGTCGCGATGACCCTGCTGCCCGAAGCCGGCGGACTGCTGGCAGTTCTCTGCGGCTCGGTCGTCGGCTTTTCGCTTGCATTGATCGGCGGCGGCGGCTCGATCCTGGCCACACCGCTGCTGCTCTACGTCGTCGGCGTGCGCGAACCCCACGTGGCGATCGGCACCAGCGCACTGGCGGTGTCGGCCAATGCCTTTGCCAATCTGCTGCCGCACGCGCGCGCCGGGCACGTGCGCTGGCGTGCGGCGTTCGTGTTCGCCGCCGCCGGCGTGCTCGGCGCCTGGCTGGGCTCGAGCGTGGGCAAGGCAATGGATGGCCACCGCCTGCTGGCGCTGTTCGCGCTGCTGATGCTGGTGGTGGCCTTCCTGATGCTGCGCGGGCGGCGCGGCGGCGGGCCGGATCGTTATCCGTTGCCCCATACCTTGCCGCGGCTTGGCGCCGTGGGCGTCGGTGCTGGCGGTCTGGCCGGCTTCTTCGGCATCGGCGGCGGGTTCCTGATCGTGCCGGGGCTGATGTTTGCCAGCGGCATGGAGATCATCAATGCCATCGGCACTTCGTTGTTCTCCGTCGGCATCTTTGCGGCGACCACCGCGGGCAACTACGCTGCTTCCGGCCTGGTCGACTGGCGTATCGCGGCCGAATTCATCGGTGGCGGCGTGATCGGCGGCTGGCTGGGCGCGTTGGGGGCGCGCCGCCTGGCCAGGACGCGCGGCACGCTCAACGTGGTCTTCGCCGGGGTGATCGTGGTGGTGGCGCTGTACATGCTCTACCGTTCGATCCGGATGGTGTAGGAGCGCCCTTGGGCGCGACCGGGATGGCGGTCGCGCCCAAGGCCGCTCCTACAAGCCTCCTTGCAGGAGGCTATGCCGGTGGCGTCTTGTGCTTGTACCGGCAAAGGTCGCGGATCGGGCAGAGCGGGCAGTCGGGCTTGCGTGCCTTGCAGACGTAGCGCCCGTGCAGGATCAGCCAGTGGTGGGCGTCCTGCTTGAACTCGGCCGGCACCACCTTTTCCAGCTTGTCCTCGACCGCCCGCACGTCCTTGCCCGGCGCCAGGCCGGTGCGGTTGGAGACGCGGAAGATGTGCGTATCCACCGCGATGGTGGGCTCGCCGAAGGCGGTGTTGAGCACCACGTTGGCGGTCTTGCGGCCCACGCCCGGCAGGGCTTCGAGCGCCTCACGCGTGCGCGGCACTTCGCCGTCGTGCTGCTCGACGAGGATGCGGCACAGCGCGATCACGTTCTTCGCCTTGGCGTTGTACAGGCCGATGGTGCTGATATAGCGCTTCAGGCCTTCCTCGCCCAGCGCCAGGATCGCCTGCGGCGTGCAGGCCTTCGGGTAGAGCTTGCGGGTGGCCTTGTTGACGCCCACGTCGGTGGCCTGCGCGGAGAGCACCACGGCGACCAGCAGCTCGAAGGGCGTGCGGTATTCGAGCTCGGTGGTGGGGTGCGGGTTGAGCTCACGCAGGCGGGTGAACAGTTCGACTACGTCGGCGCGCTTCATGCCTTGGAGCCTTGCCTGGCGCGGGCGCGGGCAAGCGCCGCCAGCACCGGGTTCTGCGGGGTGGCGGGCGCGTCGACGGCGGCCTTGCGCGAGGCCAGTTCCGCCTCGCGCTCGGCACGCTCGCGCGCCAGGCGCGCTTCGCGGCGCTGGAAATGCGCACGGGACGTATCCGCCTGCGCCGTATCCTCCACCTGCGCCAGCGGCATAGGTTCAAGCTCGATGCAATCGACCGGGCAGGCCGGCACGCACAGCTCGCAGCCGGTGCAATGGTCGGGCAGCACGGTATGCATCAGCTTGGCCGCACCGACGATGGCGTCGACCGGGCAGGCCTGGATGCACTTGGTGCAGCCGATGCAGTCGGCCTCGACGATGTGCGCGAGCGTGCGCGGCTTCTCCACGCCGTGGGTGGGATCGAGCGGCAGCACGGGTGTGTGCAGCAAGGCGGCGAGTCGGGCGATGCCTGCCGCGCCGCCGGGCGGGCAGCGATTGATCGGCGCGTCGCCGCGTGCCATCGCTTCGGCGTACGGGCGACAGCCGTGGAAGCCGCACTGCTCGCACTGGGTCTGCGGCAGCAGGGCATCGATGCGGGTGGCGAGATCGGTGACGTCGTTCATGGTGTTCCGGGCGCGTTGCCGGGCGGGCATCGGCATAATCAGCGCTCCATTGTCTCGCAAGTCCGTAGGAGCTTCACATGACCCCGTTTCGTCCTTCCCTGCGCCTGGCCTCGCTGGCGCTGGCCGCCGCCGTCGGCATCGGCGGCACGCTGTGCCTGGCGCATGCCACCCCGGCGCAGGCAGAGTCCGTCTCCGCCGACACCGTCACCGTGTTCGTCGACGCCACGCTGGGCTTCCGCAAGAACCACATGGCCAACAAGCTGACCAAGAGCCACGCCGAGTACGCCGCGCGCGGCTATCACTTCGTGGACCTGGAGGCGTACAACGAGAACGGCGACCTGGTGGGCTTCTTCGTTACCTACGCGCGCTGAACACGCGCTCCGGATCCTGCAGGAGCCCGCTGGCGGGCGATGCTCTTCTTCAATTCGCGAAAAGCATCGCCCGCAAGCGGGCTCCTACGAAAGCAGGCTTTCAGCGAACGGTGGCGCCGGGCCTGGCGCCCTGGTCGGCATCGAGCAGGAACAGATCGCCGCCGCCTTCGCCGGCGGACAGGATCATCCCCTCGGACAGGCCGAACCGCATTTTGCGCGGCGCAAGGTTGGCGACGAACACCACGTTGCGGCCCACCAGCTTTTCCGGCTCGGCGTAGGCGGCGCGAATGCCGGAGAAGATCTGCCGCATGCCCAAGGGACCTGCGTCCAGCTCGAAGCGCAGCAGCTTGTCCGAACCCTCCACGAGCTCGCAGGTGGTGACCTTGCCGATGCGCAGGTCCAGCTTGGCGAAGTCGTCGATGGAGATGGTGGCGGGCGTGTCGGAGGCAGGTTCGGTCATGGTCTTGCGGGTTTCCCTGGAAGGCTTGGGCGCGACCGCCGGAGCGGGCGCGAGTGATTCTTTCGAAGCGTCGATCATCGCCTCGATGCGCTTGGGATCGATGCGGCCGAGCAACGGCTCGAACGATCCGATCGTGTGGTTGTGCAGTTCCGCGCGGGCATTGTCGAAGTCGACGATCGGCGCGCGGAGGAACGCTTCGGCCGCCGCGACGGTGGCCGGCAGGATCGGCTTAAGCAGGCCCGCGAGCAGCCGGAAGGCGGCGATCGCGAACGAGCAGACATGGTGCAGCTCGTCGCGCCGCGCCGCGTCCTTGGCCATGGCCCACGGCGCCGTGGCGGCGATGTGGCCGTTGACCACGTCTGCCATGAGCACGAACCGGCGGGTGATTTCCGCGAAATCGCCCGCGTCGTAGAGCGCATCGATGCCGTCGTACTGCTCCAGCAACGTGTTCCATAGCTCTTTTTCGGCAGTGCCGAAGTGGGCAGCCAGGCGGCCGTCGAAGAACTTGTGGACGAAGCCGGCGGTGCGGCTGGCGATGTTCACCCACTTGCCGACCAGGTGCGAATTGACGCGCTCCTCGAAGGCCTTCAGGTCCAGGTCCACGTCCACCGGCGCGTCGTCGAGCATGCTGGCGAAGTAGTAGCGCAGGAACTCGGGGTTGAGGCCGGCGTCGAGGTAGGTGCGCGCCTGGATGAAGGTGCCGCGCGACTTGGACATCTTGGCGCCATTGACGGTCAGGTAGCCGTTGACGTGCAGCGCGGTGGGCGTGCGCAAACCGGCGCCGTGCAGCATCGCCGGCCAGAACAGGCCGTGGAAGTTTATGATGTCCTTGCCGATGAAATGGTGCATTTCGGCGCGGCTGGATGGCGAGAGGAAGTCGTCGAACTTCAGGCCGGTCTTGTCGCACAGCGCCTTGAAGCTGGCGAGGTAGCCAACCGGCGCATCCAGCCACACATAAAAGAACTTGCCGGGGGCATCGGGAATCGGGAAGCCGAAGTAGGGCGCGTCGCGCGAGATGTCCCAGTCCTTCAGGCCGGCGTCCAGCCATTCGCGCAGCTTGGCCGCCACGCCCGGGTTGGCCACCGGCGCGCCGCCGGTGTAGCGGCCGGCGAACCAGTCGCGCAGCAAGGCCTCGAATTTGGACAGCTCGAAGAAGTAATGCTCCGAATCGCGCAGTACCGGCGCGGCGCCGGAGACCACCGAGTAGGGCTCGATCAGGTCGGTGGGTGCATAGGTGGCGCCGCAGTTTTCGCAGTTGTCGCCGTACTGGTCGGGCGTGCCGCAGCGCGGGCAGGTGCCCTTGATGTAGCGGTCCGGCAGGAACATTTCCTTTTCCGGATCGAACAGCTGCTTGATGTCGCGGCGGGCGATGAAACCGCCCTCGCGCAGGCGCGTGTAGATCAGCGTCGCCAGTTCGCGGTTTTCTTCCGAGTGGGTCGAATGGTAGTGGTCGAAGTGCACGCCGAACCCGGCGAAATCCGCCTCATGGCCGGCGCGGATGCCCTCGATGAAGGCCTCCGGCGTCGTGCCGGCCTTCTGCGCCGCCAGCATGATCGGCGTGCCGTGGGCGTCGTCCGCGCAGACGTATACCACCTCGCTGCCCGCCATGCGCTGCGCGCGCACCCAGATGTCGGCCTGGATGTAGCCCAACAGGTGGCCCATGTGCAGCGGGCCGTTGGCGTAGGGCAGGGCGTTGGTGACGAGCAGGCGGCGGTTCATGGCGGGGTGGCGTTGCGGCGGAATCGCACATTATGGCACGCGGCCGGCTGGCGATTTGGATGGCCAATCGCCCCTCCCCGGCTTGCAGGGAGAGGTTGGGAGGGAGTGGGTTCTTCGCAATCAGGTGGGACCCGCCCGACCCTCCCCCCTGCCCGCGGGGGAGGGAGCAGGACGCAATGTTGCGATGCAGCGCGAGGGGCTCGATAATTGGCGGACAGCAGGCTGTTCCTGCCGGAAACCAGATACGCCATGCACCTGAACATGCTCAAGGCCAAGATCCACCGCGCCACGGTGACCCACGCGGAGCTGCACTACGAGGGCTCGATCGCGATCGACGGCCTGTTGCTGGATGCCTCGGGCATCCGCGAGTACGAGCAGATCCACGCGTGGAACATCAACAGCGGGCAGCGCTTCGTGACCTACGCGCTGCGCGCCGAGGAAGGTTCCGGGATCATCTCGGTCAACGGCAGCGCCGCGCGCAGCGCGCAGGCCGGTGACCTGATCATCGTCGCCGCCTTCGTCCAGCTCAGCGAGGCGGAGCTGGAGAAGTTCCAGCCGACGCTGGTCTATGTGAATGCGGACAACCGCATCAGCCACACCAACCGTTCGATCCCCAAGCAGATGGCCGCGGCCTGACCTGCGATAGACGGTAGGGTGGGCTTCAGCCCACCGTTGATCTGCGGCGGCGTGGCGGTGGGCTGAAGCCCACCCTACGTGTTCCTCACGCGTGCCCGGCTTAAGATGCAAGGCTTCCCTAGCCAGCGCGTCTGCCCATGCCAGCCAACGTCCCGACGTACGCCTCGCTGTTCGCCGACCATGCCCGCCGTCTTTCGCAGACCCACCTGCGCACGCTGATCGCCGATCCGGCGCGCGGCGCGCGGCTGCGCCATCGCGCCGGGCCGCTGCTGCTCGACCTCGGCCGGCAGAAGCTCGATGTGCCGGCGCTGGACGCGCTGGGCGCGCAACTTGAGTCCAGTGGCTGGCAGGCCGCGCGCGATGCAATGTTCGCCGGCGCGCCGATCAACACGTCCGAAGGGCGTGCGGTGCTGCATACGGCGCTGCGCGCCGGCGGCTCGGCGATGCCTTCACCCGCACCCGCCGAGGCGCAACGCGAGATCGAGGCGACGCTTGCGCGCATCGGCGAACTGGTCGATGCCGTGCATGACGGTCGCCAGGAAGCCCTGGGTCTGCCCGGGACGGTGACCGACATCGTCAATATCGGCATCGGCGGTTCCGACCTGGGCCCGCGGCTGGCGGTCGCCGCACTGGCGCCGTTCCGCACGCCGAAGGTGCGCAGCCACTTCCTGACCAACGTCGACGGCCAGGCCGCGTTCGACCTGATCAACCGACTCGACCCGAAGACCACGCTGGTGGTGATGGTCTCCAAGACCTTCACCACGCAGGAGACGCTGCTCAACGGCAACGTGCTGCGAGGCTGGATTTCGGAGGCCTGCAATGGCGACGAGCGCGCGGTGGCGCGGCATTTCCTGGCGGTCAGCGCCAACACCGAAGTGGCCGGAAGCTGGGGCGTGCCGCTGAAGCAGATCTTCCCGATGTGGGACTACGTCGGCGGGCGCTACTCGTTGTGGTCGGCAGTCGGGTTGTCGCTGGCGCTGGCGGTCGGCATGGAAGGCTTCCGCGCGGTGCTGGCCGGCGGCGCCCGCATGGACGACCACTTCCGCAGCGCGCCATGGCAGGAAAACCTGCCGGTGTTGCTGGCACTTGTCGAGATCTGGAACCGCGACGTGCTGGGTCATCCCACGCGCGCGGTGGTGCCCTATGCGGACCTGCTCGGCGACCTGCCGAGCTACCTGCAGCAACTGGAGATGGAGAGCTTGGGCAAATCGGTGACGCCACAGGGCGTGCCGGTCGGCCAGCCGACCGTGCCGGTGGTGTGGGGCAGCGTGGGCACCAACGCCCAGCACGCCTACTTCCAGGCGCTGCACCAGGGCACCGAAGTGGTGCCGCTGGACCTGATCGGCATCGTCAACCCGGCCCACCCGTTGCACGGCAACCACGATGCGCTACTGTCCAACCTGCTTGCACAGGCTGCCGCGCTGGCGCTGGGCAAGACCGCCGAGGAAGCGCTGGCGGAAAGCCCGGACGGAGGGCACGAACTGGCCGCGCAGCGCACCTTCCCGGGCGACCGCCCCAGCTCGGTGATCCTGCTCGATGCGCTCACCCCGGAAAGCCTGGGCGCGCTGATCGCACTGTACGAGCACAAGGTGTTCCTGCTCGGCCACCTGTGGGGCATCAACGCGTTTGACCAGTGGGGCGTGGAGCTGGGCAAGAGCATCGCGCGGCAGATCCTGCCGGCGCTGCGCGGCGAGCAGTCCGACGTGCCGCCGCTGGATGCGGCCACCTGCGCGCTGATTGCCGCCATCCACGAACGCCGTAGTTGACGGCGTCGGGTGAGCTTCAGCCCATCGCTCGCGGGCGCCATCGAAGCGGTGGGCTGAAGCCTACCCTACAGGAGCTGGTCCCTGTGCCGTGCCAGCGCCCAGGCCACGTGCTCGCGGACGACGGGCGAAGGATGCCGTTCGCGCGCACGCAGCGCGGCCACCACTTCCGTCGACGAAGGTGCATTGCCCAGCGCCACCGCGATGTTCCGCAGCCAGCCCTCGTATCCGGTGCGGCGGATCGCCATCCCCTCGGTGCGCCGCAGGAACTCCTCCTCGCTCCAGGCAAACAGCTCCACCAGCTTCGCCCCGTCCAGGCTGTGCCGTGGGGCGAAATCCGGCTCGGTGGCGTCCTGCGCGAACTTGTTCCAGGGGCACACCAGCTGGCAGTCGTCGCAGCCGAAGATGCGGTTGCCCATCGGCGCGCGCAGTTCCTCGGGAATCGAGCCCTTCAACTCGATGGTGAGGTAGGAAATGCAGCGCCGCGCGTCGAGCCGGTAAGGGCCGAGGATGGCCTGGGTCGGGCAGACGTCGATGCACCGCGAGCAGGTGCCGCAGTGCGCGGTGGCCGGCGCATCCACTGGCAGCGGAAGGTCGGTGTAGAGCTCGCCGAGGAAGAAGTACGAGCCGGCATCCTTGTTGATCAGCACGGTGTGCTTGCCGATCCAGCCCAGCCCCGCATTGCGGCCGAGCGCCTTTTCCAGCACCGGGGCCGAATCGACGTAGGCGCGGTAGCCGAACTCGCCGATGGCCGCGCGGATGCGCTCGGCCAGCTTCTGCAGGCGGTTGCGCATCAGCTTGTGATAGTCGCGGCCGAGTGCGTAGCGGGATACATAGCCCGCCTCACCATCGTTCAGCACGTCCCAGGCGTGGCGGGCGCCGGGCGCGCGGTAATCCATGCGTACGGAAATCACTCGCAGCGTGCCCGGCTCCAGCTCGGCCGGCCGGCTGCGGCGGGTGCCGTGGCGGGCCATGTAATCCATCTCGCCGTGCAGGCCTTCGCCCAGCCAGCGCGCCAGGTGCGACTCGTCATCGCCCAGCTCGACGCCGCTGATCGCGGTTTGCGCGAAACCGAGCTCGCGCGCCCACAGCTTGATATCGCGGGCCAGCGCGGCGTGATCGGGGGAGGGAACAACGGACATGGCGCCATTGTAATTGCGGGCCACACCTATAATCGGCCCATGACTGCGCCGCATTGCCACGCCCTCTACACCGTAGCCCAGGTACGCGCGCTCGACCGGCGCGCCATCGAGGCGCTGGGTATCCCCGCCGGCGAACTGATGCGGCGGGCGGCCGCCGCCGCGTTTGCCAGCCTGCGCCGGCACTGGCCGCACGCGCAGCGCATCGCGGTGTACTGCGGACCGGGCAACAACGGCGGCGACGGCTACCTGGTCGCCCTGCTGGCCCACGAGGCCGGGCTGGCGGTCGAAGTCGTGGCGCTGGCGGATACCGTGGGCGAAGGCGACGCGGCCCGCGCGCGCGCGGCCTGCGAGCAGGCCGGCCTGCCGGTGCGCCACTGGGAAGACAGCGCCGCATTGCCCCACGCCGACGTGCATGTCGATGCGCTCTACGGCATCGGCCTGAACCGTCCGCCACAACCGGCCGCAGCCGCCCTGATCGAGCGCCTCAACGCGGCCGGCGCGCCGATCCTGGCGCTGGACGTGCCTTCGGGCCTGGATGCGGACACCGGTCATTGCCCCGGCGTGGCGGTGCGCGCCCAGCTCACGGTGAGCTTCATCGCTGCCAAGCGCGGCCTGCACACCGGGCAGGCCAGCGCACGCACAGGGTTTTTGGAGCTGGCCACGCTGGGCCTGCCCGAAACCCTGTGGCAGGACGGGCCGGCACCGGACGCGCAGGTGCTCGAAGCGGCCACCCTGCCGCCGCGCCCGCGCGATGTGCATAAGGGCCGCAACGGACACGTGCTCGCCATCGGCGGCGAGCACGGCACCGCCGGTGCGGTCCGCCTGTGCGGCGAAGCTGCGCTGCGGGGCGGCGCCGGCCTGGTCAGCGTGGCGACACGGGCGGAACACCTGGTCGCGCTCAACGCCGCCCGCCCCGAACTGATGGCGCATGCGGTCAACGGGCCACAGGCGCTGGAACCGTTGCTGGAGCGCGCCAGCGTGCTGGCCGTCGGCCCGGGGCTGGGGCAGGGCGCCTGGGGCCACGCGTTGTGGCTGACCGCGCTGGACGCTCCGCAATCGCTGGTGCTCGATGCCGATGGGCTGAACCTGCTCGCCGCCGAGCCGCGCCGTTTCGATGCCGCGCGCCAGGTGGTGCTCACGCCGCATCCCGGCGAGGCCGCCCGGTTGCTCGGCTGCGCCATTGCCGAGGTCGAGCGCGACCGTTTCGTCGCCGTCCGCGCGCTTGCCCGGCACTTCGGTGCCGTCGCGGTCCTCAAGGGTGCGGGTTCGCTGATTGCCGATCCGGATGGCCGTCTGGACGTCTGTCCGTGGGGCAACCCGGGTATGGCCTCGGGCGGCATGGGCGACCTGCTCACCGGCCTGATCGCCGCGCTGCTGGCGCAGGGCTGCACGGCGCGTGACGCCGCACGCCTGGGCGTAGGCCTGCATGCACGCGCTGGCGACCGGGCCGCACGCGAGGGCGAGCGCGGACTCGTCGCCAGCGATCTGCTTTCCCCCCTTCGCCGCCTGCTCAACGGACTGGATGCATGAGCTACTGGACCCTCCCCGACGACACCGCCACCAGCGCCCTGGCGCAACGCTTCGCCGTCGCGGTCGACGGCGGCCTGGTGATCTACCTGCACGGCGATCTCGGCGCCGGCAAGACCAGTTTCGCCCGTGCGTTGTTGACCGCGCTGGGCGTGGGCGAGCGGGTCAAGAGCCCGACCTACAGCCTGGTCGAGTCCTATCGCGCCGGCGATCTCGCTGCCTGGCACCTGGACCTTTACCGCATCGCCGACCCGGGCGAACTGGAATGGCTGGGGCTGGACGCGCTGGGCGACCCCGACGCGCTGGTACTGGTGGAGTGGCCCGAGCGCGGCACCGGCGCGCTGCCGGCGGCGGATCTGGTGCTGGAGCTGGAGCACACCGGCAGCGGGCGACGCGCCCGCGCCGAGCCCCGTAGCGCCCGCGGCGAAGCCCTGTTGGGCCGCCTGGGCGAAAGCTAAGTTACGGTTCCGTAAGAAAAAAGCATCCCGCTGCCGATCCGGCCGGATTTGCACTGCAAAAGCGCGGCTTGCCGCCGATACCTTGGGTTCGGATGACAAATACGGTGCAGGTTATGGATATCCAAGGGAAAAACCCTTGCAATCGCGTTTTTGCTGGGTTTCAATCGGCGCCATGACACGTACGCTCGCGCGCCTGGGAAATCTCGGTCTGGTGGCTCTTGCCGCCGCGCTGCCGCTGTGTCCCGCGCAGGCAGCCGACGTGCAGGCTGCGCGCGTCTGGGCCGGCCCCGAGTACACCCGCGTGGTATTCGACCTGTCCGGCCCGGTCCACTACAAGCTCAGCCGCGATGGCGACACGATCGCGCTGGACCTGGACGGCAGCGGCCTGGCCCGCGGATTCGATGTTCCCGCCGCCCAGGGCCTCTATCAGGGCCTGGAGAGCGACAAGGCGGGCGGCGAGTTGCGCCTGCTGACGCGCGCCACTGACGGCGCGCAATCGAAAAGCTTCCTGCTCAAGCCCTCCGGCGAACACGGCTATCGCCTGGTGCTGGATCTCTACCCGGGTGGAGATGCCTCGGCCGACGACGGCAAGCCGGGTGCCCTGGCCGGCATCAAGCCGACCCACAACAGCGTGGGCGCGGGGGCAAAACAGGCGGCTGCGCTGCTCGGTGGCGAGCGTAAGGTGATCGTCGCGGTCGATGCCGGCCACGGCGGCGTCGACCCTGGCGCGCATGGCCCCAGCGGCACGCAGGAGAAGGACGTCACCCTGGCGGTGGCCCGCGCACTGGCCGACGAGATCAACAAGCAGCCGGGCATGAAGGCCGTGCTGACGCGTGACGGCGACTCCTTCATTCCGCTCAAGCGCCGCTACCAGATCGCCCGCGAGCAGAACGCGGACATGTTCGTTTCGATCCATGCCGACTCCTTCCGCAGCGGCGACGCCAAGGGTTCGTCGGTGTGGGTCCTGTCGCCGCGCGGCAAGACCTCCGAGGCGGCGCGCTGGCTGGCCGACCGCGAGAACCGCGCCGACCTGATTGGCGGCGTGTCGCTGGACGACAAGGACGACAGCCTCGCGGCCGTATTGCTGGACCTGCAGCAGGGCTACGCGATCCAGGCCAGCGACGCGATCGCCGGCAACGTGCTCAAGGCACTGGCCAAGCTGGGCCCGACCCACCGCGGCTACGTCGAGCACGCCAACTTCGTGGTGCTGCGCTCGCCGGACGTGCCGTCGATCCTGGTCGAGACCGCCTTCATCAGCAATCCGACCGAAGAGCGCAAGCTGCGCGATCCCAAGCACCAGCGCAAGTTGGCCGAGGCGGTCATGGGCGGCGTGCGCAACTACTTCGAAGCCACCCCGCCGCCCGGCACCTGGTTTGCCGCGCAGGCGATGCGCCGCAACGGCACCCTTGCGTCCACCGCCAGGCCGGCCACGTCGATGGCCAGCGCCCGCGCCGACGCCAACGTGCGCGACCTGCACCGGGTCGAGCGCGGCGAGAACCTGGGCAGCATCGCCCGCCACTACGGCGTAAGCGTCCGTGCGCTCAAGAGCGCCAACCGCATGAGCAGCGATGCGCTGCAGGCCGGGGCGGTGCTGGCGATCCCCGCGGGCTGATCCCGGCCCCCGGCACCCCTGTCCCGGCATGGGCAACGCCACGCCTACGCTTTAAGCTTGCGCGATGCCCGTCATCCGCCAGCTTCCCTCCGACCTCATCAATCAGATCGCCGCCGGCGAGGTGATCGAGCGACCGTCCTCGGTGGTCAAGGAACTGGTCGAGAACAGCCTCGACGCCGGCGCCACCCGCATCGAGGTGGACATCGAGCAGGGCGGCGCACGATTGATCCGCGTGCGCGACGATGGCGGCGGCATCGCGCCGGACGAGCTGGCTCTGGCGGTGGCGTCCCACGCGACGAGCAAGATCGGCAGCTTCGACGACCTGGAGCACGTCGCCAGCATGGGTTTCCGCGGCGAGGCATTGGCCTCGGTCGCGTCGGTGGCCCGTTTCGCACTGACCTCTCGCCTGCGCGACGCCGACAGTGCGTTCCGGCTGGAAGTGGACGGCGGCCGCATGCAGCCGGTGCGGCCGGCGCAACACCCGGTCGGCACCAGCGTCGAAGTGCGCGACCTGTTCTTCAACGTGCCGGCGCGGCGCAAATTCCTGCGCGCGGAGCGCACCGAATTCGCGCACATCGACGACCTGCTGAAGTCGCTGTCACTGGCGCGGCGCACGGTGGAATTCCGCCTGAGCCACAACGGCAGGCCGCTGCGGCTGTTCAAGTCCTGCCAGGATCACGCCACCGCGCTGCTACGCGTGGCCGAGGTGTTGGGCGAGGGCTTTCCTGCGCAGAGCCTGCGCATCGAACACGCCGCAGCGGGAATGCAGTTGTCCGGCTGGGTCGGCCTGCCGACCGCCTCGCGTGCGCAGGCCGACGGCCAGTACTTTTACGTCAACGGCCGGCTGGTGCGCGACCGCGTGGTCGCCCACGCCGTGCGCCAGGCCTATGCGGACGTGTTGTTCCACGGCCGCCATCCGGCGTTCGTGCTTTACCTGGAGCTGGATCCGGCGGGCGTCGACGTGAACGTCCATCCGGCCAAGCACGAGGTGCGTTTCCGCGAACAGCGGCTGGTGCACGATTTCCTGTTCCGCAGCCTGCACGAGGCACTGGCGCAGACGCGCGCAGGGCAGGCCGGTTTCGCCGCGCCGCCCGAACCCGTCACGGCCCCGGCGTATGCGTATCCCGGGATCGGCTCCGCGCGACCGGCACCGTTCGCGCAGAGCCGGCTCAGCCTGGGCCTGCGCGACGAGCCGCTGGCCGACTACGCCACGCTGCTGGGCGAGCGGCCCGCCGCGGCGGATGGCGCGCCCGTGGCGATGCCTGACGCAGACGAGAGCCAGGCACCGCCGTTGGGTTTCGCCATCGCGCAGCTCAAGAGCATCTATATCCTGGCCGAGAATGCGCACGGCCTGGTGCTGGTGGACATGCACGCCGCGCACGAGCGCATCACCTACGAGAAGCTCAAGGCCGGCCGTGCCTGCAGCAGCCTGCGTTCGCAGATGCTGCTGGTGCCGCTCGCCCTGTCGGTCAGTGCGAAAGAGGCCGCTGCCGCCGAGGAACACGCCGAGGCACTGGCCGACTGGGGCCTGGAACTGTCGCGCAGCGGACCTTCGACCGTGGTGGTGCGGCGCATTCCCGCGTTGCTCGAAGGCGCCGACGTCAACCAGCTCGCCACCGACGTGCTGGCGGAGCTGGCACAGCACGGCAGCTCGCGTCGTCTGCAGGAGCTGGAGAACGAGTTGCTTTCGACCATGGCCTGCCACGGCTCGGTACGCGCTGGCCGGCGGCTGACCCATCCGGAAATGAACGCGCTGCTGCGCGAGATGGAAGCGACCGAACGGTCCGGGCAGTGCAACCATGGTCGACCGACCTGGGTGCAGCTTTCGCTCGGCGAACTGGATCGCCTGTTCCTGCGCGGCCGCTGACCATCCGGCGTTAGCCGCCACGCCGCTGTAGGAGCGGCGATGCTCCTGCTCCGATGGACCCGTCAAAAGCACAGCATCGCCCACAAGTGGGCTCCTACGAGAGCGGGTGACGGCATCCGGATCGCGCCCAAGCGGCGCTCCTGCAGGGGCTGCGTCTATACTCACAAGCCACCCCAAGCTGGAGAGCCCATGCTTCGCGCCAGCCTGTTTCTTGCCGCCATCACCCTGGGAGCCGTTGCCGTGCACGCCGCCGATACCGATCCGTACACTCGCCAGATCGAACAGTGGCGCGCCGACCGCGTGGCACGGCTGACGGCGTCGGACGGCTGGCTGAGCCTGATCGGACTGGAATGGCTGCACGAGGGCACCCACCGCGTGGGTAGCGCCGCGGACAACGACATCGTGCTCAAGGCCGGTCCCGCGCACCTGGGCACGCTCACGCTGGCAGCAGACGGCAGCATGCGCATCGCGCTGGACCCTGCCTCGGGCGCCACCGTCGACGGCAGGGCGGTCACCGACGCGGTGCTGGTCGACGACATGCACGCAGGTGCCGAAGGTCCGTCCACCGTTCGCTTCGGCAGCGCGAGCTTTTACGTGATCGACCGCGACGGCCGCAAGGCGCTGCGCGTGAAGGATCCGGCCGCGCCGGCCCGCGCGCACTTCCTCGGCATCGAGTCTTTCCCGATCGACCCGTCCTGGCGCATCGAGGCCGACTGGGTGCCGTTCCAGCCCGCCCACAAGCTTCCGATCGGTTCGGTGATCGGCACCATCGAGGACGTCGACGTGCCAGGCAAGGCGGTGTTCCAGCGCGACGGCCAGACATTCGAACTGCTTCCCTACCAGGAAGAGCCGGGCGGCGAGCTGTTTTTCGTGATCGCCGACCGCACCTCGGGCAAGGAAACCTACGGCGCCGCGCGCTTCTTCTACGCCGCGCTGCCGGCCGGCGGCCTGGACAAGCCGGGCAGGGTGGAGCTGGATTTCAACAAGGCCTACAACCCGCCCTGCGCGTTCACCCCGTTCGCCACCTGCCCCCTGGCGCCGCCGGAAAACCGGCTGGACGTGGCGGTGACCGCCGGCGAGAAGAAATACCGCGGCGACCATTGATCCGGCCATGGTGGGCTTCAGCCCACCATGGCCGGATCGATGCGAGGCGGAGGGACCGCCCAACGCCGGGGCAGTATGGGACAGCTGTCCGGGCGGCCGATCGAGTCTATCCGGCGGCAGCCGGCAGGCCGCCGCGCGAGTGGGCCTCCCCGGAGAGCCGCTGGCGGGGCGTGGTGTCAGTCCAGAACGGCGAGGACCGCTTCGGGCGGGCGGCCGATGACGGCCTTGCCGTTGGCGACCACGATCGGCCGTTCGATCAGTTTGGGGTGACTGACCATCGCCTGCAGGATGGCTTCATCGTTCATGGCCGGATCGGCCAGCGCCAGTTCCTTGTACTCCGGCTCGCCCGTGCGCAGCAGCTGGCGCGGCTCCATGCCGAGCTGGCGCAGCAGGGTCTTGAGCTCGGCCACGCTGGGCGGCGTGTCGAGATAGTTGACCACCTCCGGCTCGATGCCGCGTGCCTGCAGCAATTCGAGCGTGCCGCGCGATTTGGAACAGCGGCTGTTGTGGTAGATGCGCACGCTCATCAGCGATTGCCGTGCCGGTTGCCGCCGCGGCCGCCGCCACCGCTGCCTTGCGGGCGGCCACCACCTTGGCCCTGCGGGCGGTTGCCACGGTTCTGCGGCCGGCCGCCCTGGCCGGGCGAGCCGCCCTGGCGATTGCCGTTCCGGTTGCCGCCGCCACCGCTGAAGCCGGCGTAGGGGCTGGCGCTACGCGCCTCGCCGCCGCGACCGCCGGCCGGCTTGCCGCCGCGGCGATTGCCGCCAGCCGCGTTGCCGCCGGGCTTGTTGCCGGTGGAAGCCTGGCCACGGGCGCCGCCGTCGCGGCTTTCGCCCGCGAACCAGGTACGTACCGACGGCAGCTCCTGGCCCGGCGCCACGCCGCGCTTGCTCTTGCGGCGGCCGGGGCTGGCCGGGCGCTCGGGGCGGGCGACGTTGCCGTTGACTTCCTTGCCCGGGCGACGACGCTGCTGCCTGCCGCGCGTGGGTTCTTCGCGGATGCGGTCGAAGGCGCGGATTTCGCGCGCCTCGTCCTGGTAGGCGCTGCTCCAGCCGCCGGTGGTACCGCGCTCGGGACGGTATTCGGTGACGCTGCGGTTGGCGCGGCGCTGGTGCAACACCGGACTCAGCGTGAGTGCCGGCTGGGCCGGCCCCAGGCCGGCGGACTTGCGCAGATCTTTGATGGCGTCTTCGGCAAGCGCCTCGCTGTCGCCACGGCGCAGCGTGCGCGGCAGCTCGATGGCGCCATAGCGGATCCGCTTCAGGCGGCTGACCAGGAAACCCTGCGAATCCCACAGGCGGCGCACCTCGCGGTTGCGGCCTTCGCGGATCACCACGCGGAACCAGCTGTGGCTGCCGCCGCGGCTGATGATGGCGATCTCGTCGAAGCGTGCGGGGCCGTCTTCCAGTTCGACGCCGGCCTTGAGCTTCTCGATCACCTCGTCCGGCACTTCGCCATGGACGCGGCAGAGATACTCGCGACCGAGGCCGCTCTTGGGATGCATCAGCGCATTGGCCAGCTCGCCGTCGGTGGTGAGCAGCAGCAGCCCGGTGGTGTTGATGTCCAGGCGACCCACGGCGACCCAGCGTGCGCCCTTCAGACGCGGCAACTGTTCGAACACGGTGGGGCGGCCTTCCGGGTCCTCGCGGGTGGTCAGCACGCCTTCGGGCTTGTGGTAGAGCAGGACTTCGGTGTCATCACGATTGTCGGTGGCGACGACGAACTGCTTGCCGTCGAGCACCACGCGGTCGCCGGCGTGGACGCTGGCGCCGATTTCGGCGGGCGCGCCGTTGAGCTCGACCTCGCCGGCCTGGATGCGCTGCTCAAGCATGCGGCGCGAGCCCAGGCCCGCGTTGGCCAGCACCTTGTGCAGGCGTTCTTCCAGGGCGGGGGTGTCGATGGTATCGGCGCGGGTTTCGCGCTTCAGGGTCAATACGGATTTCTGCGGCGCAGTCATGCGCGGTACTCCTCGGTGTCCTGCTCGGCGGCGTCGGGTTCGACGTCCGCAGGGGCTGCTGCCTCGTCGGCAGTGGCGGATGGGGTGAGCGCGTCCTCGTCGGACGCAGGCTCGGCGGGTTCGATGGCCTGGGCCGTGGCGGTGTCCGCTCCGGCCTCGGCGGTGGCGACGTCGACGGCCGGTTCGGCGTCCACGGATGGGTCAGTGACGGACGGGTCAGACGTGTCCCCGGCTGCCCCGGTTTCCTCATCCGGATCGATCGGCAGGTCCTTGATCACCCGCGGCGGCAGCGGCTCCTGGTCAAGCCGGAGCTGGGGGTCTTCCATGTCGCGGATTTCGGAAAGCGGCGGCAGTTCGTCCAGCGATTTGAGATTGAAGTAGTCCAGGAAGGCGCGGGTGGTGCCGAACAGGGCCGGCCGGCCGGGCACGTCGCGGTGGCCGACCACGCGGATCCATTCGCGTTCTTCCAGGGTTTTGACAATATTCGAGGACACCACCACGCCGCGGATCTGTTCGATCTCGGGGCGGGTGATCGGCTGGCGGTAGGCGATCAACGCCAGTGTCTCCAGCAGGGCGCGCGAATAGCGGCTGGGCTTCTCGGTCCACATGCGCGACACCCATGGGTGCACGTCCTGGCGGACCTGGTAGCGGAAGCCGGAGGCCACCTCTTTGAGCTCGATGCCGCGGCCGCTGCAATCTTCGGCTAGCGCTTCGAGCGCACGGGCGATCGCTTCGCGGTCGACCTGGTCTTCCTCGACGAACAGGTCGCCCAACTGCGCCACGGTCAGCGGTTGGCTGGCGGCGAGAAGGGCTGCCTCGATGATCGGTTTGAGTTGCTCGATCTGCATGGCCTGTCAGGTCAGATGAGGCCGCGCCCTATTCGGCGGCGGCGGGAACCGGCATGTCGTCCGGGAATGGATCGCTTTCTTCGGCCAGCGCGGCCCTGGCCTTGATGTAGATCGGCGCCAGCGGTTCTTCCTGCACGATCTCCACCAGCATTTCCTTGGCCAGTTCGAGCATGGACAGGAACGTGACCACCACGCCCAGGCGGCCTTCGTTGGGATCGAACAAGCTCTCGAAACGATGGAACGTTCCGTCTTCGAGCCGGCTCAGCAGTTCGCCCATGCGCTGGCGTACGCTCAAAGCCTCGCGCTTGATCGCGTGGTGGCCGAAGAGCTCCGCGCGATGCATGACGTCCTTGAGCGCCAGCAGCATTTCCTTCAGATCCAGCGGTGGCGGCAGCTTGACCACGTTGCGTTCGCCGACGTCGGCCTGCACGACCACCGTGTCGCGCTCGAGCCTGGGCAGCGTTTCGATGTCCTCGGCGGCCTTCTTGAAACGCTCGTATTCCTGCAACCGGCGCACCAGCTCGGCGCGCGGATCGTCTTCGAGGCCTTCCTCCACCGGCGGCCGCGGCAGCAGCAGGCGCGACTTGATCTCGCCCAGGATCGCGGCCATCAGCAGGTATTCGGCGGCCAGTTCCAGCCGCATCACGTCCCGCATCATGTCGATGTATTGCATGTATTGCCGGGTGATCTCGGCAATCGGGATGTCCAAAATGTCCAGGTTCTGCCGGCGGATCAGATACAGCAGCAGGTCGAGCGGGCCCTCGAACGCTTCGAGGAAGACTTCCAGCGCATCCGGCGGAATGTACAGGTCCTGCGGCATCTGCAGCATAGGTTCGCCGCGCACGACCGCCAGCGGCATTTCCTGCTGCTGGGGGATCGACGCGAAGGCGTCCTGCGACGGTACGGCCGGCTGCTGCGGTTCTGTGCTCATCAATGCATGTCGTGGGGCCGCTCACGCGGCCGGCAATGCTTCAACCTTTCGTCGTCGCGGGGCGGCGCCCTGCGGACGGATATCCCCTCGCGACCGCGGCTTCGGGCCGGCGGCCGGTCAAGCTGGCTTGCCGCTTTCCGGCGGGAGCCGTCTTCGCGTATCGCATGACGAAGTCGCACGGAATGGCGGTTCGATCAGGCGGGCTCAGGCAACCACCAAGGCGTCCGGGCAGGGAGCCAAGCCCTGGCAAGAACGCAAGACAGGACGGCGACACTGCGCCACGGACGGTTTCCAATCGATCTGCCGGGATCCTGGAATGCGTGCCGCGGTGGCCGGAACCGACCGGCACGGCGCACGCTGGAATCCGGGCATGTGGAACAGGTTAGCCGCAGCGCCGCGGCAAGTCCAGTGGGCGAGGGCCTTTGCGGCTAGCGCGCGGCGGACAGCACGCGGCACCCGGCGGCCACTGCACTTGGGCAGCATGTGACACGCTGCGTCCTGCTGACGCCACCTGCGGCACCTGGATGGATCATCCGCGGAATATGGGATGATGTCGCGTCCGGTCCGGTCGATGGCATGACGTTTGCTTCGTGATGCCATGGTGCGGCAGAAAGGTTGCCTGCGCCCTCGAAGGACAGGGGATGCGGGCCGCGAATGGCTGGTTGGTCAGGACGACCGCTTCAGCGGCCAGCCATCGAAAATCGCGGAATGCGCCGTACGATCGCAGTGACGTCGCAGGAGGCCCGGGGGCCGCCTCGCTTGGGGAGCTAGATGACGATCGAAGACAACGTTGCGGATGACTCGGGCCCGAAGTTCCTGCGGCCCGCGCGCATGCGTATCGAGACGACCGTGCTGATGAGCCACGGCGTGCAGTCGCACCCGACCGAACTGGTCGACATCTCGGCCACGGGCGCACTGCTGCGCCGGCCGCTGGGCTGGCAAGGGGAACTCGGGCAGAGCTGGATGCTGGACATGATTTTCGGCCGCGACCTGCACATCCATCTGGAAGCGGTGGTTGCGCGCATTTCCGACCGCCACATCGGCTTCGCCTATTCGCGCATTCCCGAGGACAAGCAGGTGCCGCTGTGGAACCTGCTGGGCGGCTACGCGGACATCCTGGAGCATTGGCGCGAGGAGTAACGGCCCGGCCCGTGCTGCGATCACCCGGGTTCGATCCCGGCGGCCGTCGACCGGCTACCGCGGCGAGCTGTCGTTTTCCTTTTGACAGGACGGCTGTTTGTCCGCCGGCATGCCCGGGATGATCCGCCGGTATTCGCTCACCGTTTCCGTCCTGGGAGGCCCGCCGTCATAGGCGTTGGCAAATTCTTCGTGGATGCAATCGCGATCCGGGCTCATGGTCGCGCGAATGGTCGTGTGGACCTTCCTGCCGTTGGCGGTGCCATCCAGTTCGACCGTCCAGGAACGGCCTAGGACCGCGGTCGTGAATTCGGTGCAGCCTTGCACGTTGTCGCACCAGACGCTCTTGTACGAGCTGGTCTGCGTGTCCCACCACGTGTAGCCCTGGCCGATCACGTGGCCGCTGATGCCGCGTGATCGGAAGTTCTGCACGATGGAAAACCCTCCAGGCCCCTTTTCGATCGCCATGATGCCGTTGTCGACGCCGCCTTGCGGCGAAGCGGCGCTTGGCAGCGTACGGATGGTGGCCTGCCATTTTCCGATCCGGGGATAAAGTCGGTTCATCTCTGGCGGAACCTTGACGCCTGCCGCTGTCTGCCCAACCTCGGCAGGAGAATCGGCGTCGACACCCGGCGCGGCGGGCGCAGCCTCTTTCGCCGCCGTGCAGGCCGATGCGAGCAAGAGCAGGAAGCAAGGAACAGCCAGCGAGCACTTCATGGTGTCCTCCGTTTGGAGTGGCTTAGTGCCTTCCCGCCGGCAAGAAGGCGGTGCGACCAGCGCAGGCGACGCTAGCGCGCTGTACGTCAGCCGGCGGGTGCCTCCGTGGGTTTCCTCTCGTCGCGCAGTTCGCGGCGGAGGATCTTGCCGACGTTGGACTTGGGCAGCGAATCGCGGAATTCGACGTGGCGCGGCCGCTTGTAACCGGTCAGGTTGTCGTGGCAGAACTGTTTGAGCGCCTCGGCGGTAAGGGCCGGGTCCTTGCGCACCACGAACACCTTCACCACTTCGCCGGAGTGCTCGTCCGGCACGCCCACCGCGGCGACCTCGGCCACGCCCGGGTGCTGCATGACCACGTCCTCGACCTCGTTCGGATAAACGTTGAAGCCGGACACCAGGATCATGTCCTTCTTGCGGTCGACGATGTAGACGTAGCCGCTCTCGTCCATGCGTGCGATGTCGCCGGTATGCAGCCAGCCGTCGGCGCCGAGCACCTTGGCGGTTTCCTCGGGTCGCTGCCAGTAGCCCTGCATCACCTGGGGGCCGCGCACCATCAATTCGCCGGTTTCGCCGATCGGCAGCGGCTGGTTGTCCTCGGACCAGATCGCCACGTCGGTGGAAGGCACAGGCAGGCCGATCGAACCGTTGTAATCGGCCAGGTCAAGCGGGTTGATGCACACGGCCGGCGAGGTTTCGGTCAGGCCGTAGGCCTCGGCCAGGGTGCAGCCGGTGGTCTTCTTCCAGCGCTCGGCCACCGCGCGTTGCACGGCCATGCCGCCGCCCAGGGTCAGGTGCAGGCGGGAGAAGTCCACGTCGGCGAAACCGGGTGTATTGAGCAAGCCGTTGAACAGCGTGTTGACGCCGGTCAGCGCGGTGAAGCCGGATTTCTTCAGCTCCTTGACGAAGCCGGGCATGTCGCGCGGATTGGTGATCAGCCAGTTGAGCCCGCCCAGTCGCATGAACACCAGGCCGTTCGCGGTCAGCGAGAAGATGTGATACAGCGGCAGGGCGGTGATGATCACCTCCTCGCCGGGCTTGGCCAAGTCGCCGATCCAGGCGCTGGCCTGCATCATGTTGGCGACCATGTTGCCATGGCTGAGCATCGCGCCCTTGGCCACTCCGGTGGTGCCGCCGGTGTATTGCAGGAAAGCCAGGTCGCCGTGACCGAGCTCGACCCTGGGCATCGGGTGCGAGGCGCCCTTGGCCAGGGCATCGCGGAAACGCACCGCGCGCGGCAGCGAGTAGGCCGGCACCATCTTCTTGATGTGCTTGAGCACGAAGTTGACCAGCGCGCCCTTCGGGAACCCCAGCAGATCGCCGATGCCGGTGGTGACCACGTGCTCGACGTGGGTCTGGCCGATGACTTCCTGCAGCGTGGAGGCGAAGTTGTCCAGCACCACGATGGCCTTGGCGCCGGAATCCTCCAACTGGTGCCTGAGCTCGCGCGCGGTGTAGAGCGGGTTGGTGTTGACCACTACCAGCCCGGCGCGCAACGCGCCGAACAGTGCGATCGGGTACTGCAGCACGTTGGGCAGCATGATGGCGAGCCGGTCGCCCTTCTTCAGGCCCAGCACGCCGGTCAGGTAGCCGGCGAACTGGCGGCTCAGCGTGTCGATCTCGCCGTAGCTCAGGAACTTGCCGAAGCTGGCAAACGCGGGGCGTTCGCTGAACCTGCCGAAGGCTTCTTCCACCACCGCCGCGACCGAGGTATAGGCGTTGACGTCGATCTGCGCGGGCACATCATGCGGATAGTGGGCAAGCCACGGACGCTCGTTGCTCATGTAGTGTTCCTGTTCCCCGTTCGGCCATGCGGCCGAGGCATTGGAGCATACGCTCGCGCACGGCGGCAAGCCGCGCCGCGGCGGGCATTGGAGGGTTCATGCAGGCACGAAAGCAGCTGATTGTCCTGGCTTTGGCGCTGCTGGTCGTCGCGCTCGCGGGTTGCCGGCACACGCCGGACGAAACGCGCGTGCGCGAAGCGATCGCCGCGGCCGCACAGGCGGCCGAACAGACCGATGCCGGCGGCGTGGTCGAGTCGCTGAGCGAGGATTTCGATGGCAACGGCGGCCGGCTCGAGCGCAAGCATCTGGCCAACCTTATCCGCCTGGCGCGGTTGCGCGGCGAGCACGTGGGCGTGACGGTCGGGCCGGTTTCGATCGAGCCGCGCGGCGAGCGGCTGGTGGCGAGCTTCACCGCGAGCCTCACCCAGGGCAGCCGCCTGCTGCCGGATTCGGCGGGCGTGTACCAGGTGGAGACGGCCTGGCGCAGGGAAGGGGACGAGTGGCGTTGCTACAACGCGACCTGGAAGCGGCAGTTGTGACTTGATGTGACCGCTGCCTGCAGGAGCCCTCTTGCGGGCGATGCTATTGCTCGGAGTCGTCCCAAGAGCATCGCCCGCAAGCGGGCTCCTACAAAAAGACAAGGGCCGCCCGGTTGCCGGGCGGCCCTTGGTTTCGGCGGTGGAGCGGGTCAGGCCGCCTTGCGGCCGGCCAGCTGGCGCAGCACGTACTGCAGGATGCCGCCGTGGCGGAAGAAGTCGCGCTCCTTCGGCGTGAGCAGCATGACGTGCACCGCGAACTCCTTCTTCGTGCCGTCGGCCGCGGTGGCGATCACCTTCGCTTCCCTCGACTCGCCACCTTCCAGGCCCAGGATCTCGATCGACTCCTTGCCGGTCAGACCCAGCGAGTTGGCGTCCTCACCGTGCTTGAACTGCAGCGGCAGCACGCCCATGCCGACCAGGTTGGACCGGTGGATGCGCTCGAAGCTCTCGGCAATCACCGCCTTGATGCCCAGCAGCAGGGTGCCCTTGGCCGCCCAGTCGCGCGAGGAGCCGGTACCGTATTCCTTGCCGGCGATAACCACCAGCGGCGTGCCTTCGGTCTTGTACTTCATGGCCGCGTCGTAGATGGACATTTCCTCGCCCGAGGGCACGTGCACGGTATAGCCGCCTTCGACGCCATCCAGCATCAGGTTCTTGATGCGGATGTTGGCGAAGGTGCCGCGCACCATCACGTCGTCGTTGCCGCGACGCGAGCCGTAGGAGTTGAAGTTCTTCGGTTCCACGCCGTGGGAAATCAGGAAGCGGCCCGCCGGGCTGTCCTTCTTGATCGAGCCGGCCGGCGAGATGTGGTCGGTGGTAATCGAGTCGCCGAACAGGCCCAGCACGCGCGCGCCGTGGATGTCGTCGACCTGCGACAGTTCCATCGTCATGCCGTCGAAGTACGGCGGATTCTTGATGTAGGTCGAATCCTCCCACGCGTACAGCGCGCCCTCGGCCGAGGGGATGGCGTTCCAGCGGCTGTCGCCTTTGAACACGTCGGCGTAGTTCTTCTCGAACATCTCCGGGTTGATCGCGCCGGCGATGGTGTCGGAGATCTCCTGGTTGGTCGGCCAGATGTCCTTCAGGTAGACCGGCTGGCCATCGTTGCCGGTGCCGAGCGGCTCGGTGGTCAGGTCGATGTCCAGCGTGCCGGCCAGCGCGTAGGCGACCACCAGCGGCGGCGAGGCCAGGTAGTTCATCTTCACTTCCGGATGCACGCGGCCCTCGAAGTTGCGGTTGCCCGACAGCACCGAGGCCACCGCCAGGTCGGCCGCGCCGATGCCCTGGCTGATCTCGGCCGGCAGCGGGCCGGAATTGCCGATGCAGGTGGTGCAGCCATAGCCGACGATGTAGAAGCCGACCTTTTCCAGCTCGTCCAGCAGGCCGGTCTTCTCCAGGTAATCGGAAACCACCAGCGAGCCCGGGCCGATCGAGGTCTTCACCCACGGCTTGGCCTTCAGGCCCCTGGCGGCGGCCTTCTTGGCGACCAGGCCGGCACCGAGCATCACCGCCGGGTTGGAGGTGTTGGTGCAGGAAGTGATCGCGGCGATCACCACCGAGCCGTCCTTCAGGGTGAAGTTCTGGCCGTCCTTCTCCACGCCGATGCTGCCGCCGCCAGGCTTGCGCTGGGTGGTCAGCGGGCCGACCACGTCGTTGAAGCTCTGCTTGACGCCTTCGAGCAGCACGCGGTCCTGCGGGCGCTTGGGGCCGGCCATGGACGGACGCACGTCGGCGAGGTCCAGCTCCAGCGTGGTGGTGAACTCGGGCGTGACACTGTTCTCGTCATGCCACATGCCCTGCGCGCGGGCATAGGCCTCGACCAGCTTGATCTGCTCTTCGTTGCGGCCGGACAGGCGCAGGTAGTTGAGCGCCTCCTGGTCGATCGGGAAGATGCCGCAGGTGGCGCCGTACTCGGGCGCCATGTTGCCGATGGTGGCGCGGTCGGCCAGCGGCAGGTGCTTCAGCCCGTCACCGAAGAACTCGACGAACTTGCCGACCACGCCGAGCTTGCGCAGCATCTGGGTGACGGTCAGCACCAGGTCGGTGGCGGTGACGCCTTCGGACAGCTTGCCGGTCAGCTTGAAGCCGACCACCTGCGGGATCAGCATCGACGAGGGCTGGCCGAGCATGGCCGCCTCGGCCTCGATGCCGCCCACGCCCCAGCCCAGCACGCCCACGCCGTTGATCATGGTGGTGTGCGAGTCGGTGCCGAACACGGTATCCGGATAGGCCCACAGCTGGCCGTCCTTCTCCGAGGTGAACACCACGCGCGCCAGGTGCTCCAGGTTGACCTGGTGCACGATGCCGGTGCGCGGCGGCACGACCTTGAAGTTGTTGAACGCCTTCTGGCCCCACCGCAGGAACGCGTAGCGCTCCTGGTTACGCTGGAACTCGATCTCGACGTTCTTCTCCAGCGCCGATTCGGAGCCGAACACGTCGACCTGCACCGAGTGGTCGATCACCAGCTCGGCCGGCGCCAGCGGGTTGATCTGGGTGGCGTCGCCGCCGAGCTTGACCACCGCGTCGCGCATGGCCGCCAGGTCGACCACGCAGGGCACGCCGGTGAAATCCTGCAGCACCACGCGCGCCGGCATGAATGAGATCTCGGTATCCGGCTCGGCCTTGGCGTCCCATTTCGCGACCGCCTCGATCTCCTTGCTGGTGACGTTGATGCCGTCCTCGTGCCGCAGCAGGTTCTCCAGCAGGATCTTCAGCGAGTACGGCAGCCGCTTGAGGTCGAAGCGCTCGCCGAGCTTGGCGAGGCTGGCGTACGCGTAGCGTTTGCCGTTGACCTCGAGGCTGTCGCGGATGGAAAACGAGTCTTTCATGACGAAACTCCTGGCTTGAGCTTTGAAGCGGCTGGGGAGACAAGGCATTGCGGCGCGCAGGGGCGCGCAAAGGCCGGCGATTATCGCAAATACCGCGGCACGCGTCCGTCGACGCGTCGTGTCGGGCAGGGGCGGGCGGTTGGCGCGCTCGCGGCGCGGGCGAGCGGGGCGGCTAGAATGCCGTGGCAGCAAGCGCCGGCGTTTCGCCGTTCGCCGCCTAGGATGCGACGCCTTCCGTCGCCGCACAAACGCTTTTGGTGACATGCAGCATTCGATGATTTCGACGGCGCTCTCGGCGGTATCGCTGCGCGACCTGGCGCTGGTGCAGGCGGTGCATCGCCATGGCAGCTTCAACAGCGCCGCGCGGGCGATGCACATCAGTCCGTCGGGGCTGTCGCATCAGGTGCAGAAGGTCGAACAGGCGCTGGGCGCGCCGCTGTTCGAGCGCGGCGGCCGGCGCATCGTGCCGACCGCCGGCGGACAGCGGTTGCTGGAGCGCATTGCCGCGGTGCTGGATGCGGCCGAACATCTGCAACAGGCGGCGCGCGCCGGCGCGGTCGCCTTCGGCGGCGAACTGCGGCTGGGCGTGCCGGCCTCGCTCGGGCCATACCTGCTGCCGCATCTGGTGGAGCCGTTTCCCCTGCATTTTCCCGCCGCACGGCTGAGCCTGTCCGAAGGCAAGCCCCGCGGCCTGCTTCGTCGCCTGCACGAAGGCGAGCTGGATGCCGTACTGGCGCCGCCGGCCAACGCGGCCAGCGGGATCGCCAGCCGACCCTTGTTCGCCGAGCCGTGGCAGGTGCTGTTCCGTGCCGACCACACGCTGGCTGGCCGCGACCGCGTGTCGCTGGACGAACTGGACAAGGCAGAGGCGACGCTGATGGCCGAGAGCCATCCCGACGGCATCGACGGCCGCGGCGGGTACGGCGGCCACGTGCAGGACGTGAGCCTGGAAAGCCTGGCCGCACTGGTCGGTCTGCGCGGCGGCTATGCCCTGGTGCCCGCGCTGGCACGCGAGCGGCTTGCCTCGATGCCGGAACTGACCCTGGCGGAACTCGATGGCGCTGCGCCGGGCCGCGAGATCGCGCTGTACTGGCGCGAGGCGTCGCCCTGGCATGCGGACATCCAGGCGTTCGCCGAACTGCTCTGCAAGGTAGCCAGGCAACGCCCCGGCCTGGTGGTGTCGCTGTAGCGATCACTGTAGGAGCCCACTTGTGGGCGATGCTCCTGGTGTTGCTCGAGGCACTGCGATCAGACGTAACAGCATCGCCCACAAGTGCGCCCCTACAAGGGATGCGGCCCAACGCATGCCCCTCGGGATCAACCGTTGTCCAGCGTCACCCCGGTCAACAAGCCCCGCGCCAGCATGCTGCACTGGCGGCGGTTGAGGATGATCTGCCACTGCCTGCCGCCGACCTGGCGCCACAGGACGGCCGAACGCACGGCCGCCAGCAGGTTCGCACGCACCTTCTCGACCACCGCCGGTTGCTGCAGGAACTGCGGGTTGCCGCTGACCATCACGCGCGGGCTCAGGGTGGACAGGGTGGATGCGTACACGTCGGCCAGTCGCCGCACGACCTGCGGCGAGTCCTGGCCGAAATGGTCGACCTGGCGCTTGGCGCCAACGATGCCCTCCTGCAGTTTGGCGTTCAGCTCGCTGCGGCGGGCCAGGCTGCGTTCCAGCCGCATCACGGTGACCGCCATCTGGGTCAGCGCCATGTCGCGGCTGTTGTCGTCGAGCTGGCCGATCAGGTTGCGCAGGCCCAGTCGCACCCCGCCAACGCCACCGTAGACCGCCGCCACCGAGGGCGCGTCGATGCGGAACACGCTGGCGACGCTCGATTCCATCGCCGCCTCGTCGCAGCGGCCCTGGTTGGCCAGCTGTTGCGCCAGGCCCACCGCCTGGAACAGGCCGGCCAGCGCGAGCACGCGCGGTTCGTTCATGGCGAGAATGTCGAGCACGTCAGGTTCCTGCGGGAAGAGGGGAGAGGCCACCGAACGGTGCGTCGGTGGCCGCGATCACGGCGCCGCCCAGGCAGGCGTCGCCGTCGTAGAACACCACCGACTGGCCCGGCGTCACGGCGCGCTGCGGTTGGGCGAAGCGCACTTCCAGGCCGGTGGCCAGCAGCTGCACCTCGCAGTCCTGGTCCGCCTGCCGGTAACGGGTCTTGGCAGTGCAGCGGAACACGCTTGCGGGCGCCGAGCCGGCCACCCAGGTCGGCGTATCGGCCCGCAGGCGCGTCGATTGCAGCCAGTGGTTCTCGCCGCCCTGCGCCACGTAGAGCACATTCGCCGCCACGTCCTTGCCGACCACGTACCACGGCTCGCCGCTCCTGCCCTGGCGCCCGCCGATGCCCAGCCCGTTGCGTTGGCCGAGGGTGTAATACATGGTGCCCTGGTGCTCGCCGACCAAGGCCCCCTCCGGCGTGCGCATCTCGCCGGCGCGCGCGGGGATGTACTGCGCCAGGAAGCTGCGGAAATCGCGCTCGCCGATGAAGCAGATGCCGGTCGAATCCTTTTTCGCGTGCGTCGGCAACGCGGCGGCGCGGGCCAGCTCGCGCACCCGGGCCTTCTCGATCTCGCCGACGGGGAACAGCGTGGCGGCCAGCTGCTGCTGGCCCAGCGCATGCAGGAAGTAGGTCTGGTCCTTGGCTGCATCCACGGCGCGCAGCAGGCGGTACTGGCCGTCGCGCGCGTCGACCCTCGCGTAGTGGCCGGTGGCGATCTTTTCCGAACCCAGCGCCTGCGCTTCGTCCAGAAAGGTCTTGAACTTGATTTCGCGATTGCACAGCACGTCCGGATTCGGCGTGCGGCCGGCGCGGTACTCGGCCAGGAAATGCGCGAACACGCCATCCCAGTACGCGGCCGCGAAGTTGCGCGCATGGAACGGGATGCCGAGGCGCCCGCATACGGCGAGGGCGTCCTTGCGGTCCGCGTCGGCGGTGCAGGGTCCGCTGCGCTCGTCCTCCTCCCAATTCTGCATGAACAGGCCTTCGACCGCGTGGCCGGCCTGTTGCAGCAGCAGCGCGGCGACCGACGAGTCGACGCCACCGGAAACGCCCGCCATCACCTTCATGGCCGGGCCGGTCGCGCGAGCAGGCTGGACAGTGCGTCGATCGGAAGGCGCCGGCCCGCCAGCCAGGCGTCGATGCTGAGCAGCACCATCGGGCTGCGCAGGCGCTCGCCGAGCGCGGCGATTTCCGCGCGGGTCAACCACAGTGCGCGGCGGATGCCCCGGTCGAGCGGCCGATCCGGATCGTGCGCCAGCGGCCTTGCGGCGAAGCTGAAGCGCACCACGCCCTCGCCATGCTCGGCGCTGCGCCACTGGTGCACGCCCAGGAAGTGCTCGAGCGCGACGCTCCAGCCGGTTTCCTCCAGCGCCTCACGCACGGCGGCCTGCGGCAGACTCTCGCCGTCTTCCAGGTGGCCAGCCGGCTGGTTGTAGGCGAGCCGGCCGCCGACCTCCTCCTCGACCATGAGATAGCGATCGCCGTGCGCGACCACGCAGGCGACCGTGACGCGTGGGCACCAGACGGAGGAATCGGAGGAAGTGACAGGCATCGGAGAAGGCGGGCTGGAAATGCGTCATTGTGCCATCACCTAAACAAGGCGCGGCCTGCACGAGGGCGCGACCTTGGGCTGCATGCGTCGCAGCTATACTCCAGAACAGTAGAAACGTCCCCCGCGAAACATGGCCCACGAACCCGAACACGACCCCGGCACCGGACATGGCCTGGCCGTCGAGACCAGCCGACCGGAACTGTCACGGCCGCCGCTTTTCCAGGTGGTGTTGCTGAATGACGATTTCACTCCCATGGACTTCGTAGTCGAAGTGCTGCGCGGTTTTTTCAGCATGGACCAGGAGCAGGCGGTCCAGGTGATGCTGCACGTGCATACCCGGGGCAAGGGGGTGTGCGGCGTCTTTACCCGCGAGGTGGCGGAGACGAAAGTGACCCAGGTGAACGAGTACTCACGGACTCATCAGCATCCCTTGTTGTGCACTATGGAAAAGCTATGAGCGACCCCAACTTGTAGCCATCGCGGCAAACGGCCGCCCACGCCATCCCCAGCGGAGAAGGTCCGGATGTTCAGCAAGGATCTCGAAGTCACCATCGGGCACTGCTACAAGCAGGCCCGCGAGCAGCGCCACGAGTTCATGACCGTGGAGCACCTGCTGCTCGCGCTTACCGAAAACCAGTCCGCCCTGGGCGCCCTGCGCGCCTGCGGCGTGGACCTGCCGCGCCTGTCGGCCGAACTCGAGCGGATCATCGCCGAGACGGTGCCGGTGCTGCCACACGGCGACGAACGCGACACCCAGCCGACGCTCGGCTTCCAGCGTGTACTGCAGCGCGCGGTCTACCACGTGCAATCGTCCGGCCGTAAGGAAGTCACCGGCGCCAACGTATTGGTGGCGATCTTCGGCGAAAAGGACTCGCACGCCGTCTATTTCCTGCATCAGCAGGAGATCACCCGGCTCGACGTGGTCAATTACATTTCGCACGGCATCGCCAAGATCGGCGACGAGCCGAGCGCCGGCATGCCTGGCAGCGAGCGCGAGGGCGAAGAGGGTGCCGACAGCAAGGGCAACCCGCTCAGCGAGTACGCCACCAACCTCAACGAGCTGGCGCTGGAGGGCAAGATCGATCCGCTGATCGGCCGTCAGGACGAGATCGAGCGGACCATCCAGGTGCTCTGCCGCCGCCGCAAGAACAATCCGCTTTACGTGGGCGAGGCCGGCGTGGGCAAGACCGCGCTGGCCGAGGGCCTGGCCAAGCGCATCGTCGAGGGCGAGGTGCCGGAGGTGCTGGAAGGTGCCGTGATCTGGGCGCTGGACCTGGGCGCGCTGGTGGCCGGCACCAAGTACCGCGGCGATTTCGAAAAGCGCCTGAAGGCGGTGATCACCCAGCTCAAGAAGCAGCCGGGCGCGATCCTGTTCATCGATGAGATCCACACCATCATCGGCGCCGGTTCCGCCTCGGGCGGCACCATGGACGCGAGCAACCTGATCAAGCCGATGCTGGCCTCGGGCGAGTTGCGCTGCATCGGGTCGACCACCTTCCAGGAATTCCGCGGCATCTTCGAGAAGGACCGCGCGCTGGCGCGGCGCTTCCAGAAGATCGACGTGGTCGAGCCGACCGTGGCCGACAGCATCGAGATCCTCAAGGGCCTGAAGACCCGCTTCGAGGAGCACCACAACGTCGCCTACACCAACGAGGCGCTGAAAGCCGCGGTGGATCTGTCGGTTAAGCACATCCCCGACCGCCTGCTGCCGGACAAGGCCATCGACGTGATCGACGAGGCCGGCGCACGCCAGCGCCTGCTGCCGGAAGACCAGCGTGTCGACAGGATCGACGTGCCGGAGGTCGAGTACATCGTGGCCAAGATGGCGCGGATCCCGGCCAAGCAGGTCTCCGCGTCCGACCGCGACGTGCTGAGGAACCTCGAGCGCAACCTCAAGATGGTGGTGTTCGGCCAGGACCAGGCGATCGAATCGCTGGCCGCGTCGATCAAGATGGCCCGTTCCGGCCTGGCCGACCCGACCAAGCCGATCGGCAGCTTCCTGCTGGCCGGCCCTACCGGCGTGGGCAAGACCGAGGTGACCAAGCAGCTGGCGCTGCAGTTGGGCATCGAGATGATCCGTTTCGACATGTCCGAGTACATGGAAGCGCATTCGGTCTCGCGGCTGGTCGGCGCGCCCCCGGGCTACGTGGGCTTCGACCAGGGCGGCCTGCTCACCGAGGCGGTGACCAAGCACCCGCACGCCGTGCTGCTGCTGGACGAGATCGAGAAGGCTCACCCGGACGTATTCAACATCCTTTTGCAGGTGATGGATCGCGGCGTGCTGACCGACACCAACGGGCGCGAGGCGAATTTCAAGAACGTGATCCTGGTGATGACCACCAACGCCGGCGCACAGCAGGCGGCCCGGCGCACCATCGGTTTCGTCAAGCAGGACCATGCCACCGACGCGATGGAGACGATCCGCAAGATGTTCACGCCGGAGTTCCGCAACCGTCTGGACGCGACCATCCAGTTCCACCCGCTGGACTTCGAGCACATTCTGCGCGTGGTCGACAAGTTCCTGATCGAGCTGGAGGCGCAGCTGACCGACAAGCACGTCGCGCTGGACGTGGACGCCGAGGCCCGTCGCTGGCTGGCCGAGCACGGCTTCGACCCGCAGATGGGCGCGCGGCCGATGGCCCGCGTCATCCAGGAGAAGGTCAAGCGGGCGCTGGCCGACGAACTGCTGTTCGGCAAGCTGGCCGAAGGCGGCAAGGTGCTGCTGAGCGTGCGCGACGGCGAGCTGCACGTGGAGACCGAGGCGGCGGAGAAGATGCCGGCGGTGGTGGAGTAAATTCGCCTCTGCCCCTGCAGGGGATCTCGAAAAACTCCCGGTGACAGGCGCCGCTTCGGCTCCCTCCCCTGCTTGCAGGGGAGGGCTGGGTAGGGGGGCTCTTGGCTTTAAGATCAAAGCCTCACCCCCTCCCAACCTCCCCCTGCAAGCAGGGGGAGGAGCTCCATCGGAGGCCCCGCAGATCCGGGCAGCAGTGCGCTTTCGCTGAGCAAAAAGAGGGTTCTTCGAGGTTCCCTGTAGGAGCGCACCCTGTGCGCGACCGCGGAGTTTCGTGCCGCCGCGCGGTCGCGCACAGGGTGCGCTCCTACACAGCGCGCGCGGGCAGGCCCGACCGCTGTGCAACCAGGAATGACGCCCACGAAAAAGGCCGCGCAAGTGCGCGGCCTTTTTCCTCGTCTCGCAGGCCCTACTTCATGCGGTAGGTGATCCGCCCCTTGGTCAGGTCATAGGGAGTCATTTCCACCTTGACCTTGTCGCCCGTGAGGATGCGGATGTAATGCTTGCGCATGCGGCCGGAGATGTGGGCGGTGATCACGTGCCCGTTCTCCAGTTGCACGCGGAACATGGTGTTGGGCAGGGTCTCCTGGACCGTGCCTTCCATTTCGATGACGTCGTCTTTGGCCATGCGTTCCGGTGTGTCTGGGCCCGGCCGTGGCGGCCGCGTAAGCGGGGAAGTATGCCACGTCCGGGCGCCTGATTAAAGAAACCTCAGGCGGTGTCTCCGAAATACTCGTCCAGCTTGCGCCGGATCTCTTGCTCCACCATGCCCTTGAGCGGGGACAGCATGAGGCCGAGTTCGGCGGTGACGTGGACGGCGTCCGGTGCCATGGCGATCGCCCCGCTCACGCCCGAACGCGAGAAGCGCAGGGTGTCGCCCTGCCACTGGCTCTGCATGTCGAACTTCTCGCGCATGCGTGCGGCGACCTTGTCGACCACGGCGCGAGCCTGGTCCGGCGGCAGGTGGTGCGGGCGGCGGATGTCGATCTTGGGCATGGAGGGCCTCCGTAGGGGACGCCCATCTTACGCGGCGTGCGCGAAGGAGATGCCATGCTTCTGCTAGAGTCCCCTGCATCTTTGGATCGTTCACAGATGCGCATCGAGTTCCCCAATTCGGCCCGCGAGGAGCTCCGCTGGACGCAGGTCGCGCTGCGCATCGGAAGCGCGCCGGACAATGACCTGGTGGTGTCGGCCCAGCAAGGTTCGGCGCACCACCTGCGCATCCTGCAGGATCGCCGTGGCTGGGTGCTGGAGGTGCTTTCCGGCGCCGGCCGCGTGTACGTCAACGCGCGTCCCGTGCGCGAGCGCGCGCTGCTGCGCCCCGGCGACATCCTGAGTCTGGGCGATTGCCGCATGCTGCTGTGCACGGACGAGGCGCCGTCGGCGCGCGCGCCGGTGACGATGACGGAGCAGGGGCATTGCACGGCGGCGCTGCGGGCGGTGGCCGGCCCGCTGTCCGGACGCGTGTTTCCCCTGCACGAGCGGCTGGAGCTGGGGCCGCAGGGCGACCAACCGCTGGAGCTGCCGCAGGCAGCCAGCGCCACGCTCGCGCTGTTCTGGAAGGAGGGCGAGCTGCGCGTGGCCGCCGGATCGACCCCGCCGCGGTACCCGCTACGGCTCAACGGCGTGGCGGTTGAGCAGGCGGCGCTGCAACCTGGCGACCAGCTCGGCATCGCCATGCACCGCTTCCTGGTAGACGCTCCCGGGTTGTTGCCTGCACCGGTCGGTACCGCCCCTGACGTGCCGGCCGAACACCTGCCCGAGGACGAGGCCGGCCCGCGCGGCGAGGTGTGGTGGCTGATCGCCACGGCCGCGGTGCTGGCACTGCTGATCGCGCTGATCCTGCTGGTGCGGTTCTAGCCGCATGCTCCCGTAACGAGATTTCTGTAAGAGCGCACCTGTGCGCGACAGGGATGCACGCGGTCGCGCGCAGGCGGGCTCCTACAGGGGCCGCCATGGTGGCAATCAACCTTCCGCCATGCGCTTGAGGTCTTCCAACCGGTCCGCGTCGCGGATCGACAGGTCCGTCCGCCAGCGCAGGATCCGCGGGAAGCGCACGGCCACGCCCGACTTGTGCCGGCTCGATCGCTGGATCGCCTCGTACGCCAGTTCGAACACATGCTCGGGTTCGACGGAGCGTACCGGCCCGAAGCGCTCGAGCGTATGCGCGCGGACCCAGGCATCCAGCCGCGCGATCTCGGCATCGTCCAGCCCAGAGTAGGCCTTGGCCACCGGCACCAGGTGCCCGCGATCCCACACGCCGAAGGTGTAGTCGGTGAACAATCCCGCGCGGCGGCCGTGGCCGGATTGGGCGTAGATCAGCACCGCGTCGAGCGTGTAGGGATCGACTTTCCACTTCCACCAGTCGCCGCGTCGACGGCCGACGCGGTAGGGCGAATCCAGGCGCTTGAGCATCAGGCCTTCGGTGTGTCGCTCGCGCGATTGCTCGCGCAACTGCGTCAAGGCCGCCCAGCCGTCCGTGTCGGCGGCCGGCGAGAGCAGCAGCGTCGGCGGCATGCCCTCGAGCAGGGTGGCGAGCCGTTCCCGCCGCTCGCGCAGCGGTCGCTCGCGCAGGTCGGCGCCGTCCTGTTCGAGCAGGTCGTAGGCCATGAAGCGCACCGGTGTTTCGGCGAGCAATTTGGCGCCTGGCTTGAGCTTGCCGATGCGTTTCTGCAAAGCGGTGAACGGCCGCGGCGCCGAGGCAGCGCCATCCCAGGCCAGGATCTCGCCGTCGAGCACGCAGCCGGCGGGCAGGGTGCAGGCGGCTTGCTCGATCTCCGGGAAGCGGCCATCCAGCCGCTCCTCGCCACGCGACCATAGCTGCGCCTGGTCGTCGCGACGCATCAGTTGGGCGCGGATGCCGTCCCATTTCCATTCGGCCAGCCACTTGTCGCGCTCCCCCAGGCTCTCCACCGGCGCTTCCAGCGGCGAGGCCAGGAAGAACGGATACGGCCGGTGCGCGCGATGGGCGTCATCCTCCGCCGGTTGCGCCAGGGCGGCCAGCGAGGCGGCGCCCGGCGTCCAGTCGCCGCTCAGGCGATGGGCGATCAGGTCGGTAGGCAACTGCGACCACTGCGCCAGCGCCTGCACCACCAGCCGCCGCGATACGCCCACGCGCAGCGCGCCGGTGATCAGCTTGTTGAGCAGGTAGACCTCGTCCGTCGGCAGGGCCTGCCACCAGGATCGCAGTTGTGCCACGCGGGTGGCCGGATCGAGCCGCGCCAGGCCGGGCAGCCGATCCTCCATCCACACGTGCAGCGCGGCATCGTCGCCAGACGCCCCGGACGGCAGCAGCAAGGCGATCGCCTCGGCCAGGTCGCCCACGTGCGCGTAGCTTTCCTCCACCAACCAATCGGGATAACCGGTGGCTTCGCGCGTGGCCTGGCGCAACTCGGTGGCGCTGGCCAGCCGGCGCAGCTTGCCGCCGCCGAGCACGTAGACCGCCCAGGTGGCGTCGTCGGGTGGCGCGTCGTGCAGGTAGGCCGCGATGGCGTCGCGCTTGGCGGTGGTCGAGCCGGTGCGGTCGAGCGCGGCGTAGAGCTGGACGAAGCGGCGCATGGCTCAGGCGCCCAGCGCCGCCAGCGGCAGCGCATCGTGGCCGTGCTCGCGCAGGTAGCGCACCAATGCGTGGCCGTCGCCGTGGGTGACGTAGACCCGCCTGGCGCCGCTGTCGCGCACGCTGTGCACCAGTCCGTCCCAGTCGGCATGGTCGGACACCACGAAGCCGCGGTCGTAGCCTCGCCGGCGGCGGTTGCCTCGGATCTGCATCCAGCCCGACGCAAACCCGGTCGAGGCGTTGGGGAAGCGCCGCATCCACGGCGAACCGGCGGCCGACGGCGGCGCGAGGACCAGCTCCCCGGCCAGCGCAGCGCCACGCGCATGCTCCTCCAGCGGCTGCGTCGCCGGCAGCGCCACGCCCGCCTCGCGATAGAGCTCGGTCAACCGCAGCAGCGCGCCGTGCAGGTAGATCACGCGATCGATGCGGGGCGCAAGCTCGGCGAGCAGCCGTTGCGCCTTGCCCAGCGCGTAGCAGAACAGCACGGCCGACACCTTGCGGCGGGCACAGTCGTCCCACCATGCGAGCAATTCATCGATCACCTGCGTCATCGGCGGCCAGCGGTAGACCGGCAAGCCGAAAGTCGATTCGGTGACGAAGGTGTCGCAGGGGACCGGTTCGAAGGCGGCGCAGGTTGGATCCGGCTCGCGTTTGTAATCGCCCGAAACCACCGCCACGTTCCCGGCGTGTTCCATGCGTATCTGCGCCGCGCCGAGCATGTGGCCGGACGGATGCAGCGACACTTGCACCTCGCCGAGCGTAAATGCCTCGCCGTAGTCGTAGGCCTCGATCGCCGCCGGCTCGCCCAGCCGCTCGCGCATCAGCCCGAGCCCGGCGCGCGCCACGTGGTAGCGCGCGTTGCCCTGGCGCGCATGGTCGCCATGCGCGTGCGTCACCACGGCCTGCGCCACCGGCTCGGCCGGATCGATGTAGAAGCCGCCGGCGGGGCAGTACAGGCCTTCGGGCCGCGGATCGAGCAGGAGGTCGGGCACGTGGCGACGCTAGGGGCGGGCGCGTCAATGCCGCGCCAATATGGGGACCGTGGAGTGGTAAGGGAAACCCGTTCGCTGGCTTGGCCGCCCTTCGACTTCGGCCCTGTGGGCCTACGCTCAGGGCGAACGGTTTCGGTGGATCAGGGCCCGAACAGTTCGGGGATCAGGGCCCGAACGGTCTCGGGATCAAGCCACGAACTGCAGCCGTGCCAGCTCGGCGTAGAGCCCGCCCTCGGCCAGCAGGCTCTCATGCGTGCCTTGGGCCACGATCCGTCCGCCATCCATCACCACGATGCGATCGGCGCGCTGCACGGTGGCCAGGCGATGGGCGATCACGAGCGTGGTGCGGCCTTTTTCCAGACGCTCCAAGGCCTGCTGGATGGCCGCCTCCGATTGCGCGTCCAGCGCGGAAGTCGCTTCGTCCAGCAGCAGCAGCGGCGCATCGCGCAGGATCGCGCGGGCGATGGCGATGCGCTGGCGCTGGCCGCCCGACAGTCGCGCACCGCGCTCGCCCAGTTCGGCCGCGTAGCCGTCGCCGAGCGCGCTGATGAAATCGTGCGCCTCGGCGGCGCGGGCCGCTTCGCGGACCTCGTCGTCGGTCGCATCCTGTCGGCCGAAGCGGATGTTGTCGGCGGCGCTGCCGGCGAAGATCACGGTCTCCTGCGGCACCAGCGCGAGCGCGCCACGCAGTGCCGGCAGCGCGACCGCGCGCAGGTCGATGCCATCGAGGCGGATGCTGCCGGTCTGCGGATCGTAGAAGCGCAGCAGCAGCGCGAACACGGTGCTCTTGCCGGCGCCGGAAGGGCCGACCAGCGCCACGGTTTCGCCGGGACGGATGTCGAGCGTGAAGTCGTGCAGGGCCGGTGCGTCCGGTCGCGAGGGATAGTGGAAACCGACGTGCTCGAAGGCGAGCGCACCGCGTAGCGGGCTGGGCAGGGCGAGCGGTTGCGGCGGATCGGCGATCTGCGGGCGCTCCGCGAACAGCTCGCCGATGCGTTCCATGGCGCCGGCGGCGCGCAGCACGTCGCCCCAGACTTCCGACAGGCCGGCCACCGAGCCGGCGGCGAACACCGCGTACAGCACGAACTGGCCCAGGATGCCGGCATCGAGCTCGCCGGCCAGTACGTCACGCGCGCCGACCCACAGCACCAGCGTGATGGCGCCGAAGAACAACACGATCACCCCGGCCGTGAGCAGCGCGCGCATGCCGATGCGCCGGCGTGCGCTCTCCAGCGCGCGCACGATGGCATGCCCATAGCGGCCGCTCTCGATACCTTCGCGCGCGTAGGCCTTGACCGCCGGCGCGGCGTTGAGCGTTTCGTTGGCGATCGCCGCGGCGTCGGCCAGGCGGTCCTGGCTGGCGCGCGAGAGTTTCTGCACCCGTCGGCCGAACACCAGGATCGGCAGCATCACGGCCGGGATCACCAGCGCGGTGAGTCCGGCCAGGCGCGGGCTGGTCCAGACCATCATGGCGCTGGCGCCCAGCAGCATGACGACGCTGCGCAGGGCCACCGAAATGCCCGAGCCGATCAGCGCCTGCACCACCTCGGTGTCGGTGCCCAGGCGCGACGTCAGCTCGCCCACGCGCGAGCGCTCGAAGAAGCCCACATCCAGGCGGATCACGTGCGCGTACAGCTTCGTGCGCAGGGCCGCCAGCGAGCGCTCGCCCAGCAGCGTGATGCAGAAGTAGCGTGCCGCAGTGGCGAAGGCCAGCACCAGGGCCAGGGCGAACAACCCGAGGAAGGTGCGATTGATGGTGTCGCTGCTGGCGTGGCCGAAGCCGGCGTCGATCATGTGCCGGACCGCCATCGGCAGCACCAGCGTCGAGCCGGAGGACAGGCCGAGGAAAACCAGCCAGCCGATCGCCAGCGCCTTGTGCGGCTTGAGGAAGGGCCAGAGCTGGCGCAGGGCGCCAACGCGGCGGGCCGGTTTGTCGGCGGGCGTGGGATCACTCATCGGGAGGGCGGCTTCCAGCGGGAGTCACCCGATGTGGGGGCGCCAGCCCATCGCCCCAAGCCACGTGAACCTGTAGGAGCCCACTCGTGGGCGATGCTCTTGTTCGATCCGAGCGAAGAGCATCGCCCACGAGTGGGCTCCTACAGGGCAAATCGCGACCCGTCAGGTGGCGGCGCGGCCCATGCGGGCGATCCAGCGGTACATCACGACGATACAGGCGATGAAGGCGATGCCGCCGATCCAGATCGCCGGCGTTTCGAAGCCCTCGCCGACCAGCGCCAGCGGCGTCTGACTGCCCGAGATCGCCACCACCGCCGCTACCACCACGCCGAGCAGGCTCTCGCCGACGATCAGGCCGGACGCCAGCAGCACGCCGAGCTGCTTGGTGGCGTCGCCATTGCGGCCGCGGTCCGCGCGCCGGTCGAACCAGGCGCCGACCAGTGCACCGACCACCACCATCAGCGTGGTGGAGGTGGGCAGGTAGATGCCCAGGCCGACCGCCAGCGGGGGCAGGCGTGCGGGCGTGCCGGTGCGCACCAGCACCTCGTCGACCACGATCAGCGCCACGCCGATCCCCGCGCCGATGCCGATCAGGCTCCAGTCGATGTTGCCGGTGATCACGCCCTGGGCCAGCGCGGAGATGAGACCGGCCTGCGGTGCCGGCAGGGCACGCGAGGGATCCACGCCCGGCGCGCCGAGGAAGCCGTACGCCTGGTTGAGCAGGTCCAGCACCGGCGGAATGACCAGCGCGCCCGCGATCACGCCGACCACCAGCGCCCACTGCTGCAGCGAGGGCGTGGCGTCGACCAGTTGGCCCGTCTTGAGATCCTGCAGGTTGTTGTTGGCGATCGATGCCACCGCGAAGACGATTGCGGTGATGAACAGCGCGAACGCCACCAGCGCCTTGCCGGCGTCCTCCGGCATCATCGCCTTGACGCCCAGCACGAGCAGCAGCGCGGCGATGATCACCACCAGGATGCCCACGCCCGACAGCGGACTGTTGGATGAACCGATCAAACCGGCCATGTAGCCGCACACGGCCGAGACCAGGAAACTCAGGATCACCACGAAAATCACGCCGCCGATCACCAGCAGTGCGGTATGCGAGCCCAGCCCGCTGACGTTGGCGAAGTGGCCGAGCAGCCACGCCACCGGCACCAGGCAGACCAGCGTGACCAGGCCGACGATGCCGATCGGGATGTCATGCTCGGTGCGCGGCAGGGTGGCGAGCTGGCCGGCCTTGCGCACGCGCGAGGCGGCCATGGCGCCGGCCAGGCCGCTGATCACCGGCTTGACCAGCTTGGCCAGCGTCCAGATCGCCGCCACGCCGATGGTGCCGGCGCCGACGAAGCGTACGTAATGGCTCCAGGTGGCCTGAGCCGCTTCCGCCGCGCCGCCGGCTTCCGGATGCAGCAGCAGGAAGTGCGGCACCGCCCAGCCCCAGCCAATCAACGCGCCGACCAGCATGGCCACGCCGACCCACAGCCCGACCAGGTGGCCGACCGCGAACAGCGCGAAGGACAGGCTGAAGTCGAAGCCGGTGGCCGCACCACGGTCGCCGACGCGGAAGTAGTTGGACACCGCTTCGGCGAACAGCTGGGTCTTGACGACCACGTAGAACACCGCCGAAACGACGGAGCCGACGATGACCGCCTTCAGGCCCGCGCCGCCGGACTCGACCGATTCGGCCGCCTCCGGCGAACTGCTGGAACCGACCTTCAGCACCTCGGCGCAGGCCACGCCTTCGGGATAGGGCAGGTCCGAATCGGTGACCAGCGCGCGGCGCAGCGGGATCGTGTACATCACGCCCAGCACGCCGCCGGTGGCGCAGATGCCGAAGGACATCCAGAACGGAAAGCCGTTCCACCAGCCGATGATGATCAGGCCCGGCAGCACGAAGATGATCGCCGACAGCGTGCCGGCGGCCGAGGCCACCGTCTGCACGATGTTGTTTTCCTGCACGGTGGAGTTTTTCATCGCCCGCAGGATCGCCATCGAGATCACTGCGGCGGGGATCGAGGTGGCGAAGGTCAGCCCGGCCTTGAGGCCGAAGAACACGTTGGCCGCGGTGAACACCACGGTGATCACGATGCCGATGATCAGGCCTCGCAGGGTGAATTCGATGCGCTTGGCGCCTTGGGATTGGGCAGTCACGTGGCGGTTCCGTTCTGGTTGGTTCCCCTGCGCGCCCGAAGCGGCACGCCCCTCGCGGCCGCTCCCCGGCGCCCGCAGCCGGAGCATAGCGGATAGGGCCGATCGCACCCCACCCGCCAGCCTGTCACGCGCGCAGGCGGGCCTGGCCGCGGGTGAGGTCGACGATGCGCGCGCAGGCCTCCTCGCGTTGGTCGGCCGGCAGCTCCAGTTCCAGCGTGGCACCTTCGGCATCGAAGCTCTCGTGCTCGATCCGCGCCTGCCAGGCGGGGCACCGCGCCTTGAGCAGCGCCAGGTCGGCGAACGGGCAATGCACGGACAAACGCACCATCGCCACCAGCGGCTCGCGTTCGGCCAGGCGCAGGCATTCGGCTGCGGTACCACCGTAGGCGCGCACCAGCCCGCCGGCGCCGAGCTTGATCCCGCCGTACCAGCGCGTCACCACCACCATCGCGCGGTCGATGCCCGCGCCCTCGATCGCCTGCAGGATCGGGCGGCCGGCGGTGCCGCCCGGTTCGCCGTCGTCGTTGAAGCGGTAGTCCTGGCCGATGCGGTAGGCCCAGCAGTTGTGCGTGGCCGCGAGGTCGGCCACCTCCTGCAAAAAAGCCATCGCCTGCTCGACCGACGACACGGGCGCGGCCTGCGCGAGGAAGCGGCTCTTGCGGATGTCCTGGGCGTGCCGGTGGGGGGCGAGGAGGACGTGCAGGGTGTCGGACATGCGGACGAGGTGATGGAAAACGCGGGCACGGTAGCACGCGCCGCTCCACCGCCAGGCCGGGCGCATCGCGCACACCGGCATAATGCACAGGCGATCGAAGTGAAGGACTTCAGATGAGTTTGTACTTGCTGATGGCGCTGTTTGGCGGAGCATGGCTGGCCGGCCATTTCGGCTGGCGGCGGTTGCGGCTGGCCGGCATCGTGGCTGGACTGGCGTTCCTGGTGGTGGCCGGCTGCGGCGCGCTGCCGAAGTTGCTGTTGCGGGCATGGCAGTCGCCCTACGCGCAGCGACCGGCGCTGGATTGGGCCCCGTCCAATGCCATCGTGCTGCTCACCGCCGGGGCTACCTATCCGCCGGGCGGTCCGCTGGAGCCGGGGCATACGGCCTTTTCGCGCATCGCCGAGACGGTCGCGCTGTACCGCGATTGCCGCCAGTCCGGTGCGCGCTGCACCGTGCTGGTCAGCGGCGGCGATGCGGAGAAGACGGGCGAGTCCCTGTCGGACACCTACCAGCGCACGCTGATGAAGCTAGGCGTGCCGGCGCAGGACCAGGTGCTGGAACGGCGCAGCCTCGATACCTGGGGCAACGCCAGCTATGCGCGCGCAAAGCTGCGGCGGATCGGAGCCGACCGGGTATGGCTGGTGACCTCGGCGCACCACATGCGGCGGGCGGTGTTTTCGTTCGAGCACTTCGGCATCGCGGTGACCCCGGTGCGCGCGGACTACCTGAAAGGGGTGTGGTCGCTGGCACCGAGCACCTACAACCTGTATGTCACCAACATCGCGCTGCACGAATACGTCGGCATGGCGCTCTACCACTGGTACGCGTGGCGCGGCCGCGGCGGCGTGGCGATAAAGAACAGCAGGCCGGCCGAAGATTGAACCCGGGCGGGGGCTCACTCCCTCCGGCGCATCACCATCAGCCGCACCTCGCTCATGTCCTCGATGGCGTAGCCCACGCCCTCGCGGCCGAACCCGGAGAGCTTGATGCCGCCGTAGGGCATGTTGTCCACGCGGAAGCTGGGAATGTCGTTGACGATCACGCCGCCCTGTTCGAGCTCGTCCCAGGCGCGCATGGCGTGTTCCAGCGAGTCGGTGAAGATGCCTGCCTGCAGGCCGTAGTCGGCGTCGTTGACCTGGGCGATGGCCTCGTCGAGGGTGTCGAACGGCGCGAGCAGGGCGAACGGACCGAAAGCTTCCAGCCGGTTGGCCTTGGCCTCCCGGGGCACGTCCTCCATCAGCGTCGCCTCCAGCATGTTGCCCTGGCGCTTGCCGCCGCAGAGCAGCCGGGCGCCGGCGCGGCGGGCTTCGTCGATCCAGCCCTGCAGGCGTTCGGCGGCGGCCTCGTCGATCATCGGGCCGATGAAGACGTCCTTCTTCTTCGGGTCGCCGGCCTTGAGCTTTCTGGTGGCGGCGACCAGCTTCTTCTTGAGCGGCTCGTAGAGCGAGGCGTGCGCATAGATACGCTGCACGCCGATGCAGCTCTGGCCGGACTGGTAGAACGCTCCGAACACCAGCCGCTCGACGATCGCGTCGAGCTTGCCCGCCTGGTCGGCGTCGATGATGCAGGCCGCGTTGCCGCCCAGCTCCAGCACCACCTTCTTGCGCCCTGCGCGCGCCTTCAGGTCCCAGCCGATCTGCCCGCCGGTAAAGGAGAGCAGCTTGAAGCGCTCGTCCTCGACCAGCGGCGTGGCATGTTCGCCGTCCACCGGCAGGATCGAGAACGCGCCGCGGGGCAGGTCGGTCTCGGCCAGCACCTGGCCGATGATCAGCGCGCCGATCGGCGTCTTCTCCGAAGGCTTGAGTACGAACGGGCAGCCGGCGGCGATCGCCGGCGCGACCTTGTGCGCGACCAGGTTGAGCGGAAAGTTGAACGGCGTGATGAACGACACCGCTCCGATCGGTACGCGGCGGGTGTAGCCGTGATAGCCATCCAGGCGCGGTGCCAGCTCCAGGTTGAGCGTCTGGCCATCCAGGCGCACCGCTTCGGCGGCGGCGATACGGAAGGTTTCGATCAGGCGGGTGACCTCGCCAGCCGCGTCCCTGATCGGCTTGCCTGCCTCCACGCACAGCGCCATCGCCAACTCGTCGCGGCGCTCGGTAAAACGCGCCACGCAATGTTCCAGCACCGCCTGGCGGGCCCAGGGCTTGAACGCGCGCATCGGCGCGGTGGCTTTGACCGCTGCCACGATCGCCTTCTCGATCGCGCGCGCATCCGGCACGGCCACGCGGGTGGCAACCTTGCCGCTGTATTTGTCGCGCACCTCGAGCTCGGCGTTGGGCTGCTGCGGACGATTGGCGAGGTAATAGGGGTAGGTCTTGTCGAGCATGGGCGTCTCCCGGATGGGGCCAGGGCAGGTTGCCGCCGACCGCGTTGCCGACGCGTGAGTCGTAGGGTGGGCTTCAGCCCACCATCCCGGTGCGACGACGGTGGGCTGAAGCCCACCCTACGACTTGTCGGTGACCTTGAGCGAAAGCTCGCCTTCGGCCAGCCGCGCCCGCAGGGTCGTACCCGGCGGCGCATCCTTCGCGGCCCGCAGCACGCGGCCTTCGTTGTCGAACACGATCGCGTAGCCGCGCTCCAGCGTGGCCAGCGGGCTGACCGCCTGCAGCGCACGCGCGGACTGGCGCAGGGTCAGGCGCGCGCGTTCCAGGCGATGGCCCATGCACTGCTGCAGGGAGCGCTCGCGTTCGGCCAGGCGTCGCCGCAGCACCTCCAGGCGCTGCCGCGGGTGCTGCGCCAGCAATCCGGCCCGCAGGCGGTCGAGGCGGTTGGCGCGGGCGCGCGCCTGCTCGCGCAGCGCGGCGTGCAGGCGGCGGTGCAGTTGCGCCAGTCGTTCGCGGTCGCGTGCCAGCCGCGCCTGCGGCCGTTGCGCCTGCAACCGGGCAAGCAGGTGGTCGGCCCGCTGGGTCTGTGCCTGCAGCCGCCGGCGTTGCAGCAATTGCAGGCGTTCACTCAGTTGCCCGAGGTGGCGGCGCACGGCCAGAGCATCGGGTACCAGCAGTTCGGCGGCCGCCGACGGGGTGGCCGCGCGCAGATCGGCAACGAAGTCGGCGATGGAGAAGTCGATCTCGTGGCCGACCGCGCTCACCACCGGGATCGCGCTGGCGTGCACGGCACGGGCCACCGCCTCGTCGCTGAAGGCCATCAGGTCTTCCAGCGACCCGCCGCCGCGGGTCAGCAGCAGCACGTCGTGGCGACCACTGGCCGAGGCCTTGCGCAACGTCGCCACGATCGCTGGCGGCGCTTCGCGACCCTGCACCGGCACCGGCAATACCTCGACCTCGACCAGCGGCCAGCGCCGCCGCAGCACGCTCAACACGTCGCGGATCGCCGCGCCGGTGGCCGAGGTGATCACGCCGATGCGGCGGGCGAACCGGGGCAGGGGGCGTTTGCGGGAGGGCTCGAACAGGCCTTCGGCATCGAGTCGCGCCTTGAGCAGATCGAACTCGCGCCGGAGCGCACCTTCGCCGGCCAGTTCCATGTGTTCGGCGACCAGTTGGAATTCGCCACGCGGCTCGTACAGCCCGACCCGCGCGCGCACCAGCACGTGCATGCCGTCGACCGGCTTGAAGCGCAGCCAACTGCTTTTGGGCTTGAACATCGCCGCGCGCACCTGGGCGCCGGCATCCTTCAGGGTGAAGTACAGATGCCCCGAGGCCGGGCGCGACACGTTGCACAGCTCGCCCTCGATCCACACCAGCGGCAGCGCATCCTCCAGCAGCCCGCGCACCAGCCGGTTGAGCGTGCTCGGGGTGAGGATGTTGCGCGGCGGGGCCGTGGCTTGGTCGGGGGTGCGCATGGACCGGGGAGCCTAGCATGAAGTGCTTGCCTGACATGCGCTTGGGTGAACAAGCGCAGGATCTACCTCACGTCAACGCAAGCCTTTGCAGAAGCCCACTTGTGGGCGATGTTCCTGGCCGGGCGTCGTAAAACATCGCCCACAACGAGTTCCTGCAAAAGGGGCGGGCGTGTCAATGCCGTCGGCGTAACCGCCACAAGCGGATTCCCAGGTTGAACGCGAACCACGCCGACAGCACCGCGATCGGCCAGCTCACTGCCTTGGGCCAGGCCAGCGCGACCGCCGCCAGCAGGGACAGCGCCACGATGCCCGCCAGCAACGGACCGCGGGCGGTGTCGCCGAGCACGCGGCGGTCGGTCAGCGCCGCGCCGACCGTATTGGCGATGCGCAGCGCTCCCGCCGCGGCGCGGCTGGAGCTGCCGCCCGGGCGCTTGGGCCGCGGCGGGCGCTCGGTGCTGGCCTGCACGCGCGCGATGTGCGGGCGGCGACGCCGTGGCGCCAGCACGATCTCGGTGGCGTTTTCCAGATCGCGCTCGTATTGCCGCTCGAGCTGGCCGGCGAAGCCGGTGTCCTCCACTGCCACGTCGATCTCGCGGTTGCCCAGCCAGCTGGCGATGTTGAGGTTGGACGAGCCCACGCGTGCCCACTGGCCGTCGGCCACGGCAGTCTTGGCATGCAGCATCGATCCGTTCCACTCGAACACGCGGATGCCCGCCTTGAGCAGCGGCCGGTAGCCCGAGCGTGACAGCCCGGCGACCATCGGGATGTCGCTGGTGCCCGGCACCAGCAAGCGCACGTCCACGCCGTCGCGCGACGCCGAGGCCAGGGCCTGCACGTAGGGCGCCATGCCGACGAAGTAGGCGTCGGTGATCCACAGCGTGCGGCGCGCCATCGCCGCGACCTGCTGGTCGAGCCGGTACATGCCGGCGGTGGCCGGCTGGGTGGCGATCACGCGCAGGGCGATCTCGCCGGCGGTGCGGTCCTGCGGCGGCGGCAGCGCCAGCGGCTTGCCCAGGCCGGCCCAGCTCTGGGCGAAAGCGTGTTCCAGCTCCGCCACGGCCGGGCCGCGCAGCGCCACGCCGGTGTCGCGCCAAGGCGGCACGCCGCGCGCCGCGTCACCCAGCCAGCGCGCGCTGATGCACACGCCGGAGAGAAAGCCCTGGTCGCCATCGACCACCAGCATCTTGCGATGGTCGCGGGTGATCCAGCCGAACGGCTTGCCCAGCTGCGGCGGGTTGAACACGCGCGCCTCCCCGCCGGCGCGCCGCAACGGCAGCCAGAACGCGCGGCCGGACTGGCCCAGGCAACCGAGCCAGTCGTACACCACCGCCACCGTGACGCCAGCGCGGGCGCGCTCGACCAGCGCGTCGCGGAAGGCGCGGCCGACCGTGTCGTCGCTGATCAGGTAGTTTTCCAGCAGGATGCGCTCGCGGGCGCCGCGGATGGCCACCAGCCAGGCGTCGTAGTGCGCCTGCGCGTCGATCAGCAGCTCGACCGCGTTGCCGCCGATCAGCGGCGCGCCGGCGGCCCGGCTCAATGCCTGTTCGGCAAGGAAGCGGCTGGGCGCGGATGGAATCAGCGGTAGGGTCGCCATGGGGCGAGTGTATGGCATGGCCCGGCAGATCCACGTCGAAGCGGATGCGCGCCGCGGCCGGCTTCTGCCATGATCGGTGCATGCCGCCCGCGCCGCGCCTCGAGGACACCGCCGCCTGCGCCAACCTCATCGCCGACCGGCTGGGGCCGCACCTGTGCGTCGCCGCGCCATTGGGCCTGGGCAAACCGCACGGCCTGCTCAACGCCCTGTACCGGCTGACCGTGGCCGATCCGGCGCGCTCGCTCACGCTCTATACCGCGCTGTCGCTGACCCGGCCGAAACCGCGGCCGGGCCTGGAGGAGCGTTTCCTCGCGCCCTTCCTGGAACGCCACTTCGGCGACGATTACGAGGATCCGGAATACGCCCTGGCCGAACAGCGTCATGCCTTGCCCGGCAACGTGGCGGTGCACGAGTTCTACCTGCAGTCCGGCGCGCTGCTGCACGCGCCGCGGGCGCAGCGGGACTACATCAGTCAGAACTACACCCACGTGGCGCGCGACCTGGCCGCGCAGGACGTCAACCTGCTGGTGCAACTGGTGGCGCGGCGCGAGACGTCCGGGGGCGTGCGCTACAGCCTGTCCAGCAATCCGGATCTGACGCTGGACTTCCTGGCGCAATGCGAGCGCGCCGGCAAGCCGCGGCCGTTGTGCGTGGCGGTGGTGCATCCGGATCTGCCCTACATGAGCGGGCATGCCGAGGTTGCGGCGGAGTTCTTCGACATGGAGCTGGCGCCGGCGCAATCCCCGCGCCTGTTCGCGCTGCCTCGCGTGCCGGTAGGCATCGCCGAATACGCGATCGGCCTCAACGCCAGCGCGCTGGTCCGCGACGGCGGCTGCCTGCAGATCGGCATTGGTGCGCTGTCCGATGCTCTAGTGCAGGCCCTGTTGCTGCGCCAGCGGGACAATACCGCCTGGCGCGACGGCCTGCGCGCGCTCGATGGAGAAAGCCCGACCCTGGCGCTGGCCCGGCGCATCGGCGGCCTGGAGCCGTTCGCGACGGGCCTGTACGGCGCCAGCGAGATGGTCATGGACGGCTTCATGCACCTGGCCCGCGCGGGCATCCTCAAGCGCCGCAGCTGGGACAACCTGGCGCTGGAGAAGGCGGCGGTGGCCGGACGGCTGAACCCCGCCACGCCAGGCGGGCATTACCTGCGTGGCGCATTCTTCCTGGGCAGCCGCGAACTATACGAATGGCTGCACGCCACCGAGGCCGCCGACCCGGACGCGATCGACATGTGCCCGGTGTCCAACGTCAACCAGCTCTACGGCGACCACCAGGTGCTGGCCGCCTTGCAGCGCCGCGGCGCGCGCTTCTTCAACACCTGCATGATGGCCACGCTGCTCGGCGCGGCGGTGTCCGATGCGCTGGAAGACGGCCAGGTGGTCAGCGGCGTGGGCGGCCAGTACAACTTCGTCGCGATGGCCCACGAGCTCGACGACGGCCACTCGATCCTGCTGCTGCGCGCCACCCGCCGAGAGCATGGCGAGGTGCGCACCAACATCCGCTGGGACTACGGCCATACCACCATCCCGCGCCACCTGCGCGACATCGTGGTGACCGAATACGGCGCCGCCGACCTGCGCGGCAAGAGCGACAGCGAGTGCATCGAGGCGATGCTGTCGATCTGCGACGCACGCTTCCTCGACGCGCTGGCCGCCGAGGCCAAGGCCAACGGCAAGCTCGCGCCCGGCTTCCGCATTCCCGACGCCTGGCGCCGGCATCGCCCCGAGTGCCTGGCCGAGGCGCTGGCGCCGCTGCGGCGCGCCGCCCTGCTGCCGACCTTTCCGTTCGGCAGCGACTTCGACGAGATCGAGCAGCAACTGCTGCCTGCGCTGGGCTGGTTGAAGGAGCGGGCCGTGACCTGGCGTGGACGCGTGGCGCTGGCCAAGGCGTTCATGCGGCCGGGCGAACCAGTGGCGGGCGAGGCCGCGGCACTCGAACGCATGCAGTTGGTCCGGCCCCAAGGCATCGGCAACCGTTTGCAACAGCGCATCGTCCTCGCCGCCTTGCGCCGTTCGAAATCCTCGTAGGGTGGGCTTCAGCCCACCATCCCCGCACCACAAGGTGGGCTGAAGCCCACCCTACAAAGGCGGCTTGACCACCATCAGGTAGAACACCGCCACGAAGGCGAAGAACGCTGGCACCCCAAGCACCACCCAAGCGCGGAACGCGCGCCAATATGCCGGCGGCAATGGCTCGCCATCGGCATCGGCCTGGACCGCCAGGTCCCGCATGCGCACCTGCAGCACCACCACCGGCAGCCAGCACGCCACCGCCAGCGCATACAGCAGCACCGACCAGCCCAGCCAGCCGCTGCGCCAGGGCATTCCCGCCCAGTGCACCAGCCAGAAGCCGCTCAACGGCTGGAACACCACCGTGGTGGCGGTGAACAGCCAGTCGGCGATCACCACGTAGCGCGCCACCACCGCCACCACCCGCACGTCGCGATGCAGGCTCACCACCAGCAGATAGAACGCCGTGCCGATGCCGGTGCCGAACAGCAGCGTGGACGACAGCACGTGCAGCCATTTGACGACCAGGTATTCCATCAGCGCCGCTCCGACGCATACAGCATGCCGATCAGCGCCAGCATCGGCAGGTTCTTCAGGATCGGCCCGAACGGATGCAGCCAGAACTGGGGCAGGGCGACCGTGATGATGGCCGTGTAGGAAAGGATCAGCAGCACCTGCGCCAGGTAGGCCCGCCGCAAGGCCCGGCGCCGCAGCAACAAGGTGGCGACGCCAAACGCGAGATCGAGCAGCGCACCCCCGTAAAGGGCGACATAAGCCATCGTGCCGTGCAGCCCGACGCGCCCGAGCAGGGCGAGGCTGCCGGCGACCGGATACACGCCCAGCGACAGCACGCCGGTGACCAGCCATACCAGCGCCACCGCCACGCGCCCCGCCACGGCCCAGGCTCGCCAGGCCAGCAGTACGCGCAGGTCCGCCGCCTCGGCCGAGGACAGGAACAGTCGCGGCGGCCGCAGCGCATGTCCCAGCCATCGCGTGGCCGGCGCCGCATCGGCCGTACTGCCGCGCTCGAGCATGGCCAGCGCCTCGCGATCCACCCAATGTCCGCCGAGCCGGCCGAGCCGCGCCAGCCAGGTCGTGGGAATGCCGAGCACGCGCAGCCGGCCGCCACCCAGCGCGTGGCGCAACAGCGCCAGGTAGCGCACCAGCGACAATGCCTGCGGGCCAACCGCGGCCAGGCACTCCGGTCGCGTGTCGTGTTCGAGCAGGCGCACCACCAGCGCGGCCAGGTCGTCGACATGGATGGGCTGGATCGGCTGGCGCCCGCCGCCGGGCAACACCGCCAGCGGCAGCCAGGCAAGCGACATCAGCATGCGGCTGCTCGCGCCCGCCGCGCCGAACACCAGCGAGGGCTGCAACACCGTGCCGGTGGGCACCATCGCCCGCAGCGCGGCATCGCCGGCGCGCTTGCTGCGGTGGAAGCGGCTGCTGGCATGCTCGTCCGCGCCCAGCGCGGAGATCTGCACCACCCGCGTAATGCCGGTCTCGCGGCAGGCCGCGAACAGCGCGCGCGGCGTCTGCGCGTGGATGCGCCGGAAACTTTGCGCGCCATGCTCGGCGAAGATGCCTACCGCGTTGACCACCGCGTCGATGCCGCGCAGCCGCGGCAGCCAGTCGGCCTGGTGGATGTCGTGGGCGAAATCCACCTCGACGCGGTCTACACCCGCGCCACCGCTACCCTGCCGGCGTCGGACGCCGGGCACCGGGCGATGGCCGGCGGCCTGCAGTGCATCGCACACCGCGCGGCCGATCAACCCCTCGGCACCCAGCACCAGCACGCGCAGGCGCGTCTTGTTCCCCTCGGAGCCCTCGATCATGCCCACGCCGCTCGCGCGCCTGAAACCGCCCTCATGGATCGTCCGCACCAACTTCAGCGGCACTATCGCCGCGGTGCTATCGAGCGTGGTGGTGGCTACGTGTAGTGCATGCGAAGCGCGCGCACCCTTCGCCGGGGTGAACGCCGCCAGCCAGTGGTTCTGGGGCAGGCGCGCAAAGCGGCACATGGCACCGAGCTGGCGCTATACGGCGGTGGGCTACCTCGTGCACCACTTCAGCTCGCTGCTGTGGGCAGGCATCTATGAGGCCTGGTGCCTGCGCCGGCCCGCGCCGCCGCGCGTATCGGCCGCGCGTGCCGCAATCGTGGCGACGGCAGCCTGCGTGGTCGACTACACCATCACGCCGCGCCGGTTCCGGCCCGGCTTCGAACGCCACATCAGCCGCCGGTCCATCGCGGCCGTCTACGTGGCCTTCGGCATGGGCCTGTTCGCCGGCGCCCGGGCCTGCCGGCGCTACGTGCGCTGATGGCTGGTCATCCCATCGAAGACGAGAGAGAACCCACGTAAGCCCAGCGCCGAATCTTTCCAACTCGATCACCCAGGCAAATTGAGGATGGAGCCTCGTTCCCCGACAGGCGGGCCAAGCCACGGGAAAACAAGAACAGCGAGCAAAACAAGCCCTGCAGACGTTCCCGCGAGCCTCGGCCCCTCACCCCAGCCCTCTCCCCGGAGGGGAGAGGGAGCGGAGCGCGGCTCCCGCGCGACCGCGGCAAAGCGGCGGCAACTCCTCTAAGAGCAGGGGCTCGCCAAACAAGGCGAGTCGGTACCTAGCTCTTCTCTCTCACCGCGCTCCACCAGACCCTTTCTTTTGGTTACTTTTCTTTGGGTCCGCAAAGAAAAATGACTCGAGCGCCGACAGGCGATCGAAAGCCCGCCGCAGGCGAGCCAGGTCGCGGAAAGGCCGCACAAGAACGACAAGCCCAGACAGCGTCCTTGCCGACATTCCCGCGAGCCCCGGCCCCTCACCCCAGCCCTCTCCCCGGAGGGGAGAGGGAGCAGAGCACGCAGCTCCCGAGCTACCGCGGTAAAGCGGCGGCAGCTCCTCTATGAGCAGGCGCAAGCCAGGCAAGGCGAGAGGGCGCCTAGCTCTTCTCTCTCACCGCGCTCCACCAGACCCTTTCTTTTGGTTACTTTTCTTTGGGTCCGCAAAGAAAAGAGACTCGAGCGCCGACAGGCGATCGAAAGCCCGCCGCAGGCGAGCCAAGTCGCGGAAAGGCCACGCAAGAACGACAACATTCCCACCCGCATTCCCGCGAGCCCGCCCCTCAGACCAACCTTTTCCCAGGAAGTAAGACCTCAACGAGCGACGCTCACACGGGTGGTATTCTTGTGCATTGCCGCAGCCATCGCGGCGTGACCCAGATTGCGATCCATGAGTGATTCCGTTTCCCAGCAGCCGCGTCCGGCCGGCCCCGCGATGCGCCGGTCCAGCGTGGGCGTACGCGTGGGCAAGGTGATGGTCGGTGGCGGCGCGCCCATCGTGGTGCAGTCGATGACCAACACCGACACCGAGGATCCGGCCAGCACCGCCAAGCAGATCGCCGAACTGGCGCGCGCCGGCTCGGAAATCGTGCGCATCACGGTAAATACGCCCGCCGCCGCGGCGGCCGTGCCGCGCATCGCCGATCGACTGGCGATGATGGGCGTGGAGGTGCCGATCGTCGGCGACTTCCACTACAACGGCCACCAGTTGCTGGAAGCCGAGCCGACCTGCGCCGAGGTGCTGGCCAAATACCGCATCAACCCCGGCAACGTCGGCTTCGGCAAGAAGAAGGACAGCCAGTTCGCGGCGATCATCGAGAAGGCCGTCCAGTACGGCAAGCCGGTGCGCATCGGCGCCAACTGGGGCTCGCTCGACCAGGCGCTGGTCGCCACGTTGATGGACGAGAACGCGCAGCGCGCGCAGCCGTGGGAAGCGGGCATGGTCGCGCGCGAGGCACTGATCCGGTCGGCGGTCGATTCGGCGGCACGTGCCGAGCAGTTGGGCCTGCCGCGCGACCGCATCATCCTGTCCTGCAAGGTCTCCGGTGTGCAGGAGCTGATCGCGGTCTACCGCGACCTGGCCGCGCGCTGCGATTATGGGTTGCATCTTGGCCTGACCGAGGCCGGCATGGGCTCGAAGGGCATCACCGCCTCGGCCGCGGCACTGGCGGTGCTGCTGCAGGAAGGCATCGGCGACACCATCCGCATCTCGCTGACGCCCGAGCCGGGCGCCCCGCGTACCGGCGAAGTGGTGGTGGCGCAGGAGCTGCTGCAGACGATGGGCCTGCGCGCGTTCACCCCGCTGGTCACCGCCTGCCCGGGCTGCGGCCGCACCACCAGCGAGTTCTTCCAGGAACTGGCCAAGACCGTGCAGACGCACGTGCGCGCGAAGATGCCCGAATGGCGCGTGATGTACGACGGCGTGGAGAACCTCACCCTCGCGGTGATGGGCTGCGTGGTCAATGGCCCGGGCGAATCCAAGCACGCCAACATCGGCATCTCGCTTCCCGGCAACGGCGAGGCGCCTTCGGCGCCGGTGTTCATCGACGGTGAGAAGGCGATGACGCTGCGTGGCGAGCACATTGCCGAGGAATTCGTCCGCATCCTGGACGACTACGTGGCCCGCAAGTACGTGACGCGCGCCGGTTGACTCGTTTTTCAAGCGGGGACGTTGTATCGAAACTGTGCGCCAGATCACGCTGGCGTGATCCGGTGACAAGGTCCGGAGATGGTTTGTCGACAGTGTCTTCACGGGCACGGAAGAATGGCCGCTCCGCCGTATCGGCAGGGGAGTCCCGGCGTGTCCATCAGCCCGCAGTTCCGCACCGTCTTCCTCTACGTCGCCCTGTCCGCGCTGTGGATCTGGCTGTCCGATCATGCCCTGGCGATGCTCGTTCTCGATCCGTCGAAGCTGACCTGGGCGCAAAGTTTCAAGGGCTGGTTCTTCGTCGTGATGACCGGCGCCATGCTGTACTGGTTGATCGGCCGTGACCTGACCCGCCTGGCGGCGATCAACCGGCAGCTGGTGCATGGACATGAGCAAGCCCTGCGCGTGCTGGTTTCGGCGATGGACATCCGCCACAAGGAAACCCGCGACCACTCCGACCGCGTGATGCGCATGGCGATGGGCCTGGCACGGCTGGTCGGCATGCAGGGCGAGGCGTTGCTCTCGCTCAAGTTCGGCGCGCTGCTGCACGATATCGGCAAGCTGGCCATTCCCGATGCCATCCTGATCAAGCCGGGCAAGCTGGACGAGGCCGAGATGGCGCACATGCGCCGGCACCCGGACATCGGCCGCGAGCTGATGGAGCAGGTGGACTTCCTGCGCGAGGCCACCGACATTCCCCATGCGCATCACGAGCGCTGGGATGGCGGCGGTTATCCGCGCGGTTTGCGCGGCGAGGAGATTCCGCTGGCCGCGCGCATCTTCAGCATCGTCGATGTGTGGGACGCGTTGAGCTTTCCGCGCGTGTACAAACCGGCCTGGCCCGAAAGCGAGGTGCTGAGCTACCTGCGCGGCGCCGCCGGCAGCCAGCTCGATCCGCACCTGGTGCAGTTGTTTCTCGACCATTACCAGGACATCAAAGCGCTGGGCATGGGCGAAGCCACCCAGCCGATGACGCAGGCCTAGGGGCTGGCCTGGAGATAGTCGGTCGCGGACCGCGTGCCGACCTTGCTCCACTGCGCCGCATCGAACGGCTCGGCCACGAGCTTGCGCACCTGCGCAAGGAACGCCTCGCGCGGAATCTCGCGCGCGCCCAGGCCCAACAGATGCGGATTGCTCACCTGCGCATCCAGCAGCGGAAAACCCCATTCGCGCAACAGCGTCGCCAGCGCCACCAGGGCCAGCTTCGAGCCGCCGCTGTGCGCGCTGAACATCGATTCTCCGCAGAACAGCCGTCCCACGCCGACGCCGTAGAGGCCGCCGATCAGTACCTCGCCCTCCCACACCTCCACGCTGTGCGCGTGGCCCTGGCTGTGCAACGCGGCGTAGGCATCGATGATCGACGACCCGATCCAGGTACCCGGTTGCCCGGGCCGCGGTGCCGCGCAGGCGTGCATCACGCGCACGAAGGCCTGGTCCACGGTCACCCGCCAGTCCTTGCCGGCCAGCGCGCGGCGCAGGCTGCGGTTGGCGCGAAGGGTGGCCGTATCGAACACGCAGCGCGGATCGGGCGACCACCACAGCAGCGGTTCGCCCGGGCCGAACCACGGGAAGATGCCGTGCTCGTAGGCGGCCAGCAGACGCCGCGGCGACAGGTCGCCGCCGAAGGCGAGCAGGCCGTTGGGTTCGGTCAACGCCTGGCGAGCGTCGGGAAAGCGTTCGGGCGACAGCGGGTCAAGCAGCGGCAGACGGATCACCGGCAAGCCTCCGCATAGGGCGTGTGGGTGGCCAGCTCGGCGATGTAGTCGTCGATCGCACGCGCCTCGTGCACCAGCGCATCGCGTACCGCCAGGCGGAACTGCGGATGGGCCAGATAGTGGCGCGAATGGGTGCGCATCGGCACGAAGCCGCGCGCGAGCTTGTGCTCGCCCTGCGCGCCGGGCTCGAAGCGCCGCAGACTGTTGGCGATGGCGTGCTCGATGCCGAGGTAGTAGCACAGCTCGAAATGCAGCCCGGGCACGGCCACGTGGGCGCCCCAGTAGCGGCCGTAGAGCGTGTCTTCGCCTTGCAGGAACAGCGCCATGGCCAGGATGCGGTCGTCCTCGCCGGCGGTCGCCACCTGCACGGTGTCGCCCAGTTCGCCCAGTGCGCAAAAGAAATCGCCGGTCAGCACCGCGTGGTTACCCTTGGCATCGAACGTCGCCATGTACAGCGCATGCACCTGGCGCCACTCGGCGGCACCCAGACTGCTGCCCGGTCGCATCCGGATCGCCAGGCCACTGGCGGCCACGTGCGCGCGCTCCTGCCGGATGTTCTTGCGCTTCTTGGCTTTGAGCGTGGCGAGGAACGCGTCGAAATCGGCGTAGTCGCGATTGTGCCAATGGAACTGCACATCCGAGCGCGCCAGCCACTCCGGGCCGAACGCGGCGAGCTCGTCCGGAGCCAGGAAGTTGGCGTGCGCCGATGACAGGTCCAGGCGGTCGGTCTCGGCGCGCATGGCTTCCACCAGCGCCTGCCGCAACCGCGACGCGTGCGCGCCCTGGCCGACAAGCAACCGCGGTCCGGGCACGGGCGAGTAGGGCACGGCGTTGAGCAGCTTGGGGTAGTAGCTGCCGCCGGCGCGCTCCCACGCACCCGCCCAGCTCCAGTCGAACACGAACTCGCCGTGCGAATTGCCTTTCAGATACAGCGGCGCGGCAGCCACCAGGCGATCGCCTTCGTAGAGTCCCAGGTGATGCGGCTGCCAGCCCCACTCCGGCCGGATGCAGCCGGTGCGCTCGAGCGTCTGCAGGAACGCATGCGAGACGAACGGATGGTCGCCGCCCAGCAACACATCCCAGGTCGCCGCCGGAAGCTCGGCGATGTCGGGATGGAAGCGGGCGGTGAGCATCGATGGGGACGGCTGAGATGGCGAAGGACGCACGCGGCAAGACTAGCGAACTTGCGCACCCCAACGCACGGCGCACCAGCGGCGGCGCCCCCCCGCCTGGCGCTCGGGAGGGTTCGGCGAGGCCATTTGACGGCGCCATGTTGCACCGCGCCATAATGCGGCTTCCCCCAAGATTTGGACGCGAGCCGTGGGCAGGGTCTGGAACTTCAGTGCAGGGCCGGCCGCATTGCCGCAGGCGGTGCTCGAGCAGGCGCAGCGCGAGCTGCTGGATTGGAACGGCAGCGGCGCCTCGGTGATGGAGCAGTCGCACCGCGGCAAGCGCTTCATCGCCATGGCCGAACAGGCCGAGGCGGACCTGCGCGACCTGCTCGGCGTGCCGGACGACTACGCGGTGCTGTTCCTGCAGGGCGGCGCCACCCAGCATTTCGCGCAGATCCCGATGAACCTGGCCGGGCCGGACGAGCGCGCCGACTACATCGTCAGCGGACACTGGAGCGAAAAGGCCGCCAGCGAGGCCGCGCCCTACCTGCACGTGAACCTGGCCGCCAGCAGCAAGGCCGAAGGCCACCTGCGACTGCCTCCGCGGGGACAGTGGCGGCTGGATCCCGGCGCGGCCTACGTGCACTACACGCCCAACGAGACCATCCATGGCGTCGAATTCCACGACGTGCCCGAGGTGGGCGAGGTGCCGCTGGTCGCCGACCTGTCTTCCAACATCCTGTCCGGGCCGCTCGACGTGCGGCGCTTCGGCCTGGTCTACGCCGGCGCGCAGAAGAACATCGGTCCGTCCGGGCTGGTGCTGATGATCGTGCGCCGCGACCTGCTCGACCGGCCGGGCCGGCCGATGGCGCGGATCTTCCGCTATGCCGAACACGCCGCCGCCGGCTCCATGCTCAACACGCCCAACACCTGGGGCTGGTACCTGGCGGGGCTGACGTTCCAGTGGCTCAAGCGGCAGGGCGGCCTGGCCGCCGTCGGCGAGCGCAACCGCACCAAGGCCGCGCGGCTTTACGGGGTGATCGACGACTCGGATGGCTTCTATCGCAACCCGGTCGATCCGCCCTCGCGCTCGCGCATGAACGTGCCATTCACCCTGCACGACGGCGCACTCGAGGCGGCGTTCCTGGCCGAGTCGGAGGCGGCCGGCCTGCTCGCGCTGAAGGGTCACAAGGCACTCGGCGGCATGCGTGCCTCGCTCTACAACGCCGTGCCGCTGGAGGCGGTCGAGGCGCTGGTGGATTTCATGGGCGATTTCAAGCGCCGCCATGGCTGAGCATCGCGCCGGACTTTCCTGTACGTTTGGCCTTCTAGACTTCCGGACATCCGAATGAACGACCCGAAGGAATCGCTGGGCAAGGTGCGTGACCGCATCGACAGCATCGACCGACAGATCCAGGAGCTGATTTCCGAACGCGCGAACCGCGCGCAGGAGGTGGCACGGGTCAAGGGCGAGGGGCTTTCGGCGATCGACTATTACCGGCCCGAGCGCGAGGCGCACGTGCTGCGCATGGTAGTGGACCGCAACGCCGGTCCGCTGTCGGACGCCGAGATGGTGCGGTTGTTCCGCGAGATCATGTCCTCCTGCCTGGCGCAGGAAGATCCGCTCAAGATCGGTTTCCTCGGGCCGGAAGGCACCTTCAGCGAGCAGGCGGTACGCAAGCATTTCGGCCACGCCGCCTATGGGTTGCCGCTGGGCAGCATCGAGGAGGTGTTCCAGGAGGTCGCCGCCGGGCATGCGGACTTCGGCGTGGTGCCGGTGGAAAACTCGGGGCAAGGCATGATCCAGGTCACGCTGGACCTGTTCCTCACTTCGGAGGCGCGCATCTGCGGCGAAATCGAACTGCGCGTGCACCAGTGCCTGTTGTCGAAGGCTGCCGCGCTCGGCGACGTGCGGCGCGTGTTCGCGCACGCGCAGTCGCTGCAGCAGTGCAAGACCTGGCTGCGCATCAACCTGCCGGAGGTCGAATGCGTGGCAGTGGGCAGCAATGCGGAGGCGGCGCGGCTGGCGCGGCATGCGGACGACGCAGCGGCCATCGCCGGCAGGACCGCAGGCAAGGTGTATGGCCTGGCCGCGCTCGCCGAAGGCATCGAGGATCGCGCCGACAACACCACCCGCTTCCTGGTGATCGGCCGCTCGCTGTTTCCGCCTTCGGGCAACGACCGCACGTCGCTTCTGGTCACCGTCAACGACAAGCCCGGCGCGCTGTACGACGTGCTCAGCCCGTTCGCCAGACATCATGTGAGCATGAACCGCATCGAGTCGCGCCCGGCGCACACGGGCAAGTGGCAGTACGCGTTCTTCATCGACGTCTCCGGCCACATCAACGATGCGCCGCTGCAGGCCGCGCTCGACGACATGGGACCGGTCGCCACGCAGGTGCGCGTGCTGGGCTCCTATCCGGTGGCCTTGCCGTGAGCGGCGCGCTCGACGCCGCCGCGCGGCTGGACTGGGTCAGCCGGCCTGCCGGTCCGCTGCGCGGCACTCTCGCGATGCCGGGCGACAAGTCGGTGTCGCACCGGGCGCTGATGCTGGCGGCGCTGGCCGAAGGGAACTCGCACATCAGCGGCTTCCTGGAGGGCGAGGACACCCGCGCGACCGCGGCGGTGCTGGCGCAACTGGGTGTGTCGATCGAAACGCCCGCGGCGGGCGAGCGGATCGTGCACGGCGTCGGCCTGCATGGCCTGCGCGGTGCCGATCGCGCGCTGGACTGCGGCAACGCCGGTACCGGCATGCGCCTGCTCGCCGGCCTGCTTGCGGGCCAGGCGTTCGATGCGACGCTGGTGGGCGATGCCTCGCTGTCGCGCCGGCCGATGCGCCGCGTCACCGAGCCGCTGGTGCGGATGGGGGCGCGCATCGACACGCGCGACGGCCTGCCGCCGCTGCAGGTCCATGGGGGGCAACGGTTGCGCGGCATCCGCTACGAGTCGCCGGTGGCCAGCGCACAGGTCAAGTCCGCGCTGCTGCTCGCCGGTCTCTACGCCGAGGGCGAAACCGACATCCTCGAGCCGCATCCGACCCGCGACTACACCGAGCGCATGCTTGCCGCGTTCGGCTGGCCGATCCGGTTCGAGCCCGGACGCGTGCGGCTCGCCGGCGGCCACGCGCTGCGCGCGACCGACGTGCACGTGCCAGCCGATTTTTCCTCGGCGGCGTTCTTCCTGGTCGCCGGAAGCCTGGTGCCGGGGTCGGACCTGCTGCTGCGCGCGGTCGGCCTCAACCCGCGCCGCACAGGCCTGTTGCTGGCCCTGCGGTTGATGGGCGCCGACATCGAGGTCATCGGCGAGCGCCACAGTGGCGGCGAACCGGTGGCGGACCTGCGCGTGCGCCATGCACCGCTGCACGGCATCGAACTGCCCACGGCGCTGGTGCCGGACATGATCGACGAGTTGCCGGCGCTGTTCATCGCCGCCGCGGGCGCGAAAGGGACCACCGTGATCCGTGGCGCGGCGGAGCTGCGCGTGAAGGAATCGGACCGCATCGCCACCATGGCCGCCGGCCTGCGCACGCTCGGCGTGGCGGTGGAGGAAGCGCCCGACGGCGCCGCCATCACCGGCGGCACGCTGGCGTCCGGCACCGTCCACGGCCACGGCGATCACCGCGTGGCGATGAGTTTCGCTGTCGCGGGCCTGGTCGCCCGTGACGGCGTGCGCATCGAGGACTGCCATAACGTGGCGACCTCGTTCCCCGGCTTCATGGAATTGGCCAACGGCTGCGGGTTCGCGCTGAGACTGGCCTGACCCATCGCTCCGGCGATTTTCCCGGCGTGTACCCGGGAAGGGCTCCTGGCTTCCGACGGATCTTGCAGGAGCGCCCTTGGGCGCGACCGTCATCGACCATTACGGTCGCGCCCAAGGGCGTTCCTATCGAGAACGGAGCGGCGACGAGGCCGGGAAGGGCGCCGGGCCTGCCGTCCCGGTTCGGCCGATGCTAGGCTCGCCGCTTTCCCGTGTCTTCCACACCATGCCCGCCGTCCCGCCCTTCATCGTTGCCATTCCCGCCCGCTACGGCTCCACCCGCCTGCCGGCCAAGCCGCTGCGCGCCATCGATGGCGTACCGATGGTCGTCCGCGTGGCGCAGCGCGCCTTGCGCGCTGGCGCGGGACAGGTGGTGGTGGCGGTGGACGATCCGCGCGTGGCCGAGGCGCTGGCCGGGCAGGGCGTGGACATCTGCATGACCCGCGCCGACCATGCCTCCGGCAGCGATCGGCTGGCCGAGGTCGCCGCCCGCTACGGCTGGCCGGACGACGCCATCGTGGTGAACCTGCAGGGCGACGAGCCGTTCGCCCCGGCCGCCGGCATCCGCGAGGTGGCCCGCGCACTGGCCGAGGACGATGCGCCGATGGCCACGCTGGCCACGCCGGTCAGCGAGGCGCATGAGCTGTTCGACCCCAACGTGGTCAAGTTGGTGCGCGGAACGGACGGGCGTGCGCTGTATTTCAGCCGGGCACCGTTGCCGTGGGCGCGCGACGCCTTCGCCGCCGACCGCGACAGCTTGCCCGAAGACATGCCGTTCCTTCGCCACATCGGCATCTACGCCTACCGCGCCGGTTTCCTGTGCCGCTACACCGGCCTGCCGCGCACGCCGCTGGAACAGGTCGAATCGCTGGAGCAACTGCGCGTGCTCGAACACGGCTTCCCGATCGCCGTGCGGCTGACGCCCGAGCCGTTCCCGCCCGGCATCGACACCGAAGCGGACCTGGAGCGCGCGGAGCGCTGGCTCGCCACCCAGCCATGAGCCGTAGAGTGGGCTTCAGCCCACCGGCTCCTGCCGCGACCGGGACGGTGGGCTGAAGCCCACCCTACGGCACCCGTTCGGCAACTGCTCACGGCGACCCTTGACGGAGCGGCTAGAATCGTCGCATGCAGCCGTCCCAGTCGCCGCCGTTCGACGGCAAGGCCTTCGTCCATACACTGACCACCTCGCCCGGCGTCTACCGTTACTTCGACGCCGACGGCGAGCTGCTGTACGTGGGCAAGGCCGGCAACCTCAAGAAACGCGTCGGCAGCTATTTCCTCAAGCCCCGGATGGAGCCGCGCATCGGCGCGATGGTGTCGCAGATCGCGCGCTGCGAGATCACCGTCACGCGCACCGAGGGCGAGGCGCTGCTGCTCGAATCGCAGCTGATCAAGTCGCTCAAGCCGCGCTACAACATCCTGCTGCGCGACGACAAAAGCTACCCGTACATCTATCTGTCCGGCGGGGAGGATTACCCGCGACTGGCCTTCCATCGTGGCGCCAAGAACCTGCCGGGGCGTTATTTCGGACCGTTCCCAAGTGCCTACGCGGTGCGCGAAAGCCTCAACCTGATGCAGAAGCTGTTCAAGGTGCGCCAGTGCGAGGACAGCTATTTCCGCAACCGCTCGCGGCCGTGCCTGCAGTATCAGATCGGCCGTTGCAGCGCTCCCTGCGTGGGGCTGATCTCGGTGGAGGACTACCGTAACGACGTGCGCCACGCCGAGATGTTTCTCGAAGGGCGCAGCAGCGCGGTGATCGACGAACTTGCCGTCGCCATGGAAAAGGCCGCCGCCGCGCTGAACTTCGAACGTGCCGCCGCGCTGCGCGACCAGGTCGCCGCACTGCGCAAGTTGCAGGCGCAGCACCACGTGCAGGGCGCCAGCGCGGACATGGACGTGATCGCCTGCCGCATCGAGGGCGGCATCGCCTGCGTCAGCGTGCTGTTCTTCCGCAACGGCATCAGCCTGGGCACGCGCGACTTCTTCCCGCGCCTGCCGCTGGATGCCGAACCGGCCGACGTGCTCGGCCAGTTCATCGCGCAGTACTACCTGGAGCGGCCGGTGCCGCGCGAACTGATCCTGGGCGAGGCCATTCCCGATCAGGCGCTGCTGGCGCAGGTGTTGTGCGAGCAGGCCGGCCATGCGGTAGAGCTCAAGTCCAGCGTTCGCGGCGAACGCGCGCGGTTCCTGCAGATGGCCGAGCGCAACGCGCAGGCCTCGCTTACCTCGCGCCTGGCCAGCCGGCAGACGTTGACGGCACGCTTCGAGGATCTGCAGAAGCTGCTGGAGTTGTCCGGGCCGCCGCGCCGGATCGAATGCTTCGACATCAGCCACACGCGCGGCGAGGCGACGGTGGCCTCCTGCGTGGTGTTCGGCCCCGAAGGTCCGGAGAAGTCGCACTACCGGCGCTTCAACATCGCCGGCATCACGCCGGGCGACGACTATGCGGCCATGCACCAGGCACTCACCCGGCGCTTCCGCAAAGTGGCGGCGGGCGAGGGCGCCAAACCCGACGTGCTGCTGATCGACGGCGGTGGCGGACAGGTCGCGCAGGCGCTCGACGTGCTCGCCGAGCTCGGCGTCTCCGGTATCGACGTGGTCGGCGTGGCGAAAGGCCCGGGACGCCGCGCGGGCGAGGAAACCCTGGTGCTCGCCAATTCCGGCCGCGAGATCCATCCGGGCGCGGCCTCGCCGGCCTTGCACCTGGTGGCGGCCGTGCGCGACGAGGCCCACCGCTTCGCCATCAGCGGCCATCGCAAACGTCGCGAGAAGGCGCGCGAGCGCAGCGTGCTGGAGGACGTGCCGGGCATCGGCGCACGGCGCCGCGCAGCCTTGCTCAAGGCCTTCGGCGGCCTGGCCGGCGTCGAATCCGCGGGCGTGGAGGAGCTTGCCTCGATCAAGGGCATCGATCGCGGCCTGGCCGAGCGCATCTATGCCGCCCTGCACGGATAACTCGCATTTCCCCGTGCGACACTGAGCAAATCCAACCGACGGAAAGGACGATGCGCATCAACCTCCCCACCTGGCTGACCCTGTTCCGCGTGGCATTGCTGCCGGTGATGGTGGTGGTGTTCTACCTGCCGTTCCGCGGCCACAACATCACCGCCGCGGTGGTGTTCCTGCTGGCCGCGATCACCGACTGGCTGGACGGTTACCTGGCGCGGCGGATGAACCTCACGTCGGCCTTTGGCGCGTTCCTCGACCCGGTGGCCGACAAGCTGATGGTCGCGGTCACCTTGTTCCTGCTGGTCGAATCCCACCGCGGCGGTTGGCCGGGCATCCTGATGGCGATCACCGCGGCGGTCATCGTCGGCCGCGAGATCAGCATCTCGGCGCTGCGCGAATGGATGGCCGGGATCGGCATGCGCGCCACGGTCAAGGTGGCCTTCGTCGGCAAGCTCAAGACGGTGATGCAGATGATCGCGCTGGTGGTGCTGATCGTGCAGCACGAAAAGGAAGCCGAGGCGCTGCGGCTGTACCACATCGGCGAAGGGTTGCTGGTGATCGCCGGTGCGTTGACCATCTGGTCGGGCATGCACTACCTGCTGGCGGCCTGGCCGATGCTGCGCGGCGACGCGCCGAAGCAGCCTGGTGCGCGCAAGGGTTGACGATCCCGTTTTCGCCGCTAAAATGCGCGGCTCCGATGCGGGAATAGCTCAGTTGGTAGAGCACGACCTTGCCAAGGTCGGGGTCGCGAGTTCGAGTCTCGTTTCCCGCTCCAGTTTCTTTCGAAGCCCCGGCCTGCCGGGGCTTCGTCGTTTACGGCGGACACAGCGGAAAGCGGGCGAAAACGGCCATCGGCCTCTTCACATCCGGCCAACTTCTGCTATCCTTTCCGACTCTGACGCGGGAATAGCTCAGTTGGTAGAGCACGACCTTGCCAAGGTCGGGGTCGCGAGTTCGAGTCTCGTTTCCCGCTCCAGTTTTCGCAAAACCTCGGACCACCGGGGTTTTGTTTTTTTGGCGGACCGCGGCGACGCGTTCCGCGCGCGATGGCCAGGTGGCAGAGTGGTCATGCAGCGGCCTGCAAAGCCGCGTACGCCGGTTCGATTCCGACCCTGGCCTCCATTGCGCAGTTATCGAAGGCCCGCCACCGGCGGGCCTTTTCGTTGCCGGTGCCCGCGCGGCTCCCCAAGGATCGCAATCGGGCTCCCGCAGCGCCATCGGATGCTACGATCCGACCCCACGCCCGGATGGCGAAACTGGTAGACGCAAGGGACTTAAAATCCCTCAGCCGCGAGGCTATGCGGGTTCGACCCCCGCTCCGGGCACCAATGAAAACAAAAGCTTGCGTAGCATCTTAGCTTTTGCACGTACAACAAAAATCAGTGCGCGTCCCTACGTAGTCCCTGTGCGAGCGCATGTCGCGTTGAACCAGGCCTACGTGCATTCGCCGGCGGGCAGATAGCGTCGCCCGGGCACGCGATTCATCGCTTGCTGCCATAAGCCGTCACTGACGCCGTTGACAGCCGTTCTCAACCAGCTTGCCGCGGATTGGTATCCATTCGCGGCCTGCCTGTGCGCTTTGCCTGGTCGCCACCTGACGAAGCGCCGGGCGTCCGCGGGTACAGGGAGTTGCAAGGATTGAGGCCGTATGCAAGGATTGGCCTAAATTAGGCCACCTAAGTCATGATAAAAAAAGAACAACAACAATTAGATAAGAAAGATTCGGCCCAAATTGATAGATTAAGGTCAGAATTGGTCCAGATCGCGCGACTTGGCGCCAAGGGTGACGGTGAGCGGCTACGGATCCAGGTGCTCCGGCTGATCCGCGCCTTGCGCGCTGAAGGCGACGACTTGGCCGATGTTCTACAGGCAGCGGTTTTCGGTCGGGATGAGGCGACCACGGCCAGCGCCATTCGGTCGGTCCGCGGTCAGGGCGGGACCAGTCTGTCGGTGCCGGTACCAACTGACGGCGATAGCCGTCTTGATCTGCTAAGGGTCGAAGACCCGCCAGTAATGCCGCACCCGTTGGTGCAATCCCCCAACGTCATCCGGCGCCTCGACACGCTAGTTGCCGAACGTCGCTCTGCTTCCAAGCTCGCCCGTGCCAACTTGCAGCCATCGCGCGCGGTGCTGTTCACCGGTCCACCCGGCGTTGGCAAAACGCTAGCCGCGCGTCACCTGGCGCTGCAGCTACAACTGCCGCTGCTCGTCCTTGATCTGGCGAGTGTGATCAGCAGCTTCCTCGGCCGCACCGGGAACAACATTAAGCAGGCCTTTGATTTTGCCAAGCGCCGGGACTGTGTCTTCTTCCTCGACGAGCTGGATGCGATTGCCAAGCGTCGCGACGACGACAGTGATATAGGCGAGCTAAAGCGCCTGGTGACGGTGCTGCTGCAGGAGATTGATCTTTGGGGCCCGAACAATCTACTTGTTGCCGCGACCAACCACGCCAACCTTCTTGACCCTGCAGTCTGGCGGCGCTTTGACAGTACGGTCGAGTTCCCCTCGCCCACCGCAGATCAACTACGAGAGCTCGGTGAACTGGTTTCGGACAAGTCCGACCTAGTGCCACGAGAGTGGCGCGATGCGCTGGCGATGGTCGGGGCCAACAGTTCTCAAAGCGACTACATCCGTGATCTCAACAGCCTACGCAGGGCCACGCTACTAGGCGGCAAGACTAACGGTCGGCAGGTACTCACCGAGCTCTTGGCTGCCCGCGCTCCCGATCTCAAACTCGGCGACCGCAAGCGGCTCGCAGTATCGCTGGTGAAGGCTGGCATCTCGCAACGGGAAGCCAGCAAGCTGGCCAAAGTTGCCCGCGAAACATTACGTTCGACGCTCTAGGGAAATAAATCATGGCAAGCGAACCGAAGTTTCTGTTGGGTCGAGGCGAGACGCTTAACCGGGAAAGCCGCTACCGCAGCGGTCCAAATGATGCGAAGCCGCCGTACACCTGGGACGTTCAGCGCGCACACCTCCTACCTCAGATGGCGGCACAACAGGAGGTGTTTCGCCAGCTGCCGCTGGAGGCATGCCCGGGAGACCGCGTAGTTTCGGCCGTCACCCTGCACCCACAGTACTACTCCCGTTCCGCCTTTCCCTCGGAGCTCGCGGGCAGCATAGGCCTGCGGTTGGTAGGGAGTAGACCCATCATGGTGAAGCCGCGCGACGGGCGTGGCAGCAATAAAGAGGGTGGCATCCCTTCGACAGTCCTGTTTCTAGCCGGTCGCCGGGTCCAGTTCCAGCGCCTCCTCGAAATCAGTACTGGAGACATCGAGGACTCGCTGATCCAAGACCTGATAAAGATCGAGTCGATGGCGGCCATGCAAGCGGAAGACCGGCTAATGGGCTCGCTCGGCAGCTCGCCCGAACTCGTCGAAATCGTGCTGCACCACGACGCCGAAGTCGATATGAACTGGGAAGACGCTTTCCTTGAGTTCGCGTCGGCGAGCGGCGTAGAACTGGATCAGGCGCGGGAGTACCAGTCACGTGGTCTTTGGTTCATGCCTGCGTTGGCGAGCGCGGCCGCCGCTACGCGGCTTGCGAATTTTGCCTTTGTCCGCGCCATCCGGCCAATGCCGAAATTGCGCCCACTCAAGCGCCCGCAGATGTTGCGCGCGATGCAGAACGTGCCGCATATCGCCTTGCCTAGCGAAGAGGCGCTGGATTCGTCCTTTCGCGTCGCCATTTTCGATGGAGGCCTGCCGATGGACCACCCTTTCGGTTTATGGGCGAACCGGATTGAACCGGCGGCAAAGGATGGCATCGGCAGCTCGATTGATGAATACGTTGAGCACGGGCTCGCCGTAACTTCTGCGCTCCTGTTCGGCAGCGTGCAAAGCGGCCTGCAGCCGCGCCCGTATTCTGGTGTAGACCATTTCCGGGTTCTCGGCGACCAGACTGTCGATGCCAAGTTGTATCCCGTCATGCTCTACATCGATCAGATTCTTAGCCAGTCCAACTACGAGTTCGCGACGCTGAGTATTGGTCCTGTCGAGATCGTCGGCGACGACAAGGTCACGGCGTGGACCACCATGCTCGACGATCACTTTCAACAGGGTCAAATGCTCGGGACCATCGCGGTCGGTAACGCCGGGGAAGCACCGGTACCTATGAACCGTGTGCAGGTACCGAGCGACTGCGTCAATGCCTTGGCGATCGGTGCGTCCAGTTCCGGGGCGCCAGGCTGGGCGCGAGCGCCTTATAGCTGCGTCGGCCCGGGGCGTGCCCCAGGGCTGGTGAAGCCCGACCTGTTGCAGTTCGGTGGTATCGCGGCCAGCCAGTTCAAGTTTGTCTTCCCTGGGCCGAGCATCGCCGAGGCGATCGGCACGAGTTTCGCGACACCGGCAGTTATGCGAATTGCCAGCGGCGTGCGCGCCCATTTCGGAGCGGGCATCTCAACGGTCGGCATTCGCGCCTTGCTCATCCACAGCGCCGTAAACCCGGACGAACATCCGCGCGAAGAGGTGGGCTGGGGCCTGGTGCCTAGCGACCTTTCAGCGATTACGGTCTGTCCGGACGGGAGCGTGCGCGTGCTATACCAAGGCCACCTCGACCCGTCGAAGGTGATCCGGACCGAGGTCCCGCTGCCCCCAGGAGAGCTGGAAGGCATGGTCGAGATCGCGGCGACCTTCTGCTACCTCTGCCAGACCGACCCGCACACGCCCGGCGACTACACCCGCGCAGGGTTGGGAATTACGTTCCGCCCGCATCAGGGCCGGTTCCCGAAACCTTCGCCGCCGAATTTCAGGACCGACCCTGACTTTCCGGAGTCCAAATCGTTCTTCGAGGGAGTGGGTCGGAACACCGAGCAGGCTCTGCGTCATGACTCCTTCAAGTGGGACACTACCCGGCATGCGCGGCACCGCTTCCGTGCCAGCTCGCTGGACCGGCCAGTGTTCGATATCCATTACCAGGCACGCGAACCGGGGTCGAAGCTGAGCCCTTCCAGCGCTATCAAGCTACCTTACGCGCTGGTGGTGACAGTCACCGCAAGCAAGCATCCGGACTTATACGACCAAGTCGTCGCCCACTACCCGACGCTGGCCGCGATCCGTCCGCGGACGCATTTGCCACTCCCGATCCGGGTTTGAGTGGCGGGAATTTCCCCGGGCTTCCGTGCATCTGACCGATTGGTCGCTTGCTGAATTTCGCCATTCCAATAACGTCATGTGAAGGGCTTTGTGGCGAGAGCAGCCAGTCCAGCCCGCGGTAGTTTGAACCTAAGTGGCCGGTCGGTAAGCTTTCCCGCAAGCGCCTCTTGCCGAAGGAAGGGCGGTGGCTCAGTGATCGCAGAATCGTGCACTGTGCACGCGAGCCTTGGCCGCAAGCCCCGATCATGGCTTGCAGCTCGCTCGCGAGTGAAGCGAGTTCACGCTGCTTATCCTTCACTTGGGCCAAGTGTTCGCGGGCCATGGCATCAACCTCAGCGCACGAAAGCGCCGATTCGGAGGCCAGCCGCAGCAGACTTCGGACTTCGTCCAGATGGAAGCCGAGGGCGCGGCTGCCCACGATGAAATTCAGACGCTCCACATCGGTGACGGTGTACTGCCGGTAGCCGGACAAGGAGCGCGGTGGGGATGGCATCAGTCCAATCCGCTCGTAGTAGCGGATGGTTTCCAGATGGCAACCCGATTTCTTCGCCAACTCACCGATGCGCATGGCTTGACCCTGTATCTGCTACGGACATTAGCCTAGTGACCTATCTCGATTAGGGGCCAGCGATGCCTTGCTGTGAGTGCGAGTCGACCGGCCAAGCCCTGGTCCAGTCCAAGGTACAGCGTCGTGTGCTGTGGGCCGTGCTGGCCATCAACATCTTCATCTTCCTGGCTGAGTTTGGCGCGGGTGTTTGGGCCGACTCAACGGCCCTGCAAGGCGATTCGCTGGACAGCTTGGGGGATGCCCTGGTGTACGGGCTGAGCCTGATGGTGCTGGGACGATCGCTGCGCGCTCGTGCCGGAGCAGCCCTAGCCAAGGGCGGCACCCAGCTCGTCTTCGCCGGCGCCGTGCTGGCTGAGGTCGCACGCAAGTTGATCGTTGGTGCTGCACCGCTCCCATCGGTGATGGCGGTTGCCGCCAGCGTGGCTTTGATCGCCAACGTCACCTGCCTGGCACTGTTGACCCGCTTCCGCCGCGACGACATCAACATGCGTTCGGTATGGCTGTGCTCGCGCAATGACGTGATCGGCAATGCCGGCGTGCTGCTCACAACGGCACTCATCGCATGGACAGGCTGGCGGTGGCTGGATCTGATCTTCGGTGCGGGGCTGGCTTTGCTGTTCCTCCGAACTGGGATCGAGGTGCTGAGCACGGCGTGGCCACAATTCTCTTCCCAGCACCTTAACCCTAACGTGGGTGACTGACCTAAAGGGGATGCTTGCTTCAGCTACGTTCAAAACTGCAACTGGCTGAACCCGCTTGAGAGTGCCCGTGATCGGTCTGCAGCGTCGTGTGCAGGATATTGAAGCGATCATGCAGCATGGCTTCCACCCGGCCGCGCACTTCGTGGCAATCGATATCTTCGTGGACGACGAGATGCCCCGATAGCGCGGGCATGCCAGAGGTGACCTCCCACACGTGCAGGTCGTCGAGCCGCACCACGTCCGGTACCCCGCAGATGGCGGCGGCGATGGCTTCCGGGTCGAGCCCGCGTGGCGCCGCTTCCAGGAAGATACGGCCGGAATCGCGCACCAGGCCGACGCCAGCCTTGAGCATCAGTCCGGCGACGACCAGCGCCGCCAGCGCATCGACGCGGTTCCAGCCGCTCCACCAGATGATGGCGCCGGCAATAGCGGTAGCGATGAAGGCGTAGAGATCGGTGAGGATGTGCTGGAAGCTGCCTTCCACGTTGAGGCTCTGCCGATTGGCTTTGCTCATCGCCCACACGGCGAGCAGGTTCACGCCGATACCTACTACGGCGATCACGGTGACCAGGACGCCTTCCACCTGAGGCGGATGGATCAGCCGACGCACGGCCTCGACGACGAACCACACCGAGAGCAGGAGCAGCGTCAGGCCATTGGCCTGGGCGCTCAAAATTTCCACCCGCTTGAGCCCGTAGGTATAGCTGCCGCTGGCTGGACGCGCGGCCAGACGCATGGCGACCAGCGCCAGGCCGATGGAGCCGACGTCGGTGAGCATGTGGCCGGCATCGGAGATCAGCGCCAGCGACTTGGCGAGGATGCCCACGACCACCTCGATGGCCATGAAGCCCAGCAACAGCAACAGCGCAATGACCAGGTAGCGCTTGTCCGCATCCTTGGCAACGCCATGGCTGTGGTCGTGATGATGGCCGTGGTCGTGACTATGCGGGGACGTATCGCTCATGGGATTCTCCGGAGGCGGCGGCCACCTTACGCGGCCGCCACGGTGTTATGTCATCACGCACGACGAGGCGGCGCGGCGCGCCGCCTTTCCATCAGTCCGTGCGCCCGTCGATCGGCCAGGCGTGATCGACGGTGCTCTGGTACACCCAGCCGGCGACGGTCTGGCTCGTGCGTCCGTGCAGCCGGATGAGCCCGACCGCACGTTCGGCCTGCTCGTCCTCGCAGAACACTTCGAGCTTGACCTCGTCGGTGACGCGGTCGCCGATCTCGATCGAGTAGTTCTGCTCTCGATCGCTCAGTGCTCGCAGCAGCCCCTTGACGTCGATGATGGACAGGTGGCGAAAGCCCGCCTGTTCCAACGCATGGACGATGTCGGCGATGCGCCCGCGATGAATGAACGCTTTGACTTCTTTCACGGTTGGGTCTCCTGTTGGGCCAGGCGTCGCGCGGCGCGCTCTTCGATCCAGTCGTAGAGCACTGGCAGCAGCACGAGGGTGAGCAAAGTGGAGGTGATCAGGCCGCCGACCACCACGGTGGCGAGCGGGCGCTGGGTCTCGGCGCCGACGCCGCTGGAGAGCAGCATCGGTACCAGGCCGAGGATCGCCACACTGGCGGTCATCATCACCGGGCGCATGCGCAAGGCGGTGCCGCGGATCACCGCCTCGCGTACGGGCAAGCCCTTTTCACGCTGTTCGTTCAAGAAGCTCACCAGCACGATGCCGTTCAACATCGCCACACCGAACACCGCGATGAAGCCGATCGCCGAGGGCACCGACAGGTATTGCCCGGTGATCGCCAGGCCGACGATGCCGCCGATGGTCGCGAACGGCACGTTGGCAAGGATCAGTCCCGCGTACTTGACCGAATTGAAGGCGGTGTAGAGCAGCACGAAGATGAAGAAGATCGTCGCCGGCACGATCAGCGACAGCCGCTTCAGTGCGCGTTGCTGGTTCTCGAACGCGCCGCCCCATTCGACGTAGTAGCCGGTCGGCAGCTTCACCTGCTGGGCGATCTTCGCGTTGGCGTCCTTGACGAAGCCGTCGATGTCGCGGCCGCGCACGTCCATCTGGATCACCGCGTAGCGCTGCAACTGCTCGCGGCGGATGAACGAGTAGCCTTCCGCATCGCTGACCTTGGCGACCTGCGCCAGGCGCACGATGGCGCCGTTGGACGTGCGCAGCGGAATGCGCTCGATCGCCTGCAGCGAGGCCTTGTCGTCCTTGTCCAGCCGCACGGTGATGTCGAAGCGCCGGACGCCGTCGAGCAGGGTGGAGACCGGTTCGCCGCCGATGCCGTTCTTGACCACGGTGAGCACGTCGTCGGCGTTGAGCCCGTATCGCGCCAGCGCATCGCGGTCGACCTGGATACGGATCTGCGGCTTGCCGATGTTCGCTTCCAGTGCGAGGTCCGCCACGCCGGGAACACCGGCCAGCACGTCCTTGATCCGGCCGCTTAGCCGGTCGAGCTCACCCAGATCGTCGCCGTAGAGCTTCAACGCCAGGGTGGCGCGCACGCCGGAGATCAGCTCCTCGATGCGCATCTGGATCGGCTGCGTGTAGCTCACCACCGCGGTGGGCAGCGCGGCGGTCAACTCCTTCTGCATGTCCTCCTCGATGCTTTCCAGCGTCTGCCCATCGCGCCACTGGTCCTTGGGCTTGAGCGGCGTGTACACCTCCATGTAGTTGACGTCCGCCGTCTCACCCTTCTCGGCGCGGCCGATCATCGCCAGCGTGGTTTCCACTTCGGGAAACTTCTGCTTGATCAGCGTGGCGACCTGCTTGGAGATGTCGATCGATTCGTCCAGCGAGGCCGAGGGAATGGAGGTGATGCGCCACATGATCGCGCCCTCCTTGAGGTTGGGCATGAACTCCTTGCCCAGGAAGGGGAACAGCGCCAGGCTGCCAACCAGCGCCGCACCGGCGATGGCGAGCACGATCTTGCGGCGGGCCAGTGACCAGGCCAGCACCGTGGCGTAGTGGCGCTTGAGGAAGGCCACCAGGCGTGTGTCCTTCTCCTCCTTGGGCTTGAGCACCAGCGCGGCGAGCACCGGGATCAGCGTCAGCGCGAGCAGCAGGGAGCCGCCCATGGCGAAGCTGATGTTGAAGGCCATCGGCTTGAACATCTTGCCTTCGAGCCCCTGCAGGCTGAACAGCGGCAGGAACACCACGATGATGATGAGGATGGCGAACGCCACCGGGTTGGCGACCTCACGGGCGGCCGCCAGCACGGCAGCCGTGCGGTCCACCGGCAATCCGTGCGCCTTGCGCTCGGCCATGATGCGGAAGGCGTTCTCCACCATGACCACCGCGCCGTCCACCATCATGCCGATGCCGATCGCCAGGCCAGCCAGCGACATCAGGTTGGCCGAAAGGCCGACTTGGTTCATGCAGATGAAGGCGATCAGCATGGCGAGCGGCAAGGCCACCACCACGACCAGTGCGCTGCGGAACTCGCCCAGGAACAGGAAGAGGATGATCGCGACCAGGATCGAGCCTTCGATCAGCGCCCGCACCGCGGTTTCCACCGCCGCGTTGACCAGCTCGGTGCGTTCGTACACCGGCTTGACCACCACGCCCGGCGGCAACGCCTGCTTGACCGTGTCGAGCTTGGCCTTGACCGCATCGACCACGCTCTTGGCGTTCTCGCCGATGCGTGCCAGCGCCTGGCCCATCACCACTTCCTTGCCGTCGCGGGTGACCGCCCCGGTGCGCGGTGCGCCGGCTTCGACGATGTCGGCGACGTCGCGCACGTAGACAGGTGTGCCGTCCTCGCTCTTGAGCACGATGCTGCCGATGTCCTTGGCGTCCTGCACTAGACCCAGACCACGCACGAGGTACTGCTCGCGGCCGACGTCGATGAAGTTGCCGCCCACTTGCGCGTTGTTCGCCTGCAAGGCCTCGATCACGTCCTTGAAGCCCAGCCCGTGGGCGATCAGCTTCATCGGATCGATGCGCACCTGGTACTGCTTCTCTTGACCGCCCCAGGAGGTGACATCGTCCACGCCCGGCGCGGTGCGCAGGATCAGGCGGATGGTCCAGTCCTGCAGCGTGCGCAGGTCCATGTCGTTGGGTGCCTTGGCGGCATCCTTGAGCTTGGCGTCGGCGCGTTCGACGGTGTACCAGAACACCTGGCCCAGGCCCGATGTGTTCGGACCCATCTCCGGCTTGCCGTAGCCGGCCGGCAGGCGGTCGCCCACCTGTTGCAGCCGTTCGTTGACGAGCTGGCGGGCGAAGTAGATGTCCATGTCGTCATCGAAGTAGACCGACACATAGGACAGGCCGAACAGGCTGACCGAGCGGATCTGCTGCACCTTCGGCAGGCCGGCGAGGGCCGACTCGACCGGCGTCGTGAGCAGCTGCTCCACATCCTCGGCCGCCAGGCCAGAGGCTTCGGTGTAGACGTTGACCTGCACCGGCGTGACGTCCGGGAAGGCATCGATGGGAAGCTGGCGCACGGCCTGGAAGCCGAGGAAGCCGATCACTGCGAAGGCGATCAGCACGAGCACCTTGTAGCGCAGGGAGAGTTCGACGAGGCGTTCGAGCATCATTCCTCTCCCAGTTGCGAGCGCAACAACCGCGCCTTCAGGGCGAAGGCGCCCTTGCGCACGTAGGTGTCGCCGGGCTTGAGGCCCTGGGTGATGACGGTCCAGCCGTCACGGGTATCGCCGGTGACCACCGGTGCCGGCTCGAACTGACCTTTCCCCTTGGCCAGGAACACGGTGGGCTGGTTCTGCAGCAGGACGATCGCTTCGGCGGGTACCGCCAGCGCGTGGGAACTGCCGCCGACGGCCAGGCGCGCCTCGACCAGCTCGCCCGGGTGCAGCAGGTCCTTGCGGTTGTCGACCTCGATACGCACGGGCACCGTGCGGGTGCGTTCGTTGGTCTGGTGCGAGCGCTGCACCACGGTGCCGGAAAGGGAGGTGTCGTGTGCGATCACGCGGGCCTGGCCGCCGGCCTCGACCCGCTCGGCGTCGGCGGGCGCAAGCTGCGCCTCGACCCACACCGAATCTTCCTTGACCAGGGTGAACAGCGTGCGGCCGGGTTCGACGCGTTCGCCGACCAGAAAGTCATCGGTGGTGACACGGCCAGCAGCCGGCGCCAGCAGCTCGAAGCTGCCGTCGGCGGCCGCCGAGCCTTTGCGCAGCAGCGCGGTGATCTGTCCTTCCGACAGGCCGTAGGCGCGCAGCTTGCCGCGGGCCTGGTCACGCGCAACCTTGGCTTCGTTGTAGCGGCGGGCCGAGACGGCCTGCGGACCCAGCGCGGCGATGCGCTGCCAATCCTGCGCGGCCACGATCAGCGCGCCTTGGGTTTCCGCCACTTCGACGCTGGAGAGCACGACCAGCGGATCGCCGGCCTTCACCACGTCGCCGAGCTTGGCCTTGCGGGCCAGTACCTGCGATTCCACCCGCGGCGAGACCAGCACCGTGGAATAGGCGTCCGCCTTCACCTCGCCGGGCGCCTTCAGCTCGTCGGTCAACGTGCGCGGCGCGGCTTTGGCGAGCACGATGCCCGCCTCCTGTAGGGCTTTGGCATCCAGCGCCAGCGGATCGGCGGGCGCCGGCTCCTGGGCCAGGGCCGGCGCGGCCAGCGCGGCCAACAAGGCCCAGCCAAGAAGGTGTCGTTGCATGTTCGTCTTTTTCATCGGGAAGCATCCTGTGGGCGGCCATCGATCCAGTCGGCGAGGCGGCCGGCAGCGGTGAGGTAATCGAACCAGGCCTGCCAGGCCTGGCTTTCCAGCTCCTGGCCGGACAGTGCGGTGTCCAGGCTCTGCTTGAGCTGCACGAGGTAGTCGGAGGTGCTGATCTCGCCGGCGCGCCAGAGCTTTTCCAGCAGCGTGGTGCGGTCCTCGAAGGCGGCTGCGCGACCGTGGCGGAACGCCCCGGCAGCAGAGCGCAAGGCGCTGTAGCGTGCCTGCGCCTCCTGCAGCGCAGCACGCGCCGTCTGCTCCTGTGCCCGCACGTTGGCGCTCGCGGCATCGGCTTCGGCGTTGGCTGCCAGCACCTCGGCCCGGCCCGTATTGAGCACGGGCAAGGGGATGGACACGGCCAGGCCAATCACTTGATCGGTACGCGGGCCGCTGCGGACCTGGCCACCGGTGAGGCTCAGTGTGGGATCGGGAATGCGGGCGCGCCGCGCGACCTTGACACCGGCCTCGGCGCTTGCGAGTTCGGCCCGTGCCTGGGTGAGTTGCGGCAACTCGTCGAGCGGACGTGGCGCGATGCTCGCGGCGTCCGGCGGGAGGGCCTTGGGCAGCGGCGGCAAGTCCGCGCTACCGCTGGCTTGGCCGCTGATCGCCAGCAGCGCCGCACGCGCGGCGGCCTCGTTGCCCTCCAGCGTCGCCTGCTGGACCTGGGCCTCGCCGAGGGCGAGGCCGGCCAGGTCCCGCTCCGGGCTGCTGATGTCACCGACCTTGAGCCGCTGGGCGGCCAGCGTGTCGAAGCGCTGCATCAGCGCGAGCCGTTGGCGTCCGAGTTCCGCTTGGCGCTCCGCCAGCGAAGCGGTCGACCAGGCGGTCAGCCAGCGTGTCGCGATGTCGCGCCGCAGGAGCGCATAGCCCGCCTCGCTGGCGTGCAGCTCCGCCGCGCCCTGGCTCGCACGGGCCCGGCGCTTGCCGGAAAGATCCAACGCCAGGCTGACGCCGGCGGTACGCCGATCCACGTCGGCGTTCTCGGCGGCCAGATCGAGCGAGGGGTTGTACAGCGGCTGCGCGGCCGCCTGCGCTCGCGCCCGGGCGGCATCGAGCTCGGCACGCGCGGCTTGCACTTGGGGACTGGCGTCCCAGACGCGGCGTATCGCCACCTGTAACGCGCCGGGCGCGGTTATCGCTACCGCGGTAGTGGACGAAGGGGAAAGGGATTGATCGGGTCGCGGCGCGGCGTGCAACGCCAGCGCGGACAACAAACACGCGGCACCCACGGGCACCAGACGCAAAACAGCCATACAGCCATCTCCTGAAAAAACGTTCACGGGCGAGGCAGCCGCAAGGCGGCTACCTCAGGACGGGAGCGATTTCAGGCGATTGGAGGGCGCAACAGCGAGCCGGTGACGGCTGGCACCCATCCGGACGAAAGGGCGGGTACAGGGAGCTGGGGCTCCTGCGCGAGGGCAGGTGTTGCCGCACTGGAGGGCAAGGTCATCGAGTGGGCGCAGGCGCAATGGCAACGACTGCCTTCGCCCAGCCAACAGGTGCCATCGTCGCTTGCCGAGGGTGCGTCGATGGCGAGGTCAGGTGAGGTGTCGAGAGGGGCTATTGCCGTGGAGTCTGCCGCACGAGAGGTGCCCGGACCATCGGCCAGGCACACGGTACCCGTAGCAAACTTGACCAGCAGCACGAACACGGCCAACACCCACAGGCCGCGGTGGCGGCGCAGTCGGGTCAGCAGTGGCGTGGCGTGCGGAGGCATCCCTTGATGCTAAGCGGCGCTCACGCCGTTACACAATCGCATGCGGTCGTTTGACGCGACCAGACGGCACCTTTACCCTCGCCGCTCCCTTGGGGAGTAGCCGCCTTCGTATCCAGAAGGGGTCGCGTCAACACACTTGGCCCCATGGCCATGGCGCAACCGGTCATAAGCGACTTGGCAAGACCATTGGTACCTGCGTTCGTCCCGGTCGGGCGAGAGCGCAGGCGCCATTGGCTTTTTCGCCCGGCCCAAGGTTCCTCGATGCAAAGCTTGTTGCTAACGCTGGCCTTCCTCTTGGGCTCGGCTGTCGTGATCTATCTCGCCTGCGAATACTTCGTCAATGGCGTGGAATGGGTGGGGCGCAAGCTCGCCGTCGGCCAGCAGGCCACGGGCTCCATCCTTGCCGCCTTCGGCACTGCGTTGCCCGAGAGCGTGGTTACCTTCATCGCCGTGGTTTTCGGCGCCGACGCCAGCCAGAAGGCGATCGGTGTGGGCGCGGCGCTCGGTGGTCCCCTGGTACTGGCTACGATCGCCTACGCGGTGGTGGGCGCCACCTTGCTTGCGACCCGTAAGTCGTTGCCGCAGACCGAAGCAGTTGCGCGCCAGTTCAAGCGCCTGGCGCACGACCAAGGCTGGTTCCTTGCCATCTTCCTGGTGAAGATCACCTTGGGCTTGGTGGTGTTTGCCTACAAGCCTTGGTTGGGCGCGCTGTTCCTGGCGGCTTATGCCTTCTATTTCTGGAAGGAGATGGGCAGTGAGCAGGTGGAGGAAGAGGGGGAACTGGAGCCGTTGAAGTTCCAACCCAAACGCGACACGCCCCATGCGTGGGCGGCGGGGGCGCAGACGTTGATCGCCCTGGTGGTCATCTTCGTGGCTTCTCACTTTTTCGTGGCCCAGCTCGACGCCCTGGCGCCGATGCTCGGCATAGACTCCCAACTGCTCGCGCTGCTGCTGAGCCCCATCGCCACCGAACTGCCCGAGACCCTCAACGCCATCATCTGGGTACGCCAAGGCAAGCATCGTCTGGCGCTGGCCAATATCAGCGGAGCGATGATGATCCAGGCAACGGTGCCCACCGCGTTAGGTCTGTTTTTCACCCCGTGGGTGTTCGATCGCGCCCTGGTGCTTGCCGCGGTCATCACCATGGTGGCCGTCGGAACGATGTTTGTGGCGTTCCGCCATGGCGTGATCTCGCGCAAGCTCCTGGCGTCGATGGCCCTGTGGTACGTAGTGTTTGCGGTGCTGCTGGTCGCCCTGCACTTGGCCTAAGTCGTGCTGCCTACTGGGAGCACACCTTTTGAGACGACCACCACCGCTTAACGGGACGGAAACGGCACGCGTGCCGTTTCCGTCCGGTTAGGCGCGTGCTTCGTACCAGTGGCGCGAGCGATTGACGATGTGCACCACCGAAAGCATCACTGGCACTTCGATCAGCACGCCCACGACGGTTGCCAATGCCGCGCCCGAATGCACCCCGAAGAGGCCCACGGCGGTTGCCACAGCCAACTCGAAGAAGTTGCTGGCGCCGATCAGGGCCGAAGGGCCTGCCACGCAATGCGGCACGTCGAAGCGGCGGTTGAGCCAGTACGCCAGCCCCGAATTGAAATACACCTGGATCAGAATAGGCACGGCAAGCATTACGATGACAGCCGGCTGGGCGAGAATCTGCTGACCCTGGAAGCCAAACAGCAAGACCAGTGTGGCCAGCAGGGCCACCAGCGACACGGGCCCCAACCGCTGCAGCAGCGCCTGCAGCTGGGCCGCGCCACCCCGCGCCAGAATGAAGCGTCGAAGAAACACGCTAAAGGCGACCGGCACCACGATGTAGAGCAACACAGAAAGAATGAGCGTGTTCCACGGCACCGTGATCGAGGAAATTCCGAGCAGCAAGGCCACGATGGGCGCGAAGGCCACGACCATGATGGCGTCGTTCAAGGCCACCTGGCTCAAGGTGAAGTTTGGCTCGCCCTGACACAGATTGCTCCACACAAAGACCATGGCGGTACACGGTGCGGCAGCAAGCAGGATCAGCCCGGCGATGTAGGAATCCAGCTGCTCCGCGGGCAGGTAGGCCGCGAACACGTGGCGTACGAAGATCCAGCCCAGCAGCGCCATCGAAAACGGCTTGACAGCCCAATTGACGAACAGGGTCACGCCAATGCCTTTCCATTGCCGCCTCACACCGGCCAATGCACCGAAGTCGATCTTCAGCAGCATGGGGATGATCATCAGCCAGATGAGCGCCGCGACCGGCAGGTTCACCTGGGCGACCTCCATATGGCCAAGGGCCTCGAAGGTGCGCGGCAGGATGTGGCCGAGCAGCGTGCCCGTGGCGATGCACAGCGCGACCCACGCTGTGAGGTAGCGCTCGAAGAAGCCGATACGAGCTGCTTTCGGCGTGGCCCGATGTGGGTTCGGCGCCTGGTTCATGCGGCGTCCTCCGCACGGTCCGCTTTCAGCGCACCGATGGCGTCGAGCGTCCGCTTGAGCTCTTCCCGGTCCATCGTCTCCACTGGCAGTTGGAGCAACGCGATGATCCGGTCGGTGATCAGTCTGTGCGCCTTGTGGAATGCCTCCTGGATCATCTCGGGACCTCCCGTGGCGGCTGCCGGATCGGGAAGGCCCCAATGGGTGCGCACGAAATCCCCAAAGAGCACAGGGCACGGCTCGCTCGCTGCGCTGTCGCACACGGTGATGACGATGTCGAGCGCAGGCGCCTGCTCACCGACGAACCGGTCCCAGGACTTGCTGGACAATCCCTCGACGGGAATACGTGCGGTCGCCAGTTCCTCCAGCGCGTAGGGGTTCACCTGACCGGTCGGCTTGCTGCCCGCGCTGCGGGCTTCGAATCGGCCTTTACCTAGGTAGTTGAGCGTGGCCTCCGACAGGATGCTGCGCGCGGAATTGCCCGTGCAGATGAAGAGGACGCGGCAAGGATGCATGGGGATCTCTCGTCGTGAAATGGATCAGAAGCATTTGGGCGGTCGGCATTGCTCGGGCTGCCCCTCGCAGCAGTGCTCCGTTAGGTAATCGATCAGCTCCCGCATGGCGGGAAAATTCGCGCGATAGCGGATGTAGCGTCCTTCAGCGAAGGATTCCGCCAAACCTGCTTGCACCAGACCCTTCAGATGGAATGACAGGTTGGACCCGCTCAGCCCGGTGTGCTCGCTGATCTCACCCACCACGGCACCCTCCGGGCCACGCGTGACCAGGTAGCGAAAGATGCCCAGCCGGTTGTCTTGCGCCAGGCCGGCCAGTGCGCGAACGGCGGTCTTTGTTTCCATATTTCAATAATGATAGAATTGTTGAACGAAAGCAAATCGGAACGCGTGTTTGCCATGACGCTCAAGGATCTTCTTCCTCACGTCCAGGCCGAAGCCCTGGATTACCCGACCCTGGACAAGCTTGATCTTCCGTCCGGCGCCGACCATCCACCGCGCATCCTGATCCTCTACGGCTCCCTGCGGCCGCAGTCCTTCAGCCGGAAGCTGGCGCTGGAGGCCGAACGCATCCTCAAGCAGTTTGGTGCCGAAACCCGGGTGTTCGACCCGCACGACCTGCCGATGCTGGATAGTGTGCCGGCCACCCACCCGAAAGTGCAGGAACTGCGCGCATTGTCCCAGTGGTCCGAGGGGCAGGTCTGGGTGAGCCCCGAACGGCACGGCACCATCACCGGGGTATTCAAGAACCAGATCGACTGGTTGCCGCTGGAAGATGGCAGCGTTCGTCCGACGCAGGGCCGGACCCTGGCCGTGATGCAGGTATGCGGCGGCTCGCAGTCGTTCAACGTCGTCAACACCCTGCGCGTGCTCGGCCGTTGGATGCGCATGGTGACCATCCCCAACCAGTCCTCTGTCGCCAAGGCATGGCAAGAGTTCGACGAGCACGGCCGCATGAAGCCCTCCTCGTTCTACGACCGGGTGGTCGACGTCATGGAGGAGCTGTTCAAGTTCACCCTGATGGTCCGTGATCGGTCGGACTACCTGGCAAGCCGTTACAGCGAGCGCAAGGGTGCAGCGGCAGCTGCAATGCTTGCGCAAGCCGCCGGAGGCGCTGAAGGCTCCGTCGTGCCCGCGGCAAGCGCCGAGGCTACCTCGACGCCGCGTCCAGCACCTGCGCGTACGGCCTGTTGCAGCGCGGCCGGGGCCTGCGCATGACGGAGGCTGTCGGTGTTCGATCTTGAAAACCCTGCCGGTGATGCCGCGCAAGCCGGCCATTGCGGGAAATAGATGACAGGCCAGGAACAGCGGCGGGCTGGCTTTGCGCCGGCCTCCGTGCCTGGTCGGCGCTGGGTTCAGAGGCCCCGCACATAAGCAATTTGCCTATTTCAGGTAGCTCCTGAGCACGGCCAGCACGGGCTCAAGCTCCGCTTGGCGTTTGGAGGCGGAGCCGGTGGCCACGTGCTCCTGCAGGTGGCCTTCGAGCACTTGCAGCATCAACCCCTGGATTGCGCCGCGCACGGCGGCCACCTGATGGAGGATCGCGCCGCATTCGGCCTGCGCTTCGAGGCTACGTTCCAGGGCGGCAACCTGGCCGCCGATCCGGCGCACGCGCGCGACGAGCTTCTTGTTGTCGGTGGACATGTGGGACATGGATCGGCTGCCTCTGGTCGTATACCCTAGGGGGCTATCCTACCTGAGCGACGCCTATGAGCCAGCCCGACGCATCCGCCTACGTGCATGCCCACCAGTTCAACGAGGGCAACCCGCTGGCGGAGAAGAACACACTGCGCGCAGTGGTCATCACGGCCGTGATGATGGTGGTCGAGATCACGGGCGGCTATCTTCTCAACTCGATGGCCTTGCTGGCCGACGGCTGGCACATGAGCTCGCATGCGCTGGCGCTTGGCCTGTCGGTGGGCGCCTATGCTCTTGCCCGGCGGCTGGCGAAGGATCGGCGGTTCGCGTTTGGCACGTGGAAGATCGAGGTGCTGGGCGGCTACAGCAGCGCACTGCTGCTGGGCGTCGTGGCGGCGTTGATGCTCTTCCAATCGGTAGAACGCCTGTTCTCGCCGGTGCCCATCCACTACATCGACGCCATGGTCATCGCCGCCATCGGCCTGGCCGTCAACCTGCTATGTGCCTGGCTGCTGAAGGACGGGCACCACAGCCATGATCACGGTCATGGGCACGAACACGGACACGATCACGCCGATCACCACCATGACATCAACCTGCGCTCGGCCTATGTGCATGTGCTCGCGGATGCCGCGACCTCAGTAATGGCCATTGTGGCGCTGGCTGGCGGCAAGTACTTCGGCTGGAACTGGCTCGATCCGGTCATGGGCATCGCCGGCGCCTGCCTGGTCGCCAACTGGGCCTATGGGTTGCTGAAGCAGTCGGGCAAGGTCTTGCTCGATGCCGAGATGGACAGCCCGGTGGTGGAGGAAATCCGCGACGTGGTGGCCGAGCGTTTTCCCCAGGCAGCGATCAGCGACCTGCATGTCTGGCGGGTGGGGAAGGGGCGCTATTCGTGCATCCTGGCGCTCGTGAGCCGATCGGAGCTCGCCCCTGCCGCAGTGCGTGAAGCGCTCGCCATCCACGAAGAGCTCGTACATGTCACGGTCGAGGTCGCAAAGCCGACCGCTGCTTAGGCTTCCCTGCCACCGTCATGAAAGGCGGATGGACGGTCTCCCTGGTGACGTAGGAGCACGGCGGTTCGGATCTCTTGCTGCGGGTAGCTCAGTGTCGGCTTCCCGCGGGCCACCGCGGGTGCATGTCGTCAATGACATACGGATGGGCATGGGGGCTCCCTGCCCGATTGCCGGCGGACATCAGGTGGGGGTGATCCGGAGGAAGCTCGTCATGTCGGTGTGCAATGGTTTCAGGATCGCTGCGTGGCCAGAGCAACCAGCTCACGGAAATGGCTAGGACGACGACCGCCGCCATCGGGGCTGCGCCCCAAGCTGGCGATGGCAAGGTTCCGAGCCAGCCGGCCAGTGGATACATGAGCAGCCAGCAGGCGTGGGACAGGGAGAACTGGGCGGCGAACAGGGCGGGGCGGTCCTGCGCATTGGCGGAGCGTTTCAAGAGGCGGCCTCCGGGCGTGAGGATGGCCGCGTAACCGGCGCCGATCAATGCCCATGCCACGGCGATCAACCATTGCCGCTGGTCCGGCGACACGACCGACGCAAGCGCCGCAAAGAGGGCAAGCCCCAGTCCTGCCAACATCGCTCCGCCGAGCATCACGGCGCGGTCGGGCCAGCGCTTGAGCAAGCGTGGCAGGGCCAGCGCGGCGATCATTGAAAACCCGCCGAATACCGCGGTGGTCAGCGCCACGTCCCGATTGTTGCCGCCCAGCCAATCGCGCACGTACACCACGGTGTTGACGATCACCAAGGAGCCTGCGGCCGCCTCGGCCAGGCTGAGGCCGAGCATGCCGCGCAGCCGTGGCGTCGCCAGATACCGGCGCAGGCCAGCCAGTACCCGCGGCCGGGCACTGGGCGGCGCCAGCCGCTGTGGAAGTGCGATGGTCCAAACCAGTACCGCGGAGCTGACGAAGCCCAGCAAAGTGAAGCCGAACAGGGCGCGGAAACTGACGATGCCCAGCAGTAGCGCCGCGAGCAGCGGGCTGAGCAGGTTCTCGAGGTCGTACGCGAGCCGTGACAGCGAGAGCGCGCGGGTGTATTGCGCCTCGTCGATCAACACGTCCGGAATGGTCGCCTGGAAAGTGGGCGTAAAGGCCGCCGAGCAGGTCTGCAGCACCGCGACCAGGACATAAATCTGCCAAGTGGCAGTGACCCACGGCAGGCACAGCGCCAGCGCGGCGCGGGCCAGGTCCATGCTGACCAGGAAGGGCTTGCGCGGCCAGCGCGCGGCATACGCCGTGGCCAGCGGAGAAACCAGCACGTACACCACCATCTTGATGCCCAGTGCAGTGCCCAGCACTACGGAGGCGCGCTCGCCCGCCAGGTCGTAGGCCAGCAGGCCCAGCGCCACGGTCATCAGGCCGGTGCCGACCAGCGACGTGGCCTGGGCAGCGAACAGATGCCGGTAGACCCGATCGGTAAGGACTTCGAACAACATGGCGGGCTCCGTATCACGGGCAAGCGCTACGCACGCGGTGGAAGGCCGGCCGGGCGGAAACCTCCCGGCGTTCGCATACCTACTCGTGGGCAAGTTTCCAGATGCCGTGCGCGTCGATCTGCAGCCGATAGTACGCATGCAATGCGGTCACGCGCGCGTCAAGCGCTGCCTGCGCAGCGTCCAGCGACTGGCGTCGCGCCAGCAGCATGGTCTGCACATCCGCCTCGCCGAGCGCATAGGCACGCTGGGTCAGCTGCGCCGTATCGCGTGCGTTGCGGGCGCTGTCTTCTGCCGCTTGCCAGCGCGTGAGATGCTGGTGGCATCGGTATAGGCCGCTTCGATGATCCGTCGTTCGCGATCCAATGCGACGGTCACCGCATCGACAGGCTGAGGCCGACGGCACGCGCGCGCCGCGTGTGCCAGGCCCTTCGTCAGTGTCGCCGAGATCGTCTGTGGCTCGCTGCTAATCGTCTGCCGGCTGACGCGGTTTGCAACAGCTTCCTTGATCGTCGGCGTAATCTTCACCGCGGCACCATCGGGAGCATGGGTTCCTCCGCTCCAGAAGTCGCCGCTATTTCTTCGCGCCATTTGCGCTTTCGGCGCAACAACGGCCATCGGTCAAGGTACTGAGGAGCCTCCATGAATCGCCAGCAGCACTGGGAAACGGTCTATGGCAACAAGGCATCGGACGCGGTCAGCTGGTACCGCCCGCATCTGGATCATTCGCTGCGGGTCATTGAGCGGGTCGCACCCGATCGCGGCACCGCCATCCTCGATGTCGGCGGCGGCGCGTCCACCCTGGTCGATGACCTGCTTTCGGCGGGCTATCGCGACCTCAGCGTGCTGGATATTTCCGCACAGGCGCTGGACGTCGCCCGCCGGCGCCTCGGGGAACGGGCCCATAGCGCGACCTGGCTGGCCGCGGATCTGCTCGACGCGCCTCTACCGGCGGCGCGCTATCAGCTATGGCACGACCGCGCCGTCTTCCACTTCCTGATCCAGCCGAAGCAACAAGCGCGCTACGTCGCCCAGCTCAATCACGCGATCCGACCGGGCGGCTATGCGGCTATGGCGACGTTTGGCCCCGAAGGTCCGATGAAATGCAGCGGGCTCGACGCGATGCGCTACGACGCCGACGGACTAGCGCGCGTACTCGGCAGCGATTGGGCGCTGCTGGATAGTGAGCTGGCGATGCACGCGACACCCTCGGGCACGAGCCAGCAGTTCCTCCATGCCTTGTTCCAGCGCCGGTCTGACGGAGCGCAGGCGCGGTAGTGAGGTAGCGACCGTAGTGCTTGGTCATTGCATCCGGCCGCTGCGGAGAGGTCAAGCCCCGATCGGCCGTGGCCGACCTGCTGCCTGAGTCAGGTACGGCACTATCCGCAGCAGGTCTTCTGCTGCTGGATGGGCGGGCAGGGCACGGTGCCGTAGGAACAGAACACGCAGCAATCGCCAGGTTTCGGTCGCAACAATTCGCCACACCCGGTGCAGTCGTAGAAGAACTGGCAGGCATCGGTTGGCATGGTCTCGGTCGCCTGATGGCCGCACTGGGGGCACGTCAACGTGCTCTGCAGCGTCATGTCAGCCGCCATGAGGCATCGCCTGGATCGTGGAAGGGTAACCCGCCTCGCCCGTGGCCTTGGCCAGTTGATCCGGACGCGCCTTGGTGTCCTCGTAGCTGACGGTGACGGTTTTCCTGGCCAGGTCCACCGCCACGTTGCCGACCCCGTCGATCTTCTGCAGCGCTTTCGTGATGGTGAGGGGACAGGTCGGGCAGGTCATCCCCGGTACGGCCAGGGTGACTTGCCGCGTGGACGCCAGGCTCACGCTCGAGACGGCGCAAGCGAGGACAAAAGCGATGGCAGGCAGGGTTTTCATGCGGGGCTCCTCAATAGAACCATGGGGCAACGTAGGGAAAGGCGAAGGCGATCAATACCAAAACCGCCACGCTCCAGAACACCAGCTTGTAGGCCCGGCGCACCGCAGGCACCGCACAGACCTCGCCCGGCCGGCAGGCCGCCATAGGGCGATGGATGCGGCGGTAGGCAAGCACCAGCGCGACAAGGGATACCGTCAGGAACAACGGCCGCAACGGTTCGAGCCGGGTCAACTGGCCGATCCAGGCGCCACTCAGCCCGATGCTCACCAGGACAAGCGGCCCCAGGCAGCAGGCCGACGCCAGAATGGCCGCCAAGCCACCGATCGCCAGGGTGCTCTTTTCGCTGGTGCGCTGGGCCATGACCGAACCGGTGTCGTTTGAAGGTTTCACGGCGTAACCTTACTTCCGTAGTCGACTACGGGGTCAACCATGACGAGCTTCACCATCGGCCTCCTTGCCAAGGCGACGGATGTCCACGTCGAGACAATCCGCTACTACCAGCGCCGTGGGCTGGTGGCCGAGCCGTCCAAACCGCCAGGCGGTATTCGCCGCTACGACGAAACGCACGCGCGCCGTTTGCGATTCATCAAGCATGCGCAGGTGCTGGGCTTCAGTCTGGATGAAGTCGCCGACCTGCTCGCATTGGATGACGGGCGGCATTGCCGTGATGCCGAACGCATCGGTGCCAAAAAGCTGGCGATGGTGCGCGAACGCATCGACCAGCTGCGCCGGGTAGAGCAGGCGCTCGCCGGGCTTGTCCAGCAGTGCCACCGCAACCGCGGCAAGGTGCAATGTCCCATGATGGCCTCGCTGGAGGCGGATGTGGCGGTTTGAGGTGGCTTGGCGCGAGCAGACGGACGCCCGCCACCGGGCAAACAACAAGCTGATGCGCAGGCGCTGCAACACATGCGCGAGCTTGGAGCGTACTCATGCCATCGGTACGTAGGAGTCCACCGCCGTGGGTCCAGGCCGCCAAACCCCATCCGTTTGTGGCTGAGCGTCTGGACTCTCCTTGTGCGCGGCTGATCGAGGGGTACGCCCGTGCAAGCTCGGCACGGTGATGCGTCCGCCGCTGTCGCAGGCGAGACATGTTGCCGTCAGGATTGCGTGCTCTTGAGCGCAGTGACCACGCTGTTCATGCCATCCGGGCGAAGCGTGAACTGCACCTTCTCGCCTACCTTGGCCTGCTTGAGCACCTCGGGTGTGGCGTGGAAAGGCATGGTCATGGCGGGCCAGCCGATCGCCGGGATCGCCTGGTGCTGCAAGGTGATGGTGCCCTGCTTGAGGTCGATGCCTTTGATGACGCCTACTGCTTGTGCCTCGGTCGGCTTGGCAGTGTGCTGCATGCCCGGCATGTTGGGGTCCATCTGCAGCGGACCGGCGAAGGCCGGCGCGACTGCGAGCGTGCCGATCAGGCAAAGGGCCGGTACTTTCGTCTTCATGGGTCAGTCTCCTTGCGGGTTGGGTGAAGCGGTGGAAGGGCGCTGCGCCTTGCGCAGGCGGCGCAGCACCAGCAGGTGGAAGGCGGCCGGCAGCACCACCATCGACAGCAGCGGCGCGGTGAGCATGCCGCCGATCATCGGCGCGGCGATGCGTTGCATGACCTCGGAGCCGGCGCCATGGCCGAGCAGGATCGGAAACAGGCCGGCGAGGATCACGGCCACCGTCATGGCCTTGGGCCGCACGCGCTGCACGGCGCCCTCGCGGATGGCCTCGTCCAAGGCCGCGGGCCCGGCCTGCGGATCGAGCGCGAGCCGGCGATCCCAGGCCTGGCGCAGGTAGAGCAGCATCACCACGCCGAATTCGGCGGCCACGCCGGCCAGCGCGATGAAGCCGATGATGGTCGCCACCGACACCGCGTGGCCAAGCAGCCAGATCAGCCACAGCCCGCCGACCAGCGCCAGCGGCACGCTGAGCATGATCAGCGCCGCCTCGCTCGCACGCCGGAACACGGCGTAAATCAATCCGAAGATGATCACCAGCGCAATCGGCACCACCAGCTTGAGCCGCTGCATGGCGCTGGCGAGGAACTCGAACTGGCCCGACCAGGCCACGGTGACGCCCGGCGGCAGCTCGATCTGCTGCGCGACTGCATGTTGCAGGCGGCCGACGACGGTGCCCAGATCGCTGCCATCGGTATCGACGTACACGTAGGTCGCCAGTTGGCCATCCTCGCTCTTGAGCATGGACGGCCCGGCCGCCAGCGTGATGTCGGCCACCTGGCTCAAGGTCAGCTGAGCGCCATCGGGGGCGACGAGGGGTAACTGCCGCAGGGCGCCGACCGAATCGCGTTCGGTACGCGGATAACGCACCACGATGGGGTAGCGCTCGCGGCCTTCGATGGTCTGCCCGATCGGGTCGCCGCCAACCACGGTGGCCACCAGCTGCTGGACGCGTGCCTGCGTGAGACCGTAGCGCGCCGCATCGATCGGCCGCACGTGCACGTCGACGTAGCGGCCGCTGGTGGGTCGCTCAGCGATGGCCGAGCTGACCCCGGGCAAGCCTTTGGCCAGCGTCTCGATGCGGTCGGCCACGTCCTGCAAGGTCTTGAGGTCGGTACCGAGCACCTTGATGCCGATCGGGCTCTTGATGCCGGTGGATAGCATGTCGATGCGGTTGCGGATCGGCGGCACAAACAGGTTGGTGAGGCCGGGCACCTTCACCGCCTTATTGAGCTCGTCCTTGATCTTGGCCATCGTCATGCCGGGCCGCCATTGGTCCTTCGGCTTGAACGTGATGGTGGTCTCGAACATCTCCAGCGGCGCCGGGTCGGTCGCCGTCTCCGCGCGGCCGGCCTTGCCGAAGACATGCGCGACCTCCGGTACCGTCTTGATCATGCGGTCGGTGAGCTGCAGCAACTGGCTGGCCTTGCCGGCGGAGAGGCCGGGCAGGGCGGTAGGCATGTACAGCAGGGTGCCTTCGTCCATCGGCGGCATGAACTCGCTGCCCAGGCGGCCCATCGGTATCACGGCGCTCAGCAGCAGCAGGCCGGCGAGCGCCAGGGTCGTCTTGGGCCAGCGCAGCACCGCATCGATGACCGGCCGGTAGCCACGCATCAGCCACCGGTTGAGGGGGTTCTCCATCTCGCTGCGGATGCGCCCGCGTACCAGATAGCCCATCAACACGGGCACCAGCGTCACGGCTAGGCCGGCGGCCGCTGCCATCGCATAGGTCTTGGTGAAGGCCAGCGGCGAGAACAGCTTGCCTTCCTGGCCCTGCAGCGCGAACACCGGCACGAACGAGAGCGCGATGATGAGCAGGCTCACGAACAAGGCCGGGCCGACTTCGGCGCTGGCTTGGGCGATCAGCGACCAGCGCTGCGCGCCCTGTGGCTCGTCGCCGTGATTCTCCCGCCAGTGTTCCAGGTGCTTGTGGGTGTTCTCGATCATCACGATGGCCGCATCGACCATCGCGCCGATGGCGATCGCGATGCCGGCCAGCGACATCAGGTTGGCGGTTACGCCTTGCAGGTCCATCACGATGAAAGCCGCCAGCACGCCCAGCGGCAGCGTGATCACCGCCACCAGGGAGGAGCGCAGGTGGCCCAGGAACAGCGCACAGACCAACGCGACGACGAGGAATTCTTCCAGCAGCTTGCCCCAGACGTTCTCGACCGCCGCATCGATGAGCCGGGAGCGGTCGTAGGTCGGCACGATCTCGACCCCGGCGGGCAGGCTGCGTTTGAGCTCGGTGAGCTTCGCTTTCACCGCGGCGATGGCGGCCTTGGCGTTCTTGCCCGTCCGCAACACGATCACGCCGCCGGCGACTTCGCCCTGGCCGTCCAGCTCCGTGATGCCGCGACGGAAGGTGGGGCCACGGCGCACGGTGGCGACGTCACGCAACAGCACGGGTACGCCGCTGCCAGTGGCGGTGACGGGTACGTTCTCGAAGTCGGCCTTGCTGCGCAGGTACCCCTGACTGCGCACCATGAGTTCAGCCTCGCCCTGCTCGATCACCGAACCCCCGTTGGCACCGTTGGTGGCCTTCACCGCATCGACGAGTTGCTGCACGGTGATGCCGCGCGCGGCCAGCGCCTGCGGGTCGGGCACGATCTGCCAGGCGCGCTCCATGCCGCCCAGGCTCGCCACCTCGGCCACGTCCGGCACGGTCTTCAACTGGAAGCGCAGGAACCAGTCCTGCAAGGCGCGCAGCTGGCCGAGGTCGTGCTTGCCGGTGCGGTCGACCAGCGCGTACTCGTAGATCCAACCCAGGCCCGTCGCGTCCGGGCCGAGCGCGGGGCTCACGTCCGCCGGCAGGCTGGCGCGCACCTGGCTCAGGTATTCGAGCACACGCGAGCGCGCCCAATACAGGTCGGTGTGGTCGTCGAACAGCACGTAGACGTAGGAGTCGCCGAAGAACGAATAGCCGCGCACGGTCTTCGCGCCGGGCACCGAGAGCATGGTGGTCGCCAGCGGGTAGGTGACCTGATCCTCGACCACCTGCGGCGACTGGCCCGGCCAGGAGGTGCGAATGATCACCTGGGTGTCGGACAGATCCGGCAGCGCATCGATGGGCGTGTGCAGCGCCGCGAACACGCCGGCCAGCGCCAACGCGAGTGCCGCCAGCAGCACCATCACGCGGTGCGCGATGGCCGCGCGGATCAGGGCGGCGATCATGGCTGGTCCCCGGGGCGCATGGGCATCCCCGGCATCGAGCGCGCGCTGGATGCCGGCGCCGGATGGGCCGGAGTATCCAGGCGCTCCAGCGCGCCGGACAGACTTGCCTCCGAGTCGATCAGGAACTGGCCGGAGGTGACGACCTGCTCGCCGCCCTTGAGGCCGTCGAGCACCTGCGTGTAGCCGCCGGCCGAACGGCCGGTGCGTACCGGCACGGCGCGGAAGCGGCCTTCGCCTTCAGCGAGGATCACTCGGGTGTGGGTGCCCGTGGCAATCACGGCCTCGTCGGGCACCACCGGCACCGCCTGGTCCCGCGAAGGCGCGAGCTGCACGGACGCGAACATGCCCGGGCTCAGGACGCCGTCGGGGTTGTCGATGACGATGCGCGCCTTTTGCGTGCGGGTGGCATTGTCGATGTCGGGCAGCAGCGTCTCGACCTTGCCGTGGAACGTGCGGCCGGGTACCGCGTCGACGGTGACCGTCACCGGTGTGCCGGCCGGCACCGCGCCGGCCGTCCCTTGCGGCAGCGCCGCTTCCACCCACACGGTCGCCAGGCTGTTGAGCGTCATCAGGGTCTGTCCGGCGGCCACGCGTTGGCCCTCGCGCACGTCCAGCGTGGTGACCACGCCGGCTTGCGGCGCATGCAGGGTGATGGCCGTGTTGCCGCCCGGGTGGGCGGCCCGGATGTCCGCATCGGTCAGGCCCAGCACCCGCAGCCGTTCGCGCGCCGCGGCGCGCAGTGCCTTTGCATCGGCCGATTGCGCCTGCTGCAAGGCGCGGTATTCGGCCAGCGCGCTGTTCCATTGCGGCGCCAGCAGTTCGGCCAGCGGCTCGCCGGCAGTGACGGTGGTGTAGGGCGCGCGCACGTCGAGCTTGGTGATCACGGCATCGACCCGGGCGCTGATCGTGGTTGCCTCGCGCAGGTTCCAGGTCACCGTGCCGGGCACCTGCACCGCGGCGCGGAGCAGGCGCCGCTCGACCGGCGCGGTGCGCACGCCCAGGTTCTGCACGGTGGCCGGGTTGATCTTCACCACGCCCGCCGGGTTGCCCGCCGCCTCGTCGGCGTACTTGGGCACCATCTGCATGCCCATCGGCGACAGGCCCGGATGGTCGAAGTGCTGCTGCGGCACCATCGTGTCGTACCAGTAGAGGACTTTGCGGCCGCCGGCGTCGGTCTTGCCCGTGTTCGTCGAAGCGGGGGATGCGGGCGCCTGGCGGCGGCCCACGACGTAGCCGGCGATGAGCAACATCAGGCCCAGCACCGCGATCAGCAGTGCGATCAAAAGCCGTTTCATGGGGCATCCTCCGTGCTGGGCAACAGGTAGGCAAGCGCCGCCCACAGCCGCGCATGGGCGGCCAGCGCGTCGGCGTAGGCCAGCCGGCGTTCGATCTCGTCGCGCCGTGCGTCCAACCACGGCTGCAGGTCGCCACCGCCGCGGTAGCCGGCCAGCGCTGTCTTCGCGCGGTCGTGATCCAGCGGCAGCAAGGTGTCGCGGTAGCGCTGGAGCTGATCGCCCCAGCCCTGCCAGGCCGCCACCGCGCGCGCCACGGCCTCGCGCTGGGCGCGGCGGGCGTCCTCATGGGCGGCCTGCACCGCATCGCGTTGCGCCTGTTTTGCGCTGATGCCGCGGTCTTGCCGGTTGCGGGTGAACAGGGGCAGGCTCACGCCCACTTCCAGCATCACCATGTCGGACAGGCCGGAAGCACGACGGCCATAGCTGGCGCTCACACTCCAGTCCGGATGCTTGGCAGCGCGCGCTTGGGTCAGTGCCGCCTCGGCGAGTGCCTCGCGGGCTTGCCAGGCTTGCATGGGCGCTTGGCGATCGATCGCCTGTTCCAGTAGTGCCGGCGCGACCGGCAGGCGGCCGAAGTCCGGTGCCTCGCCAAGGGTTGTCACGGGTTCGCCAAGCCAGCGCTGCAGACCGGCCTGCGCGGCGGACAGCTCGGCCTTGACACCATCCAGGCGATTGTCCAACGACGCGGCCTCGGCGCGCGCGGCCAACGCGTCGGAGGCGCTGCCTTCGCCGCCGCGCAGGCGCGCCTGGGTCAGCTTGACGGCCAGGCCGCTCTCGTCGCGCAAGGCGATGAGCAAGTCGCGCTTGCGTTGCACTGCCCACAGTTCGATCCAGGCATCGGCGATCTGCTCGCGCACGTTCTGTGTGGTGGCCGCGCGATCAGCCGTGGCCGCCGTGATCTGCGCATCGGCGAAGCGGCGGTCGGCCTCGCGCGCCGCGTGCGACGGAATCGTCTGCGTCACGCCGACCGTGCGCATGGTCATCGTGTCCGAATCCACGCTGAAGGCGCCCGGCCCGGTGACCGGGTAATTGGAGATGCCGAACGTCAACGAGGGATCGGGCAGCCGGCCGGCACGCATGGCCTCGTCGCGGGCCGCTTCGATATCGGCGTCACGCGCTGAAAGCAAGGGAGCTTGCGTGACGCCCTGGCGAACGGCCTGTTCGAGTGAAACAGGCGCTTCGGCGGCATAGGCGGCGGTGACCGTCACCCACGCAAGGACAACAGCCAGGCCCGACGCCAAGCCGCGTCGGGCAGAAGGTAAGCAGAGCATGGAAGAACACTCCCGGTGATCGAGGGACCTCGTGCGCGGCGGCACGAGGGCGCACGCAGTGGCGCGCGCCGGCCTAGATCAGGAGTGAGCAGTACAACAACGTAGTGGGTGGCGGTGGAGCTCGAAGCCGGACGAACCGCTCCGGCACACGGCTCGGCATGGCGACGATGAGCGCCGGCTCGGGCCAGTACACGGGCAGGGCGGCCAGCGCGCTGGGCGGCACCGACCCCGTGCGTGCGTCCGGCTGGGTCGCACGATCCGGATGGCAGTGCGCCTGGCACAGCGCGCCTTGGTGCTCCGGCCCCTGGCCCATCGAGGCACAGGTCCCCGACATCGCCATGCCAGCGGCCGAGGCCATCGCCATGGGCGGAGCGGTCGGAGTCATCGCGCAGGCGTAAGCGGCCAATGCGAGCTGGTGCCACGTAAGCAGCACGACCGCCAGCCAGGTCAGCCGGCGGCGGGTGCGGGAACGGAGGCGGTGCGTGGGACGCATGCGGCGATGGTACACCGCGCCGCGGCATGGACCCGGGTCCACGGTTCGCTGCCGCGTTCACGACGTGCTCACCGGCATCCGACGGCAGCTGGAGGAGCATGCGATTGGGGAATCCGATTGCCCGGAGCCATCCATGCCCGATGCCCGCAAACCCGTGGTGCTGATCACGGGGTCTTCAGGCTTCATTGGAAGCACCCTGGTGCGGCGCCTTGCGCCGGACTACATGCTGGTGGGCCTGGATCGCCCCGGGTTCGATGAGCATGGTGCGCCTATCGAACGGATCGCCTGTGACCTGGGCGATGCCGCCTCGATCCAGCAGGCCATGGCGGAGGTAGCCGAGCGAGTGGGCCGGCAGATCGCCTCAGTGGTTCACCTGGCCGGCTACTACGACCTGAGCGGCGAACCGAATCCGCTCTATGCGCGCATCACGGTCGAGGGCACGCGGCGGCTGATCGACGCGCTGGATGGGTTCGAGGTGGCGCAGTTGGTCTATGCCAGCACCATGCTCGTCTACGAACCCAGGCAAGGCCCGAACGAGCCGATCAGCGAGGACTCACCGCTGGGCGCGACGTGGCCCTACCCGCAGTCCAAGTTGGACGCCGAGGCGGTACTTCGTGCGCGCCACGGCGCGATCCCGCTCGTTCTGATGCGCATCGCCGGCGTGTATGACGACATGGGCCATTCGCCGTTCCCGGTCCAGCAGATCGCGCGCATCTACGAGGGTGGCGTCCTGTCCCACGTCTACCCCGGCATGCTTTGCGCGGGGCAGGCGTTTGTGCACGTGGCGGATCTGGCCGAGGCCTTCGCACGGGTCATTGCTTGCCGCGAGCAACTGCCGCCGGAGTGGCCGGTACTGATCGGCGAGGCCGAAGCCCTGGGCTATGCCGAGATCCAGAACATCATCGGCGAGTCCCTGCGGGGACATGCCTGGAAGACCGTGCGCGTGCCGGAGGCGGCCGCCGAGATCGGCGCTTGGCTGGAGACCAATGTGCTGGGGGATCGCGAGTTCATCCAGCCGTGGATGGTCGAGCAGGCCAACGACCACTACCTGCTCGATACGCATCGTGCCAAGGATGTGCTGGGCTGGCAGCCCGCGTACAGCTTGCGCGACACCCTGCCCACGATGGTGCGGTCGCTGCAGGACGATCCGACCGGTTGGTACAAAGCCAACCAGCTCGATGCAGCGCGGGTGGCCTGGCGCAGCCCGGGGCGCGAAGCGAGCCATGGCGGCAGCTCGCGCCACGGGTCGAAACAGGCGCAGGGAACATCGCAACCCGATCATCACGCCATGGACCACGACGGGGCGCCGACCCGTTGGCCGCACTTGGCCAACATCGGGCTCGGCTTCTGGTTGATGACCACCTCGTGGGTCACCGGCTTCACGACTCCCGCCACGATTACTCGCCGGGTCTATGAAGTCACGCTGGAGCGGCAGCTGCCACCGGTCGAGTGGCGCGCCGCCGCGTTGACGTTCAGCGACGTGGCCAGCGGCGTGCTGCTGGTGATCGCCGGTGGCCTGTCCCTCTCCCGCCGCACGGCCTGGTTTGGCCAGTGGATGGCCGCATTCATCGGTGTCTGGTTGCTGTTCGCGCCGTTGGCGCTGTGGAGCCCGAGCGCCGCGCAGTTCCAGAACGACCTGTTGGTAGGCGCGCTGGCGATCGCCTTTTCCGTCCTGGTCGTCATGATGCCGGGCATGAGCATGGAAGGGATGATGGATACCAAGGTCGTGCCACCGGGCTGGACCTACTGCCCCTCCACCGGCGCGCAGCGCTTGCCGATCGCCGCCCTGGCCCTCATCGGCCTGCTGATCTCGCGCATGCTGGCGGCCTACCAGCTCGGCCACGTCGATTCGGTGTGGGAGCCGTTCTTCGCGGGCAACCCGCTCGACGCGCGCAACGGCACGGAGGAAATCATTACTTCCAGCGTCTCCAAAGCCTGGCCGATCCCCGACGCCGGCCTCGGTGCGGTCAGCTACATGCTGGAAATCCTGATGGCGGTCATGGGCACGCGGGCACGCTGGCGCACCATGCCGTGGATGGTCACCTTCTTCGGCATCCTGGTGATCCCGCTGGGCGTGGTGAGCATCTACTTCATCATCATCCAGCCGATCGTCATTGGTACCTGGAGCACGCCGGCCCTCGTCGCCGCACTGGCGATGGTGGTCATGATCCCGTTCGCGCTGGACGAAGTGATCGCCATGGGGCAGTACCTGCTCCGGGCGTACCGGCAAGGCAAGCCGTTGCTGGCGGTCTTCTTCCGCGGCGGCGCGGTGACGGCGGGGGAGGAGACGTCCGCCGACCATCTGATCGATCCGACCACCTTCTGGCAGGACACGCGGCGCGGCCTGAGCCTGCCGTGGACGCTGGTCGCGAGCATGGCGATCGGCGCGTTCCTCATGTTCACCCGGTTGGCGCTGGAGTCGTCCGGCGCCATGGCCAACAGCGATCACCTGATCGGCTCCTTGACCATCACGGTGGCGATCATTGCGACCGCCGAGGTGGCCCGCGCCCTACGCTTGGTGAACGTCGCGCTCGGTGCGTGGCTCTTCATCGCGCCGTGGGTGCTCACCGGCCATTCGGCCGTGGCGACCGTGGTCAGCCTGGCGCTGGGTGTGGCCTTGATCGCGCTCAGCCTGCCCCGCGGTCCGCGTAGTCAGGAGCACTATGCCGGCTGGGATCGGTACATCCTCTAGCCCCGTGCGCAGCGAAGCGCTGCGTGCGTTGCCTGCGAGCCGACACCACCGTCAAGCTCTTTAACGCCACCTCGACCGCAGCTGCGTTTGACTGGCGGCTCGCGCGATCCGTGCATCGCGCCTCATCGACAACCAAGGGATCGACCAAGGCCCATGGCTTTTCTGACGTATCGCGCGGCGCTCGGGCGGACCTTTCGCGGCGCCACCGGCGGACCTTCCCAACAGCAAGAGGCGCAGCTCATCCCAGAGAGATGGGCGCCTCTGTGGAACGTTGTGGCGGTCGCTTGCGCGCCGGCCCTGCTGGCGATCCTGGAGATGTTCCATCCTCACCCGGATGACCTCATGGCTTTGGACGTGCGCACCTGGCTCACCGTCCACTACATCCAGGTGCCGCTGTTTGCCTTGTCCGCACTCGCCATCGCCAGGCTGGTGCGCGCTCGCCCGGATCCAGCCGCGGCGCTATGCCGCCTGGCCTTGTTCGTGTTTGCCATGAGCTTCGTGGTGTTCGACACCGCGGCCGGCATCGTGGTCGGCAGCCTGGTGCAGATTGCACACACCTCGGGTACGCCGATGGCTTGGCGTGAGGCCATCGAAGCGATCTGGACCCATCCCATCCTGGGTGGCACGGACAGCCCGATACTGGCTATCGCAGGCCGCGTGTCCTTGTCGGTAGCCACGATCAGCGCCGCCGTCTCTCTCTGGCGAGCAGGCCGTCCGTGGGCTCCACTCCTGCTGCTGGCAGCTTCCGGTTGCGTGATGAACGTTGTCCACGCCCATTCCTGGCCCGGCGGTCCGTTGACGTTCGGTGGTATCGCCTGCGCAGCCGCCTGGCTGCAGTGGTCCATGCGATCGCCCCTTGCAGAGGCACCGGCCTGCGTCCATCCATTGCGCCTGGCGGTGGCTCGGGACGACAGGGTGGCAACTATCGGAACCTCCGTGTCGAGGAGACCGCAGGCGCCATCGGTCCGGTAGCAGCGGCTTCAAAAATGCAGGCGCGGCGAGCGCCGAAGGTCACACGTGGTCGAGTCCTGCTGTCAACCCGAGTCCCGCGGCGCGGCGACCTTTGCGGTGATCCACTTGCGTGCGATGGTCACCACCAGGTTGCGCGCCTCGTGGATCTCCATGGGTGCGTTTGGAGCGGCAAACTTGCGTGCGCCATGCCTGCGGTTGCCCCAGCCACCTTTGGGTTGTTGGCGGTGGCGCGAAAGGTCTTGATCGCCTGTGCATCCACCCATCCAAGCGCAACCAGGCTGTCACGACCACCAAGGTCATGTTCGATTGCTTCGATGATCCGGCCCAAGTTGCTCCAGTCATCGAGCGGCCCTTGCATGTACTTGAACACGTCTTCGACCACTGCCTCGCGCTGCACCAGCGCTCGCCAGGCCGAAGGTCCGGGGCCGCGACGAGTGGCCATTACGACGGCCTCGTCCTCGCCCAGCCTGATCGCAACGATCTCAGCGGAGAGCTTCAATCCGTCCTTGATCGAAGCAAAGTGCATTTTCGGCTTGGCCTGCTTGCTCCAGGCTGACAGGGCCAAACGCGAGTGGCTGGCATCCGGTGAGGAAGAGCCGCACATAGCCATTGAGATAGTCGACCTCCTGCTGTGCGATGGCCCTGACCGCAGCGTGGTCATCAAGCTTCGCGAAGAGTGCTGGATCGAGTCGATACCGGCCGTCTGCAAGGACCAGGGGCACCTGCCCAGGGAAGCTCTGGTCCAGCTTCTGCAGGCCGTGTTGATCACCACTTAGCTCAACTATCCACGTCATGTGCCATCTCCATCCGTCCGGCAGGAAGCGCTTCCAGCTTTGTCGCAAGCCCTGAGAATGGTGCCGGGCACACTGGAGAAAAAGGAACCCGCGCCATGGCTGCCCACCATTTCGAACCGGCCCACGACCGCACCCACGAGCACGTCCTGGATCGGGACGCGGGAACCTGGATCAGCTTGACCGACTACATGGGGGTTGGCGACTACGGATCGGTCATCGAAAAAAAGCGGGTGGCGCTCAAGCTCAAGCTGAACAGCGGGGAGCTGCGTTACGTATGCCCCAGATGCGAAGAGGCCATGACGTTGGCCTCCCATCCGATCACGCACAAGAGCGTCCAGCGCTTTTACTTCAAGCACCGTGACCGGAGCAGCCTTTGCACCGGGATACAAGGGCTGAGCGCGGCGGCGATCTGCGCGAGGAAGTTCGCCCACTGCAAGGAGGGTGAGGCCCACAAGCAGGTCAAAGCATGGCTGGTCGAGAGCATGCAGGCTGATCCGGCGTTCTCCGAAATCAACCAGGAGAAGCATTGGAAGGACGTCGCTGGAATACGCTGGCGCCAGCCCGATGTGCAGAGCCTGTGGCGCACTGAGCGCATTGCATTCGAAGCGCAGCTGTCGACAACCTTCCTCCACGTGATCACCGAGCGGATGCACTTCTACGAGCGCAATCAAGGGCGTCTGTTGTGGCTGTTCCGTGATCTTGAGCTCGAACACTTCAAGTTGTCCGAGGACGACATCTTCTACTCGAACAACCGGAACGGTTTCTGCGTCAACCGGGAGACCGTCGCCCTTTCGAGGGAGCACAGGCGCTTTGCCCTTGAGTGCGTGTGGTGCGAGCCCGTCGACCTGGGCGGCCACGCCGTCGACGAGGTCAGGCGGCAGACTGTGTTCTTCGACCAGTTGCACTTCGACGTAAGCGCCGACGGCGTCCCCAGGACCTACTTTTTCCACTACGACGCAGCCATCGACGGTCTGCAGCGAAAGTGGAAGGACGCGTGTGAGATGGCCCAGCGGCTTGCCAAGCAGAAGCAATTGGCGCAGGCGGAGGCACGGGATCGGGCGCTCAGGGATGAACTGGAAGCATTGTTCGCGGCATTCCCGAAAGACCGGGACAAGAACAAGCGCCGTTGGCGGATACTCCGGGACAAATTCAAGCTCAGGGGCTTCCAGTTGCCGGATGAGATCTACCGCACGAGCGGACCCTTCTATCTGCTGATGGCGGCCTACTCGGCTAAACGCGGAGAAGTGGTCGCCTGCAATCTGGGCAACTTCATCTCGTTGGCAAACAGCCTGTACGACCGGCACAAGGAAGCGTTGTGGGCCTTCAGCGTGATGATGAAGCACTACCGTCGCGCCCCGCAGATGCGCGCGTACGGTGACATGCAAAAGTGGCGGACGCGGCGGGACACCTACCAGCGGGCCTGGAAAAGCGGCGATCCGGCGTTTGCGCCGGATCGCCGCTTCGATGATCTGCTGGTGTTCCTGTTCCCCAAGGCAGGAGCAGATCTGCTGAGCGATCCGGCCGGTCTCGCGGTTGGGCAGCGTGACTTGTCCGGCACGGGCGCGTCTGCCCATCCATGAGGCTGCGCCCTCAGCTCGGCCCGTGGGTGGCGAAGTGCCTGATGCTTCCGTCAGCCGCGATCAACACGACGTCGTAACGCTGCGGCGTTCCCATCTCCATGCCGGGCGAGCCGATCGGCATGCCTGGCGCGGCCAGTCCTCGAGCGCGAGGACGGTTCGCAAGGAGCCGCTGGATATCCTCGACCGGCACGTGGCCCTCGATTACGTAACCATCCACCGAAGCCGTATGACAGGAGGCCGCCTGTTTGGGCACACCCAGGCGCGCCTTCACGGTAGGCATGGCGGTATCTTCATGGACGATCGGGGCAAAGCCATGCGCCCGTAGGTATGCGACCCACGCTTCGCAGCAACCACAGGACGGGTCACGGTAGACATCGATCGTTTGCGCGGCGAACGCGGGAAGCGTGATGAGGCACCAGCCAAGCACGAGGCCACCCAACATGCGCTGGTTCATCACTGGGGCGCCTCCTCGGATTGCCACTGCACTGACGTGATCTTCCAGGCCGATCCAAATTTCCTGAGCGTGAGCTTTTCCTTGCTACGCAGCGTGACCGGCTTGCTTTGGCGGCGGGTGACGATGCGCTGTTCACTGCCGACCATGGCGGTATCGCCCATGGACTTGGAGCCCATCCACACCGGGGTCACAGTGGCGCTTTTCAGGAACGCGAGATCCTCGCCCAGGTGATGGGCGGCGTAGTCTTCGCGCGTTTGCGTTTGCCCGTCTTCGCTGACCGTCGCCTCCGGCGCCAGCATGGCGAGCGCTATCGTGCGGTCGCCGTGCTGCAGGGCGCCGTGGAAGGCCTGGGCTGCCGCTTCGGCATCCGGCGTGGCGCGTGGGGTAAGGCCGTCGAACGCCAGCGGCATCCCGTCGCTTGCCTGCGCGGCATGGTCATGGTCCCTGTCGTCGGCATGCGCGTGCGTGTTCTGCAGCGCGGTGCCGTCGGCCATGCTGCCGGCCCCGCCCTGGTGATGCGCCTCGGCTTCCGCCCCATGATGATGGTGGCCGCTTTCTTCGCCACCCATGTCCATGTCCTCATCCGGCGGTGCCTTGGCGACCATGTCCCGGTACTGCAGCGGCGTCAGGTCCGGCAGCTTCTGCAGGAAGGCGACCATGCTCCAGATCGTCGGGTCGTCGTGGCTGATGCCCCAGGCCGGCATGGCGCTCATCTTGATGCCGTGCTTGATGACCCAGAAGGCGTCCTTGGGATCGACCCGCACCTGCGAGAGGTTGGGCGGCTGCGGGTAAAGGCCGGGACGGATTTCGGAATCGCTCATGCCGGGTTTGAGGTGGCAATCGGTGCACATCGCCGCGTACTGGCCAGCGCCCTTGAGGATCAGCTGCGGGTCCTCCAGGTTCGGCAGGGTGACGCCTCCCGAGCGCGCATGGATCGAGCGCTCACGAAGTGTCTGCATGATCGCGTAGACCGGCTTGGTGTGGTGGTCGTCGGCGGCGATGTTGTAGAAGCCCGAGTAGATGAAAACCGCACCGCCGGCGATCAGGATGGCGAGCAGCACCACGACCGCGATGCTGTAGTGCTTGACGTGTTGTTTCATGGTCGACCCCCAATCAAAACCAGATGCGTACGCCGGCCACCCATTGCCGGTCGAATCGACCCTGTCCCGCATCGCGGGCAAAGTCGGCTGTGCCACCCCACCGTCGTGTCCAGACCACGCCGACATACGGAGCGAACTGTCGATGGAACTCGTAGCGCAAGCGTAATCCCAGGGAAGTGTCGGACAGGCCGCTGCCCAGTCCTCGCGCGCGGTCAGAGCTGCCGTAGGCGTTCGCCTCGAACTCCGGCTGCAGGATCAACCGCTGGGTGAAGAGCAGTTCGTACTCGGCACGGAAGCGGGCGGCGGTGCGGCCAGATGGCCCGATATAGCCGGTGGCCTCCAGCTCGAACCAATAAGGGGCCAGGCCCTGGATGCCGAAGGCTGCCCACTGCCGATGGGGGCCTTCGCCGCCATCGGCGCGCACGCCAAGCTGGGTGCTCCAGAAGGTGGCAACCGTGTGGTTCCAAAGCGCTTCGAGACTGGCATCCTGCAGCGTGTCGCCACTGCGTTCCCCCTCAGAGCGCAGCCAGAGCTTGTCGTAGTCGTTGCCGTAGTAGCCTTCGATGTCCCATTGCTGGCCGTTGCCGTCCTTGCCATGGTAGGCCTCAAGCTGGTCGATCAGTAGCTTGCTGAAACTGGCGTTGTCATCCATCGCCGTATGCATGCCCGCATGAGGACCATACCCGACACCGGCGGAGTAGTCCGGGTCACGGGCATCGGGTGGCGGGCTGCCGCCCTGCATCGGGCCCATCGTCATGGCCTGCATGGAGCCGTGATCCATGTTTTGTATCGAACCATGATTCATGGCTTGCATCGACCCGTGGTCCATGCCTGACATCGAGCCGTGACCCATGCTCTGCATGGACCCGTGGTCCATCCCGTGCGTGCCGTGCATTGTCCCGTCTGGGGTTGGGCTCGCCATCGTGGCAGGAGATTCCGATGGTGGAACGGTCGCCGCAGGAGCAGGCATCGCCGTGCTAGGCATGCTGCCCATATCCATGCCGGTCATGGAACCCATGCTGGCAGGCGACCCGCTGCTCGCCGGTGCCGGGGCATCCTGGGCCGGTGCGATCAATGCCATCCAGGGGCCGAGCACAATGACCAGTGCCAAGTGCTTGAGGGAAAGGGAAGGGCGCCGGCTCATGACACCACCACCTCGCGGAACATGCCCGCTTCCATGTGGTAGAGCAGGTGGCAGTGGTAGGCCCACCGTCCGGGGTTGTCCGCACTCACGCGGTAGGTGATGCGCTGCGCCGGCTGCACGTTGATGGTGTGTTTGCGCGCCAGGAACTGGCCGTTTGGGTCTTCCAGTTCGCTGAACATGCCGTGCAGATGGATCGGATGATTCATCATCGTGTCGTTGACCAGCACGATGCGCAGCCGCTCGCCGAAGTTGAAGTGCACCGGCTTGGCCTCAGAGAACTTCTGTCCGTCGAAGGACCACATGAAACGCTCCATGTTGCCGGTCAGGTGCAACTCAATCTCGCGTTCGGGTTCGCGCGACTCGATGGGACCGTCGAGTGAGTGCAGATCGGCGTAGGTGAGCACGCGTCGGCCGTTGTCGCGCAGACAGATGCCCGGATCGTCGAGGTTGGTCCGCGGCATGTCGACATGCATGTCCACACCCGGACCGTATTCGGTACGCGCGTGGTGGACCATGGGCATGCCACCGGACGTCAGGTTCTGCATGCCCGGCATCGGCATGCCGGGCATCGCGCCATGCTCCATGCCCTGCATGCCATCCATATCCATGCCGGACATACCACCGTGGTTGGCCCCGTGGCCCATGCCGCCCATCGGCATCGCGCCCATCATGTCCTTCATGCTGAGCCAGACGCGTGGGTCCATCGTCGGAACTGCGGCCTCCATGCCTGGCCGCGGCGCCAGCGTGCCGCGGGCGTAACCGGTGCGGTCGATCGACTGGGCGAACACCGTGTAGGCGCGATTGTCCTGCGGCTCGACGATGACGTCGTAGGTTTCGGCGACCGAGATGCGGAACTCATCCACCGGCACTGGCGCCACATCCTGCCCGTCGGCCGAGATCACCGTCATCTTCAGGCCGGGAATGCGTACATCGAACAAGGTAGAGGCCGAACCGTTGATGAAGCGCAGGCGGACTTTTTCGCCCGGCTTGAACAGGCCCGTCCAGTTGCCCGCCGGCGCGGCGCCGTTCATCAGGTAGGTATAGGTAGAACCGCCCACGTCGGAGAGGTCGGTAGGGTTCATCCGCATCTCGTTCCACATCTTGCGCATCGCCAGTGCCTGGCTGAGGCCCTGCTCGCGCACGTCGCGGACGAAGTCCGGTGCCGTGGGCTGGTGGAAGTTGAAGTAGTCGCTCTGCTTCTTGAGCTTGGCGTAGATGCGCTCGGGATCCTCATCGGTCCAGTCGTTGAGCATCACCACGTAGTCGCGATCGGTGGGGTAGCGCTCACGGCCGGCCGGCTCGATCACCAGCGGACCAAACACGCCCGTCTGCTCCTGGAAGCGCGAGTGCGAGTGGTACCAGTAGGTGCCCGACTGACGCACCTCGAAGCGGTAGACGAACGTCTCGCCGGGCGCAATGCCATCGAAGGCGATGCCGGGCACGCCGTCCATCTGGAACGGCAGCAGGATGCCGTGCCAGTGGATCGAGGTGGGCACGCGCAGGCGGTTGCTCACGCGCAAGGTCACGCTGGTGCCTTCCTTCCAGCGCAGGATCGGACCGGGCAGGCTGCCGTTGACGGTGGTGGCGGGGCGCACCACGCCCGTGTAGTTGACCGGGACTTCGGCGATATCGAGATGGAAATCGGTGCCGCTGAGTACGGGAAGCTGGCCGGGGTGGGCCGGCTGCGCCCAGGCGTTCCCTGGGCGCAGCAGACCCAGGCCTGCGGCTGCACTGCCCAAGGCCACGCCCTGCACGAAACGTCGTCGCGACAGATCCGCGGGAGATGGGGGAAACAGCTTCATGGAGACTCTCCAAAGATGCGTGGGCATCGCCATGCGACGCCGACCGCGACAGCGAGCGAAGTGCCCGCTATCGCCAGGAAATCAAACGAGGAGAGTCAGACGGACGGAGGCCGCAAAGGCGGTGCGGCAGGGAGCGTAGGAGCATGGATGCGCGTCGGATGCCCATAGCCTGCGCTTACCGCCGATGCGGTGAGCAGACTGGCTGGCATCGGCGCCAAGGCGCTGGCGCACATGCCGACACAACCGCAGACGTGGGCGGTGGCATGCCCGCAGCAGCCATCATGCTGCTCGCAGCAATCGTGCGAAGGCACGTGGCTCAAACCGTGATGCAATGGTTCACCGACCGCCGCGGTCGCTTCATGCACGGAATGCGCATACGCGCTCCCCATGCCCAGCGGCGCGGCGGCCAGCGAGGTGACGACCAACATCAGCCATGCCAGCAGGCCCACGGCGAACAGGCCACGGGAGCGGGCAAAGGGGCGAAGCGAGGCGGTCATGGCCTGGAGCGTACCCGCCGGACCTGCCTCCTCTCAACCCTGGAGGAAGGTCCATGAGGGCCTAGGGCTTGCTGTAACCCATGTGCAGGGTGATCTTGTCGCCGGCCTTGAGGTTAGCCACGGCGGATGCCGGGAAGTGCACCTTGAGCATCATGCCTTCGGCGTTGACGTCCACCACGCCCGTCTGCTTGTCCACCGAGCCGACGGTAGCCGGCATGGCATCCATGCCCATCATGTTCTTGTGCATGCCACTTATGTCGCGGCCGCTGTGCGTGGCGCCCATGGTATCGCTGGCGTGGGCACTGTCGGTTGGCGTGGTGTCTTGTGCGAGGGCCACGCCACTTCCCGCCAGCACGAAGAGCGTGGCACCGAGTACGGATGCGAACGGTTTGCGTGCGATCTGCATGACTGCCTCCGGTGTAGAGAATGGCGCGAGCCTGCGCTCCACGCTGTGTAGATGGTTTGAAATGTCGCGGCGGAGGCCGCTTGCGCATGAGCGGGGAGCCGCAAGAACGGCGTTGGATTGATAAATCCAACCGGCGATTCCTCTCTTGGAACCTCTTCTGCCCATCCCATGCGCCCCTCACGCTACTCGCACGGCCTGGCTGATTATGGTTGGAGATTCATTCGATCTGCGAGAAGCCACCGATGAAAGGGAGCTACGGAAGATTTGCAGCCATGGTCGCCGTGTCGACGGTGGCGATGTTCATCCTTATGTACTTCGACATTGTCGAACTCGACCATGCGTACTGGAGTCAGACCATGGCATGGATGGCAGTGGTGATGGGCGCCACCATGGCGCTGATCATGTTGGCTTTCATGCTCGGCATGTACACAAACCGCGCGGCTAACCTGGTGATCGCCATCATCGCGGTCGTGGTGTTCGCTGGCGCGCTGTACCTGGTCCGCAGCCAGGCCACCGTGGGTGACGTGTCGTATATGAAGGCGATGATTCCGCATCACTCGATCGCGATCATGACCAGCGAGCGCGCCCACATTTCCGATCCGCGCGTGCGCAAGCTGGCGGACGAGATCATTGCCTCGCAACGCCGCGAGATTGGCGAGATGAAGGCGCTGATCAAAGAACTGGACCACGCCAAGTAACTATAGGCTATTCCTATGCTGAAGCTCGCAGGAAGTGAAGTAGAGATCGGTCCTGGTGAGCGCGAATTGGGTCGCGACCGGTGACGCGTGCGCTCGAAAGTAGAGTTTGCGCTTGGAAATGGTCAGTGCTCGATGCATGTTTTCGAAGCCAAAAAATTTCAGACACATATCACACGAAAGAGACCGAGAAGTGCTGGTCTCGCGTGCGGCGCATCCGCTCTGATGCGCTCGTCTGGGAAGAATGATGATCCCGCAAAAAACTGACGCGCTCACCTGCGTTCTCGTCGTGACGGCTGCCTTGCTGCTGGGCTTTGTCCGCTGCAACGGTTGCCTGACAAAGACACCCTGATCTAACCACCAAAGGCAGATGCGCCAAAGGCCCGGGCTAACCGGGCCTTTGGCGTTTCTATGCCCTCAAAGGAGGCAAAAACATGCATCTGGTCGAGACAATCGCCTACGCCGGGGAGAAGCCCTGGCATGGCTTGGGCAACAAGCTGGCACCGCAGCAGCCGGTCGACGTCTGGAAGAAGCAGGCCGGCATGGACTGGCGCATCGAGGCGTCCGAGGTCCGTTACGTGACCGGTAGCAGCCACCTGGGCGCAATCCACGCATTTCCCGAACAGAAGGTGTTGTATCGGTCGGATACCCACGCCCCGCTTGCGGTGGTGAGCAAACGCTTTCAAGTGGTGCAACCGGAGGAAGTGCTGGAGTTCTACCGCGATCTCACCGAGGTAAGCGGCTTTGAACTGGAGACCGCTGGTGTCCTGCGTGAAGGCCGCAAGTTCTGGGCTCTGGCGCGCACCGGTCAAAGCGTGTCGCTGAAGGGCCGCGACCGGGTGGATGGCTATCTGCTGCTCGCGACGGCGTGCGACGGCACGCTGGCGACCACGGCACAGTTCACCAGCGTGCGGGTGGTCTGCAATAACACTTTGCAGATCGCGCTTGGCCACTCCAGCGGGGCCATCAAGGTGCCCCACCGCAGCCAGTTCGATCCCGAAGCGGTCAAGCGGCAGCTGGGTATCACCGTGTCGTCGTGGGATGGCTTCGTCGCCCGCATGAAGGCCCTGGTCGAGCGGCCCGTGGACCCGGACTCGGTCGAAGCACTGCTGCGCCGCGTCCTGACTTACCCGGGGCAGGACAGTAAGACCGGCGTGGTGAACGAGCAGGCGGTTGCCAACGTGCGGGCGTTGTACGAGGGCGGCGGGCGGGGCGCCTTGATGGCCTCCAGTCGTGGAACGGCCTGGGGCGTGCTCAACAGCGTGACCGAGTTCGTCGACTTCCATCGCCGTGCGCGGACCGACGACCATCGTCGCGAGGCCGCCTGGTTCGGGCAGGGTGCCCAGATCAAGCAACGGGCGTGGGACGAACTGATGAAGCTGGTGGCCTGATGCGCGCGCTCTCAACCCCGCGGATGCGCGTGCCCATGAAGGAGGCGGTCGCCGATCGCCCGAGCCAGGCCAGCGAGGACTGGGCGATCGAGCGGGCGCTGCGCATCCTGGAGAGCCGGGCCTCCACGGTCGGCGAGTTGCTGAGCGACCCGCAGACCTGCGGGCATTTCTTTCGGCTGAGGCTGGGCAACGAAGTCCGGGAGCACTTTGAAGTTGCGTTCCTGGACTCCCAGCATCGGTTGATCTCCGCCGAGCGCCTGTTCTCGGGTTCGATCCAGACCACGGAGGTACACCCTCGCATCGTGATCCAGCGTGCGCTGGCTCTGAACGCGGCCGCGGTACTGCTGGCCCATAACCACCCCAGCGGGCATGCGGAACCGTCGCCGGCGGATCGGGCCCTCACCATGCGCTTGAGGGAAGCGCTGACGCTGGTCGATGTGCGGGTGCTCGACCACTTCGTGGTTACCGCGGAGCAAGCGGTGTCGATGGCGATCCGGGGCCTGATGTAGGTCTGAAACACCAAGCCACCCAGCGCGACGACTCACCGGATATCTAGCAAGGCAAACCACATAACGCCCGGCCGTCAGGCCGGGCGTTCCTTTTTGGGAGATCACATGAAGAAGCAAGCGGCATTACGGCTGGTCGACACGCGTACGCTCGACCGGCAGCAGTGGCTGGAAGTGCGCCGTGGTGGCATCGGCAGTTCCGATGCGGCGGCAGCCGTGGGACTCAACCCCTACAAGAGCCCCTTGGCGCTATGGATGGAAAAGACGGGACGAGACCGAGCGGAGGAGGACGACCCCAATGACATGGAAGACCCACGCTACTGGGGCACGCTTCTGGAGCCCTACGTCGCGCTGGCGTATCAGAGGAAGACCCAGCACAAGGTGCGCAAGGTCAATGCCGTGCTGCAGCACCCCACCTTCCCTTTCATGCTCGCGAACCTGGACCGGGAGGTTGTTGGCCATCCGGACGTACAGATCCTCGAGTGCAAGACCGCCGGCGAGTTCGGCGCGCGGCTGTGGAGGGATGGCGTGCCGGAGTACGTGCAGCTGCAGGTGCAACACCAGCTCGCCGTGACCGGCAAGCAGGCCGCGGATGTAGCCGTGCTGCTCTGTGGCCAGCATCTGGCGGTGCATCGTATCGAGCGGGACAACGACCTCATCGCCCGCCTGATCATCCTGGAGACGCGATTCTGGGAGTACGTGGAATCGGATACGCCACCGCCGGCAGATGGAAGTGCCTCGGCCGGCCAGGCCCTGCGTCAGCTGTACCCGGGAAACGACACGAGCCTCGATTTCTCCGAGGATGCCGCACTGAATACCGCTTTCGACACCTTGGTGGAGCTCAAGGTGGAGCTCGAAGCAAAGGAAGGCCGAGCCGAGCAGCTCAAGCAGACGATCCAGGCCGCGATGGGGGACGCCAGCAAGGCGCATTTTGCTCGCGGCGAAGCGACATTCAAGCGCGCCAAGGAAGGCACCATCGTCGATCTGAAACGGCTGGCCGCGGAGCACCCGGCGATCGCGGCCCAATACACCGTGACCCGCCCCGGATCGCGTCGATTCGTGCTTGCCCCCGCCACTGACAGTTCAAAGAGGACAGGACCATGCTGAAAGGTCTGGCGATTACCCCGCCTGTGATCGGGCGGATATCCATCGGTCGCGTGGTGGAGCGCAACGGCAAACGCCTGCCGGAAAAGGATGACCAGTTCACCTTGACCACCCAGGTGCAGAACCGCGACGGGTGGGTACTGCACCCGCTTGATGACGAGCTACGCAAGGCTTCCGGCGGCAAGCTGCGGTCCATGCCGGTGCGCATGCTTTTTAACGACCCTGCGCTCAACTTGCGGGCGGACTATTCGCTCTTCGATCGCAGCAAGGGGCGGCCGGTATGCGTGGGCAATGGCGAAACGTGTCGTCGGCGTGGCAAGGACGCGATCGAGCAACTGCCTTGCCCCGGGGCGGACAGCTGCGCCTTCGCCCAGGGCGAGTGCAAGGCTTACGCCCGACTGCATGTGCTGGTTGGGGATGATCAAAGCGATGCGCTCGGCAGCTTCGTGCTTCGAACCACCTCGTTTAACACCATCCGCACCCTCGCGGCTCGCCTAGAGTATTTCCAGGCGGTGTCGGGCGGGCTGTTGGCCTGCATGCCGCTGGAACTCAAGTTGCGCGGCAAGTCCACGGCGATGAGCTACGGCACGCCGATCTACTACGTCGACGTGGTGGTCCGCACAGGGCTGACCCTCGACCAGGCAATCGGTGAGGCGAGGGCATTGGCTGAACATCGTGGAGCTGCGGGCTTCGACCAGGACGCGCTGGACGGCGCTGCCCGCAAGGGCTTCGCCAATGGGGCGTTCGAGGAGCTCGAAGAAGACGGGTCGGCCGTGGTGGAAGAGTTTTTTCCAGCGGAAGCCGGAGGAAGCCCATCGGCGCAACCGGCGACGGGGGACTTGCGTGGGCGTCTGGACGCGAAAGTGAAGCAGGCGGCAGCTAACTAGGGAGTGGACGATGCTGAAGGTGATTGGTGGCTTGGCGGTCTACGGCTTTGCTCTGTTCGGTCTGGGCGTGTACCTCACCCGCGCGCATGGGCGAGGTACTTGCGGGGATTGAGGGGGAGGGGGCTTCGGCCCCCTCATGCCTGTGCGACGCTCTATTTTTTTGCAATGGTCTTCCGGCACAACCGCTCGGCTGCTGCACCGCTACGGAGACCCTCGCCGGATGCACCGCCCGCCCCTAGAATCGACGGGGTAGGGGGAGTCGTCGCTGTCGCATCCGAGCGCCTCGGTGATTGCGGAAGCAGTAGCTGCTGATGCCCCTCACATGGCCCGCATCAGGAAAGCACTCGTGACCGCTCTCGCCCAACTTTTGGATACCTACCGCCAGGCCGCTGTCACCGAGCGGGAGAAAGGCACGTATTTCGAGGAGTTGATCCTTACCTACCTGCGCAACGAGGCCAGCTACCGCGACCTCTACAGCCAGGTATGGAGCTATGCCGACTGGGCCAAGGCCCAGGGCCTGGACGCCCGCGACACCGGCATCGACCTGGTGGCCCAGACGGCCGGCACCGGCGAAATCCACGCCATCCAGTGCAAGCTCTACGATCCGAGCTACAAGCTGCAAAAAAAGGACATCGACAGCTTTTTTACCGCCTCCGGCAAGAAGCCATTCGCTCATCGGGTGATCGTCTGCACCACTAACCACTGGAGTGAGCACGCCGAAGAAGCGCTGCGCGACCAGCAACCGCCGGTCAGCAAAATCGACCTGCACGACCTGGAAAACAGCCAGATCGACTGGGCCAGGTATCAGCCCAAGGCCCCGCCTGCGCTTAAGCCGAAGAAGACGCTGAAGGAGCATCAAGAGAGCGCCCTGAAGGCCGTGCGAGAAGGCCTGGCCAAGGCCGACCGCGGCAAGATGATCATGGCCTGCGGCACCGGCAAGACCTTCACCAGCCTGAAGGTGGCTGAGGCCGTCGCCGGCAAGGGCGGGCGCGTGCTGTTCCTGGTGCCTAGCCTGTCGCTGCTGTCGCAGACCCTCACCGAGTGGACGCAGGAAAGCGCCATCCCCCTGCACAGCTTCGCCGTGTGTTCCGATAGCGACGTGGGCAAGAAGCGCAAGAAGGAAGACGACGCGGTCCAGACCTTCACCCACGAGCTGCGCTACCCGGCCACCACCGAGCCGGCGCGCCTGGCCGCGGAAATGGCCAAGCGCCATGACGCTCAGCACATGAGCGTGGTGTTCTCCACCTACCACTCCATCGACGTCATCAGCCAGGCCCAGCACGACTACGGCCTGGCCAACTTCGACCTGATCGTGTGCGACGAGGCCCACCGCACCACCGGCGTCACCTTTGCCGACGAGGACGAAAGCGCCTTCGTACGCGTACACGACACGTACTACATCCACGCGGCCAAGCGCCTGTACATGACCGCCACGCCCCGCATCTACGCGGACAGCGCCAAGGCCACGGCCGACCGCGATGGGGTGGAACTGTGTTCCATGGACGACGAGGCGCTGTACGGCAAACAGCTCTACCTGATTACCTTTTCCGAAGCCGTCGAGCGCGACCTCCTGGTGGACTACAAAGTCATCGTGCTGGCCGTGGAAGAAAGCCACGTCAACCGCCGCCTGCAGAAGCTGCTGGCCAGCGAAGACAACCAGCTCAAGGTGGACGACGCCTCCAAGATCGTCGGCTGCTGGAAGGCGCTGGCCAAGCAGGGTATGACCGACGACCTGGTGGGCGACGACGGTCCCATGCGCAAGGCCGTGGCCTTCTGTCAGGTGATCGAGGTATCCAAGGGTGCCAAGACCCACAAGGTCAGCTCCAAGAACATCGCCAACATGTTTCAGGCCGTGGTCGAGGCCTATCAGGAAGCCGAGGACATCGAGCCGGCCGCGCGCCTCACCTGCGAAGCCGAGCACGTCGACGGCGGCATGAACGCCAGCGAGAAAGAGGCCAAACTGGACTGGCTCAAGGCCGACGCCCCCGAGGCCACCTGCCGTGTGCTGTCCAACGTGCGCTGTCTGTCCGAAGGCGTGGACGTGCCCGCGCTCGACGCCGTGCTGTTTCTCACCCCCCGCAACTCACAGGTGGACGTGGTGCAGTCCGTCGGCCGCGTCATGCGCAAGGCCGAGGGCAAGAAACGCGGCTATGTGATCCTGCCGGTGGTCATCCCGGCCGGCGTGGAGCCGCACGACGCTTTGAACGACAACAAGACCTATGCCGTGGTGTGGCAAGTGCTGCAGGCCCTGCGCTCGCACGACGACCGCTTCGATGCGATGGTCAACAAGCTGGACCTGATCGGCAAAGACCCGCGCAAGATGGAGGTCATCGCCATCACCGACAAGGTGCAGCGCAAGCCGGCGCACGCCAGGGCTGGCACCAGCAACGGCAAGGCCGGTCGCGGGCAGTCGGCATCGGCGAGGCCGCGCCGCAGTACGGCGAGAAGGGCACCGCGCCGCTCCCCTTTGAGATCGGCGAAATCGAGCGCGCCATCTACGCCAAGGTGGTGCAGAAGTGCGGTAACCGGCACCACTGGGAAGACTGGGCCAACGACATCGCCAAGATCGCGCGGACCCACATCGACCGCATCACCGCGATCATTGAGGACCGCGGCCACACCAAGGAGCGCAAGGCGTTCGAGGCCTTCGCCGAGGAACTGCGCGACGACCTCAACGATAGCATCAGCGACGGTGAAATCATCGAGATGCTGGCCCAGCACCTGATCACCAAGCCGGTGTTCGATGCCCTGTTCGCCGACTACAGCTTCGCCCAGCACAACCCCATGAGCCAAGCCATGCAAGGCGTGCTGGACGCCCTGCAAGAGCACCGCCTGGGCAAGGAGGCCGACACGTTGGAGCGCTTCTACGCCAGCGTGCGCCAGCGCGCCGAGGGGATAGACAACGCCGCTGGAAAGCAAAAGATCGTGGTGGAGCTGTACAACAAGTTCTTTCGCAATGCCTTCCCCCGCATGACCGAGCGGCTGGGCATCGTCTACACCCCGGTCGAAGTGGTGGACTTCATTCTGCACAGCGTTGCCCACCTGCTGCAAACCGAGTTCGGCCAGACGCTGGGCAGCAAGGGCGTGCACATCCTGGACCCCTTCACCGGTACCGGCACGTTCATCACCCGCCTATTGCAAAGCGGCCTGATCACCCCCGAGCAGCTGCCGCACAAGTACCGCCACGAAATCCACGCCAACGAGATCGTGCTGCTGGCCTACTACATCGCCGCCATCAATATCGAGGCGGTCTACCACGGCGTGGTGGGTGGCGAGTATGAGCCGTTCGAAGGCATCTGCCTCACCGACACGTTCCAGATGTACGAAAAGGATGACCTGGTGGATGCCTTGCTGGTCGATAACAGCGCGCGGCGCAAGCGGCAGAAAAAACTAGACATCCGGGTGATTGTAGGCAATCCACCGTATTCCATTGGCCAAGGCAGCCAGAATGATAATAATCAGAATATCAAATACCCCCTTTTAGATCGGCGAATCGAACAGTCGTACGCGGCTCAATCTCGTGCCGCATTATCTCGAGGGCTGTATGACAGTTATATCCGCGCCATTCGGTGGGCCACGGACCGCATTGGCGATGCGGGCATAGTTGGCTTTGTCACTAATGCCGGCTTTCTTGAGACCACATCTGCAGATGGTCTACGCAAGTGTTTAGCCGAAGAATTTTCAAATATCCATGTCTTTCACCTTCGAGGCAACCAGCGTACGTCCGGTGAGCTTTCGCGCAGGGAGGGAGGCAAGATTTTCGGAAGCGGCAGCCGTGCGCCGATTGCTATTACTTTGCTAGTGAAGAACCCGCAGGCTGCCAAGCATGGGCTGATCAATTATCACGACATCGGCGACTACCTGACCCGCGAGCAAAAGCTAGAAAAGATTGCTCGCTATGCAAGCGTAGAAGGAATCACTGATTGGCGAACCATTGTCCCCGATGCGCACGGTGACTGGCTTCGGCAGCGGCAGGATGGTTTCGAGAAATTCATAGTTCTAGGTGATAAGCGAGGCAACTCGCCAAAAGTGTTTGAGAGCTTTTCGATGGGCGTAGTCACGAATCGCGATGCCTGGGCTTATAACGCAAGTAGAGACATGCTGGCTCTAAATATGCGCCGCATGATCGACAGCTACAACGACGAGTTGGTGCGCTTCAATCACTTCCATCAGGGCCTTGATCGAAAAGCCCGAGAGCGTGGCGTGGATGCTTTCATCGATACCAATCCTGAGCGCATTAGTTGGACAGTCAACTTGAAGCAGGATCTGATCAGGGGGCGGACATTCTCTTTTGACGCAGAAAGCTTGACGCCAAGTTTGTACCGCCCTTTTTCGAAGCAATGGATGTACTTCAACTCCGCCTTCAATGAGAGGGTGCTTCAGATGCCGCGCATTTTTCCAAATGTAAAGGCAAGAAATTTGGCTATCATGACGAAGGGCAATTGGCGCGGTGACGGCCATTTTGCGCTGATGATCGACCACATTCCTTGCTTACTTCCTGACGGCGGCGCGCAGTGCTTTCCGCTGTATCTTTACGATAGCGCAGAGAAAAATGAGGTCGGCACGGAGAAACTGTTTGCCGACCAAGGCTGCGGTCCAATAAAACGACGTGATGCGATTAGTGATGTCGGGCTATTACATTTTCAACAGGCGTACCCTAGGGATGGTCTGATCAATCGCCGCGCAACCACTCACGCGTGACATTGGTCCCGTCAAAGCGAAAAACGCTCATTTTGACGGCGGAATGCCGCCTTATTCGCTCCGCAGTTGACCTCTTTGGTCCAC